>NZ_SUGA01000021.1 GCF_004963255.1 Mesorhizobium sp. | reverse complement strand
GACCCTCCCCACAAGGGGGAGGGTGAGGAGCGCAACATCTGCCGCGCCTTGTCGATCGCCATATATTCGAGCTGGCCGCCGCCGATAGTGCCGAAAATGGCCGATGCCGAGACAAGCATGAAGGCGCCGGCCTCGCGCGGCGTCGAGCCCTTGGTGGCCGCGACCTCGACGAGGGCAACACGGCCGGTTTGGCCGAGGAACGCCTTCAGATCTTGTACTTTCGAGTTCATCGTCTGCATTTCCATTCTGGAAATATAACGTTTTGCCCCTCGATTTGCACGTTTAGGCAGATTCAGGCCGGCTGCCTGGCCTCCCGCTTCAGCCTCTCGATCGCCATCAAGACACGCTCCGGTGTCGCCGGCGCGTCGAGGCGCGGGCAGATCCTGTGGTCCGCGACGCTCGCGACGGCGTCGGAAAGCGCATGCAGAACCGACATGCCGAGCGGGAAAGGCGGCTCGCCGACGGCCTTGGAGCGATGCACGGTCGGCTCATTCGCCTCCGACCAGTCGGCCAGCGTGACGTTGAATATCTTCGGCCGGTCGGAGGCGAGCGGTATCTTGTAGGTCGACGGCGCGTGGGTGCGCAGGCGGCCCTTTTCGTCCCACCACAGTTCCTCGGTGGTCAGCCAGCCCATACCCTGGATGAAGCCGCCCTCGACCTGGCCGAGGTCGATGGCGCGGTTCAGCGAGCGGCCGGTCTCATGCAATATATCGGTGCGCTCGACCACATATTCGCCGGTCAGCGTGTCGACCGAGACCTCCGAGCAGGACGCGCCATAGGCGAAGTAGTAGAAGGGGCGGCCCTCGCCCTTGTCGCGGTTCCAGTGGATCTTTGGCGTCTTGTAGAAGCCGGCAGCCGACAGCTGGATGCGGGCCATATAAGCCTGCTTGACCAGATCGCCGAACGGTATCTCCTGATTGCCGATGCGGACCCGGTTGGGCAGGAACAGCACCTGGTCGCGCGGCACCTGGTACTTTTCCGAGGCGAAGTTGGTCAGCCGGTCCTTGATCTGGCGGGCGGCATTCTGCGCCGCCATGCCGTTGAGGTCGGAACCCGAGGATGCCGCGGTGGCCGAGGTGTTCGGCACCTTACCGGTGGTCGTCGCGGTGATCTTCACCTGATCGAGGTCGATCTGGAACTCCTCGGCCACCACCTGCGCCACCTTTAGGTAGAGGCCCTGCCCCATCTCGGTGCCGCCATGGTTCAGGTGAACCGAGCCGTCGGTATAGACATGCACCAGCGCGCCGGCCTGGTTGTAGTGCGTTGCGGTGAAGGAGATGCCGAACTTGACCGGGGTCAGCGCCAGCCCGCGCTTGATGAAGCGGCTGTTGGCGTTGAAAGCGCTGATCTCGCGCCGGCGCCGCGCATAGTTCGAGCTCGCCTCCAGCTCGGCCACGATGCGCTGGATGACATTGTCCTCGACCGTCTGGTGGTAGGGCGTGACGTTGCGGTCGCCCTCCTTGTCGCCACTCGCCCCATAGAAGTTCTTCTTGCGGATCTCCAGTGGATCCTTGCCGAGAGCAAAGGCCACCTCGTCGATGACGCGCTCGGCGCCGATCATGCCTTGCGGGCCGCCGAAGCCGCGGAAGGCGGTGTTCGACACCGTGTTGGTGTAGAGCGGCGCCGACTGGGCGTGCACCGCCGGCCAGAAATAGGTGTTGTCGCAGTGGAACAGCGCGCGGTCGGTGACCGGGCCGGAGAGGTCCGAGGAGAAGCCGCAGCGCGCGGCGAACATGAAGTCGACGCCGAGGATGTTGCCGTCGTCGTCGAAGCCGACCTCGTAGTCGATCAGGAAATCATGCCGCTTGCCGGTGGCGGTCATGTCGTCGTCGCGATCGGGCCGTATCTTGACCGCACGATGATGGCGCTTGGCCGCGATGGCCGCGAGTGCGGCGAACTGGTTGCCCTGCGTTTCCTTGCCGCCGAAGCCGCCGCCCATGCGGCGGATCTCCACCGTTATGGCGTTGCTCGGGATACCCAGCGCATGGCTCACCATATGCTGGACCTCGCTCGGATGCTGGGTCGAGGCATAGATGGTGACGTCCTGATCCTCGCCGGGGACGGCCATGGCGATGTGGCCTTCGAGATAGAAGTGTTCCTGGCCGCCGAGACGCATCTTGCCCTTGAGCCTGCGGGGCGCTGCCTTGATCGCCGCCGCCGCATCGCCGCGCCTCAATGTGAGCGGCGGCGTGACAAGCTTGTCCTTGCGCGGGTCGAGCGCGCCTATGTCGGTGACGAAGGGCAACTGCTCGTACTCGACCTTGGCCAGCCTGGTGGCGCGGCGGGCCTGCTCGCGTGTTTCGGCGATGACGCAAAAGATCGGCTGGCCGTAGAACTCGACCTTGCCGTCGGCGAGCACCGGCTCGTCATGACGGCCGGTGGGTGAAATATCGTTCTCGCCCGGCACGTCCTTTGCCGTCAGCACATCGACGACGCCAGGCGCGGCGCGCACGGCCGAGAGGTCCATCTTCGTGATCGTCGCATGCGTCGCGGCGGACAGGCCGAGGCAGCCATGCAGCGTGCCGGCCGGCTCCGGCATGTCGTCGATATAGACGGCCGTGCCACTGACATGCTTGTGCGCTGAATCGTGGCGCTGGTCGCTGGCGACGCCACCGGAGATCTTCTGCGCCTTGAGGTTAGGGACATGCTTGGTCATCAGGCCGCCTCGCTGCGGGAAACCTGGAGCGGCGCCTTGGTGCCGGTCGTCTCGGCATAAAAGCGCAGCAGAAGGTTCTTCGCCGCCAAGGCCCGATATTCGGCGCTCGCCCGCATGTCGGTGAGCGGCGTGAAGTCACTGGCGTATTCGGCCATGGCCGCCTCCACGGTCGCTTCGTTCCAAACCTTGCCAATCAATGCCTTCTCAACCGCTGGGGCGCGCTTCGGCGTCGCCGCCATGCCGCCATAGGCGATGCGGATATCGGCCACCGTACCGTCTTTTGCCAGGGTCAGATAGAAAGCCCCGAGCGTCGCCGTAATGTCCTCGTCACGGCGCTTGGTGACCTTGTAGACGGCAAACTTTTCGCCCTGTGCCGGCACGGGCACGTGGACTGCCTCGACGAATTCGCCGGGCTGACGGTCCTGCTTGCCATAGGCGATGAAGAAGGTTTCGAGCGGGATCGTGCGGCGCTTTTTGCCCTTGCGCAGGGTAAGCTGCGCGCCGAGCGCGATCAGCGGCGGCGGCGTGTCGCCGATTGGCGAGCCGTTGGCGATGTTGCCGCCGATCGTGCCCATGTTGCGCACCTGCTCGCCGCCGATGCGGTCGACCAGCGGTCCCAAGGCCGGGATGCGTTTCGACAGCGTCTCGAAGGCTTCGGTGTAGGTTACGCCCGCGCCGATGGTGATGACGCCGTCCTTCTCCGACATGGCGCGCAGGCCGTCGAGACCGCCGATGAAGATCGCCGGCGAGATGTCGCGCATATGCTTGGTGACCCAAAGGCCGACATCGGTCGAGCCGGCGACGATGGTGGCGCCCGGGTCCTTCTCGAGCACGGCGGCGAAGTCGTCGACGCCGGCCGGCACGATCAGCCGCGCCTTGCCCGACCCGATCTCGACTCTCGCGCCATCGCGCAATGCCTTCAGCCGCGCGGTGATGTCCTTGCGCTCCACCGCCAGCGGATCCTTCGCCGCCTTGCCGTAGCTCGAAATGGCATGCGCGGCGCGCATGATCGCCTCATAGCCGGTGCAGCGGCAAAGATTACCCTGCAGCGCCTTTTCGATCACGGCGTTGGACGGATCGGGCGTTTTCATCCAGAGCCCGTAGAGCGACATGACGAAGCCCGGCGTGCAGAAGCCGCATTGCGAGCCATGGAAATCGACCATCGCCTGCTGCACGGGGTGCAACTTACCAGGCTCGCGCAGATGCTCGACGGTGACGACATGGGTGCCGTCGAGCGAGCCCACGAAACGAATGCAGGCATTGACGCTTTCATAGACCAGGCCTTCGGAGGAGAGCTTGCCGACCAGCACCGTGCAGGCGCCGCAGTCGCCCTCGGCGCAGCCTTCCTTGGTGCCGCGCAGCGAGCGGTTGAGCCGCAGCCAGTCGAGCAGCGTCGCATCGGGCGCGACGTCTTTCAGGGCCACGTCGCCGCCGTTCAGGATGAAACGTATCTCGTTGCGGATCTTGGTATCGGCCATGTCTCAGCTCCCCCGATAGGTCGAGTAGCCATAGGGCGAAATCAAGAGCGGGACATGATAGTGCCGCTCTTCCGCCATGCCGAAGCGGATCGGCACGATGTCGAGGAAAGCGGGCTCGGGCAGGTTGGTGCCCTGGCCGCGCAGATAGTCGCCGGCGGCGAAGACAAGCTCATATTCGCCGGTGCGGAACTCGGCGCCGGCCAGCAGTGGCGCGTCGCAGCGGCCGTCATCATTGGTGGCCACGGTCTTGAGGTGGGTGCGGTTCTGGCCGTCGATGCGGAAAAGCTCGATCGACAGGCCTTTTGCCGGCCGTCCGGTCGCGGTGTCCAGCACATGGGTCGTCAGGCGCCCGCCATCGGCTTTCGACGTTTCTGCCACTGGCGGCCTCCCATCCCGGTACAATTTCAGGTCAATTGTGCGCCAATTAAAGGCGATGCATAAGCCCCGGTCGAGCGGAGTGCGGCAAAAAGCACTTTCAAAAATTTTCGGGGGAATGCATGCGCGCTCCTTTCGATATCTTCATCTCAACCATCGGGCAGGAGCGACAATGCGTTACGATAGGGACATGCGCGGTTACGGGGCCAATCCGCCGGACCCGAAATGGCCTGGCGGCGCGCATGTCGCGGTGCAGTTCGTCGTGAACTATGAGGAAGGCGGCGAGAATTGCGTGCTGCACGGCGACAAGGCCTCGGAAGCCTTCCTGTCCGAGATCGTCGGCGCAGCGCCCTGGGTCGGCCAGCGCCACTGGAACATGGAATCGATCTATGAGTACGGCGCCCGGGTCGGCTTCTGGCGGCTCTACCGGCTGTTCACCGAAGCTGAGGTGCCGGTGACCTGCTACGGCGTCGCCACGGCGCTGGCGCGCTCGCCCGACCAGGTGACGGCGATGCAGGAGGCCGGCTGGGAAATCGCCTCGCACGGGCTGAAATGGATCGACTATCGCGACCATGCGGCTGAGGATGAGAAGCGCGACCTCGACGAGGCCATTAGGCTGCATTACGAAGTGACGGGCGCGCGCCCGACCGGCTGGTACACCGGGCGCACCTCGGTGAACACGGTTCGGCTCGTCGCCGAGGAAGGCGGCTTCGACTATGTCTCCGACACCTATGACGACGAGCTGCCCTACTGGTTCGACCGCGACGGGCTGGAGACGCCGCAGCTCATCATCCCCTACACGCTCGACGCCAACGACATGCGCTTCGCGACGCCGCAAGGCTTCAACTCCGGCGACCAGTTCTTCGCCTATCTGAAGGACAGTTTCGACACGCTCTATGCCGAGGGCAAGGCAGGCCGGCCGCGCATGATGAATATCGGCCTGCACTGCCGGTTGGTCGGCCGCCCTGGACGGGTCGCCGCATTGAAGCGCTTCGTCAACTATGTGAAGTCGCATGACAAGGTCTGGCTGACGCGACGCATAGACATCGCCAGGCACTGGCGCGAAACGCATCCCTACGAGGCACCGGCGCTGCGTCCCTCGCGGATGGAATTCGAGGAATTCGTGCACGCCTTTGGCGGCGTGTTCGAGCATTCGCCCTGGATCGCCGAGCGCGCCTACGAGCTGGAGCTTGGCCCCGCGCATGACAGCGCGGGCGGCCTGCACAACGCGCTCTGCCGGGTCTTCCGCGCGGCGACGGAGGCCGAACGTCTTTCCGTGCTCAACGCGCATCCGGACCTTGCCGGCAAGCTGGCGGCGGCCAAGCGGCTGACGCCGGAATCGGCCAGGGAGCAGGCCTCCGCGGGGCTCGACGCGCTGACCGACAAGGAGCGCGAGCTGTTCTCGAAACTCAACGCCGCCTATGTCACCACCTTCGGCTTTCCCTTCATCATCGCGGTCAAGGGCAAGAGCAAGGACGAAATCCTGGCGGAGTTCGAGGCGCGGATCGGCAACAGCCGCGGCACCGAGTTGGAAACCGCCTGCAAACAGGTCGAACGCATCGCACTGCTTCGCCTGAAAGACATGCTCCCACTCTGATGTTTGTTTTTGCGCAATTCCGGACGGAAGGCTGCGGCGAAGTCGCCGAACCCAACCCCTTTACACTGGAATTGCTCTGAGGGTCAGGACCCCATGGATATGATCAAGACTGCCGAGCGAACCTATTACGCGCCGCAGGGTGGCCATCCCGGTCAGAACGAGCTTTTGACCGGCCGCGCCGTCTTCACCGAGGCCTATGCGGTCATTCCGAAGGGCGTGATGCAGGACATCGTCACCAGCCCGCTGCCGTTCTGGAACGAGACGAGGGCCTGGATCATTGCAAGGCCGCTTTCGGGCTTCGCCGAGACGTTTTCGCAATATATCGTCGAGGTCCTGCCGGGCGGCGGCAGCGACCGGCCGGAACTCGACGCCGGCGCCGAGGGCGTGCTGTTCGTCGTCGAGGGCGAGATCACCGTTTCACTTGCCGGCAAAAAGCATGTGCTTGCCCCCGGCGGCTTCGCCTTCGTACCGCCGGCGAGCGGCTGGACGGCGCGCAACGAGAGCGCCGCCGCCGCCCGCTTCCACTGGATCCGCAAGACCTATGAGGCAGTCGACGGCCTCGACGTGCCGGAAGCCTTCTTCTCGAGCGACCAGGACGTTGCGCCGAGCCCAATGCCGGGCACGGAAGGGCGCTGGGCAACGACCCGCTTCGTCGATCCGGCTGACATGCGCCACGACATGCATGTCACCATCGTCACCCTGAAGCCGGGCGCGGTCATACCCTTCGCCGAGACCCATGTCATGGAGCACGGGCTCTATGTGCTGGAAGGCAAGGCGGTCTACCGCCTCAACCAGGACTGGGTCGAGGTCGAGGCCGGCGATTTCATGTGGCTGCGCGCCTTCTGCCCGCAGGCCTGCTATGCCGGCGGCCCCGGCAATTTCCGCTATCTGCTCTACAAGGACGTCAACCGCCACGCCAGGCTTGGCGGTTACCTTGGCGGCGGCTACCTTGGAGGCAAGGCGCGGTGAGCCGCATCGTTGCCAAGCCACTGACCCGCGAGACCTTTGCGCCGTTCGGCGACGTCATCGACATGGGCGGCGACAACCGCTACCCGATCAATGGCGGCAAGGCGATGCGCTATCACGACCTCGCCACTGCCGTAGCGGCCGGCCCAAACGCGCGCGTGCTGATCTCGATGGTGCGCGGCACGCCCTACGAGATGCCGCTCAAGCTCACCATGGTCGAGCGCCATCCGCTCGGCAGCCAGGCTTTCATCCCGCTGTCGCCGCGGCCCTTTCTGGTGGTCGTCTGCCATGACACCAAGGACGGCCCGGGTGAGCCGCACGCCTTCCTCGCCGGACCCGGACAGGGCATCAACTACCGCCGCAACCTGTGGCACGGCGTGCTGACGCCGATCGGCGAGGAACAGGATTTCGTCATCGTCGACCGCGGCGGCGACGGCTCCAATCTCGAAGAATTCTATTTCTCGCATCCCTACGAGATCCACCTTCCCTGAAAGCTTTCCCATGACCGACGTTTCGCTGATCGACCGCCTGCTCGACGTGATCGAGCACGACATCGTGCCGAAGACGGCTCAAGGCGTCGCGCATGGCAACAAGCTGTTCGGCGCCGCGATCCTCAGGAAGGACGACCGCTCGCTGGTGCTGGCCGAGACCAACAATGAGATGGAAAATCCGCTCTGGCATGGCGAGGTGCATTGCCTGAAGCGTTTTTATGAGATGCCGAAGGCCGAGCGCGTCGACACCAAGGATGCGTTGTTTCTCGCCACGCACGAACCCTGCTCGCTCTGCCTGTCAGCGATCACCTGGACCGGCTTCGACAATTTCTACTATCTCTTCAGCCACGAGGATTCGCGCGACAGCTTCGCCATTCCGCACGACCTGAAAATCCTGAAAGAGGTCTTCACCCTCGACCCCGGCGGCTACAATGCTGAGAACGCTTATTGGAAAAGCTTCTCGATCCGCCGGCTGGTGCGGGCATTGCCGGAGGCCGAACGTGAGCGGCTGGAGGCGCGCATCGGCAGGATTTCGGAGCGTTATGACGAGCTGTCCGACGCTTACCAGGCAAGCAAGGCGGAGAACGACATTCCGCTGAACTGACGCGGATTGACCAGCCGATTTCGCCGGCTGGCCCACGACGCAACGGCGCGGGCTTCATCATGTGCCCGCATGAAAACCGTCACAGAATTCCCCCGCAAAGTCGTCGAATTTCCCGATATGGGCATCGTCATGCCGGATGGCTGCCGGCTGTCGGCGCGCATCTGGATGCCCGAGGATGCGGCCGACAATCCCGTGCCGGCGATCCTCGAGCATCTGCCCTACCGCAAGCGCGACGGCACCATTTTTCGCGACCAGCTCACCCATCCCTATTTCGCCGGGCACGGTTATGCCTCGATCCGAGTCGACATGCGCGGCAATGGTGATTCCGAAGGGCTGATGGACGACGAATATTCCGAGCAGGAACTGCAGGACGCCTGCGACGTCATCGCCTGGGCGGCGGCGCAGCCCTGGTGCAACGGCAATGTCGGCATGATGGGCATTTCCTGGGGCGGCTTCAACTGCCTGCAGGTGGCGGCGAAACAGCCCCCGGCGCTGAAGGCGGTGATCAGCCTGTGCTCGACCGTCGACCGCTATGCCGACGACATTCACTACAAGGGCGGTTGCCTGCTCTTGGAAAATTTCGGCTGGGCCTCGACGATGCTGTCCTACTCGTCGCGGCCGCCGGATCCGGCGATCGCCGGCGGCAACCGTTGGCGCGATTTGTGGCTGAGCCGGCTGGAGAACCAGCCCTTCCTTTTGCCGCTCTGGCTCGGCCACCAGCACCGCGACGCCTATTGGAAGCGCGGCTCGATCTGCGAGGATTTTTCAGCGGTCAAAGCCGCCGTGCTGTCGATCGGCGGCTGGCATGACGGCTACCGCAACACGATCTCGCATCTCGTCACCAACATCCAGTCGCCGGTAAAAGGCATTGTCGGCCCCTGGATCCACAAATACCCGCATTACGCCGGGCCCAATCCGGCAATCGGCTTCCTGCAGGAAGCGCTGCGCTGGTGGGACCGCTGGCTTAAGGGCGCGGAAACCGGCGTCGACGCCGATCCGGCCTACCGCGCCTATGTCATGGACAGCGTGCGGCCGGCGCGCTGGCACCCGGAGCGTCCGGGCCGCTGGATCGCGGAGCAGGAATGGCCGTCCTCAAACATCAAGATTGAAGCGATCGAGCTCATATCGGCAGGCACCAAGCCCTTGATCGTCGCTTCGCCGCAGACCTGCGGCCTTGCCGGCGGCGAATACTTTCCCTTCACCTTCGGGCCGGAACTGCCCGGCGACCAGCGGTCCGACGATGCGCTGTCGGTCTGTTTCGACCAGCCCGAGCTTACTGAAGCGATCGACATCGTCGGCGCGCCGGAACTAGAGGTCCGGCTTGCCTCTGATCGGCCGCAGGCCAACATCGCGGTGCGTCTCTGCGACGTGCACCCGGACGGCGCCTCGGAGCTTATCTCCTACGGCGTGCTCAATCTGACCCACCGCGACTCGCATGAGTTGCCGCAGGCCCTGGTTCCCGGCGAGACGGTTTCAGCGCGCGTCGTGCTCGACCAATGCGCCTACCGGGTGCCGGCCGGCCACAAATTGCGCGTCGCCGTTTCGACCGCCTACTGGCCGATGATTTGGCCCTCGCCGGAGCTGGTGCGGCTTGATCTGGCGCAGGCGACGTTGAAGCTGCCGCTGCGTCCGCTGGCGAAAGGCAATGAGGTTTCGTTTCCCGAGCCGGAAGGCGCGACGCCCTGGGCGACCGAGACCATCCGGCCGGCGTGTTCCGAACGCCATGTCGACCGCGACGAAAAGACCGGCCTGGTCACGCTTTCCATAACCGACGATTTCGGCGAACTGCGCGATCTCGACCACGGGCTGGTCAATGGCAGCATCGTGCGTGAGACATGGGCGATCCATCCCGACGATCCGCTGTCGGCCACCGGAGCCACGCATTGGACGCAGACATTGTCGCGCGATAAATGGTCGGTGCGGACCGAAACCTTTGCCGACATGCGATCGGACGCAGAGAGCTTCATCGTCAGCGCCAGAATCGAAGCCTATGAGGGCGACAAGCTGGTCTTCGAACGCGATTTCGAGCAGACGATTCCCCGCTCCCGGGTTTGAGCCGAGGCGAGATTGGTCCAAATGCGACGTGCGATTTACGCCACCGCATGTCGCATTCGGCCTTGCCTGCCGCTTTCCCTTACGGTCATTATCTCCTCCAACAGCAAGAAACGACCATAAGGTCGCATACCCAGAGTGAGGAACCATAATGTCCAACGAACTTGACTATCTCAGCCGGCGAGTCGCGGCCGGAAAACTCAGCCGTCGCGACTTTCTCGGTCGCGCCGCGGCGCTCGGCGTCACCGCCACTTTCGCCAACTCGCTGCTCTCCAGCGCCGTGCGCGCTGCCGGCCCGGTCAAGGGCGGCACGCTGAAAGCCGGCCTGCAGGGCGGTGAATCCACCAACAGCCTCGATCCCGCGACCTTCCTCAGCCAGGTTCCGTTCGCCTTCGGCAAGTGCTGGGGCGAAACGCTGGTCGAGCTCGCGCCGGGCGGCGGCGTCGAATATCTCATCGCCGAGGAGATCGGCAGCTCGAAGGATGCCAAGACCTGGACGATGAAAATCCGCAAGGGCGTCCAGTTTCACAATGGCAAGGAAGTGACGCCGGACGACGTGGTGGCGACGCTGAAGCGCCACAGCGACGAAAAATCCAAGTCGGGCGCGCTGGGAGTCCTGAAGAGCATCGATACCATCAAGGCCGATGCCGGCAATGTCGTGGTCACGCTGAAGGATCCGAACGCCGACCTCCCCTATTTGATGGCGGACTATCACCTGATCATCCAGCCGAATGGCGGCAACGATAAGCCGGATGCCGGCATCGGCACCGGCCCGTACAAGGTCACCGTCAACCAGCCTGGCGTGAAGCATGGCGGCGAACGCTTCGCCAATTACTGGCAGGCCGACAAATACGGCCATGCCGACCAGGTCGAGATCATCGTCGTCAACGATCCGACGGCCCGCATGGCGGCGCTGCAGGGCGGCCAGGTCAACATGATCAACCGCGTCGAACCGAAGATCGTCGACCTGGTCAAGCGGCTGCCCGGCGTCACCATCCGCGCCGCCTCGGGCCGCGGCTTCTATCCGTTCAACATGTTCTGCGACACCGCGCCCTTCGACAACAACGACCTTCGTATGGCGCTGAAGCTTGCCATGGACCGCGAGGAAATGCTGACCAAGATCCTGCGCGGCTACGGCGAGGTCGGCAACGACATGCCGGTCAACAAGGCCTATCCGCTGTTCGCAGACGATTTCGAGCAGCGCAAGTTCGATCCGGAAAAAGCCGCCGCACTCTACAAGAAGTCGGGCCATAGCGGCTCGATCCTGCTGCGCACGTCCGACGTCGCCTTCCCGGGCGCCGTGGACGCCGCCCAGCTTTACCAGCAGAGCTGCGCCAAGGCCGGCATCAAGATCGAGATCAAGCGCGAGCCGGGCGATGGCTACTGGACGGAAGTCTGGAACAAGCAGCCCTTCTCGCTCTCCTACTGGGGCGGGCGTCCGACTCAGGACCAGATGTATTCGACCGCCTATCTCTCGACTGCCGACTGGAACGACACGCGCTTCAAGCGGCCGGACTTCGACAAGATGGTGCTTGCGGCGCGCGGCGAGCTCGACGAAGCCAAGCGCAAGAAGATCTACCGCGACATGGGCGAGATCATGCGTGACGAAGGCGGCCTGATCGTGCCGTTCTTCAACCAGTTCGTCGACGCGACCGGCAAGGGCGTCGAAGGCTGGGTCGACAACCCTGCGCAGGAACTCAGCAACGGCCACGCACTGATCGAGTGCTGGCTGCAAGCCTGACGAAGGATAAGGAAGGGCCGGCGCGAGCCGGCCCTTTCCGGCTTTCATGGCCTGCCTGAAAGGCGGGCACCGTCCCTTCTTCACCGTTGCAGGTAGCCGATGTCGTCTCCGATCCTGAGATTGGTCGCTCAGCGTATCTTGCTGGGCCTGGTTCTTCTGTTCGCCGTTTCGGTGCTGATCTTCGCCGGCACGCAGATCCTGCCGGGCGATGTCGCCCAGGCGATCCTCGGCCAGTCGGCAACGCCGGAGGCGCTGGCGAACCTGCGCGAACAGCTCGGGCTCAACGACCCGGCATGGCTGCGCTACGTGCACTGGCTGTGGGGCATCCTGCATGGCGATTTCGGCACGGCGCAGTCGAGCGGACTCGACATTGCAAGCTCGATCGGCACCCGGCTGAAGAACACGCTTTTCCTGGCAGCCTGCGCGGCGATCGTCGCTGTGCCGCTGGCGGTCATCCTTGGGCTGATCGCGGTGCGCTACCGCAACGGCTTCGTCGACAAGCTGATCTCCGGCCTGGCGCTCGCCTCGACATCGTTCCCGGAATTCTTCATCGGCTATGTGCTGATCTTCGTGTTTGCGGTGCACTGGCAGATATTCCCGAGCATCTCGACGGTCGACGACTCCACGCCGTTCCTGGAAAGGCTGCAGGCCGTGGTGCTGCCGGCCACGGCGCTGACCCTGGTGGTGCTCGCCCATATGATGCGCATGACGCGCGCGGCGATCCTCAATGTCATGCAGTCGGCCTATATCGAGACGGCCGAGCTCAAGGGTCTGAAGCCCTTCGACATCATCCGCAAGCATGCTTTCCCGAACGCGATCGCGCCGGTCGTCAACGTCGTCATGCTCAACCTCGCCTATCTCATCGTCGGCGTCGTGGTGGTGGAGGTGATCTTCGTCTATCCGGGCATGGGACAATATCTGGTCGACCATGTCGCCAAGCGCGACGTGCCGGTGGTGCAGGCGGTCGGCCTGATTTTCGCCGCGGTCTACATCACGCTCAACATCGTCGCGGATATCGCAGCCATCGTGGCCAATCCGCGGCTCAGGCATCCGAAATGACGGGGGCATCCGAAATGACGGGCCGGATGCAAGAGAGGGGAAACTGAAGCGAATGGCGCTACGACAAATCCCGTTCACCGCCTGGATCGGACTGATCCTGACCGGCTTCTTTGCGTTCTGCGCCATCTTCGCGCCCTGGGTCGCGCCGCATGGCAATGGCGAGATCGTCGGCGACGTGTGGGAGCCGATGTCGGCGGCGCATTGGCTGGGCACCGACAATCTCGGCCGCGATCTGATCTCGCGCATGATCTATGGCGCGCGCATCACCATGGAGATCGCGGTGGCGGCGACGGCGCTGTCCTTCTCGCTGGGCTCGATCCTCGGCTTCACGGCGGCTGTCTTCGGCGGCTGGTTCGACACGCTGCTGTCGCGCTTCGTCGACCTTCTGATGTCGATCCCGACACTGATCTTCGGCCTCGTCGTGTTGTCGGTGCTGCCGACCAACACGCTGACGCTGATCCTGGTCATGGGCATCCTCGATTCCACCCGCGTCTACCGCCTGTCGCGCGCCGTCGCCGTCGACATCAACGTCATGGACTTCGTCGAAGCGGCGAAGCTGCGCGGCGAAGGCAAGGCCTGGATCATCTTCCGCGAGATCCTGCCCAATGCGCTGTCGCCGCTGGTGGCGGAGCTCGGCGTGCGCTTCATCTTCGCGGTGCTCTTCCTGTCGGCGCTGTCCTTCCTCGGCCTCGGCGTGCAGCCGCCGGATTCGGATTGGGGCGGCATGGTCAAGGAAAACAAGGACGGCATCGTCTTCGGCATTCCGGCGGCGCTGATCCCGGCGGCCGCGATCGCGGTGCTGGCGATCTCGGTCAACCTCGTCGCCGACTGGGTGCTCAACCGCACGACGAGCCTGAAGGGAGGGCGCGGCTGATGGCCGACACCAAGGCAAATTCAGGCAAGCTCCTCGATATTCGCAATCTGCGCATCGAGGCGACCGTCTACCCGCCGGGCGAAGCGCCGAAGACGATCACGCTGGTCCACGACGTCTCGCTGACCTTGGAAAAGGGCAAGGTGCTCGGCCTGATCGGCGAATCTGGCGCCGGCAAATCGACCATCGGCCTGTCGTCGATGGCCTATGGCCGCGGCGGCGTGCGCATCACCGGCGGCGAGGTGATCCTCAACGGCCGCGACATCCTGAAAGCCGGCCCCAAGGGCGTGCGGGCGCTGCGCGGGCGCGAGGTGTGCTATGTCGCCCAGTCGGCGGCGGCCGCCTTCAACCCGGCGCACAAGCTGATCGACCAGGTGGTCGAGGCGGCCCTCCTGCATGGCACAGCGACGCGCGCCGAGGCCGAAAAGCGGGCTGTCGCGCTGTTCAAGAAACTCAGCCTGCCCAATCCCGAAACGATCGGCGAGCGCTATCCGCACCAGGTCTCCGGCGGCCAGCTGCAGCGCGTGATGACGGCGATGGCGCTCTGCTCGGAGCCGGACCTCATCGTCTTCGACGAGCCGACCACGGCGCTCGACGTGACGACGCAGATCGACGTTCTGGCGGCGATCAAGGACGCCATCCGCGACACGCATGTGGCGGCTCTCTACATCACCCACGACCTTGCCGTCGTCGCCCAGGTGTCGGACGAGATCATGGTCCTGCGCCATGGCCGGCTGGTGGAGTGGGGCGGCACGCGGCAGATCATCAAGGAACCGCGCCAGGAATACACCAACGCGCTGGTCTCGGTGCATGAGATCGAGCACAAGGAACAACAGCCCGGCACAACGCCCTTCCTGTCGGTGAAGAATGTCACCGCCGCCTATGGCGGCGGCCATGTCAAGGTGCTGAAGAATGTCTCGGTCGACATCTATCCGGGACAGACGCTGGCCGTCGTCGGCGAGAGCGGTTCCGGCAAGTCGACGCTGGCGCGCGCCATCACCGGCCTTCTGCCGCCCGAACAGGGCACCGTCACCTTCGACGGCAGGCCGCTCGCCAACAGGCTGGCGGACCGGCCGAAGGAGGATCTGCGGCAGCTGCAGATGATCTACCAGATGGCCGACGTGGCGATGAACCCGCGCCAGACGGTGGGCACCATCATCGGCCGGCCGCTGGAGTTCTATTTCGGCATTAAGGGGCGCGAGCGCGACAAGCGCGTCGCCGAGCTGCTCGACGAGATCGAAATGGGCAAGGGTTTCGTCGACCGCTATCCGGCCGAGCTTTCCGGCGGCCAGAAGCAGCGCGTCTGCATCGCGCGCTCGCTCGCCGCCAAGCCGAAGCTGATCATCTGCGATGAGGTGACATCGGCGCTCGACCCGTTGGTCGCCAACGGCATCCTGAAACTGCTGCTCAACCTGCAGCAGCACGAAAAGGTAGCCTATCTGTTCATCACCCATGACCTAGCGACGGTGAAGTCGATCGCCGATTCGATCGCGGTCATGTATCGCGGCGAGGTGGTGCGCTACGGCTCGAAGAGCAAGGTGCTGACGCCGCCTTTCGACGCCTATACGGACCTGCTGCTCTCCTCGGTGCCGGAGATGGAGATCGGCTGGCTGGAGAAGGCGATCAAGGGCCGGCGCATGGAGAGCGCCGGAAATTAGGCCCGCCCTGTCGTCGCCAATCTGATAGTTCTGAAGCGCCGTGCTGCCCGATGGTCGCACGGCGCCTCTATCTCAACAGCCAGTCCGTATGGAGCTATCCGTGGCGCTGAAATCCAAACTGCTGCTCATCATCCTCGACGGCGTGCCCTACCGGAACTGGCGCCGGCTGATGGGCAATCTCGAGGGCTGGGTGCAGTCGGGCGACGCGCAGGTGTGGAAGATGCGCTCGGTGCTGCCGTCGACCTCGGCCTGCTGCTACGCCTCGATCCACACCGGGGTGACGCCGCAGGTGCATGGCATCCTTTCCAACGAGAACCGCTTTCGCGTCACGCAGCCGGACATCTTCTCGGAGGTCTGCAAAGCTGGCGGCAAGACGGGCGCGGTGACCCATTCCTACTGGTCGGAATTCTTCCGCAGCTTTCCGTTCGACCTTGTCGAGGACATGGAGTTCGACGATCCAAGCGGGCCGATCACGCATGGCCGCTTCCACACCATGACTGGCTACAATCTCAAGAACCAGATGACGCCGAGCGACGTCGACCTGTTCGCGACGCTGACCATGCTGGTGAAGCGACACGGCATCGACTACGGCATCCTGCACACCTGCACGCTGGATTCGATGGGTCATCGCTTCGGCCATGACTGCATCGAGATGGACCATGCCTGCTACGCCATGGACGGCATGCTCGCCGCCTTCCTGCCGCAATGGCGCCAAGCCGGCTATGAAGTGATCCTGACGGCCGACCACGGCCAGACCGACCGCGGCCACCATGGCGGCCATGACGACGAGATGCAGGATTTCGCGCTCTATTATTTCGGGCCTGCGAAAGGCCCCGAGGCCGATACGCTGCTCGACCAGCTGCAGCTCGCGCCGACAGTGCTGAGCCGGCTTGGGGTGACGATACCCGAGACGATGAAAGCGAAGGTGTTTTTGGGGTAAGCGCGGCCTCTCCTTCTCCCCTTGTGGGAGAAGGTGGATCGGCGCGCAGCGCCGAGACGGATGAGGGGTGTTCCAGCGGAGTGGGAGGCTGGCTTTCCCTGGAACACCCCTCATCCGGCCGCTTCGCGGCCACCTTCCCCCACAAGGGGGGAAGGAAAAGCGCCCCTACTGGCAACGCCCCCTTTCTTCGGTTAGCCTCCGAAAATCCTTGGCGGAGGGTGAACCTTTTTGGACCGATCAGCGACAGAGCTTCGAGGAGCCAGGCGGCTCGACCGGCCATGAATGCGGCGACGGAAACCGATCGCGCGCTTGTAGACCGGATCGCGAAGGGCGACCGGGCCGCCGTTCGGCTCCTGTTCATGCGTCACCACGCGCGGATCTACCGCTTCGTGGCGCGCCAGACGGGATCGGAAATGATGGCCGACGATATCGCAAACGAGGTTTTTCTGGAGCTGTGGAAGCAGGCGCCCGGCTTCGAGGGCCGCTCTGAAGTTTCGACTTGGCTGCTCGGCATCGCCCGCTTCAAGGCGCTGTCATCGCTGCGCAAGAAGAAGGAAGACTGGATCGACGACGATGACGCGGCGCAGGTCCCCGACAGCGCCGACACGCCGGAAGTCGTCACGATGAAGGAAGACAAGGCCGCCGCCTTGCGCCGTTTCGTCGATGCCCTGCCGGAAGAGCACCGCACGGTGATCGACCTTGCCTATTACCATGGCCAGTCGGTGACCGAGATCGGCGAGGTGCTCGATATTCCTGTCGCGACCGTCAAGACCAGGATGTTCTACGCCCGCAAGAAACTCGGCGAAGCCCTCAAGGCCGCCGGTTACGACAGGGGGTGGCCATGAGCGCCGCTGAAAAGATGTCGCGCCGCGACGAGATGGAGACGCTGCTGCCGTTCTACCTGAACGGCTCGCTGGAAGGCGCCGAGCTGGAGGCCGTCGAGGAATGGCTGGCCACCGATCCGGCGGCGATGGCCGCGCTTGGCGAAGCGGAAGCCGAATTCTCCGGCACCGCCGCCGCCAACGAGGCGATCCGCCCGCCGGCCGATGCGCTAAGCCGTTTCACCAGGGCGCTCGACGCGGAGGCCGGCCCGGTGCGCGCGCCCGGCCAATCCTGGCTGGCGAAAGTCTTCGGCCGGGTGACGGCGATGCCGGCCGGCGTCGCCTGGGCGGCGGCCGCTGCGCTGCTGGCGCTGGTCATCGTGCAGTCCTTCGAACGGCCGGGCGGCAAGGGCAACGACTTCGAGGTGGCCGGCGCCGAGCACGATCTGGCGAAGCTGCCTTTCGTCCTGGTCAAGTTCAAGCCGGATGCCAAGATGGCCGATATCGCCGCCTTCCTCGAGCAGAACGGGCTGAAGATCGCCAGCGGACCGACCGCCGACGGCGTGTTCCACCTGACGATCCCGGCCAGCACGGCGGCCGATTACGACAGGCTCATCGGCCTTGTTGCCGCCCAGCCTTTCGCGGATACTGTGATCCAGGGAAGGAAACCGGCCGATGGCGGCTAACGCAATTCCAGGAAAAGTGCGCCGCAGTTTTCTATCCGGAATTGCGTCGGGACCAAGGATCATTCTGCATGCGGTAATCCTCGCGGCGACATTGGTCGCCGCGCCTGCGTTCGCGCAGACCAATGACCCCAATCTGACGCAAAAGCAGGTCGACTGCCTGAATCGTACGACGGCAGCGGGCGGAGTTTGCGACGAGAACGGTGCGGACACAAAGGGCGCTGGGGCGCTCGAAGCTGCGGCGGGCGGCGCGGTGTTCCTGCCGGCGCTGATCGTCGACTTGTTTCCGAGCCCACCGGCGGACGCTGCCCCGCAGACGCCGGCGCCGTCCAATGGAAAATCGTCCTCGAACGGTTCCGCCAACACGCCACCGCCCGCACCGACGCCGAGCGGGCCTGTCACGGTGCCGCAAGGGCTCAACCTGGCGGAGCCGCCGCGCGCCATTACCGGCGAATTCGTGCCCGACGAAGTGCTGGTGACGGTGGCCGGCGATGCCGGCGTGGTGCAGCAGATCGCCAATTCCTTCGGCCTGCAGGTGCGCTCGCAGCGCCAGTCGCGGCTGCTCGGCTCGACGCTGGTGCGCTTCGGCATCACCGACGGGCGGCCTGTCGGCGTGGTGCTGGCGCAGCTTGCCGCCGACGGTCGCACGCAGCGGCGCGAGCCGAACCATATCTACACGCTGCAGCAGGCGGCCGGCATCGTGAACTATGCCTTCGACCGCATCGCGCTCGATTCAAAGCAGGCGAGCGGCGAGAATGTGCGCGTCGCCGTCATCGACACCGGCATCGACGACACCAACCCCGCGCTTGCCGGCGTCATCGCCGACCAATATGACGCCATGCCCAACGTGCCGATCGAGAAGCGCGACCATGGCACCTCGGTCGACGGGCTGATTGCCGGCGTTGGTCCGCTGGAAGGCATGGCTCCGGGCGCGAAAATCTATCACGCGCGCGCCTTCGAAGGCGGCAAGTCGACCATGGACGTCATCCTGTCGGCGCTCGACTGGGCGGCCGAGCAGAATGTGCGCATCATCAATATGAGCTTCGTCGGTCCGAAGAACGACCTGCTCGGCACCGCCTGCCGCAATGCGCGCGCCGAGGGCATGGTGCTGGTGGCGGCTGCCGGTAACAACGGCCCGAAGGCACCCTATGGCTACCCGGCCGCCTTCGACGGCGTCATCGCGGTGACCGCCACCGACGCCAAGGACGGGCTGATGCCGCAGGCCAACCGCGGCGCCTATGTGTTCATCTCGGCGCCGGGTGTGGAAATGGTGGCGCCGAGCGGCGCCGGCTCGGACGTGGTGACCGGCACCTCCTTCGCCGCCGCGATCGTCAGCGGCGCCATCGCCAATCTGATCCATGCCGCGCCGGAACGCTCGGCCGACGACATCGAGAAGGCGCTGGCGGGAACGGCCAAGGATCTCGGCCCGAAGGGGCGGGACAATGACTTTGGTTATGGGTTGATCGATACGAAGGCGGCGGGAGCGGCGAAGTAGTCGCTGCTCATATCTGTTGTGTTGGCGGGACAGCACCCCCCTCTGGCCTGCCGGCCATCTCCCCTGCAAGGGGGGAGATCAGCAGCTTCAAAGCGCCGGCCCCAACCGGATAGCGCTGCCATCATAGAAGCGCGGCAGCCGGAAGCGGCTGAGATCGTGGCCGGTGTCGTTTCCCTGGATCATGTCGGAAACGACGCGACCCATGCCGGGCCCGATGCCGAAGCCGTGGCCGCTCATTCCCGTCGCGACGAAAAGACCGCCGATCGCCTGGACCCGATCCACGACGGGGACGACGTCGGGCATGGCGTCGATCATGCCGCCCCAGCCGACCTTCAAGCGAGCTTTCTCGAACTGGGGAAAAAGCTGTTTGAAATTGCGCTCGATCGCACGGAGCCGGGCTGGTTCGGGAGCCGGGTTGAGCACCCGCATTCTCTCGAATGGGCTCTCGCTATCCGGCGCCCAATCGCGCGGCGTCGACCAGCCGTCCGGGTAGCCTGACGGGGCGAACGGGAAATAGCGCGCCCCGAACGGATCGTTCCTGAGGGCGGGAATGTATTTGGTGGCATGCCGGAATGCGTCGGGCCCTAGGTAAAGCAAGTGGCTGCCGCCGCCGGCGAGCGTGTATCCGCCATCCTGCCTGCGCCTGAAGGCTATGTGATCGTCGGCGGCCGCGCCCGCATAGATCTCGGGCAAGGGCTCGGTTGCGGCCACGGTGACGCGGACGCTGAGCTGGGGGATGGACACGCCGTGCCGCGCCAGGAACAGGGAGGACCATGCGCCGCCCGCGACCAGCACGGTGGAGGCGTCGATATATCCCGCCTCGGTCCACACGCCCTTGATCCTGCCGGCCGCGATGTCAAGGGTACGCGCCGCGCAATTCTCGATGATCCTGGCCCCTTTTCGCACGGCAAGCCTGGCCAGCGCAGGCACCGCCAGCCAGGGTTCCGCGCGCATGTCGGACGGCGTCGTCATGGCGCCTTTGAACCTGCGCGACATGCCGGTGATGAGTTTCGCGGTCTCGTCCGCGTTCAGGAGACGTGTGTCGAGGTTGTGGGCCGCGGCGATCTTCATGAACGCCTCGAAGCCGGCCATGTCCTTGTCGGTGTTCGCCAGATAGGTCACGCCAGTCTGGGCGAGCCCGATGTCTTCGCCGCATTCCTCGGCCAGTTGCCGCCACAAGCGGATGGCCTCGATGACGATCGGCAGTTCATCCGCGTCCCGTCCCTGCTTTCTGATCCAGCCCCAATTTCGCGAGGACTGCTCGGCAGCGACGCGGCCTTTTTCCAGCAACGTCACCGGAATGTTGCGAGCAGCAAGGAAAAGCGCAGTCGTTACGCCGATGATGCCGCCACCGACGATCACCACCTCCGAAGCCTTCGGCGGAGGACCAGGGTACTCGATTGGATCCGCTTCGGTGAACGGGAATGTGGGCAAAAGGTGCACCCTGAAGGACCGGTTGACAGTCCTGGCTTACCGGTTGTCGCCGTCCAAGATCAGGAGCAGGCGAAGGCGGATCATTGTCCCACGGTGCCCGGAAGTGGGTGGTCGGCGAAGCTGTTGGATCCTGCCCTAGACCGGCGCACCCGCCACCGATCCCCTCACCACCAGATCGACCGGCCAGACCTCGCCGCGCGCTCCCTCCTCCAGCCCGGAAATCCGCGCGGCCAGGCGCTCGGCGACGCGGGCGCCGGCGAGGCGGATCGAGGAGCGCGTCGTCGACAGCGGCACCGGGAAATTTTCCGGCCGCAGCCAGGGGAAGACGTCGTCATGGGCAATTAGCGACAGGTCGCCGGGGATGGTCAGGCCAAGGTCGCGCACGGCGCGCACGACGCCCAGCGCCATGATCAGACTGGAGCAGACGATCGCCGTCGGCGGCTCACTGTCCTCAAGCAGGCGGCGGGCGGCGCGATAGCCGTTTTCCTCGGTCATGGTCACCGAGTGGATGAGACGCTCGCCGAGCGTCATCCCGCTCGCGGCAAGCGCCCGGCGCACGCCGCGCTCGCGGTGGATGGCGAAGGTCTCGCGCTCATTGCCGTTGATCAGCGCCAGGCGCTTGTGGCCGAGCTGAAGCAGCAGCCGCGCCGCCTCGTGGAAGGCGCCCTCATTGTCGATGTCGAGATAGGGATAATCGAAATCCAAACCTTCGCTGCGGCCATGGGCGATGAAAGGTATGCCCAATGTGTTGACCAGGGCCAGCCGCCGGTCAGCCGGACGCGGCGAGGAGATGTAGACGGCGTCGACCTGCCGGTTGGCGACGATGCGGCGGTAGGTGGTCTCCTCATCGTCGGCATCGGCGGGCGACAGCACCAGGTCGAGCTCGTGCGACCGGGCATAGTCGCCGAGGCCGGAGAGGAATTCGACGAAATGCGGATCGATGTCGACGGCGGCGCCCGTCGGCAGCACATAGCCGATCATGCCCGACTTGCCGGTGGCGAGGCGGCGCGCGCTGGGGTTCGGCCGGTAGCCGTGGCGCTTGGCGGCGTCCATCACCCGGCGCCGGGTTTCCTCGCTGACCTCGGGGTAGCCGTTCAATGCCCGACTGACCGTGGTCTGCGAAAGCGACAGCATGTGCGACAGTTGCTTGAGGTTCATCGGAGGCCTCCAGCCTCAAAGCGCTTTCAATTTTGTTCGATCCGATGATGGCTGGCGCAATTGCCAGACGAGATGACCTTAGAGGCGCATCGACCGTGTTTGAAGCCAAAATTGCTGCTGCAGCGCCAAAAAAGCTTGCTGCACTGCACTTTCTTAAAGCATTCGGCCCTTTTTAAATCGATTAGCAGCATGAGCCTCTTGACTTCATGACGATTCAATGGCGAGATCAAGTCAGCCAAAGCGCTTTGGAACACTCTTCGAAAGGTTGCGGTTGCCTTCTCGCTGAGTCACAGTTCCGTGGGCGTCGGCGGACGAAATGGAGGTTTCGTCCGAACTGTCTCAACACTGGGAGGACTGCGATGAAGAAAATGCTTCTCTTGGGTGCCGCGTTCGCTGCGCTCACCCTTGGCCTGCCGGCCCATGCCGAACTGAAGTTCAAGCCGGGCGAGGATTCGAAATTCCACTGGGCGAACTACGACGACCTCAAGAAGGTCGACCTCAAGGGCGAGACGCTGACGATCTTCGGGCCGTGGCGCGGCGAAGACGAGACGCTTGTGCGTTCGGTTCTCGATTATTTCCAGGAAGCCACCGGCGCGGAGGTCAAATATTCCTCGTCCGAGAATTATGAGCAGCAGATCGTCATCGACACCCAGGCCGGCAGCCCGCCCAACATCGCCGTCCTGCCGCAGCCTGGCCTGATCCAGGACCTTGCTTCCAAGGGCGTGCTGACCCCGCTGGGCGATGACGTCGCCGCCTGGATCAAGGAAAATTATGCCGCCGGCGACTCCTGGGCCAAGCTCGGCACCTATACGGGCAAGGACGGCAAGCCCGGCTTCTACGCCTTCCCCTACAAGATCGACGTGAAGGGTCTGGTCTGGTACTCGCCCGACAATTTCGACGAGGCCGGCTACAAGGTGCCGAAGACCCAGGAAGAACTGGCCGATCTCGAGAAGAAGATCGTCGCCGATGGCGGCAAGCCCTGGTGCATCGGGCTCGGATCCGGCGGCGCCACCGGTTGGCCGGCGACCGACTGGGTCGAAGACATCATGCTGCGCACGCAGCCGCCGGAAGTCTATGACAAGTGGACAAAGAACGAGATCCCGTTCACCGACCCGGCCGTGGTCAACGCCATCGACATCTTCGGCAAGATCGCCACCGACGACAAGATGGTGGACGGCGGCGCCAAGGCGGTCGCGGCGACCGACTTCCGCGACAGTCCGAAGGGCCTCTTCACCGTGCCGCCCAAATGCTACATGCACCATCAGGCGTCGTTCATTCCTTCCTTCTTCCCGGAGAACGTGAAGCTCGGCCAGGATGCGGACTTCTTCCCATATCCGCCCTACGCCTCCAAGCCGGAGCTGGGCACGCCGCTGGAAGTGGCCGGAACGCTGGTGATGATCACCAAGGACTCCAAGGCCTCGCGCGAGTTCATCAAGTTCCTGCAGATGCCGCTCGCGCATGAATTGTGGATGGCGCAGAAGAGCTTCGTCACCCCGTTCAAGGCCGCCAACAAGGACGCCTATGGCAGCGACGCGCTGAAGAAGCAGGGCGAGATCCTCGTTGGAGCCACCACGGTGCGGTTCGACGGCTCCGACCTGATGCCCGGCAAGGTCGGCGCGGGCTCGTTCTGGACCGGCATGATCGACCTGGTCGGCGGCAAGTCCGCGCAGGACGTCGCCGCCGACATCCAGAAAAGCTGGGATGCCATCAAGTAGCCATCCGGCAAACGGGCCGCCGCGCGCGGCCTGATATTTTCCTCATCCTCCACCTGGATCCGGGCTACGGCCCGGATCCGACCGGCGGTCTACGCCGGAAGCCTTCGCGTTTCGATCGTTCCGAATAACCGAAAGTCGGTGCATCCGACCGCCAGCCCCGGCTGGCCGGTCATGCGCAGGGAGAGGGACCCATGGCGGCTCAGATTTTCTCGGCCATATTCGTCATCATCATCGGCGTCGGCGGCTGTGTCGCCTATTTCTGGGGCGCCAACAAACTGCTCGATCTCGTTTTCCCGTCGCGCGGCGTCTCAGGCACGGCAGCCGTCGACAATCTGCGCCGGCAGGGACTGGTGCGGCCCTGGCTGTTCGTCGGCCCGGCGATGGTCATCCTCACCATCTATCTGATCTACCCGGTGATCGAGACGCTGCGGCTCTCCTTCCTCGATCGCGGCGGCGAAAACTTCGTCGGCCTCGCCAATTACGAATGGGCGTTCGGCGATCACGATTTCCGCAACTCGATCCTCAACAACATCCTCTGGCTGGCGGTGGTGCCGGCGGCCTGCACCTTCCTCGGGCTGATCATCGCCGTGCTCACCGACAAGATCTGGTGGGGCACGATCGCCAAGAGCCTGATCTTCCTGCCGCTGGCCATCTCCTTCGTCGGCGCCAGCGTGATCTGGAAGTTCATCTACGAGTATCGCGGCGAGGGCCAGGTGCAGATCGGCCTGCTCAACGCCATCATCCAGTATTTCGGCGGCCAGCCGCAGGTGTGGATATCGCTGCCGTTCTGGAACAATTTCTTCCTCATGGTGATCCTGATCTGGATCCAGACAGGTTTTGCGATGGTCATCCTGTCGTCGGCGCTGCGCGGCATCCCTGAAGAGACGCTCGAGGCTGCGGTCATCGACGGCGCCAACCCGTTCCAGATCTTCTGGAAAATCATGGTGCCGCAGATCTGGGGCACGATCGCGGTGGTGTGGACCACCATCACCATCCTGGTGCTGAAAGTGTTCGACATCGTGCTGACCATGACCAACGGCCAATGGAACAGCCAGGTGCTGGCCAATCTGATGTTCGACTGGATGTTCCGCGGCGGCGGCGATTTCGGCCGCGGCGCGACCATCGCCATCATCATCATGATCGCGGTCATTCCGATCATGGTCTGGAACATCCGGCAGGCCAACAAAGAGACGGGAGGGCATTGAGATGGCCGCGTCCACCGGAAAGTCCTTCGTCAGCCGCTTCGGCGTTCATATCGCCGTGCTGGTCTTCGTCGTCATCTGGACCATCCCCACGCTCGGCATTCTCGTCTCGTCGCTGCGCGACAAGGACCAGATCATCGCCTCGGGCTGGTGGAATTCCTTCGCCAGCTCCAGCCAGACCGAGGCCGGGCGGCTGCCGGCCGCCTCGGCGCAGACGCAGAAGGACGGCAAATATGTCATCGAAGGCAACGTCTTCGGCGACGGCGCCAAGCGCGACATCAGCGCCTTTGGCGTCAAGGCGGCGGCGCCGACGCAATACAAGGCCGGCACGGCGGCCGATCTCGGCGATGGCGTCACCTTGCAGGTGAATGCGGATGGCAGCTTCGTACTCGCCTCGCCGAAGGCATTCGAAGGCGACCGCGGTCAGCGCGTTTATTTCGCCTCCTCGGCGCCGCCGAAATTCACCACCGCGAACTACGATGCGGTGCTGTTTTCCGAAGGCATCGGCCGCTCCTTCATGAACTCACTGACGGTGACCATTCCGGCGACGATCATCCCCATCCTGATCGCGGCCTTCGCGGCCTATGCGCTTGCCTGGATGCGCTTTCCCGGCCGGGCGCTGCTGATCGCCGTCATCATCGGCCTGCTGGTCGTGCCGCTGCAGATGTCGCTCATCCCGCTGCTCAAGCTCTATAATGGCGTCGGCACCTTCTTCGGCGTGCCGTCGAAGACCTATCTCGGCATCTGGCTGGCGCATACCGGCTTCGGCCTGCCTTTCGCCATCTATCTGCTGAGGAGCTACATCGCCGGCCTGCCGCGGGAGATCATGGAGTCGGCGCGCATCGACGGCGCCAGCGATTTCGAGATCTTCGTCAAGATCGTGCTGCCGCTGTCGTTCCCGGTGCTTGCCTCCTTCGCCATCTTCCAGTTCCTATGGGTATGGAACGATCTGCTGGTGGCGATGGTTTTCCTCGGCACGGCGCCCGATCAGATCGTGCTGACGGCCAAGCTCAACGCGCTGCTCGGCTCACGCGGCGGCAATTGGGAAATCCTCACGACATCGGCATTCATCACCATCATCGTGCCGCTGATCGTGTTCTTCTCGCTGCAGCGCTATTTCGTCCGCGGGCTGCTTGCCGGCTCGGTGAAAGGAGGTTGAAGACATGCAATCGGCTTTGAAGGCGACTTCGAGACCAGACCCTGCGATCGACCGCGACTGGTGGCGGGGCGCGGTGATCTACCAGATCTATCCGCGCTCCTACCAGGACTCCAACGACGACGGCATCGGCGACCTGAAGGGCATCGTTCAGCGTCTGCCCTACATCGCTTCGCTCGGCGTCGACGCCATCTGGATCTCGCCCTTCTTCAAATCGCCGATGAAGGATTTCGGCTATGACGTCTCGGATTACTGCGATGTCGACCCGATGTTCGGCACGCTCGCCGATTTCGACGCGCTGGTGGCGGAGGCGCACCGCCTGGGCCTCAAGGTGATGATCGACGAGGTGCTGTCGCACACCGCCGACATCCACCCGTGGTTCAAGGAAAGCCGCTCCAGCCGCAGCAATCCAAAGGCTGACTGGTATGTGTGGGCCGACGCCAAGCCGGACGGCACGCCGCCCAACAACTGGCTGTCGATCTTCGGCGGTTCTGCCTGGCAGTGGGATACCAGCCGCCAGCAATATTATATGCACAATTTCCTGGCCGAGCAGCCCGACCTCAACTTCCACAACCGGGAAGTCCAGGACGCGCTGCTCGACATCACCCGCTTCTGGCTGGAGCGCGGGGTCGACGGCTTCCGGCTGGACACGATCAATTTCTATTTCCACAGCCAGGGGCTGGAGGACAACCCGCCGCTGCCGCCGGAACAGCGCAACGACCAGACCGCACCCGCGGTCAATCCCTACAACTACCAGGACCATATCTACGACAAGAGCCGGCCGGAGAATCTCGGCTTCCTCGAGCGTTTTCGAGCGCTTCTGGACGAATATCCGGCACAGGCCGCCGTCGGCGAGGTCGGCGACTCCCAGCGCGGCCTCGAAGTGGTCGCCGCCTACACCGCCGACGGCAAGCGCGTGCATATGTGCTATTCCTTCGACTTCCTGGCGCCGGAGAAGATCAGCGCGGCGAAAGTGCGCGCGGTGCTGGAAGCCTTCGGCCAAGTCGCCAGCGACGGCTGGTCGTGCTGGGCCTTCTCCAACCATGACGTGATGCGGGTCGCCTCGCGCTGGGCCGCCAACGAGGCGGACCCGACCGCCTATCTGAAGGTGATCTCGGCGCTTCTGATGTCGCTGCGCGGCTCGGTCTGCATCTATCAGGGCGAGGAGCTCGGCCTCGGCGAGGCCGAGCTCAAGTTCGAGGACCTGCAGGACCCCTACGGCATCCGCTTCTGGCCGGAGTTCAAGGGCCGCGACGGCTGCCGCACGCCGATGGTGTGGGATGCCGCCGCCAAGAATGGCGGGTTCTCGACCGCCAAGCCCTGGCTGCCGGTGCCGGGCAGACACCTGTCGCAGGCCGTCAACGTGCAGCAGGGCGACGCAAGCTCGCTGCTCGAGCATTACCGCCGCTTCCTCGCCTTCCGTCGCCAGCATCCGGCGCTGGGCAAGGGCGATATCGACTTCATCGAAAGCGATGGCGACAACGTGGCCTTCACGCGGCGCGAGGGCAATGAGCGGATCGTCTGCGCCTTCAATCTCGGCGGCAAGCCCGCCGAGATCGATCTCGGCCAAGGCGCGCTGCAGCCCTTGCCCGGACATGGCTTTTCGGGACAGAGTGGCAGCGGGCCGGTCCGCCTCGGCGGATACGGCGCCTGGTTCGGGCGCATCGACTGAACTTGCAGACAAAGATCAACGGAAGGAGAGAACCATGGCCGATGTCACGCTCAACCAGGTGAGGAAATCATACGGCAACCTCAACATTCTCCACGGCATCGACCTAGACATCAAATCGGGCGAGTTCATCGTCTTCGTCGGACCGTCGGGATGCGGCAAGTCCACCTTGCTGCGGTCGATCGCCGGCCTCGAGGAGATCACCTCGGGCGAGCTGAAGATCGATGGCGAGGTGGTGAACGACGTGCCGCCGTCGAAGCGCGGCATCGCCATGGTGTTCCAGTCCTATGCGCTCTATCCGCATATGACGGTCTACGACAACATGGCCTTCTCGATGAAGATCGGCAAGGAAAGCAAGGCCGAGATCGACAAGCGGGTGCGGCAGGCGGCGGAAATCCTGCAGCTCACCAAATATCTCGACCGCCTGCCCAAGGCGATGTCGGGCGGCCAGCGCCAGCGCGTCGCCATCGGCCGCGCTATCGTGCGCAACCCGAAAGTGTTCCTGTTCGACGAGCCGCTGTCGAACCTCGACGCCGCGCTTCGCGTTGCCACCCGCATCGAGATCGCCAAGCTCAAGGAGTCGATGCCGAACACCACCATGATCTATGTAACGCACGATCAGGTCGAGGCGATGACGCTGGCGGACCGCATCGTGGTGCTGAAGGACGGCGTCGTCGAGCAGGTCGGCACGCCGATGGAACTCTACAAACGGCCAGGCAATTTGTTCGTCGCCCAGTTTATCGGCTCGCCGGCGATGAACATATTGCCGGCAAAAATCGAGAAGGCCGGCAATCCGACCGTGGTCAGCCATGTCGGCGACCGCAAGGCGACGGTGCCGATCGCCACGCCCGCCTCGGCGAATGGCGCGGCGGTCAGCTTCGGCGTGCGGCCGGAGGATCTCGCGATCGCCACCGGTTCCGATTACCTCTTCGAGGGCAAGGTCGACTATATCGAGCAGCTCGGCGAGGTTCAGCTCGTCTATATCGATATTGGCCGCGCAGACCTGCCGCTGGTCGCCAAGCTGCCGGGCAATGTCGAGGTCAAGCGCGGCGAAACGCTGCGGCTCAACGCCAGCGCCGGCGATCTGCATATTTTCGACGCCGACGGCCATTCCTTCACGCTGCATCGCGAGGAAGCGAAAGCGGCCTGAGCGCAGAGCCGCTGCGGCAAAGAAAAAGCGGCGGGCCTTGGCCCGCCGCTCCTGTTTTCAAATCACGGTCGGCTGTTAACGATTGCCGAAGTGGTCGCGGTCGGCGCCCTGCGGAGCCGACTTCTGCCCGTCGCGCGACGAATTCAGCAGCTTGTAGACCGGCGAGTCGTTGCCGATCGACGAGGTGCGGGTGGTATCCACGGCGGGAGCCGGCTGGTTGACGCCGCTGTTGCCGTAATTGTCGCTGCCCGCAAAAGCAGCCGAGGAAACGGCCATGAGAGCCGCAGTGGCAAGAATGATCTTTTTCATCTCAGTACTCCTGAATTTCCTGATCCGACCGAGGCGACGGGCAAACCCGTCGCCGTTCGAAGTCGGTTGTTAGTTGTTACCGAAAAGGTTGCGGTCGGCGCCCGTGGTGACAGGCTTCTGTTCAGCCGGTTCGGATTTGCGGACCGAGGCTGTGTAAGAAGAGTCGACCGTGGCGGCCGGCGGGTTGGCAGCCTGCGCGTTGTAATTGTCGCTACCGGCAAAGGCGCTGCCGGAAATTGCCAGAAGGGCGGCGGCAGTGAGAACAATCTTTTTCATTTTTGCTACTCCAGTATTTTTATTCAGTCCGTCTAGCGGCGTGTCTTGGGAATGAAATCGCGTCGTTCGGACAGCGCTCATTTGGGTGAGCCGACTGCGGGATTCCAATCACGAAGTTTTTTCGTCTGGACCATGAATCCGGCTCTTGAAGTTTTCATAAGCATGCCTAGAACCATATTTTTATTTAATGTAATCAATTCGTTATGCGATTTATGCTGCTGGCTCACCAAGTGTGTCGGAACGCCAACGTTCACAGCGTTCTGCACGCACCGTCAACAGAAACGAACCGTTCGGTTCGATTTTAGAATCTGCTAATAGTCACTTTTTGATACTGTTAACCATCAACGACCCTCCCGAACCTCGTCCGGGAGCACCCCTGGAAGCCGGTGGCATGGCGAGAAGGACGAGAATCGGCAACGTGAATTCGCCCATTGTCGCGCCGCATGGATGCGATGTCGTTTTCATGCCGACGGGAAACCGGCCGTCGTGGTTAGATCAGGCCATCTCAGGTGCCGCTTCGTCGCGACGAGGCGGAGAATTGGGAAGCCGGTCGAAATCCGGCGCTGCCCCCGCAACGGTGGTGGAGTGAGGTCGCAACGGGAGACCACTGGGCCATGGGCCTGGGAAGGTGTTGTGACCGCCCGCGAGGGCAACTCCAAAGCCCGGAAACCAGCCAGAGACATTTTGAACTCGACTGATCGCGGTGGGCGGTCAAGAGGCGGACGGCGCGTGCCCGGCCCTGCCGGTGGCGGTCGTTCTTCTCCATCACCACCAGTTCAGTCCTTGATGCGAGGACAGGACATGGATGCGCGCAACGACATGCTGAGGCTCCTGCAGAGCCGCAAGCCGGGCTACTCGCTCGAGCAGCCCTTCTACATCGATCCCGACTATTTCAAGCTCGACATGGAGCTGATCTGGTATCGTGACTGGTTGTTCATCGGCCATGATTGCGAGCTGCCGAAACCAGGCAGCTACATCACCGTTCAGATCGGCGATTATCCGGTGGTGCTGGTCCGCGACCAGAAGGGAAGGATCAACGCTTTCCACAACTCCTGCCGGCATCGCGGCAGCCGCGTGTGCAACACCGACAAGGGCATCGCCGCCAAGCTGGTCTGTCCCTACCATCAGTGGACTTACGAGCTCGACGGGCGGCTGCTGTTCGCGCGCCAGATGGCGGACGGCTTCGACAAGAGCCAGTTCGGACTGAAGCCCGTGGCCTGCGAGAGCGTCGGCGGCTACATATTCATCTGCCTGGCAAAGGAGCCGGCCGACTTCGCGCCGATGCGCGCCATGATCGAGCCCTATCTCCTGCCGCACCGGTTGAGCGAGGCGAAGGTCGCGTTCGAATCGACGATCGTCGAAAAAGGCAACTGGAAGCTCGTCTGGGAAAACAACCGCGAGTGCTATCATTGCGCCGGCAACCATCCGGAACTGTGCAAGACTTTCCCGGAAGCGCCGACGGTGACAGGCGTGCAAGGCGCCGACAGCGACCCGGAAATGCTCGCCCACTGGGCGAAATGCGAGGCGGCGGGTTTGCCGAGCCGGTTCCGGATCGATCCGGCCGGGCAATACCGCGCGACGCGCGCGCCGCTGCTGCGCGACGCGGTCAGCTACACGATGAGCGGCAAGCGCGCCGTGACGAAAAACCTGTCCGCCAGCGTCGCCGCCGACCGTATCGGCACGTTGATGCACTACCATTATCCGACCACGTGGAACCACATCCTCATCGATCACGCCGTCACCTTCCGTGTGCTGCCGATCAGCGCCACCGAGACCGCGGTGACGACGAAATGGCTGGTCCAAAAGGACGCGGTGGAAGGCGTTGACTACGATCTGGCGGAACTCACCCATGTCTGGACCGAGACCAACGATCAGGACCGCCGCATCGTCGAGGAAAACGCGCTCGGCATACTGTCGCCGGCTTACGAGCCCGGCCCCTATTCCGAGCTGCATGAGGGCGGTGTCATCCAGTTCGTCGAGTGGTACGCCTCCTTCATCGGTCCGCGCCTTGCCGAAGGCGGTCGCCCGGCGCTGCGCAGCGTCGCCTAGCGTATGTCGCCCGAAAGTGTTCAGCGGTTTTGGGAGTACGACATGCGCAAAACAAAAAGGCTAAGGAGATGAACGCGATGACGGATCTCGGCCTCTACCGCCATCTCGACGAGATGGCGCCCTGGAACGACAGGCTGCAGGTGCTGGAAGTGATCGGCGTCAGCGACGAGGCGCCGCAGGTGAAGACGTTCACCTTCCGCTCCGACAATCAGACCTGGTTCCGCTACAAGCCCGGGCAGTTCGTGACGCTGGAATTGCCGTCCGCCGACGGGCCGCTAATGCGCACCTACACCCTGTCGTCCTCGCCGTCGCGGCCGTTCTCGATCGCGGTGACGGTGAAAGCGCAAACCGGCAGCGTCGGCACGCGCTGGATGTTCGACAATCTGAAGCCCGGCGTCCATGTGAAGGCCTACGGCCCGGCCGGCGATTTCTCGCTGCACAGCCATCCGGCGGCCAAATATCTGTTCATTTCGGCCGGATCCGGCGTCACGCCGATGATGTCGATGCTGCGCTGGCTGAACGACTGCGCGCCCTGGACCGATGTCGGCTTCGTCAATTGCGCGCGGCGGCCGGAAGAGATCATCTTCCGCAAGGAGCTCGAACTGCTCGGCAGCCGCATGCCCGGCCTGTCGCTCGGCTTCATGATCGAGGAGCGGTCAAGCCGCGAGGGCTGGTTCGGCCATATGGGCCGCATCGACGCGATCCGGCTGCCGCTTCTGGCACCCGATTTCCGCGAGCGGGAGATCTTCTGCTGCGGACCCGACCCTTTCATGCGCGCCGTGCGGCAGATGCTGGAGGCCGCCGGCTTCGACATGAACCGCTACCATCAGGAGAGCTTCGCCGCGCCGGCCGTGGAAGAAGTCCCGGCGCCGTTCGCGATGCCGGCCGGCGACGACGCCAAGCCGCCCGCCGAGGCGGTGACACCGGTCCGCTTTTCGCTTTCAAACGTCGATGCGGAATGCGTCGCCGGACAGACCGTGCTGCAGACGGCGCGCGCTTCGGGCGTCAGGATCCCGGCGGCCTGCGAGTTCGGTCTCTGCGGAACCTGCAAGGTGAAGAAGGTCTCGGGCGAGGTTTCGATGAGCCACAATGGCGGCATTCTCGATCACGAGATCGATGACGGCTATATCCTGGCCTGCTGTTCGAGGCCGTTGTCGGCACTGGACATCGAGGCCTGAAGGCTTGTCGGTCGAGACGAGGACTTTGCGGGATCATCCTCGTCGAGATCATGCTTCTAAACCCCGTAGCGCTCGGTGCGGATGATCCCCGCCGGAACACCGGCGCCGATCAAGGCGTCGGCGGCGGCCGAGACGAACGCATTCGAGCCGCAGACATAGGCGAGCTTCGGCGCCTTGGGCAGGCGCTCGATGGCCTGCGCCATCATGCGGGCGTCGATGCGCCGGGAATAGTCGGAGGGCCGCCTCGCCGGCTCGCGGGTCAGCGTCAGCACCAGATCGAACCCGTCGCGACGGTCGTCGAGGCCGATCAGCTCATCGCGAAAAATCACCTCGTCCCAGATCCGCGCCGAGAACACCAGCACGAGGGGCACCGCCGTGTTGCGCAGCGTGCGATGGCGCACCATCGCCATCAGCGGCACGACGCCCGAGCCGCCTCCGACCAGAAGGATCGGCCCGCCGTCGCTCTCCTGCCAGATGAAGTGGCCGCCCAGCGGCCCGCGCAGCTCGATCTCGTCGCCGACGGCGGCAACGTCGTGGAAGAAGGGCGAGACCTCGCCGTCGTCGAGCCGCTCGATCGCCAGCTCGACGCCGCCGCCCGCTTCCGGCGCCGAAGCGATGGAATAGGAACGGCGCGCCTGATAGCCGTCCGGCGCCGTCAGCCTGATGTCGACATGCTGGCCCGCCAGATGGGCGAAAGGCCGCGAAGGCTGGAACCAGAAGCTGGCGACGCGCGGCGTGCGCTTTTCGATGCGGGTTATGGTGGCTGCCTGCCAGGGCGATTGCGGCGACGGCTCGGCGCTCATCGATTGCTGCTCACGCATCGCCCCTCACGGGTCGCTGGAATAGCGCTGCTCGCGCCAGGGGTCGCCATACATGTGATAGCCGCGCAGCTCCCAGAAGCCCGGTTCGTCGCGCTCGGTGAACTGCAGCCCGTTCACCCATTTGGCCGATTTCCAGAAATAGAGATGCGGCACCAAAAGCCGCGCCGGCCCGCCATGATCCGGCGTGATCGGCTTGCCCTCATAGAGCAGCGCCACCATCGCCTTGCCGGTGACGAGGTCCTTGGTCGGCACATTGGTGGAATAGCCGTCAAAGGACAGAGCCAGCGTGTAGGCGGTCGGCGGCTCGATGCCGGCGTCGGCGAGGATGTCGTCGATCATCACGCCTTGCCAGGGCGTGTTGAATTTTGTCCAGGCCGTCACGCAATGGATATCGCGCGTCATCTTGCTTTGCGGCAAGGCGTTGAACTCGGCCCAGTTCCATTTCTTGATCGGCTTTGGCCCCTGCTTGAGGGTGAAAGACCAATCCTCGGTGCGCACGCGCGGCGTCGGCCCGGCCGACAGCACGGGAAAACCCTGCTCCAGATACTGGCCCGGCGGAATGCGCGCGTCGGTGTCGGAAGGAGGACGCCGTCCGGAAAAGAAACCGCGCGTGACCATGGAGACGCCTTCCTGCACCGGGGGAACGATGCGGGGAGTGTTCTCGAAGACGCCTTCCGGGGCAATAGAAATCTTGAGGTGGAGCCCACCGGCAAGGCCGGCAGGCTCCGTCGGAGATTTTCTCAGCCGGCGGCGAAGGGCACGGCGACGAAGATCTGCGCGTCACCGCGATCCACCAGCAACAGCACCGACTTCTTGCCCGACCTGGCCGCCTCGGCGATCGCCTGATTGGCCTGCCTCGCCGTCTTCACCGGCGTCTGGTCGACGCCGACGATGACGTCGCCGGGCTGGATGCCGGCGGCCGAAGCCGCCTTGTCCGGATTGACCCGCTCGACCACCGCGCCGCGCTGGTTGCCAGCAAGGTTGAGCTGATCCCGGATATCGGGCGTGAGGTCGGTCAGGCCGAGGCCGAGCGATGGAACACGCAAACCCTGTTCAGCCGACGGGCCGCGGCCTTCATTGCCGTTCGACGCCGTCTTCTGATCTTCGGCGTTGCGGCCGACATCGGCCGAGATCTGCATCGCCTTGCCCTTGCGCCAGATGCTGACGGTCTCCTTGGCGCCAGGCGACACGTCGGCAACGGCGCGCGACAGATCCTTGGGATCCTTGATCTCCTGGCCGCCGAAGCCGGTGATGACATCGCCGGTTTCAATGCCGGCCTTGGCCGCCGGCGACCCGTCGGTGACCTGCGAAACCAGCGCGCCGCCTGGATGGTCGAGACCGATGGCGCTGGCGACGTCCGGCGTGACCGGCTGGATCTGCACGCCGAGATAGCCATATTCGATGTCGCCGCCCTTCATCAGCTTGGCGACGACCTTCTGCGCCTGGTCCGACGGGATCGCGAAGCCGACGCCGACGCTGCCGCCATTGGGCGAATAGATGGCGGTGTTGATGCCGATGACATTGCCGTTGACGTCGACCAGCGGGCCGCCGGAATTGCCGTGGTTGATCGGCGCGTCGATCTGGATGAAATCGTCGAACGGCCCGCTGTGCAGGTCGCGGCCGCGCGCCGAGACGATGCCGGCGGTGACGGTGGTGCCGATGCCGAACGGATTGCCGATTGCCAACACCTGGTCGCCGGTCATCAGCTTGCTGGAATCGCCCCATTTGACGGTCGGCAGCGGCTTATCGGCCTTGATCTTGAGCACCGCGAGATCGTTCTTGGCGTCATGGCCGACGAGCTTGGCGGGAAGCTCGGTCCCGTCATCGAGCGTCACCTTGATGGAACTCGCGCCATCGATGACGTGATTGTTGGTCACGATGGTGCCATCCGCGCCGACGATGAAGCCGGAGCCGAGCGCCTCGGCGCGCTGCCCCTGCTGCTGCGGCGGCGTCCGCGGCATCGGCATGCCCTGGTCGCCGAAGAACTGTTGGAAGAATTGGTCGAAGGGGACATTGCCGCCGAGGGGCGAACCGTCATCCCCCGCCTGTGGCTGCGCCTTCATGATCGATGTGATGGTGACGACCGCCGGCTTGGTGACGGCGATGACCGGGGCGAAGGAGCCGTTCGGGGCGGTGATGCCGGCGACCGGGGTCTGGGTCGTCGCGGCCACGGTGCTCAGGCCGGAATTGCTCTGGGCGAAGGAAACGACGACGGGCGAAATGATCAGCGCGGCGCCCAGCAGGGCGGCGACGCGATGTCTGCGAAGTATGCTTGATGGTGACATGGTCGTTCTGTCCGGGCGAGAGTTGATCCGGCGTCGCGGGCGCTCCCACGAAGCGTCCGTCAACGTGCCGATGACCGGATCTGCCTGTCTCGCCGTGCATGCAGCCGGCCGTCTCGACAGACAAGCATCTAGGTCGCCGAATGGCCCGAATTAGGGTTTTGAGGTGACCTTACAAAGATTTAATTCAGAGGCCGCTTACGAACCGCTCTCGCCTGCGAAGATAAGAGGAGGCAATTTCCCGCATCCTGGCGCGGTCGAAACTTGGGCCATGGCCGCCATGGCCGATGCGGATCGGCAGATCGAGCAGGCGTTGCATGGTGCGACAATAGGCGGTGCGGTCGGAATCCGGCAGATCGTCGATCAGCATGCCGTCGTAAATGGCGTCGCCGGCAAAGAAGAGGCCATCGGCCTCGTCGAAGAGCGCGATGGAGTCCGGCGAATGCCCGGGCAGGTGCAGCACACGGAATTTCCGGTCGCCGAGATCGACGACGTCGCCCTCGTCGAGCGCACGCATCAGCGGCGCGGAAGGAATGCGATAATCGGCCGCCTTCCAGTCCGGCGCCGGCAGCTTTGTGACGGCGCCATCGAGATTGTGGAACATGTAGGCGTAGGTGACGGCATCATCCATGCCGTCGAAACGCGCCGCGCTCATCTTCGGCCCCATGCGCAGCGGAAATTCGTGCAGCGCGCCGACATGGTCGAGATGGATGTGGGTGGCGACGACGATGAGCGGCTTGCCGGCCGGCGTGTCGATCTCGGGCGCCAGCGGACGGATGCCCATGCCGGTGTCGACCAGAAGGTCCGCGTCGCGGCCCTTCAAATGCCAGATGTTGGCGCGCACGAAATCATGCACGAAGGGCTCGGTCAGCAACGTCGTGCCGGCATCGACTTTCGCCTTTCCGAACCAGTCGCCGACCTCAAGCTCGGGCATCGGACCGCCCATCAGACGAACGGCTTCCCGACCTTGTACTTTTCCGGCACCAGCCGCTTCAGATAGGCCATGCCGGCTTCCGAAAGCTGGTTGGCGTCCGGCTGCATGAAATCGTCGGGCATGTGGCGGGTCTTGCCGGCCACCGCCTTCAGCGGCACTTTCTTCAGCACGGTCTTCGACCCGTCATATTGGATCGCCACCGAACCGCCGCCTTCCCCAGCGACGGCGACCGCGAAGGCGCCGGCGTCGAAGGCCTCCTGGGCGTCGACGGCGCTGATGGCGCCGACATAGCCGCGCGGCATGTAGCCCAGCGCATCGACCCGCGCTCGCTTGCCGGGCAGGCCTTCGGCCAGGGCTCGTTCGAGCGCCGCCGGCAGGTCGCTGCCCGACAGCTTGACATTGCCGTGCTGGTCGCGCTCAAGCTTCTCCGGCGGCACCAGGCTTTCGACCAGCGCCTTGCCGTCTGCGGTGCTGACGCCTTCTGAGACGGCGACGATGCAGCGCTTGTGGCGGTCGAGCTTCTCGCGCACTTCATCGATGAAGCGCTTTGCCGAGAAGGCGCGCTCCGGCACGTAAACCAGATGCGGGCCGCTGTCGGGATCGAGCTGCCAGGCGGCCGCGGCGGCGGTGAGGAAGCCGGCGTGGCGACCCATGACGATGCCGACATAGATGCCGGGCAAGGCGCGGAAATCGAGGTCGACGGAGAGAAAGGCGCCGGCGACGAACTCGGCCGCCGAGATGAAGCCCGGCGTATGGTCGTTCTCTTCGAGATCGTTGTCGATGGTCTTGGGCGCATGCACGAAGGCGATCGAGCCGCCGGCGGCGTCGGTCAGGATCTGCTGCGTGCCCGAGGTGTCGTTGCCGCCGATATAGATGAAGGCGTCGGCGCCGGCCTTTTTCAGTCCGTTGAGGATGACCTCGCAATAGGCGGCGTCGGGCTTGTCGCGGGTCGAGCCGAGGGCCGCGCTCGGCGTGCCGGCGATCAGCCGCAGCCGGTCCTCTGGGATGGCGGAGAGATCGACATAGTTGCCATCGCGAATGCCGCGCACGCCATGGATCGAGCCAAGCACCCTGGCGCCCGGATGACGCTTGCGGATTTCCAGCGTGGCGCCGACGACCGTCTGGTTGATGACGGCGGTCGGGCCGCCGCCCTGCGCGATAACGAAGGTTCCAGCCATGCTCGTTCTCTCCCGAAGTTTTCAGGGCACCTTCGCCTGTCTTGCCGCATCGCGCAACGGAAGAGTGGAACCCGATCAGACCACGACGACCGGGTTCTTCTTGGAGACGCGGCTGTAGAGGTCGATGATGTCCTGGTTGATCAGGCGCACGCAGCCCGAGGACATGGCCTGGCCGATGCTCCACCATTCGGGCGAGCCGTGGATGCGGTAGCCGGTGTCCTTGCCGTTCTGGTAGATGTAGAGGGCGCGGGCGCCGAGCGGATTGGTGAGGCCTCCGGGCTGGCCGCCCTGCCATTTCACCAGTTCCGGCTTGCGCTGGATCATTTCCGGCGGCGGCGTCCAGACCGGCCATTCGCGGCCATACTGGATGTTGGCGCGGCCCGACCAGCGGAAGCCGTCCTTGCCGATGCCGACGCCGTAACGGATGGCATCGCCGCCCGGCTGGATAAGATAGAGCATGCGCTCCTCGAGATGCACGACGATGGTGCCGGGCGCCTCGCCGGTCTTGTCGACGACGATCTGGCGGCGGAACTGCGGCTTGACCTTCTGCCACGGCACCGCAGGCACCTCGAAGCCGCCGTCGGTGAGCGAGGCGTACATGACGTCCGGGCCGGTGACGTTCTTGTCGACGCTGATCGCCGGGCGCATCGGCGGCACGGAACCGGTGACGGTGTTGTCGAGCTGCATTTGCGGCAGGTCGAGCGTGTCGGTTGTGCTGCAGCCGGCGAGGCCCAGCAGCGCCATGGCGCCGGCGCCGGAAAGCAAGGCGCGGCGGGAAAGCTGAATTTCGGTATCGATTGCGCCGTTGGAAGGCGGCGTCAGACTTTGCGGCAACTCGCGCATACACCAAACCCTACGCTGCCGGCGGGAAGCACGGTCCGGCCGGATAATCGCATTTTCGTCAGTCATGGTTGAAAAAGGGTGAAAGCGCGGGAGTCCGGCTTAATCCTAACGGCTGGTTGCAGCGGTTCATCGGCCCGCCGGTCAGGCGCCGAAGATTTTTCCGGCAGCCCCTTTACATTCTCGCCTACCCCAGGATTTATCCTGTCTTTGCGCTCAAGGAGTGGGGAAATGTCCTTCGAAAACTGGGCTGCCTTCGCCGCCGCCTCTTCCATCCTTCTCGTCATTCCAGGCCCGACGATCCTTTTGGTCGTCTCTTATGCGCTGGGCCAGGGCTGGCGCACCGCGCTGCCGATGGCGGTGGGCGTGGCGCTTGGCGACTTCACCGCCATGACGCTGTCGATGCTCGGCATCGGCGCGCTGCTCGCGGCTTCGGCCACCGTGTTCACCATCTTGAAGGTGATCGGCGCCGGCTACCTCATCTATCTCGGCATAAAATTGTTCCGCGCCGGCGGCGCGCTCAAGGCTGAGCCGCGCACCGACGTGGTTTCGGCGGCAAGGATGATGGCGCATGCCTGGCTGGTCACGGCGCTGAACCCGAAGAGCATCACCTTCTTCGTCGCCTTCCTGCCGCAGTTCCTCGACCGGCACGCCGACTTCTGGACGCAGATGCTAATCTTCGAGACGACGTTCCTGACCTTGGCCTTCGCCAATGCTTTCGGCTACGCGCTGGTCGCATCGAGGGCCCGCGCCATCGTGCGCAACCCGAAAGCCATCCGCATCTTCAACCGCACCGGCGGCACGCTGCTGGTCGGCGCCGGCATCGCCACGGTGGCAATGCGCTCGGGGAGCTGAGGTCAGCCGGGCAAATGGTAAGGCCTGTTGGCCTCACCATTTAACACTTACGCCCAAATTGCCTTCCAGCACGCGGCGCTTGTCGCCGCCGAGATTGGTGGTGTAGTCGGCGGAGGCGAAGACGCTGACCTTGTCGGTCACCTTGGCGACGACGCCGCCGCCGAATTCGAAGGAGGTGGACCGGCTCTCGGTCGAGATGTCGGTGCCCTCGAAATCGACGCGGTCGGTGCCGCCGAAATGGTGCCAGAGATTGGCCTTGAGATAGGGCTGCAGCGGCATCCCTTCGAGGACCGTCTCACCCTGCAGCCTCAGCCCGATCCTGCCGGTGACGTCATCGTCGGTATCGAACGAGACCGAGGAGAACCGGTCCCTGGCGTCGTCGAGCGACAGATGCTGCCAGACCAGTTGCGCCTGCGGCTCCAGCGTCCAGCCTTGTCCGAGCGCGACCGGATAGCCGCCCTCGAGCGATGCGGTGACGCCGGTTCCGCCGACATCGATGCCGATGTCGCGCGACGAGGAGGCCGAGCCGCCGAAGAAGGTCGCCATCAGCACGCCGTCCAGGTACCAGCCGGCCTTGCCGATACGTGTCCAGTAGCCACCGACGCTGGTGCCGCTGACGTCGAGGTTGCCGACCGCAAGATCATCCTGACCTAGGGCCTGGCCGCGCAGGTCGCCGTTCATGCTGCCATAGGCAAGGAACAGGCCGGCGCGGTCGACCGAGCCTGAGGCGGTTTCCCGGCCAATAAGGTCGAAGCCGGCCTGAAGCCCGAACAAAGTGCCGTCGAAGGAGGGCGAGACCGTTCCCGACCAGCCTAGCTTGGCGTCCTGGCCAAAGATGCGGCCCCAGACGGGCTGCAGATCGGTGTCCGACGACAACAGGCTCTGCTCGCCACGGCGTTCGTGGAAGGTGCCGAGCGTCGCCATCGTCAGATGCTGCGCGACCGGCGGCACGGCCGAATAGACCGGCACCTCGATGCGGTAGAGCAGGATTTCCTGACCCGCTGCCGGCGTCGGCAGATCGGGCACGGCGGTCGGCACCGGGGGCGGAGGCGGCGGCGGATCGGCCGGTGGCGCCTCCGGCGGAGCCGGCGGCGCTTCCGGCTCAGGATCGCTCGCCTGAACCGGCGGCGTCGGGTCGACCGGCGGATTGTTGGCATCGCCCTCGGTTGGCACCGGCACCGGCGGCAGCTCCGACGGCGGCGGCGGCGGCTCGGTCTCCGGCGGCTCTGGCTCGAGCGCGGGCGTAGGCTCGGACGGAGCCGCGGCCGGCGATGTCGGCGTGATCAGCGATGAACGCAGGTACCAGTTCTCCTCGCTGTCGGCGCTGACGCCGCCCTTGAACAGGTAATATTCGAAGGCGCCGGCCGCGACCGGCGCGTCAAGCGCGAACGCGTTGGCGCCCGACGTGGCGCCGTTGACGGCCTGCACGACCATGATGCCGTCCGCCGTGGTCTCGGCGCCGGCGCCGCCGACATTGACCACCGCGATGCCGGTCGAGCCGGAAGCCGTGCCGCCGGACAGCACGAGCCGGTCAGAGGCGGAGGAATCGTCGCCAAGCTCGGTCTGGATCAGCAGCAGGCCGCCGAGCCCGGTATAGTTGCCGTTGATCGTCAGCCGGTCGGTGGCGCCGGTGCTGCCGTTGGTCAGGTCGATGCGGCCGGCATTGAAGACCTCGGCCAGTTGCCCTGACGTAAAGGCCTGGATCGAGGCATTGAAGCCGCCGCCATAGAGCGTGCTTGCCTGGTCGACGTTGAGCGTGCCGGTGCCCGTGCCTGAGTCGCCCAGCACGAGGTTGCCGTCCAATGTCAATTGCGTGTCGTTGGTGGCGTTGATGGTTTCCCAGTTCTGGACCCTGGCGATGCCATCCAGCTTGACGTTGTCGAAGGTGAGCGTGTCGGTGCCGAGACCGCCATTCACGGCGTCGGCGCCGCCGAGATTGGCCTTCGTGAGGTTGCTGAGCTGGGCGGTATCATTGTCGGCGCCGAGATCGACGCTGCCATAGATGATGCCGCCGCCGTCCCAGACGAAACTGTCGGCGCCAAAGCTCATCAGCACGTCGCCGCCGACCGTGCCGCCGGTGATGGTCACGCTGTCGTTGCCGCCGCTGACGCTGATGTTGCCGCCGATCGTGCCGCCGGAAAGGATGATGGTATCCTTGTCGAAGCCGGTGACGAGGTTGCGGTCGATGACACCGCCCGACATGTTGAAGTAGTTCTGGTCGAGCTTCATGTTGACGCGGCCGATGCGGCCGCCGGTCATCACAGCATGGTCGCCATCGTCGAAGAAATCGACGATGCGGCCGCCGCTCATGGTGAAGGTGTCGAGCCCATCGCCCTGGTTGAGCGAGCCGATCTGGCCGCCGCTCATGTTGAAATCGTCGATACCCGCGCCCTGCTGGACGTTGCCGGCAACGGTGCCTGCGCCAATGGTGAAGAAGTCGGTGCCGTCGCCCTGGTCGACCGTGCCGGTGATGGCGCCGGATTGCATGTCGATGCGGTCGGATCCGGCGCCGAAGCTGACATTGCCGCTGATCTGGCCGGTGCCGCCGGAAGGGAAGGTGAGCGTGTTGTCGCCGCTGGTGTCGGTCAGGCTGCCGCCGGAATCGCCGCTGTCGCAGACATAGGCTGTATTGCCAGCGGGTGGGCTGAGCACACATGCGGCAAAAGCCTGGGAGCCCGGCAGCAATGTAAGTGCTGTTGATGCCAGAAGGCCAAGCATCCAAGGATGTACTGGGCCTTTCATCAGTCTATCAGCATTTGCTGATATGACTTTTCCCTCCGAGAACAGTCTCGGAAGAGAATTACCAAAGCGCCGCATCGCGTCCTCGCAATTCGCGATTTGAGCCGCCCCATCCCTGCCGCAATGAAGACATAATTCGTCTCAATTTTCAAAGCCTATTCTGCGCCCAATGGTTGATGAACTGCGATCCCAGGCGAATAGACCAGAGTATTGCTTGATCGAGGCGGCCGTTGGCACGCTCCTCGCCGATGCTTTAGGATCGGGTTCCAAACAGCAAATTCGCGATCGTCGAAGGACACAGAATGGCGCTGAAGGACGCATTCGGCCTGACTTACTCGGGCGCGACCGAAGCCGGGTTTTCATCCTACGCCCGCGCCGTGCATGAGCTGCAATGCTTCATCGGCGATCCGGTCGGTTCCATCGACCGCGCCATTACCGACGACCCGACCTTCGTCATGGCACATGTGTTCAAAGGCTATCTGTTCGGCCTGGCCACAGAGCGGGACGCGACGGCGGTCGCTAGGTCAAGCCATCAGGCGGCGCTGTCCCTTGCCGCCACCGCGCGCGAAGCTGCGCATGTCGCCGCGCTTGGGCATCTCGCCGACGGGCGCTGGCATGAAGCCGGTCGTATCCTGGAGGACATCGCGATCGATAACCCACGCGATGCGCTGGCGCTGCAGGTCGGGCACCAGATCGATTTCTTCACCGGCAATGCGCGCATGCTGCGCGACCGAATCGGCCGGGCGCTGCCGGCCTGGCGGAAAGACATGCCGGGCTACCACGCCATTCTCGGCATGCAGGCCTTCGGGCTGGAGGAAATGGGCGACTACGCCCGCGCCGAATCCTTCGGCCGGCAGGCCATCGAGATCGAACGGCGCGACGGCTGGGCGCAGCACGCGGTAGCGCATGTCATGGAGATGCAGAGCCGGCAAAGGGATGGCATCGCCTGGATGCGCGCCAACCCGGAGGCCTGGTCGAAGGAGAGTTTTCTCCAGGTCCACAATTGGTGGCACCTTGCGCTGTTCCACTACGATCTCGGCGAAACCGACGAGGTGCTCAGGCTCTATGATGGACCGATCTACGGTGCGCGCTCGACATTGGCGCTCAACATGGTCGATGCGTCGGCCATCCTGTGGCGTCTCCATCTCGGCGGCGTCGATGTCGGCGACCGCTGGGCGACGCTTGCCGCCAACTGGGTCCCGAAAGCCGCCGCCGGCAATTACGCCTTCAACGACGCGCATGCGATGATGGCTTTTGTCGGCGCCGGGCTGGAAGCGCCGGCGAAGACGCTGCTCGAGGCGCAGCGCGAAGCGATGCGCGGCAGCGACGACAATGCCGCCTTCACGCGCGATGTCGGCCACCCGCTGACCTTAGCCATCAAGGCCTTCGGCGAGGGCCGCTACGATGAGGCCGTGCGTCTGATCCGGCCGATCCGCTCGATCGCGCACCGCTTCGGCGGCAGCCATGCGCAGCGCGACGTCATCGACCTGACCTTGATCGAGGCTGCATTGCGCGCCGGCGATACGGCACTCGCGCGGGCATTGACCGCCGAACGGCAGTTGGCCCGGCCCGACAGCCCGCTGTCGGCGCTGTTCTTGCGGCGTGCTTCCGATTTGTCTGAGAATTGACCCGCAGCGGATCTTGTCCTAAGAACTGGCCAAGCCAGATTTTTTCGAGATCCGAAAAAATTAATGGCAGTGGGAGGAAATCATGTATCTCGGCCTCGACCTGGGCACTTCGGGCGTCAAGGCGCTGCTGATCGATGACGGTCAGAAAGTCATCGGCGCCGGCCATGGCTCGCTCGACGTCTCGCGGCCGCATCCCGGCTGGTCGGAGCAGGATCCGGCGCATTGGATCGAGGCCAGCGAGACGGCGATTGCCGAACTCAAGGCTTCGCATCCGAAAGAGCTGGCGGCGGTCAAGGGAATCGGCCTTTCCGGCCAGATGCATGGCGCCACCCTGCTGGATCAATCGGACAAGGTGCTGCGCCCCTGCATCCTGTGGAACGACACGCGCAGCCATGTCGAGGCCGCGGCGCTCGATGCCGATCCGCGCTTCCGCAAGCTCACCGGCAACATCGTCTTCCCCGGCTTCACCGCGCCCAAGCTTGCCTGGGTGAAGACCAACGAGCCGGCAATCTTCGCCAAGGTCGCCAAGGTGCTTTTGCCCAAGGACTATCTGCGGCTCTGGCTGACCGGCGAACACATCTCGGAAATGTCGGATTCGGCCGGCACCTCATGGCTCGATGTCGGCGAGCGTCGCTGGGCGCCCGAGTTGCTGGCGGCGACATCGCTCGACGAGAAGCATATGCCGTCGCTGGTCGAGGGCACGGCCAAGGCCGGCGGCTTGCGCGGCGAGCTCGCGTCCAAATGGGGCATCGCGTCGGGCATCCCGGTTGCCGGCGGCGCCGGCGACAATGCGGCCTCCGCCTGCGGCATGGGCACGGTCGGCGCCGGGCATGCCTTCGTGTCGCTCGGCACGTCGGGCGTGCTGTTCGCGGCCAACGCCTCCTACCTGCCCAATCCGGAAAGCGCGGTGCACACCTTCTGCCACGCGCTGCCCAACACATGGCATCAGATGGGCGTCATCCTGTCGGCCACCGATTCGCTCAACTGGCTGTCGGAGATCACGGGAAAAAGCGCCGGCGACTTGACCGGCGAGCTTGGCGACACGCTCAAGGCGCCGACGGGCGTCACCTTCCTGCCTTACCTCTCCGGCGAGCGCACGCCGCATAATGATTCCGCCATTCGCGGCTCTTTCACGGGGCTTGCGCATCAATCGAGCCGGGCCGTGCTGACGCAGGCGGTGCTGGAAGGCGTCGCCTTTGCCTTCCGCGACAGTCTCGAAGCGCTGAAGACGGCGGGCACGACGCTCAACCGGGTGACCGCGATCGGCGGCGGCTCGCGCTCGCGCTACTGGCTGAAGGCGATCGCCACCGCGCTGCAGGTGCCGGTCGATATTCCGGCCGACGGCGATTTCGGCGCGGCGTTTGGTGCGGCGCGGCTAGGGTTGATTGCCGCAACGGGCGCCGATCCGCTGGCAGTGTGCGCTGCGCCGGCGACAGATGCGACGATCGAGCCGGATATCGGCTTGGGCGGCGCCTTCGCAGACGCTTATCAGCGCTATCGCGAACTTTATCCGGCGATAAGGGCTGTAACTGCGTGAGCAGGCGCGAGGCCCCCCTCTCTGCCCTGCCGGGCATCTCCCCCTCAAGGGGGGAGATTGGCAGCTTGGGCGCTGGCTCCTTTCTTTCGGCGTTGGTGGTTGGCGAAGGTCCGCGTGACAGCCGATCTCCCCCCTTGAGGGGGGTGAGGAGTGGTCCGCGCAGCGGGCGGAAAGCCAATTGCTTGGCTTTCCGAACGACGAACGCCCGGAGCGATAGCGAAGGGCCGGAGCCGGCAGGCCAGAGGGGGGGGCCTCGCACCCCACCTCCCCAGCTAGCCTCACTGCGCCGGCACCTTGTCCAAGAACCCGGTCACGCTCTTCAGGCGGCCGTTCTCGATGACGCCGATATCGGTGCCTTCGATGACCGACTCGACACCTTCGGGTCCAAGGTTCCACGAGAAGCGTATCTTGTCGGCGAAACCGTCCGGCTCGCCCTTCAGCGAAAAACGGAAGCCGGCGAAGCGTTGCTGCACGCTTTCGATCAATGCCGCGATGCCGTCATGGCTGTCGCCCTGCATGACCGGGTCGCGATAGCTGACATCGCTGGTGAAGGCCGCCTCGAGCAGCGCCTTGCGGCGGGTGGCATCTGCCTCGTTCCAGGCGGCGATGTAGTTGCGGGCGATCGTGTTGAGGTCGGTCATGGTCATGCTCCTTCGTTGGATCGTTTCGACATGACCTTTTTGGCCCCGCAAAGGACCGAAACCAATTACGCCTGAGGTAATCGGGCGAATGCACCCGGAGAGGAAGGAAACCATGAGCAGCGGATTTTTCGGCGACATCAAGAAGATCAAATATGAGGGACCGGATTCGACCAATCCGCTGGCCTATCGTTTCTACAACCCGGACGAGGTGGTGGCCGGCAAGCGGCTGGAAGACCATCTGCGCTTCGCCGTCGCCTACTGGCATTCCTTTGCCTGGCCTGGCGGCGACCCGTTCGGCGGCCAGACCTTCGACCGCCCCTGGTTCGCCAAGCCGGGCGGCATCGACACGATGGAGCTGGCCAGGCTCAAGGCCGACGTCGCCTTCGAGATGTTCTCGCTGCTCGGCGCGCCCTATTTCTGCTTCCACGACGCCGATGTGCGCCCGGAAGGCAAGGATTTCTCCGAGAGCGCGGCGCGCCTCGACGAGATCACCGACTATTTCGCCGACAAGATGAAAAAGACCGGCGTCAAGCTGCTCTGGGGCACGGCGAACCTGTTCTCGCACCGCCGCTTCATGTCGGGCGCGGCCACCAACCCCGATCCGGATGTGTTCGCCTATGCTGCGGCGACGGTGAAGAAATGCATCGACGTCACCAAGAAGCTGAAGGGCGAGAACTACGTGCTGTGGGGCGGGCGCGAGGGCTATGAGACGCTGCTCAACACCGACCTTGCCCGCGAGCAGGAACAGGCCGGGCGTTTCCTCAACCTCGTCGTCGATTACAAGCACAAAATCGGCTTCAAGGGCACGATCCTGATCGAGCCGAAGCCGCAGGAGCCCACAAAACACCAGTACGACTACGACGTCGCCACGGTGTACGGCTTCCTCAAGCGCTTCGGGCTGGAGAAGGAGGTCAAACTCAACATCGAGCAGGGCCATGCGATCCTGGCCGGCCATTCCTTCGAACACGAGCTGGCGCTGGCCAATGCGCTTGGCGTCTTCGGCTCTATCGACATGAACCGCAACGACTATCAGTCGGGCTGGGACACCGACCAGTTCCCCAACAATGTGCCGGAAATGGCCCTGGCCTATTACCAGGTGCTGCAGGGCGGCGGCTTCAAGACCGGCGGCACCAATTTCGACGCCAAGCTCCGGCGACAGTCGCTCGACCCGGACGACCTCCTGATCGGCCATATCGGCGGCATGGATGCCTGCGCGCGCGGCCTGAAGGCGGCGGCGAAGATGATCGAGGACAAGGCGCTGTCCGGTCCGCTCGCCGAACGCTATGCCGGCTGGAACACCGCCGAAGGCAAGGCCATGCTTTCGGGCAAGCGCACGCTGGAGGAAATCGCCGAGCGAGTGGTGAAGAAGAAGATCGAGCCGCAGCCGCGCTCCGGCCGGCAGGAACTGCTGGAGAACATCGTCAACAGGTATGTCTAAAGAACGGCAGGCTGCCTCGCGCCCGAGCGATCGGGACGCGGGGCAGGCCTGAAAATTGCGTTCGCGAGGGCGGAATCAAGCGACAAAACTTTGCCCCGCGCTGCCCCTCAATCACCTCGTTCTTGCCTTCAAACAGCCGTCACGGATCTCGTATAAACGTGGCTCCTGTGGCGGGTGAAGAAGAAGGAGGCGAACCGATATGCAGCACGAACGCGAAATCGACGCCCTGCTCTCGTCCGGCGAGACCGGATCGATCATCGACCGGCTGATGGCATTGCCGCGGCCGACCGACGACGTGAAAACCGAATGGGATCGCGCCGTCAGCAACCGCTTTGAAATCCGTCTGGCGCAGCAGATGCGCTCGCAGATGGACAGCGCCGGCGAGCGCAAGAGCGCCGCCTGAGCGGCAGACCGCCGCTTAAGCCAGCGGCAAGCCGCCGCCTTAGCCCTACCCTCGGCGAAGCCGTACCGGCGCCTCGCCGAACGCTCTTGAAAATGCCCTGGAAAATGCGGCGGCGGACGAGAAGCCGGTCCGCCCGGCAATATCCGCCATGGCGATGCGCGTGTCGACCACGAGGCGGCGGGCGGCGCTGAGGCGCAGCCTCAGATAATAGGCGCCGGGCGTCTCGCCGATCGACTTGCGAAAAATGCTTTCCAGCGTCCTTGCCGTGACGCCGGCGCGTTTGGCCACGGCGTCGATGGTGAGCGGCTGGTCGACATGCGCTTCCATCAGCCGGATCGCCTGGGCAAGCCTGGGGTCGTAGCCATCGAGCCGGCCGAGCGAGACCAGCGGCTGCGCGTCGGTCGCGGCGCGCGCCTGATCATAGATGAAGACGCTTGCGACATCGAGCGCCGCGGCCATGCCGAGCCTTGTGCGGACGAGGTGCAGCATCAGGTCGAAGGTCGGCGAGGCGCCGCCGGATGTGAACACCGGCCCGTCGATGACATAGCGGTCCGGCCGCACGTCGACGCCTGGGAACGCGGCGGAGAAATCCTCCATATCCTCCCAATGGGTGGTGGCGCTGCGGCCTTCGAGCAGGCCGGCGCGCGCCACCAGCCAGGTGCCGGCCTCGACGCCGCCGCAGGCGCGAGCCGCGCGCGCGGCGCGCCGCAGGCCGGCAAGCAGCGCCGAGGTGGCATAGTTCTGCGTGCCGAAGCCGGCGACGACGACCAGCATGTCGGTCGGCTCGGCGGCATCGAAGCGGCCGCTGACGGCCACCGGGAGGCCGCAAGTGGTGACCGGCGCCTCGCCGGTGACCGAGACCAGCTTGAAATCGAACAGCGTCTCGCCCGAGATGCGGTTTGCGGCGCGCAACGGGTCGACCGCCGAGGCGACGCACATGATCGAGGAGCCCGAGAACACAAGGAACGTCACCTTGAGTGTTTCGCGTTCGGATCGAAAGATGGTCGGCTTTTCGCTTTTGGTCATGAGATCTTCGTAAAACGCAAAACAGTTTCCGGCAAGTCGGTCATTCTGTTGCCATCCCGTGCACAGCCCAACAGGCTTCCGCTTTGGCGGCACGCATGGCCGATCGACCCTGGGAGGATAGACGATGCCGCTTGCGATGAACCGTGAGGTCTTCATTACCTGTGCCGTGACCGGCTCCGGCGGCACGCAGGACCGTAGCCCGCATGTGCCGCGCTCGCCCAAGCAGATCGCCGATTCGGCGATCGACGCCGCCAAGGCGGGCGCCGCGATCGTGCACTGCCATGTGCGCGACCCCGAGACCGGCAAGCCGCGCCGCGATGTCCATCTCTACCGCGAAGTGACCGAGCGCATCCGTGAGGCCAATGTCGACGTGGTGCTGAACCTCACGGCCGGCATGGGTGGCGACATGGTGTTCGGCTCGCCCGAGGCGCCGCTGCCGCTCAACGAGAAAGGCACCGACATGGGCGGCGCCACCAACCGCATGGAGCATGTGCGCCAGTGCCTGCCGGAGATCTGCACGCTGGATTGCGGCACGATGAACTTCGCCGAGGCCGACTATGTGATGACCAACACGCCCGGCATGTTGCGCGCGATGGGCGGCATGATGACGGCGCTGGGCGTCAAGCCCGAGATCGAGGCCTTCGACACCGGACATCTGTGGTTCGCCAAGCAGCTGGTCGAGGAAAAGGTGCTTAACCCGGATGCGCTGGTGCAACTCTGCATGGGCGTGCCGTGGGGCGCGCCGGACGACCTCAACACCTTCATGGCGATGGTCAACAACGTGCCCTCGACCTGGAACTGGTCGGCCTTCTCGATCGGCCGCAACCAGATGGCCTATGCGGCGGCGGCCGTGCTTGCCGGCGGCAATGTCCGCGTCGGGCTGGAAGACAATCTCTGGCTCGACAAGGGCGTCCTGGCCACCAATGCGCAGCTCGTCGAGCGCGCCGCCAGCATCGTCAGCAATCTCGGCGCCCGTATCCTCGGGCCGGAAGAAGTGCGCAAGAAGCTCAACCTGACCAAGCGGGCACCCCTAGCCGCAGCGGCATAATGCGGGCGTTGATCATGGCTAATACCGTCAAATTCACCGCGATGAAGGACGGCGACAAGGAAGACTACGAATTCCTGACCGCCCATGAGATCGACTACGCCGCCAAGACCGGCGACCGGCTGCTCGATGCACTGGTGCAGCTCGACGAAGGGCTTTCCGGCTACAAGATCACCCGGCTCGGCCATTCGCTGCAGGCGGCGACGCGCGCTTGGCGCGATGGCGCCGACACCGACTGGATCGTCTGCGCTCTGCTGCACGACATCGGCGACATCTATGCGCCCTACAACCACGACGAATATGCGGCCGCGATCCTAAAACCCTTCGTGCGCGAGCAATGCACCTGGGTGGTGGAAAAGCACGGCGATTTCCAGCGCCTCTATTACGCGCATCATCTGGGCGGCAACCGGCATGCCCGCGACCGCTTCACCGGGCATGCCTATTTCGGCGACTGCGACCAGTTCTGCGAGCGCTGGGACCAGTCGAGCTTCGACCCCGATTACGAGACGCTGCCGGTCGAGTTCTTCCGGCCCTTCGTGCTCGAAGCGTTCGCCCGCAAGGCCTACGACCCGGCGGTTATCCGCGCCGGTGAGCGCGTCGCCCTTACCGATCCCGATACAGCCAAGACAAGAACCGGAGCCTGACCATGAGCATCATCAACAAGGCGGCCGCCATCGGCGGCGGCGTCATCGGCGCCGGCTGGGTGGCGCGACTGCTCTTGAACGGCATCGACGTGTCGATCTTCGATCCGGATCCGGAAGCGTCACGCAAGGTGGGCGAAGTGATGAAGGGCGCGCGCCGCGCCTATAAGCAGATGCTGCCCGGCGGCCTGCCCAAGGAAGGCAAGCTCACCTTCGCCAAGACCATCGCCGAAGCGGTGGCCGACGCCGATTTCATCCAGGAAAGCGTGCCGGAGCGGCTCGACCTCAAGCACAAGGTGCTGGCCGAGATCGACGCGCATGCGCCGGCCAACGCCATCGTCGGCTCGTCGACCTCCGGCATCAAGCCGACCGACATGCAGGTGGCGATGAAGAAGCACCCGGAGCGGCTGGTGGTCGGCCATCCGTTCAATCCGGTCTATCTTCTGCCGTTGGTCGAGATAGTCGGCGGCGAGCAGACTTTTCCCGAGGCGATCGAGGTCGCCAAGGAGCTCTACGCCTCGATCGGCATGAAGCCGGTGGTGGTGCGCAAGGAGATCGAGGCCTTCGTCGGCGACCGCCTGCTCGAAGCCGCCTGGCGCGAGGCGCTGTGGCTGGTCAAGGACGGCATCTGCAACGTTGAGGAACTCGACGACATCATGCGCTATTCCTTCGGCCTGCGCTGGGCGCAGATGGGCATGTTCCAGGTCTATCGCGTCGCCGGCGGCGAAGCCGGCATGCGCCACTTCATGGCACAGTTCGGGCCCTGCCTGAAATGGCCCTGGACCAAGCTGATGGACGTGCCGGAATTCAACGACGAGCTGGTCGACCTGATCGCCACCCAGTCGGACGAGCAGGCGCATGGCCTGTCGATCCGCGAGCTCGAGAAAATCCGCGATGACAATCTGGTCGCGATCATGGACGCGCTGTCGAAGCAGAACAAGGGCAAGGGCTGGGGCGCCGGCGCGCTGCACAAGGACTATACCAGGCAGCTCGCCAAGCTGGCGGCGAAGAAGGCTTCCGCCAAGGTTACGGCAAAGCCGGCGAAGAAGGCCGCGAAGCCGGCAAAGGCTGCGAAACCGGCCAAGGCGGTGAAGGTGGAGAAGCCGGCCAAGGCGGTGAAGGTGGAGAAGCCGGCCAAGGCGGTGAAGGCGGAGAAGCCGAAGAAGAAGAGCGGCAAGAAGAAGGGCTGAGGCGATGCATTTCGGTCTTTCGGAAGAACAGAAGCTCATCGTCGAGACGACGCGCGCCTTCGTCGAGAACGAGCTTTACCCGCATGAGCGCGAGGTTGAGCGCACCGGCGAGCTGCGCCGCGAGCTGATCGACGAATTGAAGGCAAAGGCAATCGAGGCCGGGCTCTACGCCGCCAATATGCCGGCCGATGTCGGCGGCGCCGGGCTCGATACGGTGAGCTGGCTGCTCTACGAAAAGGAGCTCGGCCGCGCCAATTACGCCCTGCATTGGACCTGCGTGGCGCGCCCCTCCAACATCCTGCTCGCCGGTACGCCGGAGCAGCGCGAGAAATATCTCTTCCCCTGCATCCGCGGCGAGAAGTGGGACTGCCTGGCAATGACCGAGCCGGGCGCAGGCTCCGACCTGCGCGGCATGAAGGCGACCGCCGTGCAGGACGGTTCGGACTGGGTGCTCAACGGCACCAAGCACTTCATCTCGCATGCCGACATTGCCGACTTCGCCATCGTCTTCATGGCCTCGGGCGAGGAGGATTCGCCGCGCGGCAAGCGCAAGAAGATCACCGCCTTCTTCGTCGACAAGGGCACCAAGGGTTTTTCGGTGCGCGACGGCTACCGCAACGTGTCGCATCGCGGCTACACCAACTCGATCCTCGAATTCGACGATTGCCGCCTGCCGGCGAGCCAGGTGCTGGGCGAAGTGCACAAGGGTTTTGATGTCGCGAACTCCTGGCTCGGCGCCACGCGCCTGCAGGTCGGCGCCACCTGTCTCGGCCGTGCCGAGCGCGCTCTGTCGCACGCCATCGAATATGCCGCGCAGCGCCAGCAGTTCGGCCAGCAGATCGGCAAGTTCCAGGGCGTGTCGTTCAAGCTCGCCGATATGGCGACGGAGCTGAAGGCTGCCGATCTGATGGTGTTCGAAGCCGGCTGGAAGTACGATCAGGGCACCGTCACCGACCAGGACATGGCGATGGCCAAGCTGAAGGCCACTGAGATGCTCGCCTTCGTCGCTGACGAAGCCATCCAGATCCATGGCGGCATGGGGCTGATGGACGACCTGCCGCTGGAGCGCATCTGGCGCGACGCGCGCGTCGAGCGCATCTGGGAAGGCACGTCGGAGATCCAGCGACATATTATTTCGCGGGCGCTGCTGCGTCCGTTCGGAGCTTAGAGCATGATGCGCCAAAGCCGGGATCAGGCTCTGGACGGGATCATGCTCGAACGAAAAGATGACCATGCATAAACTCGAACGTCTCCTGCGCCCCAAATCGATCGCCGTGTTCGGCGGGGCGCAGGCCGCCGCCGTCGTGGCGCAATCGATCAAGATGGGCTTTGCCGGCGAAATCTGGCCGGTGCATCCGACCAAGGAGGAGGTCGCCGGCCGCAAGGCCTACCGGTCCGTCGCCGACCTGCCTGGCGCGCCGGACGCCGCCTTTGTCGGCGTCAACCGGCATCTCACCATCGAGGTGATCAAGGCGCTGGCCGAGCGCGGCGCCGGCGGCGCCGTCTGCTTTGCCGCCGGCTTCCTCGAGACCGAGGCCTATGACGAGGACGGCGAGCGGCTGCAGGCGGAGCTCGTCGCCGCCGCCGGCCAGATGCCGATCATCGGGCCGAACTGCTACGGCCTGATCAACTATGCCGATGGCGCGCTGCTGTGGCCCGACCAGCATGGCGGCATCCGGCTGGCCGAAGGCGGCAAGGGCGTCGCCATCATCACGCAATCGTCCAACATCGCCATCAACATGACGATGCAGAAGCGCGGCCTGCCGATCGCCTTCCTGATGACGGCCGGCAACCAGGCGCAGACCGGCCTTTCGGAAATGGCGCTCGGCCTCATCGAAGACGAGCGCGTCACCGCGCTCGGACTGCATATCGAGGCCTTCGATTCGGTCGCCGGCTTCGAGAGGCTGGCGGCGCGGGCGCGCGAGCTGAAGAAGCCGATCATCGCCATGAAGGTCGGCCGCTCCGAACAGGCAAGGCAGGCGACCGTGTCGCACACCGCCTCGCTCGCCGGCTCGGACGCCGCCTCCGGCGCGTTCCTGAAGCGTCTGGGCATCGCGCGCATCGATTCCATTCCAGCCTTCATCGAGGCGCTGAAGCTTTTGCACATCACCGGGCCCTTGCCCGGCTACAGGCTGTCCTCGATGAGCTGCTCGGGCGGCGAGGCCTCCGTGATGGCCGACAGCGCCGAGGGGCGCTGGGTGCATTTCCCGGCCCTGACGGCCGAACACCGCGCGCATGTCAAATCGACGCTCGGCCCGCTGGTGGCCGTTGCCAATCCGCTCGACTACCACACTTTCATCTGGAACAACGAGCCGGCGATGACCGCGACCTTCACCGCGATGGTGTCGGGCGGTTTCGACTTGAACATGCTGGTGCTCGACTTCCCGCGCCCGGACCGCTGCTCGGACGTCGACTGGTGGGCGACGCTGCGCGCCTTCGAAGCGGCGCTGAAGACCAACAAGGCGCGAGGCGCGATCGTCTCCTCGCTGCCGGAAAACCTGCCGGAGGAATACACCGCAGGCCTGATGGCGCGCGGCATGGTGCCGTTGTTCGGCATCTCGGAAGCCATGGACGCCGCCCAGGCGGCCGCTTTCATCGGCTGGGCCTGGCGCGAGCCGCAGGCGCAGCCGGTCGACACAACGGCCGCCGGCGCGTCCGAGGCCAAGCGCGTGACGCCGGACGAGGCCGAAGCCAAGGAAAGGCTGATCAAGGCCGGCCTGCCGGTGCCGAAGGGCGAGCGCGCCTCCAATGCGGTCGAGGCGGTGATCTCCTCCATGACGCTCGGCTTCCCGGTCGCTCTCAAGGCGCTCGGCGTGACGCACAAGTCGGAAGTCGGCGCCGTCAGGCTGAACCTCAAGGATGCCGAGTCCGTCAGCGCCGCCGCGCATGACCTTCTGCCGCTCGGCACCGGGCTCTATGCCGAGCGCATGGTGCGCGACGGCGTCGCCGAGCTGATCGTCGGCTTCACCCGCGACCCGATGTTCGGCGTGGTGATGACGCTCGGCACCGGCGGCGTGCTGGTGGAGCTTTTGCGCGACAGCGTGACGCTGATGCTGCCGGCGACGCGCGACGACATCGAGGCGGCATTGCGTGGATTGAAGCTCTATCCGCTGCTCGAAGGCTATCGCGGTCGGCCGAAGGCCGACGTCAACGCAGCCATCGACGCCATCGCCGGCATTGCCGACTTTGTGCAGAAGAACGAAGGCGAGATCGAGGAACTCGACATCAACCCGCTGATCGTGTGCGCCGAAGGCAAGGGCGCCTGGATCGCGGACGCCCTCTTGGTGCTTGGAGAAAAGAAGAATGGCTGACGTCATCACCACCCGCCGCGAAGGCGCGATCCTCGAAGTCACGCTCGACCGGCCGAAGGCCAACGCCATCGACCTCAAGACGTCGCGGCTGATGGGCGAGACCTTCAAGGCGTTCCGCGACGATCCGGAGCTGCGCGTCGCCATCGTCAAGACGGCCGGCGACAAGTTCTTCAGCGCCGGCTGGGACCTGAAGGCGGCCGCCGCCGGCGATGCGGTCGACGGCGACTATGGCGTCGGCGGCTTCGCCGGGCTGCAGGAACTGCGGGACCTCAACAAGCCGGTGATCGCCTGCGTCAACGGCATGGCGGTGGGCGGCGGTTTCGAGCTGGCGCTGTCCTGCGACCTCATCTACGCCTCGGACCATTCCTCCTTCGCGCTGCCCGAGATCCGCGCCGGCACGCTCGCCGACGCCGCGACGATCAAGCTGCCGAAGCGCATCCCCTACCACATCGCCATGGACCTTTTGTTCACCGGCCGCTGGATGGATGTCGCCGAGGCGCATCGCTGGGGCCTGGTCAACGAGGTGCTGCCCAAGGACAAGCTCGAGGAGCGCGTCTGGGAGATCGCACGGCTTTTGGCGAGCGGCCCGCCGCTGGTCTTCGCCTCGATCAAGGAGACGGCGCGGGTGGCCGAGGCGCTGACCTTCCAGGACGCGATGAACAAGGTGACAAGAAGGCAGCTGCCGACGGTCGATATCCTCTACGGGTCGGAAGACAATATGGAGGGGTTCCGGGCGTTCGCCGAGAAGCGCGATCCAGTGTGGAAGGGACGATAGCGTCGGAGATGACGGCGTCATCCCATATGACCGACTACAAAACCCTGATCGACGCCGAGACCTGGGCCTTCATCGATAAGACCAACTCCTATTATCCGCCCGATACGATCGACTACACGATCGAAGAGCAGCGCGCGATCTACGACCGGATGTGCCGCGAGTTCTTTGCCGGCTATCCGCAAGGCGTGACGGCGGCGACGACTGCCGTTGCCGCACCAACCAACAGCATCTCGATCCGCATCTACCGCAACGCCGTTCCGGACGCAGCCGCGATGGTGCTTTATATCCATGGCGGCGGCTTCATCCTTGGCGGGCTGGACAGCCATGACGACGTCTGCGCCGAGCTTTGCGCCCGCACCGGCTTCGAGGTGGTCTCGCTCGACTACCGGCTGGCGCCGGAGCATCTGCACCCGGCGGCCTTCGACGACGCCATGGACGCCTTCGAATGGGCCGCCAAGACCTATGACTGCCCAGTCCTGCTCTGCGGCGACAGCGCCGGCGGCAATCTTTGCGCCGCGGTCGCCCACGCCACGCGCGGTCATGAAAAGAAGCCGGCTGGCCAGGTGCTGATCTATCCCGGCCTCGGCGGCGACCACTCGAAGGGCTCTTACGTTACGCATGCCGAGGCGCCGATGCTGACCGTGCGCGACCTCGACTTCTACAAGCATGTCCGCACCGGCGGTGTCGACATGACCGGCGACATCACGCTCTACCCGCTCGCCGACGCCGATTTCGCGAACCTGCCGCCGACGGTGCTGATCACCGCGCAATGCGACCCGCTGTCGTCCGACGGCGAAGCCTATCGCGACCGCGTCATCGCGGCCGGCGGACGCGCCTTCTGGTTCGAGGAGCCCGGCCTTGTGCACGGTTATCTCCGAGCCAGGCACATGGTTGGCCGGGCGCGGACCAGCTTCACCCGCATCGTCGAGGCGGTTTCGGCGCTCGGGCGCGGCGACTGGATCTGGTGACACCCCAGGCGCTTTCGCTCCGCTTTCCTCCGATGAACCTTTCCCCGCCGGCCCGCGACTGATGGCCAGGCGCCGCAATGGCGCGGCCCGGAAAGGAAAGCCGCCATGACCAGAAACCCAGGGACTTCGCGGTCTCCGGGAACAACGGGAGTCCGGCGCGATCACCGCCTTCGGGAAGAGGTCGACGCGCTGGGCTTCCGGCTGATTCCGTTGACCCTGCGGGAGAGCCGTCGTATCGTCGCGAAGAGGAAAACAGACAGTTCGATCGGGGAAGAACGTGCCGCAACGCCGCGCCTTGCCCTGGTTGGCGCGGTAGAGGCGGACGTTCCTTCCAGCGGCTTCGGGGGGAGTTCAATGTCTGGCGTTCGCGGCTCGTTCCTGCGTTCCCGTGGCGGTCGTTTGCGCCGCGCAATCGCGACAAGCAGCGGAATTCTCGCTTTGGCGCTGTCCGCCGGCCTGTGGATCGGCGGCGCGGCGCAGGCACAGGAAACCCAGATCATCTATCCCGGCTCGATGGCGGTCACCGGTTTTCCGGGCACCATCATTCCCGATTTCGATCAGGGTCTGCCGCCCGGCGTCGACCCGGTCGACGAGACCTTCATCGACACGTCGCGCGCATCCTTGCGCGTTTTCGACGTTACGCATCTCGGCGGGCCCGCCTCCGGCCAGCTTGTCTTCACGCCGCCCCCCTTCGAGGTGACGGCCGGGCAGATCGGCGAGGTGTTCGGCCTCGCCTATGACGACGGCGTGCGCGACGGCGTGCCGTCGGGCGTACCCAACCTCTATGCGGCCGCGACCTCGCTGCATGGCATCGAGATCGTCACGCCAGACGCCGACAATGACGGCAGGCCGGAACGGCAGCGCCGCGGCGCCGCCGGCGCGGTCTTCATGGACGGCCAGTTCGGCACCGAGAATGGCGGCGGTCCGGGCACGATCTGGAAGATCGATGGCATCACGGGTGCTGTCTCGAAATTCGCCTACATCGACACCGACAGCGGGCCGGGCATCGGCAACCTCGCCTTCGATCCGGCCCATCGCGAGTTCTTCGCTTCGGATCTCGACACGGGGCTCATTCACCGCATCGATATCGAGGGCAACCTGATCGACAGCTTCGACCATGGCGTCGCCGGGCGACCGGCGCATGGGCTCAGCCCCGTCGCCGATGACGGCGTATTGATGGACATCCAAGGCGCGGCCTTCGACACCGAAGACCCCGAAACGTGGGGCTACACACAGGATGCGCGTCGCGTTTGGGCCGTCTCCTATCATGGCGGCCGGCTCTACTATTCCGTCGGCGAGAAGGCCGAAATCTGGTCGGTTGGCATTGCGAGCGACGGAAGCTTCGCCGGCGATCCGCGCTGGGAGCTGACGGTCAAGGCGGACCAGGATTATGCCGTCACCGACATCGCCTTCGACAACAAGGGCTTCATGTATCTCGCCCAGCGCGGCCCTGTCGAAAACCGCTATGATTACAGCCGCTTCGCCTCCTCCGGTAAAGGCGAGCTGATCCGCTACTGGCGCGAGGACCCGGACGATCCGGCGACGGAATCGGCCTGGGTCGAGGTTCCAGAGGAATATGCGGTCGGCTTCCCGCAGGGCAATCGCCAGTCGGCCGGCGGCGTCGACCTGCAATATCGCTATGATGCCGAAGGCAATCTCGACACGTCCGTCTGCACCGACACCGTCGTCAACACCGGCGACAAATTGCGCGACAATCCCGAATTTGCCGAGCGGCTCGCCGCCGGCGGACCGCTTGCCGTGCACGGCGTGCAGCTGACGCCGAGCGCGCTGGTCGAGCCGGCCAACGTGCCTCCCTTCGGCTCATGGTTCGTCGATTTCGACGGCTATTTCGAGGACCCGGACGTGCAAGGCCATGTCGGCGACGTCAGGGTCTGGCGCCCCTGCGAGGGCCGCGCCGGCTATTACGAGGAAATCCCCGGCGGCGGCTATCTGCCTCCGTTCTATCCGCCCGACTTCCCGCCGCCCGGCAATCTGCCGCCCTGCGTCGATGTCGAGGATGTGCACTATTATTGCACGCCGCGCGGGCTGCGGGCCGAACTCACTCTCCATGACCATGCCGGCTTCGGCGGCGATTCGATCAAGGCGCAGTCCAGGACGCCCGGCGTCGGGGTGACGACCCCCATGTCGCATGTTCCCGGCAAGCCCTACACGGTCGACATCACCGGCCATGATCCGGGCGATACCGTCAATGTCGGGCTCTGCTTCTACCGCAAGTCCGACCAGGACAAGGGCGGCTACTACCCTTGCTGCAAGATGACGCTGCCACTCAGAACGCCAGCCGTCGACTGCGAAGCGCCTAGGAGGGAAAGATGAGCGATCTCGCCCATTCCCGCCTCGGCGCGCGCAACACCGTCATGGAGACGATCATGAAACCCCTGTCATATGCCAGGCGCGGCGCGCGCTGGCTGATGGCGGCCGGTATCGCGGTCGCCATGACGCCGGCCCTGCCGGCGCTCGCCCAGAACCAGACTCCGGCCGCGACCAGCCAGGCCGCCAATCCGACGTCACGCGGCATCAACGCAGAACTTGCGCGGATCGTGCCCTTCTTCACCAAGAAGGGCGGCCAGAGAAGCTGCGATACGGTGGAATATGTTCTGAGCTTCGGCATCCATGGCGACCCGCAGGACTTCGACCGGCCAAGCGTGGCGGCCTTGCTCAAGGCGACAAGGCTCGATTTCAGGGATCAACTGCCGCGTGGCCTGCAGATCGTCAGCGTCGATGTTGCCGGCGACGGCACCAGCGCCTCCGGCGGACCGCTGCCGGCTGCTTCGATCAGCACGTCGGCCGGCCCGAACGACACGGCGAGCGTTTCCAACTTCCGCATCAGCGCTGCCAACCTCGATGGCGCGGGTGCTGCGAACGAGCGCATCATCATCTTCCGCATCACCGCCAAGATAGACCATGCGGCCTTCCTCGTGCCGGGGACGGTCGACAACCAGGGAGAGATCAAGGTCTCGCTGCGGGGCGGGCCGGCAACGACCATCCCCTCGCAGGATCCGGATAAGCCCGACGACGGCGATTTCCTCACCGGCGTAAAAACCTCGATCAGGATCGACCTGACCAAATGCAATCCGCCGCCTCCGCCTCCAAGCAAGGAGTGCTTCAAGGTCGACCGCGGCACGGTCGATTGCGTGCCGGGCGGCGGCGCCTTCATCTACCACATGCCGGTCGGACCCGAGATGGGCGGCAAATGGGTGCAGGTGTCGACGACCAACCTCGGCGTCACCATCGTTCCCGACACGCAGAAAGTGCCGGTCGGCGGCGGTGTGCTGAACTGGAAGATCATCGGCGCCTCACCCGGCGGGGCCATCCACTTCATCGTCACCGGCATCGAGACCTATGCCGGGCCGAAGGAGGGTTGGGGGCTTTGCTGCACGCAGGTCATCGACATCGTCATCCCGCGTGATCTGAGATGCCCGCCGAAGGACAAGGAGCCGGACCTCAAGGTCGAGAAACATGCCGACGTGCCGCGTTGCACGATGGCCGGCGGCTGCGCCTTCACCATTACCGTCACCAATGTCGGCGACGCGCCCTATAACGGCAAGATCGTGCTCGACGAAGTGACGTTGCCGCCAGGCTCGGTGCTGACCTCGGGTCCGAATGCGCCCTGGGTCTGCGTGCCCGGCACGACGCCGATGACCTGCACCTATCCGGCAACGACGCTCAACCCCGGCGCCTCGGTCAACCTCAAGCTCGGCTTCAAGCCGGCTGGCGGCTGGCAGGGCGGCGCGCTGCGCAACTGCGCCGCTTATGACTACCAGGCCAGCGGCAAGCCGCTGTTCGGCAGCCAGCAGAACGACCGCGGCTGCGCCTCGATCCCGATCTGCCGCCGTGGCGATCGCGATCCGCAGTGCAATCCGCCGGTCGAGAAGAAGGTCGACCTGATCCTCAAGAAGCGCGCCCGCGCGCCGGTCTGCACGCCGGACGGCCTCTGCACTTTCGTGATCGACATCATCAACAACGGCACCGGCACCTATAACGGGCCGCTGACGGTGATCGACACCTATCCCGGCGGCGCGCCGACCTCGTCGACCTTCGGGCCGAGCCCGCCATGGACATGCGGGCCGAACGGGCCCGGACAGTTCCGCTGCGACGATGCCGGGATCTCGCTGCCTCCGGGCGCCTCGACGCCGATCGTCGTCAAGGCGGTGATGCCGGCAAACTACCGGCCGGACACGGTCGAGAACTGCGCCGAGGTGAAAGGCATTCCCGGCGAGGTCGACCTCGCCAACAACAAGGCCTGCGCGACCGAGCGCATCCGCCGTCCGAATGGCGGCCAGCCCGGCATGCGCATCACCAAGACATGCGGCGGTTCGCTGGCCGGTGCCGCGGCTGTTTCCTGCCGCATCACCGTCAGCAATGCCGGCACCGCGGCGCCCACAGGTCCAGTGCGGGTGAACGACGCCGCCACGCTGGTGTCGGGCGGAGCGCCTGTCCAGATTCAAACCGTCGCCCCTGACGGTGCGGAATGGACCTGCGGCCCGGTGCCTGCCAACGCGCTGTCCTGCCAGATTCCCGGCGCCGTGTTGGCGCCCGGAACCTCCAGGCACTTCGACGTGACGGTGAGCGGCAATGGCGCGTTCGAGAACTGCGCGCGCGGCAGCTTCGGGCCGGCGCCGGGCGACGACATCGTCTACCCGATCGGTCAGGCCTGCGCGAAGGGGGGCGGCGCCTCCACCATCCGCGTCGAGAAGACCGGCGATGCCGAATGCCAGCCGGGAGAACCATGCTCGTTCGAGATCACCATCACGAATGACGGGCCGAACCCCTTCTCCGGTCCGGTCCGCATCGGCGATGCGATCGGCGTGGAGGGTCTCGGCCGGCTGGAAGGCGTTCAGGTCACCTCGATCGATCCGCCCTTCGGCTGCTCGCCGGAGCCGACGATGCTGCCGGCATCCTGCATCGCCAATCTGACGCTGGGCGCCGGCGAAAGCCACAGCCACCACGTCACCGTGATCCTTCCCGAGGACGGGCGTCTTGCCGCTCTGCAGGGCACGGTCAGCGGACAGAACTGCGTCGGCGTGCTTCCTCCGAACACGCCGGTGCAAGGCGGCGGCGACGTGCTGTCGCGCGACTTGACCAACGTCCAGGGCGATCGCGGCAAGGCTTATGCGTGCCATCCCTTCACCATCCGGCACGAGGTGAAGAACCAGTGCTTGTATGGACTGGTGATGAACTCGGCCGGCCGTTGCGTCTGCCCGGAGGGCACCACCTTCCGCAATGGTCAGTGTTCGTCCGGTGGCACCAAGCTCCTGCCGCTGCCGCCACCGCCGCGCTGCGTCCTGCTGCAGGGCCAGATCCGGACCGAGGATGGACGCTGTGTCTGCCCGCGCGGTACCGATCTGGAGAACGGCAAGTGCGTGCGGAGCAACATACCGGAAGAGCCGCAGTGCACGCTGCGTCCCGGCCAGTACCGCGACCAGGACGGCAACTGCGTGTGCCGCCGCGGCGAGCTGGTGAACGGCGTCTGCCAGGACGTCCCGCCGAAATGCGCGATCCGTGGCGCAGTGCCGACTTCCAACGGCAATGGCTGCACCTGCCCGGACGGCACGCATCTCGACCGCGCGGCCAAGGCTTGCGTGCCTGACCGGCAGCCGCCTGCCCAGTGCCGCATCCGCGGCCAGTCCCGCAACGCCGATGGCGATTGCGTCTGCCCGAGCGGCACGGAGGTGCGTGACGGCGCCTGCCGGCCGATCGTGTCGAAGCAGTGCCCGATCCGCGGCCAGCTGCGCGACGCCAACGGCAATTGCGCCTGCCCGGACGGACTGGAGGTGCGGGGCAAAGCCTGCCAGCGGCCGAAGCCGAGCCAGGAGCAGTGCACCATCCGCGGCCAGGTCCACAACAAGCGGGGCGATTGCGTCTGCCCGCGCGGGACCGAAATCCGCAACGGGGCGTGCCGCAAGCCGCAGGTGGAATGCGCGCCGGGTGCGGAGTTCATCGACGGACAGTGCCAGCCAGTCTTCACCCGGCGGCGCTGCCCGGTCGGCACGACCGGACGGTACCCGGATTGCACGCCGATCCGCAGGCGGCCGGGTATCGAGATCAACCCCGGCATCCTGCTCAACCCGAACGTGCTGCAGCAACTGGTGCCGCAACGCCAGCCGCGGCGGATCATTCAGGACCCGAGCGGTGCTAACATCCAGAACTTCAAGCCGTAATCCTACGGCTGGAGACCAGACCCGCCGGGACGATCCGGCGGGTTTTCTTTTCCACATCGAAGAAGGGCTCACGGCAGGCGGGCAAACCCGCCCGTTGAAAACGTGCTTCCCCTTGGCCGGATCATGGTCTAGGCAGTCGCCCTGACAGGCGCGACTGACGCGCACAGCACTGCCAGGAGAGTTTGCGCCATGAGCAAGAAGACCCTGATCGCGCCTTCGGTGCTGGCATCGGATTTTTCGAAGCTGGGCGATGAAGTCGAGGCCGTCGCGGCGGCCGGCGCCGACTGGATTCATCTCGACGTGATGGACGGCCATTTCGTGCCCAACATCACCTTCGGCCCGCCGGTGATCAAGGCGATCCGCAACCGCACCAAGGCCTTTTTCGACTGCCATCTGATGATCGCGCCGGCCGATCCTTACCTGGCGGCTTTCGCCGAGGCCGGCTGCGACGGCATGACGGTGCATGCCGAGGCCGGGCCGCATCTCGACCGCTCGCTGCAGACCATCAGGAGCCTCGGCAAGAAGGCCGGCGTTTCGCTCAACCCGGCGACGCCGGAGACAGCGATCGAATATGTGCTCGACCGGCTCGACCTGATCCTGATCATGACCGTCAATCCGGGTTTCGGCGGGCAGGCCTTCATCCCGGCGATCGTCGACAAGGTGACGCGGGTGAAGGCGCTGATCGGCAACCGGCCGATCCATATCGAGATCGACGGCGGCGTCTCTGCCGAGACGGCGCCGCTGGTGACCGCGGCCGGCGCCAATGTGCTGGTGGCTGGCGCCGCCGTCTTCAAGGGCGGCAGCGTCGAAGCCTATAGGGCAAACATTGAAGCCATTCGCGCGGCCGCCGACAAGGCCGCCAGCTAAATATATACAACCGTCCCGCCTCTCGCGAGAGTTGCAGGGCCGCGACGCTCATTGAACGACTGCTCAGTATATGATGCAATGCAGCAATAGCGGTTTCCTTGTCGAGATTCTACTTCACACATTCAACAAAACAGCCGCCTTGTCTTAAAGTCGAATATCCTCATCTTCCGCTTGAGCCCCCCTTGCCGGGCTGTATGATACATGTACGGGAAATTGCTTGACCGAGGGGCCCTGACAATACTGGGCAAGCAATAGGAGCTTGTTTGACACACGGAACCGCCGATCCGGGCGACGGCAAGGGCGCCAAGAGCACGCTGGCCAGTTGAGTGTACCAACAGCTCCGCGACGATCTCCTGCGCGGCGCGCTGGAGGCCGAAAGCAAGCTGCGTGTCGAGTGGGTCGTTTCGCGCTACGGCGCGGGCGCGTCACCGGTGCGCGAGGCTCTCAACCGCCTTGCCGCCGAAGGCCTGCTTGGGCGGCATGACCAGCGCGGCTTCTTCCTCATGCCGGTCAGCGCCGCGGAACTGGAGGAATTGACGCGGACGCGGTGCTGGCTGGAGGAAAGGGCGCTGCGCGAATCCATTGCTCACCGCACGGCCGAATGGGAAGAACAGCTGGTGCTGGCCCTCCACCGCCTGGCCCGCGCCGAGCGTCGCCTGCCGGAGGACCCCTCGACCAACGACCCGGAATGGGAGAAGCTGCACCGCGCCTTCCACCGGGCGCTGATCTCGGCATGCAGGTCGCACTGGCTGATCGGCTTCTGCGAACAGCTTTCCGACCAGGCCTCGCGTTACCGGCTGATCTCGCAAAACGGGCCGGGTATGGGCCGCGACGATCTCAGCGAGCACCGCATCATCGCCGAGCGCACGCTGGACGGCGACGCCGACGGCGCGGTCGAGGCGCTTCTCAACCACTACCGCCTCACTGCCGCGATGTGCATGGAACGCTTCGCCCAGGGCTATGACCCGAGAGCCGGCGTCCGCAAGGCCCGCCGCAGATAGCGGCTGAAAGCCATCCCGCGGTTTTTGCTCCGGCGGCCAAATCTGCTATTCGCTCCAGCGAGCGCGACGCAAGTGCCATTCGGGCGTCCGCGCCTGAGGAACCCTGCATGACAAACCATCTGTTCGACGCCTTCCGTTCCCGCATGCCGGCTCCCGACCGGCTGCTGATGAAGACGGATGACGGCCGTTCGATCACCTATGGCGACATGCTGGCGAAGTCGGCGCAACTGGCGCATGCGCTGGCGCAGGCGGGCGTCGAGCCGGGCGACCGCGTCGCGGTCCAGGTCGAGAAGAGCCCGGAGGCGGCGCTGCTCTATCTCGCATGTCTGCGCGCCGGTGCGGTCTTCCTGCCGCTCAACACAGCCTACACGCTGCCCGAGCTCGACTATTTCTTCCGCGACGCCGAGCCGAGGCTGATCGTGTGCGATCCGGACCGTCTTGCCGGCGTCGAACCGCTTGCCGCGTCGATCGGCGCCACGGTGCTGACGCTTGGCCGCGACGGTCAGGGAACGTTGGCCAACCAGGCTTCGCGGCAGGCGACGGACTTCAGCGACGTCGTGCGCGGGCCGGACGATCTCGCCGCCATCCTCTACACCTCCGGCACGACCGGCCGCTCCAAGGGCGCCATGCTCAGCCACGAGAATCTTGCGTCCAACGCCCGCGTGCTGGTCGAGCAGTGGCGCTTCGGCGCCGACGATGTGCTGATCCACGCGCTGCCGATCTTCCACACGCACGGCCTGTTCGTCGCCACCAATGTCATCCTGATGGCTGGCGCGACAATGTTGTTCGAACAGAAATTCGACCCGGCGCGCATCCTGTCGCTGATGCCGCGCGCGACGGCCTTGATGGGCGTGCCGACCTTCTATGGGCGGCTGTTGCAGCAGGAGGGGTTGACGCGCGAGGCGACGAAGACGATCCGGGTGTTCATCTCCGGCTCGGCGCCGCTGCTCGCCGAGACGCACAAGGCCTGGCGCGAGCGGACCGGCCACGCCATTCTCGAGCGCTACGGCATGACCGAGACCAACATGAACACATCCAACCCCTATGACGGCGAGCGGCGCGCCGGAACGGTCGGATTTCCCCTGCCCGGCGTCTCATTGCGCATCACCGATCCCGAGACGGCCAGGCCGCTGGCCCAAGGCGAGATCGGCATGATCGAGGTCAAGGGACCGAATGTGTTTGCCGGCTATTGGCGCATGCCCGAGAAGACCAAGGCCGAGTTCCGCGACGACGGCTTCTTCATCACCGGCGACCTCGGCCTGATCGACGCCGACGGCTATGTCCATATCGTCGGGCGCGGCAAGGACCTCATCATATCCGGCGGCTACAATGTCTATCCGAAGGAAATCGAGAGCGAGATCGACGCGCTTTACGGCGTGGCAGAAAGCGCGGTGATCGGCGTCGCGCATCCCGATTTCGGCGAGGGCGTCACCGCTGTCGTAGTGCGCAAGCCGGGATCGACGATCAGCGCCGCCGACATTGCCGCGGCAGTCGCCGGACGGCTGGCGAAATACAAGCACCCGAAGCAGGTTATCTTCGTCGACGAACTCCCGCGCAACACGATGGGCAAGGTGCAGAAGAACGTGCTGCGCGAGGCGTATAAGGATATCTACGCCAAAGCCGGCTAATGTATAACCTGTTGGCAGAACCTCGACTGGCTTGCCGGGGGAGGATCGCGTGCGTTCGTCATCCTAGGGCGAAGCAAGGAGCGAAGCGACGCAGCGTAGACCCTAGGATCCATGCCGTGACGCTAAAGCGCTGCTAACGTTGCAGAATTCTGCACCGTGGCGCTTTACGTCACAGGTCACGGAATGGATCCTCGGGTCAAGCCCGAGGATGACGACGCGAGCGGGGCTCCGGCCAATCGCGAACGTTTGCACGGGTTTCCTCATTGACGGCAGGATCGAGCAGCCTACGCGCCAAAAACCTTCGCGCCACCGATCCAGACATTCTTCACATCCAGATCCTCCGACAGCCCAACGATATCGGCAGCTGTCCCGTTGGCGAACCGCCCGAACCTGTGCGCCTGGCCGATCGCCTCGGCGGGATAGAGCGAGGCCATGCGCAAGGCCTCGTCGAGATCGAGCCCGATGACGCGATGGACGAAGCGAATGGCGGAAATCATGTCGAGGTCGGCGCCGGCCAGCGTGCCGTCGGCGAGCCTGAGACTCCCGTCCTTGCGGTAGATGGTGCGGCCGTTCAGCGTGAATGACGTCATGTCGGTGCCGATCGTCGCCATGGCGTCGGTGACGAGCACGATCTTGCCAGGCCCCTGCTTGCCGCGCAGCGCAAGGATCATCGTCGCCGGATGAACGTGGATGCCATCGGCGATGATGCCGGCGTATAGGCCGCCGGTGTCGATCGCCGCGCCCGCCAGGCCTGGCTCGCGGTTGCCGATCTGGCTCATGGCATTGAACAGATGCGTGACCACGGTGGCGCCAACGGCGGCGTAGGCGCTGGCCGTTGCATAATCGGTATCGCTGTGGCCGAGGCTGACGACGACGCCGGCCTTGGCCAGCGCCGCGACGCGATCCGGCTGGACAGATTCCGGCGCGATGGTGGTGAGCAGCACGGGAAGCTGTTGGCGCGCCGCGATCAGCGCCGCCTGATCGGCGTCCGTCATCGCCCGGATCAGCGCCGGATCATGCGCGCCCTTGCGGGCGATCGACAGATGCGGTCCCTCCAGATGCAGACCGAGGAAGCCCGGCACCTTTTCCCGGGCCGCTTCGGCGCCGGCGACAACGGCGGCGGCGGTGATCGCCGGCGTGTCGGTGATCAGCGTCACCAGCAGGGCCGTGGTGCCGAAAGGCGCATGCGCCCGGCAGATTGTCTCGATCGAGGCGATGTCGGGATGGTCGTTGAGCATGACGCCGCCGCCGCCATTGACCTGGATGTCGACGAAGCCGGGCACCAGCAGGCCGCCACCGGTCTCGACCGCCGGAACGCCGGACGGAATGGCGCCGACGGGCAGGATAGCCTCGACCACGTCGCCCTTGACGACAAGGGCGGCGTTGTCATGCCAGTCGGCGCCGTCGAAGATGCGGGCGCCGGTGAGTGCGAAACGGTCGCTCATACGGTTTCCGTCACCTTGCGCAAATTGCGCGGCGTATCGGGGTCGAGGCCGCGATGGCGCGCAAAGGCCTCGACGAAGCCGTAGAAGGACACGATCAGCGGCAGCGGATCGGTCAGCGGATGGCCGGTGGCGACATGGGGAAGAAGCCTCGCAGCCTTGGCCTTGTCGGAGGTGATGAAAGCGGCCGCACCCTTGGCCGTCAGGCCGTCGGCCGCCTCGGCGACCGAAGGTTCGGATGCGTCTCGCGCGGCAAGCGCCAGCACCGGGAAGCCCGGTCCGACCAGCGCCAGCGGGCCGTGCATGACCTCGGCCGCGCTGTAGGCCTCGGCATGCATGGCGCAGGTTTCCTTGAACTTCAGCGCCGCCTCGCTGGCGATGGCGAAGGAGGGGCCACGGCCGAGGATGAAGAGCGACTGCGGATCCTCCAAGGCGCCGGCGAGCGCCATCCAGTCGCAGGCGATCGCCTTCTCGAAATGGGCCGGCAGGCCGGCGAGCGCCTTAAGCAGCGCCTGGTCGTCGGTGGCGTGCGCCATCAGCGCCAGGCCGGCGACGGCGGAATTGACAAAGGTCTTGGTGGCAGCGACGGAGCGTTCCGGCCCTGCGAGGATATCGATGGCATAGTCGGAAGCCCGCGCGAGCGGCGAGTCGGCGGTGTTGGTGATGGCGACGGTGAGCGCGCCGCCTGCCCGCGCCGTTTCGGCCATGGCGACGATGTCCGGGCTCTTGCCCGACTGCGAGACCGCCAGGCAGGCGGAGCCGCGCAGCCTGAGCTTTGCGCCGTATATGGAGGCGATCGACGGCCCGACCGAGGCGACCGCAAGGCCGGCTGTCAGCTCGACGGCATATTTCATGAACGTCGCGGCATGGTCGGACGAGCCGCGCGCCACGGTGACGACGAATTGCGGGTCGCGCTCGCGCAGGCCGCGCCCTGCCTCGGCCAAAGCCGAAGCCGAGCCGTCGAGAAGGCGGGCGGCGGCTTCCGGGATCTCGTCGATCTCGCGCCGCATATGGGTGGTGTTGGCGCTCATGGCCGGATCTCCTCTCCCGGCCCGGTCAGCCGGAGTTCCGCGACGAAATCATAGGCGTCGCCCCTGTAGACCGAGCGGGTGAACTCGATCACCTTGCCGCTCGCCAGATAGGAAATGCGCTCGATCTGCAAGCCGGCAACCCCCGGCGGCACTTCCAGGAGGCGCGCGTCGGCATCGCCGAGATTGGTGGCGGAGATGCGCTGCACGGCGCGCACCGGGCGATTGCCGGTCATTCCCAGCGCGGCATAGAGCGAGGAGCCGATCGCTTCGGGATCGGGCAGGACGCTGGCCGAGAGCGCCGCGCGCTCGATCGCCAGCGGCGTGTCGTTGGCGATGCGCAGGCGCGCAACGCGCGCCACCAGCTCGGTCGAGGACAGGCCAAGCACCATCATCTCCTCCGGCGAGGGCGCATAAAGACCGCGGTCGAGCCAGACCGAGCGCACCGTCATGCCGCGGCGCGCCATGTCCTCGGTGAAGGAGGTGAGCCGCGACAGGGATTGCTCGACGCGCTCCATGCGCGGCGCCACGAAAGTGCCCGAGCCGTGGCGCTGGACGAGGATGCCGCCCTTGACCAAGTCCTGCACCGCCTTGCGTACCGTGACGCGCGATATATCGGCCATGCTGGCGATGTCGCGCTCGGACGGCAGCGCGTCGCCCGGGCCGATCAGGCCGCGATTGACCGCTTCCTCGATGCTTTTCCGCAGTTGCAGATAAAGCGGCGCGCCGCTCTGCGAGGTTTGTTTCAGCATGGCGAAGATCTGGTCGGCGGCGCTCATCGCGGCGCCTCCGAGCCACCTGCGAACAGGCGCACGGCCATCTGCACGGCGCCGCCTAGCGCATCGTCGAGCGGCGCTTTGAGCAGCGCCTGGTAGCGCGCCGACAGGCGCGGCGCGTAAAGCGGCGCCAGCCCGCCGAGCAGGCAAAGCGGCGCGTCGTCGGCAAGATCGAGCGCGCCGAGCGAAGCCTCGACATCGGCCACCGCCTTGGCGAGGATGAAGTTGGCGACGAGATCGCCCTTTTCGGCATGCTCGAAAACCTTCGGCGCGAAGCCACCGAAATCGCCGGGCTTGGCATTGGTGGTGAATTCGACCACGTCTTCCGGATTGTTGCGGAAAACCGCGAGCATGGCGTCGGTCAGCGGCGAGCCCGGACGGATGCCGTCATAGGCAAGCAGCGTCTGCTCCAGTAGGTCGCGGCCGATGCGGGCGCCGCTGCCCTGGTCGCCAACCTGAAAGCCCCAGCCGCCGATGGCGCGGGACTTGCCCTCTTTACGCGCCATATAGGCGGTGCCGGTGCCCAGGATGGCCATGGCGCCGTCACCGGAGCCGACCGCCCCCTCGAGCGCGATCTCGGCATCGGTTTCGACGCGGCTTTGGCTGAAGGGCAGGACAGCTTCGAGCTGCTGCCGGTAGGTGCCGACATTGGCCCCCGCTAAGCCGAGAATGGCAGGCGTCTGCGGGATCAGATCCGGATCCGCGCCGGCGGCAAGGAAAGCCTGCCTGGCCGCTTCGACGATGTTGGCGCGGGCGCCGGTGAGGTCGGTGCGGATGTTGGCGGCGCCGCTCTTGGCGCGGCCGACGACAAGGCCGTCGACGGTCGCAAGGGCCGCCCTGCAGCTGGTGCCGCCGCCATCGATGCCAAGCACGAATTTCACGCGATTTCTCCTCGGGGCGGATAATACCAATAAAATACCAATAGCCAAGAGTTAATTTCGGTTCAAAAAAGATTAAGCCGTATTTTATTGAAAAACCACGTCAATTTCCTGGCAGGCGCGCTGCGCGCCCTGAAATTCGTTAATGCGTGTGGACAAGTGGTATTTTTTTGGTATTGTTCGTTCAGGTCGGAGGAAAATGGATGGCCGAGACGCGCACGGAAGCGCTCCACCAGAATGCCGAGGGGCTGGATGTCCAGGCCCCGGAAGCCATTCTGGCGTTCTTGGCCAACGCGCAGATCGAGGCCGCCAAGGCCGTGCACGGCGCCATTCCGGCGATCGCCGCCGCGGCCGAACGCATCGCGAAGCAGTTGAAAGGCGGCGGGAAGCTCGCCTATGCGGCGGCCGGCAGCTCCGGCCTGATGGCGGTGGCCGACGCGCTGGAACTGCCCGGAACGTTCGGCATCGCCCGCGACCGCATCGCCATCCTGATCGCCGGCGGCGACGACGCCTTTCGCACGCTGGCCGGCGGACCGGAGGACGACACCGAGGAAGCGTCGGCAGCCGTTGCCGCGGCCGCTATCGGCGCGGGCGACTGCCTGATCGCCATTTCCGCCAGCGGCTCAACCCCCTATGCGGTTCAGGCACTGCAGGACGCGCGCAGCCGGGGCGCGGCGACCATCGCCATTGCCAACAACCGGGGTGCGGCACTGTTCAAGCAGGCCGATGTCGCCATTTTGCTCGAGACGCCGCCGGAGTTGATCGCCGGCTCGACGCGCATGGGCGCGGGCACCGCGCAGAAGATCGCGCTCAACATGCTGTCGACGCTGACGGCGATCCATCTCGGCCATGTCCATGACGGCTACATGGTCAACCTGACGGCTGACAACATCAAGCTGCGCGACCGCGCCGTGCGCATGGTCGCCGCCATCAGCGGCAAGAGCCGCGACGACGCCGCCCGCCTGCTCGAGGAGAGCGGCGGCGTGGTCAAGACCGCTATTCTGCTCGCCGCGGGCGCGGCAAACGCCGATGCGGCCGAGAAGATACTGGAAGGAACCGGCCAGAAGCTTCGGCCGGCGCTTTCCGAGATCGAGGGGAGCAAGGGGCGCTGAGCCCCTGTTCTCATCAAAACCGAACCTGAAAAAGGTCAACAGGGAGACTGAAGATGAAGACCAAACTACTGACGGCCCTTCTGCTCGGCACAAGCATTCTCGGCACGGGCATCCTCGGCACAACCGGGATGGCTCTGGCCGAGGACGTGACGCTCAACATCGAAAGCTGGCGCGGCGACGACCTGACCATCTGGAAGGACAAGCTGATCCCGGCCTTCGAAGCCAAGAACCCCGGCATCAAGGTGGTGTTCGCGCCCTCGGCCCCGACCGAGTATGACGCAGCACTTGGCGCCAAGCTCGCCGCCGGCTCGGCGGGCGACCTCATCACCTGCCGCCCCTTCGACAAGTCGCTCGAGCTGTTCAAGAAGGGCAACCTTGCCGACATCTCCTCGCTGCCCGGCATGGAGAACTTCTCGCCCGTCGCCAAGGCCGCCTGGCAGACCGACGACGGCAAGTCGAGCTTCTGCGTACCGATGGCCTCGGTCATCCACGGCTTCATCTACAACAAGGACGCCTTCGACAAGCTCGGCCTCAAGGTGCCGACCACCAACGAAGAGTTCTACGCCGTGCTCGACAAGATCAAGGCGGACGGCACCTACATACCGATGGCGATGGGCACGAAGGATCTCTGGGAAGCCGCGACCATGGGCTACCAGAATATCGGCCCGAACTACTGGAAGGGCGAGGAAGGCCGCGCGGCGCTGATCAAGGGCGAGCAGAAGCTGACCGATGCCGACTGGGTCGAGCCCTACAAGGAACTGGCCAAGTGGAAGCCCTATCTGGGCGACGGCTTCGAGGCCCAGACCTACCCGGACAGCCAGAACCTGTTCACGCTCGGCCGCGCCGCGATCTACCCGGCCGGCTCGTGGGAGATCGGCCTGTTCAACACGCAGGCGCAGTTCAAGATGGGCGCCTTCCCGCCGCCGGTGCAGAAGGCCGGCGACACCTGCTACATCTCCGACCATACCGATATCGGCATGGGCCTGAACGCGGCATCGAAGCATCCGGAAGAGGCCAAGAAGTTCCTGTCCTGGGTCGCTTCGCCGGACTTCGCCACCATCTATGCCAACGCGCTGCCGGGCTTCTTCAGCCTGAACTCGACGCCGGTGAAGATGGAAGATCCGCTGGCGCAGGAATTCGTCTCCTGGCGCGGCAAGTGCAAGTCGACGATCCGCTCAACCTACCAGATCCTGTCGCGCGGCACGCCGAACCTCGAGAACGAGACCTGGGTTGAATCGGCCAATGTGATCAACGGCACCGACACGCCGGAAGCTGCGGCCAAGAAGCTGCAGGACGGCCTCGACAGCTGGTACAAGCCGGCGAAGTAAAGTCTCAGGCAACGGGCCGGCCGGGAACATGCCCGGCCGGCATTCGAACAGCTTTTAGATAGCGATTGTCGGTGCAGCCTCCCGGTCTTACCCTCACCTTGCGGGTAAGACGGAGCCGATCTGTCGCTGGCCTTGTCCTACCCCCAGAGGGGAAAGCCAGATCGTGCATCGAGGCATCAGCTAGCATCACCCGAACTGGAACCCAGAGACGGCGGGGAACCGAACTCATGGATACCGAAACCATGGCTGCAGAAACGCGAGCGAAAAGACCGATCCGCTGGCATGTCGGCGTCTTCCTGGCGCCGGCGGTGCTGGTCTACACGGCCTTCATGATCCTGCCGCTGTTCGGCACCCTCCAGCTGTCCCTGTTCCGTAACATCGAGCAGACGCAGGTCTTCGTCGGCCTCGGCAATTTCCGCACGCTGTTCGGCGATCCGAACTGGTCGGTGAATTTCTGGAATGCGCTCAGGAACAATGTCTGGTTCTTCATCATCCACATGCTGGTGCAGAACCCGATCGGCATTCTGCTGGCGGCGCTGCTTTCCAGCCCAAAACTGCGCTTCACCGCCTTCTACCGCACCGCGATCTTCGTGCCGACGATCCTGTCCTTCGTCATTGTCGGCTTCGCCTGGAAGCTGATCCTGTCGCCGATCTGGGGCGTGGCGCCGCATCTGATGGATTTCGTCGGCTTGAAGAGCTTCTTCACGCCCTGGCTCGGCAAGGAGCAATATGCGCTCACCGCGCTCAGCCTGGTCTCGGTCTGGCAGTTCGTCGGCATCCCGATGATGCTGATCTACGCGGCGCTGCTGTCGATCCCGGACGAGGTGATCGAGGCGGCTGAATGCGACGGCGTCACCGGCATGGCGCAGTTCTGGAAGATCAAGCTGCCGCTGATCCTGCCCTCGATCGGCATCATCTCGATCCTGACCTTCGTCGGCAATTTCAACGCCTTCGACCTGATCTATACCGCGCAAGGGGCGCTCGCCGGGCCGAACTATTCGACCGACATCCTCGGCACCTTCCTTTACCGCGCCTTCTTCGGCTTCCAGCTGCAGGTCGGCGATCCGAACATGGGGGCGGCGATCGCCACGATCATGTTCCTGATCATCCTCGCCGGCGTCTGCGTTTACCTGTTCCTCGTGCAGACGCGCCTGCGTCGCTACCAGTTCTGAGGCGCGCCATGAGTACAGCCACACGTTCGCTTCCCCGCACCATCGGCGCGCACGCCATCCTTATCACCTACACGGTGATCGCGCTGTTCCCGGTGATCCTGGTAGTGATGAATTCGTTCAAGTCGCGCGCGGGCATCTTCGGCGCGCCGCTGACGCCGCCGACGGCCAAGACCTTCGACCTGATCGGCTACACCACCGTGTTCGGCCAGGGCGATTTCTTCCACTATTTCCAGAACAGCCTGGTCGTCACCGTCGCGTCGCTGTTCTTCGTCTTGCTGTTCGGCGCGATGGCGGCTTTCGCGCTGTCGGAATACCGCTTCCGCGGCAACACGATGATGGGCCTTTATCTGGCGCTCGGCATCATGATCCCGATCCGGCTCGGCACCGTCGCCATCCTGCAGCTGATGGTGGCGAGCGGGCTGGTCAACACGCTGACGGCGCTGATCCTGGTCTACACCGCGCAAGGCCTGCCGCTCGCCATCTTCATCCTGTCGGAATTCATGAAGCAGGTGTCCAACGACCTGAAGAATGCCGGCCGCATAGACGGGCTTTCGGAGTACACGATCTTCTTCCGGCTCGTGCTGCCGCTGGTGCGGCCGGCGATGGCGACGGTCGCCGTCTTTACCATGATCCCGATCTGGAACGACCTGTGGTTCCCGCTGATCCTGGCGCCGTCGGAAGAGACCAAGACCGTGACGCTCGGCGCGCAGCTCTTCCTCGGCCAGTTCGTCACCAACTGGAACGCGATCCTGGCGGCACTGTCGCTGGCGATCCTGCCGGTGCTCATCCTCTATGTCATCTTCTCGCGGCAGCTGATCCGCGGCATCACCTCGGGAGCCGTCAAGTGAGTTCGCAAAAACCCCTTCGCGTCGTCGTCGCCGGCCTTGGCAATATGGGCCGCAGCCATGCGCTTGCCTATCACACCAATCCCGGCTTCGAGATCGCCGCGCTGGTCAACCGTTCCGACGTGCCGCTGCCGGACGGGCTTGGGCGTTACGGCATCAGACGGTCCTTCGAGGACGCGCTACGCGACGAGAAACCCGATGTCGCCGCGATCGCCACCTATTCCGACAGCCATGCCGACTATGCGGTTCGCGCCTTCGAGGCCGGTTGCCACGTCTTCGTCGAGAAGCCGCTGGCAACGACGGTTGCCGACGCGCAACGCGTCGTCGACGCCGCCAAGGCCAATGGCAGGAAGCTGGTGATCGGCTATATATTGCGCCACCACCCGTCCTGGGTGCGGCTGATCGCCGAGGCGCGCAAGCTCGGCGGCCCCTATGTCTTCCGCATGAACCTCAACCAGCAATCCTCCGGCCACACCTGGGAGACCCACAAGCAACTGATGCAGACGACCTCGCCGATCGTCGACTGCGGCGTGCATTATCTCGACGTCATGCTGCAGATCACCGACGCCAGGCCGGTCGAGGTGCGCGGCATGGGCGTGCGGCTAAGCGATGAAGTTGCGCCGTCCATGTACAATTACGGCCACCTGCAGGTGCTGTTCGAGGATGGCTCGGTCGGCTGGTACGAAGCCGGCTGGGGGCCGATGATCTCGGAGACCGCCTTCTTCGTGAAGGACGTGATGTCGCCCAAGGGCTGCGTGTCGATCGTCATGAAGGAGGGTGTAAAGTCCGACGACATCGACACCCACACCAAGACCTCGACCATCCGGCTGCATAGTGCGGCGACGGGACCCGACGGCAGCTTCGCCAAGGAAGACCAGTTGCTGTCGATGGAAGGCGAGCCGGGCCACCAGGAACTCTGCGACCTGGAGCAGGCCTTCCTGCTCAAGGCCATCCGCGAAAATATCGACCTCACCCGCCACATGGACGATGCCGTGAAGTCGCTCGCCGTCTGCCTCGCCGCCGACGAGAGCGTGCGCAGCGGCAACGCCGTCAAACTCTAGAACAGGAACGAAGCCGTGGGCTCGCTGAAGATCGAGAATGTGAAGAAGGCTTTCGGGCCCGTCGAGGTGCTGAAGGGCATCGACCTCGAGGTGACGGACGGCGAGTTCGTCGTCTTCGTCGGCCCGTCCGGCTGCGGAAAGTCGACGCTGCTGCGCGTCATCGCCGGGCTGGAGGACTCGACCTCCGGCCGCGTGCTGATCGACGGCGCCGACGTCTCGGTCACGCCGCCGGCGAAACGCGGCATCGCCATGGTGTTCCAGACCTACGCGCTCTACCCGCATCTGACGGTGAGGAACAACATGGCGCTGGGCCTCAAGCAGGCCGGCACGCCGTCCGCCGAGATCGAGCGGCGCATCAAGATCGCTTCCGCCATGCTGTCGCTGGAGCCCTATCTCGAGCGCCGGCCGGCGGAACTGTCGGGCGGCCAGCGCCAGCGCGTCGCTATCGGCCGCGCCGTGGTGCGCGAGCCGAAGCTCTTTCTGTTCGACGAGCCGCTGTCGAACCTCGACGCTGCCTTGCGCGTCAACACTCGCCTTGAGATCGCGCAGCTGCACCGGCGGCTCAAGGCGACGATGATCTATGTCACGCACGACCAGGTCGAGGCGATGACGCTGGCTGACAAGATCGTCGTCCTCAATGCCGGCCGCATCGAGCAGATCGGCAGCCCGATGGAGCTCTACAATTCGCCGGCCAACGAATTCGTCGCCGGCTTTATCGGCTCGCCGAAGATGAATTTCATCGACGGCGCCAAGCTGGGCGAAACGGCGAAGACCATCGGCGTGCGGCCGGAGCATCTGACAGTCGATGCGAATTCCGGCGCCTGGAAGGGCACGGTGGTGCATGCCGAGCATCTCGGCGCCGACACCAACCTCTATCTCGACTGCGAGAAGGCCGGGCTGATCACGGTGCGCATTTTTGGCGTGTACAATGCGGAGCCGGGCGCAACGCTTTATGCGACGCCGGATGCGGCGAAAACGTACCGGTTTGGCGCGGACGGGAAGGTGTTGAGGTAAGCGCAGGCTTCCCCTTCTCGCCTTGTGGGAGAAGGTGGATCGGCGCGCAGCGCCGAGACGGATGGGGGGTACTCCAGCGGAATGCGACCTCGAAGACTGAAGGATTCCCGGCGCTTATCCTGCTTCGCCGAGATCCTTCCAACACCCCTCATCCGGCCGCTTCGCGGCCACCTTCCCCCCAAGAGGGGAAGGAGGCGTCTGCGCTTACTCGTCCGCCTTAAAAGTCTGCTTCTGCTGACCCATGCCTTCGATGCCGAGTTCGACGACGTCGCCGGCCTTCAGGAACACCGGCGGCTTCATGCCCAGACCGACGCCGGGCGGCGTGCCGGTGGAGATGATGTCGCCGGGATGCAGCGACATGAACTGGCTGAGGTAGGAGACCAGATATTTCACGCCGTAGACCATGGTCTTGGTCGAACCGTTCTGCATGGTCTTGCCGTTGACGGTCAGCCACATCTTGAGATTCTGCGGATCGGCGACCTCGTCCTTGGTCACCAGCCACGGGCCGATCGGTCCGAACGTGTCGCAGGACTTGCCCTTGGTCCACTGGCCCTGGCGCTCGGCCTGGAAGGCGCGCTCGGACACGTCGTGCGAGACGCAATAGCCGGCAACATAATCCAGCGCGTCGTCCTCGCTGACATATTTGGCGGTCTTGCCGATGACCACGCCAAGCTCGACTTCCCAGTCGGTCTTTTCAGAGCCACGCGGGATCAGCACGTCGTCGTCGGGCCCGACGATCGCCGAGCTTGCCTTCATGAAGATGATCGGCTCCGGCGGCACGGTGGCGCCGGTCTCGGCGGCATGGTCGGAATAGTTGAGGCCGATGCAGATGAATTTGCCGGTGCCCGCGACGCAGGCGCCCAGGCGCGGCCTGCCGGAGACCACCGGCAGCGTCTTGGGATCGAGCTTGGAGAGCATCTCCAGCGAGGTCGGATGAAGCGCCGTGCCGACAATATCAGCGACGTGAGCGGAAAGGTCGCGGATATTCCCATCCGCATCAAGCAGGCCGGGCTTTTCACTGCCAGCTTCGCCATAGCGCAACAACTTCATCTCAACTTTCTCCACCTTGCGGCCAGCGGCCGTTTTCACAAATTCCCGTCAAAGCCAGCGGACCCTAGTCGCCGACCACACCGGCGGCAAGCGAGCCCGCTGCGATGCCGACCAAATCGTCGAGATTTTCAGACGTTTCGATCCGACCAACCCGCCGACTTCGGAGCCTTTCGTCAGATCGACCAGCCGCCGTCGATGTTGTAGGCCTGACCCGACGTGTAGGTGGCGCCGGCCAGATAAACGGCGAGATCGGCGATTTCCTCCGGCGTGCCCAGCCGGCCCATCGGCTGGCGGGCGATGAAAGCGGCGCGGGCAGCCTCGTAGTCGCCCTGCGCATGCATGCGGTCCTGCAGCGACGGGCTTTCGACCGTGCCCGGGCAGATGGCGTTGCAGCGAATGCCCTTGGCGACATAATCGGCGGCAACCGCCTTGGTCAGGCCGACCACGGCCGCCTTGGTCAGCCCGTAGACGAAGCGGTTCGGCACGCCCTTCTGCGAGCTTGCCAGCGAGGCCATGTTGATGATCGAGCCGTCGCCGCGCTCCAGCATGCCTGGCAGCACGGCGCGGATGGTGCGGATCATCGAGCGGACGTTGAGGTTGATCGCGAAGTCGAGATCCTCGTCCTTCATCTCCAAAATGGAGCCGCCATGGACGAAACCGGCGCAGTTGAACAGGACGTCGACCCGGCCGATCTCGGCGAAGGCGGAGGCGACGGCCGCGTCGTTCAGCACATCGAGCTTGCGGGTCTGGATGCCGGGCGTCTTACCCAGTTCGGCCAGCAGCGGCTCGTTGATATCGGTGGCGTGAACGCTCGCGCCTGCCTTGGCGAAAGCCAGCGCGCTCGCCCGGCCGATGCCTTGCGCCGCCGCGGTGACGACGACCACCTTGCCCACCAGATCCGCCATGCTTTCCTCCTCGCCTGCCTGGAGCGTCCGCCTCTATCAATGGCCGGCCCAGGCGTCGTGTGCCAGACAGCAGGCATCGTGCGGTCAGATTTCCGCTTCACAGATAAAGATGTTTTTTCTCGTTAAAGAACATGCATACTAGCGTCAAGCCCGAACGCGTTCACCTTCGCGACAGCTGCTTTAATGCATATAGCCTGCCGCAGCGCAAGGACTTGTACGACAACCGGGCAACAGGTTCCACCGTCCTTGACCATTCAGGCACACCGCGCTTCGGGGGTGATCAGTCGCCGTAGGGCACCCAGACGTTCTTGACCTCAACGGCGCGGCGCAGGAAGGCATCGCCGGCGGTCTCGTCCGACGCCCAGTCGAGCGTGCGGCCATTGCCGGTCCAGACGCGCTTGAGGTTGCCGATCGAATCCGCCTCCGCCCTGGCGCAGGTGTCGGCATCGGCGAACAGCCAGAGCCCGTCGACATCGTCATGCTTGGCCAGCACGCCGGCGAGCTCGGCGCTGCGGCCGGTGACGATGTTGATGGCGCCGGCAGGCAAGTCGGAATATTCGATCACCTGATAGAGGTCGGTAGCCAAAAGCGGATGCCGCTCCGACGGAACCGCGACCACCGTGTTGCCCATGGCGAGCGCCGGCGCGACCAGCGAGATGAAGTTGAGCAGCGGCTGGTTGTCCGGCGCGACGATGCCGACGACGCCGACCGGCTCATGCAGCGCAAGCGTCACGACACGGGCCGGCGGCTGATGGACACGGCCCTCGAACTTGTCGGCGAGGCCGGCATAGAGGAACAGCCGCTCGATCGACTGCTCGACCTCCTCGCGCGCAGCCTTGGCCGTAACGCCCGTCAGCTGAACAAGGCGCGCGGCGAACTCGTCGGCGCGGCCGGACAGGTTCTCGGCGAAATAATAGAGAACCTGGCTGCGGTTATAGGCGGTCGCGTCCGGCCAGGCCTTGCAGGCGCGGGCTGCAGCCACGGCGTCGCGGATGTCCTTGCGATTGCCGAGGCCGACTTCGCCGGCAAGCTTGCCCTTGGCGGTGGCGACAGCCAGAGAATAGTTGCCGTCCGGCCGCGCCTGCTTGCCGCCGATGAACAGCTTTGCGGTGCGGTCGATGGCCGTGCCGTCGGCCTGCTCGACCGGCTGCGCCGAGCCGGCCGCGGCTGGCTTGACGACGGGCCCAACAGGCAGCTTTGCCGCGAGATATTCGAACATGCCTTCGCGGCCGCCCTCACGGCCGAAGCCGCTTTCGCGATAGCCGCCGAAGCCGCAGGCGGCGTCGAACATGTTGGTGCCGTTGACCCATACCACGCCGGCTTTCAGCTGCGGCGCGACATGCAGCGCCAGATTAACGTTCTCGCTCCACACCGAAGCCGCAAGGCCGTAGCGCGTGTTGTTGGCAAGCTCGATCGCTTCCTCGGTGTTGCGGAAGGTCATGGTCGCCAGCACCGGGCCGAACACCTCTTCCTGCGCGAGAATGTTAGCCGGCGAAACAGAAGTCGCCAGCGTCGGCAGGTGATAATAGCCGGAGGACGGCAGCGCGGCGTCCGGCTGCCAGCAGACGGCGCCCTGCTTGGCGCCCTCGGCGATCAGACCCTTGACGCGGTCGAGCTGGGTGCGGTCGACCAGCGGGCCGATATCGGTGTTCTTGTCGAGCGGGCTGCCGACGCGCAGCCGGCTCATCCTGACCTTGACCTTGGCGATGAAGGCTTCCGCGACGCCCTCCTGCACAAGGAGGCGCGAGCCGGCGCAGCAGACCTGACCCTGGTTGAACCAGATGCCGTCGACCAGGCCTTCCACGGCGCTATCGAGATCGGCATCCTCGAAGACGATGAAGGCCGACTTGCCGCCGAGCTCCAGCGACAGTTTTTTCCCGGACCCGGCCGTCGCCTTGCGGATGATCTTGCCGACTTCCGAAGAGCCGGTGAAGGCGATCTTCTGCACGCCCGGATGATTGACAATGGCCGCGCCCGCCTCAGGCCCGCCCTGGACGATGTTGACGACGCCTTTCGGCACGCCGGCACGCTCGCAGATCTCGGCGAACAGGATCGCGGTAAGCGGCGTGAATTCGGCGGGCTTCAGCACCACCGTGCAGCCGGCGGCAAGTGCGGGCGCGATCTTCCAGGCCAGCATCAGCAGCGGGAAGTTCCACGGGATGACCTGGCCGACGACGCCGACCGGCTTGTGGTCGGGAAAATCCTTCTCGAGCGTCTGCGCCCAGCCGGCATGATGGATGAAATGGCGGATCGCCAGCGGCACGTCGATGTCGCGGCTCTCGCGGATCGGCTTGCCATTGTCGATCGATTCCAGAACGGCGAACAGGCGCTGGTGACGCTGCATGGCGCGGCCGATGGCGTAGAGGACTTTTGCGCGGGCGTAGCCGGAGGAAGCCGACCATTTCGGCAGCGCCTTGGCGGCGGCGGTAACCGCGGCGTCGATATCGGCGGCACCGGCATCCGAGATCTTGGCCAGCAGCTTGCCGGATGACGGCTCGCTGGTCTCGAAAATCTTGCCGCCGGCCGCCGCTTTCCAGGCGCCTTCGATGAACAGGCTCTTTGAGAAATCGCGCCCGGCGAGCCAGGCATCCGCCTCGTTGCGGGCTTCCGGCGCCGGACCGTATTCCATGGCGTGATAGCGTTCGAGGATGTTCATGGGGCGCTCCTTCGGGAGGAGATTTCAGGACAAGTAGGTGCTCTACGGCGCCCCCCTCTGTCCTGCCGGACATCTCCCCCACTTGTGGGGAGATTGGCCGTCATCGGCGATTTCGCCAATCGCCAGCGTTGCAGGACTGGAGCGGATAAAGGCGCAAGCTGATCTCCCCCCTTGTGGGGGAGATGTCCGGCAGGACAGAGGAGGGCGCGAAGGAACTCGGCGTTCAAGGCCTTCACTCGCCTCACGCCATCGCGTGGCGATGGTTGGCCGAGTAATGGCCGGTCAAATGATGCTCGAGCTGGCGTTCGATGTCGGTGAGCAGGCTCGACGCGCCGAAGCGGAACAGGTCCGGCTCCAGCCACGGCCGGCCGAGCTCCTCCTTCATCAGCACCAGCCAGTCGAGCGCGACCTTGGCGGTGGAAATGCCGCCGGCCGGCTTGAAGCCGATGAGATAGCCGGTCTCCTCGAAATAGGCGCGGATGGCGCGCACCATGGTGAGGCCGACGGGGAGCGTGGCGTTGACGCTCTCCTTGCCGGTCGAGGTCTTGATGAAATCCGCGCCCGCCATCATCGCCACCATGGAGGCAAGCATGACATTGCGCAAAGTGGCGAGATCGCCGGTGCCGAGGATGACTTTCAGATGCGCATCGCCGCAGGCCGCGCGCATGGCGACGATCTCGTTGAACAGCTCGCGCCATTTGGCGCCGTAGACCAGGCCGCGCGGAATGACGACGTCGATCTCGTCGGCGCCGTCCTTTACCGAAGCCTCGATCTCCTGCAGGCGGGTCGACAGCGGCGCAAGGCCGTGCGGGAAGGCGGTGGAGACGGCGGCGACATGGATGCCGGTGCCGCGCAGCGCGTCGACCGCGGTGGCGACAAAGGGATGATAGACGCAGACCGCCGCCGGACGGATGATTTCGCCCGAGATGCCGAGACCCTCGACGATGTCGCGGCGCAGCGGATTGACCGCCTTGGCGCAGAGCCGGCGCACGCGCTCGTCCGTGTCATTGGAATTCAGCGTGGTGAGGTCCATGCAGGCGATGGCCCGCAGCAGCCAGGCGGCCTGGTTGTCGGCCTTGACCGAGCGCCGCTTGGTCAGCGTCGCGACGCGGCGCTCCAGCGCCGAGCGGTTGACGCTGCGCACCGATTCCAGAAAGCCGAGATCGAGCTTCATGCCGGGGTTGCGGGCAATGCCGTGTTCCAGCGGCAGCGGCGTGTTGGCGGCGGCGCGCGCCGGCAGCGGCATCACCTTGGACGCGCCAGCGCCTGCTTCGCGGATCGTGCTCATCTCCTGCCCTTTCATTCAGCTGCTTACGCCGCTTTTCCTGGTGCGTGTCGTTTTCCCAAAACCGCTCAGCACTTTTGGGCGACACGCACAAGGATAGCCCGTGAAGCGATGCTTCACGAGTCTTTCAAAGGCTCATAGCGGAAAAAGGCCGTCGAGGCAGTAGATTTTTGACCGTATGGTCAAATTGAAATGGCGGCGCCTCAGCCGACGAAGGCGCGCTCGACGACGAAGCTGGCGGGGTGGCTCAAGGAACCTTCCTGGAAGCCGAGGCTTTCGGCGAGTTCCTTGACGTCCTTCAGCATATGCATCGAGCCGCAGATCATGATGCGGTCGGTCTCGGGGTTGAGCTTCTCGATGCCGAGATCGGAATAGAATTTTCCGGAGCCGATCAGCGCGGTGATGCGGCCCATGCGCGCCGATTCCTCGCGCGTCGTCGAATTGTAGAGCGTGACGCGGCCGGCGGTCAGCTCGCCGATCAGGGGATCGCTTTCGAGCGCCGCCACCAGTTCCTGGCCGTAAGTGAGCTCGGCAATGTCGCGGCAGGTGTGGGTGAGGATGACCTGGTCGAACTTCTCGTAGGTGTCGGGATCGCGCAGCAGGCTGGCGAAGGGCGCGATGCCGGTGCCGGTCGAGATCATGAACACGCGCTTGGCGGGCGTCAGCGCGTCGAGCACAAGCGTGCCGGTCGCCTTCTGGCGCATGATGACGGTGTCGCCGACCTGGATCTTCTGCAGCTCGGAGGTGAGCGGGCCATCCGGCACCTTGATCGAGAAGAATTCGAGCTCGTCGTCCCAGGCGGGGCTGGCGACCGAGTAGGCGCGGAAGATCGGCTTCTCGGCATTGGGCAAGCCGATCATGACGAACTCGCCGGAGCGGAAGCGCAGCGACTGCGGGCGGGTGATGCGGAACGAGAACAGCCGGTCGGTGTAATGCTTCACCGATACCAAGGTCTCGGCGTAGACATTGGCCGGGATCGGGAACTGCAGCGGCCTTGCGCCGGCGGTGTTCAACGCGGATGTCGTGTTCATTCCAACCCAACTTTCCGGCCCAGACGCGAGGCCCTGGCGCCAAATTGCTCCCTGCGCCTCCGAACGGTCGGTTCCGACGCGCTTACCGCACAGTGCCAACAGTAGGCCCTTGTGTTGGAAAGTTATTAGTATACAAACGATCTTGCGGTCAAGATCGAGGCGTAAAACGCCTTTCCAAACTGGGACATGTCCGTAGTTTTAGCATTTCGGGTTTCGACAATGGATGAGAAATTTTCGGCGTCGGCGGGAAATGTTGTCGCAGGCATCGATGTCGGCGGGACCTTCACCGACCTCCTTTTGATCGACGGCAAGGCAGGCGGCAAGGTGCATATCGCCAAGACGCCGACCACGGTGGAAAACCAAGCCTTCGGTGTGGTCGCCGCACTTGGCGCCACCGGCTTTCCGATCGACGGCATCGACCTGATCGTGCACGGCACGACGACCACCACCAACGCCGTGCTGGAACGCCGGCTGGCGCGGACCGGCATGATCACCACGCGCGGCTTTCGCGACGTGATCGAGCTTGGCCGCCGCACGAGACCGCAGGCCTATGGCATGACCGGCACTTTTGTCCCCGTCATTCCCCGCGACCTTCGGCTCGAAGTATCGGAACGGGTCGAGGCTTCGGGCGCGGTGCGCATTCAACTCGACGAGGCCGAAATGCGCGATGCCGTGAAGAAGCTGCTCGACGCCGGTTGCGAGTCGCTCGTCATCCACTTCCTGCACTCTTACGCCAATCCGTCGCATGAGCGGCGCGCCGCCGAGATCGCGGCGGAGCTCTGGCCAAACGGACACATCACCACCGGACATGCGCTGCTTTCGGAAGCGCGCGAGTTCGAACGCGGCGTGACGGCCGCCGTCAACGCCTCGGTGCAGCCGATCCTGGAGCGCTATGTCGAGCGGCTGCGCAAGGAGCTTGGCGCGAAGGGCTATGCCCGCGACTTCCTGATCATGAACGGCAATGGCGGCATGATCTCGGCCCGTTTCGTCACGCTGGAATCGGCCAAGACCGTGATGTCCGGCCCGGCCTCGGGCGTGATCGCCGCCGCCTATACGGGCAAGCGCGCCGGCTTCGGCAATCTCGTCACCTACGACATGGGCGGCACCTCGACCGACGTGGCATTGATCCGCAATGCCGAGCCGGCTGTCTCCAACGAGATCGAGATCGAATATGCGATGCCGATCCACGTGCCGATGGTGGCGGTGCATACCGTCGGCGCCGGCGGCGGCTCGATCGCGCGTGTCGACGCGGCGGGGCTGATCCAGATCGGCCCGGAAAGCGCCGGCGCCAATCCCGGCCCAATCTGCTACGGGCGCGGCGGCGAGGAGCCGACCATCACCGACGCCAATCTGGTGCTCGGCCGCCTGGCGCCGAAAAAGCTGCTGGCGGTCGACAATCCGGTCACCGTCGAGCGCGTCACCGGCATTTTCGAGGACAAGATCGGCAGGCGCACCGGCCTTTCCGGCGTCGAGGCGGCGGGCGCCGTTCTGAGACTCGGCAACATGAAGATGGCGGGTGCGATCCGCATGGTGTCGGTCTCGCGCGGCCACGACCCGCGCGATTTCGCGCTGTTCGCCTTTGGCGGCGCCGGCCCACTGCATGCGACGGCGCTTGCCCGCGAACTCGGCCTGCCCAGAGTGTTGGTGCCGGCGCGCCCCGGCATCACCAATGCGCTCGGCTGCGTCGTCGCGGATCTGCGGCATGACTTCGTCAATACGATCAACCAGCCGGTGAAGCTGCTCGACGAGGCTGCGCTTCGTGAGATGTTGGAACGGCACCGTAACGAAGGCGAGGCGCTGATCGCCAAGGAAGCGGTGAAGCCAGACGCGATCCGCGTCACGCATTCCGCCGACATGCAGTTCGTCGGCCAGACGCACATCATCAATGTGCCGCTGCCGTCGTCCTCGGTTTCACGAGAAACGCTGCAGCAATTGTTCGAGAAAGCCTATTTCGCGCGCTTCAAGGTTGAGCTGCCGGAAATCCGCGCCAATCTCGTCAACCTCAACACCTCGGTTACCGGCGTGCGGCCGCAGATCGACCTGTCGCGGCTGATCGACCCGGCGGGCCGCGCGGCGACGCTCGTGGAGGCGCGGCGCGAGATCCGCCCGGTCTGGTATCACGGCACCTGGCACGACACGCCGGTCTATGCCCGCGAAAAGCTGCCGCTCGACGCCGTGATCGAAGGGCCTGCGATCCTGGAGCAGATGGACGCCACCACGGTGCTCGAACCCGGCGACCGGGCGCGCTCGGACGCCGACGGCAACATCATCATCGACATCGGCGAGGCTTGAGATGGCAAAGCTCGACACGATCACGCTTTCGGTGCTGCAGGCGGCGCTGCAGCAGGTCTGCGACGAGATGGACCTGACTTTCTCGCGCGCCGCTTTCTCGCCAGTGATCGCCGAAGCCAATGACCGCTCGGACGGCATCTATTCGGCGGTCGACGGCTCGCTGATCGCGCAAGGCAGTCAGGGCCTGCCGGTGTTCGTCGGCGTGATGCAATATTCGACCAGGACGGTGATCGAGATGATCGCCGATGGCCGCTGCCTGGCGCCCGAACCGGGCGACATCTACATCGTCAACGACCCTTATCTCGGCGGCACGCATCTGATGGATGTGCGCTTCGTCATGCCGGTCTATCGCGGCGGCAAGATCTTTTGCTGGCTGTCCAACACTGGACATTGGCCGGACATTGGCGGCTCGGTGCCAGGTGGGTTTTCGGCCTCGGCCACCGCAGTCGAGCAGGAGGGCCTGCGGCTGCCGCCGGTGAAACTGTTCAAGAAGGGCGTGCTTGATCCCGAGATCTACGCGATCATCTGCTCGAACATCCGCGTCGCCGACCAGCGCATCGGCGACATCCGCGCGCAGGCGGCGGCATTGCTGATCGGCCAGGACAGGCTCAATGAAATCCTCGATCGTTACGGTGATGAAACCGTCGTTGAGGCGATCGCCGAACTGCGCCGCCGCGCCGCCGAGCAGATGCGCGCCTCGATCGCCGTCATACCGGACGGTGTCTACCGCTCGCAGGCCTTCGTCGATTCCGACGGAGTGGTGAACGAACCGCTGACCATCAACCTCGCCGTCGAGAAAAAGGGCGATACGCTGACCTTCGACTTTGCCGGCTCCTCAAAACCTTGCGCCGGACCGATGAACAGCGTGCTGGCGACGACGCTGTCGTCGGTCTACCTCGCCATGCGTCACATCTTCCCGGAAGTACCGATCAGTGCCGGCGCCTTCGAGCCGCTCGCCGTCAAGCGGCCGGAGGGCACGTTCCTCGATGCGAAGTATCCGCGCCCGGTTTCGGGATGCGCGGCGGAGGTCTCGCAGCGCATTGCCGAGGCGGTGTTCGCCGCGATGGTGCAGGCGCTGCCGGAGAAAGTAACGGCGGCGCCCGCCGGCTCCAGCGGCAATTTCGCGCTCGGCGGCAACGATCCGGCGCGTGGCCGAGACTATGTGATGTACCAGATCTCGGGCGGCGGCTATGGCGGCAATGCCGGCCATGACGGCTTGAGCAATGGCTGCTCGACCATCGGCATCTCGAAATCGCCGCCGGTCGAGATCATGGAGCAGGCTTTTCCGGTGCTTTACCGGCACTATGCGCTGCGCGAAGGCTCGGGCGGCGCCGGCAAACATCGCGGCGGCTTTGGGCTCGCCTACGAGGTCGAGATCCTGCGCGGCGAGGCACGCGCGTCCTTCGTCATGGATCACGGCCGCTTCGGGCCGCAGGGCGCGCTCGGCGGCAGGGACGGCGCGCCGAACAGCGTGACTGTGTTCCGAGGCGGCGAAGCGCATGTGCCGCCGCATCTTTCCAAGGAACAGGACATCGCGCTCAAGGCCGGCGACCGCGTCCGCGTCGGCACGCCCGGCGGCGGCGGCTACGGCGATCCGCGCGAGCGGGACGCGCGGTTGGTCGCGGAGGATGTTCGGCTGGGGTACTATACGGCCGAACAGGCCAGGGAGATGTTCGGGGTTGTTCCTTCAGCGGATGGATCGGCAATCGACCGGACCGCGGCGCCTGAGAAGCACGGATAGAGGCGCCGGCGGGACAGCGCCCCCCTCTGGCCTGCCGGCCATCTCCCCCGCAAGGGGGGAGATCAGATGTCACCGCCGCTTTCACCAATCACCAGTGTTGCAGAAAGATGCCAGCGCCGAAACCGCCAATCTCCCCCCTCGTGGGGGAGATGTCCGGCAGGACAGGGGGGCGCGAAGGATCGCTCGCGCTGGTCACTGACCGAGAGGACGCTCTACGCCAGCTTCGCCAGCAGCCGCAAAAACGTCGCGGCCTCCTTCGCCGTCAGCGGCGCCAGGGTCTCCTCGGTGATGGCGCGGGCAAGCGGGATCAGCCGCTCGATCGCCTGGCGGCCTTCCGGCGTCAGATTGACCAGCAGCCGCCTTTTGTCGACCTCGTGCTTGGAGACCTCGACCAGCCCCCGCGCTTTCAGCCGGTCGATGACGCCCTTCACGGTGGCCGCGTCCATGGCGATCAGCGTTCCGAGCTGGTTCTGCGAGGTCTCGCCGATGTCGTAAAGCTTGGCCAAAGCCGCGAATTGCGGCGGCGTCAGATCGCCGATATGCGAGGCGAAGATCGAGACATGGCGCTGATGTGCCTTGCGCAGGATGAAGCCGACCTGATCCTGCAGATGGTAGTTGTTCTCGTCGCCGTCCTCGGCCTCGACCAGCCGCAGCAGATTGTCCTCGCCGCTCATCTGAGGCCGTCCCATGCCTTGATGTCCTCAGCCGCAAGGCCGCCCATGCGGTTGTGGACGCGCGGGCCGCAGGTCATGGCGAGGCAGAACAGGATCTCGTCGGGACGCGGGCCGTCGCTGATGCCGACCTCCATGGCGTCGAAATGGCTGCGCACATAGGCGGCGTTGATGTGGCCGAGCGGCACGTCGAGCCTCGAGCCGAACGCGCCGACCTTCTTGGCCGACGGCACGATCGCCTTGGCGTCGCCGAGCCGCTCGCGCATGGCATAGCCGCCGGGCACGTGCCACAGCGCGCCGTGTTCAAGCTCGCCGGCGGAACCGACGATGGCGCCCTTGCCGTAGCCGTCGATCTTCTTCACATCGCCGCCGAGCGCCGCGATCAGCCTGTCGGAGAGCAGGAGCCCGAGCGGCTTCAAATCTTCCATCGCGCCTTGCAGGTCCTCGACATAGCGGCCGGCAAAGGGGTTCTTGACCACGGCAAGGGCGGCTGCACGCAGGCGCGGTTGCTTGGCCACGGGCCCGCCGTCGTGGAAAATCTCTTCGGTCAAGACCGCGACCTTGCGGATCGGAAAGTCAGGCATGGGCAGTTTCCTTCGCTTGACGCTTGTTGGGCGCGGTGAGCGCCACTGAACCGCTGATGCGGGCCTCGCCCGCCAGAAACAGCGCCGAGGCCGCGACCAGGCCGCGCCGGCGAAAATCTTCGGCGACGGCGAGGCCATTGTCCAGCGCCCGGGCAATGTCGCCCGGCGAAAGCGCGCCGACGCTCTGCGTCACCAGTTGCTCTCCGAGATCGCTGTCGGGCGCCAGGTCGCGCGCCGGAACGCGCGCGATGGCATGGTGACCAGGCAGGTCGACGGCGTTGGCAATCAGCGTTGCCGCCGCATCGGCCTCGGCGCCGGTCGGCGCGAGAACGGTGACGGCATCGGCGATGCCGAACGAAAACGACCGGCCGCGCCAGCCGCTGGTGGCAACACCGCGCACGCCATCCTCGGCGCGGATGCCGACGCGATCGGCCATGCCGTTCCCGGTGCCGGCGATCGCCACCGTCATCGACTGTTCCCTGCCGAGATAGAGGGCGCAGTCGCCGCCATTGTTGACGTAAGCGCGGTCGAGCCGGCGGCCAGCGAGCATCGCGGCAAGAATTTCGTCGGCTACCGAACCGGCAACGGCGGCCATCGGCGTGATGAAGCATTCCGCCAATGGCATGACGGCTGCTTCCATGCGGCGCGCCGTCGGCCCGGCGAAATCGCGCGGCGCCAGGAAGAAGGCCGGCAGGCGCAATTCCGGAAGCTCTTCGACCAGCTCCATCAGGATCGTCTGGAAGCGTGCGACCGCCTGCTCGTAGGCGGCGCGACGCTCGTCGTCAGAGCCAAAGGCTTCAACGATGAGGTCGATCGGCCCATGGTTGAGATGGAGCCGCCGTCCGTCGGCAAGCCAATGCGCCTGCGGGCCGTTCATCAGCCGGCACCATTCGCCGCTGCGCGCCGCAGCTGCGCCAGCGGCGGCCAGGGGTTGTTGATCGGCGCGCCGGTGCCGCGGCGCGGGTTGAGATACTCGCCGCCCTTGGCGAGGATATCCTCGACGCTGCGGATCTCATTCTCGTAGCCGCCGAGCCGCACATAATCGTCGCGGCGCATGGTGAACTCGATCGGCGCGACCAGAGCCGGCGTCGGCACGTAGCCGAAGGCGCCTTCCGGCACGCGGGTGACGTCCACCATCAGCGTGATGCCGCCGCCCGGCCAGACATAGACCGGCGCGCCGCCCACCGTCACGTAGGTTCTCAGGCCCTGCACCGAGCGGGTGAGATTGACCGGGTTTTCGGTTACGCCGGCGCGCAGCGAGCCGCCGGCGCCGCCGATGAACAGAACTGTGCAGAGCGCCGGCTCGCAATTGTCCTCGATCAGGCCGACGGACTTTTGCAGCCGCTCAGGAAATGGCTTCTGGACCGGCTTCAACGCGTCGTCCAGCTCGTAATAGGCGAACTGCTCGCCGGTGGTCGACACCATCAGCAGCGACAGGCCGGGACGTGCGCCCTTCTTGGCGTTCCAATCGCCGAGGATCGACAGCGGGTCGGAGATCGTAGTGCCACCCCAGCCGAGGCCGGGCTCCGAGACCTTGAAATAGCGGCCGGGCGTCGAACGTCGGCCGATGATCTTTATGCCGGTGTCTTCCCAGCCCAGCACCTTGCCGGCCTGATGCTCGGAGACGACGCCGGTGATGTGGTCGTCGACCACCACCACCTCGTCGACCAGGCCGCGCCATTGCGTGGCGAACATGCCGATGGTGGCCGAGCCGCAGCCGACCCGCATGCGGTGCTCGACCTTGCCGTCGATGACCGGCGGCTTGCCGGCCTCGACGATGACCGTCGCGCCGCCATCGATGGTAAGCTCGACCGGCTTGCGGTTGCACAGGTTGAGCAGCGCGTCGCAAGTGGCGCGGCCTTCCTGCTTGGAGCCGCCGGTCAAATGATGGACGCCGCCGAGCGACAGCATCTGCGAGCCGTATTCGCCTGTGGTGACATGGCCGATCGCCTCGCCTTGCGAGCGCACGATCGCCGTCTCGTCGCCGATATGGCGGTCGGTGTCGATCTTCACCTTGACGCCGCAGTAGGAGAATATCCCTTCGGTGACGACGGTGACGAGGTCGACGCCCTCGACCTCCTGGCTGACGATGAAGGGCGCCGGCTTATAATCGGGATAGGTGGTGCCGGCGCCGATCGCGGTGACGAAGCGCCTTCCGGTGTTGACCAGCTCGCCGTTCCAGGCCTCGCCCTCGGCAATGAAAGGCACGACCGCGCCGCCGGTCTCGGCGGCATGGTCGAGGATGGTCAGCGGATCCATGCGCACGATGCGGCCGCCGACATTGCCGTAGCGGTCGCAGGCGCCGGTGCGGCCGTCGGCGATGTAGCACATGACCGGACAGGCATCGCAGCGGATCTTCTCCGCCACCCGCTTCTCGCCGGGGTCATGGGTTTCGAAACGTTCGGCAAGCTCGCTCATCGGCGCGCCTCCTTCTCGCGGATCGCCGCCAGGATGCGGCTCGGCGTCGCCGGCACCTTGGTGACCAGGACGCCTGTGGCGTGGCGGATGGCATTGAGGATCGCCGGCGCGGTGGGGATCAGCACATGCTCGCCAAGGCCCTTGGCGCCGAAGGGTCCTTCCGTATCCGGAACCTCGACCAATATGTGCTCGACCGGCGGCACGTCGCCGATGGTCGGGATGAGGTAATCGTGCAAATTCTCAGTGCGGCCGGGGATATATTCTTCCATCAGCGCCATGCCGATGCCCTGCGCGATGCCGCCCTCGATCTGGCCCTCGACCAGCACCGGGTTGATCGCCCTGCCCACGTCGTGCGCGGCGGTGATCTTGATCAGCTTCACGGTGCCGAGCTTGAGATCGACCTCGAGCTCGGCGATCTGCGCGCCATAGCCATAGACGGCGTAGGGCTTGCCCTGGCCCTTGGCGTCGAGCGGCAGTGTGGGTGGGTCGTAGGTTTCTTCCGCGACGAACACCATGCCGTCGGCATCGACCTTCAACTCGGACAGATCGATGCGCCGCGCGGCATCGCCTTCGCGGATGGAAAGGTTCGCGCCGTCGAGCGCAATCGTCGCCTGTTCCGAGACGTTGGCGAAGCGCAGGATTTTTTCGCGCAAGGCGCGGCCTGCCTTCTCCGCCGCCTTGCCCGTTACAAAAGTCTGGCGCGAGGCGGATGTTTTGCCGGCGTCGGGCGTGATGGCGGTGTCGGCGCTCTTCAGCTTGAACTTGTCCAGCGGCAGCCCGAGCGCGTCGGCGCAGATCTGGGTGATGACGGTGTTGGAGCCCTGGCCGATATCGACCGCGCCCTGATGCAGCACGACGTCGCCCGAGACCGAGATGCCGACCTTGATGGTCGAGGGATTGGGCAGCGAGGTGTTGCCGCAGCCATACCAGCAGGAGGCGACGCCGACGCCGCGCTTGCTAGCCGTGCTGGCGGTGTTGAACGCTTCCGCGTCGGCCAGCGCGCGCGTCCAGTGCGGCTGAAGCTGCTCCAGGCATTCGCCGATGCCAACACCCGATTCCAGGCGCTGGCCGGTGACGGTCGCGCAGCCGTCGCGCAGGCAGTTCTTCAGGCGGAAATCCAGACGGTCCATACCGAGCTTGCCGGCGAGCTCGTCATAGAGCGTTTCCTGCATGATGGTGGCCTGCGGCACGCCGAAACCCCGGAAGGCGCCGGCGATCGGGCCGTTGGTATGAATGGCGTAGCCTGTGGCGCGGTAGTTTGGCGTCAGATAAGGGCCGGAGGCGTGCACCGGCACGCGGTTGGCGACCGTCGGCCCCCAGCTTGCGTAAGCCCCGGTGTTGAAATCGCCCTCGAAGACCATGCCGGTGATATGGCCCTCGGCATCAGCGCCGATGGTCGCCTTCATCTCGGCCGGATGACGCTTAGTGGTCGACATCATCGATTCATTGCGGGTGTAGGCAAGCGCCGCCGGCCGCCCGGTCTTCATCGCGACGAGGCCGATGAGAGGCTGCAGCGAGACGTCGAGCTTCGAGCCGAAACCGCCGCCGGTGGCGGTCGGCACGATGCGAACCTTGTCGACGGCAAGGCCAAGAACCTTGGCCGTGTCGTCGCGATCCATATAGGGCGCCTGGGTGCAGGCGACGACGACCAGCGTGTCGCCCTCCATATAAGCGTAGCCGGCTTCCGGCTCGATATAGGCATGCTCGACAAAGGAGGTTTCGATGACGCCGGAGACGGTGACCGCGGCGGCGGCGAGCGCTCGTTCCGGATCGCCGCGCTCGACATAGCCGGAGGTCAAAAGGTTCGCCGGACGGTGGCTATGAATCAGCGCGGCCCCATCGGCCTTGGCCTCGCGCGGCTGCAGCAGATGCGGCAGTTCGGTCCAGGCGATCGGAAAATCCGTCAGGTCGAGGTCGAGGATGGCCTCGCGCTCGCCCGCCACAAGCGCCACCGCCTCGCCGCGCAGACGGACAACGCCTTCGGCCAAAGCCGGCTGGTCGGCAAAGGGGCCGATGACGCCGAAGCAGTTCTTGCCGGGAATATCCGCAGCAGTGAAGATTCCGGCGATGCCGGGATGCGCTTTGATCCAGGCATCGAGATCGCCGAAGCTGAAGCCGGCATGATAGTGCGGCGAGCGGACCACCAGCACAGACAGCGCATCGGTCGGGAAGGAATCGCCGCCGAACTTCTCGTCGCCGGTGACCTTCGGCACGCCGTCGAGCCGGATCGGCGAGGCACCGACCGCGTGGCCCATCTCCGGCAGGCGAAGGTCGATGCCGTTCATATGCCGCGAGGCCTGCATCACCGCCGCGACGATTTTTCGATAGCCGGTGCAGCGGCAGAGCACGCCGCCCAGCGCATCCTGCGTCTCGGCTTCGCTGGGTGTCGGGTTGCGTTCCAAAAGCGCGGTGGCCGCGACCAGCAGGCCGGGCGTGCAGATACCGCATTGCGCGGCGCCATGTTCGAGGAAGGAGGCCTGCAGCGCCGAAAGCCTGCCATTGGCAAGGCCTTCGACGGTGGTCACGGAAGCGCCGGTGACGGACGCCGCCGGCACAAGGCAGGCGCAGACCGGATTGCCGTCGACCAGCACCGTGCAGGCGCCGCAATCGCCGGCATCGCAGCCGACCTTGGTGCCGGTCAGCCGCAACTCGTCGCGCAACACCTGAGACAGGCGCCGGACCGGCGGCACGGAGACGCTGACGGAGGCACCGTTGACCTCAAAGGCAATGTCGGTGCGTTCCATGCCTGACTGTGCCATGCCGGGTTGGACCATGCTCATGCGGCCACCTTGCTTTCGCCGAGGCCGATTGCGGCACACACCGCGCGCGCAACGATCTCGCGCGCCGCGTCCTGCCGGTACTCGGCGCTGCCGCGCACATCGGAGATCGGCGACAGTTCATCCATGGGCGCCGACATCACCGCGTCGGCAAGCGCCTCGTTGATCGGACGCCCGCGCAGGGCCGCCTCGACGCCGGCGACGCGGCGGGCGACCGCGGAGCAGGAGCCGACCGCGATCACCGCTTCGGCGACGACGCCATTCTCGACCACGAGCCGCGCCGCGGCCATGGCAATCGAGATGACGAGGTAGCGCCGCGCGCCGAGCTTGACGAAGGCCGAGCTGCCGACCGCGGAACGCTTCGGCACGCGAATGGCGGTGACCATCTCGCCCGGCTGCAGCGCCGTGCGGCGATTGCCAAGGACGAACGCGTCGAGCGGCAGATGGCGGATGGCAGGCGCGGAGCGCAACTCGACATCGGCGTCGAGCGTCAGCAGCGCAGGCACGCCGTCGGCGGCGGGCGAGGCGTTGCAGAGATTGCCGGCGACCGAGGCGACATTCTGGATCTGTACCGAGCCGACCTCGCGTGCTGCGGCCTTCAGCGCGTCGAAGGCAGGCGGCAGCTTGTGACGGACAATATCGGTCCAGGTGGTGCGGGCGCCGATCCGCCAGCATTCGTCTGTCTCTTCGATGCCGCGCAGTTCGGCGAGGCCGTTGATGTCGAGGATGTTGTCCCGGAAAGGTTTTGCGCCCTGGGCGGGGTAGAAATCGGTGCCGCCGGCAAGAATGCGCCAGCGATCCTCGCCAAGCAGAGCGAGCGCCTCGTCGACCGTGGTGGGTTTCGCGTAACGGATCACGCTCTGCCTTCCAGAACCTTCCCAGAAACGAGCCGTCCCCGATTGGCCCGCCCAAAGCGCCTTGCCCTGGGATTTTCCGCCGGTATCCAGACCGGTCAAATTCATTCGTATGCAAATGATATCAGGCCGGTCGGAATTGTCAAAGCCGGAGTTGGCGCGGCAAGGACCTGAACGCGATTGTTATGGTGCCGGAGGTTGACGCCGCCGCCCATCTGGTCAAGGTTCCGTGTCCGGTCGCGTCAGCGGCTTTGGACTGGAGCCTCAAGCCAATACGAGGGGCCAAACGAGAGGGAACCGCATGGCCGACGAAGCGCTCATCGTCATCGACCTGCAGAACGATTTTTGCCCAGGCGGCGCGCTGGCGGTGGCCGGCGGCGACGAGATCGTGCCTTTGGTCAACGACCTGATCCGGCGGACCGATCATGTGATCCTGACGCAGGACTGGCACCCGGCCGGACATTCGAGCTTCGCCTCGAGCCATCCGGGCAAACAGCCCTTCGAGACGATCGAGATGCCTTACGGGCCGCAGACGCTGTGGCCGGACCATTGCATCCAGGGCAGCCTCGGTTCCGATTTCCATTCCGGGCTCGCCTGGACCAAGGCCGAGCTGGTGCTCCGCAAGGGGTTCCGCACAGCGATCGACTCCTATTCGGCGTTCTTCGAGAACGACCATAAGACACCGACCGGCCTTGGCGGCTATCTCAAGGAGCGCGGCATCGACACGATCACACTGGTCGGGCTCGCCACCGATTTCTGCGTTGCCTTTTCCGCACTCGACGCGGTGAAGCAGGGTTTCAAGACGACAGTCCGGCTCGACGCCTGCCGCGGCATCGACCTCAACGGCTCGGTGGAGGCGATGCTGAAGCGCATGCGCGAAGCCGGCGTGACGCTCGAAGACCACTCGGCGGATTGATCGGCCTGTGGGGAAGCTCCCCCTCACCCGGATTGCGGGCTCCCCCTTCTCCCCTTGTGGGAGAAGGTGTCGCCGAAGGCGACGGATGAGGGGTGCTCCAGGGAACGTCGGCGCCTCACTCCGCTGGAACACCCCTCATCCGTCTCGGCGCTACGCGCCGATCCACCTTCTCCCACAAGGGGAGAAGGGGAAGGCGCGCGGCGGCCGGACGAAGGGGTTTTTCTCATTCGCTTCACTTGCCGTATTGCTACTATTCCCAGCACAGGCGTTCGCCGCCGAAATCCATGAACTGCCCGGCGCCGCCATGTCGCTCTGGTGGGGATTGCCCTTTGCCGGCCTGCTGCTGTCGATCGCGACCGGACCGCTGCTCTTTCATCACCTGTGGGAACATCATTACGGCAAGATCGCCGCCGGCTGGGCGGCGCTGGCGGTGGTCCCGCTTGCGATCGCGTTCGGTATCCCCGCTGCAGGCGAGGCCGTGCTGCACACGCTGCTCACCGAATACATGTCCTTCATCATCCTGTTGTTCGCGCTCTACACCATCTCGGGCGGCATCCTGCTTGCCGGCAACATCCACGGCACGCCGCTCACAAATGCCGGGCTGCTGCTCATCGGCGCGCTGCTTGCCTCGGTCATCGGCACGACCGGCGCCTCGATGATCCTGATCCGGCCGATGCTGCGCGCCAACGACAACCGGCCGTTCAACGCCCATGTGGTGATCTTCTTCATCTTCCTAGTCTCCAACATCGGCGGCTCGCTGACGCCGCTCGGCGACCCGCCGCTGTTCGTCGGCTTCCTGCGCGGCGTGGATTTCTTCTGGACAACGGTGCACATCCTGCCGGACACGCTTTTTGTCGGCGGGCTGGTGCTGGCAGTGTTCCTGGCGATTGATCTGGTCCTGCACCGCCGCGAAGCCGGCATGCCGAAGATCAAGGACCCGACGCCTGATACAAAGGTGCGCCTGCGCGGGCTGGCCAACCTGCCGCTGCTCGCCGGCGTGATCGGCGCGATCCTGCTTTCGGCGAGTTGGAAGCCGGGCGTCAGCATCCCAATCCTTGGCGTCAGCCTCGAGTTGCAGAACCTGGTGCGCGACGCCATCATCCTGGTGCTGGCCTTCCTGTCGCTGAAGGTCTCCTACAAGAGCCACCGCGAGGCCAACGGCTTCACCTGGGGCCCGATCGCCGAGGTGGCGAAATTGTTTGCCGGCATCTTCATCTGCATCGTGCCGGTCATCGCCATCCTGCGGGCCGGCCATGACGGCGCGCTGGCGCCGCTGGTGGCGCTTGTCACCTCCGCTGACGGCCAGCCCAACGATCTGGCCTATTTCTGGCTGACCGGGGCGCTGTCTTCCTTCCTCGACAACGCGCCGACCTATCTGGTGTTCTTCGAGCTTGCCGGCGGTGATGCCCAGCACCTGATGACTGAGGCAGCCTCGACGCTGGCCGCGATCTCGGCGGGAGCGGTGTTCATGGGCGCCAACACCTATATCGGCAACGCGCCGAACTTCATGGTCTTCGCCATCGCCAGGCATCGCGGCTTCAAGATGCCGGGTTTCTTCGGCTATATGATGTGGTCCGGCCTTGTGCTGATCCCGACGTTCTTGATTGCCGGGTTTTTGTTTTTCTGAAGCGAAGGACACTGGCGCTGTCCTTCATTGTCCTGGGTTCCTCGCCCCCGCAAAGCGGGGGAGAGGTGGCCGCGAAGCGGCCGGAGCGGGGGCTTTCGTAGGGCGCTCCCCTCTCCGTCTCGGCTTCGCCGAGCCACCTCTCCCCACTTTACGTGGGGCGAGGAACAACCTGATCGTCGCCACGCCCGCCAATTTCGAGGCTGCGGCAGTTTCAGGACCTCAGCCCACTCCAACATATCTTCGCACCGCCGAGGGATCCGCCCGCAGCGCCTCGACGTCGACCGTCTCGCGGTTGCGGCCGTTCTCGATGAAGCAAACCCGATCAGCGACCGAGAGCACGGCGTCGACGCGCTGCTCGACCAGGATGGTGGAGACGCCGAGCTCGCGCAGCTTGGCCACCGTCTCGCGGATCCTGGCGATCATCGACGGCATCAGGCCCTCGGTCGGCTCGTCGAGCAACAGCACCTGCGGCTCGAGGCAGAGCGCGCGGGCCATGGCAAGCATCTGCTGCTCGCCGCCGGAGAGCGTGCCTGAACGCTGCTTCAGCCGCTCGCGCAGCAGCGGGAAGAGATCGAGGACGTTCTCGCGCGTCTGCTTGCCCTTGCCGCGCGCCATGAGACCGATCTCGATGTTTTCCGCCACACTCATCTCGGCGAACAGGCGCCTGCCCTGCGGCACATAGGCGACGCCTGCCTTCGGCACGTCATGCGCGGCGAGCCCGGTCAGTTCCTTGCCATCCAATCTGATCGAGCCGCTTGCTGCCGGGACCAGCCCCATGATGGCCTTCAGCGTCGTCGTCTTGCCGGCGCCGTTGCGGCCGAACAGGCACAGCACCTCGCCCTTGTTCAAGGCCAGGTCGAGGCCGTAGAGCACCTGCACCTCGCCATAGAAGCAGTCGAGGCCGGCAATGGTGAGCAATCCGTCATTGGTTCCAACGGAGTCAGCCATGGGTCGCTCCGAGATAGGCGTCCTGGACTTCGCCGTTTGCGCGGATCTCGCCCGGCGTGCCCTCTGCGAGGATCTTGCCCGAATTGAAGACGGTGATGCGGTCGGCGAGTCCCATGACGACCGGCATGTTGTGCTCGATCAGAAGAACCGTCGCGTCCCTGGCGATCCCGCGGACCAGCGCGATGAAATTGTCGATCTCACTGTCGGCAAGGCCTTGCGTTGGCTCGTCGAGGATGAGCAGGCGCGGCTTCAGCGCCAGGCCCATCGCCACTTCCAGCAGACGCTGATGGCCATAGGAAAGGTGCGCGGCCAGCGTGCCGGCGCGGTCGGCAAGTCCGGTGCGCTCCAGCGCCGCCATGACGCCGGTCCTGACCTGCCCCTTGGTGCGGCCGTCCGTCAGCGTGCGCTGCACCGGCAGCGCGACATTGTCGAAGACCGTGAGGTTGGCGAAGACGCTGGTGATCTGGAACGTGTAGGCGACGCCGAGCCTGACCCGTTGGTAGGCCGGCATGGCGGTGATGTCGACGCCGTCGAAGACAACGGCACCCGACGATGGCCGGATGCGGCCCGAGAGCAGGCTGACGAACGTCGTCTTGCCAGCGCCGTTGGGGCCGATGACAGCGCGGATCTCGCCCGGCATCAGCGCGAAGTCGACGCCGTCGACGGCGCGCAGGCCGCCGAACTGGCGCGAGAGACCCTTGGTGGTGAGCAGCGGCGTCATGGCAGCCACCCCAGCCAGCGCTCGCGGATGCTGCCCATGATGCCCTTCGGGGCAAACAGGACGAGCAGGATGAGCGCCACGCCGACGATCAGCAGATAGGCCGAGGTGAAGCCGCTGGTGATGTCGGTGACATAATACATGAACAGGGTGCCGATGAGCGGACCGAGCGTGGTCGCGGCGCCGCCGAGCAGCACCCAAAGCAGCGGCAGGATGGAATACTGGATCGACGCGAAATTCGATCCGACATAGCCGAACAGCAGCGCATAGGCGGCGCCCGACGCCGAGCAGATGGCGCCGGAGGCGACGACCGCGACCAGCTTGTTGGCGACCGTGTCATAGCCAAGCATCTTCGTGCGTTCTTCGTTCTCCCGGATGGCGACCAGCACACGGCCGAAGCGGGAGCGGACAAGGGCGAGCGTGATGAGCAGCACGACCGAGAACAGCGCCAGCGCGCCCATGTAGCGCACCGTCGGATCGGTCAGGTCGAACGAGACGCCGCCGATCGCGATCACCCGGGATGCCTGCTGGATGACCAGTCCCTGGTCGCCGCCGGTCCAGGCGGCGAAATAGAGGATCATCAGATAGAAGACCTGGGCGAACATCATGGTGACGATCATGAAGGCCACGCCCGAGGTGCGCAGCGCCAGCAAGCCGATGACCAGGGCGAGCAGCGCGCCACAGGCAATACCGGCGACTAAGGCTTCCGGCACGCCCCAGCCGAGATGGTAGACGGTCAGGCCCGCGCCATAGAGGCCGGCCGAGAAGAACATGGCGTGGCCGAGGCTGAGCAGGCCGACATAGCCGAAGAGCAGGTTGTAGCCCATGGCAAAGACCGCCAGCGCCATGATGCGGGCAAACAGGCCCTGATGGTAATCCGGCATGATGAAGTTCAGCGCGAACAAAAGCATGATGACGCCGATATGCAGGGCGTAGGTCTTTGCCGGCGAAGCATCCCTCATCGCGGCGCGGTCCCGAACAGGCCCTGCGGCCGGAACACCAGCACCATGGCGACCACCAGCGTGGCGATGATCTTGGCGAGCGTCGGCGAGAAGAACATCGAGATGATGCCGTCGGAGAGGCCGATCAGGACGGCGGCGACGACGGTTCCGCGGAGCGATCCCAGGCCACCGATGATGACGACGATGAAGGAGAGCAGCAGCGGGTCCTGCCCCATCAGATAATGCGCCTGGCTGATCGGCACGATCAGCACCGCGGCGATCGCGGCCAGCATGGCGCCGATGGCGAAGACGCCGGCATAGACGCGCTCGACCGGAATGCCGAAGGCCTGCGCCGTCTCGCGGTCATATTGGGTGGCGCGCATGATCAGGCCGATCTTGGTGCGGGTCAGCACCAGCCAGGTGATCACGAGCAGGACGGTGGAAGCGGCAACCACCGACAGCTTGTAGCCGGAATAGCCGAACCACGGCAGTAGGATGCGGTAGCTGAAAGGCGGCTCAACCGGGCGCGCTTCCGGCCCGTAGAAGGTGAGCGCCAGCTGCTGGATGATGTAGAGCATGCCGATGGTGGCGACGATGGTGCTTTCGGGATTGTAATTCAGCCGCCGCAGCACCAGCCATTCGGCGAGAAACGCGACCAGCCCGACCAGCAAGGGCGCGATCACAAGTGCTGCCACAAAGCCGATGGCCGGGTGGCCGGAAATCGCCGTCGAGATCGCCCAGGCGAGCACGGCGCCCAGCATGAAGAATTCGCCATGGGCGACATTGACGATGCGCATGACGCCGAACACCAGCGACAGGCCGAGCGCCGTCAGCGCCAGCACGGCGGAGGTGACCAGGCCTTCAAGGACGGCAAGGAGGAGGTGGGGTCCGAAATGCATCAGGGCGCCCTTGCCCTCCCCTTGTGGGGAGGGTGACCGCGTAGCGGTCGGGTGGGGGGTGGGGCAAGGGCCATCGCGGCCCGCTCCCCGTCTCACTGGCTTCGCGAAATGCGAAGCCAGTTCGCCGACCCTCCCCACAAAGGGGGAGGGTAAGGCGCCTACAGCGCCTGCGTCGTATAATCCCCTTCCGGCTCGTAGAGGCCGTCCTCGATCTTGGTCTTGTGCACGACCTTGAGCTTGCCGCCTTCGACCTTGGAGATGTTCTGGATGCCGAAACACTGGTGAATCTTGCCGTTGAAGGTCTTCGGGCCCTGCGGATGTTCCGGTCCCTCGGCGAATTCCTTCAGCGCCTCGGTCGCCTCGACCAGCTTGGCGCGGTCCTCCGGTCCCTTGTAGCCGGCATCTTCCATCGCCTTCTTGACGACGTAGAGCGTTTCCCAGCAGCCGAACATGTGCGATGCGGTGGAGATGTCCTTGGGATCGCCGACCGCGGCGCCATTGTCGTCGATGCCGACGGCGGCGCGATAGGCCTTCTGCGCGGCGGAATCATCGGGCTGCGCGTAGCGCGGCGAGCCTTCCCAGAAATGGCTGCCGTCGAGGAATTCGAGGCCGGGGCTGTTGATGTCGACGGCCTCAAGCGAATCCATGAAGCCGAAAAGCTGCGGCCTCTGCGAACCGTAGAACTCGCCGAGTTCCTTGACGAAGGTGAGCACCGCAGGGCCGACCATGACGTGGTAAATCACCTCGGTCTCGGCCGGGATCTGCGGGAAGTATTTGGTAAAGGAAGATTCCGTCGGCGGGATGGCGATCTGGGCGATGACGTCGGCGCCTTGCGCCTTCAGCGCCGGCGGCAGGTAGTCGCGATGATCGTAGCCGAAGGCGAAGTCGGGGAAGATCTGCGTCACCTTCTTGCCGGCGTTCGCCGCGATCCATGGCGCCATGGACTGGATCTGGCTCTTCACGTCGGTGATGCCGGGCTGGAAGACGTAGCGGTTGAGCTTGGTGGAGGCGACGTGGTGGCCTTCGCTGACCACGAAATAGGGGATCTTGTTCTCACCCGCGGCGGGCGCCGAGCCGATCACGACATGCGAGAACAAAGTGCCGAAGACGATGTCGGTCTTGTGCTGCTTGGCGAATTTGTTGACCACCTCGGCGCCGCGCGCCGGATCGGTGCCGTCATCCTCGATCACCAGCTCGACCTTGCGGCCGCTGATGCCGCCGGCGTCGTTTATCGCCTTGACGGCGGCAGCACTTGTCTTCTCGTACCAGCGGCCATAGGCGGCCCCGATGCCGGTGCGGTGCGACTGGAAGCCTATTCTGATCGGCGCCGAGCTCTGCGCCTGGCTGTAGCGCACGAAGCCGGGCGCTAGCGCAAGGCCCGCGCCGGCGGCGATGCCCTTCAGCGCGGTGCGGCGCGACAGCGTCGTCTTGGAGAGGTCGAAAAATCCGTTCTTGTCAGCCATGTCGGTTCCCCTGTTTTTTTCAGTCTTGACCAGCGATAAGGCGGCTCGATCCTCCTTGCCTGGAGGACGCGAAAATTGCATGTGTACAAACTAAATCACCAAAGCTTTGGCCTGGCAAGCGAGCTTTACCCGACGGCATCATTGGCACGCTTTGTGTCATCCGGCGGTCGGCGTGGCAAGCAACCAAAGGCCGAAGATCGTGTAGGCGATCATCAGCAAGGTGAGTGGCAATTGACTGAGCGCTGCGCGCGACGGCTGTTTGTGGAGCCGCCAGGCAAGGCCATGCGCGACGAGCACTGCCAGCACATGCCCGGCGATGATGACGCCGGCCTGGATGTTCCACAGCCACCAGGCCGACTGAGCGCCAGCAACGACGCCCGCTTCGACCATCCTATTGGCGGTTCCGAACAGATTCCAGCCGAGCGCGAACGGGTCGGAGAGCGCGACCAGTGCAAACTGGCCGTCGACCAGAAGCACGGTGAGGTAATGCGCGATGTGGTAGGCAAGCGCGATCGGCACGATCGACCAGACCAGCAGGCCGGCTGCCTCGCCGAAAGAATGATCTTCGCCGACGAGGCGTTGGCCGAGAAAGACGGCCAGGGCGAACACCGCCGCCAGCAAGACGAAGGTGAGCACCACGCCAAAACTGCCGATGCCGATCAGCGCGGTGCGGCCGGGATATTCCAGCGGATTGATGCCGAACAGGCCAAGCCAGAAGAAGGTTTTCGACAGGCCGTCGAAGGATACTGACGACAGCGCCAGCAGGAGGAAGGCCGTGCCGCTCAGCGGCAGCGGCTCGGCGGCAAGCAGCTTGGCGCCGGGCCAGCAGAGGGAGAGGCGGCCTTCAAGGCGCTCGACAGGCGCGAAGCGGGCAACCATCGAGAAGAAAACCGTCAGGAATTCGCCGCGTTTGCTCCAGGCGTCGTAGCCGAAGACGAGCATGGCGACGAAGCTTGCCAGCCAGTAGAGGCCGGCGGCAAAGGCGAGGCGGGCCGGATCGTCGGGGGCGGGATCGATCAGCTCGAACCAGGCGAAGGCGAAGAACAGCACGAAGGCCGGCCAGTAGCCGAGCCAGTTGGGCAGGCGCGATCGGTTTTCATCGTCCGCAGGAAGGCCGAAGACGCGAGAGGCGACACGCCACGGCCCGTACCATGGGTTGAGCCACGACCAGAGATCGCCGAGCAAGCCCTGCAGCAGCGTGAAGCCTTGCCAGAGCAGCGTCCAGATCACCAAGGGGACGGGGTTGGAGAGCGGGTCGCGGCTGCCGAGAAAGCCGGCGGCGACGAGAAGTATGAAGCCGGCAAAGGAAATCAAGCTGACGAGCGCGCGCGGAGCATCGCCGAAGGTGAACAGGGTCAAGCGCCGGCGCCAGAAGCGGTCGAGGGCGGCGGGCGGCAGCAGCGCCAGGACGAGGAAGCTGATGGCGACGGCCAGCGCGCCGCCGGCGATGTAGTAGCCGGTCGGGAGAAGCAGGACGTGGCCACGGTCGGAGGCG
>NZ_SUGA01000020.1 GCF_004963255.1 Mesorhizobium sp. | reverse complement strand
CTCCCCCCTTGTGGGGGAGATGTCCGGCAGGACAGAGGGGGGCGCGAAGGAACGCCAACCTGCGAGAGAGGCCAACTGCCGCTCCGACAAATCGCGGGTATGCGCCTCGCGGCCTTTCTCAGCAACCATCCGGAGTGCCGCCACGGCAATGTCGCGCGCAGCATCCGCATCGGCAGTGACTAGCGGCTTTGCACTGCTTCCGTCGCCGGCAACCGATACGGCCCAACGAACATCCTCGCCGGCTCGCACCGCCTCAAGCCTCACATCGGCCGCCACGGTATCCATCGTAAGCTGCCCGCCGCCATCAACAACCACCGACACCTTCGGCCCCAGCCTTGCCGTCAGCCCAGCTTCTTCGATCGCCGCCCTGAGCCGCTCGGCCAACGGGCGAGGATCGGCAATCTCCTCAGGGTCGATCCCCGCCAGCGGCCCGATCTCCACCGGAACGCCGGTGCGCACCGCAATACCAAGCGCATCCACCTCAGCCGCCAGCATCCGCGCGCTTTCCGCGCTCAGTCCGCGGATCTGCAGGCTGCCGCGCGCGGTCACTTCCATGATGCCATTGCCGTGGCGCAGGGCGGATTCGCCTAATCGGATCAGCAAGTTTGGCGCAAGTCCTCCAGTGACTGGATTGAGCCGCACCAAAAGCCCATCGCCAGTCTGCATCGGCGCGCTGAGTGCAGGGCAGGCGCCGCGGCGCGAAAAGGCATTCATGCCGCCACCTCGTTTGTTTCGGCTTCGGCGATCAAGTCAGCGAGATCGTCGTCGATGGAATTCCTGAGAGGATGCCAGAGGCCTCGCCGCCGGGCCGCGAGAAAGCGCTCGGCGATAACTTTCGCCGCCGCCGGGTTCTCGCGCAGCAGGAAGGCGCGAACGTCCGGATCGCCGACATAGGCGTCATGCACGGCTTCGATCAGCGCGCCGGAAATGGCATGCGTGGTCTCGGCGAAGCCGACCAGACGGTCGACTGTTTCGGCGAATTCCGAGGCACCGCGCGGGCCGTGGCGCATCTGGCCGGCGATGAAGCGCGGGTTGACGGCGCGGGCCCGCACCACGCGCGAAACCGCTTCGCCGACCGAGCGCGGCTTCGGCTTCTGCGGGTCGGTGGTGTCGAGCACAATAACGTCGGCGTTGCGGCCAAGCGCTGCAAGTGCGGCCGAAAAGCCGCCGATGAAGGCGACATCGGCCGAGCCTTCGAGGATATCGCGGCCCGGATCGTCGCCGGTGTGGACGAGCAGGTCGGCCTCGGCGACGCGGCCCTCGAAGGCGCCGGGCGCCGAGATCGCCTCGCCGTCGGCGCCGCCATAGGCGTGCGAAGTGGCGTCGAGATAGGCGCGGCCGATCTCCTCGCGCGCGCCCCATTCGCCGCGCGAGAGCAGATCCTCGACACCGGCGCCATAGGTGCCGGGGGAGGTGCCGAAAATGCGCGGGCTGATCTTGCCCTCGGCGCGTGTCGCCGCTGCAAGTGGGTTCTCCGTATCGTCCTCGTCGCGGCCGGCGACGGCGTTGGCGGCAGCGTCGATCAGCGCGATCTGGGTTGGGAACATGTCGCGGAACAGGCCAGAAATGCGCCAGGTGACGTCGACGCGCGGCCGGCCGAGCGCCGCCGGCGGCAGCACCTCGATGCCGGTGACGCGACCGGTGGCGGCATCCCATTGCGGACGGCAGCCCATCAGCGCCAGACCTTGCGCGATCTCCTCGCCGCCGGTGCGCAGCGAGGCCGAGCCCCAGAGATTGATGACCAGCGAGCGCGGCCAGTCGCCATGGCTCTGCATATAGCTGCGCACCACTTCTTCCGCCGCCGCCTGGCCGAGATCATAGGCGGTCGGCGTCGGCATGGTGCGCGGATCGGAGGTGAAGAGGTTGCGGCCGGTGGGCAGGACATCGGAGCGGCCGCGCGCCGGCGCGCCGGCGGGACCCGCTTTGATATGGCGGCCGTCGAGCGCGGCGAGAAGGTTGGCTTTCTCGTCCGCCGCGCTTTGCCGGCGCAGCGGATCTGCCTCGTCTTCCGGCGCGCGGCCATAGACATGCAGCCCGTCCTTGACGGCGAAATCCTTGAGGTCGCAGAGCCAGGCGTCGATGCGCCGCAGCGCTTCGTCGGGTTGATCGGTCTTGGCGACGCCGGCTTCCGAGGCAAGTCCGGTCTTTCGCGCCGTCTCGACGATCAGCTTTGCCAGTCGGTCGCGCCGGCGGCGATCCAAGCCATCGGCCTGGGCATACTCGTCGACCAGCCGCTCCAGCTTCTGTTGCGCCTCGTCGAGGCCGGCGCCGGTCAACGGCGGGGGCAGATGGCCGAGCGTGACCGCGGAAATGCGGCGCTTGGCCTGGGCCGCCTCGCCGGGATTGGAGACGATGAAGGGATAGATGACCGGCAGCGAGCCGGTGACGATCTCAGGAAAGCAATTGTCGGAAAGCGCGACCGTCTTGCCCGGCAGCCATTCCAGCGTGCCATGCGCGCCGACATGGACGATGGCGTGGACGCCGAGCGATTTCTGCAGCCAGAGGCCGAAGGCAATCAGTTCGTGGCGCGGGGGGAGCGTCGGGTCGTGGTAATCGGCGCGGCGATCGGCGGAACGGCCGCGGTCGGGGGCGAGCGCCACGGTGACGTTGCCGAAGGTCGCGGCGTTGAAAGGGAAGTGGGCTTCGTGCGCTAGCTGCGAAGGCTCGCGTTCTGTCGCGCCCCCCTCTGTCCTGCCGGACATCTCCCCCATAAGGGGGGAGATTAGGCTCGCGCCGTCGATTTCGCCAATCTCTGACTTCGCAGGGGGAAAGCCGGCGGAGGAACTGCCAATCTCCCCCCAAGTGGGGGAGATGTCCGGCAGGACAGAGGGGGGCGCCTTGCTCGAACCTTTCCTTTCTGCCTTGCCCCACGCGGCCTCTATTGCATCGTGCGCTGCCCGGGGTAGTTCGGCCGAAAAGGCGAAGTAGTCCTCTACGGAGAGGCGGCCCTGCCCACCCGCCTCCAGCGCATCCAGCAACGCGCGCGGCGATTGCGGAATCCCGTCAACCGCATAGCCCTGTTCCTTCAGGTCATGCAGCATGGCAAGCACACTGGAAGGCACATCCAGCCCGACCGCATAGCCAGTCCGGCCAGGCGCGCTCGGATAGTCTGGGATCAGGATGGCAAGCTTGCGCTCGGCGCGCTCCGCCCGTTGCAAGCGAATAAACGCCGAGATGCGTCTGGCGACTTGCGCAACGCGATCCGTCTCAGGCCGGTTGGCGAAGGCGCGAAAAGCCAGCGCCGGGTCGGTCTCGACCTCGCCCTTGAAGGAGATCGCGCCGGCCAGGATGCGGCCGTCGAGCTCGGGCAGCACGACATGCATGGCAAGATCGGCGGGCGCCAGGCCGCGCTGGTTGTTCTCCCAGACCTCGCGCCTCGTCGTGGCGACGATGACCTGGAAGACCGGCACGCCGGCGCGGTCGAAGAGCGTTTCGGCGCCGGGCTCGGCGCCGGAGGCGAATGCCGTGGCGGTAACGATCGCGGCCGGGTTCAGCGCGGCGAGGGCGGCTTCGACAAAGGCGAGAGATGCCGGGTCTTTCAGGCTGGAGACGAAGATTGGCACGGGCGCGATGCCCTGCGAGCGTAGTGCGTCGACCAGCGCATCGATCGGCGCTACGTCTGCCGCCAGCAGCATTGAGCGGTAGAAGAGGATGGGGACGACGGCGAAATTGTCGACGTCGAGTTCCGTCGCCCCCCTCTCTGTCCTGCCGGACATCTCCCCCCCTGGGGGGGAGATTGCTCTGTCGTCGACGGTTTCGCCAATCGCAGGCGTTGCAGATGGCTCTATCGCTGACGTTGCAGATGGCTCTTTTGACGCCCTTGATGAACAGGCACCGGCGCCGGTGAAGGCTGATCTCCCCCCCTGAGGGGGAGATGTCCGGCAGGACAGAGAGGGGGGCGAAGGATCGCCAACGTTCGATAAGATAGGCTTTTCTACAACCCCCAGCCTCGGCTCATAATACCCCGCCTTCGGCACGCCGACCGGCTCAGCCACAGCCGCCTCAGACCCTGCGAGCCGCGCCAGTCTCCGCACCAGCGCCGCCATATTGGCCGGGCCGCCTTCGCGGAAATAGCCGAGCAGAGCGTCCAGCTCCGCACGCGGCAGGGTCGAGGCTTCGATCAGCCGCTGGTCCTCGTCATGGCTTTCGCCGGGCAGCAGCGCCAGCTTGATGCCGCGCTCGCGCGCCACCGCGGCGAGCTGGTCGCAGCCATAGCGCCACCAGTCATAGCCGCCGAGGATGCGGACGAGGACGACCCTGGCGTGGCGGGCGACGCTGTCGATCCACAAGTCGACCGACATCGGGTGGCGAAGATCGCGCAACGCTGCCAGCCGCATCGAGGGCAGCCGCGCGGCATCGGCCTTCCAAGCAGCGGCCAGGCCAGCGAGATCGCTGTCGGTGAACGACAGCGCCACGACATCCGCAGGCGTCTGCCTGAGGTCGATCGGCTCGGCGAGATCGTCGAGCGAAGCGGATGTGGTGGCGAGGATATGCATAGCGGTTCGGGTCGGCCTCTCGTATTGGCCTCAGCCGGCGAGGATACGCTCGATCGCCGGGCGGTTCAGCCCCTTGAGGCCGATGACGACGAGCCGCGAGCGGCGGTCGTCCTCGGCAGTCCAGGCGCGGTCGTAATAGTGATTGACGCGCGGGCCGACCGCCTGGAGCAGGAGCCGCATCGGCTTGCCGCCAACCTCGACGAAGCCTTTGACACGCAACACGTTCTCCTGCTCGGCGGCAAGGGCGACGCGCTTTGCCAGCTCGTCCGGATTGGCGATCGACGGGATGTCGATGACGAAGGAATCGAAATCGTCATGCTCATGGTCGAGCTCGTCGTCGTGATGGGTCTTGCGGTTCTCGATGTCGTCCTCGACGGCGAGGCCGAGGCCGAGCAGCACCGAAGGATCGACTTTGCCCTGCGCGCTCGGCACGATTTTCACGGCGCGCGCCACATGCTCGCCGATGACGGCGTTGGCGCGCTCAGAGCCCGCCGCATCCATCAGGTCGCTCTTGGACAGGATGATCAGGTCGGCGCAGGCGATCTGGTCCTCGAACACCTCTTCGACCGGGTCGTCATGGTCGAGCGAGTCGTCCGCCGCGCGTTGCGCCTGGAGCGCATCCATGTCGGAGGCAACGCGGCCGTCGGCCAGCGCCGGGCCGTCGACCACGGCAACGACGCCGTCGACCGTCACGCGGCTCTTCACCGTCGGCCACTGAAAAGCTTGCACAAGCGGTTTCGGCAGAGCGAGGCCGGAGGTCTCGATCAGGATGTGGTCGACCTTGGGCGTGCGGGATAGGATCTGGTCGAGCGCCGGCACGAAATCGTCGGCGACTGTGCAGCAGATGCAGCCATTGGCGAGCTCGACGATGTTTTCCTCCGGACAGGTGTCGACGCCGCAACCCTTCAGGATCTCGCCGTCGATGCCGACATCGCCGAATTCGTTGACGATGATCGCCAGCCGCTTGCCCTTGGCGTTTTCAAGCAGGTTGCGGATCAGCGTCGTCTTGCCGGCGCCGAGGAAGCCGGTGACGACGGTGCAGGGCACGCGGGAAACGGAAGCAGTCATGGTCAGTCCTTCAGCATGTCGAGGGGAGGGATGCGGGCAACCAGGCCGCGCTTGAGGGAATCGGGCCGGCCGCGCCAGGGGATCAGGCCGTCGGTCGACCTGGCGAAGAGCTTTGCGCCGGCGACCAAGTCGGCGCCGCTGGTCGTCTCCAGATCGCCGAAGATGTAGCTCCAGCAGCCGTCGCGCAGCAGCGCAGCGCTCAGCCGGCGCTTGCAGTTGCCGAGGCATTCGACGGTGCGGATGCGGATGTTCTCGTCCGAGGCGGCACGGCGCGTATCTTCGGCCAACTGCGAGCCGGCGCGCGGATGGGCATCGGAACCGGTCTCGTCGCGGCAGGACGAGCAGACGATGACGGTCACGCCTGCCAGCGCGTCGGGCTCGGACGAAATGTCCGCGATGTTTGCCGGGAAACTGCCGTTGCGATCCAAAACCAGGCTCCTTGCCCGGAAAACCCGCCGGGCATTCGGATACTTAAAGTCTCAGACGGCAGGTCTCCTGGCTCGCGGGTCGTCGCCCTGAATGCCGCCTTCCCGGGAACATCCCAGTGGTTTTCGGCCGGGGCTCGTCGCTCACAGTTGCGGGGACAGCCGCGGATTTGGGTTTTTGGCCCGCACCGCATTCCCTCTTGGCTCCTCCCTTTGCCGGGAGAAGACCGTCTGCGGCGGATTTAGGCTTACGGCTAGGCGCCTGTCAACGCGCGGCTACGACACCGCGATGTCGGCCAGCGCCGGGCCGAGGTCGCCGGCCGGCGTCACCTCGATCGCCTCCAGGCCGAGCCAGCCCTGCATCTGCTTCAGCTCCTCGAAGAGCTGGGCGGCCGTTTCAGCGGGAGCGTCGGGCTCGGCATAGGCAGCGTGGACGCGCAGCACGCTGGCCGGGCGATCGGCGCGCAGATCGACGCGGGCGACGATGCGGTCGCCTAGCAGGAAGGGAAGCACATAGTAGCCGTATTGGCGCTTTTCGGCCGGCGTGTAGATCTCGATGCGGTAGCGGAAATTGAAGAGCTTTTCGGTGCGCGTGCGCTCGAAGACCACGGGATCGAAGGGGGCAAGCAGGGCGCGAGCCTCAATCCGGCGCGGGATTCGCGCGTCCTTGTGAAGATAGGCGGTCTTGTCCCAGTCTTCGACCTTCACCGGCTGCAATTCGCCGGTTTCGACCAGTTCCTCGATGCGATCCTTGGTGTCGCCGGGCGCCAGCCGGAAATAGTCGCGCAGGTCGCCATAGGTGGCGATGCCGTGGGCGCGGGCCGAGATGCGCAGCAATTCGCGATGCGCCTCCTCGACCGAGGGCACCGGCAGGTCGAGCACGGCCTGCGGCAAAACGCGCTCGGGCAGGTCGTAACAGCGTTCGAAGCCGCGCCGGTAGGCGGTGGTGATGCGGCCGGCCCAGAACAGCCATTCGAAGGCATGCTTGGCCTCGCTCCAGCCCCACCAGCCGCCATTGCCCTTGTGACCCTCGATGTCGGAGGCGGCGATCGGACCGCGATCGGCGACCTCTCTATAGATCTCGTCGATCATCTCCTTGCGCTCGCGGCCCCATTTCGCCAGGCCGAGATACATCTCGTCGCCCTGCTCGGCGCGCTGCATGCGCCAGCGCATCAGCGGGTAGGTCTCGACAGGCAGGAACGATGCCTCATGCGCCCAGTATTCAAAGACCGCGCGCTTGCGCGTGACCGCGGCGTTGTCGAGCAGCGCAAGCGGATAAGGCCCGAGGCGCGAATAAAGCGGCATGTAATGGGCGCGCACCACCGCGCTTACGGAATCGATCTGCAGCAGGCCGGTCCGCGAAAGCACACGCGCAAGGTGACGGCGATCCGGAACCCCTGCGGGACGAGGGTCGTTGAACCCCTGTGCCCCGAGCGCGATGCGCCTGGCCATGGCGAGCGAGAGTTTCTCCTTCATCAAGCTGTCCTTGCCCCGATCGTCCGTTGGATTTTTAGCCGGTGATTCCGGCCATGCTAGCAGGCAAATGGCGGGAGATATGTCAGCAGAGAAAAGTGGAGTAAAAAGCGAAGGAAATCAAACAGGAGCGGATCGGACCAGTTTCTTCCGATATGGCGTCCAGGGTCGCGATTTGAACAAGGTTTGACTTGCGTCACCGAAACCGCTGCGCTAACCCTCGCCGCGTTGCAGCATGGGCCCCCTTAAAACGGTTCAGCGGTTAAACTGTCACGCTTCCGCATTAGAGTTCGTTGCTGTAATCAAAGTGAACTGCCCCGCCGAAGGAAAGCCGCCGCATGAGCGCACTCCTGAGTTCATATCTGCCTATCGTGCTGTTCATCGCCGTGGCGATGATCGTCGGTCTGGCGCTCATCATCGCCCCCTTCCTGGTGGCCTATCGCAACCCCGATCCGGAAAAGCTTTCCGCCTATGAGTGCGGGTTCAACTCGTTCGACGACGCCCGCATGAAGTTCGACATCCGCTTCTACCTGGTGTCGATCCTGTTCATCATCTTCGATCTCGAGGTCGCCTTCCTGTTCCCGTGGGCGGTGTCCTTCTCGAAGCTCGGCATGCTCGGCTTCTGGTCGATGATGGTGTTTCTGGCGGTGCTGACGATCGGCTTTGCCTATGAATGGAAAAAAGGAGCGCTGGAATGGGATTGAACGACAGTTCAGGCACCCTCGTCGCGCCGAAGCCCAAGGGCATCATTGACCCCAACACCGGCAGGCCGGTGGGGGAGGACGATCCCTTCTTCCTCGAAATCAACAATGAGCTGGCCGACAAGGGTTTCCTTGTCACCTCGACCGAAGCGCTGATCACCTGGGCGCGCAGCGGCTCGCTGATGTTCATGACCTTCGGCCTCGCCTGCTGCGCGGTCGAGATGATCCACACCTCGATGCCGCGCTATGACTCGGAGCGTTTCGGCGTCGCGCCGCGCGCGTCTCCGCGCCAGTCCGACATCATGATCGTCGCCGGCACGCTGACCAACAAGATGGCGCCTGCGCTGCGCAAGGTCTACGACCAGATGCCGGAGCCGCGCTACGTCATCTCGATGGGCTCCTGCGCCAATGGCGGCGGCTACTACCACTATTCCTATTCGGTGGTGCGCGGCTGCGACCGCGTCGTGCCGGTCGACATCTATGTGCCCGGCTGCCCGCCGAGCGCGGAAGCGCTGCTCTACGGCATTCTCCTTCTGCAGAAGAAGATCCGCCGCACCGGCACGATCGAACGGTGAGCCGATGACCCTGGCGATGAACGAACTCTCCACCTATCTCGGCGAGAAGCTCTCCGGCCGCATCGGCGAAGCCGTGCTTGCCTATGGCGAGCTGACCGTTTCGGTCGAGCCGGGCAATCTGATCGAGGTGGCGACCTTCCTGCGCGACGATACGCGCTGCCAGTTCATCTCGATCATCGACATTTGCGGCGCCGACTATCCCTCACGCGCCAAGCGTTTCGACGTCGTCTATCACCTTTTGTCACCGAAGCAGAATGTGCGCATCCGCCTCAAGGTCCAGGCCGACGAGGAAACGCTGGTGCCGTCGCTGACCGCTGTCTATCCCGGCGCCGACTGGTACGAGCGCGAGACTTACGATCTGTACGGCGTGCTGTTCAGCGGCCATCCGGATCTGCGTCGCATCCTCACCGATTACGGCTTCGAGGGGCACCCGCTGCGCAAGGATTTCCCGCTGACCGGTTTCGTCGAGGTTCGTTACGATGACGAGGCGAAGCGGGTCATCTACGAGCCGGTCGAGCTCAAGCAGGAATTCCGCAATTTCGATTTTCTTTCTCCTTGGGAAGGGACGGACTACGTCCTGCCGGGGGATGAAAAAGCCAAGACGAATTGAGGCGCCACGATGGCTGAAACCTCCGTCCGCAACTTCAACATCAACTTCGGTCCGCAGCATCCTGCGGCGCATGGCGTTTTGCGCTTGGTGCTGGAGCTGGACGGCGAGGTGGTCGACCGCGTCGATCCGCATATCGGCCTGCTTCACCGCGGCACCGAGAAGCTGATCGAGGCCAAGACCTATCTGCAGGCCGTGCCTTATCTCGACAGGCTCGATTATTGCGCGCCGATGAACCAGGAGCATGCCTTCGCGCTCGCGGCAGAGCGCCTGCTGGGCATTGAGGTGCCGAAGCGCGGCCAGCTGATCCGCGTGCTCTATTCCGAAATGGGCCGCATCATGTCGCACATCTTGAATGTGACGACGCAGGCGATGGACGTCGGCGCGCTGACGCCGCCGCTGTGGGGCTTCGTCGAGCGCGAAAAGCTGATGGTGTTCTACGAGCGCGCCAGCGGTTCGCGCATGCATGCGGCCTATTTCCGGCCGGGCGGTGTGCATCAGGACCTGCCGCAGAGGCTGGTCGAGGATATCGGCAAGTGGATCGACCCGTTCCTGAAGTCGATCGACGACCTCGATGCGCTTCTGACCGGCAACCGCATCTTCAAGCAGCGCAATGTCGATATCGGCACGGTGTCGCTGGCCGACGCCTGGGCCTGGGGTTTTTCGGGCGTGATGGTGCGCGGCTCGGGCGCCGCCTGGGACCTGCGCAAATCGCAGCCTTATGAATGCTATTCGGAGATGGATTTCGACATCCCGATCGGCAAGAACGGCGACTGCTACGACCGTTATCTGGTGCGCATGGAAGAGATGCGCCAGTCGGCCAAGATCATGCGCCAGTGCGTCGATCTGCTGCTCGGCAAGGAAAGCGCCGGCCCGGTGTCGAATCTCGACGGCAAGGTGGTGCCGCCGAAGCGCGCGGCGATGAAGCGCTCGATGGAAGCGCTGATCCATCACTTCAAGCTCTACACCGAGGGCTATCGCGTGCCGGCCGGCGAGGTTTACGCCGCCGTTGAGGCGCCGAAGGGCGAATTCGGCGTCTATCTCGTCTCCGACGGCACCAACAAGCCCTATCGCTGCAAGCTGCGCGCCCCCGGTTTCGCGCATCTGCAGGCCATGGACTTCCTGTGCCGCGGCCACATGCTCGCCGACGTCACCGCCGTGCTTGGCTCCCTCGACATCGTGTTTGGTGAGGTCGATCGCTAAAATGTCAGTTCGTCGTCTCGCAGATGCCAGCGTCCAGCCAGCCACCTTCGCCTTCAACGAGGCGAATGCGGCGGCGGCTGAGCAGTGGATCGCCAAATACCCGAAGGGGCGCGAACAGTCGGCGATCATCCCGCTGCTGATGATCGCGCAGGAGCAGGAAGGCTGGGTCACCAAGGCGGCGATCGAGACGATCTCCGACATGCTCGGCATGCCGCGCATCCGTGGTCTCGAGGTCGCGACCTTCTACACGCAGTACCAGCTCAATCCGGTCGGCACGCGCGCGCATATCCAGGTCTGCGGCACCACGCCCTGCATGCTGCGCGGCTCGGAAGCGCTGATGGATGTGTGCCGTTCGAAGATCCATCACAACCAGTTCCACACCAACGACGAGGGCACGCTGTCGTGGGAGGAGGTCGAATGCCTCGGCGCCTGCGTCAACGCGCCGATGGTCATGATTTTCAAGGACACTTTCGAGGATTTGACGCCTGAGCGGCTGGCCGAGATCATCGATCTCTACGACGCCGGCAGGGGCGCCGAGGTCAAGCCGGGGCCGCAGAACGGCCGCCATGGCTCCGAGCCGGCCGATGGTTTGAAGACGCTTACCAGCGAAAAGGCGATCCTGAAGTCGACGCGCGACAAGGAAGCCAAGGCGGCCGCGAAGGCTGCCAAGGATGCCGCCGCCGCGGCGCCGGCTGCTGCTCCTGCCGCCGTCGTCTCGCAGGCCGCGCCTGCCGCGGCCCCGGCTCCTGCTGCTCCGGCCGCTGCTGGCCCGGTTGCGCCGTCCAAATCCAGCAAGCCGAAGACCGATGCGCCCGAGACCAGCCCGGCCTTGGCTACGCCGTCGCCGGTCAAGGTCGCTCCGGCCACCGAGAAGGCGGCCAGTGTCAGGGCGCCGCGCCATTCGGCCGCCAATGCCAATCAGGCTTCTCCGGAAGTCGAGGCGGTTTCCAAGCCGCGCAGCGGGCCGAAGAACAAGGCCGAGCCGGCGGCCGCCTTCAAGGCTCCGGAAACCAAGCAGCCCGTCGCCAAGACGGCAAAACCTTCGCTCGAGGACAAGAACCGCCCCGCCGGCATCGAGCGTCCGGCCACGGTCGACGATCTCAAGCTGATCTCCGGCGTCGGTCCGAAGATCGAAGCGACCCTGCATTCGCTGGGCATCTACACCTTCACTCAGGTCGCCGCCTGGAAGAAGGCCGAGCGCGAATGGGTCGATGGCTATCTCAATTTCCGCGGCCGCATCGAGCGCGACGACTGGGTGAAGCAGGCCAAGGCGCTCGCCAAGGGCGGCGTCGCCGAATACATCCGCGTCTTCGGCAAGAAGCCGGTCTGAGGGACGACAAATGCTTCAGGACAAAGACCGCATCTTCACCAACATCTACGGCCTGTTCGACAAGTCGCTGGCCGGCGCGCAGTCGCGCGGCATCTGGGACGATACGCCCGGTCTCATCGCCAAGGGCCGCGACTGGATCGTCAATGAGATGAAGGCAAGCGGGTTGCGCGGCCGCGGCGGCGCCGGCTTCCCGACCGGACTGAAGTGGTCGTTCATGCCCAAGCAGAGCGACGGCCGTCCGAGCTATCTGGTCATCAATGCCGACGAATCCGAACCCGGCACCTGCAAGGACCGCGACATCCTTCGCAACGATCCGCACACGCTGGTCGAGGGCGCGCTGGTTGCCGGCTTCGCCATGGGCGCGGTCGCGGCCTACATCTATGTGCGCGGCGAGTTCATCCGCGAGCGCGAGGCACTGCAGCGCGCCATCGACGAGGCTTACGCGGCCAAGCTGATCGGCAAGAATAACACGTCCGGCTACGACTTCGACGTCTATATGCATCACGGCGCCGGCGCCTATATCTGCGGCGAGGAGACGGCGCTGCTCGAAAGCCTCGAAGGCAAGAAGGGCCAGCCGCGGCTGAAGCCGCCATTCCCGGCCAATGTCGGCCTCTATGGCTGCCCGACCACCGTCAACAATGTGGAATCGATCGCGGTGGCGCCGACCATCCTGCGCCGAGGCGCGGCCTGGTTCTCGTCCTTCGGCCGGCCGAACAATGCCGGCACCAAGCTGTTCTGCGTCTCCGGCCACGTCAACAACCCGTGCACCTTCGAAGAGGCGATGTCGATCCCGTTCCGGGAACTGATCGAGACGCATTGCGGCGGCATCCGCGGCGGCTGGGACAATCTGCTCGCGGTCATTCCGGGTGGCGCTTCGGTGCCGCTGGTGCCGGCCGAGCAGATCATGGACGCGCCGATGGACTTCGACGCGCTGCGCGACCTGAAATCCGGCCTCGGCACCGCGGCCGTCATCGTCATGGACAAGTCGACCGATGTCGTGAAAGCGATCGCCAGGCTGTCCTACTTCTACAAGCATGAAAGCTGCGGCCAGTGCACGCCGTGCCGCGAAGGCACCGGCTGGATGTGGCGGGTGATGGAGCGGCTGGTGCGAGGCGAAGCGCAGAAGCGCGAGATCGACATGCTGCTCGATGTCACCAAGCAGGTCGAAGGCCACACCATCTGCGCGCTGGGCGATGCGGCCGCCTGGCCGATCCAAGGCCTGATGCGACATTTCCGCGGCGAGGTGGAACGCCGCATCGACGAGTTTTCGCGCAACGCGCACCGGGTCGAGCCGGTGATGGTGGCGGCGGAATAAGACTTCGAAATACGGGCGCAAGCCCGAGACGCAAAGCAGGGGCGGGGCATACGAAGAAACGACCAGGAGAACTCTATGGCGCCGTATTCGATACCCTATCCGTTTATGCCTGATTTGGACCAATTCGAGAAGATGAACCAGGACCTGACCAAGATGATGCCGAAGGAGATGGCCAGCGCCGTCAACCTTCTGGCGCATCCGGTCGCGGGCGCGGCGGCGATGTCGGCGCTCGGCATCGGTGTTGCCAACCATGCCGTCGGCATGTGGATGGGCGCCTTCACCGGCGCGCTGGAAGCTTCGCAGCGCATGTTCCAGCCTTTCCTCGACGATATCGAGGCGCAGAGCGAAGCGGCCGCCAATGCGTCCAAGGCGCGCAAGGCGACCGAGACGCTGATCGCCGAGGCGCAGACCTTTGCCAGGGACGTGACCGATATCGCGGTGAACGCGACCGAGAAGGCTCTCGACACGACCGGGGCCGATATTGTCGCCCAACCGGCAGCGGCCGCATTGATGCCCGAGGATTTCAGGCAACCGAAGGCCGTCGACAAGCCGGCGAAGCCGTCGGACCTGAAGGCGATTTCGGGTATCGGACCGAAACTGGAGAAGGTGCTCAACGGTCTCGGCATCTGGACCTATGAGCAGATCGCGGCCTGGACGTCGCAAGAGATCGCCTGGGTGGAAGATTATCTGTCGCTCGCCGGCCGCATAGGCCGCGACGACTGGACTGCGCAGGCGGCGGCGCTCGCCGCGAAGTGATTTGAAAAGCCGGGCGCGGTGCAAACCGCGCCCGGAAGATAGATTGCGGACATCCGCGAGGGTTTGAGGCGAATGGCAAAGCTAAAGGTCGACGGGAAAGAGATCACGGTACCCGACCATTACACGCTGCTGCAGGCGGCGGAGGATGCCGGCGCGGAAGTGCCGCGTTTCTGCTTCCATGAGCGGCTGTCCATCGCCGGCAATTGCCGCATGTGCCTGATCGAGGTGAAGGGCGGCCCGCCCAAGCCGCAGGCGTCTTGCGCCATGGGTGTGCGCGACCTGCGCCCCGGCCCGAATGGCGAGCCGCCGGAAATCTTCACCAACACGCCGATGGTCAAGAAGGCCCGTGAAGGCGTGATGGAGTTCCTGCTGATCAACCATCCGCTGGATTGCCCGATCTGCGACCAGGGCGGCGAGTGCGACCTGCAGGACCAGGCGATGGCGTTCGGCGTCGATTCCTCGCGCTATCACGAGAACAAGCGCGCGGTCGAAGACAAGTATATCGGCCCGCTGGTCAAGACCGTGATGAACCGCTGCATCCACTGCACGCGCTGCGTCCGCTTCACCACCGAAGTCGCCGGCATTTCCGAGCTCGGTCTGATCGGCCGCGGCGAGGATGCCGAGATCACCACCTATCTCGAACAGGCGATGACGTCGGAGCTGCAGGGCAACGTCATCGACCTTTGCCCGGTCGGCGCGCTGACCTCCAAGCCGTTCGCCTTCCAGGCGCGGCCGTGGGAACTGACCAAGACCGAATCGATCGACGTCATGGATGCCGTCGGCTCGGCGATCCGCGTCGATTCCAGGGGCCGTGAAGTGATGCGCATCCTGCCGCGCGTCAACGAGGCGGTGAACGAGGAGTGGATCTCCGACAAGACCCGCTTCATCTGGGACGGCCTGCGCACGCAGCGCCTCGACCGCCCCTATGTGCGCAAGAACGGCAAGCTCGCTCCGGCAAGCTGGGCGGAAGCCTTCGCGGCGATCAAGGACGAGGTGTCGAAGACCGCGCCCGAGCGGATCGGCGCGATTGCCGGCGATCTCGCGGCTGTCGAGGAAATCTACGCGCTCAAGCTTCTGATGAGCGCTCTCGGCTCGAAGAATATCGACTGCCGCCAGGACGGCGCTGCGCTCGATCCGTCGCTCGGCCGCGCCAGCTACATCTTCAACCCGACCATCGAAGGGATCGAGCAGGCCGACGCGGTGCTGATCATCGGCGCTAATCCGCGCTTCGAGGCTTCAGTGCTCAATGCCCGTATCCGCAAGCGCTGGCGCGTCGGCAACCTGCCCGTTGGCGTGATCGGCGAGATCGGCGACACACGCTACGACTATGATCTGATCGGCGCCGGTCCGGAATCGCTGAAGGATCTCGCTGACGGCAACGGCAAATTCTTCGAGGTGCTGAGCAAGGCCACGCATCCGCTGATCATCGTCGGCCAGGGCGCACTGGCGCGCACGGATGGCGCGGCGGTGCTCGGCCAGGCGGCAAAGCTCGCCACCGCCGTCAACGCGGTCACGGCCGAATGGAACGGTTTTGCGGTGCTGCACAACGCCGCTGCGCGCGTCGGCGGCCTCGATGTCGGCTTCGTGCCGGGCGAGGGCGGCAAGAACGTTGCCGGCATGCTGGGCGACACCGATGTGCTCTTCCTGCTCGGCGCCGACGAAATCGACATGGCCAGGACCGGCGGCGCCTTCGTCGTCTATATCGGCACACATGGCGATGCCGGCGCGCACCGCGCAAACGTCATCCTGCCGGCCGCGGCCTACACCGAAAAGTCCGGCACCTATGTGAACACGGAAGGCCGTGTGCAGCAGACCAACCGCGCCGGTTTCGCTCCGGGCGAGGCGCGCGAGGACTGGGCGATTCTCAGGGCGCTGTCGGATGTGCTCGGCAAGAAGCTGCCCTTCGATTCGCTGGCGCAGCTGCGCGCCAAGCTCTATGGCGAATTCCCGCATCTCGCCCGCATCGATCAGGTGCAGGCCGGCAGCGGCGACGATATCGCCAAGGTGGCGAAGCTCGGCGGCCGCTTGAACAAAGGCACCTTCACCTCGTCGGTGAAGGATTTCTACCTGACCAACCCGATCGCGCGGGCGTCGGCCGTGATGGCTGAATGCTCGGCGCTGGCCAAGAGCGGCTTCAAGCAGGCGGCGGAATAAGCATGGACACTTTCCTCTCGATTTACGTGCTGCCGGCGCTGCTGATCCTTCTGAAGTCGGTCGTGCTGATCGTCGTGCTTCTGATCGGCGTCGCCTACCTGCTCTATGCCGACCGCAAGATCTGGGCGGCGGTGCAATTGCGCCGCGGCCCGAACGTCGTCGGCCCGTGGGGTACGCTGCAGGCCTTCGCCGACCTTTTGAAATTCGTCTTCAAGGAGCCGGTGATCCCGTCGGGCGCCAACAAAGGCGTGTTCCTGCTGGCGCCGCTGGTGTCGGCGGTGCTGGCGATCTCGGCCTGGGCGGTCATTCCGGTCAATGACGGCTGGGCGATCGCCAACATCAATGTCGGCATTCTCTATGTCTTCGCCATCTCCTCGCTCGAGGTCTATGGCGTGATCATGGGCGGCTGGGCGTCGAATTCCAAATACCCGTTCCTCGGCGCGCTGCGCTCGGCCGCGCAGATGGTGTCCTACGAAGTCTCGATCGGCTTCGTCATCGTCACCGTGCTGCTTTGCGTCGGCTCGCTCAACCTCTCCGACATCGTCATGTCGCAGCAGGACGGCCTCGGCACCAAGCTCGGCCTGCCCAACACCTTCCTCGACTGGCATTGGCTGTCGCTGCTGCCGATGTTCGTGGTGTTCTTCATCTCCGCGCTCGCCGAGACCAACCGCCCGCCTTTCGACCTTGTGGAAGCGGAATCGGAACTCGTCGCCGGCCACATGGTTGAATATTCGTCGACGCCGTTCCTGCTCTTCTTCCTCGGCGAGTATGTCGCCGTCGTCCTGATGTGCGCGCTGGCGACCATCCTGTTCCTCGGCGGCTGGCTGCCGCCGTTCAATTTCGCGCCCTTCACCTGGATACCGGGCGTGATCTGGTTCGTGCTGAAGATCTGCCTGATGTTCTTCATGTTCTCGATGGTGAAGGCTTTTGTGCCGCGCTACCGCTACGACCAACTGATGCGGCTGGGCTGGAAAGTCTTCCTGCCGATCTCGCTGTTCATGGTCGTCGCCACCGCGGCCTTCCTCAAGATCACGGGGTTTGCGTGATGTCCGCTCTGGCCCAGGCCGCAAAATCGCTGCTGCTGAAGGATTTCGTCAGCGCCTTCTTCCTGTCGATGCGCCAGTTCTTCGCGCCGAAGGAAACCATCAACTATCCGCACGAGAAGGGGCCGACCAGCCCGCGCTTCCGCGGCGAACATGCGCTGCGCCGCTATCCGAACGGTGAGGAACGCTGCATCGCCTGCAAGCTGTGCGAGGCGATCTGTCCGGCGCAGGCCATCACCATCGAGGCCGGCCCGCGCCGCAATGACGGCACGCGCCGTACCGTGCGCTACGACATCGACATGGTGAAGTGCATCTATTGCGGCTTCTGCCAGGAAGCCTGCCCGGTCGACGCCATCGTCGAGGGGCCGAATTTCGAATTCGCGACCGAGACGCGCGAGGAGCTTTATTACAACAAGGAAAAGCTGCTCGCGAACGGCGATCGCTGGGAGCGGGAGCTGGCGCGCAACATCGCGCTGGACTCGCCTTACAGGTGATCAGCGTGCTTCTCCCCGTAGACGGGGAGAAGCAACAAGAAAGTGGACGGCGCAACGTCGTCCGTCTAAGGAACACGCGGTTTCGAACCGGAGGCGGGTCGGAGTCGAAATTTGGAACCCGGGGGAACCCATGCTGAGTGGATTAGAGGCGGCCTTTTTCTACCTCTTCGCCTTTATCGCCGTGGCGTCGGCCTTCATGGTCATTTCGTCGCGCAACCCCGTGCATTCGGTGCTCTTCCTGATCCTCACCTTCTTCAACGCCGCCGGCCTGTTCATGCTGACCGGCGCCGAGTTTCTGGCGATGATCCTGCTCGTCGTCTATGTCGGGGCGGTGATGGTGCTGTTCCTGTTCGTCGTCATGATGCTCGACGTCGACTTCGCCGAGATGAAGCAGGGCGCGCTGCAATATGCGCCGATCGGCGCGCTGGTCGGGCTGATCCTGGCGGCGGAGCTGATCATCGTGCTCGGCGGCTACACATTCGCGCCGCAGCTGGCCTCGACGGTCGCCAAGGCAACGCCGGATCTCGCCACGCGCTCCAACACGGCCGCACTCGGCGACATCCTCTATACGGACTACCTCTATTATTTCCAGATTTCCGGCCTGGTGCTGCTGGTCGCCATGATCGGCGCCATCGTGCTGACGCTGCGCCACAAGCCGGGCGTCAAGCGGCAGTCGATCGCCGCGCAGGTCGGACGCACGCCGGCGACAGGCATGGAAATCCGCAAGGTCAAATCGGGCGAGGGCATCTGAGATGGTCGTCGGCATTGCACATTACCTGACCGTATCGGCGATCCTGTTCACGCTCGGCGTGTTCGGCATCTTCCTGAACCGCCGCAACATCATCGTCATCCTGATGTCGGTCGAGCTCATCCTGCTCGCGGTCAACATCAATTTCGTCGCGTTCTCGGCGGCGCTGCATGACCTCGTCGGACAGGTCTTCGCCCTGTTCGTGCTGACGGTCGCGGCCGCTGAAGCCGCGATCGGTCTTGCCATTCTTGTCGTCTTCTTCCGCAACCGCGGCTCGATCGCGGTCGAAGACGTGAGCGCGATGAAGGGTTGACGGGAACCACCATGTATCAGGCTATCGTCTTCCTTCCGCTGCTCGGCTTCCTGATTGTCGGCCTGTTCGGCAATTCGCTCGGCGCCAAGGCTTCCGAATACATCACCTCCGGCTTCCTGGTGATCGCGGCTATCCTGTCCTGGATCGCCTTCTTCACCGTCGGCTTCGGCCATGGCGAGGTGTTCACCGTGCCGGTGCTCCGCTGGATCCAGTCGGGCGGCATCGACGCCTCCTGGGCACTCAGGATCGACACGCTGACGGTGGTAATGCTGGTCGTCGTCAACACGGTGTCGGCGCTGGTTCACATCTATTCGATCGGCTACATGCACCACGATCCGAACCGGCCGCGCTTCTTCGCCTATCTGTCGCTGTTCACCTTCGCCATGCTGATGCTGGTGACGGCCGACAACCTCATCCAGATGTTCTTCGGCTGGGAAGGCGTCGGTCTCGCCTCCTACCTGCTGATCGGCTTCTGGTACAAGAAGCCGTCGGCCAACGCCGCCGCCATCAAGGCCTTCGTCGTCAACCGCGTCGGCGATTTCGGCTTCGCGCTCGGCATCTTCGGCGTGTTCGTGCTCTTTGGCTCGGTCAATCTGAGCACCGTGTTTGCCAATGCAGCGTCATTCCTGCCGGCCGAAGGCGCGCCTGCCGGTGCTGCCGTGCTCACCTTCCTCGGCCATGCGCTCGACAAGCAGACGGCGCTGACCGTCGTCTGCCTGCTGCTCTTCATGGGCGCCATGGGCAAATCGGCGCAGGTGCCGCTGCACACCTGGCTGCCGGATGCCATGGAAGGCCCGACGCCGGTCTCGGCGCTCATCCACGCGGCGACCATGGTGACCGCCGGCGTGTTCATGCTGGCCAGGCTGTCGCCGCTGTTCGAGCTGTCGCACTCGGCGCTGACCGTCGTCACCTTCATCGGCGCCTTCACCGCCTTCTTCGCGGCGACCGTCGGCCTCGTCCAGAACGACATCAAGCGCGTCATCGCCTATTCGACCTGCTCGCAGCTCGGCTACATGTTCGTGGCGCTCGGCGTCGGCGCCTATGGCGCGGCGATCTTCCATCTGTTCACGCACGCCTTCTTCAAGGCGCTGCTGTTCCTTGGCTCCGGCTCGGTCATCCACGCGGTGTCCGACGAGCAGGACATGCGCAAGATGGGCGGGCTGCGCAAGCTGATCCCGACCACCTACTGGATGATGATCATAGGCACGCTGGCGCTGACCGGCGTCGGCATCCCGGCAACGGTGATCGGCACCGCCGGCTTCTTCTCCAAGGACGCCATCATCGCGACCTCCTTCGCCAGCCACAATGCGGTCGCCGGCTTCGCCTTCATCCTGCTGGTGGTCGCCGCCTGCTTCACCAGCTTCTATTCATGGCGGCTGATCTTCATGACCTTCCACGGCGAGCCGCGCGCCAGCCACGAAGTCATGCACCATGTCCATGAATCGCCGCCGGTGATGCTGGTGCCGCTCTATGTGCTGGCGGCCGGCGCGCTGTTCGCGGGCATCATCTTCCATGTCGCCTTCATCGGCGAGGGCTATGCCGAGTTCTGGAAGGCGTCGCTGTTCACGCTGCCGGATAACCATATCCTGCACGAGATCCACGAGCTGCCACTCTGGGTGGAACTGGCGCCGTTCGTGGCCATGGTGATCGGCCTGCTGGTTGCCTGGAAGTTCTACATCCGCTCACCGGAACTGCCTCGCAGCGTCGCCGCCAACCACCGCCTGCTCTACGCCTTCCTGCTCAACAAGTGGTACTTTGACGAACTCTACGACTTCCTGTTCGTTCAGCCGGCCAAGCGCCTCGGCAGGTTCCTGTGGAAGACGGGTGACGGCACGATCATCGACGGTCTCGGCCCCGATGGCGTCTCGGCGCGCGTCGTCGACGTCACCAACCGGGTCGTCAAGCTGCAGACCGGCTACCTCTACCACTATGCTTTTGCCATGCTGATCGGCGTGGCCGCTCTCGTCACCTGGATGATGCTCTGATGACCGACTGGCCAATTCTCTCGCTGGTCACCTTCCTGCCGCTGGTTGGTGTTCTCTTAATTCTGCCGATCAGCGACGACAGCGAAAACGCGCGCCGCAACATCCGTGCGATCGCCTTCATCACGACGGCGTTCACCTTCCTCATCTCGCTGTTCATCTGGAAAGGCTTCGACAATTCGCAGGCCGGCTTCCAGTTCGTCGAGAAGCACGCCTGGCTGGATTCGGGCATTTCCTACCACATGGGCGTCGACGGCATCTCGATGCTGTTCGTTATCCTGACGACCTTCCTGATGCCGCTTTCCATCCTCGCCTCCTGGGAAGCGATCGAGAAGCGGGTCAAGGCCTATATGATCGCCTTCCTGATCCTCGAGACGCTGATGATCGGCGTGTTCTGCGCGCTCGACATCGTGCTGTTCTACGTCTTCTTCGAGGCCGGCCTGATCCCGATGTTCATCATCATCGGCGTCTGGGGCGGCAAGCGGCGCGTCTATGCCTCGTTCAAGTTCTTCCTCTACACGCTCGCCGGTTCGGTGCTGATGCTGCTCGCCATCATGGCGATGTTCTTCCAGTCGGGCACCACGGATATCCCGACACTGCTGACGCATCAGTTCCCGGCCAACATGCAGACCTGGCTATGGCTCGCCTTCTTCGCCTCCTTCGCGGTGAAGATGCCGATGTGGCCAGTGCACACCTGGCTACCCGATGCCCACGTCGAGGCACCGACGGCGGGCTCGGTCATCCTGGCGGCCATCCTCTTGAAGATGGGCGGGTACGGCTTCCTGCGCTTCTCGCTGCCGATGTTCCCGGAAGCGTCGGCGATGTTCGCGCCTCTGGTGTTCACCCTCTCCGTAGTCGCCATCATCTACACCTCGCTGGTGGCGCTGATGCAGGAGGACATGAAGAAGCTGATCGCCTATTCGTCGGTCGCCCATATGGGCTTCGTGACCATGGGCATCTTCGCGATGAACCAGGAAGGCGTGCAGGGCGCGATCTTCCAGATGCTCAGCCACGGCCTCGTGTCGGGCGCGCTGTTCCTGTGCGTCGGCGTCATCTACGACCGCATGCATACGCGCGAGATCGATGCCTATGGCGGCCTTGTCAACAACATGCCGAAATACGCCACCGTGTTCATGATCTTCACCATGGCCAATGTCGGCCTGCCGGGCACCAGCGGCTTCATCGGCGAGTTCCTGACCATGCTCGGCGTGTTCAGGGTCAACACCTGGGTGGCGTTCTTCGCCGCGACCGGCGTCATCCTGTCGGCGGCCTATGCGCTCTGGCTCTATCGCCGGGTGATCTTCGGCGCGCTCACCAAGGACAGCCTGAAGAACCTGCTCGATCTTTCGCCGCGCGAAAAGGCGATCATCTACCCGCTCGTGGTGCTGGTCATCTTCTTCGGCGTCTACCCGGCGCCGGTGTTCGACGCGACGGCTCAATCGGTCAAGTCGCTCGTCACCAACGTCACCGCATCCATCAATTCCGCGCAGACCGCGGCGGCGAACTGACTGGGGAATAGACCATGACGCCGGACCTTCTCTCCAGCCTTTCGCTCTCGACGCCGGAATTGATCCTCGCCGTCGGCGCGCTGGTGCTCCTGATGATCGGAGCCTATTCGCGCTCCAACAACACCATGACCGTGACCGGCCTGGCCGTTCTCGTGCTGGTGGTGGCCGGACTCTGGCTCGCCTTCTCCGGCGGCAAGGGCGCGGCCTATGGCGGCGCCTTCGTGCAGGATGCCTTCGGCGGCTTCATGAAGATGCTGGCGCTGATCGGCTCGGCGGTTTCGCTGGTGATGTCGATGCGCTTTGCGCGCCAGGAACATTTCGACAAGTTCGAATTCCCGGTCCTGGTGCTGCTCTGCACGCTCGGCATGCTTCTGATGATCTCGGCCAACGGCATGATCGGGCTTTATCTCGGGCTCGAGCTGCAATCGCTGGCGATCTATGTGCTGGCGGCGATCAACCGTGACAATTTGCGCTCGACCGAGGCGGGCCTGAAATATTTCGTCCTCGGCGCGCTGTCCTCGGGCATGCTGCTCTACGGCATCAGCCTCGTCTATGGGTACACCGGCAACACCGGCTTCCAGGAGATCGCGACGGCCCTTGGCAGCGGCGAGCGCCAGCTCGGCCTCGTCTTCGGCCTGGTGTTCGTGCTCGCCGGCCTCGCCTTCAAGATCTCGGCCGTGCCGTTCCACATGTGGACGCCGGACGTCTATGAAGGCGCGCCGACCCCGATCACCGCTTTCCTGGCGGCGGCTCCGAAGATGGCGGCGATGGCGCTGATCGTGCGCGTCACCATGGGCGCCTTCAAGCCGATCGCTTCGGACTGGCAGCAGATCGTCGTCTTCATCTCGATCGCCTCGATGGCGCTCGGCGCTTTCGCGGCCATCGGCCAGACCAACATCAAGCGCCTGATGGCCTATTCCTCGATCGGCCATATGGGCTACGCGCTGGTCGGCCTTGCCGCCAACAGCCAGGCCGGCGTGCGCGGCGTCGCCATCTACATGCTGATCTACCTTGTGATGACGCTCGGCACCTTCGCCTTCATCCTCGCCATGCGGCGCAAGGAAGGCAATGTCGAGCAGATCAGCGACCTTTCCGGTCTCGCCTCGACCAACCCGGTCATGGCCACTATCCTCACCATCCTGATGTTCTCGCTGGCCGGCATTCCGCCGCTCGCGGGCTTCTGGGGGAAATGGTATGTGTTTCTCGCCGCCATCAACGCGCATCTTTACGCCCTGGCGATCATCGGCGTTCTGGCCTCGGTGGTGGGCGCCTACTATTACCTGCGCATCATCAAGATCATGTGGTTCGACGAGCCTGTCGGCGGTTTTGTGCCGATGGCCAGCGAGCTGCGCCTTGTGCTCGGCGTCAGCGGCGCCTTCGTGCTGTTCTACGTGCTGATCGGCGGACCGATCGGCAGCTATGCCGAAGCCGCCGCGAAGACCTTCTTCTGACGGGATGGCGTTTCGGCTGGCTCCAACCGCGGCGTCGGAGGGGTTCCGGCTCGAGGCGCATGACAGCGTCGGCTCCACCAACGCGCTGGCGCTGGAGCATGCGCGCGCCGGCGATCCCGGCAGGCTCTGGGTCGTGTCGAAGAAGCAGGAGAGCGGCCGCGGCCGGCGCGGGCGCGCCTGGGCGACGCCGGAAGGCAATCTTGCGGCGACACTGCTCCTGGTTCCGGGCGGCGAGCTGCGGCTGGCAGCGACGCTTGGCTTCGTCGCGGGGCTGGCGCTGGCCGACGCGCTCGACGCCGTCGTGCCGAAAGGCCGGATCGCCGTCGCCTTGGATGGCGCGAGCCAGGGGCGCAACCGCTTCGAGCTGAAATGGCCGAACGATGTGCTGGCCTCGGGCGCCAAGCTTGCCGGCATACTGCTGGAATCGACGATGCTGGAAGGCGGCCGTTTCGCGGTCGCCATCGGCATCGGCGTCAATGTCGTGGCTTATCCCGAGGACTTGCCTTATCCAGCGACCTCGCTCAGCGCGCTCGGCGCCGATTGCGATGCCGAAATGCTGTTCCTGGCGCTTTCCGATGCCTGGAGCGAGAATGCCCGGATGTGGGATGACGGGCGCGGGCTCGATGCCATCAGAAAGCGCTGGCTTGCCCGCGCGGCGGGGCTTGGCGGCGAGGTTGCTGTCAGAATTGACGGCAATGTGGTGCGCGGCGTCTTCGAAACCATTGACGAGGACTGCCGTTTCGTGATCCGCGACGATGAGGGATCGGTTTTAACGATCGCGGCGGGTGACGTGCATTTCGGCGCTGTCGCCTCCGCCCGGGTATAGTTTTATTTTGCGCCGTTCCGGACGAAGTCATTGACTACGGTTTTCCCGGAATTGCTCCAACGGCTTGGCCTGGCGGCCAGGAAGGAAAGAATTCATGGCGAATAGAGAAAACGCCGAGCTCGTCTTCGCGCCGCTGGGCGGCGTCGGCGAGATCGGCATGAATTTCGCCCTTTATGGTTATGGGCCGGCGGACGCGCGCGAATGGATCGTCGTCGATGTCGGCGTCACCTTCCCCGATAGCGCGCATCCCGGCGTCGATCTCATCCTGCCCGATACGCGCTTCATCGAGGAGAATATCGACGGCCTGCGCGGCATCGTCATCACCCACGCGCATGAGGACCACTACGGCGCGCTGCTCGATATCTGGCCGAGGCTCAAGGCGCCGGTCTGGATGACGCCGTTCACCGCAGGCCTGCTCGAAGCCAAGCGGCAGGGCGAGCAGAACGCTCCGAAGATTCCGGCGTCCATCTACCGGGCCGGCGAGAAATTCACCATCGGACCTTTCGAGATCGAGGCCATTCCGGTGGCGCACTCGATTCCCGAGCCGATGTCGCTGGCGATCACCACGCCGGCCGGCACCGTCATCCATACCGGCGACTGGAAGATCGACCCCGAGCCGACGATCGGCCCGAAGACCGACGAGGCGCGGTTCCGCGCGTATGGCGACAAGGGCGTGCTGGCGCTGATCTGCGATTCCACCAACGCGTTGAGGGAAGGGGAGTCGCCGTCGGAAGTGGCGGTGGGCGAAGGCCTCAAGGGCGTCATCGAGAAGGCCAAGGGCCGCGTCGCGGTCACCACTTTCTCCTCCAATGTCGGGCGCATCGTCTCGATAGCGCGCGCGGCGCGCGATGCCGGCCGGCAGTGCCTGGTGCTCGGCCGCTCGCTGAAGCGCGTCATCGATGTGGCGGGCGAGCTCGGCTACATGGATGGCCTGCCGGAGTTCATCGCCGAGGAAGACTATGGCTATATCCCGCGCGAGAACCTGGTGATCATCTGCACCGGCAGCCAGGGCGAGCCGCTCGCCGCGCTTGCCAAGCTGTCGCGCGACGAGATGAAGTCGGTGGCGCTGACGGCCGGCGACACGGTGGTGTTCTCCTCGCGTACCATTCCCGGCAACGAGAGGGCGATCCTGGAAATCAAGAACCGGCTGATCGACCTCGGCATGAAGATCATCGAGGATGGCGACGCGCTGGTGCATGTGTCGGGCCATCCGCGCCGCAGCGAATTGCGCAAGATGTATGAATGGGTGCGGCCGCAGATCGGCGTTCCCGTGCATGGCGAGGCGGCGCATCTGGTGGCGCAGGGCTCGCTGATGTCGATGTCGGGCATCGGCCAGGTGGCGCAGGTGCGCGACGGCGACATGCTCAGACTCTGGCCGGGTCCGGCGACGATCATCGACCAGCTGCCGTTCGGCCGGCTCTACAAGGATGGCAACCTGATCGGCACCGACCAGGCGATGGGCATACGCGACCGGCGCAAGCTTTCCTTCGCCGGGCATGTCGCGGTCAATGTCGTGCTCGACGAGAAATACGAGCTAGCCGGCGATCCCGACCTGGTGGCGATCGGCGTGGCCGAGGCGGATGCCAGCGGCGAGACGCTGGAAGACCTGATGCTCGATGCGGCAATCGGCGCGGTGGACTCCATTCCGCGCCAGCGCCGAAAAGACCTTGACCTGGTGCAGGAAGCCGTGCGCCGCGCCGTGCGCGCCGCCGCCAACGACGCCTGGGGCAAGAAGCCGCTGGTGACGGTGTTCGTGACGCGGTGACGAACAGGGGAATAGGGGAGTAAGGCAGTAAGGCAGTAAGGGAGTAGGGAAGAACGAAGAGCGCTTCTTCTCGGTTTTGTTTTTCCCTACTCCCTTACTGCCTTACTCCCTTATTCCCCTAAAAGCGGAGCGCTTTATGCTTGGACGCCTGAACCATGTCGCGCTTGCCGTGCCGGATCTGGCCGCGGCGATGGCTGCCTATCGCGATATGCTGGGCGCGCGATTGAGCGAGCCGCAGGCGCTGCCGGAGCATGGCGTGACGGTGGTGTTCGTCGATGTCGGCAACACGAAGATCGAGTTGCTGGAGCCGCTGGGCGATGCCTCGCCGATCGCGGCGTTTCTCGAGAAAAACCCTTCGGGCGGCATGCACCATGTCTGCTACGAGGTCGACGATATCCTGGCCGCGCGCGATCATTTGAAGCAAATCGGCGCCCGCGTGCTGGGCGACGGCAACCCGAAGATCGGCGCGCATGGCAAGCCGGTGCTGTTCCTGCATCCCAAGGATTTCTTCGGCACGCTCGTCGAACTGGAGCAGGCATGAACTGGGTCCTGTTCGCGGCGCTGTTCTTCGTCACCTGGTGGCTGGTGCTGTTCATCGTCCTGCCGTTCAGCCTGCGCACGCAGGACGACGACAGCGATGTCACGCTTGGAACGGTTTCCAGCGCGCCGCGCGGGCCGCATATGCGGCGCGCCTTCCTGCGCGCGACGGTCGTGACGGTGGTCGTGATGGGTATTCTCTACGGCCTAACGATGGGCCTGGGTTTCAGCTTCGACGACATCATGCGGATCATGCCGGACTTTAGTCCGAATACCCATCACTGAGGCTGAGGACACAGTCTCCGCAAGTATTGCGAAGCATGCGCGCGCAAGGGTTGAGATCGGAAGCCGGCTTCCGATTTTCGCGTGCGCAGGATGGTCAAGCTGTTTGGCAGAGGGCTGGGCTAAGCAGATGATTGCACAAAAAAAATGCAAGGCACGAGGCCTTGCAATTTAAACGCGTCCGATCCGTTTCCGGTGTCCGGCGGCAGCGAGTTACCGCGCCTAGATCGCATCCTCCCAAGACTTTGACCGCGTAGGAGAGCAGATTTTTCTCCGCCCTCTCGGTTATCGGCGCACACTAGACCAAGGCAGGTGAAAATGTCACGAAGAATTTTGCCTGGAAACGGGCAATATCGTGCTGCACTGCACAATAGTGCGGCAAGGCTTGCTTGTGAATCGATCAAAAAGCCATTTGCGGCACTTTGCGGTCAAAATCGCCTTTTTGGTAAGGTGCAGAAGGCCCGATACTTTGGGGCACTCGGGTTTCCATTCGGCCATGAAATGGCTATGAAGCCCGGGCAAGCAGCCTCGGTTGCGCCGATTCCCCGCGCCGCCATTTTCACTCACGGACCAGTCCATGCGTTTGTCGCGCTACTTCCTGCCCATCCTCAAAGAAAACCCCCGCGAGGCCGAGATCGTCTCGCACCGGCTGATGCTGCGCGCGGGCATGATCCGCCAGCAGGGGCAGGGCAGCTTTTCGTGGCTGCCATTGGGCAAGCGCGTGCTGGACAAGGTTTGCCAGATCATCCGCGAGGAGCAGAATCGCGCCGGCGCGCTGGAAATCCTGATGCCGACCATCCAGTCGGCGGATCTTTGGCGGGAAAGCGGCCGTTACAACGACTACGGCAAGGAGATGCTGCGCATCAAGGACCGGCAAGACCGCGATATGCTCTACGGCCCAACCAACGAAGAGATGGTCACCGAGATTTTCCGCGCCTACGTCAAGTCCTACAAGGACCTGCCGCTCAATCTCTACCACATCCAGTGGAAGTTCCGCGACGAGGTGCGCCCGCGCTTCGGCGTCATGCGCTCACGCGAGTTCCTGATGAAGGACGCCTATTCCTTCGACCTTGATTTCGAAGGCGCCAGGGCCGCCTACAACCGCATGTTCGTCTCCTATCTCAGAACCTTCACACGCATGGGCCTGCAGGCCATCCCGATGCGCGCCGACACCGGTCCGATCGGCGGCGACCTCAGCCACGAGTTCATCATCCTGGCCGAGACCGGCGAGAGCCAGGTGTTCTGCGACCGCGCCTATCTCTCGCTCGACGTGCCTGGCGCGAACACCAACTTCGCCGACGATGCCGAGATCGGCGGCATCGTGCAGAAATGGACGACGCCTTACGCGGCCACCGACGAAATGCATGACGAGGCAGCCTGGGAGAAAGTCGCCGAAGGCGACCGGCTTTCGGCGCGCGGCATCGAGGTCGGCCATATCTTCCATTTCGGCGAGAAGTACTCCAAGCCGATGAACGCCAAGGTGACCGGTCCCGACGGCAAGGATCATTATGCGTCCGGCGGTTCCTACGGCATCGGCCCGTCGCGCCTGGTCGCGGCGATCATCGAGGCGAGCCATGATGAGAACGGCATCATCTGGCCGGAGGCGGTGGCGCCCTTCGACATCGGCCTGATCAACATGAAGGTCGGCGACGCCGACTGCGACCGCGTCTGCGACGATCTCTACGCGGCGCTGACCTCGGCCGGCAAGGACGTGCTTTATGACGATACCGACCAGCGGCCCGGCGGCAAATTCGCCACCGCGGACCTGATCGGCCTGCCGTGGCAGGTGATCGTCGGTCCGCGCGGCGTGGCGGCAGGCGAGGTCGAGATCAAGAACCGCAAGTCGGGCGAGCGCGAGACGCTGCCGATCGCCGAGGCCAGGAAGCGCCTGGGTATCGCCGCATGAGCGAGGCGGCGACAGCGGCCAGGTCAGGGGCGGGCGCCTTTTCCGGCTTCGAGCGCATGGTGGCGTGGCGCTATCTGCGCTCGCGGCGCAAGGAAACGGTGATCTCGGTCATCGCCTCCATCTCCTTCCTCGGCATCATGCTCGGCGTCGCGACGCTGATCGTCGTCATGGCGGTGATGAATGGTTTCCGCGCCGAGCTGCTCACGCGGATCCTCGGCGTCAACGGCCATCTCATCGTGCAGCCGCTCGATTCGCCGCTGGAGGATTACGCCCAGGTGGCGAGCCGCATCAACGGCGTCTCAGGCGTCAAATACGCCATCCCGCTGATCGACGGCCAGGTGCTGGCGCAAGGCAATGTCGGCGGCGGCACGGGCGCACTGGTGCGCGGCATCCGCGGCGAGGACCTCAGCAAGATCTCGATCGTTTCCAGCAACATCAAGCAGGGCACGCTCGGCGGTTTCGACACCGGCGAGGGCGTGGCGATCGGCAAGCGCATGGCGGAAAGCCTCGGGCTGGCGCTCGGCGACACCATCACGCTGATCTCACCGGACGGCGACGTGACGCCGCTCGGCACGACGCCGCGCATGAAGGGCTACAAGGTGGCCGCGATCTTCGAGGTCGGCATGTCGGAATATGACAGCTCGATCGTCTACATGCCATTTTCGGAAGCGCAGCTCTATTTCAACATGGACGGGCGCGCGCAGACCATCGAGATCTATGTCGACAATCCCGATAATGTCGATGCGCTGAAGCCGCTGGTCGAGCAGGCGGCGCAGCGGCCGGTCGACCTCGTCGACTGGCGCCAGCGCAACGAGACCTTCTTCTCGGCGCTGCAGGTCGAGCGCAACGTCATGTTCATGATTCTCACGCTGATCGTGCTGGTGGCGGCGCTCAACATCATTTCGGGCCTCATCATGCTGGTGAAGGACAAGGGCCACGACATCGCCATCTTGCGCACGATGGGCGCCTCGCGCGGCGCGATCCTGCGCATCTTCCTGATGACGGGAGCGGCGATCGGGGTCACCGGCACGCTTGCCGGCGTGCTGCTCGGCGTCGTCATCTGCATCAACATCGAATCGATCCGCCAGTTCTTCTCGTGGATGACCGGCAGGATCCTGTTCAACCCCGAGCTCTATTTTCTCAGCCAGCTGCCGGCGAAGATGGACCCGCGCGAGACGACTTATGTCGTCATCATGGCGCTGGGCCTGTCCTTCATTGCGACGGTGTTTCCGGCTTGGCGGGCCGCCCGGCTCGATCCTGTCGAAGCCTTGAGGTACGAGTGATGGCCGAAGCCATTATCGAGCTGAAGGGCGTCGAGCGGCACTATGTCCAGGGGCCGCGCAAGCTCACCATTCTGAACGGCGCCGACTTTTCGCTCAGGCGCGGCGAGATGGTGGCGCTGGTGGCGCCATCGGGTTCCGGCAAGTCGACCTTGCTGCATACGGCGGGACTGCTGGAGCGGCCTGACGCGGGCGACGTGATCCTCGCCGGCCGCGCCTGTGGGCGGCTCTCCGACGAAGAAAGAACCGCGATCCGGCGCAACGATATCGGCTTCGTCTACCAGTTCCATCATCTGCTGCCGGAATTCTCGGCGCTCGAAAACATCATGATGCCGCAGCTGATCAAGGGACTTCCTCCCAAGGAGGCATCGGAGCGGGCGGCACAGCTTCTGGATTACATGCAGATCGGCAAGCGCGCGCAGCACCGGCCGGCCGAGCTTTCCGGTGGCGAGCAGCAGCGTGTCGCCATTGCCCGCGCGGTCGCCAATGCGCCGCTGGTGCTCCTGGCCGACGAGCCGACCGGCAATCTCGATCCGACGACCGCCTCCTATGTCTTCGACGCGCTGGAAGCGCTGGTCCGGCAATCGGGGCTGGCGGCGCTGATCGTCACGCACAACCATGAGCTGGCCTCGCGCATGGACCGGCGGGTGACGCTGGCCGAAGGCAAGGTGGTGCCCCTGTAGGCCAAGCCGGTATTCGGATGAGGCTGGCCTGCGGACGGCAGTTTCCTGCGCTTCCGGTGCTCACGTACTTTAAGTACGCTCCGCTCCGGTTCTCGGAACCTACCATCCTCGACTCAGCCTGATCCGAATCTCGGCTTGGCCTGGCTCCGCGCAACGAACCTATCCCTCGTCAACCTTTCCTTAACCCTGCCCAAACGGACCGCGCGGATTCGCTGCAGCGCGCGGTCGACAGTCGTTGACATTCGAACAAAATTAGAACAAATTACGAACATACTAACAACGGAGAGAGTTATGTCTGATCTGGTTCAGGATGTCATCTCGCTGGTTTGCATGAGCACCTTTCTCGTTTCCATGGCGATCTGGATCGGCGCCATGTGATCAGGCGGCCTCGCCGCCGCTGTTTCGGGCGGGCGAGGGCCCGCCGTTGCGGGATGGGCAGGAACCCGTCTAGGGCCGGCAAGAACCCGCCCATTGTTGTTAAGTCTTTCTTGGCCGCGCCGACGTAGGCTGCCCCCTCCAGACAGGAGCCCAAGACAGGGGAGCCAAGTGTCGGTCTTCGTCACGGTCACCCTCGTGGCCGGCAATCTCGGACTGATCTTCCTTTTGATGACCGTGCCGCTCGGGCTGCGCACGGTGACGGTCAGCCGCGTGATCAAGGCCGACCGCGAGCGCCTCTGGCAGGCGTTGTGGCCGTTCGGCAGCGACGCCGGGTGGTCCGAGGAAATCCTCTCCGCTGAGCCCTTGGACGGCGAAGGGACGGCGCTGATCAGATTGTCCTGGGATGGCCGGGACGGGCGGCCGATTGAACGCAAGTCGCGGTTCGAGGATGTCGGCGAGGGCAGTCGCTTCTCGATGACCGTCATCGAGGACACGGCGCTCGACCCGTCGTTCTGGGCGAACTATCGCGAGACCGTCGCGCTTGTGCCCGAGGGCGATGCGACGCGGGTGACGTTTACCCAGACCGACCGCTATCGCGGCGTTGCCTTCCTGGTCTTTCGTTTCTTCGCCATGCGCCGCGAGATACGCAAGCTGGATGTCTGGGCGGCTACCGGCACTTATCGCAAGGGCGGCTGGTTCGAGCATCCGCTGAGCCAGATCGGCTTTGCCGCGCTCTCGGCCCTGATCCTGTGGCCGTTCTTCGGCCTCAATATCGGCGGGCTGGCGCTGGCCGCGATCCTGACCTCGGTGGTCGCCCTGCATGAGCTCGGTCATATGGCCGCCTTCCGTCTAACGGGACATCGCCGGGCGCGCATGATCTTCATCCCGTTGCTTGGCGGCATTGCCATCGGCGGCAGGCCCTATGACAGCCGCTTCGAAGTTGCTTTCGTGGCGCTGATGGGTGCCGGCTTCTCCGCCTTCCTGGTGCCGGTGCTGATCGCCGCCAGCGGCCTTGCCGGCAGCGAAGGACATCGCCTGGCCGCGACGCTTTTGGCGACGCTTGCCGGCTGCGCATCGCTGTTCAACATCGCCAATCTGGTGCCGGTGTGGAAATTCGACGGCGGCCAGGTGCTGCGCCAGATCTGCCCCGGCCCGGCGGTACTCGCGCTGGCGTCCTTCCTGCTCTTGTCCGCGCTTCTAGCGCTCGGCTGGCGGGCCGGTTTCTCGCCGAGCTTCCTGCTGATCGCCGGCGCGGTGTTCTCGATCCTCAGCCTCATCACCGTGGGTAGCGGCGTGAAGCCGCGCCACGAGCTGAAGCCGATCAAGACCTTCGACCGATTGGTCATGGCCGGCGCTTTGCTCGCGGTCTTCGCCATCCATGGCTATGGGATGCTGTGGGCTTCCGCCCAGTTGATGTAGGGTATGTTGATATTCAGGTGAGGCCGGCGGCTTCCTGCGCTTCCGGTGCTCACGTACTTAAGTACGTTCCGCTCCGGTTCTCGGAAGCCACCCGTTTTCGACTCGGCCTGACCTGAATCTCAACACACCCCAGGCCGGAGACAGCTCAGCCGGCCTTGCGAGCAGGCTCGGCGACTGGAACGGCGGCGGGGCCAAACACATCCTCAAAGGCTGATTTCAGCGCCAGGTCGAGGTCGGCCATCGTGACCGGCAGGCCGAGGTCGACAAGGCTGGTCACGCCATGGTCCGAGACGCCGCAGGGCACGATGCCGCTGAAATGGCCGAGATCCGGCTCGACATTGATGGCGATGCCGTGGAAGCTCACCCATCGCCTCAGCCGGATACCTATTGCCGCGATCTTGTCCTCGGCCGGCGAGCCGTCGGGCAGGGCAGGGCGATCCGGCCGCACCACCCAGACGCCGACGCGGTCCTCGCGCCGCTCGCCGCGCACATTGAAGGCGGCAAGTGTTTCGATGATCCATCGTTCGAGCGCCGCGACGAAGGCGCGCACATCCTCGCGCCGGCGCTTGAGGTCGAGCATGACATAGGCCACGCGCTGGCCGGGGCCGTGATAGGTGTATTCGCCGCCGCGACCCGCGGCAAAGACCGGAAAGCGGTCGGGGTCGATCAGGTCTTCGCTGCGCGCGCTGGTTCCGGCGGTGTAGAGCGGCGGATGCTCGACCAGCCAGACCATCTCGCCTGCCGCGCCGCTGCGGATCGCCTCGGCGCGCGCCTCCATGAAGGCCAGCGCGTCCGGATAGGAGGTCAGGCCGGGTTCGATCACCCATTCCACCGGCGCCGAGCCGGGCAGGGGCAGGAACGACGTGGCGATCTGGCTGCGTTCTGTCATGGAACTTTCTCGATGTTGCTCTCATATGGCGGCATTCGGCCAAAACGTCCAGTTTCACCGGTGTGAAGCCGGCCTGTAGAGGGTTGTGCAAATGAGCGACGATTATTCCGCTCAGCGCACTTGTTTCGCCGGAAACGATTTGCTACAGGCCCCGGGCCGGACGGTTCCGGCTCCTACCACGTGCGGTCGTGGCGGAATTGGTAGACGCGCAGCGTTGAGGTCGCTGTGGGGCAACCCGTGGAAGTTCGAGTCTTCTCGACCGCACCAAACCTTCGCCAAAGGCCTTGGAATTAGCGCTGCCCTGCGACTGTTGTCGTTGCTGCCTGCGGTGCTCGTTTGCCAAACGAAAAGCGGCGGGCGGGTCATGAAGACCGCGCCACCGCCTGGTATTCCTAGCCGGTTTAAAAGCTCGGCTGGATCACGCCGCCTTCTTGGTCCGCGCCAGCGTATCCGCCACCACTTCGCCGAAGGAGGCCGGGGTGGGCACGATGACGACGCCGGCCTCTTTCAGGATTTCGACCTTTTCCTGCGCCGACTCGCCGAAGGCGGAGATGATCGCGCCGGCATGGCCCATGCGCCTTCCTTTCGGGGCGGAAAGCCCGGCGATATAGGCGATCAGGGGTTTGCGCATGTTGTCGCGCGCCCAGATCGCGGCTTCGGCTTCCTGCGGGCCGCCGATCTCGCCGATCATCACCACGGCGTCGGTGTCGTCGTCGCGCTCGAAGAGCTGCAATATGTCCTTGAAGGACGAGCCGTTGATGGGATCGCCGCCGATGCCGACGCTGGTCGACACGCCGATGCCGAGCGCCTTCATCTGCGAGGCGGCCTCGTAGCCCAGCGTGCCGGAGCGGCCGACGATGCCGACGCGTCCGGGCAGGTAGATGCTGCCCGGCATGATGCCCATCAGCGCCTGTCCGGGCGTGATGACGCCGGCGCAGTTGGGACCGACCAGGCGCATGCGGTCCTCGAAGCGGTAGCGGCGCATATAGCGCTTCACCTGCATCATGTCCTGCGACGGTATGCCGTCGGTGATGCAGACGCACAGCTTTATCCCGGCATCCGCCGCTTCCATGATCGAATCGGCGGCAAAGGGCGGCGGCACGAAGACGATGCTCGCCTCGGCGCGGGTCTCGCGCACCGCGCCCTTGACGGTGTTGAAGACGGGCAGGCCGAGATGCGTCTGGCCGCCCTTGCCGGGGGTGACGCCACCGACCAGCTTGGTGCCGTAGCGCTTCATGTCCTCGGCATGGAAGCTGCCGATCTTGCCGGTGAAACCCTGGACGATCACGCGCGTGCTGCGGTTGAGCAGGATTGCCATTTCTCGACCTCCCTCAGGCTGCTTTCTTGTTCTTGGTGGCTTCGCGCCAGGCGGCGACGGCCTTTTCGGCGGCTTCGGCCAGCGTGTCGGCGACGATCACCGACTCGCCGGAATCGGCCAGGATCTTGCGTCCTTCCTCGACCTTGGTGCCGGAAAGGCGCACCACCAGCGGCACGTCGACGCCGACCTCGCGGATCGCCTTGATGACGCCTTCGGCCACCCAGTCGCAGCGGTTGATGCCGGCAAAGATGTTGACCAGGATGGTCTCGACTTGTTTGTCGCCGAGCACGGCGCGGAAGGATTTCGCCACTCGCTCCGGCGAGGCGCCGCCGCCGATGTCGAGGAAATTGGCTGGCTCGCCGCCGGCGATCTTGATCATGTCCATCGTCGCCATGGCGAGGCCTGCGCCGTTGATGATGCAGCCGATATTGCCGTCGAGCCCGACATAGGAGAGGCCGCGGTCGCTGGCGAAGGTCTCGCGCGGGTCTTCCTGGCTCTTGTCGCGCAGCTCGGAGATTTCCGGGCGGCGGAACAGCGCGTTCTCGTCGAACGACATCTTCGCGTCGAGCGCGACCAGGCTGCCGTCGCGTGTCACCACCAGCGGATTGATCTCCAGCATCGAGGCGTCGTAGTCGCGGAACACCTGGTAGCAGCCGAGGATGGTTTCTGTCGCCTTGCCGATCAGGCTGCTTTCGAGCCCGAGGCCGAAGGCGATCTCGCGCGCCTGGAAACCTTGCATGCCGACGCCTGGATCAACGGTGGCGCGGATGATCGAATCCGGCTGCTTTTCGGAGATGTCCTCGATCTCCATGCCGCCGGCGGCCGAGGCCACGATCATGACGCGCTCTTCCTTACGATCGAGCACAAAGCCGAGATAGAGCTCCTGCGCGATGTCGACGGCTTCCTCCAGATAGAGGCGCGAGATCAGCTTACCACGCGGGCCGGTCTGCTGGGTCACCAGCTTGCGGCCGAGCATGGCTTCCGCGGCGTTGGAAATCTCCTCGTCATTCGAGCATAGTTTTATCCCGCCCGCCTTGCCGCGCGCGCCGGAGTGAACCTGCGCCTTCAGCACCCATTTCGCGCCGCCGATCTCTCGCGCACGGTAGGTCGCCTGCTCGGGGCTGTAGGCGAGGCCGCCGCGCGGCACATGCACGCCGTGGCGGGCAAGCAGTTCCTTGGCCTGGTATTCGTGGATGTCCATCTTGTCCTCCCGGTTTTTTACTGCGCGGCGTGAACTTGGCCGGCGCGCTCGATCGCTTCGTTGACCACCAGCACATTGCGCGCCATGCGCTCCGACGCGGCGTCGATCATTTTGCCGTCGAGGGCGGCGGCACCTTTGCCGGCAGCCTCCGCTTCCTTCAGCACTTCGAGGATGCGGCGGGCGCGGGTGACCTCTTTCTCCGGCGGTGAGAACACCTCGTTGGCCAAAGCGATCTGCGAGGGATGGATCGCCCATTTGCCTTCAATGCCGAGCGCGGCGGCGCGCCTGGCGGCCGCCTTGTAGCCTTCGGGATCGGAGAAATCGCCGAACGGCCCGTCGATGGCGCGCAGGCCATAGGCGCGGCAGGCGACCGTCATGCGCGACAAAGCAAAATGCCATTGGTCGCCTGGATAGTCAGGGTTCAACCCGCCGATGTTCACGGTGCGCGCCTTGTTGCTGGCGGCATAGTCGGCGACGCCGAAATGCATCGCTTCCAGCCGTCCGGGCGTGGCGGCGATCGCCTCGACATTGGCCATGCCGAGCGCCGTCTCGATCAGCGCTTCGAGGCCGACGCGGGTCTTGAAGCCTTTGGCCATCTCGATCTGGTTGACCATGGCCTCGACCATGTAGAGGTCTGCGGGAACGCCGACCTTCGGCACCAGGATGGTGTCCAGCCGGTCGCCGGCCTGTTCCATGACGTCGACCACGTCGCGGTACATGTAATGCGTGTCGAGACCGTTGATGCGCACCGAGACGGTCTTGCCCTTGGCGCGCCAGTCGATGTCGTTCAGCGCCTGGATGATGTTCTTGCGGGCGCGCTCCTTGTCGGGCGGCGCGACCGCATCCTCTATGTCGAGGAAGACGAAGTCGGCGGCGCTGTTCGCCGCCTTGTCAATCATCTCCGGGCTGGAGCCTGGAACGGCCAGCTCGCTGCGCTGGAGCCGCAGCTTCTTCAGGTGATTGATGGTGTGGCTCATCGTCCGCCCCTTACGCCGCCTTGGCGACTGGCATTTCGGCCGTGCGGCGGAAGTGCTCGATCGCCGCCGCGACGCCTGAGCCCGGCGCCAGGCGCACGCCGCAGTCGAGCAGCGCCATTTCGGCCGCCGACAGTGAAGCCAGCACCATCACCTCGTTCAGCCAGCCGAGATGGCCGATGCGGAAGACCTTGCCGGCCACCTTGTTGAGGCCGCCGCCAAGCGATGTCTGGTAGGCGCTGTGGGCGCGCTTGACGACGTTTGCGCTGTCGATGCCTTCCGGCACCAGGATGGCGCTGACCGTGTCGGAGTGCCATTGCGGCGCCTTGGCGCAAAGCTTCAATCCCCAGGCGTCGACCGCCTTGCGCACGCCTTCGGCGAGCCGATGGTGGCGGGCGAAGATGTTTTCCAGCCCTTCCTCGGCGATGAGGTCGAGCGAAGCGCGCAGGCCGCGCAGCAACTGTGTCGCCGGCGTGTAGGGGAAATAGCCGGCGTCGTTGGTGCGGATCATGTCCTCGAAGGAGAAGTAGCAATGCCGGTGCGTCGCGACCCGCGAAGCGGCAAGCGCCTTCTGGCTGACCGACAGGAAGCCGAGGCCGGCCGGCAGCATGAAGCCCTTCTGCGAACCGCTGACGGCGCAGTCGACGCCCCATTCCTCCTGGCGGAAGTCGATCGAGCCGATCGAGGACACGCCGTCGACGAAAAGGAGCGCTGGGTGGTTCGCCGCATCGAGCGCGGCGCGGCAGCCGGCGACGTCGCTGGTGACGCCGGTCGCGGTCTCGTTCTGCGTGCAGAACACCGCCTTGATGCGATGCGCCTTGTCGGCCTTCAGGTGTTCCGCATAGAGGTCGAGCGGAACGCCGGTGCCCCATTCGCAGTCGATGATTTCGACATCGAAGCCGAGCCGCTCGGCCATGTCGACCCACAGATGCGAGAACTGGCCGAAGCGCGACATCAGCACCTTGTCACCGGGGCTGAGCACGTTGGTCATCGCCGCTTCCCAGGCGCCGGTGCCGGAGGACGGGTAAATGAACACGCGGCCGCTCTCGTTCTTGAAGACACGCTTGATGTCCTCGAACAGCGGCAGCGTCAGGTTGGGGAAGGAGGCGGCGCGCATGTCCTCCATCGGCAGGTTCATGGCCTGCCGGACCTGCTCGGGAATGTTGGTGGGGCCCGGGATGAAAAGATGCGTGAACCCAGCCATGCGCGAAATTCCTCCGATCGTTTTGGATTGTGGAGGAAGTTTCGTCCTGGCGAGGCTCGCCAACAACACCTTGCCGGGTAAGTTGTTGGCCCTTGCGGGTGGGATCGACCTACCCGTTTGGCCTACCCGATCGGCCTACCCGACAGGCGATTTGGACGTGCGTTGTTTCTCGCTGGAATAGAGCGCGACGGCCATGGCGCGGTTGCGCACGTCGAGCTTGTCGTAGAGATTCTTCAGGTGGTACTTCACCGTGTTCTCGGAAATCCCTGTACGCGTTGCGATCTGCAAATTGGTCCAGCCGTCGGACAGCACCGCCAGCAGTTCGCGCTCGCGCACGGTGAGCCGTGACAGCGGCGTGTCGTTGACCTTGTTGATGTCGATATAGGGAATGCAGATGCGGCCATGCGCGACCGCCAGGATCGTCTCGAAGATCACCGGCGGCTCGTCGAACTGGAAGCAATAGCCTTGAGCGCCGAGGCGCACGCATTGCTTCAGGATGCCGATGTCGTGGTCGTTGGAAAAGATCGTGATGCGCACGCCAAGCTCGCGGCTCTGAACTTCCGCCAACACATCGGCGCCGTCCATGTCGGCGAGCTTCCAGCCGATGACGGCGACATCGAACCGTGTGGCAGCGGCCATATCCAGGAACTGCGCGCCGCTTTGCACGACACCGAGCAGATCGAAGCGGCCGTCGCATTCCAGCATCTCGCGCAGCGCCGAAACGACGAAAGGATTGCGCTCGGCGACGACCACGCGAACGCGTTGCCCGGTATTTGCCTCGTTCGTCTTTGCGGACTTGATGCTCAAGGGCAGCGTTTGTCCTCGACCGGTTAAGGGATGCGCGGACCCTGCTGGACCCTGCATCATGACAATTTTGCCTCAACCGGGAAGGGGTGCTCTTTCCCCAGCGACATGCGCTGTCGCGCCGGCTGGAGGGATTGTCACAGCCGCGACGTATAGTAAGCCAGCGACTCCGGGGGCAAGATTGCCGCGATATTTCTTCGCTATTCCGGGCTCTAGCGCGACATCTTCTCAAGAAGAATCCTGTAGCCGCGCTATCTGCTGCAAAGGTCTGGGATTTCTCCGAAAGCGGTTTCCGGTTTGCGGGGTCATGCGCTAGACCTCATTTCGGGATTCCTCGATGCGGGAGGCGCTGGTGGAAGGCCAGGACAGACAGACGACCGACGCCGCGCCCGCCGAGGAGCATCACGCCGACATCTATGGCGAGGACGGCGCGGTGCGCGCCTCCTTCCTTGCCCAGATCGGCGCGGCGATCGCCGACCGCGACACGATCACCCTCAAGCGCGAAGTCGACGACCTGCACCAGTCGGAACTCGGCGACGTGCTGGAGGCGCTTCATCCCGAGCAGCGCCGGGCGCTGGTCGAGTTGCTCGGCTCCGACTTCGACTTCTCCGCGCTGACCGAGGTCGACGAAGCGATCCGCATGGACATCGTCGACAATTTGCCCAACGCGCAGATCGCGCAGGCGGTGCAGGAACTCGATTCGGACGACGCCGTCTACATTCTCGAGGACCTCGAGAAGGAAGACCAGGACGAGATCCTGTCGCAGCTGCCTTTCACCGAGCGCATCAGGCTGCGCCGCGCGCTCGACTATCCGGAAGAGACGGCCGGCCGGCGCATGCAGACCGAGTTCGTCGCCGTGCCGCCATTCTGGACGATCGGCCAGACCATCGACTATATGCGCGAGGACAAGAACCTGCCCGAGCGCTTCAGCCAGATCTTCGTCATCGATCCGAGCTTCAAGCTGGTCGGCGCCATCGACCTCGACCAGATCTTGCGCACCAAGCGCGCGGTCAAGGTCGAGGAGGTCATGCATGAGACGCTGCATGCGATCCCGGCCACGATGGACCAGGAAGAGGCGGCGCGGGAGTTCGAGCAGTACAATCTGCTCTCCGCCGCCGTGGTCGACGAGAACGGGCGGCTGGTCGGCGTTCTCACCATCGATGATGTGGTCGACGTCATCCAGGAGGAGGCGGAAGAAGACCTTCTGCGCATGGGCGGCGTCGGAGACGAAGAACTGTCCGACACCGTGCTCGCTACCTCGCGCTCGCGCGTGCCTTGGCTGCTGGTCAATCTGCTGACCGCTTTCCTCGCCGCTTCGGTGATCGGCCTGTTCGACCGCACGATCGAGCATATCGTGGCGCTTGCCGTGCTGATGCCGATCGTCGCCGGCATGGGCGGCAATGCCGGCTCGCAGACCATGACGGTGACTGTGCGGGCGCTGGCGACCAGGGACCTCGATATCTACAACGCCGCGCGCATCATCCGCCGCGAGCTCGGCGTCGGTTTCATCAACGGCGTGGTGTTCGCGGTGCTGATCGGCATGGTCGCCGGATTCTGGTTCCGCGACCCCAATCTGGGCGGCATCATCGCGGCGGCGATGATCATCAACATGTTCGCCGCAGCACTTGCCGGGATTCTCATTCCGCTGGTGCTCGACCGCTTCAAGATCGATCCGGCGGTGGCCTCGGCGGTCTTCGTCACCACGGTCACCGACTGCGTCGGCTTCTTCGCATTCCTGGGGCTGGCTACATGGTGGTTTAGAGTGCCCTAGGACTGTCGATATTCAGGTGAGGCCGGCCTGCAAACGGCGGTTTCCTGCGCTTCCGGTGCTCACGTACTTTAGGTACCCTCCGCTCCGGTTCTCGGAATCCACCTTGTTTGGTCGCTTCGCGCCCGTCTTCGACTCCGACTCGGCCTGACCTGAATCTCGATAGTCCTTTGAAAGCCGGTCAAAGGTACTTCAATTGACTTTTACGTAAATGCCGTGCGAGGTTGCCGCGGGGTCATGCGCCGATTCCGGCGCTGCATGGGTATCACCGGAGGGAAGGGCGACGCTGAACGGGGCGCTGCTCGGACTTGGGAGTGGGAATGCGGGAATATTACACGATCACCGAGCTGACACGCGAGTTCGACGTGTCGACGCGGACGTTGCGTTTTTACGAGGACGAAGGGCTGGTGCAGCCGGTGAGACGCGGCCGCACGCGGCTGTTTCGCCCATCCGACCGGCATCTCATCCGTCAGATCATGCGGGGAAAAAGGCTCGGCTTCTCGATCAACGAGATCCGCGAGATCATTCAGATGTACAAGGAGCCGCCCGGCGAGGTCGGCCAGCTCAAGCTGATGATCCGGCGTATCGAGGAAAAGCGCGAGGATCTGCGCCAGAAGCGGCGCGACCTGGAGGAGACACTGGCCGAGCTCGACCAGGCCGAGGAGTCCTGCGTGGAGCGGCTGGCTGAACTGGGCGTCAACACCTGAAGGGACCGCTTGCTTCCGTTGGACTGGCGATCGATCGAACCGTGTTCATAATTCTGGCTTGGCTGTTCGCCGCCGCAGTCGTCGTCCACAATCTGGAAGAAGCAATTCTGTTGCCCGGCTGGTCGAAGCAGGCGGGGCGTTGGCATTGTCCTGTCGGGGCGCGCGAATTCCGGTTCGCGGTCCTCATGCTCGCGGCTCTCGCCATCGGTGCCGCATTGCTCGCCGCCCTGCAAGGGCAGGAAAGCATGGGTGCCTATCTGCTGTCCGGCTACGCGCTGGCGATGCTGCTCAATGTGGTCTTTCCGCACCTCCTCGCCACAATAGCCATGCGTCGCTACATGCCGGGCACGGCGACTGCTCTTGCCTTCAACCTGCCGGTCAGCGTCACCCTGCTGCAGCGGGCGTTTGCAGAGGGATATATCTCTTCTGCACGTTTTGCGTTGGCGGGGCCGGCTATCGTGTTGGCGATCGTGCTGCTCATTCCAGCACTGTTTTATCTCGGCCGGAAACTATGGCCCTCCAGCGAAATGGCATCACACCGAGCGCACCGCTGATCTTGTCCTGCTTAGATCCAGCGCCGCACCCTTTTTGCATAGTCGCGATATTTCTTGCCGAACTTTGCCGCCAGGATCTTTTCCTCCTTCTCGATCGCCAGCTTCTGCGTCGCGAAGGCGGCGAGGAAGGCAAAGATCAGGAACCAGGCGATGCCGGTGATGAAGGCGACGCCGATCAAGAGCAGCGTGTTGGCGAGATACATCGGGTTGCGGGTGATGCCGAAAGGACCCGACGTCACCAGATGGTCGGGCTCGGCATTGGGGTCAAGCGTCGTTCTGGCCCTGAACATGGCGCGGATGGCGGTGATCCAGAGCATGGCGACGCCGAACAGCGCCACCCAGCCGACGCCGAACAGGAGATCGCCAAAAATGTCGCCGATCCAGGGCAGCGGGTAGAGCATGCCGAGCGCGATGCTCGCCGCAATCGCCACGACATAGATCACCGGCGGCCAGGGAATGATTCCGTGTCTGGGCTTTGCGATGCCCGTCATTGCCGTCCTCCCTCCATCTGGTCCTCGGTAGCTGCGGTGCAGGTTTCCGCCAGGTCGGCCAGATGCGATTTCCAGACGCTGGACTGGTCGTTGGCGTAGAGCTTTTCGAGAGACCCTTCGCCTTTCAGCGTGTCCAGCATGCAGCCACAATAGCTCGTACAGAACTTGCTGTCTCGCTGCTGCTCGCACTGCGCCTGGCAGGCCGGCAGGAAGCCGGCTTCCTTGTCCTGGGGGGCGGCGGGCATGACCTGCGAGAACAGCCACACCGAGCCGAACAGAAGCGGCTGGTGGATGAGATAGAAGGCGAGGCTGTGACGGCCGATGAAGGTCAGCGGTTTCGACCAGCGGCCCGGCATCCATGTCCCCAGCCGGGCAAGCAGGCCTGTGGCGGAAGCGAGCTTGACCGCGGCGATGCCGGCAAGTACTGCGCCGAACCAGGGAAAGAGCGGCACATAGTCGTTGGAACGCGGGTTGGTCGCGGAAAGGCCGACCCACCACAGCGCCGGATGATCGAAGAACTCCGACCGCAGATAGTAGGGGGCTGCAATGACGGCCGCGGCAACGATTGCCGTCAGCAGCCAGGGCAGCCTGAGAAAGGCGAGGCCAAGCAGGCTTGCGAGCGCGATCTCGTGCAGGATGCCGAAGAAGATGAAACCGTCCGGCGTGACGAGATAGGTGACAGCCGAAATGGCGATCGCCGCCACGGCGACCATGGCGAAGCGCTTCCAGAAGCCTGGCCAGCGGATCTGGCGGCCATGGGCGAGGAAGAGACTGACGCCGACCAGGAACAGGAAGGTCGAGGCGATGCAGCGCGCATAGAATTTCCACCAGCCGAATGCGGTCAAAGCGGGCGCGGTGTAGCCGAAATTCTCGAGGTCCCAGGTGAAGTGGTAGCTCGCCATCGCGATCAGCGCGACGCCGCGCAGGATGTCGAAGGCGGCGATGCGGCCCTGCTTGGGCGCGTCCTGATCGGGTTCGCTGGTCGTTTGAAGGCTCATCGTCTGGCAATCCGATTCAGTCGTGCCAAACGACTATCACGGTTCAAGCCGGCGACAGAAGCAGGCGGCCATCAACGCGTTTCATGACAGCCATGAAATTTCGCTTTAGGCCAGTGGCGGAAAGCCTTTGGCAAGCTTCGCTTTTCGGCCTCTCGGGGTCGGTTTCCTGCTACTGGCCGGCGGCTGGTCCGGCCAGATTTGGCAAAGTTTGGATGCATGTCGTTGCCCCAGAACCGCAGCACACTTCTGGGCGACATGCATTGCGATTCACGTCCCGGAGGGCCGATGTCCACCCATGTGCGCCATCCGATCTGGCTTCCGGCCCTGCGGCCGGCGGATGCCCGCACCTTCGCCTCGCTCTACGCGGTGGAATCCTTCGCCCGCGCCACGATCTCCAGCGTCATCCCTATCCAGGCCTACGAGATCCTGCACAATGAGCGGATCGTCTCGATCCTCTACACCATCGTGTCCCTCATGGGCCTTTCGGTGACGCTGTTCATGCCGATGCTGATCCGCCGCTTCGCGCGGCGCTGGGTCTACACGGCCGGCTGCGTGCTGCTGGCGATCGGCTCCGCCTTCTTCGTCACCCACACGCTGCCCGGACAGATCGCCGGCATGCTGTGCCGCGTCATGGGGGCGAGCGCGCTGTCGATCACGCTCAACCTCTACATCATGGATCACATCCGCAAGACCGACTTCATGCAGGCGGAATCGCTGCGCATGGCATGGTCGATGTTCGCCTGGACGGGCGGGCCGACGCTGGGCATCTTCCTCTACACCCATTTCGGCATCTATGCCGCGCATGGCGCGGTCGTGGTCTTTGCGTTCGCGCTGCTTTGCCTGTTCTGGTTCTACCGGCTGAGCGACAACCAGTCGATCCGGCCCGGCAAGTCGCGTCCCGCCAATCCGCTCGCCAATATCGGTCGCTTCGTGAAGCAGCCGAGGCTGAGACTTGCCTGGCTGATCGCCTTCGGCCGCTCCTGCTTCTGGACGACGTTCTTCGTCTACGGCCCGCTGTTCATGGTGATCACCGGCGAGGGCAAGCTTGCCGGCGGTTTGCTGGTTTCGGCCGGCAACGCGCTTCTGTTCATGGCGATCTTCTGGGGCAGGGCCGGAAGGCGTTTCGGCGGGCGCCGGGTCATGACCTTTGCCTATTTCGCCATGGCGGCCATGCTGTTCGCGGCAGGCGGTATCGGCGAGGCCGCGCCGCTGCTCACGGCCGTGCTGCTGCTCTTCGGCGCGCTCTTCACCATCGCGCTCGACGCGCTCGGCTCGACCGCCTTCATGCGCTCGGTGCGTTCTTACGAGAAGGCGCAGATGGCGGCGGTCTACCGCACCTATCTCGATTTCTCCGAGCTGACGCCGCCGCTCGTCTATTCGGTCGTGCTCACCTTCTTCGGCCTGGGATCGGTGTTCGTCACGCTCGGTATCCTGGCCGCCTTCTGCGGCTTCGTCACGTGGCGCTATCTGCCGAAGGCGTTTTGAACGCTGCGTGGCGCTCGCGCACCCAATCGTGGAAGCGGTGCAGGTCGTATTCTTCCGGCATCAGCACGCCGACCTCGTGGCGCATCGAGCGTAGGCCTTTCTGGTTGACCTCGCAGATCGCGGCGTCTTCCTCCAGCACCTGCGTGCCGAAGGCGACGATGTTGTCGACATCGGTCTTTCCCAACGCTTCCGGCGCGAACAGCCATTCGGCGGTGAGCTCGGTCTGCTCGGGGCCGAGCGGGGCGAGCCGCACGGTGCGCATGTAGTCGACATGGCCGACGATGAACATCGAGGGCAGTGACGTGGCGTAGGTCTGGCCGGCGGCGCGCTCGGCCGGCGTCAGGCCTGAAAAAACCGGGCCGTGGACGTGGCCGTCCCGCGACCAGGTTTCGGCCCCGGCGCGCAGGCGGCCGGAAAATTCCGGATCGTCGTTGTCGGCGTGGCGCGCCCATTCGGGATCGTCATGCCTTGCCATCAGCCCGCGGCCATAGATCGGCACCAGCCGCGACAAATCCTTGTGCACGCCCGGGCAATGCAGGCATTCGTTGAAGTTTTCCCAGAAGATCTTCCAGTTGCAGTTCATCACCTTGGTGAGCCGGTGGCCTGTGACGAGGCTTTCCAGCGGCCAGTTGGACAGATCGCCGGAGGCCCGATCGAAGGAGGTCTCCGCAAAGCCCTCGGGGTCCTCGGCGAGGTTGACGAAGACAAAGCCGCGCCAGAGCGAGAGCGCGACGCGATAGAGCGGATAGTCGGCCTTGTCGAAGCCTTCCGGCAGCGATTTCGACGGCACGCGCACGAGATCGCCGCGCAGCGAGTAGGACCAAGCGTGGTAGGGGCAGGTGAGCAGCCTGGCCTTCAGCCGCCCGGCGCTGTCCTGGCAAAGCTGCGAGCCGCGATGCCGGCAGGTGTTGTGGAAGGCCTGTAGCGCGCCGGTCTCGTCGCGCAGCACCACGATCTCCTGCGTGCCGATGCGCACCGTGCGGAAGGCAAGCGGTTCGGCGAGATCGGCCTCGCGGCAGACCATCAGCCAACTTCGGTACCAGATGGCGTCGAGATCGCGCCGATAGGCACCCGCGTCCCAATAGGCCGCCGATGGCAAGGTCGGCTGAAGACTGGTCAGGCCGTTGTAAGGATCGCGTTCGCTCGGATCGGGCTGCATCGGCTTCTCCTGCCAGAGCGGCCTGGCGGCTGCTCTAGCTCTTTGTCTTTGCGCAATTCCGGACGGAAAACCGCTGCGCACTTTTCCTGGAATTGCTCCCGCGACAGCGGACACCGGGGCAAAGTCGTTGTCAATTGCCGGCTCGGGCGCATTGTGGCGGCTGCGCGAGGACCTTAAAGTTGCGCGCATGCTGCCAAGAACCATGTCGCTTACCGAGGAACTGGTTGCCCGCTGCTTTCGCGTCGTCGAGGATAGCGGGCCCGATCCTGACGCCGCGCATCTGGATGACGCCGACTATGACGCAATGGCGCGCATGCTGGAGGTCCAGCTTCCCGCCGACGAACCGCTTTGGCTGTTTGGCTACGGCTCCCTGATCTGGAAGCCCGAGATCGAGCATGTCGAGGAGCGGGTCGCTCTGCTGCGCGGCTGGCACAGATCCTTCTGCATGAAGATGACGCGTTGGCGCGGCACCAAGGAAAGCCCGGGCCTGATGATGGCGCTGGACCGTGGCGGACAATGCAAGGGCGTCGCCTTTCGGCTCGGAGATGGCGACCGGCGAGAGCAACTCGACAGGCTGCTGCGGCGAGAGGTGACGCTGAAGCCGACCAGCTATCATCCGCGCTTGATCAATATGACGAGCGATACCGGTCCGTTGCGGGCGCTGGCCTTCGTTATCAACCGGCAGGGTACTACCTATGCCGGCCCGCTCACCGAGGAGGATGTTGTCGAGAGGCTCGCGACGTCCTGCGGCCACTGGGGCTCGGGCGCCGACTATCTCTACAACACCGTGAAGAATCTCGAGCTGCGCGGCATCCACGACGCTCATTTGTGGCGGCTGCAGCAGCTGGTCGCGGTGCGGATCGCCGCTTCTTAGCGCCGAAACGCTTGCCGCAATCGCGCCGGGACACGGCGGAAATTGGTTTGCCGGTGGTTGTGCTTCTGCCTAAAGTCGCGCCCCGTCAGCCGTTGGCTGCCGCAAGATTTCATCCAAGGACCAAGAGCAGGAAATGACCGGCGCGACAGCCGCGAGCGGCAACAAAGCTTCCGATCGCAAACTGACCTTCGTCCTGGGCGGGGCGCGCTCGGGCAAGAGCTCTTATGCCGAGAAGCTGACGACCGCGAACCCGTCGCCCTGGACCTACATCGCTACGGCACAGGCCTATGACGACGAGATGCGCGAGCGCATCGCGCTGCATCGGTCGCGGCGCGGGGAAGGCTGGCTCACCGTCGATGCGCCGCTCGACCTGGTCGGCGCGATCGAGGCCTTGCCGGATCGCCAGCCAGTGCTGATCGATTGCCTGACGCTGTGGCTCACCAATCACATGCTGGCCGAACATGATGTCGAGGGCGAATGCCGGCGGCTGGCCGACGTGCTGTCGCGGCCGCGCGGGCCTTGGTTCGTGGTTTCCAACGAGGTCGGATTGGGCATCGTGCCCGACAACGCTTTGGCGCGCCGTTTCCGCGATGCTGCCGGACGGCTCAACCAGCAGGTCGCGGCGATGGCCGACAATGTGCTGATGATGGTGGCGGGGCTGCCGCTCAAGGTGAAATGACATGGTCGAAGACAAGATGATCAACGAGGGGGACGCCGAGCGCCATCGTGCCAAGATGGCCAAGCGCAAAGCGGTGCAAGACGCTGAGGTGGCCGGCAAGACGATCGAGAAAGGACTGCTGATCGTCAACACTGGGCCGGGCAAGGGCAAGACCACCGCCGCCTTCGGCCTGGCGCTCAGGATGCTTGGCTATGGCAAGCGCGTGGGCGTCGTCCAGTTCATCAAGGGCAAATGGCACACCGGCGAGAAGGACGCCTTCGCAGCCTTCGGCGACCGCGTCGTCTGGCACGCGATGGGCGAGGGATTCACCTGGGAGACGCAGGATCTGAAGCGCGATATCGCCGCCGCCGAAGCCGCCTGGGCCAAGGCGCTGGAGCTGATGGCCGACCCGTCTATCAGCCTCGTGGTGCTCGACGAGCTCAACATCGCGCTGCGCTACGATTATCTCGACCTGGAAAAGGTGGTCGCGGCGCTGAAGGCGCGCCGGGACGATCTGCATGTCATCGTCACCGGCCGCAACGCCAAGCCGCCGCTCGTCGAAGCGGCCGATCTCGTCACCGAAATGGGACTGACGAAGCACCATTTTTCCGCTGGGGTCAAAGCGCAGCAGGGGATCGAGTTCTAAGGTGTGCTGATATTCAGGTGAGGCCGGCCTGCAAACGGCGGTTTCCTGCGCTTCCGGTGCTCACGTACTTTAGGTACGCTCCGCTCCGGTTCTCGGAAACCACCATTTTCGACTCGGCCTGAACTGAATCTCAACACACCATCGTTAGCGGCTGATCGAATCTGAGCCGCTGATCGAAATGGTCAGATAGATCACGATCGCCGACAGCACAGCGAACAGGCCGAGCAGCAGCCAGTCGGCAACGCGGTAGAGTTTCAGGGCCTGGCGGATGTCGGTGCTTTCGGCCTCGCGGCGGCCGCCTTCGCCCATATAGGCGTCCTCCACGACCTCGCCGCCATAGCTGCGCGGTCCGGCGAGCGAGAGACCCAGCGCGCCGGCCATCGCGGCTTCCGGCCAGCCGGCATTGGGCGAGCGGTGCTTCCTGGCGTCGCGCCGCATGACCTGCCAGGCGGCGCGGGGATCGGCGCCCGGGACCAGAAAGGCCGCCAGCACGATGAGCAGGCCGGTGAGCCGCGATGCCGGCAGGTTGACCAGATCGTCGAAACGGGCGGCCGCGCGGCCAAAGGCTTCGTGTTTCGGGGTCCGGTGGCCGATCATCGAATCGGCGGTGTTGGCCGCCTTGTAGGCAGCGCCGCCGGCGAGACCACCGACGCCGGTCCAGAAGGCGGGCGCGACGATGCCGTCGGAGAAGTTTTCGGCCAGGCTTTCGATCGCCGCGCGGGCGACGCCTGCCTTGTCCAACTTTTCAGGATCGCGGCCAACGATGCGCGAAACGGCGATGCGGCCAAGCGTCAGCCCGCCGGTCTCCAGCGCATCCGCGACCTCCTCGACATGCTCGGCGAGGCTTTTCTGCGACAGCAGCGAGGAACCGAGGATGGCGGCAATGACCAGACCCGTCGGGAACATCAGCCAGAGCAGGACATGCAGCGCCAGGCCGATGAGGCCAGGCACCAGCAAAATAATGAGCAACGCCCGCACGCCCTGGCGGCGACGGATCTCGTCGGAATCTGTGGCGCGGTTGAGCCGGCGATCGAGAAAGGATATCAGCCTGCCAATCCAGGTGACGGGATGGCCGATGGCGTTGAACAGCCAGTCCGGATAGCCGAGGACCCGTTCGATGGCGAGTGACAGGAAAGCGATCAGGACAGACATGAAGCTTCTAAGCGGCGCGATCGCGGCGGTTGATCATGGCGGCAGCCTTGGCCGGGCAAGCGCGCTTTTTCCTCATGCGCCACAACCTTTCGTGGACCTCTCGACAGGTATCAACCCGCACTCCTATCCGCTTTTCGAACTGCCCGCCACCACCCTCACCCGATTGCCGGAGGCAGGACAACTGCGCGAACTGGCCGAAATTGCGGCTGCGGCCTATGGCGCGCCGTCGGCGGCGCATGTGGCGGCAGCGCCCGGCACGCAGATCCTGCTGCCGCGCGTGGCGTCTCTGCTGCGGCCCGGCAAGGCGCTGGTGCTCGGCCCGACCTATGCCGAACATGCCCGCGCCGCGGCCATCGCTGGCCATGCGGTCGCGGAAGTCAGCGATTTCGACGCGCTGGCCGAGGCGGACCTCGCGGTGCTGGTCAATCCCAACAATCCGGACGGGCGGGTGATCGAAAAGCCGCGCCTGCTCGAGCTTGGCGCTCGGCTTCGCGCCAAGGGCGGGCTGCTCGTCGTCGATGAAGCCTTCATGGATGTCGGCCCGATCGAGCAAAGCCTGGCGGGCGATGTCGGGGAGGGCGGCATTGTCGTGCTGCGCTCGTTCGGCAAGTTTTTTGGCCTGGCGGGTGTTCGGCTCGGCTTCGCGCTGACGGATGCGCTGACGGCCGAGCGGCTGGATGCGCAACTGGGCCCTTGGGCCGTGGCCGGTCCGGCGCTCGGATATGGCATCCGCGCCTTGTCGGATGCGGCATGGCAAGCCGATATGCGGCAACGCCTGGCACAGTATGCCGGTCGCCTCGAAATCCTGCTTGGCCGATTCGATGTTCCGGTCGCCGGCGGTACCAGCCTGTTCCGCTATTTGTCGTTTGCCGAGGCCCCGAGCCTGTTCTCGGTGCTCGGAGAGCACGGCGTTCTGATCCGGCATTTTGCCGAGCGGCCTGGAGTGCTGCGTGTCGGCCTGCCGGGCAGCGAACCAGAATGGCAGCGCCTTGAAAGCGCGCTTGCCGCCTGGGCCCAAAATCAAAGAGAAAGAGCATGATGTCGCCCGAAAACCGCTTCACACTTTTCGGCATCATGCTCTAGGCGTAAGGATGCGCCGAAGGAGTCCGAGCAATGATCCATGTCTGTTCGCTGTCGAAGGTCGACGAGACCGTGGCAAGGACCGGCGCGCAGCGCTTGCTGTCACTGCTTGCCGCGGGCACGGAAGTGACGCGCCCGGCCTCCATCCTGGCGGAAAACCACCTGCATCTCGTCATGCACGACATCGCCATCGCCCAGGAAGGCATGACGATGCCCGGCGAGGAGCATGTGCGGGCCTTGCTGGATTTCGCCTATCGCTGGGATCGCGTGAGGCCGCTGGTCGTGCACTGTTATGCCGGCGTCAGCCGCTCGACTGCTTCGGCCTATATCATCGCGGCGGCTCTGGCGCCGAAGCGTGACGAGATGGAACTCGCGAAGACGCTGCGCTTCCTGTCGCCGACAGCCACGCCCAATCCACGGCTGATCGCGGTTGCCGACATGCTGCTTCAGCGCAACGGCCGCATGATCGCGGCGATCGAGGCGATCGGACGCGGCGCCGATGCGTTCGAAGGAGTCCCCTTCGAATTGGGGATCGAAGCATAGATCACAGTGGACGCACCGCTACGACAGCCAGTCGGTCAGCTTCGCCTTACGCACATCCCTGACCAGATTGATGAACCCGTCTGCCTGATGCTCGGCGGTTAGCCGACCCTTCTCGGCGGTGGCGATCGAGGCATCGCCGACCACGCCGTTGGGGTTGAGGTCGCTGGCGATCCAGGCGAAGGCGTGCGTTCCGGTGTGGCGCAGCAGGGCGAATTCCTGTTCGGCGCGGGCGACATTGGAGACGAAATTGTCGGCCTTGCTCATGTCGACGAGGTCGGGCCGGAAATGCAGCATCAGCGAGGTCTCGACATCGCCGCCATGGATGCCGTGACGATCCTCGAGCTCGGTGTACATGCCCGCCGGGCGACCGAAACGCTGCCAGCTCGTCTTCACCGACAGCATCTTGGCGCGCACACGCAATTCGCGCGAGATGATGCCCATGATCTCTTCATTGCCGCCATGCGAATTGACGATGATCAGCTTTCTGACCCCGGCGCGCGCGATCGACAGGCCAAGCTCGGTCCAGGCGTCGACCAAGGTCGTGGCCGGCAGAGTGAGCGTTCCCGGCGCATGCAGGTGCTCGTTCGACTTGCCGACCGCCTGCACCGGCAGGATGCGGATGTCGAGATCGTCAGGCAGGCGCGCGATCACCGTCTCCAGCATGCCGAGCATGATCGAGGTGTCGGTCGAGACCGGGAGGTGAGGGCCATGCTGCTCGATCGCCGCCACCGGCAGCACGGCGATGATCTCCTCCGCATCGATCGAGGCGTATTCGGTCGTCCGGTAATCGCCCCACCACACACGTCTTTTGGCCAATTTGGTCTCCGATTGCTCTGCCGTCCGCACCGGTCGGTGTAATGCGCTTATTGGCTACGGGCAACGCTAGCCTGCCGCCAAAACCTCCACCTCGACCTTGAATTCCGGGCGGGCGAAGCCGGAGACGATCATCAGCGTAGAGGCCGGCGCCGGATCGGAAAAGAGCCGGTTGCGGACATCCATATAGGGCTGCAGGTGGGCACGATCGGTGACGAAGGCGTTGATGCGCACAATGTCGTTCAAGGTCAGCCCGGCTTCGCTGAGGATCGCGGCTATGTTCTTGAAGCAAAGCTCAGCCTGCGCGCCGGCGTCCTCGGGAACATGGTCGTCTGCCCCGATGCCCAACTGACCGGAGCATAGCACCAGCCGTTTTCCGGCTGGTATTTCAACGCCGTGGCTGTAGCGGGCGAAGGGCGGCTTGATGGCCTTTGGGGCGAGGTATTTCAGCATGGCATTCTCCTGTGCGCCTTGAGACTAAGGCTCGATTCATGAAACCTTCAAGATGCGGTGCATGCCTCCCGGGCGATTATGGACAGGCGTTCAAAAAATAGGCACGATGCCTCGCGTACGGCATGACCCGTCCGGTCTCGGCAATGACTGTCGCGCAAGCAGGCGGCCCAGGCGGTGGCATGTGTCTTGCTTCTTGAATCAATGGTGTCGAGCCCAGCGCGCTGCGCGCCCGGGCCAAGAGAGGGTGAGTTTATGATCGGAAATGGGAAGATCCTGGCGGGCTCGATCGCCTTGCTGGTGGCGGGTACGCTGGCTGCTGCCGCGAACGAGAAGGTGACGTTCGGCACCAACTGGCTGGCGGAGCCGGAGCATGGCGGCTACTACCAGGCCGTTGCCGACGGCACCTACGCCGCCTGCGGTCTCGACGTCACCATCATGCAGGGCGGCCCGCAGGTCAGCGGCCGGCCGATGCTGCTTGCCGGCAAGATCGATTTCTACATGGGCGGCAATCTGCTTTCGGCCTTCGACGCGGTGCAGCAGGGCATTCCGATGCGCGTCGTCGCCGCCGATTTTCAGAAGGACCCGCAGGTCATCATGTCCCAGCCGGGGCAGGGGCTGGACAAGTGGGAAGACCTCAAGAACGCCGACCAGTATATCCTCGGCGACGAGGGCGCGCAGACCTTCTTCCAGTGGATGGTGACCGAACTCGGTTACGATGCGGCGAAGCGCGTGCCCTACACCTTCAACCCGGCGCCCTTCATCGCCAACAAGAAGTCGATCCAGCAGGGCTATGTCACGTCCGAGCCTTTCGCGGTGCAGAAGGCGGGCGGCTTCGTTCCGAACCAGTTCCTGCTCGCCGATTATGGCTGGGATACCTATGCGACGACCATCGAGGTGATGCAGGATACGATCGACAAGCGGCCAGAGGTCGTTCAGTGCTTCGTCGATGGCTCGGCCAAGGGCTGGTACAGCTATCTCTATGGCGACAACAAGGCCGCCAACGACATGATCAAGAAGGACAATCCGGACATGACGGATGAGCAGATCGCCTTCTCGATCGAGCAGTTGAAGAAGTTCGGCGTCGTCGATTCCGGCGATTCGGAAAAGCTCGGCATCGGCGCCATGACCGACGCGCGCATCCAGAGCTTTTACGACAAGATGGTCAAGGCCAAGGTTGCGCAGCCGGGCATCGACATCAAGAAGGCCTACACACTGGCTTTCATCAACAAGGGTGTCGGGCTGGAGCTGAAGAAGTAGGGCGGCCTGCCTGAGATGATCCAGGAGAAAGTGGCTGAGACCCCGGCGGCATCGGGCGAGGCCCCGATGCTGCTTTCGTTGCGCGACGTCGGCAAGGTCTTTTCCAACGGCGTGACGGCGCTGAGCAAGGTCGACTTGGCGATCCGCGAGGGCGATTTCCTCAGCCTGCTCGGCCCGTCCGGCTGCGGCAAGTCGACGGCGCTCCGGCTGATCGCCGGCCTGTCGACGCCGACCTCCGGCCAGCTCGACTGGCGCGGTTCGATCGACCGCTCGAACATCGGCTTCGTCTTCCAGGAGCCGACGCTGCTGCCTTGGGCGAGCGTCTTCGACAATGTCTGGCTGCCGCTCAGGCTGAAGGGCGTGTCGCGCGCCAAGGCCGCGCCGGCGGTGATGGAGATGTTGGCGCGGGTCCATCTCACCGGCTTCGAAAATGCCGTACCGCGCGAGCTTTCCGGCGGCATGAAGATGCGGGTGTCGATCGCGCGGGCCATGGTGACCAAGCCGCGCATCCTTCTGATGGACGAGCCCTTCGCGGCGCTCGACGAGATCACCCGCTTCAAGCTCAACAACGATCTTCTGGAGCTGTGGCAGGACGAGCGTTTCACCGTCGTCTTCGTCACCCACAGCGTCTTCGAGAGCGTGTTCCTGTCCAGCCGCGTCGTCGTGATGGCCGCGCGGCCGGGCCGCGTTTTCGGTGAGCTCCCCATCCGCGCGCCTTATCCGCGCGACGAGGTGTTCCGGACCTCACCCGACTATGCCGCGCTCTGCCGGCAGGCCTCGGACGTGCTGGTGAACGCCATCAACTCAACCGCCGGACCACACCATGACGGCCATTGAAGACGCTGCATTGAAGCTCGATCCCGAAGAGGCGCGCCGCGTCCGCCAGGAGCGTCTGGAGCGGATCGGCAAATGGGTGCTGCCGCTGGCGATCATGGTGCTGGCGATCTGGCTGTGGGATCGCATCTGCGTCTGGAACGAGATCCCGCAATATATCCTGCCGCGTCCCGGCGTGGTGTTGCAGACGCTGCATAGCGACACCGGCCTGTTGTTTTCCTCGCTGCTGGTGACGCTCAGGATCACCTTCCTCAGCCTTTTGCTCGCGGTCATCGGCGGCGTCGGGCTGGCGGTGCTGTTCGCGCAGTCGAAATGGGTGGAGATGTCGTTCTTCCCCTTCGCCATCGTGCTGCAGGTGACGCCGATCGTGGCCATCTTCCCGCTGATCAACATCTATGTGAACAATCAGACGGTCAAACTGCTGCTCTGCGCCTGGATCGTCGCCTTCTTCCCGATCCTGTCGAACACCACGCTCGGGCTGAACTCGGTTGACCGGAATCTGCGCGACCTGTTCAAGCTCAACGGCGCGACGCGCTGGCAGCAATTGCGCTATCTGCGCCTGCCGGCGGCGATGCCCTATTTCCTCGGCGGGCTGAAGATCGCCGGCGGCCTGTCGCTGATCGGCGCCGTGGTCGCCGAATTCGTCGCGGGTGCGCAGGGGCAGTCGTCAGGGCTTGCCTCGCGCATCATCGAGGCCGGCTACCGGCTCAACGCGCCGCGCCTGTTCGCGGCGCTGATCCTGATCTCGCTCACCGGCATCCTGATCTTCCTGGTGCTGTCGCTGGTGTCGCATCTGATCCTGCGCCGCTGGCACGAGAGCGCGCTCAAGCAGGAGCATTAGGGTGATTGGCGTGATTAAGAACAGTGACTGCCTGCTTGGACCAGAGACGCTGCGAACAGGCGTGCGGAGACAGTCTCCGCACGGCCGTTCGGCGTGTCCCCGACCCAACAGAACGGTGTTGCATAGGACAGCGGGGGGCAGGCCTTGATACCAACCTCTGGTTCTTATCGCCTGGCTAACGTTCGGCTTCATCGATCGCTCACGCCGGGTGTTGCCGTCGCTTTCGATTCGGATGGGTTTGGGCTGGCCGACATTACCGTCGCTGAGGGCAAGATCGCCGACCTCGCCGCGCACGACCGGGCAGTGGCGCCAGCCGATGCCATCGACCTTGCGGGCCGGATCGTGCTGCCGTGCTTCGTCGACTGCCACACTCATATCGACAAGGGCCATATCTGGCCGCGAAAGCCCAATCCCGACGGCACCTTCATGGGCGCGCTCAACGCCACCGGCGCCGACCGCGCGGCGCGCTGGAGTGCGGAGGATGTCGCGCAGCGCATGGATTTTTCGCTGCGCTCAGCCTACGCGCATGGCACCAAGGCGGTGCGCACGCATCTCGACAGCGTGCCACCGCAGGAGGAAATCTCCTGGCCGGTTTTCGAGACGATGCGCGAAAAATGGCGTGGGCGCATCGATCTGCAAGCGGCCTGCCTGCTCGGCATCGAAGGCGTGCGAGACAAGGCCTGGTTCGAACGGCTGGCCAAGCGCGTCGCTGCGGCCAAGGGTGTGCTCGGCGTTGTGACCTATATGGTGCCCGATCTCGAGGAACTTCTCGACCAGGTCTTCGCTGAAGCCATCAAGCATGGGCTCGACCTGGACTTCCATGCCGACGAGACCGATGACGTCGCGGCGATCTCGCTGAAGAAGATCGCCGAGGCGTCGCTTTGGAACGGTTTCGAGGGCAACATCCTGGTCGGCCATTGCTGCTCGCTGGCGCGCCAGCCGGACCTTGAGGTTCTCGACACGCTGGACAAGGTGGCGAAGGCGCGGCTTGCCGTGGTGTCGCTGCCGATGTGCAACCTCTATCTGCAGGACCGCCGCAACAACCAAACCACGCCGCGCTGGCGCGGCGTGACGCTGCTGCACGAGATGAGGGCGCGCGGCATCAAGGTGGCGGTCGCCTCCGACAACACGCGCGATCCGTTCTACGCCTATGGCGATCTCGACATGCTTGAAGTCTACCGGATGGCGACGCGCATCCTGCATTTCGACCATCCGGTCGGAGACTGGCCGAAGGCGGTGGCGGCGACGCCGGCCGAGGTGATGCGTCTCGATGACGCTGGGACGCTTGCCGTCGGCGGCTCAGCCGATTTCATCGTCTTCAAGGGACGGAGCTGGACGGAATTGCTGTCGCGGCCCGAATCGGATCGCATCGTGGTGCGCGACGGGAACGCGATCGAACGCCAGTTGCCCGACTATGCGGAACTCGATGAACTGATGGTGTGATGATGGATATCGCAACCCTGAAGCGCGATCTCGACGGGATCAAGATCGACGACCATCCGGCGATCGTCCAGCAGAAGAGCCGCGACTTCTACTGGTATAGCCCGGTGCTGAAGGCACAGCTCGATCATGTCAAAGGCGATCTCATCGTCACGCCGAAGAGCGAGGACGAGGTGATCCGCGTGCTCGCGGCCTGTCACCGGCACGGGGTTCCGGTGACGCCGCGCGGCAGCGGCACCGGCAATTACGGGCAGGCGATGCCGCTGTCGGGCGGCGTGGTGCTCAACCTCGCCGAGATGAACGCTATCAAGGCGATCGCGCCGGGGCGCGTGGTGACCGGGCCTGGCGCGATTCTGGCCGAGATCGACAAGGCGACGCGGGCGCATTCCGGGCAGGAGTTGAGACTCTCGCCCTCGACCTACAACACAGCTTCGATCGGCGGCTTTATCGCCGGCGGCTCGGGCGGTGTCGGCTCGATCCGCTGGGGCGGGTTGCGCGACCTCGGCAACGTCATCAGGCTACGGACCGTGACGATGGAGGCCGAGCCACGCGTCATGGACCTGACCGGCGAAGAGGTGCTCAAGGTCATGCACGCCTATGGCACCAACGGCATCATCACCGAAGTCGAGATGCCACTGACTGCTTCCTATGACTGGATCGACGTCATCGTCGGTTTCGACGATTTCATGGAGGCGGCCGGCTTCGGCAATGATCTCGCCGTGCAGGACGGCATCTTGGCCAAGCTGATCACGCCGATCGCCGCGCCCATTCCTTACGACTATTTCAAGCGGCACCAGAAATTCTTTAGGCGCGAGCAGAGCATCGTGGTGTGCATGATCGCGCCGCATGCGATGGACGCCTTTGTCGCCTTCGTGCGCAGCACCAGGGGCGAGATCGTCTTCCGCGCCGACCAGGAGGCCGATCTCAAAGGATTGCCGCCGGCCTACGAGCTCACCTGGAACCACACCACGTTACGCGCCATCCGGGTCGATCCGACGATCACCTATTTGCAAGCACGCTATCCGTCGCCGGATCATCTCGCCCATGTCAAGGCGATGGTCGAGCGCTTCGGCAACGAGGTGCCGGCGCATCTCGAATTCATCCGCTTCGACGGCGCGATCGGCGCCGCCGGCCTGCCGCTGGTGCGCTACACAACGGAAGAGCGGCTCAACGAGATCATCCGTATCCATGAGGACAATGGCTGCTGGATCTTCAACCCGCACCGCTACACGCTGGAAGAGGGCGGCATGAAGCGAACAGACGATGTGCAGCTTGCCTTCAAGCGTCAGACCGATCCGCAAGGGCTGCTCAACCCCGGCAAGATGATCGCCTGGGAAAACCCCGCCTACGATTATCGCTCGGGCAAGCCCTTCCTGTTCAAGGGCCTGCAAAAGGCGGGCTGATGAACATCCTCGTGCTTTACGCGCATCCGGTGGAGACAAGCTTCAATGCCGGCCTGCACCGGACGATCGTCGAGCGGCTGACCGCGGCGGGCCACACGATTGATGACTGCGATCTCTATGCCGAAGACTTCGATCCGCGGCTGACGCGTGCCGAGCGCCTTGGCTATCACGATCCGCGTGGCCCAGCCGATGCCGTCGCCGGCTACATCGAAAGGTTGCAAAATGCTGAGGCGCTGGTGCTGTCTTTTCCGGTCTGGAATTACGGCTATCCGGCGATCCTGAAAGGTTTCTTCGATCGCGTCTTCCTGCCAGGCGTGTCGTTCAAGCTGGTCGACGGCAAAGTGCGGCCGACGCTGCACAACATCCGCAAGCTCGCTGCCGTGACCACCTATGGCGGCAGCCGCTTTCGCGCCATGCTGATGGGCGACCCGCCGCGCAAGATCGTCAAGCGCATGCTGCGGGCCACGATTCTGCCCGGCGCTCCAGTCTCCTACCTCGCGCATTATTCGATGAACCTTTCGACCGACGAGACGCGCAACGCGTTCATGGCAAAGGTCGCGGCCAGCATGGATCAATTCTGATGCGTGTGCTGGTGGTCTATTGCCATCCAGTGCCGGAAAGCTACTGCGCGGCGATCCGCGACACCGCCGTCGAGGTGCTGACGCGAAGAGGCTGGGACGTGCGGCTGCTCGACCTCTATGCCGAGAATTTCGATCCGGTGATGAGCTGCGAGGAGCGGCGCTTCTACAATGACCGGGCGCCGGAAGATCCGGCGCTCAAGCCGCACTTCGATCTTCTTATGTGGGCAGAAGCGATCCTCTTCATCTATCCGACCTGGTGGTATGGTCTGCCGGCGATGCTGAAGGGCTGGTTCGACCGTGTCTGGGCGACGGACATCGCCTTCAAGCTGCCGGCCGGCAAGGGGCGGATCACGTCGCTGATGCGGCATGTCACCAAGGTCGGCGTCATCACCACCTGCGGCGCGCCGACCTGGTGGAGCGTCGTCGTCGGCCAGCCGGGCCGCAAGACGATCCTGCGCGGCATGCGGGCGTTGTGCGCCACGCGCTGCAAGACGTTCTTCCTGGCGCATTATCTGATGGATTCGTCGACGCCGAAGAGCAGAACGGCGTTTTTGGGGAAGGTGAGGGCGAGGTTGGAGAGGTTTTGAGGGCCGGTTTTCCCTTCTCGCTTTGTGGAGAAGGGAGCCGCGTAGCGGCCGGATGAGGGGTGTTCCAGGGAAAGCCAGCGTCTCACTCCGCTGGAGCACCCCTCATCCGTCTCGCCGCTGCGCGCCGATCCACCTTCTCCCACAAGGGGAGAAGGTAAAGCCGCGCTACATCTTCACCCGTTCCGCCTTCGGATCATACATCGGCTTCAGCGATGCCTCCGCCGCGAAGCGTTCTCCTGCGATCTCCACCTCGTAGGAGGAAGCCAGCACATCCGCCTCGCTCTCAGCCTCACAGGGCACATAGCCAAGCCCGATCGCGCCGCCGAGATGGTGGCCGTAATTGCCTGAGGTGATCGGGCCGACAATCCGGCCATCGCGCAGGATCGCCTCGTTGTGGAAGAGCAGGGGCTCGGGGTCCTTGAGCCGGAACTGCACCAGCCGGCGTGACAGGCCGGCTTCCTTCTTCCTGAGCACCGCGTCGCGGCCGATGAAGCCGGCTTTGCTCGTTTTCACCGCGAAGCCGAGGCCGGCCTCCAGCACATTGTCCTCGTCGGTGATGTCATGGCCGAAATGGCGGAAGGCCTTTTCGATGCGGCAGGAATCCAGCGTATGCAGGCCGCAGAGCTTCAGGCCGACATCGGCGCCGGCTTCAGTGATCGCCTCGAAGACATGGGCGGCCTGCTCGGTCGAGACATAGAGTTCCCAACCAAGCTCGCCGACATAGGTGACGCGATGAGCACGGGCCAGCCCCATGCCGATCTCGATCTCCTGGAAGGTGCCGAACGGATTGGCCGCATTGGAGAAATCGTTCGGGCTGACCTTCTGGATCAGGTTTCGCGAGTCGGGCCCCATCAGGCAGATGACCGCTTCGGCGGCAGTCACGTCGGTGATGACGACGAACTCGTTGGCGACATGCTTGCGCAGCCAGGCGAGGTCGCGCCGCAACGTGGCGCCCGGCACGACCAGGAAATAGGCCGTCTCCGAAAGTCGCGTCACGGTGAGGTCGCTCTCGATGCCGCCGCGCTGGTTGAGCATCTGCGTGTAGACGATCCTGCCTGGCGCCACGTCCATTTCGTTGGCGCAGAGCCGCTGCAGGAAGGCGCAGGCATCGCGGCCCTCGACGCGGATCTTGCCGAAGGAGGTCATGTCGAACAGCCCGACACCGTTGCGCACGGCGAGATGCTCGTCGCGCTGGTTGTCGAACCAGTTCTGCCGCTTCCAGGAATAGCGGTATTCGCGCTCCTGGCCGGGCCTAGCGAACCAGTTGGCGCGCTCCCAGCCCGCCACCTCGCCGAAGACGGCGCCGCGTGCCTTGAGATGCTCGTGCAAGGGCGAGCGGCGCACGCCGCGTGAGGTCGCCATCTGGCGGTAAGGGAAATGGTCGGCGTAGAGCAGGCCGAGCGTTTCGGAGACGCGCTCCTTAAGGTAGCGGCGGTTCTTCTGGAACGGCTGGGCGCGGCGGATGTCGACTTCCCAGAGATCGAAGGGCGCCTCGCCGTCGTTGATCCATTCCGCCAGCGCCATGCCGGCGCCGCCGGAGGAGACGATGCCGATTGAGTTGTAGCCAGCCGCCATCCAATAGCCGGAAAGCTCCGGCGCCTCGCCGAGATAGTAGCGGTCGTCGGGCGTGAAGCTCTCGGGACCGTTGAAGAAGGTATGGATGCCGGCAGTGCCCAGCATCGGCATGCGGTTAACGCCCATTTCGAGGATCGGCTCGAAATGGTCCATGTCCTCGGGCAGCTGGTCGAAGCAGAAATCCTCGCGGATGCCGTCCATGCCCCAGGGTTTTGCGACCGGCTCGAAGGCGCCGAGCATCATCTTGCCGGCATCCTCCTTGTAGTAGGCGCACTCGTCCGGGACGCGCAGCACCGGAAGACGGGAGAGGCCGGGGATCGGCTCGGTGACGAGATAGAAATGCTCGCAGGCATGCAGAGGAATAGTGACGCCGTTCTGCCGGCCAAGCTCGCGCGCCCACATGCCGGCGCAGTTGACGACGATATCGGTCTCGATCGTGCCCTGATCCTCGCGCTGCGCCCAGGAGACCCCGGAGACGCGACCATTCTTCGTGTGAACCTTGGTGACCTTGACGTTCTCGATGATTGTCGCGCCCCGCTGTCGCGCGCCCTTGGCTAGCGCCATGGCGATGTTGGCCGGGTCGCACTGGCCGTCGAGCGGCAGATGCACGGCGCCGACCACGTCCGAGACATTGAGATGCGGATACTTCTCCTTGACCTCGCGCGGCGAAATCTCGCGCACATCGACGTCGAAGGCGCGGGCAAGCGAGGCCTGCCGATAGATCTCGTGCTTGCGCTCTTCGGTCAGCGCGACGGTGATCGAGCCGACCTGGCGCATGCCGGTGCCGACATCGGTCTCGGCCTCCAGCTTGACGTAGAGGTCGGCCGAGTATTTCGCCAGCCGCGTCATGTTCTGCGAGCCGCGCAGCTGGCCGATCAGGCCGGCCGCATGCCAGGTGGTGCCTGACGTGAGCTGCTTGCGCTCCAGGAGCACGATGTCGGTCCAGCCGAGCTTGGCCAGGTGATAGGCGACCGAGCAGCCGGAGACGCCGCCGCCGATGATGACGGCACGGGCCTTTGTAGGAACAGTCTTGGTCATGCGGCCTCGCGGCGGTAGTTGGAGGCGAAGCGGCGCAGGCGAAGTGCTGCTTCCTTGAGGATGGGCTCGGGCTGGCAGAGACTGATGCGGATGTGGCCGGCGGCGGCCTCGCCGAAGCTCGACCCCGGCATGACGCCGACCTTCTCCTTGTCGAGCAGGCCCCAGGCGAATTTCTCGTCGTCGGGTTCGATGGCGGAGATATCGAGCATGACATACATGCCGCCTTCCGAGCCGTGCACGGTGACGTCGTTCATGCCGCGTATGGCCTCCAGCATCAGGGCGCGGCGCGCGGCGTAGCGTTCGGCGATCTCTTTCACGCCATAGTGGTTCTCGAGCGCTTCGGCGCAGGCGATCGAGATGAAGGCCGGCAGGCCGTAGGTCGTCACGAGGTTGAGATCGGTGAGCAGCCGGATCATCTCTGTCGGGCCGGTCAGCCAGCCCATGCGCCATCCGGTCATGCCGTGGCTTTTCGACATCGAGTTGATGACCAGCGTGCGCTCGGCCATGCCGGGCAGCGAGCGCGGCGAGATGTGGTCGCCGCCACCGAGCGTCCAGTAGACCTCGTCGGACAGCAGCCAGAGATCGTGCTCCTTGCAGATTTCGGCCAGTTCTTCCAGCCGCTCGCGCGAATAGACAGCACCGGTCGGGTTGTTCGGCGTGTTGATCAGGATGGCTCGGGTGTTGGGCTTCAGCGCGGCGCGGATCATGTCCGCACGGGGCTGGAACCCGTCCTCTGCCGGTGTCTCGACCACAGTGAAGGTCGCGCCGGCGGCGCTGAAGGTGTTGGGGTAAGTGGCGTAATAGGGCGCAACGACGATGGCGTGGTCGCCAGGATCCAGCACGGTCTGCACGGCGGCATAAAGCGCGGCCTGGCCGCCTTGCGTTGCGATGATCTCGTCGGGTTCCGTCTCGATGCCGGTGCAAGCGGTGGACGCCGCCGCCATTGCCTTGCGCAGGCGCGGCAGGCCGGGCAGCGGCGTATAATGGTGGTTGCTGCCGCGCACGGCGTTGACGCAGGCCTCGATCGTTTCCGAGGGCGTGTCGAAGTCGTGGTCGCCGACCGACAGCATGATGATGTCCTCGCCGGCCTGCTGGCGCGCCCAGGCGGCCGAATGGACCTCCCAGCCGTCCTTGCCCGACGGAACGATAGCGGTAATGCGCTTCGATGGTCTTGGCATCACTGAACTCCCGATATCCGATGGCCGGCCTGTTCGAGCCGGTCGCGCAATGCGGCGATGTGAGCGGGGCCGACCTCGCAGCAGCCGCCGACGATATGGGCGCCGGCATCGACCCAGCCCATGGCCTGGTTGGCATAGGCCTGCGGGTCAAGGTCGTGGCGGGCGTGCAGCACATCAACCGTGCCGCCATGTTTCAGCGCCTCGACCGAGGTGAAGCCATTGGCGTAGGCACCGACAGGCCCGCCAAGCGCGATCAGTTCGGATATTGCGGCGGTAACCACTTCCGGCCGACAGCAATTGATGAGCCTAGCGGCGACCGACAGGTCGCCGAGCGCGGCTGAAGCCGCAGCGATCGTTTCGCCGCTGCGCAGGCGTGGTGCGCCATGGTCGGAGAGCGTCCAGGACACCCATACAGGCTTGCCGCTTTCCGAGGCCGCGGTGACGGCCGCGCGTGCCTCCTCTGCCGAGGCCATGGTCTCGCAGAGAAACAGATCAACGCCGTCCGCCTGTTCGGCGACGATGCGGCGATAGATGTCGAGCGTCTCTTCGAAAGAGATGGTCAGAGCCGGTGCGTAGCTGCCGAAGAGAGGCGACAAGCAACCGGCGATCGCGGTGTCGCCGGCTTCGTCGCGAGCCTGCGTCGCCAGTTCGATGCCGCGCTTCTGCAAAGGCCGGAACAGGTCCTCCGCGCCCTCGCGCGCCAGGCGCTCCGGTGTTGCCGCATAGGTGTTGATGGTGATGACGCGGGCGCCCGCCTGGATGAATTCGATATGCAGGTTGCGCACCAGATCCGGCTCGTCGATCAACACCCTGGCCGACCAAAGCGGCGTCGGCTCGGACTTGCTGCGGCGAACCAATTCCTGGCCCATGCCGCCATCGGTGAGGATGACGGAAGTCATGCCCTCAACCTCTCATTCTTCGGATCCCATAGCGGCTCGTCTTTCTGGACAACGGCCTTGAAGCGATCGCCGAAGATCTCGACTTCGACCGCCGTGCCCGGCTCGGTGAGATCGGTGCGCAGCATGCCGAGCGCGATCGACTTGCCGACGCGGTGGCCCCAGCCGCCCGAGGTCGTCTCGCCGACGATCTTGCCGTCATGCCAGAGCGTCGACATGTAGGGCGCGTCGCAGTCGCCGGGGTTCTCGACGACCAAAGTGACGAAGCGCTTCTTCACGCCTTGCTGCTTCTCATTGAGCAAGGCCGTCTTGCCGCGGAACTCGGGCTTGTCCCATTTGACGAAGCGCTCCAGCCCGCCCTGCAGGATCGAATAGTCGGTGGAAAGGTCGCCCTTCCAGGCGCGGTAGCCTTTTTCGAGCCGCAGCGAATCCAGCGCATACATGCCGAAGGGCTTCAGGCCGTGCTTCTGGCCGGCTGCCCAGACGGCGTCGAAAACAGCAAGCGTGTCGGCAACCTTGGTGTGGATTTCCCAGCCGAGCTCGCCGGCGAAGGAGACGCGCACCAGCTTCGCCCAGCGTCCGGCAATGGTCGTTTCCTGATGCGTCAGCCAGGGCAGGGTCAGATCGGCGTCGCAGACTTCGGCCAGGATTTTGCGCGAGTTCGGTCCGGCGAGGATCTGGGTCGAGTATTCCTCGGTCCGGTCGGTCAGCGTGAAGCCTGCGTCCTTCGGCATGCGCGACTTTAGCCATTCGAAATCGTGCCATTGCGCCACAGCCGCGGTGATCAGCGTCATCAGGTCTTCGCGGTGGCGCACGACCGACATCTCGGTGACGATGCGGCCCTTGTCGTCGGCGAAATAGACAAGGCCGATGCGCCCGGGCTTCGGCACCAGGCCCGTGACCTGCAGCGACAGCCATTCGGCGGCGCCTGGACCTTCGAGGTTGAAGCGTGAGAAGCCGGGCAGGTCGAGGATGCCGGCGGCATCGCGCACGGCGAGGCATTCCTCGCGCACCGCGCGGTGCCACGGCCCGTCGCGGCGGAAGGTGAGCGTCGCTTCTTCGGAGGTGTCGTCGCCGGATCCAGCATACCAGGTGGCGCGCTCCCAGCCATTATAGGCGTCGAACTGGCCGCCCAGCGCCTTGATGCGCTCATGCAGCGGCGAGAGCTTGCGGTTGCGCCCCTCCGGCCAGGCATGGCGCGGGAACTGGATGGCGTATTCGTTGCCGTAGATCTCCATGCCTTTGGCGACACAATAATCGGGCGCCGAGGCAAAGCTAGTGAAACGGCGCGGATCGCAGGACCACATGTCCCATTCGGTCTGGCCCTCGGTGACCCATTCGGCCAGCACCTTGCCGGCGCCGCCACCCTGCGCGATGCCGAAGGTGAAGACACAGGCCTCGAAGGCGTTGGGCACGCCGGGCATCGGTCCGATCAAGGGATTGCCGTCCGGCGCATAAGGGATCGGTCCGTTGATCACCTTGGAAAGGCCGGCTGTGCCGAGGATCGGTACACGGGCAACGGCGTCGGCGAGATAGTGCTCGAGACGGTCCAGATCGTCGGGGAAAAGCTGGAAGGAAAAATCCTCCGGCATCGGATCGTTGTGGGTCGCCCAATGCGCGCGGCAATTGCGCTCATAGGGGCCGAGATTCATGCCGCTCTTTTCCTGGCGCAGGTAATAGGAGGTGTCGACGTCGCGCAGCAGCGGCAGCTTGTGGCCCTGCTCCTTCGTCCAGGCGGCAAGCTCGGGGATTTCCTCGAACAAAATGTATTGATGGCTCATCACCATCATCGGCACTTCGCGGCCGAACATTTTTCCAACCTCGGCGGCCCGGTAGCCGGCCGCGTTGATGACGATCTCGCAGCGGATCTCGCCCTGCGGGGTAGCGACTACCCATTCGCCGTTCTCGCGGCGCACGCCGCTGACCGGGCAGAAGCGGATGATCTTGGCGCCCATGTCGCGCGCGCCCTTGGCGAGCGCCTGGGTCAGCTGCGCCGGGTCGATGTCGCCGTCGCTCGGATCATAGAGCGCGCCCTTCAGATCATGCGTCTCGATGAAGGGATAGCGGCGCTTGATCTCGTCGAGGCCGACGACGTCGATGTCCATGCCCTGGTAGCGACCCATGCCCTTGGCGCGCTGGAATTCCTGCATGCGCTCTTTGGTATGGGCGAGCCGGAGCGAGCCTGTGACATGGTAGTTCATCGGATAGTCGACCGCTTCGGCGAGCCCCCGGTAAAGCTCGGTCGAATAACGCTGCATGTTCATCAGCGACCAGGACGAGGAGAAGGTCGGCACGTTGCCGGCGGCATGCCAGGTCGAGCCGGAGGTCAGCTCGTTCTTTTCCAGAAGCACGCAGTCGGTCCAGCCCGCCTTGCAGAGGTGATAGAGCGATGAGCAGCCGACGACGCCACCTCCGATGATCACCACGCGTGCCGTGGTCGGCAAACCCGCCATGTTTCTCTCCTCCAATTCAATCAATATACCGGCGGTGAAACCACCCAGATGACGACCGCCGGCTCGGTGCCCGGATTGCGCCAGCGATAGGGCTTGCCCTCGAAGCGGAACGAGTCGCCTTCGCCAAGCCGATGCCAGACGCCGGCGATCTCGATGTCGAACAGTCCGGAGACGATGTATCCGGCCTCCTCGGTCGGCCGAAGCGCCGCGGTCTTCATCTCGGCGCCAGGCGCGAAGACTGAGCGCACCACCTCGAAACTACTGCCGAGATCGGGCGACAGAAGCTCTTCCACCAGACCCGATTCACTTGTGCCAAGGACGCGGCGGCGGCCGGCGCGCACGATCACGCCACGCTCTTCCTCGACCGGCACGTCATGACTGAAGAACAGGCTGATCGGCACATCGAAGAGGTCGGCGAAGGCGCGCAAATCGCCGACCGAAGGCACCGAGAGCCCGCGTTCGACCTGGCTGACCCAGCCGATCGAACGGCCCAACTTGAGCGCAATTTCGCTGAGCGTGAGGCCGCGCGCCTTGCGCAGCGCGCGGATGTCGCCGGCCAGCAGCCGGTCGCCATTGTCCTGCTCCGATCTGGCGGTGGTCGAGCTCAAAGGCCTCTCATGAAAAAATCCGGATAAATTTCATGAGAGGGTAAAACCATGAAAAAATCAAGGAGATTTTCATAGGCCACAAGATTTGCTTGCGCGTTTTCGGCGGTTGATGCAAAGGCTCGCGCACGAGCGGCGAGTGGGGCGCACGGTCGGAGACCAAGTTAGTTCATAGTCTGCGGATGGTCGTCAAGGAAACCGTGTTGTGGGTTTCTGGCCATGCCGAAAGGGACGACCCATGCTTGAGAAGAACATCCGGATCGCGTCGGATGCGGAGATCGTCGATGAGGCGATCACCTCGCGCCGGTCGGTGCGCGCTTTCCTGCCGGATATGGTCGATGACGACACGATCCGCGCGATCCTGGCGGTCGCCGCGCGCGCGCCGTCCGGCACCAACATGCAGCCCTGGCGCGTCTACGTGACCAAGGGCGACGTCAAGCAGCGCATCAGCGACGCCATCCTCAACTCCGGCATCCGTGCCGAAAAGGCCGAGTGGGACGAATACCGCTATTATCCCGACCAGTTCTTCGAACCATATCTGACGCGCCGGCGCGCCAATGGCTTCGGCCTTTACGGCGCGCTGGGCATCGGCCGGCGCGAGGTCGACAAGATGCGGGCGCAGCACGACCGCAACTTCATCTTCTTCGATGCTCCCGTCGGCATGATCTTCACGATCGACCGGAGACTGAACCAGGGCTCGTGGATCGACTACGGCATGTTCCTGCAGAACATCATGGTCGCTGCACGAGGCAGGGGGCTGCATACCTGCCCGCAGGCGGCCTTCGCTCCCTACCATCGGCAGATCAGGCCGGTGCTCAACATTCCCGACGAAGAGATCGTCGTCTGCGGCATGGCGCTCGGCTATGAGGACACGTCCAAGCCCGAAAACGAGTTCCGCACCGACCGCGCTCCACTCGAGGACTGGGTGACCTTCGCGGAATAATGCTGCCTTAATCGGTACTCATATGCGCGCCGTGGCCGCTGACGTGGGCGCCATCACGCGGCGTCAGCCGCAGGTAAGCCGATAGCGCGCAAAGCGTGATCAGCCCTTCGACGACGAACAGGATGCGATAGTCGTCGACGCTGGCCTTGCCGCCGCCGGCAAGCAGCGACAGCAGCGCCGCCGCGAGACCGACGCTGATCGCCACCGCGAGCTGCCACAGGATGTAATAGAGCGCGCTGAAGCGGGCGAGTTGCTCCGGCGCGATGTCCGAATAGGAAAGATTGCCGGTCGAGGCCCATTGCACCGAGCGGAAGACGCCGAAAACAAAAATGTAGGCCAGCACGATCCAGGCCGGCAGGCTCTCCTGCATCAGGGCAAAGCCCGCGACCAGCAAGGCGACGATCGGGGTGTTGGTGACCAGCACGCGCCTGAAGCCGAAGCGGTTCAGAAGGCGTGGCATGAAGAAGCGCATGATCAGGGATCCGATCGCGGCGACGAAGGTCAGCGATCCGGCCTGCACGGCGCTCATGCCGAAGCCGAGCTGGAACATCAGCGGCAGCAGGAAGACCACGGAGCTGAGGCCGATCGTGTCGAGGCTGCCTCCAGTAAGGAAGGAGATTCGAAACGTGCGGATGCGCAGCAGGTTGAGGTCGAGCAGCGGGTTGCGGGCGCGCAGGCAGTATAAGGAGGCAACCGCCAGGATGACGATCGCCAGGCCAAGCTCGATGCCAATCAGGCTGCCCGCGGCATCCTTAGCGGCAAGCGAGTCCATGCCGAAGATCAGAAGACCCATGCCGCTGCCGACGAGCAGGAAGCCCGGAAAATCGAACGGCGTGCGCACCGGCTTGGTCGTTGACGGAAACAGCGAGGCGGCCAGCAGCGCCGCGGTCAGCGCGATCGGGATGTTGATATAGAAGATCCAGCGCCACGAGACATAGGTGGTGAGCGCGCCGCCCACCAGCGGTCCGACCAGCGGTCCCGATTGCCCGGCGAGCGAGATATACATGTTGATCTTGAGCGTACGGTCGCGCGGGAAACTCGACAGGATCACGACCTGGCCGAGCGTGCCCATCAGCGCGCCGCCGCAGCCCTGCAAGGCGCGCGAGCCGACCAGCATCCAGATGTTCTCCGAAAGGCCGCACAAGGCCGAGGCGCTGGCGAAGACGAGCAGGGCGAAGCAATAGACGTTGCGCAGCCCGAAGCGGTCGGCCAGCCAGCCGCCGAGCGGCATGGTGACGATGAGGCTGGCGACATAGACGGTGATCAAAAGGCCAAGCTGGCTTGGCGGGCGGTCGAGGTTCTCGCCGATGCCGGGCAGCGCCGTGACCACGACATTCTGGTCGAGGCTCGTCATGAAAACGCCGCAAGCGACGGTTGCCGGCAACAACATCGACGGACCCTCCGCCGGAGCAAAGCGGGTCGTGGCCGTCGCCGAAGTCTCAACAGTCATGGAAGGGTATGGTCGAACTGGTTGCCTGAGCGGGCGTCTGCCTTGGCAAACACTCGTGATTCCTTAGCTATCGCGCCTGCTGGCCCAACGCTCAAGCAGCAGTTGTAGCCGTCGATAGTGCCAGATAGCCTGCTGGCCCAATGCGCAGCCGGCAACGCCGTGTCTATTGCACCTCGTAGCCGACTTCTTCGCTGGCGTGGCACAGCGCCTTCCAGAACGAGCGCGCGAAGGAACGGAAGACGTAGATGTCGAACTGGTCGGCGCCGCTGCGCTGGATCTGGGCGAAGATGTCGTGATGATTGGTCGAGCGGCCGGCGCCGAGCGGGAAGGCCGGCAAGGCAAAGTCGATGGCGAAGAACTTCGCCATCACCCATTCGGCCTTCGGGCCGGCGATGCGGATCGCGGTGCGGCCATGCGAAAGATCCGTCAGCGTGCCGATGGCCGGCGTGATCGATCCGGCAAAGGCCTGAGCCAAGCCCTCAGCCTCATCCACCACGGTGAATTTCCCCGACGCGAAGCCGAAGACGGCGCGGGTGCCGTTGCTCACCCCGCCGCCGGCGCCGTCGGGCAGGGCAAGGCCGGTGACCTTGCGGATGATCTCGATCAGCCGCTTCTCCTCGCCCGGCCATGCGGCAAGCTGCAGGATCGAGCCCGGCCGCGTCTCGGAAAGGATGACATCGACGCCATGTTCGAAATTGCCGTGCGAACCCGGATGGTACTCCGGCTCCAGCGGCGACTGGCGCTCGGGCAATTGCTGCTCAGCCATGCATGCGGCTCCCGTCCGGATCGTAGAAATGGTTGGAGACGATCTCGACCGGCCCGAACCGGTTGCGCAGCGGATCCGAGACGAAGGCGCGGGTCCCGTGCCGCGCCTTGCCGCCCTTGACCAGGGCCAGCGCGATGTATTTGCCCAGCGCCGGCGAATAGCAGCAGGCGGTGATGTGGCCGAGCGAATCGTGCGGATTGGCTTCGTCCAGTTCCTCGACGATATGTCCGCCGCCGTTGAGGGCCCGGTTGTCGAGGGCGATCAGCCCGACCAGCTCGAGCCGGTCGGGCGCAATCAGGCCTTCGCGGTCCATCATGGCCGAGCCGATGAAAGGCTTCTTCTTCGACAGCATCCAGTCGAGATGGAGGTCGCGCGCCGTGGTGCGGCCGTCGATCTCGGCGCCGGTGACATGGCCCTTTTCGATGCGCATAGTGCCCAGCGCCTCGAGCCCATAGGTGACAAGGCCAAAAGGCTTGCCGGCCTCGATCAAGGCTTCCCAGACGCGGGTGCCGTAACCGGCACCGGAATAGACCTCGAACGCCATCTCGCCGGAGAAGGACAGTCGGCAGATCATCACCGGCACGCCGGCGATCCGGCCATGCACGATGCCCATGAAGGGCAGGGTGGCGTTGTCGACGGCAGTGCCTGTGACGCAGGAAGCGAGGATGGCGCGCGCGTTCGGGCCGCCGATCGCAGCCCCCGCCCATTCGTCGGTGACCGAGGTGACGGTGACCTTCAATTCCGGCCAGATGACGTCCAGGAAATATTCCAGATGCTGCATCACCTTGCCGGCATTGGCGGTGGTGGTGGTCATCAGGAAATCCTGTTCGCCGAGCCGCCAGGTGGTGCCGTCGTCGAAGGCCAGTCCATCCTCGCGCAGCATCAGGCCGTAGCGCGCCTTGCCGACCGCAAGCGTCGAAAACATGTTGGTGTAGACGCGGTCGAGGAACTCGGCCGCGTCAGGCCCCTGCACGGCGATCTTACCCAGCGTCGAGACATCGACGATGCCGGCGCTGTCGCGCGTGGCTCTTGCTTCCCGCACATAGGCCTGCTCGACCGTCTCGCCGGGGAGGCCATAGATCATCGGGCGGTACCAGAGGCCGGCCGAATACATCCTCGCGCCATTGGCGATGTGCCAGTCATGCATCGGGGTCAGCCGCTCGGGCTTGAGGTCGCCGAAGCGCTCTGCCGCCAGCGAGCCGATCGACACCGCCGTGTAAGGCGGGCGGAAGCGCGTCGTGCCGACTTCGGGGATCGGCTTGCCGAGCGCCTCGGCCATGATGGCGAGACCCGGCACGTTGGAGTTCTTGCCCTGGTCGGTCGCCATGCCGAGCGTGGTGTAGCGCTTCAGATGCTCGACCGAGACGAAGCCTTCGCGATGCGCCAGCCGCACGTCCTCGGCGGTGACGTCGTGCTGGAAGTCGACAAAGCTCTTGCCCTTGGCCCTGATCTCGAAGACCGGAGCCGGATCGGGATCGCCCGGAGCCGCCTCGACGACGGGCAGGGGACCGGATGAAGCCGTACCGCCAGCCGCCTGGAGACCGGCGGCGCGACCTTCCGCGATTGCCTGCGCTGTCGAAAAACTGCCGGTGAAGGCGCCGGCGCCGATCCAGCGCTGCGTCGGCTTCGGCGGCAGGAAAGCTTGCCTGGCAGGGTCCCACTCGGCTTTCGCGCCGGCCTGGCTGGCGAGGTGGATGGTCGGCGACCAGCCGCCCGACATCAGAAGGCTGTCGGCGTGGATGCTGCGCTCGTCGCCGCTGAGCGAACCGCTCATGGCGTCGAAGCGCTGCACCTTGAGGCCGGTGAGCGCCTTCCCGCCCTCGGTCGCGACCACGGCGTGACCGGCAAGCAGCTCGGCTTCCGCATCGCTCGCCAGCCGGCGCATCTCGTTCGAGACATCGCCGCGGACATCGATGATGGCGACGACCGCCGCGCCAGCCTTCTTCAGGGCGACGGCCGAGCGGTAGGCGCTGTCGTTGTTGGTGAAGAGCGCGACGCGCTGTCCAGGCAGCACGCCATATTCAACCGCGTAGCGCTCCGCCGCATGGGCCAGCATGACGCCGGGACGATCGTTTCCAGGGAACACCAGCGGCCGCTCGAAGGAGCCGGTGGCGAGCACCACCGTGCCCGCACGGATCGCCCAGTAGCGCTGGCGCGGCTCGCCCTTGGCGGCGACTTCCTTGTGGTCGGTCACCCGTTCAAGCGCGGCCAGCGTGTTGCCGTCGTAATAGCCCCACACCGTCGTGCGCGGCAAAAGCCGCACATTGTCGTTGCCTGCGAGCTGCGCAGCCACACGCTGGGCCCAGTCGGCGGCAGGCATGCCGTCGATGGTTTCGCCCGACCAGTTGGCGGAGCCGCCGAAATGGGCTTCGAGATCGGCGAGGATGACCCGGGCGCCCTGGTCGGCGGCGGCCTTGGCCGCCATCAGGCCGGCCGGACCGGAGCCGACGACCAGCACGTCGCAGAAAGCGTTCATGCGTTCGTAGCGCGCCGGGTCGTGGGCGGTGCCTGCCTTGCCGAGACCGGCGGCGCGGCGGATGAAATGCTCGCAGAACATCCAGAAGCGCGTGCCCTTCAGCGGACCGATCACCGGCCCCATGAAGGTCTTGTAGTAGAAGCCGGCCGACAGGATCTTGCCGCCAAGCTGGTTGATGGCGCCGATGTCCCAGGCGAGCGAAGGCTTGCGGTTCTGGCTGACGGCGACGAGCCCGTCATAGATCTCGACCATGGTGGCAGGGATGTTGGGCTCGCGCACTTCGCTGCGCAGCACCGTCACCAGCGCATTGGGCTCCTCGACGCCAGCGGAAAGCAGGCCGCGCGGGCGATGGTATTTGAACGAACGGCCGAACAGCGTCACGCCGCTGGCGAGCAGCGCCGAGGCCAGTGTGTCGCCGGCATGGCCGGTGTAAGGCGCTCCGTCGAAGGTGAAGCGGATCGTGCGCAGCCGGTCGATGCGACCGCCGGTCTCGGTGCGGCGAGGGCTCACGAACGGCCCTCCGCCCTGTTGTCGGCAGATTTGTGGCCGCCGCGGGCGAAGGCGGTGCTCAGGATCTCATGCGTGATGGTGTTGCGCACGACCCTCAGATGCGCGCGGCAACCGCCGGAATGCTGCCATATCTCATTGTGGTCGCCGGCCGGATTGAGCCGGTCGTAGACATAGGCGTTCCAGGCGTCGAGATCTTGCGAGGCCGGCTGCGGCCGCTCCCGGTTGCCGTCGCCCTGATAGGTGAATTCGATGACATCGCGCGGCCCGCAATAGGGACAGGTGATCAGCATTTTCTTGTATCTTCTTGTTCAACCATGATCTTTTCCAAAAACCGGTTCCCATTTCTTGGGATCATGGTTCCCTAGTGCAGCCGCGGATTCGCGCCCTGGCCTTTGTCGTCGATGATCAAGCCGCGATAGAAGCGGTCGAGCGTGAAGGGCGCGTTGAACTCGTGCGGCTCGTCCTTGGCGATGGTATAGGCAAAGCACCAGCCGGAGGCGGGCGTCGCCTTGAAGCCGCCGTAGCACCAGCCGCAATTGAGATACATGCCCGGCAACGGGCCGGTGGTGATGATCGGCGAGCCGTCCATCGTCATGTCGCACAGCCCGCCCCAGGAGCGCAGCATGCGCACCCGGGCGAGACCCGGGAACAGCGCCAGCATCTCGCTCATCACCTCATCGACGATCGGCAGGCTGCCGCGCTGGGCGTAGCTGTTGTAGCCGTCGAGGTCGCCGCCATAGACGAGGCCGCCCTTGTCGGACTGCGAAATGTAGAAGTGGCCCATGCCGAAGGTGAGAACGGTGTCGATCACCGGCTTCAGCGATTCCGAGACGAAGGCCTGCAGCACATGGCTTTCGATCGGCATGTGCGAAATGCCGGCAAGCTGCATGACGTGACCGGTGCTGCCGGCAACGGCAAGTGCGACCTTCTTGGCGCGGATTTCGCCACGCGTCGTCGAAACGCCGGTGATGCGACCGCCGTCGCGCAGGAAGCCGGTCACCTCGCAATTCTCGATGATGTCGACGCCGCGCCGGTCGGCGCCGCGCGCATAGCCCCAGGCGACCGCGTCGTGACGGGCGGTGCCAGCCCGCGGCTGCATCAGCCCGCCAAGCACCGGGAAGCGGGCCGAACCCGAGACATCCAGCGCCGGCACAAGCCGCTTGATCTGCTCGACGCTCATCAGTTCGGCGTCGACGCCGAGATGGCGCATGGCGTTGCCTCGTCTCGCATAATCGTCGAGCTGAGCAGGGGTGTGCGCAAGGTTAAGGCAGCCGCGCTGCGAGAACATGACGTTGTAGTTGAGGTCGTGCGAGAGGTTCTCCCACAGCTTCATCGAATGCTCGTAGAAGCGTGTGTTCTGCGGCAAGAGATAGTTGGAGCGCACGGCCGTGGTGTTGCGGCCGACATTGCCCGAGCCCAGCCAGCCTTTTTCCAGCACGGCGACATTGGTGATGCCGTGTTCCCTGGCAAGGTAATAGGCGGTCGAAAGACCGTGCCCGCCGCCGCCGATGACGATCACATCGTAGGAAGCCTTGGGGTCAGGCTTGCGCCAGGCGGGCTTCCAATCCTTGTTGCCGGCCAGCGCATTCTTGAGCAGCGAAAAGGCTGAATATTCCGCCATTCTTCCTATCGTCCTTATGATGCGAGGCGGCAGACTATAGAGCAGGCGGGAAGCGCAAAGCCAAGATTGCGCCATCGCTTTTCGACAGGCCGACTCCGCTCGACGCGACCGGGACGGCTTGCCGCCCGATAGACCGGTCTTTATCAAGGGCGGAATTTCGAGGATTTTTCGGCCGCGAGTCGCCACAACGCCATGTTTTTCCGCCTGCTGCGCCTGATCTTGGTCGTCATCGTCGCTGTCTTCGGGCAGCCGGTGTTCGACGCGTCGGCGCAGGCGATCGGCCACGGCTCGGCGCAACTCGTCGCCGACCAGACCAAGGTCATCCAGGACCTTACGACCAGGACGGACGGGCTGGAGAAGAAACTGGGCGACCCCGACCAGGACGATGCGGGGCTGGTCGATATCCGCCTGCAACTCGAGGATATTTCGCGGGCGGCGCTGACCAGCGCGCTGGCATTCCGCCAACGCCTCAACGATATCAACGCCCGCGTCGAGGTGCTTGGGCCGCCTCCGGCACAGGGGCAGCCGCCCGAGCCGGCGATCGTCAGCAACGAGCGCAGCGCGCTTGTCTCGGAGAAGGCCGAGATCAACGCCGTCGTCGCCAGCGCGCAGAATCTGTCGATCCGCGTCAACGGGCTGGTCGACAAGATCGCCGTCATGCGCAGCGAACTTTTTCGCAGCGTCATCACCAAACACTATGACCTGAACGACGCGCTGAGCCCGCAGGCCTTTTCCGACGCGCATGACCAGATCTCGGGTCTGTACAAGGCGGTGTCGTCCTGGCTGAGCTTCGCCCTCAAATTCAAGTTCCAGGCGATCCTTGCCGCGACGCTGATGGCGCTGGCGCTGGCGGCCGTGCTCTTGATCGGCGGCAGGCGCTTGTTCGGCCGCATCTTCGAGGCCGACCCAACCATCGAGGAGCCGTCCTATCTCAGCCGGCTGTCGGTCGCCTTCTGGTCGACGCTGCTGCCGACCCTGGCGCTCGGCGTCTTCTTCGCCTCGGCCGTGTTCTTCTTCAACTATTACAATGTGCTGCGCGGCGACATTGGCACGTTCCTCAATGCCCTGCTGACGGTGATCGGCATGGTGTTCTGCGTCAACCGGCTGACCAACGCCGCCCTTGAGCCGCGGCTGCCCAACTGGCGCCTGATCCCGGTCGCGACGGGGCCGGCGCGCTGGCTCGTCGGGCTGACGACCGCGATGGCCCTGGTGCTCGGCTTGAATTACTTCCTGTCGGTCGTCAACGAGAAGATGGGCTCGCCGCTTTCGCTGACGATCGCCAGGAGCTTTATCGCAACCATCATCATCGGCGTCATCCTGATCCTGATGGGATGGTTGAAGCCTTTCAAGGCGGAGGACGGCTCATGGCGTCCCTGGCCGGCCTGGCTTCGTTTCATTGCCGTCGGGCTCGGCCTGTTCACCATTGCCGCGGCACTGCTCGGCTATATCGGCCTGTCGCTTTTCGTCGCGTTCCAGGTTGTGGTGACCGGGACCGTCCTGGTGACGGCCTATATCGGCTTCCTGTCGGCGCGCGCGATCGGCGAGGAGGGAGGTTTCGCCGACACTTCGGTCGGGCGCTGGCTTTCGGAAAATTCAAGCTACGAGGATACCGCGCTCGACCAACTCGGGCTGGTGGTCAGCATCGCCATCAACCTGATGATCGTCGTGGTGTTCCTGCCGCTGATCCTGTTGATGTGGGGATTCCAGCCCGGCGATATCGAGGCCTGGGCCTATAAGCTGGCGACCGGCGTCTCGATCGGGTCGGTGACCATCTCTTTCCTAGGCATCCTCAGCGGCATCGTCGTCTTCGTCATCGGCTATTTCCTGACGCGCTGGTTCCAGGGCTGGCTGGACGGCTCGGTGATGGCGCGCGGCAAGGTCGATGCCGGCGTGCGCAACTCGATCCGGCTCGGCGTCGGCTATGCCGGCGTGGCGATTGCCGGCCTGGTCGGCATCTCGGCGGCCGGCATCGATCTTTCCAACCTGGCGCTGGTTGCCGGTGCGCTTTCGCTCGGCATCGGCTTCGGCCTGCAGAACGTCGTCTCGAATTTCGTTTCGGGCCTCATCCTGCTTGCCGAGCGGCCGTTCAAGGTCGGCGACTGGATCGTCGCCGGCGATGTCAGCGGCACGGTGCGCAAGATCAGTGTGCGCGCCACCGAGATCGAGACCTTCCAGCGGCAGTCGGTGATCCTGCCCAATTCGAACCTCATCAACAACGCGGTCGGCAACTGGACGCATCGCAACAAGCTGGGGCGGGTCGAAATCAAGGTCGGCGTCGCCTATGGCAGCGACGTGAGGCGCGTCCATGCCATCCTGCTGGATATTGCCCGCGCCCATCCGATGGTGCTGAAGAATCCGGAGCCGTTCGTCCTCTTCGCTAATTTCGGGGCGGCCGCTCTCGAGTTCGAAATTCGCGTTTTCGTTGCCGACATCATGAACAGCAGCGTCGTGCAGAACGATATTCGTTTCGCCATCTTCGATATCTTCGAGGACGAGCGGATCGAAATCCCGTCGACGCCGCGCGCCGTGGTCGAGACGAACAAGCACGAAGCCTGGCCGATCGACGACGACAAGATCGAAGCCGAATTCGCCGAGCGCCAGAGGCTGGAGGAGGAAGCCGCGGCCGAACGGGAACGGCTTGCCAAGATAAAGCGGAAGGGCCGCAAGCCCGACCCAGGCTGAGGTGTGCTGATATTCAGGTGAAGCCGGTCTGCAAATGGCGGGGTCCTGCGCTTCCGGTGCTCACGTACTTCAAGTACGCTCTGCTCCGGTTCTCGGACCCCACCACTTTCGACTCGGCCTGACCTGAATCTCAGCACACCTGCGGCGCGGGCACATCCGGCGTCGAAACCGATTGTGGCATGAATGCGGCATTCAGTTGCGGTTCAGGTAACATCTCATATAAGCTTCGATGCAAAGGGCGAGAATGCCTTGCAAATTTTGAACAGAGGCGGTGTGTGAAACACCGGAAATGCAATGTGGAAGTCTGTCGTTGCCGCCATCGCTTTGCTGGCCTTGGGCGGTTCGGCTTTCGCCGCCAGCGCGATCAACAGGGACGCTCAGACGCGGACCCTGGTCGTGACCGAAGGCGGCGCCAAGAGCGAGCTGACGCTCGGTGCCGGCGAGACGGTGGAGTTCTGCTCGAACGGCTGCTTCGTCACCCTGCCCAATGGTGACCTCGAAGCCCTGACCGGTTCGGAAACGGTCGAAATTTCGGGTGGGACCGCCCGCATCAAGTAACGCGCCACGGATTGGCGCGGCAAGATTGGCAAAGGCCGGACCGATGTCCGGCCTTTTATCGTTTCCGGTAGCCGACGCTTAACGATGACGCCCGAAAAACCGGCATGACCATTCCCTGCAACCGCACGTTTTAACGTTCGCTGCGTCATCCCCGGCTATATCTGCTCCCCAAGGACGCCGGCACACGGCGTGGGTTGAATTGGCGCGTGGTCCTTCCCGGATCTGGAGTTTCGGGATCCCGCGCTCAATCGGGGCAGGACAATGGACGCGAGGTCGGACAGGAACGCAATTCCGCTTGCGGTCGATCTCGACGGGACGTTGGTTGCAACGGACCTTCTGTGGGAAGGCCTGTTCATCCTCCTCAAGAAGAACCCGCTCTATTTCTTTCTGCTGCCGCTCTGGCTGACCGGCGGTCCGGCGCGGCTTAAGCAGGAAATATCCCTGCGCGTCGACATCGACCCGGCCTCGCTGCCTTACCGTCAGGAATTGATCGACCGTTTGCGCGCCGAGCATCGAGAGGGCCGCGTGATCGTGCTGGCGACCGGAACTCCCCGCAAATTTGCGGAAGCCATCGCGGCGCATCTCGGCATTTTCGATCGCGTGCTGGCGACCGACGGCCCGCATAACATGACCTCGGGCCGCAAGTGCTCCGCTCTGGTCGCCGCCTATGGCGATGCGGGCTTCGATTACGCCGGCAACAGCCGCCACGACCTCAAAGTGTTCGACGCCGCGCGGAATGCGCTGGTGGTGGCGCCCGACCGCAGCGCCCGGCGCTGGCAGGCAGCGCATCAGGCCGAAGCAATGCCGGCGCCGAAGCCGACACTCAGAACCTATATCAAGATGCTGCGCATGCATCAGTGGCTGAAGAACGCACTGATCGCCGTGCCAATGGTGCTGTCGCACGAATATTTCAATCCCAATATGATCTGGGAATGCCTGCTGGCGTTCGTGTCCTTCAGCGCGGTGGCGTCCGCCATCTACATCCTCAACGATTTCTTCGACCTGGCCCTCGACCGCAAGCATCCGACCAAGCGCAGCCGGCCTTTCGCCAGCGGCGCATTGTCCATTCCGTTCGGCATGAGCGCGATCGCGGCGCTGCTGGCGATCGGCATCGCCGCTGGCCTGTTCCTGCCGATCGAATTCCTTGGCGTGCTTGCCGGCTATCTGGTCGTCACCACCGCCTATTCGCTGTCGTTCAAGCGCATGCTTCTGGTCGATGTGCTGACGCTTGCCGGCCTTTACACGATCCGCGTGCTGGCGGGCGCGGCCGCCACCGGCGTGGACGTTTCCTTCTGGCTGCTTGCCTTTTCGATCTTCTTCTTCCTGTCGCTGGCGCTGGTGAAGCGCTTCGTCGAACTGCGCACCACCGCCATTCCGCCGGGCGAGCGCATCGCCGGCCGCGGCTATCGCACCGAGGACCAGGAGATCGTCGCCCAGGCCGGCATGGCGTCGGCCTTCTCCTCGGCGCTGGTGCTCGCGCTCTATATGGACAGCCCGGCGGTGCGCGAGCTTTACCCGCATCCCTGGCTGATATGGCCGCTGGCGCCGATCGTGCTCTACCTCACGATGCGCGTCTGGATCCTCGCCCGACGCGACGAGATGCATGACGACCCGGTCGTCTTCATCATCCGTGACTGGCGCAGCCAGATCGTCGTCGCGATCGGCGCGGTCTTCCTCGTCGCCGGAGGCTGGTGATGGGGCAGGAGCGCTTCGGCAGCTTCGGACTGGCGACGCCGCCGGCGCGCAAGGCGATCTCGGCGGATGAGGCCATCGCCTTGCTGAGGCGCGGCGGGGCGAAAGCCGGATCGCTGCTCGCCTACGGACATGGCCGCTCCTATGGCGATAGCTGCCAGAACGATGCCGGCATGGTGGTCGACATGCGGCCGCTCAACCGCATCCGTTCCTTCAACGCCGAGACCGGCGTTCTGGAAGCCGATGCCGGCACGCTGCTTTGCGACATCATCGCCTATGCCGCTCCCTACGGCTTCTTTCCGGCCGTTGTTCCGGGCACGCAGTTCGTGACGCTGGGCGGCGCGATCGCCAACGACGTCCACGGCAAGAACCACCATCGGCGCGGCACCTTTGGCGGTCATGTCGAGGCCTTGACGCTGCTGAGGTCCGACGGCCGGACCTATCGCTGCTCGCAGACCGACAATGTCCGCCTGTTCGGGGCGACGACCGGCGGCATGGGCCTGACCGGGCTGATCCTGTCGGCATCGATCAAGCTTCTGCGCGTGCCGTCGCTCGACATCACGGAGAAGGCGACGCGGTTTCGCGATCTCGACGAATTTTTCGATCTTGCCGAGGCGGCGGACCAGGCTAACGAATATGCCGTCGCCTGGATCGACCAGCTTGCCGGCGGCCATGGGCGCGGGCGCGGCCTTTTGTTCACCGGCAACCATGCCGAACACGGCTCGCACGCCGCCGCGAATGCCGGCAGCCGGCTTTCCGTGCCGGTGCAACCGCCGTTCAATGTGCTGAACCGGCCCTTCCTCACGGCCTTCAACGCAGCCTACCGCTGGAAAAAGGGCAAATCCGCGGTCCCGTGCCAGGCGGGCTATCAGGGCTTCTTCTTTCCGCTCGACGGCGTCCGCGACTGGAACCGGCTCTACGGGCCGCGCGGGTTTTTCCAGCACCAGAGCGTGGTGCCGGAGGAGAAGGCCCGCCGCATCGTGCCCGCGCTGCTCGAGGCGGCGCGACGGGCAGCGCAGGGATCGTTCCTGACGGTGCTCAAGCGCTTCGGCGATGTCCGCTCGCCGGCGCTGCTGTCGTTCCCGCGCCCTGGCTACACGCTGACACTCGATTTCCCGAACCGGGGCGAAAGGACGTTGCGGCTGCTTGCCGAACTCGACCGCATCACGGTCGAGGCGGGCGGGGCGGTGAACCCCTACAAGGACGCCCGGATGGGGCCTGAGACATTCGCCGCGTCGTTCCCGCATTGGCAACGGCTGGAGGCGCTTCGCGACCCGGCTTTCCTGTCAAGCTTCTGGGCGCGTACCGCCAAGAGACTGGAGATCGGACAAGGAAGAGCTGAAGCCGCGGAATAGATAGAATTCGAATAAATCATGGTAAACAAAGCGTTACGCCAGGGTTTACTCAAACAGGGTCGCGACTTCACGAAATATTTGCAGGTCTGTAATAGGACCGCCCAAGGGGGCGGGGTAGCAACAATGAAATACATAGTCTTCATTCTCTTCACGGTCATGACCAATGCCGCGGCGCAGCTGATGCTGAAGCAAGGCATGATGTCGATGGGGCCGATCTCCTTCGAAGGCGTCAATCCGCTCGTCAGGCTGCTGCAGATCGTGTTCAGCCCATGGGTGTTCCTCGGTCTGTGCACCTTCGTCATCTCGATGGCGTCGCATCTCTATGTGCTGTCCAAGGTCGAGCTCAGCTTCGCCTATCCGTTCCTCAGCCTCGCCTATGTCGCCGTGGCGATCTTTGCCTATTTCGTCTTCCGCGAGGACCTCAATGGCTGGCGCATCGCCGGCATCGCCTGCATCTGCGTCGGCACGATCCTGATCGCGCAAAGTGGGCGCGAGCACGAGGACCGGACCGCATCCATCGCGTCCGACGAAATCCAGACAAGCGAGATCGTTCGATGAGACATGTGATTTTCGGCGGCGACGGTTTCGTCGGCCGTCACCTTGCACCCAAGCTCGTCGCCGATGGCGAGAATGTCGTCGTCGCCGACATAGTGAAGAGCGACCTACCGCATTACCGTTCGATGCGCTTCATCACCTGCGATGTGACCGATCCGGCCTCGGTCGCGGCGGTCGGGCTCAAGGCGGACGACATGGTCTACAATCTGTCGGCCAAGATGCTGTCGCCGATCCAGGTGCGCGCCAAGCGCCATGATTTCTTCTTCCCGGTGAACTTCCACGGCACCGAGAACATCATCCAGGCGATGGACAAGGCCGGCGCCTCGAAGCTCGTCCACTATACCACCGACATGATCTACGGCCACACTGTGGTGCTGCCGATGACCGAGGACCATCCAGTCGCGCCGCTCGGCGAATATGGCCTGTCGAAGCTCAAGACCGAGGAGCTCGCCATCGAATGGCGCAAGCGCGGCATGTCGATCTCGCTTTTCAGGCCGCGCCTGATCATCGGGCCGGGGCGCCTCGGCATCCTGGAAAAACTGTTCAAGCTGATCGACTGGAATCTTCCGGTGCCGATGATCGGTTCGGGCAGGAATCCCTATCAGTTCATCTCGGTGTTCGACTGCGCGGAAGCCGCCCGCGCCGCCTGGAAGGCCGGTGTGCCGAACGAGGCTTACAATCTTGGCTCGCTCAATCCGCCGCCGGTCAAGAAACTGCTCGGCGACCTCATCCGCCATGCCGGCTCGAAGTCGATCCTGCTGCCGACACCCGGCTGGGCGGTCAAGCGCGCGCTCGACCTGCTCGATTTGCTCAACATGCCGATCATGGATCCTGAACAGTATTTGATCGCCGACGAGGAATGCGTGCTCGACGTATCGAAGGCCGAGCGCCAGCTCGGCTGGGTGCCGCAATATCGCGACGAGGACATGCTGATCGCCGCCTACAGCGAATACCGCGCCAAGAAGGACGGCAACGCTGTGACCGCCAGACACGTGCCCGCCGAATAGAGCGCGAAGGGGAGATTTTCAGATGACCGTCATGGCCAAGCCGGAACAGACAGGCGCGCGCACACTGGTCGATGCCCCGGCGCTGTCGCCCGCTTCCATCGCCAAGCCCGACCTGATCAGCGTCGAGCAGGCCAAGGCGCTGGATGTCGCCCGCATCACCGACCTGTTCAAGGCGCATCTCAATCCCGGACAGCTGCATTTCATGAAGCTGCTCGGCTTCCACAAGGTCAAAATCGAGCGCGCCGAGGGCATGTTCTATATCGACCAGAACGGCCGCAAGATCCTCGACTTCTTCGGCGGCTTCGGTTCGCTGGCCTTCGGCCACAACCATCCGCGCATCCTGGAAGCCCGCAAGAGATTCCAGGAGGAAAAGCGCCAGGAGATCGCCATTGCCTTCATGTCGCAATATGCGGCCGCACTTGCGCACAACATCGCCAGGTGCTCGCCTGGCGACCTCGACATGGTGTTCTTGGGTTCCTCCGGCTCGGAGGCCATGGAAGCGGCGGTGAAGCTTGCCGAGCGGGCCGCCGGCCCGAAGCGGCCGAAAATCGTCTATGCGGAAAATTCCTTCCACGGGAAGACGAAGGGCGTGCTGGCGATCACCGACGGCCAACTCTACCGCGCCGAATTCAAGGTGGCGGACAATGTGGTGCGCGTGCCCTTCGCCGACATCGACGCCGTCGAGCGGCTGTTCAAGAGCGACCCGGAGATCGGCGTCATCGTGCTCGAAACCATCCAGGGCGGTGGCGGCATCATCCAGGCCCCCGCCGAATATTGGCAGAAGATTCGCGCGCTGTGCGACCAGCATGGCGTGCTGTGGGTCGCCGACGAGGTGCAGTGCGGCTATGGCCGTTCCGGCCGCTTCTACGCCTTCGAGCATTACGGCGTGATTCCGGACGTGACGGCGCTGGCGAAGTCGCTCGGCGCCGGCAAGGCGGCGGTCGGCGCGATGATCGCCAGGCGCGATGTCTATATGAAGGCCTATGGCACGCCGAAGACGGCGATGATCCACGCCATGGCGACCTTCGGCGGCATGGGCGAGGCCTGCGTCACCGCGATCGAGGGCATCAATGTCCTCTATGACGAGGGCCTGATCGACAACGCGGCCTCGACGGGCGAGTACCTTCTGCAGCGGCTGCAGGCGCTGAAGGAAAAATATCCCAAGATCATCAAGGACGTGCGCGGCAAGGGGTTCATGATCGGGCTAGAGTTCCACGATTTCTCGCAGACCTTGCCGATGGTGCTGCGCCCGATCGTGAGCGTGCTCGACGACAAGCTGAAAGGCTCGCTGTCGGGCTTCGTCGGCTCGCTTTTGCTGCGCGACTATGACGTGCTCGTCGCCTTCACCGAATACAACCGCAACGTCATCCGGCTCGAGCCGCCGCTGATCTGCCGGCCCGAGCATGTCAACCGTTTCGTCGACGCCTTCGACAGCCTGTTGTCGCGCGGCATCGTGGCGATCGTGAAGGATTTCGTGAAAAGCCAGGTCGGCAAATAAGAGGCCGCCGAGGATGCTGACCAGGCCCTCCGCTCCGACCAATCCGCTGGAACGATTGACCGGCGCCGGCCAGGCGTGGGGCGAGGGGACCTACGCGAAATGGGCCGCACCGATCGGAGCGGTCGCCTTCTCGCTCTATATCCTGCTGACCGCCGCGACCGCCTGGTTCATGCCCGACGCCAATTGGGACATGCTGCCCTATCTGGCGATCGCCGAGGAAGGCACCTATCCCGATCCGCAGACCCTGCATGATTATGCCTACAATGCGGTCAAGGACGGCGTGTCCGCCGGTGACTACAAGACCTTGACCGATGATGGCGGGGGCTTCCGCAGCTACATGGCGCAGAACGCCGCCGACTTCCATTCGCTGCTCGGCATGTACCGGATCAAGTTCCTTTATGCGGAAATCCTGTCCAGCCTCAGCCATGTCGTCTCGCCGGTCGAGGCGATGCGGCTGGTGCAGGTGTTTTCCGTGCTGCTCTTCGGCGCCATCACGCTCGCCTGGCTGCGCGCGGAAGGCGCGCTGGCGCTGGCGCCGGTCGTCGGCGCGATCCTGATCATGGCCGATTTCGGCGACGCGGCGCGCGCCTCGACGCCCGACCTCTTGTGCGCGGCGCTGTTCCTTGGCGGGCTCTTTGCCTATGTACGCAAGCGCGAGGCAGCGACGGCGGCCCTGCTTTTCCTCGCCTTCATGGCTAGGCCGGACAACATCGTCTTCCTCACCATTTTCGCGGTGCTGCTCGTCGCTTTCCGCGAGAAGGCATGGGGCGTGCTGGCCGGTTTCGCCGCTTCCTTTGTCGCCTATTTCGCCATCTCGCACTGGGCCCAGCATCCCGGCTGGTGGCCGCATCTGTGGTTTTCCAGCATCGAGCAGCATTACAACATGGAGGGATTCCAGCCGCCCTTTTCGATTGCCGCCTATCTCAAGGCCTTCGCCGCCTCGGTGGTTCGCGCCGTCACCATCAACAGCTGGGTCGGTGTGTCCGTCCTGGCTTTGGCCGGCTGGTATGGGCTGGAGCGCGCCGGCTTCCGGCTGGATCGCCGCGCCGGCATTCTGCTGGCGGCGCTGGTGCTCGGCGTGCTGGCGAAATTCGCGGTCTTCCCGATCCACGACACCCGCATCTATTTCCCCAATCTCCTGCCGCCCTTCCTGCTGCTCGCCGCGCCGTTGACGGCGCTGTGGGCAGCGAGCCAGGGCGGGCGCCGCGCCGTGCTGCAGGTCATTCCCGGAGACAAGTCATGAGCTCGCTTTCCAGCTTCGCGCGCGTTCTCCTGTCGCTCGGCCTTCCGGCAGGCCTGCTCGATCGCGGCCCGGCTTTGCATGGCACGAAATTCCTCGCCAAAGCGGCGCTCAAGGCGCGTTTCGGCGGCCGGCCGTTCCAGATGGTGAATGTAGGCGCCTGCGACGGCGAACTGTTCGACGACGTGACGCCCTGGCTGCATCGCATTCCGGGGGCAAAGGCAATGCTGGTCGAGCCGATCCCCTACAATCAGAAGCGGCTGCGCGCGAACTACCCGGACGTCAGCCGCTTCATCATCGAACCAGTTGCGGTCACCAAGACCAAGGGCACGATCACCGTCCACACTTTCGATGCCGCGGCGCTCGAGGCCGGCACGCTGCCGATCGAGTTTATCGGCTGCTCGTCGGTCACCGACACCAATCTGATGTCGGGCAAGAACGCCTGGGGCGAGACGGACGCCAACTTCAACAAGTTCGTGCCGCATCTGAAGGACATCGAGGTGCCGTCGGAGACATTGCAGACGCTGCTCGACCGCAACGGCATCGGCCATATCGACGCCTTCCTGGTCGACTGCGAGGGCGCCGACTGGATGGTGTTCGAGCAGCTCGACCTCCAGCGCTACCGCCCCGGCATGATCAAGGTCGAGGTCGGCGCGCTGCCTGCCGCCGAGATCGGCCAGGTCGTGGTCAAGCTGAAGACCGCCGGCTATCAGGTCGGCTTCCAGGCCGAGGACATCTGGGCCTTCGCCTGAGCGGAATTCCATTACGAGCCGAGTCCGCACGCGGGGTCGCGGCGTACCTGCGACGTGTCGCAAACAGGCGGTAGCTCAATCCGCGTCCTCTGCATATTGTGCGCCATTCGAAAGGGCGCAGGCGCGCCCGTTTTATGCTTCTGGAGTCGCGGGCAATGGCAGAGTTTCCGAAAAAGGCGAAGGTCGTCATCGTCGGCCTGGGCGGCATCGTCGGCGCGTCGGTCGCGCATCACCTGATCGAGCGCGGCTGGGACGACATCGTCGGCATCGACAAGTCGGGTATCCCAACCGATATCGGCTCGACCGCGCATGCCTCGGACTTCTGCTACACGACCAGCCATGATTTCCTGTCCTGCTGGACGACGCTCTATTCTATCGGTTTCTACGAAAAGATGGGGCATTACGCGCGCGTCGGCGGCCTCGAGGTTGCCCGCGTCGGCGACGATGGCCGCATGGACGAGATCAAGCGCAAGATCGCCTCCGCCAAGGCCTTCGGCACCCGTGCGCGGCTCATCGAGCCGGCCGAGATCAAGGAAAAATTCCCGCTGATCGAGGAACATCTGGTGCAGGGCGGCCTATGGGACCCGGATGCCGGTCTCGTCATCCCGCGCTCGCAGACCGTGGCCGGCAAACTGGTCGATCAAGGCGTCGCTTCCGGAAAGCTGCAGGCTTTCGCCAACACCTCGGCCAAGGAGCTGATCGTCGAGAACGGCCGCATCAAGGGCGTGGTGACCGAGCGCGGCACGATCGAGGCCGACTATGTCGTGGTCTGCACAGGCATCTGGGGCCGGCTTACCGCGGCGCTGGTCGGCGAAGACCTGCCGGTGATGCCGATCGACCATCCGCTGACCTTCTTCGGCCCCTATAACGAGTTCGCCGGCACCGGCAAGGAGATCGGCTGGCCGCTGCTGCGCGACCAGGGCAATTCGGCCTATATGCGCGACACCGGCGATCCGAAGACCGCCGAGGGCGGGCAGATCGAATGGGGCTACTACGAGGAGACCAATCCGCGTCTCTGCCACCCGCGCGACCTGCTCGAAAAGCATGAGGCGCGGCTGTCGCCGTCGCAGCGCGACCTCGACATGGAGCAGATCATGGCGCCGCTGGAGCGCGCCATGGAACTGACGCCGATCCTGGGCGAGCTCGGCTACAATGAGGGCCATTCCTTCAACGGCCTCTTGCAGGTGACAACCGATGGCGGCCCGTCCATGGGCGAGAGCCAGAAGGTGAGGGGGCTGTGGTACGCTGTCGCCATCTGGGTCAAGGACGGCCCGGGCATGGGCAAGCTGATCGCCGACTGGATGACCGACGGTCGCACCGCGATCGACCATCACCAGATCGACTATTCGCGCTTCTATCCGCACCAGACGCAGGAACAGTTCATCTGGGATCGCTGCACCGAGACGGCGATGAAGGTCTATAATCCGGCCGTCCATCCGCGCGAGCCCTTCTCCAAGGGCCGCAACATCCGCCGCTCGCCCTTCTGGGAGCGCGAGAAGGAACTCGGTGGCTATTTCATGGAACTCGGCGGCTGGGAGCGCGCGCATGGCTACGCCGCCAACGAGCATCTCCTGGAGAAATACGGCAACCGGGTTCCGGTGCGCGAGAACGAGTGGGACAACCGTCATTTCTGGCGTGTCTCCAATGCCGAGCATCTGGCGATGAGCGAGGATTGCGGCATCGTCAACTTGTCGCATTTCTCGATGTATGATGTCGAAGGGCCCGACCATGTCGCGCTGCTGGAATGGCTGTGCGCGGCCAAGATCGGCGGCGACAACAATATCGGCAAGGGCATCTACACCCACTTCCTCGACGAGGAAGGCATGGTGCGCGCCGACTTCACCGTGATCCGCATGGCCGATCGCTGCCGCGTGATCGACGGCGCCGACGCTGGTCCGCGCGACTTCCGCTACATACAGCGCACCGCGCAGGACAAAGGTTTCGACGTCACCGTCACCGACGTGACCGAGAAATACGTCACCATCGGTATCTGGGGGCCGAATGCCCGCACGACGTTGCAGAAGGTGGTCGAGGATCCGAACGGCCTGACACCGGAGAATTTCCCCTTCGCCGCGATCAAGCCGATCCGGATCGGCGGCAAGGATGTGACCGCCTTCCGCATCTCCTATGTCGGCGAGCAGGGCTGGGAACTGCATATGCGCTACGAGGACGGCTTGGCCGTCTGGGACGCGCTGCGCTCGACCGGCGTCATGCCGTTCGGCGTCGAGACCTATGCCAACACGCGCCGGATGGAAAAGAGCCTCAGGCTGCAGAATGCCGATCTGCTGACCGAATACAATTTGCTCGAGGCCGACCTTGCCCGTCCGAAGGTCAAGGACAACGACTTCTGCGGCAAGGCCAAGCATCTGGAGTATCGCGCTCGCGAACATCAGCCGGCGATGCTGTGCACGCTGGTGATGACCGAGAACATCGATTCCAAGGGTGTCGCGCGCTATCCGGTCGGTACTATGCCGGTGATGGATCCCGCGACCGGCGAGACGCTGGTCGACGAGCTGGGCCGCCGCTCCTTCACCACTTCGGTCGCCTATGGCCCGACGATCGGCAAGAACATCGCGCTTGCCTATCTGCCCTGGGACTATGCCCAAGAAGGCCGCAAGCTGCAGGTCGAGTATTTTGGCGAGACCTATCCGGTCGAGGTGGCGGGAGTCGGTTACAAGCCGCTCTACGACCCGGAGAACCTCAAACCGAGGAGCTGAGGATCGGAGGCAGAAGGATGCAAAGCCCGGCTCCGGTCGGGCTTTTGTCTTTTGCACGGCAGGAATCTCGCATAGCGTCGCACCAGGCGGAGGAAGCGGCTTGCAACGGTTCGGCTGGGACAGGAAGAACGACGCATTCGTCTTCGTGATGAAGGGGAACATTCCCGTTCATGTCAGCTGGACCTTTGCCATTCCAGCCGTCCTGCCGTTCCTGCACGAGTGGTCCAGGCGTCCCCAGGTCGCCCTGATCCATACGGCCATATTCGCCGCGCTCCTGTTCCTGTCGGTGTTTCTGCATGAACTTGCCCATGTCTGGGCAGCGCGACGGCGCGGCATCGGCACCCAACGGATAGACCTGTACCTGTTTGGCGGAACTGCCTGGTTCAAGCCCGGCGCGGCCTCGCCCTATGGCTGGGCGTTGATCGCCGTCGCCGGGCCGTTGGTGAACATCGTCCTGGCGGCGGGCTTTGCCGCTGCCTATTACCTTCTTGCCCGGCCCTTGTTGCCTGTCGATCCGGACGGTATTTTCAGTTCGCCGCCGCCGAGACCGGACACGCTTCTTGAGTGGACGCTTTGGTTTGGCGCCTTGGTGAATGCGGTTCTGGCCATTCTCAACCTGCTTCCGGCCTTTCCGCTCGATGGCGGGGCAATCGCCCGGCATCTGCTGGCGCCGCGTTTCGGCGCGGATACCGCTGTGCGGATCGTCGGCTTCTGCGGCGTCGTGCTTTCGATCCTGCGTTTCGCGGTCATCGTGCCAGCCGCCGTGGCTGGAGTTTTGTTGTGGTTTCCACCTTCCTTCAGGCCGAACTGGCGGGCGTTTCGCGCCGCCGGCACTAAGAAGCCCGTTCCACAGCATCCGGCTTGATGTGCGGGGGGCCAGCGGCTTATGTGGCCCGATCAGAAGCCTGCGAAAGCCTACGCCCCATGCGCATCCTGTCCGACGCCTTCATTCCCGAGCTTCCCAATCACTATCACGGCAAGGTGCGCGAAAATTACGATCTGCCGGACGGGCGCCGTATCATCATCGCCACCGACCGTTTGAGCGCGTTCGACATCATCCTGGCCTCGATCCCGTTCAAGGGCGAGGTGCTCACCCAGACGGCGCGTTACTGGTTCGAGGAGACCGCCGACATCTGTCCCAACCACGTGCTGGAATATCCCGACCCCAACGTCGTCGTCGGCACGCGGCTCGACATGCTGCCGGTCGAGATGGTCGTGCGCGGCTATCTGGCGGGGACCACCAGCACCTCGATCCTGACCAAGTACCGGAAAGGCGAGCGCAGCTTCTACGGCCACGGCTTTCCCGACGGGCTGCGCGACAATGAAAAGCTGCCGCAGGCGATCATCACGCCGACCAGCAAGGCCGCCCATGGCGGCCATGACGAGCCGCTGTCGGAGGCCGAGATCATTGACCAGGGGCTGCTCACGCAGGTGCAGTGGGATACAGTCTCGCGCTACGCGTTGCAGCTTTTCGCTCGCGGCCAGCAGCGCGCCGCCGAACGCGGCCTGATTCTCGCCGACACCAAATATGAATTCGGCACCGCGCCGGACGGCACCATTGTGCTGGCGGACGAAATCCATACGCCTGACAGCAGCCGCTATTGGATCGCGGCGAGCTATGACGAGGCGTTCGCGAGCGGCGGGCGGCCGCAGAGCTTCGACAAGGATTTCGTCCGCTCCTGGGTGTCGGCGCGATGCGATCCCTACAAGGACCCGATCCCGCCAATTCCGGCCGAAATCGTCAACCAGGCCTCGGCGGTCTATATCCAGGCCTATGAAGCGATAACCGGCGCAAAATTCGTGCCCGACCTTTCCGGCGACACGGTGCTGGAGCGTATCCGCTCGAATCTGGCCCGGTATTTTTGAGGTCGCGCGCCGGGGGGATCCGGTGGCCGGGAATTCCCGGCTTTTGCGCGCGGCGATTTTCGCCTAACCTTCCGTCATGTCTGCTTATGCCCGCGCAAGGCATATCTTTTCAGGCAGCGCCGCCCTGGCGCTGGCGCTTTGGCTGACGCAAGCGGCTTCTCCCGCCGAACCCGTCGATGTCGAGCTGGTGCTGGCGGTCGATGTCTCGCTTTCCATGTCGCCGGCCGAGTTGGAGATCCAGCGCCACGGCTACGCCGCTGCGCTGACGCATGACAATGTGCTGAAGGCCATCGCCGACGGCGCCTATGGCAAGATCGCCGTCACCTATGTCGAATGGGCAGGCACGACCTGGCAGCGGGTCGTCGTGCCATGGACGGTGATCGCCAACCGCGCCGACGCCGATAGGTTCGTCGCGAAGCTCGACGCCAACCCGCCGGACAGCGCCCGGCGCACCTCGATCTCCGGCGCGCTGAGCTTCGGCAGCGATCTGTTCGCCGAGAGCGGATACCAGGGGACCAAGCGCGTCATCGACGTTTCCGGCGATGGGCCGAACAACCAGGGCGCGCCGGTCGATCTCACGCGCGACGAGGTGGTCAAGCAAGGCATCACCATCAACGGCCTGCCGCTGATGACGCGCGGCGGTTTCAGCGGCGCCTTCGACGTCGACAATCTGGACCGCTATTACAGCGACTGCGTCATCGGCGGGCCGGGCGCCTTCATGATCCCGGTCAACGATTGGACGCAATTTCCCGAAGCGATCCGCCGTAAGCTGGTGCTCGAGCTTGCCGGCCCCGCTTCGCCGCAATGGGCGGCCGAAGAGGCCGCTCATCCGCCGATCGTGCTCGCCGACGACAGGCCGGCCACCGATTGCCTCGCCGGCGAAAAGATGTGGCGCAACCGCGGCTGGGGCATGCCGTGAGGGGTGGAGCAGCAGGCACCCGATCAGGATGACGTTTCGTTGAAACGCCGCTTAATTGACAAGCCTTTTGGCGTCTGTGAGACAATTCGCGCTCACCACAAAAAAGGGGAACCACAATGAACAGGACCACCATTTTCGCGGCAACGCTGACGGCGGCCGCCATGCTTGGCTCGCCGGCGATGGCTGCCACCTCGCTCACCATCGGCATCAGCGGCTGGACCGGTTTCGCGCCGCTGACTCTGGCCAAGCAGGCCGGGCTTTTCGAAAAGCACGGGCTCGACGTCACGCTCAAGAAAGTGCCGCAGGCGAGCCGTCCGCTGGCCATTGCCAGCGGCGACCTGCAATGCGCGGCGACCACGGTCGAAACCTGGATGGTGTGGAACGCCAGCGGCGTCACCACCAAGCAGATCTTCCAGCTCGACAAGTCCTATGGCGCCGACGGCATCGTCGTGCGCAACGACATCAAGTCCGTCGCCGACCTCAAGGGCAAGAATGTCGCCTCGTCCGCGCCCGGTACCTCGCCCTATTTCCTGCTCGCCTGGGTGCTCAACAAGAACGGCATGTCGACCGAGGACGTCACCGTCGTCAATCTGGAGCCGGATGCGGCGGCGCAGGCCTTCCTGGCCGGCCAGAACGATGCCGCCGTCACCTATGAGCCGTTCATCTCGGCGGTCCGCGACAAGGCCGACCAGGGCCATATCCTGGCGACCACGCTCGACTACCCGATGGTGCTGGACACGGTCGGCTGCACGCCCGACTTCCTCAAGGCCAATCCCGACGCCGCCAAGGCGCTCGCCGACAGCTATTTCGACGCGCTCGACCTGATCAAGAAGGATCCGCAGAAATCCTACGAGATCATGGGCGCCGACGTGAAGCAGTCGGCCAAGGAGTTCGAGGATTCGGCCAAGTACCTGAAATGGGCGGACAAGGCGGAGAATAAGCAGTTCTTCACCAAGGAGTTCCAGGATTTTTCCAAGACCGCGGCCAACCTCTTGCTGCAGATGGGACTGATCAAGGAAGTCCCGGATGTGACGACGCTTGCCGATACCAGCGCGGTCGCCAACTGATCGCGCATCACCCGATCGGCGGCGCAAAGCCGCCGATCCCTTCTCGCTAAAGCGCGTCGCGATCCTCCGGATACGCTCCTCGCGCTTTAGCTCTTTGATTTTGCGCATGTCTTTACCGAAACCGGTTCCCACTTTCGGGAGACATGCTTTAAGGACAGGGTCTGATGCTGCGTCCCTTGCACCCCGTTGCGCCGGGCACGCGAAGCGTGCTCGGCATCGCCTTCTTCGTGCTGTTCGTGGCGTTCTGGGCATGGATCACGCTCGGCGGCCATGTGAACCGGATCTTCCTTGCCGATCCTCTGTCGATGCTCAAGGATGGCTGGCGGCTGCTCGTCGAAGACCGCTTCTGGCTCGACATATTGATCACCATCTGGCGCGTCTTCGGCGGCTTCGTGCTGGCCTCGATCGTCGCGGTGCCCATCGGTATCGCCATGGGCGCCTGGAAGCCGGTCGAGGCGTTCCTCGAGCCGTTCGTGTCCTTTGCCCGCTACCTGCCGGCGTCCGCCTTCATCCCGCTGCTCATCCTGTGGGCCGGCATCGGGGAATTCGAAAAGCTCCTGGTGATCTTCGTCGGCTCGGTGTTCCAGATCATCCTGATCGTCGCGGTGAAGGTCGGCAGCACGAGGCGAGACCTGGTCGAAGCCGCCTATACGCTGGGGGCGACCGACAACGGCATCGTCAAGCGGGTGATCATGCCGGCCAATGCGCCGGAAATCGCCGAAACGCTGCGGCTGGTGCTCGGCTGGGCGTGGACCTACGTCATCGTCGCCGAATTGATCGGCTCATCCTCGGGCATCGGCTACATGATCATCAACAGCCAGTCGCGGCTGGCGACCGGGCAGATCATCTTCGGCATCATCATCATCGGGCTGATCGGGCTTCTGTCGGATTTTGCTTTCAAGGCGCTCAACCGCTGGCTCTTTCCATGGAGCCTGGCGTGAGCAAGCTGCTGATCGAAGGCGTCTCGCGGACCTTTGCCGGGGTCGGCGGCGGCCAGCCGGTGCAGGCGCTGCAGCCGGTCGACCTCGCGGTCGCGGCCAATGACTTCATCACCATCCTGGGGCCGTCCGGCTGCGGCAAATCGACTTTGCTCAGGATCGTCGCCGGATTGGAGGCGCCGAGCACGGGCCGCGTGCTGCTCGACGGCAAGGCGGTCACGAGGCCGGGACCGGATCGCGGCATGGTGTTCCAGTCCTACACGCTGTTTCCCTGGCTGACGGTCGCCGAAAACATCGGTTTCGGCCTGCGCGAGCAAGGCCGGCCCGAGGGCGAGCGCAACGAGATCGTCGCCTCCTATATCGATCTCGTCGGCCTGAAAGGCTTCGAGAACCACTGGCCGAAACAGCTTTCGGGCGGCATGCAGCAGCGCACGGCGATCGCGCGGGCGCTGGCCAATGATCCCGAAATCCTGCTGCTCGACGAGCCGTTCGGCGCGCTGGACAACCAGACGCGCGGGCTGATGCAGGAATTGCTGCTCGGCATCTGGGAGCGGCGCAAGAAGACGGTGCTGTTCGTCACCCACGACATCGAAGAGGCGATCTTCATGGCGTCGCGGGTGATCGTGATGAGCGCGCGGCCTGGCCGCATCAAGTCGGACGTGCCGGTCGACCTGCCGCATCCGCGCCACTATACGCTGAAGACCAGCCCGGAATTCTCGGCGCTCAAGGCGCAGCTCACCGAAGACATCCGCATCGAGGCGATGCGAACGGCGCAGACGCAGTCCGCTTAGACTGCGTCTGCTGCCGCTTAAGCCGCCAGCAACTGCTTGCGGTCGACGCGCTCCTGCTGGGGCGAGCGGGCATAGAGCTCGCGGTAGCATTTGGAGAAATGCGAGGCGGAGACGAAGCCGCAGGCCACCGCCACTTCGACCACCGGCATCGACGACTGGATCAGCAGGTGCCTGGCGCGGTCGAGCCGGATCTCAAGATAGTAGCGGGCCGGCGACCGGCCCATCTCGGTGCGGAACAGGCGCTCGATCTGCCGGCGCGACAGGTCGACATGGTCGGCTATCTCGATCAGCGACAGCGGCTCGGAAAGGTTCGCTTCCATCAGCTCGATGATGGTGAGCACCTTGGAATTCTGGACACCGAGGCGGGCGCGCAGGGGCAGGCGCTGGCGGTCGGTCGGGCTGCGCACGCGGTCGGTCAGCACCTGCTCGCAGACGCGGTTGACCAGGCTCTCGTCGAAATCGTCGCCGATCAGCTTCAGCATCATGTCGAGCGCGGCGGTGCCGCCCGCGCAGGTGTAGACATTCTGGTCGATTTCGAAGAGGTCGGCGAAGACGTTGGCTTTCGGGAAGGCTTCGGAGAAGCCCGGAAGGTTCTCCCAATGGATGGCGCAGCGCTTGTTGGACAGCAGGCCCGCGGCGGCCAGGATATGCGCGCCGGTGCACAGGCCGCCAACGGCCACACCGCGGTTGTATTCCTCGCGCAGCCAGGCGAAGGCCGATTTGTTGTGGTAGCGCTCGACATTGATGCCGCTGCAGACGATCGCCATGTTCGGCCGGTCCGGCCCGGCCATCTTCCTGCGCTCCTCCTCCAGCGACGTGTTGACGGCGCATTCGACGCCGTTCGAAGCGCGAACCGGTTTGCCGTCGATGCTTGCCAGGCGCCAGCTATAGGCCTCGTAGCCGAGCATCCGGTTGGCCGAGCGAAGCGGATCGAGCGCCGTCGCGAAGGCGATCATCGTGAAATCGGGAACGAGGAAGAATACAAACGATCTCTTGATCGGGTGCTTTACGGCATTCACGGTGAAACCCCACGCAGCCATGACGCGAACAGGATGTCGCGAACAGCATAGCGACAACAGGAAAAACCATTCCTGTCAATCGGGTAGGCGGCTAAGTGAAGATTAAATTTGCGACACGGGTCGCAAATGGGCAATCGGTGCAACCGCAGGGCGTCGCTGCGCGGCCGACAACTGCCCGGCCCAAATGAAAACGCCGCCTCGGCAAGCCGGGCGGCGTTGAATCAGCTTATCGGTGCTGGATCGTCCTAGGCAACAAAGCCGAGACGGGCCGCGGCCACGGCGCCGGTCTGGCCGGGCATGGTCTTGGCGAGGCGCTGACGCTCCAGAGCGGTCGTCAGGTTCATTTCGCGACGGGCAAACAGGCGGGCAAAGAGCTTCATCATCATCTCCATTTGGTTGCTCAGACGGGTCGCCTTCGCTTGATGGAGTGGGGCAGCTCGTTTTTGCTGGCGCTGATATAGGCTCGCTTCGGCAAAAACTAAATCGCAAAAACGAAGTGCTTGATATGAAAAGCGACACGATTTGCGACATTTTTGGGCAATGTGCCCATAATTTCCTATTGGTTACAATGCCTTACCTGGCCTGTTAACCCGCTATGCGAGTGGTTCATATGCGTCATGCAGCGGCGACATGGCTGGAAAAGTCGTTTGAATGCAAACAAAAAGACCTGAAACAAACAAAAAGGCCTGCCGAGCTGACACGGCAGGCCTTCAGATCTCCATACACACGTGATTACTTCGCTCCGGCCCAGCTTCCGACACCGTGGCGCAGGCCGGTCTTGACGTCGGCTGCTTCCGGCCAGCCGATATCCTTCTGCAGTTCGATCGGCAGCGCATGGATGGCGCGTTCGGTCTGATAGCGGGCGCGGGCCGCGCTGAATTCGGTCGCAAGCCGACCTATGGACGACAGGATAGACATTTCTTTCTCCTCTATGCGGGCAGGGAGGCGCCCGTCACTGCGTTAAGTCAGGTCTGTTTCAGCTTCATTTCGTGTCGATTGCAGGACTGTGTCACGGTCGTTTCATGGCTGCTTTTGGCAGCATCCTGCATCGATCGAGTTGACTATGCGCCCGGACTGATGTTCAATCAAACGAAATGGAATGATGGATTGCATCAGAAAAATTGAAGGTCGGCTCCCATGAACGCCCCGCTCAATCACCCTTTGCCGCTGCTTGACCTCGATGTGCTGCGCACCTTCGTGGCGATCGCCGAGACCGGCTCCTTCACCACCGCCGCCAACGCAGTGTTCCGCACGCCGTCGGCCGTCTCCATGCAGATCAAGAAGCTGGAGGATATTCTCGGCCGTTCCGTCTTCGCGCGCGATGCGCGTTCGGTGACGCTGACGACGGATGGCGAGATGCTGCTCGGCTATGCCCGCCGGCTCTTGTCGATCAACCGCGAGGTGGTGTCGAAGTTCATCATCCCCGACATTGTCGGCGTGGTGCGCCTTGGCTCCCCGGACGACTATGGCGAGCGCGTGCTGCCGCATGTGCTGAAGCGCTTCGCGCAATCGCATCCTTCGATCGCCGTCGACGTCACCATCGACCAGAGCATCAATCTGCGCCGGCGCATGGATGACCGCGCGCTCGACATCACGCTGCTCACAAATTCCTACAAGACCAGCGCAGTCGGCGCGGAGGTCCTGCTGACCGAACCGATCGTCTGGGCGGGCGCCAAGGGCGGTTGCGCGCATCTGCGCGAACCTTTGCCGGTGTCGCTGTGGGAGGAAGGCTGCGCCTGGCGGGCCGGCGCGCTGGAAGCGCTCGGACGCGAGGGCCGCAACTACCGCATCGCTTATATGAGCGCCCATACGGCCGGCCAGCGCGCCGCGATCATGGCCGACCTTGCGGTGGCGCCGCTGCCGAAATCCTTCCTTGGCGACGAGATGGTCTCGCTGGGCGCCAAGGACGGGATGCCGGAGATCGGCACCTACAATCTCGCCATGGTGGTGGCGCCCGACGCCAGCGCGCCGGTGAAGGCCGTGGCCGACCATATCCGGGCGACGTTCGAATTGTTCCGCGAAACCGGCAAGTTCTGATGAGCCTTGTCGTGAGCCGTGCTTCAGCTCTCGACGATCTCATCGCGTTCAGAAAGCCGCTCAATTTTCTGGCTGAAATGGTGAGCGACCTGGGTTGGTCCGAGACGCCAGCGGCCGTTCTGACTGCGGATCATATCGTGAGCGTTCTCCAACGGTTTAGGTCGGGAGCACTCACCTCAGCCGACGTGGCAGGGTGGGCGGATCTGATCGAAGGCAGGGAGGACATCGACTATCAGTCAGATCGCTATGAGGAAATATTGCAAGCGATCTACGTGTTGGCCAATCCGGTCTTGAATCGATTGCCTGATGAAGCTTTGACCGACCAGGTGATCGGCTCGCTCTTGCGCTGACCAATGGTTTTGTGGCTGCTCAGAAATGCGACGATGCTGTCGCGCGCGCGGCGCGCTTCCGGCATTTCGATCAGCGGCCAGACATGGAACATGCCCTCCTCATAGACCACGTCCACCTCGACGCCGGCAGCCCGCGCCCTTTCGGCGAAGATGAGATTATCTGGTGTCAGCATGTCGCGTGAACCGGTCAGCAGCAGCGTCTTTGGCAGCACGGATAAGTCGCCGTAAAGCGGGCTGATGTGCCAGTCCTTGCGGTCGAAACCGGCGCTGTAGAGCCGCACCGCTTCCAGCCCACCCGGAATACCCAGCCACGGATCCTGCCGCTCGGCCTCGAAGACTTCAGGGTTCGCAAGCGAAACGTCGAGGCCGGGCGAAATCAGCACGTGATGCGACGGCGAGGGCAGGCCCTCCTCGGCCGCCATCATGGTCAGCACGACGGCCATGTTGCCGCCGGCGGAATCGCCCATAAAGACGATGTCCTCGGCCTCGGTCTCTTCGAGCATGCGCCGGTAGACGTCGCCGACCATGCCGAACATGTCGTGGAAATCATGCTCGGGCGCGATGGGGTAGATCGGCACGGTGATGCCGAAACCGAGACGCTCGGCCATCTCGGCGATCAGCCCCCAGTGGTAGGACGTGATCTGGAAGACATAAGCGCCGCCATGCATGTAAAGTATGCGCCGGCGTTCGCCCGCCTTCGGCGCGATCTCATAGACGGGAAAGCCGTCGATCTCGGTCTCGGCGATGTCCAGCCGCGCCTTGAGGAGGGCCGGCGGATGATAGTCCTCGGTCTTGCGGGCGTAGGCGATCCAGCGCTGCAGGTTCTCGGGACTGGAAAAGGCCTTCTTGCGACTGTGCCGCAGAACGAAGGAAACGAGATGGCTTTTCAAACTGGGCATGCGGATACACGAATCTCGGCAGAGCCGACTAAGAGAATTCCCCCCGCTCTGCGAAGATTGTACGTCAGTTCGAAATGTCAAGGAATCACGCTGGCACATCGGCGTGATCCTGCGGTGTCGGATCCTTGTTTGCGCGATTCCGGACGGGCTATGGCGAAGTCGCCGAGCCCAACCGCTGCGCGCTTTCCTGAAATTGCTTAGCGCCGCCTCGGCAGCAGCGCGGCGCGCAGTTTGTTCTCCCCGGTCGCCGGAACCGCATCGCGGCCCCGGCGCTTGCCGAGCAGCTTGCATTTGTCGGCGAAGGTCATCAGCGCGGCGTGCCCAAAAGCAGCTTGTGCAGGGCTGCCTGCGGATCGCTTGGCGGCGAGGCCGGCCAGCCGATATCCTTCTGAACATGCGCCGGCAGATCGTTGAGCGCGCGGATAGCCTTGTTCCTGGCATGAGCTTGCCGGATGGTGACACCGAAGCGGCTGAGATTTCCGAACATCATTTCATCTCCCTTACGAGCAGCGGCGGCCGGGACGATCCCTGCCAGCCGTTCGATGTCCGCTAGATGCATCACGCCTGTATCGGATGAGTTTCGCCAACGCAGCGCTTCGGTTTCCGGATTGCGCGAATCCGGAAACATTTGCATGCAAACGAAATTGAATGGAGAGCGGGAGAGGCTACTCGCGGCCGCGCCGTGCCGCGCGCTCTTCGCGCGAGCGCCGGCGCGGGGTGGCATCCCCGACACCGCCATCCTCGCTCATTGCCTTGCGCGGCGGCAGCTTCACCGCTGCAGCCAGCTTCGGGAACGGGTCGACCTTGTTCGGCAGCGCCATGGCGTAGACGAAATGCTCCTGGAACTTGGGCTCCAGCGCCGTCTCGATCTTCTCGATCCTGCTCACGGTCTCCTCGATCTCGCGGCGGTAGCCACGGTTCAAGAGCGCCATGCGGGCGCCGGCGCCGGCGGCATTGCCGACGGCCGAGACCTTGTCGAGATCGCAGTCCGGGATCAGGCCGAGCACCATGGCGTATTTCGGATCGATGAAGGAGCCGAAGGCGCCGGCGAAATGGATGCGGTCGACATGGTCGGTGTGCTGCTTTTCCATCAACAGCTTGGTGCCGGCATAGAGCGCCGCCTTGGCAAGCTGGATGGCGCGGACGTCGTTCTGGGTGATGGTGATCTTCGGCTCGCCTTCCTTAAGCACATAGGAAAAGGTGCGGCCGTTGGCCACGATGCGCGGCGAGCGCATGCTGAGCGATCCGTCGACAACGCCGTCCTCCGAAATGATGCCCGACAGATACATCTCGGCGATCACCTCGATGATGCCGGAGCCGCAAATGCCGGTGACGCCGGTCGCCTGCACGCTTTCGGCGAAGCCCGGCTGATCGGACCACAGTTCCGAGCCGATGACGCGGTAGCGCGGCTCCAACGTGTCGGGATCGATGCGTACGCGCTCGATGGCGCCGGGCGCGGCGCGCTGGCCGCCGGAGATTTCCGCGCCCTCGAAGGCAGGGCCGGTGGGGGAGGAGGCCGCGACGACGCGGGTCCGGTTTCCGAGCACGATCTCGGCGTTGGTGCCGACGTCGACGATCAGCATCATCTCGTCTTGGCGATGCGGGCCTTCCGACAGCGTGACGGCGGCGGCATCGGCGCCGACATGGCCGGCGATGCAAGGCAGCATGTAGAGGCGCGCGCCCTGGTTGAGCTTCAGGCCGATGTCGGAGGCCTTGATGCGCACCGCGCCGGAGACGGCGAGCGCGAAGGGCGCGCCGCCGAGCTCGGTCGGATCGATGCCGAGGAACAAATGATGCATGATCGGATTGCCGACGAAGACGGAATCCAGGATGTCCGCGCGCTGGACGTTGCCTTCGGCGCACACCTTGTCGACCAGGCTGGAAATGGCCTCGCGTACGGCAACCGTCATGCCCTCGCGGCCGTCCGGATTCATCATCACATAGGAGACGCGGCTCATAAGATCCTCGCCGAAGCGGATCTGCGGATTCGAGGTGCCGGAGGATGCGGCGACGCGACCGGAGAGCAGCGACACCAGATGCATGGCAATGGTGGTCGAGCCGATGTCGCAGGCAAGACCGTAGGCCTCGTTCTTCAGGCCCGGCCACAGCGCGATGACGCGCGCGATGTCGCTGTCGGCATCCTTGTGGATGGCGGCGGTAGCGGTCCAGTTGCCCTTGCGCAGGATGGCCTGCACCTGCGGCAGCAGATAGAAGTCGAATTCGAGATTCTTGAGGCCCCAGTCTTTCATCAGGGCGATCTTGAGCCGGTCGAGGTCGCCGAGCGGCTTGTGCATGTCGGGCTCTTCGATCTCGACATAGCACATGCGGATCGCCGTATCGCGGGCGATCACCCGGGTGTCGGCGTCCTTGCGGATGGTCTGGGCGTTGATGACCGTGTCCTGCGGCACATCGATGACCAGATCGCCGAGAATCTGCGCCGAGCAGGAAAGACGACGCCGCTCGGGCAGGCCGCGCACGCGCTCGTAGCGCTCTTCCTTGGCGCCCTTGGGCGAGATGTGGTCGTTGGACGAGATGATCTTGTGCTTGGCGAAATTGCCTTCCTGCACCTCGATCTGGCAGCGGCCGCAGGTGGCGCGGCCGCCGCACACGCTTTCGACATAGACACCGAGCTGGCGTGCCGCATCGAGCACCGGCGTGCCAACCGGGAACCGGCCGCGCTTGCCCGACGGCATGAACAGGACGAGCGGATCGGTGATGTTGGGGGGAGGATTCATGCTGGCACGCGTCTCGATGGCAATTGCCGATGCCGTTTAACGGATCGTTCTACTATTGGGCGGAGAGTCCGTTGGTCCAGGGGCCAACCATGTCGGATCTGCTGCTTTCCGCCATCTTCACCGCGTTCACCATGGTGCGCGTGATCAAGGGCTCGTGGCTGCGCAATCCGCAATATCTTGCCACAGGGATTGTCGGCGCGATCGTCGGAACCCTGGTGCTGCACGCCTACTGGCCCGCCTATGACGAAGATTTCATCGTCGGCGGGGTCACGGGCATCTTCGGATCCTGGGCGGGCATGGTGTTGTTCGACGCCATAGTGGGTATGGCCTGAACGCAAAGCAGAGCTGTCCGACCGCATCCGCGATGCGATCGGACCAGCATTGTTTGCGGTGCGGCCCACGATTGCGCGCTTATCCCCTGGCCATGCGGGCTTCGCGGCCGCCGCGGCGACGTCCGCCGGCGGCAGCGCCTTCACCGGGGGCGGTGACCGCGACCGGAGCGGCAACGGCGTGCCCGCCTTCGGCCGGCTTGTAGTCCTTGTAGGTGCGGATCCAGTTGGTGCAGTTCTCGTCGGTGCCGTTGAGCACATTGGCGCCGCGCACGGCTTCCATTTCCTGCGGGCGGACCGGATTCATGATTGCGGAGGTCATGCCGGCGCCGATCACCATCGGGATGAAGGCGGCGTTGATGCCGTGGCGATGCGGCAGGCCGAAGGAGATGTTGGAGAGGCCGCAGGTGGTGTTGACCTTGAGCTCTTCGCGGAGCCGCCGCAGCAGCGCGAACACCTGGCGTCCGGCATCGCCCAGCGCGCCGATCGGCATCACCAGCGGGTCCACCACGACGTCATGCGCGGGGATGCCGAAATCGGCGCAACGCTCGACGATCTTCTTGGCGACGGCGAAGCGGACATCCGGGTCCATCGAGATGCCGGTCTCGTCATTGGAGATGGCGACGACCGGGACGTTGTATTTCTTGACCAGCGGCAGGATGGCCTCGAGCTTCTCTTCCTCGCCGGTGACGGAGTTGACCAGCGGGCGGCCCTTGGCGACCTTCAGCGCGGCCTCGATCGCGGCGGTGACCGAGGAGTCGATTGACAGCGGCAGATCGACCAGGCCCTGCACGATCTCCAGCGTCTGCACCAGCAGCGCCGGCTCGGTGGCGTTGGGGTCGACGGCGGTGACGCCCGCATTGACGTCGAGCATGGTGGCGCCGCAGGCGGCCTGTTCCAGCGCGTCCTTGATCACGGTCTCGAAATTGCCGGCCACCATCTCGGCGGCGAGCTTCTTGCGGCCGGTCGGGTTGATGCGTTCGCCGATCACGCAGAAGGGCTGATCGAAGCCGATGACGATTTCTCGGGTCGCCGAGGCGACGATGGTGCGGGTCATGCGATCTCTCCGTCGGGATATAAAGAGTTCTTTATATCGTTATCTGATTTGGTTCAAGTGAATGCTGACTGTCACGCCGTCAATGCGCGGTCTTCACCATGTCGACCTGGGTTTCGGTAACCTCGTCATGCAGTATGTGGTCGAGCCGCTGGGCGACCAGCTGGTCGTCACGCCGGATCTCGCGCTTCCAGGGCTGGCGGCCTTTCAGCACGCCGGATTCATCGACGATCTCGGCGACATATTCCTCCTGGCGGTAGGCCATCACATGGATGCCGGCGACGCCCGGAATTTCCTTCACCTCGTTGATGATGTCGATGCAGAGCTGTTTGCCTTCCTTCTTCTGATCCTGCGCGCCCTCCAGCCGCTTGATCACGGCATCGGGGATATGAATGCCCGGCACGTTGGAGCGGATCCACTTCGCCGTCTTGGCGGAAGCCAGCGGCCCGACGCCGCAGAGCAGGAACAGCTTCTCGGTGTGGCCGAGGTCGCGTGCTTTCTGCATGAAGGCTTTGAACATCGGCACGTCGAAACAGTACTGCGTCTGCGCGAATTGCGCCCCGGCGGCGATCTTCTTACCGAGATGGATCGGGCGGAAGTCGTAAGGCGGCGCGAAGGGATTGACCGCGCAGCCGAGGAAGACCTGCGGCGGCGTCGTCAGCTTGCGGCCGGACAGGAACTTGCCGTTGTCGCGCATGATGCGGATGGTTTCGAGCAGCGACATGGAATCGAGGTCGAACACCGGCTTGGCGCCGGGCTGGTCGCCGGCCTGCACGCCGTCGCCGGTGAGGCAAAGCATATTGGCGACGCCCATCGCGGCACCGCCCAGCACGTCGCCCTGGATGGCGATGCGGTTCTTGTCGCGGCAGGCGATCTGCATGATCGGCGCGTAGCCCATGCGGGTAAGCAGCGCGCAGATGCCGACCGAGGACATGTGGCAGTTGGCACCCGAGGCGTCGACCGCGTTGATGGCGTCGACCCAGCCGTCGAAGATCTTGGCGCGGTTGTAGACGTCTTCCGGATCGGCGCTGTCGGGCGGGTTGAGCTCGGTCGTCACGGCGAACTCGCCGCGACGCAGCACGCGCTCCAGCCGGCCGCGCGACGTGTGGCCGGGCAGGGGATCGAGCGGCAGATGGATGCCGGCCGGGTTTTCGTCGCGCTGGCGGGCGTTCATGCCGAAGCTCCGGGGTTCTGGGTCGTCTCGCGTGCCGCTGCGGCCTGCGCGGTCACCCGCAGCCAGGCCGAGGTTTCGCGCAGCGACTGATCGACCGGCTTCTGCACGGTCAGGATCTTGTCGCCATGCACCATATTGCGCGAGCCTTCCCAGGCCTTGACCCAGACGCAAGGCATGTCCGGCTCGACCTCGCAATTGCCGTTGGCGCGGACGCCGCCGCACGGGCCGTTGCGCAGCTGCTTGGGGCAGTTCATCGGGCACGACATGCCGGTGGAGGAAAGCACGCACTGGCCGCACATGCGGCAGTCGAACATGAAACCCTTGACGCGCTTCTCGACGAATTTCACCGGAGCTTCGACCCGGCTGTAGCCGATACCCTTCCACAGAGGGTGCAGGAGCAGGAAGACATCGGCGAACCGGCTGTAGAACCATTCGAGCAAGCGCGAATGCCTGATCGACCACAGTCGCACGGCGAAGGTGCGCTGGACGCGGCGCTGCGGCGATACGTCGGCAGGCTTGTAGTCGGATTTCGGCGCTGCCTTCTTGACCAAAGTGGCCTGGGTAACCGCGGGCTGCTTGTCAGACATTTTCTTTCCCGCCAGCCTTGACCAGAGCGACCAGCCGCTCGCGGTCATATTTCGCATCGAGTTCCTGGAAAGCCTTCTCGACCTCGGCCTCGATGTCATCGCCGACCGGAACAGGGTCGGCCTTGCGCCATTCCGCCAGATAGTCGTCGGTGCCGCCGGCGCCGGTGCGCATGGCGCACATGTCGATCGCCTCAGTGAAGCGCAGCGGCAGTTCGCGCTTGGCGTTCTGCCGGCCCTTCCTGACGATCACCTGGGCGGGAATGTCGCGCCAATAGACGACGATCAGATCGGCCATGAATTCTCAACTCCTCGATGTCATGGAGCATTGCCGCATGCGCTGTTGGCCCGCTTGTTATGGGACGACGCGCGCGCCTTCAAAAGCGACGCTGGCGATGGCGCAAAGCGAATGCTGAAATTCGTCGCCGGCTGATTACCAGACGCGCTTGGTCAAGCCCGTCCAGAGGTAGAACCAGATCGTCGGGTGAAACCACTGCTTGGACGGCAGTCCGGGGTCGATGGTTTCCAGCCTACCGGCCAGCGCGTCGCTGACCGCCTCGACGCAGATATCGCGCGAAAACGCTGCCTGGCGCAGCGCGTAGCTGGCGATGGTGTCGCCCGTCCTGGGCTTGCCGCGCGCCTGCTTGAGCACGCCGCCGGTGTCGACGCCGGCATCGACCAGGTGAACGGTCGTGCCGAAGTTTTGTGCGTCGCCGGAGGCCAGCGCCCAGTAGCCGCCATTCATTCCGCGATATTTTGGCGCGATGCCGGCGTGATAGTTGAGCACCGGGCAAGGCATCCTGGCCAGTGTATCCTTCGACAGCAGCCGACAGCCGGCGAGCAAGACGACACCCGGCTTGATGCGCGTGATTTCCTTCAGGCATTCCGGCCCGTTGGCCGACGGCACATGGATGATCGCCTGGCCTTGCCTCGGCTCGGTCGCGAGCTTCTCCTCGGCGATCAGCCGCTCGGCGTGGCCGGCCAGGAAGCGCTTGCCGAGCCTGGTCAGCACCATGGTGCCGAGTTGGCCGATGGCGGAGATCCAGCCCTGCCGCCGGGCGCGGCCCATGAGCAGGCGCTTTTTGGATTCAGGGTTCTCGAGGATTAGGCTGACGGGGCCGACGCGATCGGCAATCGCGTTCACGATGGCCCAGATGTGCGGGCCACCTTCGGTGACGACCACGATCGGTCGCGTACTCGATTCCGACGCTGCCACGGCAAGCACCCGCTTTGAAAACCGGGCGCATGCTATGCGGGGCGGGTTAATCCTTGGTGTGCCGGAGGCGGTTCAGCCGGCTCAGCGCTTGAATTCCATGATGTCGAGCTTGGATTCGTAATAGGGCGCGGGGAATTCGATGCGCCATTCGCCGGCGCTGTTGCGGAAGGCGTAGCCGACCTGATCGCTTTCGGGGCCGCTGCCGTAGACCTTGGGCTTATCGTCATTGACCGAAAACGAGCCGAGATAGATGGCGCGCTTCTCATTGTCGTCGAAGAAGCGGCCGGTCGTGCGCTGCGAGCCGGTAACCTTGGTAAGCCGCCAGCCGGAACCGTCGTCGGTCACCTTGCACTTGAACCAGCCATAGA
>NZ_SUGA01000001.1 GCF_004963255.1 Mesorhizobium sp. | reverse complement strand
TATGTGAGGCTGGCGCGGGCCGAGGAGCGCGAAGCGATTGCCGAATTCGGCGACGCGTATCGCGCGTACATGAAAAATGTCGCCGGATTCCTGCCGCGGCTGGATTGCGTCCTTGCTCGACCGAGCGGCCAGTCCGGTGAAGGCAAGCCGTCATGACCCGTCGCTCGTAGTCGGACGCGTGCCATGTCGCACCCTGAAACCGCGTCAGCGCTACGGTTGGTGCTGACGGCGTATGATGTTCCCAATGACCCGGTCGAAGTTGTCGAGCGGAAGGGGCTGGGTCACCCGGACACCATCTGCGATGCCCTTGCTGAGACATTCTCGCGTAATCTGTCCCTGGAGTATTCTCGGCGGTTTGACCGCATCCTTCACCACAACGTGGACAAGGCGCTTCTGCTGGGCGGTCGCTCCGTGCCTGCCTTCGGGGGCGGCTCTGTCACCAGTCCGATAAACATCTATCTGGCGGGCAGGGCCACAGCTAAAATCGGCGGGGGAAAGATTCCGGTCGAAGAGATAGCGGTCGAGGGATCCCGGTCTTGGCTGAAATCCAGCCTGCACGCCCTCGATGCGGACCGCGACGTCCGATTCCACGTGCTGACTCGACCCGGTTCACAGGATCTGCAGGAGCTGTTTTCGGGTATGTCCGAAGCTCCGTTGGCCAATGATACTTCGATTGGCGTTGGCTACGCGCCGATGAGCGCCCTTGAAACCCTGGTGCTTGACGTCGAGCGACACATCAACGGAAGAGACCGAATTCGGGTACATCCCGCATGGGGCGAGGATGTAAAGGTGATGGGTGTTCGACAAGGCAGGTCGGTTCGCCTGACCGTCGCCTGCGCCATGATCGGGCGTTATCTCGCTCACAGAGACGATTATCTTGCCGAGAGATCCGAGCTTCGGACACTCGTGGCAGAACTTGCCAGGCAGCATGGGTTCACAGGGTCCAATGTGGACGTCAACGCCGCCGATGGAGCATCCCAGGGCGCGCTTTATCTCACCGTCACCGGGACATCGGCCGAGGCTGGGGATGACGGCCAGGTAGGCCGCGGCAACAGGGTCAACGGCTTGATCACTCCCTGTCGGCCAATGAGCCTTGAAGCAGCCGCGGGCAAGAACCCGGTATCGCATGTCGGGAAGATCTACAACATCGCGGCGCGTGATATCGCCGAGGCGATCTGCGCTGCGCTGCCCGACGTCGCGGCTGCCGAGTGCATGCTGGTGAGCCGGATCGGCGACCCGGTGACTCGGCCCGCCCTCGCGCAGCTGAAAGTCGCGACCCGAGACGGATTGCCAATCGGAAAGATCAGGCAACCCGCAGAAGCAATCACAGCAGATCGCCTGAGCCGGATTCCGAAGCTCATCCAAGATTTCCTCGCCGGCCGGATAACCTCGTTTTGATGGCGCAGACGGGGCAGGTTGGAAACTCATGACTAAAAAAGTATTTGCCGCTCATGATCTGACCAAGACCTATGTCTCGGGCGAGACGCAAGTGCACGCCTTGCGCGGCGTGAACCTGAAGATTTCGGCACGGGAAGTGGTCGTCCTGCTCGGTCCGTCGGGCAGCGGGAATCGACCTTGCTCAACATCATGGGCGGGCTCGATCACGCGACCAGCGGCGAGCTTTCCTTCAAGGACTTGCGGCTGACCGACCTCGACGGCCGGGGGCTGACATCCTATCGCCGCCGCCACGTCGGTTTCGTGTTCCAGTTCTACAATCTGATCCCCAGCCTCACGGCTTACGAGAACGTCGCGCTGGTCACCGAGCAGGGCCGTGGTCAGGATCGGCCACCGGGACAACAGGATGGCCGAGATCGAGCCGGCCTGTCGGAAGGCGATCGGGTCGTGCTGCACCGAGCGACCGGGTGGGCGACGGCGTGGCCGTACGCGAGCGGAATCTCCAATAGATCGCCGACTTGTCCTGACTCGTTGGTGTTCGTGCACCTCTAGGCCTGTCTGCTTTCAGGTACCGGCATAGCGTGGCCGAGCGGCCGACATTGGGCGCAAAGCTGCCATTGAGACGCATGCCTGTTTGCGCAGGAAGCTGAACTAACCAATACCCTGCTGGACCTCCCAGCCCTCTTGTGGTGGAGATCTCTTCGGCCACGGCATCGAGGTACCTTAAGGGCCGAAATCGTCTAAAGCATCGAAGCTCTGCACGGCGGATTTGTGCAACCGACTTGAACAACGGGTCCGACGAGCCACCGTTACGTTTCGTCCTGCCAGTCGTAGTTCCTAACGTAATCCAGAAATGCCCGCATGGTAGCGCTGGGGAGGCGGCGGCTCGGATAGTACAGAAACCAGTGCGGCAATGTCGGGCTCCAATCGGAGAGCAGTTCGACGAGCTCGCCATTCTGGAGGTGGGGCTTGGCATAGTCGTCGAAAACATGGGCTATTCCTCTGCCGGCCAGCGCCGCCTGCAGCTCGTTATGCGCCGAACTGACCATCAGGCGGCCCGTGGGAGCGACCTCGATCTCTTCGTCTCCGTCGGCAAACCGCCAGGTGGCCAGAGTGCCCCCAGGAAATCTGCGCTTGATGCAATCATGACCGACCAGATCGTGTGGTGTCTGGGGTTGGCCGTGCTTTTCGATGTAGTCCGGTGAAGCGACGATCGCATAGCGAAGCGCGGGGCCAAGCGGGAGCGCGATCATATCCTGCGCCAATTGTTTGCCGAATCTGACGCCGGCATCGAAGCCCTGTTCCACGATGTCGACAACCGCCGCATCGCTGACGATTTCAATGCTCACCTCACGATAGGCGTCCATGAAGTCGAAGGCCAATGGGCAAAGAAAATGATCGACGGCCGGCGCCGGGGCGTTGATCCGAAGCGTTCCGGACGGAGTGTCCCTCAACTCGTCGACTTCCGCGATCGCCAGCCTGATGTCACTCAATGCCGGCGCCAGCCGTTCAAGGAGGCGTTTCCCGGCTTCCGTGGGAGACACGCTTCTGGTCGTGCGATTAAGGAGCCGGATGCCGAGGGTCTCTTCGAGCCCGTTCATTGTTTGGCTCAGGGCCGATGAAGATACGCCACGCTAGAGCGCCGCCGCCCGGAAGCCACCGCAGCGGACGATAGAGACGAAGACATCAAAGCTGTCCAGGCGCACAGAGCTCATTGGTAAGGTATTCTAATCAAGCTGATCATAGTTGCGCATCTTATCGGATGAATTGAGCCATGTCATGGTGGGCGAAAAGTTCAGCTATGGCGCTCTGCCAGCTTCCTTTCGCCGATCATTTCCGGCCCCCGTATGGGTGAGAAAGGCGCGGGAGGTGCCCTACGAAGAAGGGAAAACCGATGAATGCCTTCACTCTCAATAGACGCGCTATCATGCTGTCCGCTGTCGCAGGCGCATCAAGCATGCTCATCCCAAGCCTGAGCGGCTCCGGCAACGCCAATGCCCAGGCCGCGCCGTCGTTGGCTGGCAACGCGGGTCACTACCGCTTCCGCGTCGGCGAGATCAGCGCGACCGTCTTGAGCGACGGCGTTATCGGCGGCCCTCCTCGTGTCTATGCCAGCGACGCGCCCGAAGCGGAGCTTGAGGAGGTGTTGCGGCGAGCATTTCTTCCGACCGACCACCTGACGCTCAACCTGAATACGGTTCTGATCGAAACCGATGGCCGCCGGATTCTGATCGAGGCCGGGGCCGGCGCGACGATGGGGCCGCATGGCGGCCGGATCTTCGACAACCTTGCGGCGATCGGCCTGAGCGCGGCGGACATCGACACGATCGTCATCTCGCACACCCATCCGGACCATGTCGGCAATCTCAGAACCGCGGATGGCGGCAAGGCCTTCCCCCGCGCCACGGTCTTCGTACCGAAGGCGGACTGGGATTTCTTCGTCCAAACCGATCCGGATCTCTCCTACATGCCCGTCCCACAGGATTTCCGCGTGCGCTTTGCGGCGAACATCAAGAATAGCCTTGAACCCGTGATGAACGATGTAGAGCTTTACGAAGCCGGGGCCGAGATCGTGCCGGGTCTCACGACGCTCGTCGCCGCCGGCCACACGCCGGGCATGGCGACCTTCCTCGTCCACTCCGGAAACGATCAGCTGCTGCTGACGGCCGACCTTGCCTACCACCCGGTCGTCAATGTCGACAATCCCTGGCTCCCGGGTCCCGATCGCGACAAGCAGACCGCGCTTTCCTCCCGCCGGCGCGTCTTCGACAGGGCGGCAACCGACCGCATCCCGGTGCTCGGCTTCCACTTCCCCTTCCCCGGCCTTGGCCGGATGCTCAAGACCGATGGCGGCTACGCCTGGGTGCCCGCCAACTGGCAGTTTTGAATTCAAAGGTAATCGAACAGGAAGCCACTCATGGATCCGTCAAGAATAAATCGCCGCGGTTTCCTCGGCACAGTGGGTGCCACTGCAACCGGGCTGGCGTTCGCCGCCCAGACCACCATTGCGGCGCAGGCCCAGGATACAAGCTCGGCGGCATCGGCCTCCGGCTCCAATCCCGAGGTGCTGACCCGCACCCTGCCCCGCACCGGTGAACGGGTGACCACGCTGGGCCTTGGTACCTTCCTCACCTTCGACTTGAAGCCCGGCGATCGCCGCGACGCTCTTCGTCAGGTCTTCGAACGCTATGTCGCCGCCGGCGGCCGCGTGGTCGACACATCGCCGCTCTACGGCTCGGCCGAAGTCAGCGTCGGCCAGTTCATGGGTGAGCTCGAAGAACCCGAGGAGATGTTCCTCGCCAATAAGATCTGGGCAACGGGAGACTACCTCGGCGACGAAAGCCATGCCGAGGCCAGCTTCCGCCAGTCGCGGCTGCGCACCTGGCGCGGCACGATCAATCTCATGCAATGCCACAGCATCACCAATGCGCCGGTCATCATCCCGTTGATGAAGGCGTGGAAGGAGGAAGGTCTGGTGCGCCATGTCGGCGTGACCCATCACGAGTCGGCCGCGCAGGAGCAACTGCTGGCAATCGTCGAACGCGATGACGTCGATTTCATCCAGACCAACTACTCGATCTTCAATCGCGACGCCGAGCGCCGCCTGCTTCCGGTGGCCGCCGAAAAAGGCGTCGGCGTGCTGATCAATCTGCCGCTTGAAAAGGCACGCCTGATGAAGGTCGTCGAAGGACAGCCGCTTCCCGGTTTCGCCCAGGAATTCGGCGCGAGGAGTTGGGCCCAGTTCTTCCTGAAATGGGTCATGGCGCATCCCGCGGTCTCCAGCGTGCTGTGCGGCACGTCGAATCCCGACCATATGAGCGACAATGTCCAGGCGATGACCGGCCCGCTTCCCGACACGCGTATGCGCGCCCGTATGGTCGCGCATGTGGAGACGATCCCCGGCTTTGGCTCCATCGGCTCGATGCCCTGGTATCCAGGCAAGGAGAAAATGTACTCCGGCCTCATCAGGGAGGCGCAGGCCAACGCCGTGCAGCGGCTGCGATAACCGCCCCGGCCGGTTCATCAGCAACCTCATCGAATCCCGGAGACCGACCTTGCCCTCCACCCGACGCTCTCTTCTGACGGCCTTTCTGACACTGTCTCTTATCGATGCCGCCAGGATGAGGGCGTTCGCGCAAGCCGCACCCGAATTGCCGCTGACACTCTCCTGCGACGATGGGAACGACGTCACGATCGAAAGGGAGGCCGGCCCCTTCTTCCGGCCGAACTCGCCGCTCGAACGCGATCTTTATCCCGGCGCGCCCGGTGGCGAGCGGATCACGGTCGCGGGGTTCGTCTTAGACAGTCGCTGCCGGCCCCTCGCCGGCAGCCTCGTCGAAATCTGGCATGCGGATGAAAACGGCGCCTATGACAGCATCGGCTTCCGGCTGCGCGGCCACCAGTTCACGGATGTGCAGGGGCGCTGGTGGTTCAACACCATCGTGCCCGCGCTTTATCCCGGCCGGACGCGTCACTTCCATTTCAAGGTCGAGCGTCCTGGAGGCCGCGTCCTCACAACCCAGCTCTACTTTCCTGGAGAGCCCCGAAATCTCGAAGATCAGCTCTTTCACGAAACACTCGTCCTCGACATGAAACAAACCCGCGACGGACGGTTCGGCCGTTTCGACTTCATAGTTTGACCGCAAGCAAAGGCCTAGCTGCCGGACCTGCGCCGCGTCACGCAACGCCGCGGCAGCTGGCTAATAGCGGCGGGGTTAGCTCAGGCGTTGAAGCCGGCATCTACATTCAGGACCGCACCCGTAATCAGACTTGCAGCGGGACCGGCAAGGAACGCGACGGCGCTCGCGACTTCACGGGGCTCGCCAAAACGGCCCAGCGACGTCAGACTTCGCTGATAATCAGCATTCTCGCCATTGGCCGGGTTCATCTCCGTATCGGTCGAGCCGGGCAGAACCAAATTTACGGTAATGCCCTGAGGGCCGAGTTCGCGCGAGAGGCCTCGCGTGAACGACAGCAGTGCCGACTTCGACATGGCGTAAGCCGTCACCCCTGGGAATGGAACACGCTCGGCAAGCGAGGAGCCGATGGAGACGATGCGGCCTCCTGATGAGAGGTGCGGGATCGCTGCCTGGGCAAAGAGGACCGGCGCGCGAACATTAACGTCCAGCATGGCCTGCAGATCGACCAGCGACAGGTCCGCCGTCATTCCAGCCGTTCCGACGCCCGCGCTGTTGACCAGAATATCGAGGCCTCCAAACGCATCGACAGTCTCCGTGACGGCACGGCTGATGGCTTCGGGGTCGGCACTATCGGCCCGGATAGCGAGACCTCGCCGTCCCTTCTCCTCGATCGAACCGACCACAGTTGCGGCCCGATCGGCAGAGCGCTGATAGGTAAAGGCGACATCAGCCCCATTCTCAGCAAGCGCAATCGCGATAGCAGCCCCTATCCCCCGTGACCCACCGTTCACCAGGGCCCGTTTTCCAAGCAAATTCACGGTCATTTCCTTTTATGCAGTGATCGCTGCATTAATCGGTAAACTCGTTGCAAAGCGCCGTCAACCGATTTATACAGTGATCGATGCATAATAAAGCTTCCAAGCTTGCCGACCTGCCACTGCCGACACGCCCCACACGTGGCCGGCCGCGGGAATTCGATCGCATGGCCGCGCTCGCAGCCGCGACAAGACTGTTCTGGATCAGGGGATACGAGGCGACCTCGATCACCGATCTGACGGACGCGATGGGGATCGGAACAAAGAGCCTCTACGCGGCCTTCGGTTCGAAGGACGCTCTCTACGCGGAAGCGCTCCGATACTATTACACCACCTATGAGGGTTTGGTCTGGACGCGTTTCGGCAAGGCGTCGACCGCACGAGAGGCGGCGCTGGCATTTCTTCAGGATTCGGCCGTGGCGATGACGGGTGGAGATTGCGATCTACCCCATGGGTGCATGGCGACCCTCGCCACCGTGGGCAGCGAAGGACATTCCGAACTCGGCGAGTTCATGCGAGCGACCCGCGCGGGTGGTTTCGATCTCCTCAAGGCTCGCTTCGACAAAGCCAAACGCGACGGGGACCTGCAGGCCACCGCAGACACGACCAAACTGGCGAGATTCGTGCAGACGGTACAAAGCGGCATGGCGATCCGCGCCCGTGATGGAGCAGACCGCGCTGAACTTGCAGCCGTCGCGGAAATCGCCCTGTCTGGCTGGGACCATATCACCACTACGATTGGTCACGGGATCCAGCGCAAGGCTTGATCCTCATGGCAACTATGGGCTGCCGCGTCAGCGATTGTCCGCCGTAGTGGGACGTACCCGGATTTCGGGGACACGCGGAGTCTTACGACGCTGAATGCGGTAGACGGCGGCAGGAGGCAAGTTTGCGAAGGTGCCGCCCAGATAGCTGGCCTTGAGGCCCAGCCGGTCGAGCAGCGGTCGCGAAACTGGACAGCGCGGGCTATATGTGAACTGATAAAACGCGCCGTTCGCGCGAAGGTGCGCGAAGGCTCCTTGCAGGATGGAATAGACCGCTCGCGGCGGCATCGACAAATGCGGCAGGCCGCTGATCACGGCCCCTGCAGGGCTGTCACCAAAAAGCTCGATCTCGCGCAAGCGCGCCGCATCTATGCACAAGATCTTCGCGCGCGGGAAATCGGCGCTCAGCTTCGCGGCAAACTCGGTTCCCAATTCGATGAGCGCGAGGTTTTCCTCGGCGATCCCTCGCGCTAGCAGAGCGCGCGTGAACACGCCCGTTCCGGGACCGAGCTCGAGCACCGGTCCGGCCGCCGGGGAAACCTCCGACACGATCAAGGCCGCGAGCGCCCGGCCGGATGGCGCCACGGCCGCAACTCTGAACGGCTCCGATAGCCAGGCTCGGAAGAACTGAAGGGTCTCTGACGACCTGCTCAGCATCGTCGATCCTCCGACGAAGTCCGGCGCCGATAGCTTTGCCCGAACAGCCGCCAAACCAGCATGGATAACGTCTCCGCGCCAAGAACCAGGAGCAGGAGCTTAATCGCCAAGGCTGATGCATTGAGGTCGGGGATCGACCGTGCGGCCAAGTAGCCAGCGGCGAGGAACGCGCCGTTCCATAGCGCGACACCCACCAGAGTGCCGGTGGCAAAGCGCCACGCGTCCAGGCGAACAACGGCAGCGGCCAGCGGCGCGACGAAGCGGACTGTAGGGACGATCTGGGCAATCAGGGACAGGCCCCTTCCGCGCGCTCGAAAGGAGGTCAGCATACCGTCGATGCGCGTCGATGGCTGACCCAGGAGTCGCCCGGTTCCATACAAGAGCTTGGCGGACACATCCTGTCGGACAGTCCGGACGACGAGAAACAGTGCGATGCTGGCGACTACACTAGCGCAGGTCGTCATGATGAAAGCTGCGGGCAGCGACCAACTTCCTCCGGCCGCGGCCATGCCGATTGCAACCAGCATGCCATGGGAAGGCAGAGCCGGGATGAAGCGTTCAGCCAGTCCGGCAGCGAACAAACCGAGCATCCCGTAAAAAGCGATCCAGTCGACGAGGCTTGCGAGCGGGTCCATCCGTCAGGCCTCCCGGACAGAGCTAGGCCAATTCGGAATGATACGAACAGGCGTCGTCGCTGCAACGCCGAAATCGACGTCTGCCAGGTTCTCCGAGACGTCCCAAAGCCGGCGGGCGACATGCACTTCCAACGCGGGCGCCGGAATTGCCGCCTCGCTCGGATAGCCGCGAGTCTCCGAAAGCCTGTCGGGACCGTAGTACCTTCCCCCGCGAGCATCAGGTGACGTCGCCGCGAACAATGTGGGCAGTGCCCCCTGTGCCGCCGGCTGAAACAGGAACCACAAAACCGATCGCAAAAGCCCTTGGGCACTGTAGCGCCCCGGGGCGTTGTGCAGAAGGTCCGTTCGCGAAATCCCGGGATGGGCAGCGATACTCGTCAGGCCCCAGCCGGCTTCGTCGCTGCGGCGCTGAAGTTCGAGCGCGAACATCAGGCAGGCGAGCTTGGATTGCGCGTAGACGGGCATTGGCTGATAGGCCTTTTCGGCATGAAGATCATCGAAATTGATAGCTGCATCCCGGCGCACGGCGATACTGGACAGCGTGACTACACGAGGGTCCCGCCCACGCCTGAGCAAAGGCAAAAGATGCGCGCTCAGCGCGAAGTGGCCGAGATAGTTGGTTCCGAACTGAAGCTCGAACCCATCCGCCGTGGTCTGGCGTTGCGGCGGCGTCATGACGGCGGCATTGTTGATCAGGGTGTCGATCCGCTCCCGGCTCTCCCGCAACCGCTGGCCGAATGCGGCGACCGAGGCCAGATCTGCGAGATCAACAGGCTCGAAGTTCACGCTTGCCTGTCGCACCGACTGTCTTATGCGGGCAACGGCCTCATTTCCCTTGCGAGGGTTTCGCCCGGCGATGATGACGTCGCCGCCGGCGCGGGCAAGCGCAAGTGCATCCTGGAAGCCAAGGCCACCGGTGCCCGTGACGACAATTGTCCTGCCGCTTTGGGACGGCATGTCCTGGGTGGTCCAATTCTTTCGCATCCGGATATTCTTTCGTCGCCCTTAGGAGGAAGCTGTCTGGAGAGGCTGCAACACGGCCTCCGCAAGCGCCGCCTCGCGCATCGGTGCCGCCTTGTCCCGGTAGTCGGCATCCCTCGCCAAATCGGCAAATGCCCGGCGATTGGGGTAGCGGACGAGAGCAACCGCGTCCCAGGCCTGTCCGGGCTCTCCCGAAAGAGCCGGGAGGCCATTGCCCACATAGACGATCTCCGCCCCGAAACGGGCGACGATAGGCGTGGCGACAGCGAGGTAGTCCGCGTATTGCTCCCTGCCGCCGTCCTCTCGGAACCGCAGGAGATTGAGCATGACGACGGCTTGTCCGTCGTCTTCTTTCAGGAAGCTATCGAGTGCATCTTCAATGAGTGTAAGCATACCTAGCTCGGATCTGGGGGCATCGACGGATTCGGCCTGACACTGCCGTTCCGTCGGCCATCATTGTCGAAGGAAGCCGGCAACGCGCAGGTTGGAGGCCGGAATCCAAGCTAAATGGAGTGCCTAATGATCAGAATATCCGAATCTTCAAGAAACTTGCCTGTTCCTGCAGATGGGGGATACCTTCGGCAGGACAGGTACAGCTTTGGCCGCACAGACGTCTGGAGGCCCACATGACGTCTGCCCTATTGGCCGCGGTTCACGCGTATATCGAGGATTGCCCGCAGTCCTGGTTTCCAGCCCGTTGTGCGAACGGTCTATCAATCCCGCGCTTCACGCAGGACCGGCAGCTAGCTGGAGGCCACGGCCCGACGACTCCGAAATGCCGCGCGACCTGACAAGCGATCAGGACCACCAAAAGAGCCGCTCCTGGCGTGCCGGGAGCAGTCCCTCTCAGCACAAAGTGAGACAGCTACGCCGTCTGCATCCGGCGACCGACATATTCGCTATACAGGCGCTGCTGATTCATGACGTCACGCTTCGGAGCAACGCCAAACATCCGGGAGTATTCGCGGCTGAACTGGGACGGGCTTTCGTATCCGACTTGATAGGCGGCGTCGGCGACGTTTGCATCTTCCATCACCATCAGGCGTCGCGCCTCGAGAAGCCGCAACTGCTTCTGGAATTGCAGCGGCGTCATCGAAGTCATCGCCTTGAAGTGCTGATGGAACGACGAAAGGCTCATTCGCGCTACTTCCGCCAATTCCTCCATGCGCAGCGTCCTGGCGATATCTTCGTGCATGAGGTGGAGGGTTTTCGCGATCCGCGCAGCGTTCGACTCAGGCTCAGCCAACTTGCAGAGTTCACCGCCGTTCGGGCCGGTCAGGAGCCAGTAGCAGATCTCGCGCATGACGGACGGAAAAAGGATCGGGATTGCCTTGGGCGTGTCACACATTCGCAGAAGGCGCAGAACACACTCGGCCAGAGGTTCGTCGACCTGCCGCACGAACAGGCATGGACCGGAGTTGGCGGGGGGCGCCGGCGGCGCTTCGAGCTGCTCCAGCACGTCGCGGATCATCGCCACGTCCAGCTCAAGCGTTAAACCGGTATATGGCGCATCGGGACTTGCCTCGACGATGTGCCCAGTCGCTGGCAGCGTCATGCCGACCGCCAGACACTCCATCGCGCCATAGCGAAGCGTGTCCTCCCCGAGGATGATTTCCTTCGCCCCCTGGAGCACGATGCAGATCGACGGCTTGTAAACCTGCCGCATCCGCATTCTCTCCTTGAAGGAACGGACGATATTGAAGCTGTCGATCGATGTCGGGAACACGCCCTGCCCACCGCCCTGGACCTCGATATAGGCGGTGATTGCCCCGAACAGCGATGGCGGCACACGCACCTCCGGAGGATTGCGAGGCCAGCGCAGCACCTGGCCTTCAATTGGCAACCTATCGTCGCCTGCAGGATTGGGCAAGTTTTTTGAGGCTTCCGGCATTCTGATCATCAGACACTCCATCTAGCTTGAGGATGCGAACCAAGCGAGGAGTGTGTGGAACATGACAGAAGCCGCTGCGCGGTCAATAGACATACAAAGAAATTTTCCACCTATTTTAGAGAATCGCTCAAATCAATATGTGCGCGGTTGGCGCGTGGTCGCGATTTTCACGACGCTGCTTCTTATCAATGCATTTTCACAGATCGACAGAATACTTCCTTTCATCCTTGCTGAATCTATTAAGGCCGACCTAGGGCTGAGCGACACCCAGATGGGCCTACTTACAGGTCTCGCCTTCGCGGTCTGCTATTCACTGCTGTCGTTGCCCCTCGCCCGGGCTTCAGATCGCGGATCGCCTCGTTTCGTCCTGGTTTCGTGCATTCTGCTCTGGAGCGCGATGACGGCGCTCGGTGGCTTTGCCGCAAGCTTTCTGCTGCTGGCGCTCACGCGTTTCGGCGTGGCGTTTGGAGAAGCCGGCGCAATACCTGCCGGCCATGCCCTGATCGCCAGAAAGATCCGGCCCGAGCGCCGCGGCCTGGCGATCGGTCTTTTCGCGATGGGCATCCCCCTCGGTACAATGGTCGGCTTCGCCGCCGGCGGGGCGATCGGCGATTCGCTGGGATGGCGCACCGCCATGATCGGTGCCGGAGCCATCGGCGGGCTGATCGCCCTGTTGGCCTTCGTTGTTCTGGGGTCGACCCCGAAGCTCGATCGCACAACCGCCAATAGCGAACCTTTCGTGGGATCCAGTCTTCGGTTGCTGGCGTCGCCGGCGTTTCGCTGGCTGTTCATCGGCGCCATCTTCCTCGGCTTCGCTGCAGCACCCTTCTACGCCTTCTCCGCTCCGTTTCTCATCCGCACGCACGGCTTCAGCGCGAGCGAGGTCGGACTGGCCTTTGGTCTCTTGCAGGGCCTGATGGGGATTGTTGGCACGCTTTTGGGCGGACGCTGGTTCGACCGAGCGCTGAGTTCAGGCAGCGGGAGAGTGCTCGGACCGCCAGCCATTCTGCTCCTGATCGCCAGCGCAACCACGAGTGCAGCCTTGTTCGCGCCGGCTGGCTGGTCGTCGATCGCCTTGCTGGTGCCGGGGATGCTGTCCTTTTCGTTTATGCTGCCATGGGCCTTCGGCGCTGCCCATCTCGTGGCCGGCGAGGGCAAGCAAGCGCAGGCGTCCAGCCTCGTCATGATCGGCTCCGGCCTTCTGGGGCCGGCATTGGGGCCTCTCATCGTCGGCATGGTCAGTGACGCGGTGACGGCTGCGCAGGAACCCAATGGCCTTGGCGTCGGGTTGCTGGTCGTCCCGATCGCGAGCGTCCTGACAGGCATCGCCTTGCTGATCGCAAACCGGCGCATCGCCGCTTCGCTCGGACGGCGGTGACTTTCGCCTCCTCCCGATAGGCCAAGAACAGGCCCTGGCCCGCCAATCGCCGAGCGTGACCTCATGTTTTGCATGCAAACCGCTCATATCGAGAAAGGAACCATCAATGTCCGATGCTGATACTTCGCGCCGCACTTTCATGACGCTCGCGGCTGCCGCTCCCGCGGCTCTCGCCTTCGGAAGCGCGATTTCGGCCCAGGCAGCCACGGCCGCCCAACCCGCCCTCCCCGGCGCCGGCAGGGCGGCCGTCGTCACCGGTTCATCGCGAGGCATCGGCGCTGCCACTGCCAAGCGCTTGGCGCGCGATGGCTTTGCCGTGACCGTGAACTACCTCACCAACCGTGATCTCGCCGCCCGCGTCGTGGCCGACATCGAGGCGGCTGGGGGACGCGCCATCGTTCGGCAGGCCGACGTCGCCGATCCCACAGCGGTCAAGGCTCTTTTCGACGCCAATGACCAGGCGTTCGGGGGTGTTGATGTGGTGGTCAACAACGCTGGTGTCATGAACGTCGGCCCCTTCGCCCAGATGACGGACGCGGCCTTCGATCGAATGATGGCCACCAACGTCAAAGGCAGCTTCAACGTGCTGCGCGAGGCGGCGCGACGTACGCGTGACGGCGGCCGGATCATCAGCCTGGCCTCGAGCATCATCAAGACCCCACCCCCGGCTACGGGCGCATATGCTGCAACGAAGAGCGCCCAGATGCTCTTTTCCAGCGTCCTTGCGAAGGAATTGGCCGGTCGCAACATCTCGGTCAACGCGGTGGCGCCTGGCGCCGTCGACACGCAGCTCCTCCGTCAGCATGGCGAAGAAGCGCTCCGCGGAATTCCCGAACAGACCCCCCTCGGCCGCCTAGGTCTGCCGGAAGACATCGCCAGCGTCATCGCGCTTCTCTGCTCGCAGGACGGCGCCTGGATCGACGCTCAAACCGTATTCGCGAACGGCGGGTTAGGCTGACGGAAAACCGCGTGCTGAACGCAAACTGGCGCATCGCCGATGCGCCCCTCGACCATGTCTTCCGAAAGCTATTTGGTCCCGGCATTTGCTGGAACGGATCGAGTCAGAAGCGTTCGGGCTGGGAAGCCCATGCCTTGCAGATGGACTCGTAGGCGTGAGGCCTTTGAGGGTCTTGAGCCTGCGAGCGAAGTTGTAGGGGGTGACGAAGTCGGCGAGATGCTGGCGGAGTTGATCTTATAGGGGACGGCCTTGATCAGCCGCAGCAGGAAGTCTCTGGAGACGGCGATGGTGGCCTTCTCATGCAACTCGACGAAGGCGAACTTCGAAGTGAGGGCGATGGCAACGAACCTGTGCAGCTTGCCCCGCTCACTGCGCACCTCGGCCACGTCGATGTGTAAGAAGCCGATCAGATGGGTCTTGAACTTTTTCTTCGCCGGTCTGTCGCCTTCGACGTCCGGCAGGCGGCTGATGCCATGGCATTGCAGGCAGCGATGCAATGGCGTTGTAGGCAGTGTTGCAATAAAGACCGCGTCAGATGCGGGATCGTCGATTGTAGCGCATAGAGGCAGTCGTCGAGTGGTAGCAACGTATAGCGCCGAAAGCCAACGATGATTGCCTCTTCCTCCGCGGAAAGAACCATCGACCTCGGCTCTTTTGGGCCGGTTGACAGATCACAGACCGGGGTCCGATTCTTCCATTGCCGACCGTCTTCTGGTTGGTCCCGTAGCGCTTGGCCAATGCCCTCAAGCTCTCTTGACTATGCTGTATCGCTCGACGGACGCCTCTGTCGTCGTGGCGCTCCCGTGAAGAAGCTGGCCATAGCGCATCCTTTTGGTGGACAAGGATGCCCCATCAAAGCTTGGGATCAAACATCTAGAGGATAAAGGACCCAAGGCACCATCTCGGACGACGATGGGAGGCGCGCAGCGCCGACCCCCACACGGACCGCATCCCGGACCACCAAAATCACAACGTTCCCCTGTGGTGTCACAGCCGGTCTTTGAGTGTCGAAATCCTGGGCCTCACGACGGGCCATTTCAAAAGCCGACGAGATCGCCACCCTTCAATCCCAGCATCCTGCGGGCTTCGGCCGGCGTAGCGATTTCGTGGCCGAGTTCGGTCAGGATGGTCCGGATCTTGCGGACCTGTTCGGCGTTCGAGTTCGCCAGCTTGCCGCGGCCGATGTAGAGCGAATCCTCGAGTCCGACACGGACCGAACCGCCGAGTATGGCAGCCTGGGTGGCGAATGGCATCTGGAAACGGCCGGCAGCCAGCACCGACCAGCGATAGTCGCTGCCGAACAGCTTGTCGGCCTTCTGTTTCATGAAGTTGAGATTGTCCATGTCGGGGCCAATGCCGCCCAGGATGCCGAAGATCATCTGGACGAAGAAAGGCGGCCTCACCAGGCCGCGATCGACGAAATGCGCCAGGCTGTAGAGATGTCCGACATCGTAGCATTCGTGCTCGAACCGAGTGCCATGGCCTTCGCCGAGCAATTTCAGGATCCGCTCGATGTCGCGAAAGGTGTTGCGGAAGATGAAGTCGTCGGTGCCGCGCAGATAAGGCTCCTCCCATTCATACTTCCACGACGAATAGCGGTCGGCGAGCGGATAAATGCCGAAATTCATCGAGCCCATGTTGAGCGAGCACATTTCGGGCTTGGCGATCAGCGGCGCCGCCAGCCGCTGCTCGACGCTCATGTTGAGCCCGCCGCCGGTGGTGATGTTGATGACCGCATCTGTCGCCTGCTTGATACGCGGCAGGAACTGCATGAACACGGCAGGATCCGGCGTCGGCCGACCGTCCTTCGGATCGCGCGCGTGCAGATGCAGGATCGACGCACCTGCCTCGGCCGCCTCGATGGACTGACGGGCAATATCATCCGGCGTGAAAGGCAGCGCATCCGACATCGTCGGCGTGTGGATGCCGCCGGTGACGGCGCAGGTGATGATGACTTTCTTTGACAGGTCGGCCACGGGCTGGTCCTTTCCTTGCTGCTTTGGCGGCGATTGTTCTACTGGTCCTGAAAGGTCACGCGCCGGCGTATCGGTACCAGCGACAAGCCGGTCTTCTCGGCGAGAATGCCCCACAGCCCTTTCGGCGCTTTCAGCATGACCAGGATGGCGACCGCGCCGAGGATCAACAGGTAGGCGGTTCCGAGATCGGACAACGCCTCGCGCAGCAGGAAGAACAGGATCGTGCCCACGATCGGGCCTTCGATGGTTCCGATGCCGCCGATGACGGCGATGAAGATGACGTAGGCGGTCCAGTCGTTGACGCTGAAGGCCGCGTCCGGTGAAATGCGCAGCTTCTGCAGGAAGATGAAGGCGCCGGTCATCGAGGTCAGCCCGGCGACCGCGACATAGACGAAAAGCTTGCTACGCCAGATGTCGATGCCGAGGCTTTCGGAGGCGATCTCGCTGTCGCGCAGCGCCGTCAGCGCCAACCCCATGCGCGAGCGCAGCAGCAGGATGACAAAGGCCAGCGCCGCCAGCGCCAGCACCAGCGCCGTCCAGTAGACCAGTATTTCGCGCAGATCGCGGCTTGTTGCGATGCCGGTGACGACGCTTGCCGTGAGGCTGCTTCCGGAGCCACCGCCGAGCGCCGATACCTGCGCGAAGCCGAGGCGAAACACTTCGGCCAGGACCCAGGTGCCGATGGCGAAATAGGCGCCTTGGAGGCGAAAGAGCAGCGGCGCGCTCGGGATGGCGATCAGCGCTCCGAGCACGCCCGCAAACAGAATTGCGAGCAGCGGATGGACGCCGAGAAACATGGCAAGCGCAAACAGCGCGTAGCCGCCGAAACCGACATAAGCCTGCTGGCCGACGGAGACGAGACCGGTATAGCCGGCAAGCAGGTTCCACAGACTCGCCAGGGCGATGAAGGAATAAATCTCACCGAGCAGCCGGACATTGGCGCGGCCGGCCCACCAGGGCGCCGCCGCCAGGCAAACGAGCACGACCAGCGCCGCGGCCGCGGCGATACGGCTGGTCGCGGTGGAGCGTTCGATCGAAAAACTGGCGCTCATCAATCCATCCTCGGGAACAGGCCTTTCGGCCGCAGCGCCAGCACCAGGAAGAAGACAAGATGGCCGGCGAGGATCTGCCAGCCCGGCGAGATCTGCGCGCCGATCGCCTGCGCCACGCCGAGCACGATGCCTCCAGCCAATGTGCCCCATAGATTGCCGAGCCCGCCGATGATGACGGCCTCGAAGCCGAACAGTAGGCGCGCCGGGCCGGATGAGGGATCGAAATTGGTGCGGATGGCAAGAAAGATGCCCGCGATGGCGACGACCGCGGCCGACAGCGCCATCGCCAGGCCGAAGACATGCCGGCGGTCGAGCATCATCAGTTGCGCGATCTCGGCATCATCCGAGGTCGCGCGGAAAGCGCGACCGAGGCTGGTCCGATAGAAAATCCATTCGAGCCCGAGGATCAGCAGAACCGATACCGCGAACATGATCAGCGGCAGGATGCCAAGGCTGAGACCCGGCAGGATGTCGATGCTCGCCGTCTCGATCGGCCCGGCGGCGAGCCGTCGGCTGTCGGCCGTGAAGGTCGCCAGCAGGCCGTTCTGCAGGATCACCGAAATGCCGAAAGTGACGAGCAGCGGCGACAAGAGATCCTTGCCGATGGTTGGGTTGAGCAGCAAGCGTTGCATTCCGTAGCCGATCGCGGCCATCAGCGGCACGACGATGATGGCTGAGGCCAGCGGATGCAGCCCCGTCGCCTGCACCACCACCAGCGCGATGTAGGCGGCGAGCACGATCAGATCGCCATGGGCGATGTTGACCAGGCGCATTACGCCGAAGATCAGCGACAAGCCGGCGGCGAACAGTGCATAAAGCCCGCCAAGCAGTACACCCTGGACGATGGCGTTGACCCACTCCATCAGCGACGCATCCCGAAATAGGCGGCGGTGATCGCCGCGCGGGCGTGCTCGGATGGAAGGCCCGCGAGCGATACCTTGCCTTCCTGCAGACAGACGAAGCTCCTGGCCACGCCAAGCGCCCGCGACACATCCTGTTCGACCAGGATGATCGACACGCCGGTAGCGACGATCGCCGGCAAGGCGGCGTAGATGTCCTTGATGACGACCGGCGCCAGGCCGAGCGAAATCTCGTCGAACAGGATGATGTCGGGATTGGCCATCAGCGCGCGGCCTATTGCCACCATCTGCTGCTGGCCGCCCGACAGCGCCGTGCCCAGGCTTTTGCGCCGCTCGCCCAGGATCGGAAACAGCCGGAAGACCGTTTCCAGCGTCCAGCGGCCGGGTTTCGCGCGCTCGCCGCCGACGACGAGATTTTCCTCGACACTTAGGGAGCGGAACAGGCGGCGTCCCTCCGGCACCAGGGCGATGCCACGCCTGGCAATGCGGTCGGGCCGCGCGCCGCCGATCGGCTCGCCACGCAGCGACACCATCTCGCGGCCGCAGGGCACCAATCCCACGATCGCTTTCAACAGTGTCGATTTTCCTGCCCCATTGGCGCCGATCAGCGCCAGCACCTCGCCTGCCCCGAGGTCGAGATCGATGCCGAACAAAGCCTGGAAATCGCCATAACCGGCTTTCAGACCCCGAATGGACAGCAGCGGTTCAGCCATGCGCGGCCTCTGCGTCCAGACCCATGTAGATTTCGGCGACCTTCGGGCTCGCCATGACGGTGCGAGGGTCGCCATCGGCAATCTTCCTGCCGAAGTCGATCACCGCGATGCGGTCGACCACGGCAAGCAGGGCGTTGACGACGTGCTCGATCCAGATGATCGAGACGCCGGCCGCGCGCACATGGCTGATCGCTTCGACGAGTTCGATGCATTCCGGCTCTGTCAGCCCGCCGGCGATCTCGTCGAGCAACAGCAGTTTCGGATCGCTGGCCAGGGCGCGGGCCATTTCGAGGCGCTTGCGCTCAAGCAGGGTCAGTTGGCCGGCAAGCACATTGGCCTTGCGCCTGAGGCCGGTCAGTTCGAGCACCTCGACTGCCCTCGCCTCGCTGTCGCGCTCCGATGCCTTGCGGCCGAAGGCGGCGCCAACCAGGATGTTCTCGTAGGTCGTCATGCCGGCAAACGGGTGCGGTATCTGGAAGGAACGGCCGATGCCGTGATGGCAGCGCTGGCGCGCCGGCATGCGGGTGACGTCGGAGCCGTTGAAATCGATCGTGCCGGCGTCGGGCTGCACGGTTCCGGCAATCAGGTTGAACAGCGTCGTCTTGCCCGCGCCATTGGGGCCGATAATGCCCAGCGCCTCGCCCTCGGCGACCGACAACGTCACATCGTCCGTGACCTGCAGGGCTCCGTAGCGCTTGCTGACGCCGTTGACAGCCAGAATGGGCAAAAGACGTTCCTTGAAAGAAGCCGGCAGCAACCAGGCCGAGCCCGACCGCTGCCCGAAAGCCTACAGAAGGACGAGCTCGCCGCCGACGGGAATCTCCGGCGCCTGCTTGTTGCTGGTGATCACCAGTTCGAACTTGCCATCCTTCTTCTGCCATTGGCCGGCGACGAGCGGTGTCTTGGAGACGTTCCTCACCGGCCCCTTCGACCAGTCGACGCCACCGACGATGGTCTTCAGATTGGTGGCCTTGATGGCTTCGATGATGGCTGCATGATCCTCGAGATCGGCCGCTCGCTTGACGATATCGGCAACCACTTCGAACAGCGCATGCTTGAAGCCGATCGGCTGCGTCCAGGGACGGCCCGTCGCGGAGACATAGCCATCGGCCAGTGCCTTGGCCGTCTCGCCGGTCAGGCTCGACGCAAAGGGATGGTTCGGCGTCCACCAGACTTCGGAGCTGAGCCCATTGCCACGCTCGCCGAGCGATTCGATCACCGATGGAAACAGCAGCGCCTTGCCGATGGTCACGATCTTCGGCTTGAACCCCTGCTGGCCGGCCTGGCTCCAGAAGGTGGCGAAGTCGGGCGGAATCATGTTGCCGGTGACGATCTCGTCGCCCGCCCCTTTGAAGGCGGAAATCTGTGCGGAGAAGTCGTCGCTGAGCGGCTGGTAGCGGCCGGGATCGGTGAGCGCATAGCCCGCCGCGCCTAGCGGCTTCGGGAAGCCTCGCTCGGCGTCACCCCAGGCATTGCCGTCGGCGTCGTTCGGGAACAGCCCACCGATCTTCTTGCCGACACCCGGATGATCCCACAACGCCATGAAGTTGGCGATGACGTCCTCGAGGCCCCAGAAGAAATGATAGGTCGATTCAAAACCGGTATCGGGTGTGCCGTTGCGGCCGAAGAAATAGGGCTGCCACGGGCAGTCCGTCGTCACGCAGGGCGTGCCGTTGACCTCCGCCTGGTCCGAGACCGGATTGACCGTATCCGGCGTCGAGGCGGCGACGATGATGTCGACCTCCTCCTTCAAAATGAGCTCCGACGCAACTTCAGCCGCGCGGTTTGGATTGGACTGGCTATCCTTCGAGATGACCTCAATCGTCCAGGACTTGCCGTTGTTCTCGATGCCGCCGGAAAATGCCTTGGCGACGCCGGCAAGAATATGTTCGTCGGCCTCGGCGAAACCGGCCAGTGGTCCGGTGCGCGGGCTGACATGCCCGACCTTCAGCTTCGGCGTGTCGGCGTAGGCACGCGTCATCTTGAGGATCGCCGGCGCGGCAAGGGCGGCCCCGGCCGCTGTTTTCAGGAAATCGCGGCGCGTCCTTCTATGTCTTGCGTCGGCTGCCTTCATCGTCTTCGCCATGTTCTCCTCCCGAGCCAGTTGGCGTTGATGCGAAATTCTTCAGATGGCAAAAGACCGAGGCGCGCAGTGCCTGCGCCTGGCTATCGGTCCAATGACGAAATCCCTCGCCCGCCTTCATGCCGAGCCGGCCCGAAGCGACGAGCTCGCTCAGGTAAGGCGACGGGTCGGGCGAGCGGTTCAAATGCCGCAGAACCACATTGTGGATGTCGAGCGTCAGGTCGGTGCCGACGAGGTCGGCATTCTCGAGCGGGCCTAGCACTGCGAGCCGGCGGCCGAAACTTGCCTTGACGACCGTGTCGACGGTCGCGGCGTCGGCGATCCCCTCGGCGACGATGGCGATGGCTTCGCGCCACAACGCGTGCTGAAGCCGGTTGCCAACAAAGCCCGCAACATCCTTCTTCACATGGACCGGCGTCTTGCCGACGGAAGATAACAGCTCGATCATCGCAGCGATCGCGTCGGGCGAGGTGTCGGGCGTTCCCACCACCTCGACCAGCGGTACCAGGAAGGGCGGATTCCACCAATGCGTGCCGAGGATGCGGGCACCTGTTTCGAGCCCTTCGGCGATATGGCCGATCGGGATGACCGATGTGTTGGAAGCAAGCAGGGCCGACTTCGGCGCCAGCCGCACCAGATTCGCGAACACCAAACGTTTTAGGTCAAGCTTTTCCGGTGCGGCCTCGATGACGACATCCGCGTCGGCGACCGCCTCGCCCAAGTCCGTGTGGCCAGACACGTGGCGTTCCGCCCCGGTCTCGAGACCCAGATCAGCAAGGTTTTTCGCGATGCGCGGCCACAGCGTATCCAGAGCCGCCGGTTGTGCGTCGAAGACGCGGACACGATGCCCGGAGTGGGCGAAGACCTGCGCGATGCCATGGCCCATAAGGCCGGCGCCGACGATCGCGATGTTTTTCTTCGCCCGCGCCATGCCTCACCCCGCCGTATAGCCGCCATCGGCATAGAGCGTGTGCCCGGTGTAGAAATCCGAAGCCTTCGAGGCCAGGAACAGCAGCGGCCCGGCCAAATCCTGCGGCTCGCCGAGACGGCCCTTGGGCACGCGCGTCAGAAAGCCCTTACGGACGGTCTCGGCGTCTTCCGTATCTTCGAACATCCAGGCTGTCAGCGGCGAGCGGAAGACGGTTGGTGCAATGGCGTTGACGGTAATGCCGGTCGGCCCCCATTCGCAGCCAAGCGCCCTGGTGATGCCGTCGACGGCGGCCTTCGATGCGCAATAGGCGCTATATCCGGCCGGATGGCCGAGCAGGCCGCGCGCCGAGGACATCAGCACCATTTTGCCGCCTTCCCCTTGCGCCAGCATCTGCTTGCCGGCAGCGCGCGCCATCAGCCAGGATTGCGTGACGTTTGCGTCCATCACGTCGAGGAAGCGCGCCGGCGCCATTTCGGTGATTTTCGCCACGTCGTTCTTGCCCGATGCTACCACGAGGATGTCGATGCGGCCGAAGCGCTCCACCGTCTTCGAGACGATCGCCGCGCAGGCGGCCTCATCGGACGGGCGGGCATTGATCGCTTCGACTTCGGCGCCGAGTTCCTGGCATGCGACCGCCGTCTCTTCCAGGGCATCAACCTTACCGGCGACAAGGGCGAGCTTTGCACCAGCACCTGCAAGCACCTGTGCTGCCAGTGCCCCGAAGGCCCCGGACGCGCCTGTGACAATCGCCACTTTTCCCGCAACGTCGAACAGCGACATCGGGGTTTTGAGGAAATCACTCATGACGTCGCTCCGGCTGGGTAGGGAATGACGACCAGCATCGAGCAGACATGGTTGGTGCGGTTGACAATCTCGCGCACTTCGCCCGGTGCGATCGTGCAGGAATCGTATTTTTGCAGGACCGTCTCGATGCCGTTCGCGATCACCGTCATTTGCCCCTCGAGGACGACGTAGACTTTTTCGAACGGCGTCGAATCCGGTCCTGCCCCGCCCCACGGGAGGAATTGCGACAGGCCGACCCATTGGTTCTCAGGTCCGCCTGACTCGAAGCCCTGGAGACGAAGCCCAACGACGCCGCGATGATTGGGCGCCTCATAGGGCTTCGCATCGGCAAAGCGCTTGACAAGCATCAGAACGCCTCGCCGGGCTCGATGCGGTATTTCTGGGCTTTGTCAATCATCGCTACAAGGCGGATGATGCAGCCGTCTCCGCGGTCCCAGTTGATTGGAAAGAAGGCGAAGGTGCAGCGCTTGCCGGTCACCGCGTCAAGATCGCCGCCGACATTTTCGATACCGAGGATGCCGGCCTTGAAGATCTTCTGGTGCACCGGCTCCCACTCGGGGAAAGCATCCTTCCAGTCGACGCCGCCCGACCATTGCTTGTATTCCTCCGCCAGATGCGGAAGCAGCGGACCGTTGCGCTGCGGCCCGATGGCGGTGGCCAGCGGATGGTCGTTGGCCTGGGTGTCGTGACCGACGACCTTGACGCCCTTCTCGATCATCCAGTCGGCCGCCGACGGCACGAAGCCCGGACAATAGGGGAAGTAGTCGCCGTCCTCGTAGACCTTGTGCCAGCCGGTGTTGATGATCAGCACATCGCCCTTGCGGATCGCCTTGCCGCAGGCCTTCTCAAGGTCGTCCGCGGTGATCTGCTCCCACTTCTTCTTCGGCAGCGACACTACGATGCCCGAGCCGAAGAAATGCGGCAGCGGCACCTCGTCGATGAAGGGGGTGCCCTGCACGACATGCGCCGGCGCATCGATATGTGTCGTAACATGCATTGTCGTGGTGATGGTCTGCGACAGCACGCCGGACTTGGCCATGTAGTGCATGCGCTCGATGCGGACGTCGCGGAAATAGGGCCAATTCGGGCACTGATAGCCGAAGCGATGAGACAGATTGTAGAATTCGATGCCCATCGGATTGTCCAGATTATCCTGGAACTCAATCCCGCGAACCGTGATCGTCATGGCAAAAATCCTCCATCCCCCACCGAGGCAGGGTCAAGTCTTCAGACTGAATGCGGAAAACTCCTCCCGAGTCTCCTGTACTGCAATTTGATACATATGTACCGTATTGCAGTCAAGCTGTATCATGATACGGTTTATCAAACCCACAATGAGGCTGGCGCCCCAAGAATTTCCGTGGCAAACGCCATACGGCGGAAAGGAGCAGGACGATGTCGGAAGCCGATATAGCCGAGGCGAGGAACGGCATTCAGGTCATCGCGCGCGCGGCGTCGGTACTTCGGGCGCTGAAGGGCTCGCAGACCGGGATGAGCCTTGGCCAGATCGCGGAACGGGTCGACCTGCCGAGATCGACCGTGCAGCGCATTGTCGGCGCGCTTCAGGCCGAGCGTTTGGTGATCGCTTCCGGCGCCGGCGCGGGCATAAGGCTCGGCCCCGAGCTGCATTCGCTCGCAGAATCCGCCCACTACAATATCGCCGAGACCATCCGCCCACTGCTGCAGGATCTGTCGCGCAATACCGGGGAGACCGTCGACCTGTCCATACTGCGCGGGAACATCCTAATCTTCATCGACCAGATCACAGGCACGCAAAGGCTGCGCGCCGTTTCTTCGGTTGGGGAAACCTTTCCGCTGACGACAACGGCAAACGGCAAGGCCTGCTTGGCGCTCATGGACAATGACGCTGTGGAACGTTTGGCGCGCGGCGAATGGGCGAGAGCCAGCGTTGAGCGCAACATGTCCAATTTTCTCGAGGAGATCGCGCAGATCCGCCGGGAAGGAGTAGCCTTCGATCTCGACGAGCACACTCCCGGCATTTCGGCGGTGGGCATCGCCTTCAAGGACTGGAAGGGCGACTTTTATGGCGTGTCGATCCCGACGCCGTCAGCGCGCTTCAAGGAAGGCGAGGCCACCCTCACCGCCGCGATCCTGAAATTGCGCTGTAACGTAGAGGCGCTCACCAGCGGGTGATTTTGCAACTTGTGTCAGGCCGGACCCGACGATCGGCACCGATGCATCAGGCGCGATAGAGCGCGTCCGCGGAAGAGATATCGGCAACGAAGCCACGCGCATCCGTGATCGGTCGCAGCGCGGTCGGAGCATTGGGCGCCCTACATGGCGAGAGGGATCATGTCGGCGGCGATCGATTGCCCGGACGCGATCACGCAGGATGCCTCAGTCAGCAGCGTCTTTACAAGACCTATGCCAGCCGGAGCGTGAGGAGGTAGTGTGCTGAGAGTTCTGCAATTTCGCTGAGAGAGGGCGGTCATGGCAGGCTGGTGATGTTCAACGTCACCGATTCCCTCGCGAGGAACGCATGACCAGCAATATGGCCGCCCCCTTTTTGCAGAACTTGACGCACACACCCTAAATTCGGTTCACCGAGTGGCTGGATCAGCTTCTTGAATCGACTTGGGCGAACCGCTTCGTAACCCCTTGCCGAATAACGATTATGTTAGTCGCTAGGGCTGATTGCCAACCCGTTTCCTTTGTATTTTCTGGAATGGTCTGGCAACCCAGTGGCGAGCACTCTGAATAAAGGCATGGCCGAGGTCCAGGCGGGCGATCTTGCAAAACGCAGAAAACCCCAGGCTCGGCGACACGCACCTTCCGCTCGCGAGATTTAGGCACAGATCCCACCATTTTGTTCGGGTCTGTACCTGTTCCAGCACGTCCCAGAGAGAGTTTGTTAGCGCGCAATATGTGCGAGCTAACAGCAACCGACCGATGAGCCAACCGAGCGTTACGATCGTCGAGGTGGGTTGCCGCGACGGCCTGCAGAACGAGAAGACGATCATTGCCAGTGACCGGAAGATCGCCCTGATCGGGCTGCTGGCGGATGCCGGGCTTACGCGGATAGAGGCGACGGCATTCGTTTCGCCAAAATGGGTGCCGCAGATGGCGGACCATGACGAGGTCATGCGTAACGCTCCGCGCCGGCCCGGCCTGGTGCTCTCCGCGCTGGTGCCGAACGAAGAAGGCGCCGCAGCGGCGATTGCGGCCGGCGCCCAGGAACTTGCCGTCTTCGCCAGCGCGTCGGAGACCTTTGCGCAGAAAAACACCAACTGTACGATCGCGCAGAGCATCGAGCGGTTCAGACCGGTGATGGCTCTTGCCGCCGTCCACGGGCTCCCTGTGAGAGGCTACGTCTCCTGCGCCATCGACTGCCCGTATGAAGGAGCCATCGAGCCGGAAGCGGTGAGAAATGTCTCCGAGCGCCTGATTGGCATCGGCTGCGGGGAGGTGGCCGTCGCGGATACGATCGGACGCGCGAGTCCCGAAAGGGTCGATCGGATGCTGGCCGACGTTACCCGTGGCATTGCTGCCTCGCACCTTGCCTGTCACTTCCACGACACGTCGGGCCAGGCCCTGGCGAACATCGATGTTGCCCTGGCCTTCGGCATCCGGATCTTCGACAGCGCTGTCGGCGGGCTGGGCGGTTGCCCCTATGCGCCGGGTGCGGCCGGCAATGTCGCCACGGAGGCTGTCGTCGCGCATTTGACGCGGCTCGGATACGACACCGGAATCGATACCGGGAAGTTGGCGCATGCCCGCGCCCTGGCACTGCGCCTGAAGACCGGTGCCGGTTCGTGCGACTGATCCGTCGCTTTAGCGCAGATCCTAATGGACCGCGGCATACATGATTGCCTCTTCCGTTGCGTTGCGGCGATCCATTTCCTCGACGATCTTGCCTTGGCGCGCAATGAGGATCCGGTCCGACAGCGTGAGGATTTCCGGCAGGTAGGAAGAGATCACCGCGATCGCGATTCCCTGGTCGGCGAGCTGGTTGATGAAGGCGTGGATCTCGGCGATTGCGCCGACATCGACGCCGCGTGTCGGCTCGTCGAAGATCACAAGCCTCGGCTTCTGCACCAGCGCCTTGGCGATGACGACCTTCTGCTGGTTGCCGCCTGACAGCTCGATGACCTTCGCATTGGGGTCGATGGCGCGGATGTTCAGACGCTTGCGCCAGTCTTCGGCGAGCGAGCGCGCCTGCTTCATCGATATGATGTTGAGGCCGCCATAGGGCTGGCCGCCGAGATGGCCCATATAGATGTTCTCTGCGATGCTCATGGTCTCGAAAAAGCCCTCGGCCTTGCGCTCCTCCGTGACGTAGACGATGCCGTCGCGGACGGCGGGCGCCGGCACCAGGTAGCGTTTGGCCTGGCCGTCGATCTTCACCTCGCCGCCGTGGAAGAAATCGCGCTTGAGCACGCCGCTGACAACCTTCAGCGTCTCGGTGCGGCCGGACCCGACCAGGCCGAAGATGCCCGTCACCTGGCCGGCATAAAGCGAGAAGGACGTGTTGCGGACCATGTTGCCCATCGACAGGTTTTCGACCGAAAGCACTTTTGGCCCGCGCGGACGCGGCGCGCGGCTCCGCGAAGCACCGCTGTAGATCTCATCGGTGAGCGTGCGGCCGACCATCGCCTGGATGATCTTCTGGCGGTCGAAGGCGGACGCCCTGTCTGATGCGACCAGCCTGCCGTCGCGCAGGATGGTGATGCGATCCGCCACCAGCAGCGCTTCCTCAAGCGCGTGCGAGATGAAGATGATGGAGACCCCCTCTTCCTTCAGCTTCCTGATCAGCTTGAAGAAATAGCTCTTCTCCTCGGGCGTCAGCGTCGCCGTCGGCTCGTCGAAGATGATCACCTTGGCCTTGTGGTGAACCGCCCGCGCGATCTCCACCATCTGCTTCTGGGCCGCGCCGAGCGAGCCGACGATTGCCGAGGGATCGACATGGAAATTGAGCGACTGCAGGAATTGCTGCGCTGAGATATAGACGCCGCGCAGGCGATTGAGCGGCTTCTCCTTGCCGAGATAGATGTTCTGGGCGACCGTCATCGATGGCACCAGGCTGTTCTCCTGGTAGACCATGGCGATGCCCTTCGCGAGGCCCTCGGCGGGGGTGCTGAGGCGCTCTTCCCGGCCGTTGATGAAAAGCTTGCCGCTGCTCAGCGGATAGACGCCCGCAATGACCTTGGTGAGGGTGGATTTGCCGGCACCGTTTTCGCCGAGCAAAGCGTGGATCTCGCCAGGCAGCAGCTGGAAATCGACATCCAGGAACGCCGGATTGCCGCGGAAATCCTTGGTTGCCGCCTTGAGTTCGACAATGGGAGTCATGCTACCGCATCCAGGGTGGAATCGATGTCCGGCTCGCTGGGATCGAGATGGTCGACGGCGATGATCTCGCCGCAGCCTTTCGAGGTTATGAGAAGCCTCCCGGCCTGCTCCACACAGGAGGTTATCCCGTGGCGTTTGCCGTCGGCCCGGCTGTGGGCGCTCCAGATCGGCTGGAATTGATCGTCGAGCCTGACCACGAGCCCATAGGAGCGCGCGGGGGCCCATGGCTTGTGTATGCCAAGCCGGATGACGCCGCCCGCCTGCAGAGGCTCCTTGAAGCTATGGCCGCTCGAGAGCGTCGGCGCGATCCAGTATTCGGGAGCGACCGTCTCCATCATCTCGCGCTTGTAGCGCTTTTCGCGCAGCACGAATTCCTGCAGTTGGGAGCGCACCGCAAACATGGTCAGCCAGTACCCCCCGTGATCCGACGGACAGACGCGGCCCGGATAGGCTGGCAGATCCGCCAGCGGCGTCGCGCGGTCTTCGCCGCCGATCCCGACGGTCAGCAGGCGGTGCCGCCATGCCTCGCTGACGGCCACGCGATCGCGGCCGGCGATGCACACGCCGGAAGGATAGCCGAGGCCGCCCTGGATCACCGAGGCGTTCTGGCTTGCGATATCGATCTTCAGCACGCTGCCGCTGCGCCCGAGCTCCAGAAGGTCCCGCGCCCATTCGCCAACCGGACAGGCGCCCGAACCGTTGCAGACCACGAGCATGTCTTCGTCGACGAACACGCCGGCGGTCGGACAGTTGAGCCGTTGATTGCCGATGTTGGCGGGCAGCCGCTTTCCATTGTGCGGTCCGCCGGCGATCGCGATCCCCTGGCCATCCAGGCCGACGGCGATCGCTCCGCCGGCGGAGGCCGCCAGGAACGTGATATCCGCCTCATAGGTCGCGCGCGTCGCGACGGAACCGTCGTTCCCGATCTCGACGAGGCTTCTTCCCGACGAGGCCAGGACGAGGTTGCCAGCTATCAACAGATTGTCGGCGTCCTTCAGCGTCCCGATGCCGGAGACCTGTTCAAGAAGATTGTTCGGCTTCAGCGCGCCGTCCATGACCGGCACGGTGATGGAATGCTCGCCGCGGCCGCCCATAAACCGGTCGACGATGCCGCCGACGAAACGCGAGAGGCTCATGCGCGCGCTCCCCAATAGGCGGCGTGCGACGTCCATTCGGGATCGGCATCGGGCAATTTCAGCCGGCCGATCCGGTCGTTGTAGAGTCCGCCGAGATAGAGATAGCCCTTGTGCTCGCGCATCGACGTCACCATGGGATGGTTTTTGCCGCCAAGGTCCCAGTAGGATTCGACGATCTCGCCATCGGGCCTGAACTTCAGGACGCAGCCCGTGTTGATGTTGGGGAACAGCCACTCGTCCCTGGCGACCCGCTTGGCCATGCGTTTGCGCATCGACGGCATCCGCATCGCGAGATCCAGAGCGGGCGACCTCATGCCGACCAGGGCCAGCCAGAAATTGCCGTCCGAGGCGCGATTGATGTTGTCCGGATACCCGGGAAGGTTCGGGATCGTGACCTCGCGCTTGCCCTTATTCGGCCCCGCGAACCAGTACCGGTTTATGCGGCATCCCCAGGTCTCGGCGAAGAAGAAGGATTCTCCGTCGCCGGCCATGCAGACCCCGTTCGGGAACTGCAGGTCGCGCAGGATCGTCGCCGTCGACCGGTCCCGCGGGTCGTAGCAGATCAGGCGTCCGTTGCCGCGGCTCTCCAGCGCATCGGTCGGCCAGTCATGCATGTCGTAGCGGATGGTCGCTTCCGAGAAGAAGATGCGGCCGTCCGGCGCGATGTCGAGGTCGTCGGCGAGCTTGAGGCGGGAATCGTCGATGACCGACAGGAAGGTGCGCTTGGTCTCGTCGGTGAGCTTGGTCACCTTGCGGTCCGGCGAGACCTGATAGAGACCCATGCCGCCGATGCAGACATTGAGGTTGTCATTGGCATCGAACGCCATCCCCAGCGGATGGCCGCCGATATGGACGAAAATCTCCCACCGCGCATAATCGGGCGCCAGGAAGCGCACGATATCTCCGTGCCGATTGGGACAGTAGAGATTGTCCTGGCGGTCGAAGATGACGTCTTCCGGTCCCTCGATCTCGCCCTTGCCGATCAGCGTTACGTCTTTCAGCCGGTCGTTGAGCGCATAGGGGCTCGCCGATCCGGCGTCGGTGTTGGGGAGTTCCGGCAGGCGGAAATAGCTCGGCGACACATAGACCTTGTTGAGCAGCTTGTGCCTGTTCTTCAGCCAGCGCACGTCAATGGCCACGACACAGAGCAGCACGATGCCGAGGATCATCGAGCTGATGCCACCGGTTATGCCGATGCGCACCATGCTGTCGGTGAGGATGAGCACGACCACCGCGCCCAGCACCGACTTCACCACCGAGCCGCGGCCGCCGCCCAGACTGTTGCCGCCGAGGACGGCCGCCGTCAGCGCGGCGATCTCAAGGCCGACGCCGGTATCCGATCCGGCGCTGCCGAGACGCGCGGCGAAAAACACACCGGCCAGCGAGACCAGCACGCTCGACCAGACATAGGTCGAGAAGATGACGAACTTGACCTTCAGGCCGGCATTGTAGGCCGAGCGGCGGCTGCCGCCGACGGCGGTGATGTGCCAGCCCGTCCTGGCGCGGGTCAGCACCACGTGCCACAGCAGGATGACGACCAGAGCCACCAAAAAGGAGAACGGGATCCCGAAGACGCTGCCCTCGCCGATGAAGGCCCAGAGGTCAGAATCCGGGAACACCGCCGAGACGTCGACAGCATAGTGGAGCAGGATGATGTCGACGATCGAGCGGATGATGATCAGCGTGACAAGCGTCGTCAGGAAGGCCCGGATGCGCAGATAGCCGATCAGGAAACCGTTGATCGCGCCGCAGACGGCTCCTACCGCCAGCGTGGCGAGCACCGTGGCCCAGACCGGCCAGCCGAGCAGCGAGATGCAGATCAGGGCCGTGATGTTGGCAAGCGCAAAGACGCTGCCCACCGACAGGTCAAGCCCGCCGGCAAGCAGCACGATGCCCATCGCCACGACCACCAGCGCGAACTCCGAGAGCTGGCGCGACGTCTCGGTCACGCTGTCGAGCGTGAAGAAATGCGGATTTTCCAGCAGGAAGAAACCGACCGTGAGGATCGTGGCGAAAACCGGAACGGCGTTGTCGCTCCAGCGCTTCGACAGCACTTCGCCAAGCACCTTTTCAGGAAAATAACGAAAATAGAGGCGCTCGATCGCTTCCATCACAACGTCCCAATCAAATCCGGCTTGGGCCGGGCCGCCGCGTGCGCGCAACGGCCCGGCCGGTTCCTACTTCTTCAGCTGGTCGAGGTCCCAGCAGCTGGTCGCGGACATGCTGTCCTTGGTGATGAACTTGTTGGGCGTATAGAGCGCGAATTTGAGCGAGCCGGCCGGCTCCTTCGACTGCAGCAGCACCTTGATGGTGTTGTTCAGGTCTCGGCCCTGGCCCTCGACGTCATAGGAGATGACCTCGTTGAACGTGCCGTACTGCACCCCCTGGCACGCGGTCTTGTTGCCGCCGCCCGAGGTGATCAGGTAGATGTCCTTGCCGGACTCCTGAATGGCCGCGCCGGTGCCCGCATCCATGACATCCCAGAAGCCGATGATGCCGCAGAGGTCCGGGTTCTGCTGGATCACCGTCTGGGCGATGCCATGTGCCTTGGACTGGTCCCAGTCACCCGTCTGGCTGGAGACGATCTTGATATCGTCGTGCCCCTTGAGCGTTTCGGTGATGGCGTTGAGCTGATAGACGCTCGCCGCCGCCGTGGCAGGGCCCTGGACGATGGCGATCTTGCCGCTCTTGCCGCTCGCCTTGCCGCATTTCTCGATCATGCGGTTGGCGGCATACTGTCCGATCCCATACCAGTCGGCGCCGACGAAGGCATCGGTCTGATAGCTCGACTTCATATTGACCTGGATGACCTTGATGCCCGAATCCTCGGCCTTCTTCAGGGTGCGCGCGTAGGACGCCACGTCGAAGTTCTGCACGACGATGATGTCCGGCTTCTCGGTGATCGCCTGGGTCAGCGCGCGCGTGCCGGTGTCGGTGCTCCAGTTGGCGTCGCGGATGTCGAGCGTGTAGCCGAGCCGCTTGGCTTCCTTCTCCATGATCGCGGCCCAGCCTTCCGGCAGGTCGAAGCTCATCGACATCGGTACGAAGACCACCTTCTTGCCGGCAAGCGAATCGAGCGTCGGCTGTCTGAGCGCGTCGGCCATGCCCTCCTGCGCCATCGCGCAACCGGTGGAAATGAATACCGCCGTGAGCGCGGCCGCCGCGTATTTCAGGATCATCATCTTGGTTCCTCCCATTCGATGACTGTCGGTTTCAGATGTCCCCTTGCTGCGATGTTTGTTCGTCTCGGGGGTTGAGAAGGGCGTCTATCACCAGGGCGAAGAGCAGCACCGTGCTCTTGAGCAGGTTCTGGACCGTGTAGGAGATGTTGAGGATGGTCATGCCGTTCAGCAGCAGGCCGATCAGCACCGTGCCGACCAGGATGTTGCGGACGCCGCCGCGCCCGCCGGTGAGGCCGATGCCGCCCAATATGACGACCAGAAGCACGTCGTAGATCAGGGTGGAATTGACCATGCGCATGTTCATGCTGGCGACGGAGGCCGCCGTCGCGCAGCCGGCCAGGAAGGCCATGGCGCTCGAGATCACATATTGCAGGATGATGATCGGACGGACCGGGATGCCGGTGATCCGCGCCGTGGAGATGTTGTCTCCGATGCCGTAGATAAAGCGCCCGAGACCGGTCTTCCTGAGGAAGAGATAGAGCGCGGCCGAGCAGATCGCGAAGAGCCAGATCGGCATCGGGATGCCAAGCACGGCGCCGCGCCCGAGAAACAGGAACCAGTGCAGGTTGTCGGGGATGTTGTTGACGTCGAGCGACGCGATCACGCCTCGCCCGAGGCCATAGACGATCGCCGACACCGCAAGCGTCGCGAAGATGGCGGGGATTTCGACATAGGCGATCAGGAAGCCCATCACCACCGCGACGGCGACGGCGAAGGCCAGTCCCAGAGCCAAGGCGGTCGAGAACGCGTAGCCCTGGTTGGCAAGCACGATCGACAAAGTGAGCGACACCGCCATCACCGCGACCAGGGAAAGGTCGACGCCGCGGCCGATGACCACCACCGCCATGCCGAGGCTGAGCATGCCCAGCATGGCGACGTTGCGGATCAGGTTGAGGATGTTCTCCGAGCTCAAGAATCCGTTGAGGGCGACGGAGAAATAGATGAAGAGCAGGACCGCGACGACGAACACGATCAGTTCCTGGGTGAGGCCGATCCGGTGCCTGGTCTTCGGTGTCGCGCTCGGCGCCATCTTTTCGGAAGCTGTAGCCACGGTCACTTGCCCTTGTTGGCGAAAACGTCGAGACCGCGCCTGGCGTCGTCGCTTGTGAAGGTGCGCTGCCCGAGGCGCGCTTCCTGCTGGAAGGCGTCGCCGAGCGGCAGGTGCTGCAACGTCAGCACCGCCTCCTTGATCGTCTGGATGGCCGTCGGGCTGAAGGAAGCGATGCGGTCGGCGACGCCGCGCGCCACGCGCTCGACCTCGCCGCTCGCCACGGCCTGGTTCGCGACGCCCCAGGCGAGCATCTCGGCCGCCGTGAACCGCCTTCCCGTCAACAGGATCTCCATCGCGTGCGCGTAGCCGATCTGGCGCACCAGGCGGACGAGCGTGCCGCCTGCGGGAACGAAGCCATGGGCTGGTTCCGGCAGTTGGAAAATGGCGTCTTCGGCCACGATCCTGATATCGGTGGCCAGCATAAGCTCGAAACCGCCGCCGATGCACAGGCCGCGGACGGCGCCTACCACCGGCTTGTAGAAACCGGCGGTCTTGATATGCGCCGGGTCCCAGGCGGAAATGTCGAAGCTGTCGGAAGCCAGCGCCGGAATGGACTCTTTCAGGTCGGCGCCCACGCAGAAGGCCCGGTCTCCGGCTCCGGCGAGCACCGCCACTCGGATCCGGTCGTCGTCGCGCACCTCGTTGAAGGCACGGCCCAGATCCTCATACATGGCCAGGTTCAAGGCATTGAGCTTTTCCGGACGGTTGATCCGGATCGTGGCCACAGGGCCGTCGACGTCGAAATCGATCGCCATCGCTAGACCGTCCCTCGCGATTTCATGACGCCCAGTTCTTCGGGCGAGAGCCCGACCAGCCGGGCAAGGATGAGATCGTTGTGCTCGCCGGGCGCCGGCGCCTTCTGCGGCGCCGCCTCGGCCATTTCGGAGAGCTTGATGGGCAGCCCGAACATACCGAGAAGCTGCCGCCCTATCGGGACCTGAACGATCATGTTGCGGGCGGCTATGTGCGGGTCCTCGACCACCTCCGCGATGGTCTTGATGGCGCTCAGCGGCACCTGGTCGCCGGCGAGCTCCTCAAGTTCGGCCTTGGTGTAGCGGCTGAACCATCGATCGAGCAGCGGCTTGACCTTGGTCTCGGCAACGACCGGGTCGAAGCGCTTCTCCATCGTATCGATTTCGGGATCCGTCGCCTTGTCGGGCTCGCCGAACAGGCCGCAGGTGATGGCCCAGAACTTGTCGGTGTAGCCGCCGAAGAACACATAGCCGTCCTTGCAGGGAAATTGCCCATAGGGGCGCACGAACGGATGGTCGTTGCCCAGCGGCGAAGCGATCTCTTTCCTGGCCGTGTAGCGCACGACGGCATTCTCGGTAAGCGTCAGGACGGAGTCCTGCTGCGAGACGTCGACCACCTGGCCGATCCCAGTCTTGTCGACCTGGCGCAAGGCGGCCAGCGTGCCGATCGCGGCATAGAGCGCCGCCGCGAGGTCGCCGATGATCGTGCCGACCCTGACCGGCGGCCGATCCGGATAGCCGTTCATCGACCACAAGCCGCCAGCCGCCTGGCCGGTGTTGTCGTAAGCGGGTTTGGAGGAGTTGGGACCGGTACGGCCGAAGCCGCTGATGGCAGTATAGATCAGGCGCGGGTTCTCGGCCTTGAGCACCTCGTAGCCGAGGCCGAGCTTGTCCATCGTGCCCGGCCGGAAGTTTTCGACCAGGACATCGGCCTTTCTCACCAGCCGTTTGAGTAGCGCCTTGCCCTCGGGCGACTTGAGATTGACGGTGAGACCGAGCTTGTTGCGGTTGAACTGGGTGAAGAAGGCGCTGAGCTCGCGACCTTCATCGCCGACGAAAGGCGGAAAGGTGCGCGCATAATCCGGGTCTTCCGGATTCTCGATCTTGATCACCGACGCACCGAGGTCCGCGAGCAGCATCGAGCAGAACGGCCCGGCGACCACGCGCGTTATGTCGAGGACGACAAGGCCAGCGAGCGGACCGCTCCGCACTGGAAAATCGCTGTTGGGGTCCACTTCAGTCACGTCTTGGTTTCCAATGGCTTGGTTTGATGCCGGGCAGCGAAGCGGCGCCGATCATCGCACGCTAGTCGAGGCGACGGGCTCACCGCCATCAAGACGAAGGTTCATACCTTCTCCGCCCGCATCTGCTCGAGCAACTCCCTGGCGCGATCGACACGCACGTCGTGGCTGGCGGAGAGCGAGGACGCGATCCTATCGATCTCGTCTCCAGTCGCCCCCGCCACGATGGCGATGTTGCGGGCATGCAGCGCCATGTGCCCGCGCTGGATGCCTTCGGTCGCCAGCGCGCGAAGCGCGCCCATATTCTGGGCAAGGCCGACCGCCACAGCCACCTCGGCCAGGGTCTGCGCGCTTTCAACGCCAAGTATCTTCAGGCAGGCGCGCGCGGCCGGGTGCGTCTTGGTCGCGCCACCGACGAGTCCCAGCGCCATCGGCATCTCCAGCGTGCCGACGAGATGCCCTTCGGCGTCGAGCTCCCAGGTCGACAGGGACGTGTAGCGCCCGGAACGGGACGCCCACACATGCGCGCCGGCCTCGATGGCCCTCCAGTCGTTGCCCGTGGCCACGACAAGCGGATCGATGCCGTTCATGATCCCCTTGTTGTGCGTGGCGGCGCGATAGGGATCGACGATCGCAAGCGCGCAAGCCTCGACAATGCCGCGGGCGATCCGGTCGCCCTTGTATTCCGCGGTCTCGAGCGTCTCGGGGGCGATCCTCACCATGGCGCGCGCGATGCGCAGGTCGGCGAAGTTGGAAAGGATGCGCAACCGCACCACCCCACCGCTGATGGCCTCGATCATCGGCGCCACCGCTTCAGCCATCGTGTTGACGGTGTTGGCGCCCATGGCGTCGCGCACGTCGACGATGAGATGAACCACGACCATCGGTCCGGCCGCCGTCTGATCGAACACATGAACCTCGACGTCGCGGCAGCCGCCGCCGAGCGAGACGAGGACCTTATCCTTGACGTTGGCCGCCGCGATGATCGCGTCCCGCTCCTTCAGGATGCGCGCCCTGGCGCCATGCGGGTCGCGCAGCTCCAGGACCTGTACCTGAGCCCGCATGATGGGACCGGAGCTGGAGGTGAAGAAGCCGCCGCTCTTTCTCGCCAGCCGCGCCATGAAAGAAGCCGCCGCCACCACGGAAGGCTCCTCGACGGCCATGGGGATCAGGTAGTCCCGCCCATTCACGGTAAAGTTCGTGGCGACCCCGATCGGCAGCTCGAATGTGCCGATCACGTTCTCGATCATCCCGTCGGCCAGCGTCAGCGGCAGGCCGCCCGGCCCGAAGGTCCCGTGCTCCGCCTCGGTCAGAGCCACGGCATCGGCGACCCGGGCCAGACGCTCCGCTGGCGCAAGGTTGCGCAGATTTTCAAGCCGCGAGTTGACGGAGGGGCGCGCTGCGCCCTTCTGGGGATCTGTCACAAGCGCCTCCCACGCAATGTGTCATTTTCTTCTTGCGGCAAGATGGATCATTGTTACCATCCACATAAGGTACAGATATGAGAAATTGTCTTTATCTGTACCCATAAGAGGGATCTGCAGATGGCTGCTTCAGGCGGCAGACAAGGCGCCGTAACCCTGGCGGAGAATGTGGCGGCGCGACTGATCGAGCAGATCCAGTCGGGGGATCGGGTTCCCGGCAGCAAGCTGCCCTCGATCCGCAACGCGGTACGTGAATACGCCGTTTCGAAAAACACCATCGTCGAGGCGTATGAAAGCCTCGCGGCCGGTGGATACATCGTGTCCAAGCCGCGGTCGGGCTTCGTGGTCGCCAAGTCCGCGCAGCCGACGGCAGGCCGGCCCAAGCATCTGTCGGAAGCGGTCGACATCGTGTCGCTGCTCAACGCGCAGTTGGAAGAGAGCTTCGAGATCAGGGTTGGTGACGGCCGTCCGCCAGCCTCATGGACCGAGGAGTCCGAAATCCGGCGTCATCTCGGCCTCGTGGGCAGAGGGCCGTCCTCCAGCACGGACGGCTATGGCTCCGCATGGGGCTTCCCGCCGCTGCGGCAGCAGATTGCCAGGCGGCTGGAAAAACAGCATATCCAGGCGTCCGAGAAGAACATCATCCTCACCTTCGGCGCCAATCACGCGCTCGACCTGGTGATCAGGGCCTTCCTGACGCCTGGCGACGTCGTCCTGGTCGACGAGCCAGGCTATTATCCGCTGTTTGCAAAGCTCAAGCTCGCCCAGGTCCGCGTCGTCGGCGTCAGGCGGCTCCCCGACGGACCGGATGCCGAAGACTTTACGAGCAAGGCCGCCACGGAGCGGCCGAAACTGTTCATCACGCAATCGATCGGGCACAACCCGACCGGCGGCAGCATCAGCCTGTCGGTCGCGCACTCGATCCTCACGGTAGCGGCCAGGCACAATGTAACGATCGTCGAAGACGATCCGTTCGCGGACTTGTCGCCGACGCCGCCCAACAGGCTCGCTACGCTGGATCAGCTCAACCACGTGATCTCGATCGGCACGTTTTCCAAGACGCTGTCGGCAAGCCTTCGTTCGGGGCACATTGCCGGCCATGCCGACAAGATCGCGGCGCTTGCCGAGCTCAAGATGCTGACCACCGTCAACAGCTCCGGCCATGTCGAGCGGCTACTCCACCGGGTGGCGTCGGAAGGGCATTACGACCGCCATTTGAAGCGCCTCGGCCAGCGTATCGAGGCCGCCGCCAATCGGGTCCACGACGCCCTCGCCCGGTCCGGGCATTCGATCTTCGCAGGGAATGGCGGAGGCTATTACCTCTATCTGATGCTGCCGCAGGGCATCAACGATATCGAACTGGCGAGGCTCGGGGCCCAGGAAGGGATTTTCATAGCCCCCGGCAGCGTCTTTTGCCTGGACAAGCAGAATCCGATGGCGGCCGGCATCAGGATCAATGTCGCCCGCGCCGACGAGGATCGGTTCTTTGATTTCCTGCTTAGGAAGCTCTCCTGAGTCGTCAAACGCTATTGGCCGGTGCGCACGGAAGGCGGATCGGAGTTTCCAGTGTAGCGGTTTGCCCGTTCATCAGCGGACATCCGAATTCTGGGAACGACGCATTGTCTTCGCAGTGTGCCAACGCGGAGCGGCGGTGAGGCGTCAACCCATTCCCCGTATGGTCTGGCGAACTCCAAGAGGAGGAGCCGGGCGGTCTATGCCAAGGCGCCGTTCGCCGGGCCGGAAACGGTGCTCGCCTATCTGTCGCGCTACACCCACCGGGTCGCGATCTCGAACCGCCGTCTGATCGTCTTCGACCAGGCTGGCGTCACCTTCCGCTACACGAGCGGCCCACAGCTTTGGTTGGCCGAGAGACGTCGACCTTATTGGCGATCGTGACCATCACTCTAACGAGCGCAATGAAGTCGGCTTCCAGGTAACCCGAGCGCCGCCTTTAATGGCAAGTTAGAGGCGCAAAGCTGACCTTCCTAGCGCCTTTGACTCCCGGACACGCCTAAGATTGAAAGACGCTCGCTTCGCCAATCCCAAAATGATGAGGGTTTCAATCTCGGATACGCTGCCTCAGGGATCACGTAGCGAACCCTTCGGCTCGATCACGCACGCCATCTGAGATACAGTGGCAAGAGACGGACAGGTTCTATTCGGGAACCGAACCTATCCACAGAAATATTTTGTTGGTATTTTTGTTGGTAGCAACTGCGGTTGACCTTGTTCTAAGTATCTGAACGCATAACCAGATTTTTTTCACTTAGATTCCGCCTCTGGCACCATCAACTTCCGGTTGCGCATCCCTGCATGTAGGTATTTGTTTTTCAATTCGATTTTCTTTCGTTACTATCTTCAACAACTTAACCTGCAACATTCGGCTCCGTTAACCGGAACCGAACCCGCGCTTGAGGCGCGTGAGGTCGCGACGGCATTCTGGCCACGCCCACCTTGCAATGAAAACACCTGACTCTTTCCGGCTGGCTGTTGCGCAGAAAGAGGCAACCAGTGGCTGCCCTTCGCGTTGATCGTCATATTCAGCCGGGAAGATTCGATGCCGCTCACCGCTTTCGCCTTGAATTGCACACTCAAGATGCCTCAGGACGATGACGAGTCCTCGACCGACCGAATGCTTGCTGAGTTGACGAACGCCTTGGCGGCACATGACGTCGGATGCGAAACGGCACGTGCGCTCGCCCACAATATCAAGCCCGGCGTGCTCTCCGACATGGGCGAAGGCGACGACTGGCCGAAGTTGCGGGAAAAGATCCTGGCCGCCGACATCTTCATCCTTGGCCTGCCGATCTGGATGGGACAGCCGTCGTCCGTTGCCAAGCGAGTGATGGAGCGAATGGACGCTTTCCTGTCCGAGACCGACGACAGCGGACGCATGCCGGCCGCAGGCAAGGTCGCGCTGGTGGCGATCGTCGGCAACGAGGATGGCGCACACCACTGCCATGCCGAGTGCTATCAGGCGCTCAACGATGTCGGCTTCACCGTTCCCGCCAATGGCGGCGTTTACTGGGTTGGAGAAGCGATGGGCGACGTCAACTTCGTCGATCTTCCCGGGACACCGGAGAAAGTCGTCAGCATGATCAAGATGGCGGCTTCCAACGCCGCTCATCTGGCCGGGCTCTTCAAGACGCAGAACTATGCCGGTGTCCCTGCCGGCGATTGATACCGCTCTCTTATCGCCCGATGGCGTACGCGGCTACGGCGCTACCACCGGCAACCTCGCCTGGGGATGGGCTCACGCTCAAACGAGCAACTGCTCGATCCTGATTGGCAGGTCGCGGATACGCTTGCCGGTGGCGTGGTAGACCGCACTGGCGACGGCAGCGGCCGTGCCGACATTGCCGAGCTCGCCGAGGCCCTTCGCGCCGGCGGGATTGACCGCATGGTCGACCTCCGGCACCAGGATCACCTGCAGGTCCTTGATGTCGGCATTGACGGGCACAAGGTAGTCTTGCAGGTCTCGATTCACATAGCGCGCGTACCGCCTGTCGACCTCGGTCGCCTCATGCAAGGCCTGACCGATGCCCCAGATCATGCCGCCCATCAGCTGGCTGCGCGCCGTGCGGGTGTTCATGATGCGGCCGGCGGCAAAGGCGCCGACAATGCGCGGCACGCGGATTTCCCTGGTAAAGCGGTTGATGCGGACTTCGACGAACTCGGCGCCGAAGGCGTATTTCACGGAATCCTCGTCCTGGTCGGCGCCATGAAACTCCGGCGTTCCGGCATAGAGTTTCTTCAGCGCCTCCGGCGTCGCGTTCTTGGGAGCGAACTCGGCATATTCCTCGATCGCGCCGACCTGCATGGCTTTCAGGACATCCCCGACCTTGGCCGACGCGCCGCTCTTCGCCACGATCTTGCCGCCGGCAAGCTCGAGTTCCTCATTATGGGACCCGACCAGCGGACCGCCTTCCGCGGTCGCTGCGGCGTAGAGCTTGGTTCGGATAGCGTCGCAGGCCATGAGCACCGCCGAGCAAACACTTGCCGTGGAGATCGACCCGCCCGAGACCGGAGCCGGAGGCAGGCTGCTGTCGCCCATTTCGACGCTGATCTTGTCGATGCTCACGCCGAGACGCTCCGACGCCATCTGGCCGGCCACCGTGCGAACGCCTGTGCCGATCTCGTGCGAACCGCATTGCAGCCGCACATCGCCATCGACCGTCAGGCGCACGCGCGCCGCGCATGGCGCGACGGCCGTTGGATAAATCGCCGTTGCGCACCCCATGCCCACCAGCCAGTCGCCGTCGCGCATCGCGCCGACCTTCGGATCGCGGTCGGCCCAGCCAAAAGCTTCCGCCGCCTGGTCGTAGCACTGGATCAGCGAGCGGCTGGAGAACGGCTTCTTGCCGATCGGCTCCACCTTGGGCTCGTTGATCCGGCGGAATTCGACAGGATCCATGCCCAGCGCAACAGCCATCTCGTCCATGGCGTTTTCAAGCGCATAGACATAAGGCGTCTCGGGCGGTGAGCGCATGTAGCCCGGCGTGTTGCGGTCCGTCTGCACCAGCGAGACATGGGTCAGCACAGAGCCATAATCATACATGCGGCCGGTGGCCGAAGTGCCGCCGACGACATAGGCGTCCGGGCGCGACGTCACCTCCCAGCCTTCATGCGCGAAGGCGGAGATACGGCCGTCCTTGCCGGCGCCGATGCGGATGCGGTGCCGGGTTTCGGCCCGATAGGTCTGCGTGCCGAATGCCTGCATGCGGCTGGTCACGCAGCGCACCGGACGTCCGAGGCGCTTGGCGGCCACCGCGACGATTGCCGTGCGTGGTGTCATCGGCCCCTTCGAGCCGAAGGCCCCGCCGATGAACGGGCTGACGATGCGCACCTTCGCAGGGTCGATCTTCAACTGCCTGGCCAGCTCGACCTTCCAGCCGGTCACATTCTGCGACGGCTCGTGAACCGTCAGCTGGTCGCCTTCCCAGAAGGCCGTCGTTGAAAACAGCTCGATCGGGTTGTGATGCTGCGTGGGTGTCGAATAGCGCTGGTCGATCTTGACCGCGGCATCGGCATAGGCCGCATCGAAGTCGCCTGCCTTCACATCTTCCTTGAACAGAGGGCTCTTTCCGGCGGCAGGAATGGTAGCCGTCCCCGGGCTGTCGAAAGTCGCAGTCGGCTTCTCTTCCTCGTACTCGGCGCGGATCAGCCGCGCCGCTTCTTCAGCCGCCTCGAATGTCTCGGCAACCGCGAGCGCGACGATCTGGCCGTCATGGAAGATCCTCCTGTCGTGCAGCGGTCCGATAGAAGTTGCGCCGGAATTGCCGAATTTCGGTTTGTCGACCTTGTCCATGTCGCCATAGGTGACGATGTCGAGCAGGCCGGGCACCGCGCGGACGTCGTCGAGACGAAGCTTCGTCACCTTGCCCTTGGCAATGCTGCTGGTGGCCAGCGCGCCATAAGCAATGTTGGCGGTGGGCAGATCGGCGGGGTAGTGGGCTTGTCCAGTGACTTTCAACCGTGCATCGACGCGCGGCAGCGGTTCGCCCATGTTCTCCTTGGGTCTGGGAGCGGCAGCGTCCATGGTCACACCTTCATGTCTCGGGTTTCAAGCAGTGCCCGCACCAGCGTTCGTTTTCCAAGCTCGATTTTGAATGCGTTGTGCTGGCGCGGTTGGGCTTGGGCGAAGGCGGCGTCGGCCGCCGCTTCTGCCGATGTCTCGTCGAGCTTCTTGCCTTGCAGGCTTTGTTCGGCCGCGCCGGCACGCCAGGGCACGGTCGCCACACCGCCGAGCGCAATGCGTGCCTCGCGCACGGTCTCGCCGTCCAGGTCGAGCGCGACGGCCGCCGAAGCCAGCGCAAAGGCATAGGATTCGCGGTCGCGGATCTTCAGGTAAAGCGAGCGTCGGGCCCACGGCATGGCGGGCACTTCGATCGCAGTGATGATCTCGTCGGCGGCGAGATCGGTCTCGATATGTGGTGTGTCGCCGGGCTGCCGATGCAGCTTGGCGAACGGGATCTTTCGTGCGCCGCGCGAGCCTTCGGCATGGACGACAGCATCGAGCGCTATCAACGCCTGGGCGAAATCGCCATGGTAAGTGGCGATGCATGCATCGCTGTCCCCCAGAACCGCATGCTGCCGGTTGAAGCCTTCCATCGCCGCGCAGCCGGAGCCGGGCACACGCTTATTGCACTGCCAAGACGTCTCGCGAAAATATTCGCAGCGCGTGCGTTGCAGGATGTTTCCAGCCAGGCTTGCCATGTTGCGGATCTGGCCGCTTGCCGCCAAACGCAAACTGTCGGCAATGACGGGATAGCGCTCCTTGACCTCGCGGTGATCCGCAGCCTCGCCCATACGCACCAAGGCGCCGAAGCGGATGCCGTCATCGGTCACCCGGATTTGCCTCAGTCCAGACTCCTTGAGCCGGTTGAGATCAAGCAGGCGGTTGGGTTCCGCCACCCCGAGCTTCATGTAGTCGGCAAGGTTGGTACCCCCCGCGATGAACTGCGCATTTGCTCGCGTGGGTTGATCGTCGCTGGTCGTGAACCGGGACGCGATCGCGACCGCCGCGGAGATGTCGGCAGGCTGTTCATAGACGAACGGACGCATGTCAGGCTCCCTTCGTCTCGTCGCGCGCCTGCAGGATGGCGGCGACGATGTTGGGATAGGCGGCGCAGCGGCAGATATTGCCGCTCATATATTCGCGGATGTCATTCTCGGATTCGGCGTGACCTTCATTGACGCAACCGATCGCCGACAGGATCTGGCCCGGCGTGCAATAGCCGCACTGGAAGGCATCTTGGTCGATGAAGGCCTGCTGCATCGGATGCAGCTTGCCGTCGCTGGAGGCGAGCCCTTCGACCGTCGTGATGTCCTTGCCATCGTTCATCACGGCGAAGCTCAGGCAAGACAGCACCCGCTTGCCGTCGACCAGCACCGTGCAGGCGCCGCACTGGCCGTGGTCGCAGCCCTTTTTGGTGCCGGTCAGGCCGGCGTGGTCGCGGAGGGCGTCGAGCAGGCTGGTTCGGGTGTCGAGCGAAAGTTCATAGGGCTGCTCGTTGATCCTGAGCGACGTTACGACCGGCTGCCTCAATTTTGTTTGGGGGATGACTGGCGCCTCAGCCTGCGCGGTCGATGCTAGCAACGGTGCTGCCGCCGCCGAAACAGTACCTGCCATGAACCTTCTTCGACTGAACCCGTTGTTTGATGCGACTGAAGGCTGGGACATGGCTCGCTCCTGGCTGGCTGGTCTTGTGCGCTAACTTTTCGATGGTTCCATTGTTCCGGCGCTGAACGCAGAACCGCGACACTTCACCAAACTGTGAGGCTCCTGCTCAATCGGAGTGCCGCGAGGCTTCGCCGGGAACATGCGGCGTGGCGAGGCGTTCTGTGCCAGTCCATCTCTCCGTCAGTAGGGCATCATGAAATCGAAGCTGGTCACTGAAACCTCTGGACAACGAATATTCGTGGTCGTGCTCGATCCGGGCGAGGAAGCCTTCGCCTCCCTCACCGCTTTCGCGGGGCAGAAGGGAATTGCCGGCGCCTCGCTGACGGCAATCGGCGCTTTCGAAAGAGCAACGGTCGGCTGGTTCGATTTCGGCTCGAAATCCTACCGCAAGCTACCGGTCGACGAGCAGTGTGAGGTGCTGAGCGCCATCGGCGACATCGCCGTCGACGACAGCGGCAAGCCAAGTCTGCATCTGCATGCGGTGCTGGGCCTGAGCGACGGATCCACCCGCGGTGGGCACCTGCTGGAAGGCGTGGTGAAGCCGACCCTCGAAGTCACGGTGACGGAATCGCCCGTCCATTTGCGGCGCACGAAACGACCGGGCCTCGGCATCGCCCTGATCGATCTCGACGCGTAAAATCTCGCACTCCCGAAACCGCATCTTCGATCGAGCGTTCAAGCTTGATGGAACATGCGGACGTCTCTACGCGAAACGCAGCCTTCGAGCGATATGGCGGATGCCTGTGCGGCAATATCCGCTACCGCCTGACGGGGGAGCCGCGCGTGCATTACTGCCATTGCGATATGTGCCGGCGCACGACCGGAAGCGCCTTCGCCGTGCTTGGCTGGGCGCCTGTCGCCGGCCTCTCGTGGCTGACCATGGAACCAGCCTACCGCCGCTCCTCGCCGATCGCCCGCAGAAGCTTCTGCCAGTCCTGCGGTACGCCGCTTACCCTTGCCTACGACGCGAACCCTTACGAGGTCGCGATGCATATCGGGACCTTTGACGATCCGTCCGGGCTTGAGCCGCGTCACAATTACGGTTCCTCGCAACGGCTCGGCTGGGTCTGCTGCGGCATCGACTTGCCGCACCACGACACGGAAGAACGATGGTAGCGGCGCCCCGCAGCGACTTGCCGTTGCCATTGGAAACGCCGCCGATGGAAGCGCGAACGGCGGAAGCCTTGCCCGAGGGAAATGGTTCTTGGCAATACGAGCCGAAATGGGATGGCTTCCGCTGCCTTGCCTTCAAGGACGGCAAGGCCGTCGATCTCAGGGCGAAATCCGGAAAGCCGCTTGGCCGTTACTTTCCCGAATTGATGGCGATGATGCAGAGCGTCGATGCGGAGGATTTCGTCGTCGACGGCGAGATCGTCATCGAGATCGACGGTCGCGCTTCCTTCGATGCGCTGCAGATGCGGCTGCACCCCGCGGAGAGCCGTATCCGCAAGCTCAGCATCGAGACGCCGGCGCGGCTGATCCTGTTCGACATGCTGGTCGCCCCGGGAGGCAAGATCATGCTCGAACGACCCCTGCGGGCCCGGCGCGAGGCTTTGGAGGCCTTTCTGTCCAAGGCGGCCACTCCCGGCCTCCAGCTGTCGCGATCTACCACCGATGTCGCCACCGCCAGGCATTGGCTGCAAGGCGCCGGCGGTTCGACCGATGGTGTCGTCGCCAAGATGCTCGACGAGCCATATCGGCCGGGCGAGCGCGCGATGGTCAAGGTCAAGCGGCTGCGCACCGCCGACTGCGTGGTCGGCGGCTTCCGGTATCTGAACGGCAAACGGCAGGTCGGATCGCTTCTGCTCGGCCTCTACAACGACAATGGGCAGCTCGATCATGTCGGCTTCACATCAACCATCGCCAATGAAGACCGCGCGGCGCTCACGGCGAAGCTCGAGGCCTTGCGTGGAGGGCCGGGCTTCACCGGCAAGGCGCCGGGCGGTCCGAGCCGCTGGAGCACGGAGCGCAGCGGTGAATGGGAGCCGGTGAAGCCGGACCTGGTCGTCGAGGTTCGTTTCGACCATGTCACCGGTGAACGCTTCCGGCATGGCACAAGGTTGCTGCGCTGGCGGCCGGACAAGGCGCCGCGGCAGTGCACGTTCGAGCAGATCGCGTAGCCTTCTACTCTATCGGAGATAGCATTGCCGATCATCTCTTGAACGCGAAGAGGCTTGCATCCGCATCCTCCTTGCCGGCGATGGAAGCCGAGACAATCTCGGACGCGATCTGTGAAAACGTGATTCCGTTTCCACCGTAGCCCATCACCGCATGAACGCGCGGGTGGCCGGGCACACTACCGATAATCGGAAGTCCGGTATCGGTGGCTCCGAACGAGCCGGTCCAGGCGAATTCCGCAGCCGCGTCGAGTCGCGGGAAGATTTTGCCGAGTTTCTCCTCAAGTCGGTCCGTCTTTTGCGCGATCAGGGCGTCGCGCCGTTCCTCGTCGGTGAACTCCTCGTCTTCGCCGCCGCAGATCACGCGACCATCGGATGTCGCCCTGAGATAGAGATAAGGGTCCGAAGCTTCCCAGATCAGGGCGGCGAGCGGCCAGATCTTCTCCGGCTGCGGCCGGGTGGCAATCGCCCATGTCGAGATGATGCGATGGCGTATCTTCGGCACGATATCGAGCAGTTCGTAGCCGGTCGCGAGCACAAGATGGCGAGCATGGATCCTCGGACCCTGGCGCGTCGCCACCATCACGCCGAGGCGGGTATCTTCGATCGCCGTCACTTCCGCCGGCGCATAGAACCGCGCTTTGCGGTGCAGCGCCCTCATCAGCAGTCCGGACGTCAGTTTGCGTGGATCGAGCGCCAGATTGCCATGGCTCAGAATCGCTGCGGCGCGCTCTATCCCGAAATCGTCTCTCAGCTTCTTGCGTGGCAGGAAGGACGCTCCAATGCCTGCCTCGCGACGCGCTTCGGCCTCGCTGCGCAGCTCCGGTGCATCGAGCCGATTGCCGGCCAAATAGAGTGACGGCGTCTCGGCCGACCGGCAGCGGATATCGAGTTCCGCGATGCGTCCGCGCAGGTTGAGCAGCGACAGCCGCGAGCGAATCCAGGCCTGCCGCGCGGCATCGCCTCCAATCATCCTGGACAGCCTTGTCAGCGGTTGATCGATCTCGAACTCGACGAGCGCCGTCGTCGCGGCCGTCGAGCCCTGCAACGGCCCACGCCTGTCGATGCAAATAACGGCGTGGCCGTCGCGGGTCAAAGCTTCGGCCATCATTGCGCCGCTGATACCCATGCCGACGATCAGGACGTCGGTCTTTGCATCTCGGGTCAGGCGTTCCGCCGGCACCGCGGGCGAGCGATAGGCAGACCAGACAGGCGTGCCGCTTCTGAGATCGAGCTGGCGAGGCATGAAAGTTCCCGGTTCGGCACGATAAGTCACAAGGCGCAGTGCTGTTCCCGGGCAGCCGCGCCAACCATCCGTGCTTGGATATGAAGCGGAACAACTGTTTCGGCGAGAGGTTCTTCACTTGAAGCTCAGAAATGGAGAACGTCATGGACCCGCGCGACAAACAGCGGCCTGCAAAGGCCGACGAAACCGAAGCGCCGACCATCGAGCAGCAGGACTGGGACGCTCTGGAGGGCAGCAGGATCCTGCCTGACAGCGTCGCGGTGAACGGTGATCCGCAGGACGATGCCGAAGCGGAAGGCGACCTTCCGGAAGAGGATGACGACAACCCCTTCCAAGACAGCGATGAAGCCTTGCCTGATCACGAAGAAGAACGCGTCCTGTCGAAGGACCCTTCCAAGGAAGGCAGCCGGTTCGACGAGGTCTGACGTTCAGATTTCGAGCAGCGCGTAGGGCCGGCCCGTCGGCTTCGTGATGTGCATGGCGACGTTGTAGACTTTGGCGCCGCCGGGAGTCTGGCCCTCGAAAGTGCCACGGTGGGCATGGCCGTGCACGACCGCGCTCACCTTGAACCGGTCGATCGTTTCGGCAAGCCGCGACGATCCGAGGAACGGAAAGATTTCCGGCGGCTCGCCGGCGACCGTCTCCGCGATCGGCGCATAGTGAAGCACCACCAGCGTGCGCTTGGCGCGGACCTGCCGCATGGCGTTCTCGAGCCGCATCGCCTCGTTGACGCTCTCGGCCACCATGGCCTTGATCGCCGGCTCGCCGAAAGAGCCAAGCATCCTCGGGCCGAAGCCGCCGACAAAACCTTTAACGCCGACAAAGCCGACTTCCATCAGCTCCGTCGCTTGCCCATCGAGGAGATAGACACCGGCCTGCCGGAGCGTCGCCGCGATCTGGTCGACGCAGCCGGATTCGTAATCGTGGTTGCCGAGCACCGCTACCACGGGAATGGAGCAGGCGCGCAAATCCTCCGCGAGGAGCTCGGCCTCCTTCGGCTTGCCGAGATTGGTGAGATCGCCGGTGAGCACCAGGACGTCTGCTTCTCGGGAAACCTCGCCGAACAGGTCGCGGTAGGACGTCTGCGCATCTTCCTGAACATGCAGATCGCCCATGGCGGCAATCTTGACCTTGCCGTTGCCGCTCGCTTTGCGGCCTGTCCTGCTTTGTTCAGCCATCGCGGAATTCTCCAACGCCGCCGACGCCGGCGAAGCCCCATTCCTTGACGTCGATCTCGTAGTCGACCTGCGACAAAAGCCGGCCGCGGCAGATCTTCATCCGCGGCGAAGGCAGTTGCCGCTGCCTGGCGAGCCGGCCGAGCAGATTGTCGAGCAGCCAGTCGGGGATGTGGTCGCGCTCGCTGGGATAGATCCATCTGAAATTCAGCAGCTGGATCAAGAGCACCTCCCAGTGGGTGTCGAGATAGGACAGCAATCTTTGCCAGTCGATCTGCTCATGCGCCTTGAGGATGGTATGGGCGATGTCGGCGCCGTCATGCCGGCCCCTGTCCTGGATGAAGCATTTCGACCAGATAAGCTCGGTCGGGCCGATGATCCTGACGCGGCTGCCCAGCAGCTCGACCTGGCGGGCATGCTCCAGCCACTGGTCCTCGACCTGCATTGTCCCGTTGGCGGAAGCAAAGATCACGTCGAAGAAATGCGGGCCTTCGAAGACCTTGCCCAGCCAGCGATCGTCCTCGATCTCGACGGCGTAGCCGATATCCTTGAAATGGGTGAGGATGCGTGGGCAATCGCCGGGTTTGCAGAAGATGTCGAGATCCTTGGTCTGGCGCACGACGCCGGTATAGGCGCTGACGGCATAGGTCCCGGCAACCAGAAACGGAATGTCGGTGGCGGCAAGTTCGCGGATTGCATGCGTGTAGAATGCTTCCGCCTCCGCGCTCTTCAGCGTCGGCTCCGCCTTTGCATCGATAACCGGCAGCGTCGCCAGCACTCCCGGCAACTCGTCATTGGCCATCAACCGTTGCTCCGGCTTTCGATCTTCATTCCCATGTTTCGGTAAACAGCGGCAGACCGGCGTTGTTCCGCGCTTGATGTCACGCTTTGACGAGCTTCGCCAGGACAGAGGCGCTAGTCGCCTTCGTCCCGGTACAGACGCTGGGTTGCCCGGTCGCTCTCGCGCCGCTCTGCCGGTCCGCGGCGGCGGCGGGTAAGGAGAACGTAGACGATCACGAGCATGAGAATAAGGGGACCGCCCGCGACGACGATGAACCACAAGTCGGTGCCTGACATTGATCTTCCTTCCTGGGTTGAAGGCTGTTCTCCCGCAAGCAGAGGCGCCGGTGGTGCGCTAACCGGTGAAAGGATCAAATGTTCCGCTGTCGGAACGGAGACCGCACATCAGTCGTTGGTGGCTTGAACACGCTGGCAGCTCGCCATGACCCGTGCGGATGAAGCCCGACCTGCGTTTTCGTCCGTGACACAGGATTGCAGGCCGGGCCTGGCCTAAGTGAGGGACAAAGGCCAACCCATGTTGCACGATGATTGCGCCGCCGCCTTAACATAGGTTGTTGATGGCGGCGGGGATCGAGCGCTTCTCTTTGGGCGAATGGTCAGCGGTAAAGCGATCATGCGCTCAAGACGCAGCAAACGTTTTCGCAAACCGGTTATCGTGCAGCCCGGCCGGATCGATCGTGATCGGGTGGTGATCACTGTGCTGGATGCGGCCGACGTCCTTCTGCATACCTGGCCGAAGCCCAACTCCCGCGCCCGGCATCACGCCATCAGGGCGTGCCTTGCGGTGCTGCGGGACGAGAAGCCCCCACGCGTGGCGCGCCAGGCTTTCGTAGACGCCGCAAAGGACGCCAGGATTTTCCTGGGCGACCAAGCCTGACGCTATTTCTGGCTGCGCGCTTCTCGCCGGGTGCCTTGAGCATTTTGCCAAGGTGGATCAAGGCTTCTGTCCCGCCCGATCTTGGCCAGCAACTGTCGGGACTGCTGCAGCACAATCCGACTTCTGGCGATAGCCGAACCGGTTTCGCCGATCAGACGCTTCGCGCGTCGGCGGGTTTGGAGAAGATGTTCCAGGTCGAGCTGGATGCGATGCGAGCGCAGATCATCCATGATGCCGAACACCGTGGGAAGCCGCATGTTCCCTTCAGCCGACAAACCGCTCCAGCACTGCCATGACAACTCTCAGCGGCCGATGCAGCTCGAAGCGGATAAGAGCGGCGCACATCAGGTACCACCCGCGCCTGTCTGCCCGCTCGCCGGGTGCTGCAACGCTTGCTTGACGGCTTCAATCAACGCCGGCGGGCAGGGTTGGCCTTCGTAGAGATCTTCGTAAAGCGAGCGGACTATGTCCTCTATCGACACGGACGGATCGGACTGCACCAGCTCGCGCGCAACAGCCTTGATGTCGGAAAAGTCATAGCCATTGGCAGCGGAGACCATTTTGTTCTCTAGTTGCTTGGCTGAGCGCCTCGCGGGCGACCCCGGGCGCCACTCAACCGGGTCCGCCGGGTGACGCTGAACATATCTGCGCCCGGCTCAGGCCCCCGACAATAACGCAGGTTAAAGCGACTCTTTCCGGGCTCGGATAAATTTCGGCCCTGGCTTACAAGACGGTGGCAACCGAAGAGAGCCGGAGGGCCCGCCTAACTCTACCCCCAGGCGAGGCGGGCCCTTTTTGGGATCGGATTCTTGACCGCGCCCAAGCTTCCAAAGAATTTTCGCCTCCCTCGCATGGGTTAATGCTTGGCCCGAGGCAGGGCGCAATTACCAAATGCAAACATCACAAAAGCGCGGGAGGTTGCGGCGTGATCAAATATCATCCTGTGCGGCTGAACGAGCTTATCGAACACTACATGGAAACGCGTTCCTCGCAGCACACGCCGGTGTCGGTCGCCGCGGCCACGAGGGCCATCTTGACCGTCATGCCGGATTGCTCCGTCGAGAGGCCGCAATTGAGCAACATGATCGCGCGATCGGCCGTCAGGCATAGTCATGTCGTGAGCTTCGATTTGACGGCCATCTAGTCCAGCACCAAACCCATTATCGATCGCAAGGGATCGGCAGCGACTCGCGCGTCATGTCCACAATGTGGCGCGCCAATTCCGTTGCGTCGCAAGGTTTTTCGAACCTGCGAATCTCAGCAAAGCGTGGGGGGATGGCAGCGGCATCATAGCCGGTGGCGAACACAAACGGAAGCCGCCTTTCCAGCAGCGCGTCCGCCACGGCAAAGTCGATGCCACCGGCCAGATCGAGATCAAGTATGGCGGCGTCGACGCAATCCAGGTCAAGGGAATTCAAGGCCTTGTCACGGGTCGCGAAGGGACCGATGACCGTCAGCCCGAGCCCCAAGAGGGCTTTTGTGATATCCTCAGCCAGAAAATACTCGTCTTCCATGACCAGAACACGAGCGCCGGCGAATTTCTCGTTCATGGCAAGCCTCCCGCGGGGAGTCATTTGGACCGTCTTACGCGGTCCGACATTAACATAGGTAAGGTCGCCGCCGCATCATTGTGTGTATCACGGGAAAGAGGACTGGGATGAGGCGACCTCTGATCCGCAAGCTTGAGAAATTCACGCGGCTTTCGCAGGCCGACAAGGAGATGCTGGTCAGAATTGCGGCGCAACGCGTCCGACGCTTCGCCGCGCGCGAAGACATCATCCACGAAGGCGAGAAACCTGAGTTCATCAACCTGATCAACGAGGGCTGGGCCTGCCGCTATAAGACCCTCGAGGACGGGCGGCGGCAAATCATTGCTTTCTTCCTCCCCGGCGATCTCTGCGACCTCAACGTCTTCATCCTGAAAGAAATGGACCACTCGATCGGCGCCATCACGCCAGTCGCGGTCTCGGAGATTTCGCGCGCCGCCTTCGACGAGATGATGATCGGACATCCGCGCATCACTCAGGCTCTGTGGTGGGAATCGCTGGTCGCGGCGGCGATCCAGCGCGAGTGGACGGTCAACCTCGGCCAGCGCGATGCGCTCGAGCGGATGGCGCATCTGTTGTGCGAGCTGTTCATCCGGCTGGAGGCCGCCGGCTGCACAAGCGACAGCAGTTGCGAATTCCCGTTGACGCAGACGGAACTGGGCGAGACGCTGGGCATGTCGACGGTTCACGTCAATCGCACGCTGCAGGAGCTGCGCGCCTCGAATCTCATCGTGCTGAAGGACAGGACGCTGACCATTCCCAACCTCCAGGCACTGCAGGATGTCGCGCTGTTCAATCCCAATTATCTGCATCTCGATCGCGAGGGCAGGCATCTCGATGCCAACGAGGAGTGATGTCCAAGGGCCCGCCCAACAAGCCGCTTGAACCCGGTCTGGCAGATGTCAAGACGGCCTTGCGCGGGCATGCGCGTGCCGAAGCCCGGCTGCGTGAGAGCGACGAGACCCTGCGGGATTTCGCCGAAGCCACCTCGGACGTGCTCTGGGCCCGCAATGCCGACACGCTGCAGTGGGAATACCTGACGCCTGTCTTCGAGGCGATTTACGGGATGAGTCGTGAACAGGCCCTGGCCGGCGACAACTTCGCCACCTGGATCGGCCTTATCGTACCCGAGGATCGCGAGCATGTGCTGGGCCAGATCGCGCGCATACGCGACGGCGAACGCGCAACCTTCGAATACCGAATCTGCCGGCCGGCCGACAGCGAGATGCGCTGGCTGCGCGATTCCGGCTTTCCGATGCGTGATGAGGCGGGAAAGGTTGCCCATATCGGTGGCGTGGGCCAGGACATCACGCGCCAGAAAGAAGCCGAGGAACAGCAGCAGGCTCGCTTCGCGGAATTGCAGCATCATATGCGCAACACGCTGGCCGTGATCCGCTCCATCGTGCGGCGTACGATGGAGAAAAGCGAATCCCTGGACGAAGCCGCGGCTCACCTGGAGGGTCGCATCAACGCCTTCGCCCGCGTGCAGGCGGCGATCACACGCCGTCCGTCGATCGAGATCAACCTGGCATCGATCGTCGCCGAGGAATTGCGCGCCGCCGGCGGGCGGGAGGGCGATAACCTGACGATCGAGGGGCCGCCTTTGACGCTCGCCCCCAAGGCTGCCGAGACGATGGGCTTGGCCATCCACGAACTGGCAACGAACGCGTTGAAATACGGGGCGCTTGCCAGCTCGAGCCGGAGTGGCCGCATCGACATCGAATGGCGTTTGGAGGAAGATCTGCTTCGCTTCGTATGGGCTGAGAGCGGTGTTGACGATCTAAAACAGACCGAACGGCGCGGCTTCGGATTCGAGGTGCTCGAGCGGACCTTGCCTTACGAGCTCGGGGCGACGGTGGAGTTGCGGTTCGCTCCGAGCGGTCTCAATTTCACGGCTGCCGTCCCGCTTCGCGCCATTAGAGCAATTTCAGGAAAAGTGTGAGCGGCTTCCGCTGGAAATTGCGTCAAAAGAAAGAGATAGAGTGAGTTCGCCGGTTCCGTGAAGCGGCGAACCACTTCTAAAGCGCGTCGCAATCTTTCAGATTCGCTCCATGCGCTTAGGTTTTTGATTTACGCATGTCTTTATCCCGAAACTGGTTCCCACTTTCGGGAGACATGCTTAGCCGACGGCGGTCGTAACCGTCCGGGAGTCGCTGCGCAAATAGCCCGCCTCGTCTTCGTCTCTTTGCCTGCCGCCTAGCGCTGCCGCGACCGCGGCGATGAACGCGCCAATCACCAGCGACAGCGCGCCAACCAGTGCAGCGGTGGCGCTCGCCTTGCGGGTCTTATCGGCGGCTGCCTTGGCTTTGTTCTTGGCGTCCTCGGCACGCGCCAGGACCTCGTCGACCCGCTTCTGCGCCTCAGCCTGGGGAAGGCCCGTGCGGGATGCCACGAGTTGAGCAAGATACGCCTTGTCATCCGCGCTCATTTCGCCGTTCGCAGCGCTGACTGTCAGTATGCGTGCGGCCTGTGCCGCGGCGTCCGCGTTGTTTTGGGGCGTTGCCGCCGCTGTAGGCGCGGCCGCGTTGCCGGCCGGCCGGAAGAGCGCGTCCACGAAATAGCCGGCGAGATCGTTAGCGGACGGAGTTTGCGCCGAAGAAGCCTGCGAAGCCGCACCGGCGGCCACGCCGCTCAGCAAACCAGTCGTCGCCTGGGCGCCCGTCCCCGCGATTCCGGAGACCGCCGAGCCGAGGACCGTGGCCACGAGCAGCGTAGCCAGGGCCCAGGCCAGGAATCCATGCGCGGTGTCGCGGAAATACACCTCGTCGGTGTGCACGTTGACCCACTTGGTGCGAAGCCGCCCTGCGACGTAGCCGCCCAGCGCAGACGACAGCCATTGCACGATGACCAGCCAGACCGCGGTCGACACCGCAAATGTCATCAGGGTAGGGCTACCCCATGGCGACATCATCGCCAAACCGAGTCCGGAACCGACAAGCATGAGGATGACGGTCAAAGTGGCCGCCGCGAAAGCGCCGGCCACGATTGGTCCCCAGTTGACGGCGGAGGATGATGTCTCAATCGTTGCGGGTTCGTCCATTGTCGAATAGGCGTCGGTCATCGTCGGCTCCTAACGTGCGAAAAGCATCAAAAGGATGATGATCGGAATCGGAACGCCAAGCAGCCAGAGCAGAATACCTCGTCCCATTTCGTCCTCCTGCAAGTAATGTTCGAATGCTTGTACCTAATTCCCGGATCTCGCTTTCGTTCCGCCTGAACTACTTCTTTCAATCCTGTTAAACTCAGGGCCTGACGCAAACGCCATCACGGCCCGCAAATCTTGGACCGATGGAAGGCTCGCCCGCAAAGGGGTGAACGGGGGAGCCTTTCGATAGGACGCCTGACGCCCAAGACGGCGCATTCGGGACGCGGAACGCGCCGACGCCGATCGAACTAAGAAAGTGGCGAGATGTTCCGAAGGAAAAGCAGTCCGCTGGTCGGGGGCGCCGCCTCTCCGCTATCGCCAGCATTCCAGAATTGCCTCCACCGGCGCGACCTCGACATGGTGGGAGTACCGCTTGGTGAAGAGCTTCAGGATGTTCTCATAGGCCTCATCGGACGCGCTGCAGATGGCGTCCTCCGCGAGGATCGTTCGGTAGCCCAAATCGATGGAGCCGAGCAGGGTCGCCAAAACGCACATATCGGCCTCACCACCGCTGACGATGACTTCCTCGACGCCTTCGGACTGAAGCACACCAGCCAGTTCGCCGCTCAGCCACGGTGAATAGATCGGCTTGTCGAACACGCGCGCCGGCGGGATATGGACGGCAAGCTCGGGCAGAAGGTCGACCGCCTCCTTGCCGGCCCTTGCGATCGTCATGTCCGCCCAATGCTCATAATATTGTTTCCATTGGCCGTGGCCCTCGCCCGGATTTCGCGCGGGGATGAACCTTGTGAAGATCGTGGCTTCCGGTCGCTTGCGCACCAGCCTCTGAACTTGTGGCAGGATCACGGGCAGCCAATCGACCGCCCATGGCCACGGCGGCGTGAACATCTGCTGCATGTCTACGCAAATATGGACGGCTTTCGCCGAAATCGGTGAGACCCCGCTCAAAGCTGGTGACCCTCAAATCGCGGCGCGTTCGATATCGCGAGAAGCAGTTCGCGTGTCGAAGCCCGGCGTCAGGCTGGACCCCTTTATGCGACAGGCCAAGGCACGCATCGCGCGTGCGACCGGATACATCTTGATGCGTTCGAATTCCCGCGCTTGCGCCTCGGCGATAGCCGCGCACCGTTCGCGTTCGGCGATTTCAGGACAAAGGTTTTCGGCAGTGTATTCCATGTTGGATTTCTCCATCGCGTTGTCTGCCGCTAAACTCCGATTAAAGTCCTCCGTTCCATCAAAGCAGGCGCTTGCCACGTTTTTTCGAAAAGCACTCGCGCTGACCGGCCTCGATTTGGCAAGTTACAATAACAAATGATGTTTTCGGCCGCTCCGCAGAAGAAAATTCTTTGAATGAGTCGCCTCGCCGCGAGGTCTGTTGCGATCGTTGGCTTCATCGATAAGGGCGAGACCAGGGAGGAAGGATAGCCGACGCCCCGCTCTCCAAGCTCGCCGGAGGCAGAGTCAACCGACATCCGCCAGCCACGGCCGGACGATTTTTTGCAGGCCAAGGAAACGAGGTCATTGGGGAACAAAGGGCCGGAACGGTGGTTCGGTGCCACCAAGACCAAAGGAGCCTTGCCCCATGAGCATGCGGATATTCCTTATCCCATCGACGACCGCCGCGCTGATGCTTGCCCTTCCTGCCTTCGCGGCCGACGACGCGCAGACCTTCGTCAACAAGGCTGCGATAGGCGGGATGTTCGAAGTGGATTCGAGCAAGATCGCGCAGGACAATGCGAAGGATCAGCAGATCAAGGATTTTGCCAAGCGCATGATCACCGATCACGGCGCGGCGAACGCCAAATTGCAGAAGATCGCCGTCGAGCAGAAGCTGCAGGTGCCGGCGCAATCCGATGCCGCTCATAAGAGCGATCTGGAACGATTGCAGAGCACGACTGCTTCGCTGGACCAGCCTTACGTCGAGATGCAGCGTAAGGCGCATGCCGACGCCGTCGGCCTGTTCCAGGCCTACGCCAAGGATGGAGACAATCCAGCCCTCAAATCTTTCGCGGCGGAGACGCTGCCTAGGCTGAAGATGCATCAGGACATGATCGAGAAGATCGCCGGCACCAGCGCGAGCACGCCGGCGGTCAAATCGGCATCGACGCCCAAACCACCCGCTCCGGTCCCCGGCGCGAACAGCTTCACCGAAGCGCAGGCGAAGACGCGCATCCAGGATGCCGGCTATGCGGACGTGTCCGCCCTTGCCAAGGACGAACAGGGCATCTGGCGCGGCCAGGCGACAAAGGACGGCAAGGGCACCTCCGTCGCGCTCGATTACCAGGGCAACGTTTTTGCCGGCCAACAATAGACAGGAGAACCGACGTGCAAACGATCACCGCCCTGTTCGACGACTATGACGATGCCGCTGACGCCGTGGGCGCGCTGGAGTCCACCGGCGTTCCTTCGTCGGACATCAGCATCATGGCCAACAATGTGCGCGGCTGGTACCGCAACACGCAATCCCCCGCAGCCGAGGACGCCGCCAGCGGCGCCGGTATCGGCGCGGTCGTGGGTGGCGCCGGCGGCCTGGCAACGGGCCTAGGCGCGATGGCGATACCGGGCGTCGGGCCGGTGGTCGCGGCCGGCTGGCTGGCGGCGACAGCCGCGGGCGCCGTCGCCGGGGCGATTGTGGGCGGCGCGGCCGGCGGTATCATCGGCAGCCTGACCGACGCCGGCGTGCCGGAGCAGGACGCGCATGTCTATGCCGAAGGCGTCCGCCGCGGCGGCGCGCTGGTGACGGCTCGTGTGGAGGACGACCTCGCCTCGGAAGCCCGGGAAGTTCTCCGCAGCTCCGCGCCGGTCAACATCGCCGACCGCCGCAGCGAATACCAAGCGGACGGGTGGACAGCATTCGACCCGGCTGCCGGCGATTATTCGGCTGACGATGTCGAGCGCGAGGCGGCGCGACGGCGGGGAGCCTGAGCCAGACACGCGCTCGACAGAGGCCAGGAAGGAATCGGCATGAGACGCGTTGTTTTGCCGCTCATACTGACCTTGATCGTGCTGCTGGCATGCTACTGGGTCTTCATTCGTGTCGACAGCGGCTCATCTTCGGCGCCATGGAAGCGCACGCCCGAACAAAACCAGGGCGGGAATGCGCCGCAGGATAGCTCGCCAGCCGCCGGCATAACGAAGAATCCACAGGACGCCAGCAAGATGCCGGGGGCTCAGTGACAGTCGAAATCTTTGCTCCCGAATGGCTACTCGCGCGGCACGAACTTGTTGAAGCGGCTGGTGCTGCCTTCAGCGGTCATGTCCTGGTGAACGAACGCCAGGTTGCTGTCATCCAGCACCTTGAAGAAATCCTCCCATTCGATCGGCCTCAGATCTTCGTCGCCGGCGCCGAAATCGACCCGCAGCGTCGCAGCCTTCCCTGGCGTCGCGACAACGGCAGGCCGGCCTTCGCGCGCCTCGATCCAAGCTCGGATCACTTCGTGATTTGAGGTGGTCATGGCCTCGCTCATTGCGGCCTCCTGCTGACAGTTCCCTTCTCTCGAAAGCAACCCCGCACGCATCCGCTTGTTCCCGTCGGGCCCGGTTTTGTAGGCCCGCCGCAACCGAATATCGGCAGATAGAGAAGGCCCGCTGCCTGCATGCGGCAACGGGCCTTGTCAGGTCTTGATGGGACCCTGGATCGCTGGAGGGAGGGCGATCTTCTTTCGAACCGGCAGGCGCTCGAAATGTTCCCGCGACAGTCAGAGTTTGACGGCGCTCTCTCTCGCCCAAAGCCGCAGCTTGCGGCAAGCCTCGACGAATGAGCGCGCGGAATCGCCGCCCGTGAGCTCGATGAGCCCCTCGTCCGCATCGGCCGCTACCCCGGCGCTTGCCAGCAGAGGTCCGGCACCCGCGACAAAGCCGATGAACTTCAGATGCGCAAAGGCATCGGACACGAAGTCCTTTGCCGCAGCATCCCTGGACAGCATCTCGGCGCCTTCCTCGGAAACGAGCAGCACGACCGCATCGAAGAGAACGGAAGGACCGCCGTCGATCATGTGATTGGCTTCGATCCAACTGCCATCGCCTGCCTCGACACCGCCCACCCGGCGCGCCACGACTTCCACTTGGGCGCCTTCGGCTTGCGCCGCATCCCGCACCGCTTGCAGCAGGCCGGAATCGATGCCGTCGCTGACGAGCACGCCGATCTTGCGGCCCTTGAAGCTGTCCGGCCCGTTGTTGATGATGCTGAGCGCGGGCGACGGCTCGAGGTCATCGCGTGTCGGCACGGCGGCGTCGGCAGGGGCCGGCATGGTCTTGATGCCGAGCTTGTCGGCGACCGTGGTCGCCAGCGTCTCGTCGATGTTGAGCAGATGGGAGAGCATCCGCTCGCGGATGACCGGCGTCTCGACCTTGCTCAGTTCGAACGTCAAGGCCATCGCGATGTGACGCTGCTCAGGTTCGGTCTGGCTGATGAAGAATTGCCGCGCCTGGCTGTAGTGATCGGCGAAGCTCTCCGCCCGCAGCCGGACCTTCTGTCCCTCCTCCGCATCGGCAAAGGAGCGGAAGCCCCGCTCGGGTGACTCACGCGGCCCCTCGCCCCAGGAATTCGGCTGATAGTTGGCGCGGCCGGCGGGATTGCGCATCGCCATGTGACCGTCCTGCTGGAAATGATGGAAGGGACATTTCGGCGCGTTGATGGGAAGGTGCGTAAAGTTGGGGCTGCCCAGGCGTTTGAGCTGCGTGTCGAGATAGGAGAAGTTGCGTCCCTGCAGCAGGGGATCGTTGGAAAAGTCGATGCCTGGCGGCACGTTCTGCGTCATGAAGGCAACCTGTTCGGTCTCTGCGAAGAAGTTCTCAGGCATGCGATCGAGGACAAGCCGCCCGACCGGGATCGGCTCGATGATCTCCTCGGGAATGATCTTGGTCGGATCGAGGATGTCGAAGTCGAAACTGTCGGCGAAATCCTGGTCGAAGAGCTGGACGCAGAGCTTCCACTCCGGAAAATCGCCGGACTGGATGGCGTTCCAGAGATCGCGGCGGTGGAAATCGGGATCCGCGCCGTTGATCTTCACGGCCTCGTTCCAGACCACCGACTGCATGCCCAGCTTCGGCTTCCAGATGAATTTGACGAAGGTCGATTCATCCTTGGCGTTGACGAGACGGAAGGTGTGCACGCCGAAGCCCTGCATGAACCGGAACGACCGGGGGATGGCGCGATCGGACATGATCCACATGATCATGTGCATCGATTCCGGCGTGAGCGAGATAAAATCCCAGAAATTGTCATGCGCGGATTGGGCCTGCGGGAACGCCCTGTCCGGTTCCTCTTTCACGGCATGGACCATATCCGGAAACCTGATCGCATCCTGGATGAAGAAGACCGGGATGTTGTTGCCGACGAGGTCCCAATTGCCCTCCTTGGTATAGAGCTTCACGGCGAAGCCCCGCACATCCCGCGCCAGGTCGAAGGACCCCTTGCTGCCGGCGACGGTCGAGAAACGAACGAAGGCGGGTGTCTTCTCGCCGGGCCGCTGGAAGATATCGGCCTTGGTGTACTTGGCAAGCGACTCATAAGTCTCGAAGAAGCCATGGGCGCCGTAGCCGCGCGCGTGGACGACGCGCTCGGGGATGCGCTCGTGATCGAAATGGAAGATCTTTTCGCGGAAATGAAAATCCTCGATCAGCGTGGGACCGCGGTCGCCGATCTTCAACGTGTTGTGGTCATCCGCGATCGGCGCGCCAAGCGCCGTCGTCTGCACCTCGACCTCGCCTTCGGCCACCTGATGCAGCTCGCCGCCACTGCCGCGGACAAGTTCCTGGTCATGAATCTCAGCCACGGCTGTAGCGTCGGCCGGGGAAGCTTTCTTCGGCATTGTCGTTGTCCCTTGTGCTCGCTGAAATGATGTTGCCGAACGAGCAATCAAGGCGAATGTTCCAGCCGCTGGAGCGGGCATGCCCAGCTCGAACTATCTTTGAACGGCGTCCGACCCCTCCCCTGCCCCGCTTGCCTGGGAACGGTCCGGCGTTACCCGCGAGGATGCACACGCGGGCATCTCTCGCGGCGCAGGGATGCGAGATTTTCGGCGCCACCAGCGCGGCAGGAACTCGGCCATCAGGCTTTGAATCAGGCTCTTCATCGGATTGCCCATGTAACGTTTCAGCGGCGAACAGATGCCGGCCCTGATTGTTCCGGGTTGGCGCGATCAGAGCGTCGTCAGTTGAAAGTCAATTGGGACGGGACTTGCGCGCACGCAACGCGATCGCGGCGTCCAGCTTTCGCGCCAGTTCGAGCATTCGAGAAGGCGCGTCCTCGACTCTCAGCGTCTCCAACGCCACGGTCGTCTTGCGCTCCGGCGCTGTCGCCTCGGACAGTTCCTGTTCCGATGTCAGTGCTTCACGAACCTTCCGTGCCACGGCCGGACCTTAACATGGGTTAATGCCTCCCCACTAACCCACTGATGGAGAAAAAGTTCCTGTAGCGCCCGTCCGCTGGACCGGCGAACTTCCTTCGACGCAGCTTTCGCTCATTGCCTGCCGAATTCGACCAGAAATCTCTCCAATCCCTCCCTAACCTGTGCGGGAGCTTCCCTCGTCGGGAAATGACCGACACCCGGCAGGAGCACGCGCTCATAACCGGCGGTAAAATACGGCTCCTTGCCTTCAGAGGAATCCGGCAGAACGACGCGATCGTCGTCGCCATGAAGGACCAATGTCGGCACCGAGATGACCTCCGCCTCAATTTGCTTGCGCGCAAGTTCAGCATAGTTCGGGGCGGGATCCGCCTCGCCCCAGCGCACGCGATAGGAATGCAGCGTCACGTCCGGCCAGTCGGGATTCTCGAAGGACCTGGCCACCCGATCGAACAGCGTGTCGTCGAACCAGCCTGGGGGGCTCCAACTGTCCCACTGGAAACGCGCGAAGGAGCGACCGTGCTGTCGCACGAACCCTTCGCCGCGCCCGGTCGCCATGAACCACTGATACCAGAAAGCCTTCGTCTGCTCCAAAGGCGGCGTCGGAGCCGGGCCGGGCTGCCACCCCAGCGAAAGCGCCGCGCAGCATGTTATGCGCTGCGGAAAGACGGAAGCGAGCAGATAGGCGATACGCGCGCCCCAGTCATGGCCGACAACCGCGAACCGTTCGAGGCCGATGGCATCGGCAAAGTCGAGCGCGTCCTGCGCCATGGCGGCGATCTCGCCTGAGCGCATCGTTTGATCGGAGTGGAACGAGGTCTGCCCAAATCCGCGCAGCCATGGCGCGAAGGTTCGGAAGCCCGCGGCCTGAAGAGATGGCGCCACATCCGCAAAAGTCGTCGCATCATCCGGCCAGCCATGGAGGAGCAGCACAGGCGGTCCATCCTCGGATCCACCGCTCAGATAGGCGACCCGCAAAAGCGAAGTGTCGCAGAAAACAGGTTCCATGGACGCCTCCTCAGGACCATCACACTGCAGTGGCGGCCCAACCTGCGCAATCGGGGTTGTTCCGCCTCCATCCGGCGAGGGAACCAACCGCAGCCTCGCTGGTTCGGAAGCCAACAGCGGAGCCTCGCCATGCCCAATGCAGCCGAAATTCTCGTCGACACCTTGATCGCCTGGAACGTCGAAGTCGTGTTCGGGTTGCCTGGCGACGGCATAAACGGCGTCATGGAAGCGCTGCGCAAAAACCAGGACAGGATATCCTTCGTCCAGGTGCGGCACGAGGAATCGGCCGCGTTCATGGCTTGCGCCTACGCCAAATGGACAGGGAAGCTCGGGGTGTGCCTCGCAACATCCGGGCCCGGCGGCACGCATCTTCTCACCGGCCTCTACGACGCCAAGCTCGACCAGGCGCCGGTGCTGGCGATCACCGGCATGCAGTTTCATGACCTGATCGAGACTTTCACGCAGCAGGATGTCGATCTTACCCGCGTCTTCAACGACGTCAGCGTCTACAACGTCCAGGTCTCGGACGCGGCGCATATGGAAAACGTGGCAAGCCTCGCCTGCCGCACGGCGCTCGCCCGGAAGGGCGTCGCGCATCTTTCGATCGCCAGCGATATCCAGGAACAGCCCGCCGACGCGGCCGAGCGATCCAAGCGCAACCGGCCGGCACACACGCCGCAAGACATGTTCGCCCCCCACTGCCTAGCCCAGGATGCGGAGCTGGACAAAGCGGCGGCAATCCTCAACGACGCGCGGCGCGTGGCGATCCTGGCGGGGCGCGGAGCGCTCGGCGCGGCGGCCGAGCTCGAAGAAACGGCCCGGTTGCTGCAGGCGCCGATCGTCAAGGCCTTGCTTGGCAAGGCGGTGCTGCCGGACGACCATCCCCACACCACGGGCGGCATCGGCATTCTGGGCACCTTGCCATCGCAGGAGGCGATGGAGACGTGCGACGCCGTCCTCATCGTCGGCTCGACCTTCCCGTATATCGAGTACTATCCGCAGCCGGGCAAGGCGCGTGGCGTCCAGATCGATTGCGACGCGCAACGCATCGGCCTGCGCTTCCCGGTCGAGGCCGGTCTGGTCGGCGATGCGGCGGAGACCTTGCGCGCCCTCAACAAGCGGCTGCAGCAGAAGGGCGACGGCGCATTCCTGACGACCGCGCAGATCTCGATGCAGAAATGGCGCGAGATGATGCGCCAGTCCGAAGATGGCTTGGCCCATCCGCTCAAGCCGCAACGCGTCGCGCGCGCCTTCGGCGAGCGCCTCGCCGAGAATACGGTGCTGGCGACCGATTCTGGCCAGAACACGGAACTTGCCGCGCGCCATGTCGATCTCCGCGCGGGACAGGCTTTCGGCGTTTCGGGCGCGCTCGCCTCCATGTCCTGCGGTTTGAGCTATGCGATCGCGGCCGGCATTGCCTTTCCGGGCCGGCCGGTCGCAGCGATCGTCGGCGACGGCGGGCTCGCTATGCAGCTCGGTGAGTTCTCCACGGCGGTGCGCTACGGCATTCCGCTGAAAGTCCTGGTGATCAAGAACAACATGCTGAACCAGATCGCCTGGGAGCAGATGATGTTCCTCGGCAATCCCCAGTTCGGCTGCGAGCTGCAGCCGATCGATTTCGCCAAAGCCGCCGAGGCGATGGGCGGAAAAGGGTTCAGCATCGAGCGGGCGGAGGAGGTCGAGCGGGTGCTCGATCAGGCTTTCGCCACCAGCGGGCCAGTGATCATCGAGGCGCTTGTCGACGCCTACGAGCCGATGATGCCGCCGAAAATGCCGCCCGATTACGCCAAGAACTTCCGCAAGGCGCTGCCGCAGACTCCGGGCCGCGACGAGATCGAGGAAAACGTCGGCCGCGAGCCTGCCAGGACGATGATGGAGGCAGGCGAATAGAAGGGGATTGCGATGCTTGATCTTTCCCGTGAGCGTCGTCGGATGGTCGATGTGCATCTCGGCCGGCGCGGCATCCATGATCGGGAGATCCTGGCAGCCATGCGGGAGGTTCCGCGCGAAGTCTTCGTGGACCCAGGCTATGAGGAATTCGCCTATGAGGACGGACCGCTGCCGATCGCGGAAGGACAGACGATATCGCAGCCTTACATCGTTGCCTTCATGCTGGAGATGGCGGAGATCGGCCCAGGCGACCAGGTGCTCGAAGTCGGTACGGGATCCGGCTACGCAGCCGCCGTGATGAGCCGCATCGTCGACCATGTCTACACGATCGAACGCCATGCGCCACTGGCCGAGGACGCACGGCGACGCTTTCAAAGACTAGGCTACGGCAACATCGACGTGCGGATCGGCGACGGCACCAGAGGCTGGCCCGAAGCAGCACCCTTCGACGCCATCGTGGTGGCGGCGAGCGGACCGGGCGCACCGCTGGCCTTGCAGCAGCAGCTCGACGTCGGCGGCAGGCTGGTCATTCCGGTGGGCGACGATCCCGACGAGCAGCGCCTGCTCAAGGTGACCCGCACCGGCGCATCGACCTACAGCGAGGAGGATTTCGGCGGCGTGCGCTTCGTCCCGTTGATCGGCGAACAGGGCTGGCGAGAGGAAAGCCGCCCGGTGACTGTCCGCACGACCCCACTGGCGCGCCAGCGCAGCCTGCCGGAAATGATCGCCGCGGTCGCCGAGCCGCTTTCCGACTTCGACGACCCTGTGTTTGCCGAACCATTCGACCGTTTCGCGGACCGGCGGATCGTCCTGCTCGGCGAATCCAGCCACGGCACGTCCGAATTCTACCGGGCGCGCGCTGCAATCACCAAAAGGCTGATCGAGAGGCACGGCTTCACCATCGTCGCGGTCGAGGCCGACTGGCCCGATGCAGCGGCCATCGACCGCTATGTCCGCGGCAGGGGCGCCTCGCCCGGCGCGGACCAGCCGTTCCAGCGTTTTCCAACCTGGATGTGGCGCAACACCGATGTCGCGGCATTCGTGGAATGGCTGCGCGAGCACAATGACAAGGTCAAGGCGCTGCAGCCGCAAGCAGGTTTCTATGGCCTCGACATCTACAACATGCGCGGTTCGATCGCCGCCGTCCTGGAGTATCTCGACCGCGTCGACCCGGAGGCGGCAAGGGTCGCGCGGGAACGCTATGGCTGTCTGACGCCATGGCAGACCGAGCCGTCGACCTACGGCCGCGCGGCGCTGACCAAGGGCTACCGCGAATGCGAGGAAGCTGTCCTCGAGCAGTGCCACGACATGCTGGCGAGGCAACTCGATCATGCCGGCCGGGACGGCGAGGAACTGTTCGACGCCGCGCAGAATGCCCGGCTCGTCGCCTCCGCCGAGCAGTATTATCGCGTCATGTATTACGGCGGACCGCAATCCTGGAATCTGCGCGACACGCATATGTTCGAAACGCTGGGTCATGTGCTCGATGCACGGGGTCCCAACGCGAAGGCCGTCGTGTGGGCGCACAATTCCCATATAGGCGATGCCCGCTACACCGAAATGGGAATCTCGAGAGAGGAAGTGAATATTGGCCAGCTCTGCCGGCAGCGCTTCGGCGATGCCGCGGCTCTCATCGGTTTCGGCACACATACGGGCACGGTCGCCGCGGCGACCGACTGGGACGGCGAGATGGAAATCAAGTCGGTGCGGCCATCGCGCGAGGACAGCTATGAGCGGCTCTGCCACGAAGCCGGCATCGAGCGGTTCCTGCTTGACCTGGCACTCGACCCGACGCTGCGCGACCGGCTGACCGAGCGCCGCCTGGAACGGTTCATCGGGGTGATCTACCGGCCGGAAACCGAACTGCACAGCCACTATGCCGATGCTTCCCTGGCGCGGCAATTCGATGCCTTCGTCTGGTTCGACGAGACCAGCGCGGTCACGCCGCTCGGACCCGAGCACGCGGCAGAAGGCATGCCGGACACTTATCCGTTCGGCGTTTGATGTCGGAACATTCCGCGCCGCTTCCGGTTCGAAGGACATAACGAGGAACGACCATGAGCGGAAACCAGCACCCGAAATCGAAAAAACCGAGCGATGCCGATATGGGCAATGATCCCGGCATCGGAACTTCCAAGGGCACCATCAAGGAAGGCGACGAGCTGGAGCACGGCGAGAACACAGTCGAAGGTGATGTCGAGAACGACACCACCGACGCGGGTGGCATCAACCCGCGCCAGAAGGTTCGCACGAACAAATAAATCCAGAAACAACACCGATCAACATAGTTTAATCCTTAATTTTGTCCGGCACAAATCAACATCGACGAACAAAATCCGCACCAGAGCAGCGATCTTTGGAACATCCGATAGAATTTCTTGTTGATTTATATCGCAATCAGGCGATCAACAGGAGATCCTTACCATGATCAAACTTCTTTCCGCATCGGTTCTTGCAATTGTCCTGGCGACTTCCGCGATGGCGCAAACGAGCGGCTCGGGCAACGGGGACGGCACCAACGGCACCGGCGCTACCACAGGCACCACTGGCACGGGCGGCGCAACGGGTACGGGCAACAGCAACGGCACGGTCGATCCAAACGCCACCAACAGCACGAACAGCACCAAGTCCAACGGCGCAAACGACCGGTGCAAGGACGCCGCCGGCAACGACATCGACAACAACACAGCCAGCGGCAACACGACGTCCAATATGCAGAATTGCAACAAGTAAGCTATCGGCCTTTGCACGGCCTGGAAGGCCCGCCTTTGTGAGGGCGGGCTTTCTGTCGTTCAACCTTTCGGTTGAGCCGTTGCAGGTCACATCCCGCGGTCGGGAACATAGAGGCAGAAAGAGTGCTGCGACTTGATATCGCCACCTGGTTTGCATTCGTGAAAGTTTTCGTCGCGCGATCGCTTTATGCGGTGATCGCTGTAGGGGATCAGCTCGCCGGTCGAAAGCTGGTAGCCATACTTCGTTTCCTTCACGTCCGAAGGCGGCGCCTGGTAGCAATCCACCCCAGCGCAGCAGGAAGGGTCATACTGCCAGCCCGCCGGGGCCTGATGGGCCGATGCCGGGACGCAAAAGAGGCTCGCCAGGACACTTGCCGTCAGAGGAAGCCATGCCCGCCGGCGGAGTGGACGTAAACCAACCGCCGCTGCCCGTTCTCGCAGATGCTTGCGTGATGCTGTTTTGTTCATAGCCGATCCGCCGTGGTTGCGGCAGCTCCGGACGGGTCCAGAGCCTCACAATCCGCCGCCGGATCGTCGGCGGCGGCTATTCCCCGAACTTAGAAGTCATAGCTATGTTCCATCGCGTCCGCGGCGCCGATCATTCCTTCACATAAGCGCCGGGCTGACGACCGCTCCTGGGCGCCTTAGCGTCCTTGGAATGCTCAGCCACGGATGGACCGGCGCCTGAGCTTTTTTCGGTCGCCGGGCTCGGCGTCGGTTGCCGCGGCGGATTGCGGCCTTCCGATTGGTGGGTCTTGTCCTCGACCTCGCCCTGTTTGCGGCTAAGGCCTGGATCGACGTGAGGTCTTTCGTTGCCGGCGGCGTCCTGGGAAAATTCGTCGCTCGGATCCGGATCGGTATTCGCCGGATATTTCCTGGCGCCCGTCTCGCGACGGTTCTGGATGTTGTTCATGACTGATCTCCGGTTGATGGAAGAAAACACCCGCGCGAGGACGGAGTTCCCAACTACCGGGCAGCCGAAACAAAGTCCTCGGTGGAACAAACCTCCCCCCTCCCGATTAGGCGCGGGCGGTGGAGTTCAGCCGCAAGAGGAGCCGGGCATGGACAGGGAAGAACGGATCAGGCAGCGCGCCCACGAGATATGGGAACGCGAAGGCAGACCCGAGGGACGCCAGCAGGAACACTGGGATCAGGCCGTCCAGGAGATCGAGTCGGAAGGTTCGGAGGCCGAGCGCGGTCCGGTTGCGCCCGATCCCGCGGTTGGTATCGGCTCGGACCCGGCCGCCAACCGGCCAGGGGGCTGAAGCCGCCGATGCCCCGGATCATATTCGCAGTTGGCCTTCTGGTGATCGTTCTGGTCGCCCTCTGGCTGTGGGCTGGCCAGAATGGCGGGCGTCCGGCCGGCGGTGCCCAGCAGCCCTCGCCTCATGCTATCGACCAGAATGGCTGAGACGATGAGGCGCTTCATCGCGCGGCGGTGTCGCCGGCCTTGTGCCGCTTTGCCTTGGCTGGAACGAGCCGGCCCGAGTTGGCGCGCAGGCCTCTGAAGAACTCCTCCACATAGGGCAGCAGTTCGAACAGCACGATAATGACCATCACGGCGGCAATATATGCCACCGGCAGTTGCTCCTGCTTCCAGGTCAGATCGAAGCGAGCCTTTTCCGTTCCGGCGCCAAACAGCGCCAGGAATTGCCCCCAATGCAGCGCCACCACGATGACCAGGCCCATCAGCGGGATCATCTCCAGGAAGCTGTGCACATGCTGCTCGATCGGGTTCACCGTGCGCGCCGTGGTCGCGTAGCGCACGTCCCACATCGCTGTCGCTTCATGGACAAAGAAGGTGACGATCATCACGGCGATGACCAGGGCGTTCACCTCGAGGAACATTGCCGCAAGCATCGGGATCCCGACCTCGGCGAACATCAGGAGATGGATGAGCGATTCCTTCGCGCCAGTCGTGGATTCTATGTGGGTCGCGCGGTGGCAGAGCCAATCGGCAAAACCCGCGATCAGCCAGACCGGCAAGACGAAATACATCAGGATGAGGACCATCGGATCGTCAAGCACGGCTGCCCCCTATCTATCGCTCTTGTCCGCGTCCCGCTTCAGCTTTGCCGCCTCGCGATCGAGCACCTCCGGATCGTTTCCGTATTTCAGGATCAGCGCTAGCGCCAACCCGCTTGGAATTCCCGCTCTTTCCGCGAGGTCGCGGACACGTTCGGCATTCTCACGCTCGTTATCGTCCTTGGAGGCTTTGTCGTGCGATGTCATGGTCCTGGTTCCCGGCCAAATCCCGCCTCGTGCCGAACCGCAGGCCGGCGCAATGGTTCCATGCCTGCCGGATCGGATCGAAGCGCATGCAGTGAACGGCCGGAACGGTTCACCCGTCGCTGCGTTCTAACATCTGGCTTCCCTGCTGCCTCATTGTCATGCGCGCCGATGTCAGCGCCTTGCTTTACGGTTGCGGTATGCGAACTGAAGGAGCTCGTGTGCGAAACCTCCGGGGACTTCACCTCTTGATTGCGGAGGACGAGTGGCTGCTCGCCAGCGATCTGGCCACCTTCTTCGCCGACATGGGCGCCATCATCCTCGGACCGGTGGCGACGGTGGAACAGGCTGGACGGCATGCCAAAGCGGCCGAGGCCGCAATCCTGGACATTGACCTGCACGGCCGCAAGATTTTCCCGATCGCGGACGAACTGATGCTGCGCAACGTGCCCTTCGTGTTCTTCAGCGGATATGACGACATCGCCATCCCCGAGCATTTGCGTTTCGCCAGCAGCCTGAGCAAGTCGTCGAACCGCGCTACCCTGGTCGATGCACTGTTCCCACCGGAGCCCTCCGCAGAGCCAGCGCCCGTCGCGCAGCCGGTGTCTGCGGCGGAGGACGTCGTCGCGCTGCTGCCCAAGCTCCGGCTCACCGCACGTCTGCTGCTGGACGATGCCGGAGCCTCCGACCGGCTTGTCGAGCACACTTTGGAACAGGCGCTTGAGGACATCGACAAAAGGCCCGAGGACTCGTCCATCGCCGACTGGCTGAACGCCATCATGCGCAGAGTGGCGCAGTTGCGCGGAGCTTCTCTTCTGCACTGATCATCGGGTCGCCGGCGACCTGCGCTCGCCGGGCGACCAGCCCGTCTCAATGCGTAAATCGGCTTCTTAGCCAGGCGAGGATCCGGCTGCCTCTTACGATCCGGCGCACCCGCGCGGCGGCCCAGCTGGCCTGCATCGTCGCGCCGGCATGGCAGCTGCAGACCACGTCATGCAATTGCCAATCGGACAGTTCGAAAAAGCGCTTCGCCTCGCCATAGGTGTCCGATTGCAAGCCGGCCGCGCGCAGCAGCGGATCATCGAAGGCAACCGCGAGCGCCGAGCCATCCGCCCGCACCCGTTCACGGACGCCGGGATCGACATATTCGGTGCCCGTCAGCGCCGAGAGGCAGCGCTGGGGATTGCGGTCGAGCAGTTCCGCCCACCGCTCGATCCGCTGCCTTCTCGTCGCAAGGGGAATCAAGCCGAGCCGGTCGACGATTGCCACCGATTGAAGTTCGTATGAGGTCTGATGCTTCATTGCTGTCTCCTGTGGTTGTGGCGGCGACATCTGCACGGCGGCGCGGCAGGTTCTGCCGGGGCCTGAAGCCCACGCCTGCGAGGGACAGGCGCGGGCCGACCAGGTGTTGCCCACCCGTCTTCGACAGACGCCTTGGAGCGGCGTCCGAAGCGAAACCGAACTGCCGGCGATCTCCTATGTTCCAGCCATCTTTTGGGGATAGCGGGCAGGCGCTTGAACCTGCAGCGATGGAACATCGCGCGAACTGCATTGTTAAACACCTGAACGGTCGCTGAACCGCGATGGCGCCATCGCCGCAACGGAACGGTTCTTAAAGCCCAATCTGGAGGCTCGTCGCGGAATGGCCCGTTCCAAAGGCCCAACGAACAACCACAACATCATCGTCATCGGCGCGTCGGCCGGCGGGATCGAGCCTCTGAAGCGGATCGTCGCCGATCTGCCCGCCGATCTGCCGGCGGCGGTGTTCGTCGTGGTGCATGTCGGCCAGGTCAGCTACCTGCCCGATATCCTCGACCGTGCGGGGAGGCTCGAAGCGCAGCCGGCCAGGAACGGCGCGGCGTTCGGGATGGGCTGCATCTATGTGGCGCCGCCAGGCTTCCATCTTCTTCTTCACGATGGCCATATGATGCTGCGGCGCGGCCCGCGCGAAAACCTTGCCCGGCCGGCCATCGACCCATTGTTCCGTTCGGCGGCGCTGAGCTACGGCGCCGGCGTCATCGGCGTGCTGCTGTCGGGCTCGCTTTCCGACGGCACCGCCGGGTTGAGGGCCGTCAAGGCCGTCGGCGGGCTGGCGGTCGTCCAGCATCCCAAAGACACGCTGGTGCCTTCCATGGTGGAAAGCGCGCTGCAATATGTCGAGATCGACCACTGCCTGCCCGCCGCGAAGCTCGGCGCCTTGCTGGCAAAGCTCGCGGATGAGCCCGCCGGCGAAACTTTAACAGCCCCACCGGCGGTCAGACTGGAGGCGGCCATCGCCGCCCAGGAGCATTCGACCATGAAAGACGCGGATCGACTTGGCGAGTTGTCGGTGTTTACATGCCCGGAATGCCACGGGCCACTGTGGGAGATCGAAGACGGTGACATGTTGCGCTATCGGTGCCATACCGGGCATGCCTTCACCGCCGACGCGGTGATGGAGGCTCAGGCGATCGAGGCGGACGAGATCCTTTGGGGCCTGCTTCGCTCGCATCAGCAGCGGGCGGCGTTTGCCCGGCGCATGGCCGAGCGGGAAAAGACACGGCGTCGCTCCGAACTGGCCAATCACTTCGGCCAGCGGGCGCAGGAATACGAAGCGGATGCCGCCGTCATCGAGCGCATCCTTGAGAGCAGGCGAGCACGGTTAGGCGGCAATGGCGCGGGCGGCGAGGAAGACAGGCACGACAAGAGCGAAGGCTAACGACGCGCGCGAGGCCGCAACGGCGGCGGCATCTTTCCCGATTATCGGCATTGGCGCGTCGGCCGGCGGCATCGCGGCCCTGCAACGGTTCTTTCCCGAAGTGCCGGCCGACAGCGGCTTTGCCTATGTGGTCATTCAACATCTCGACGCCGAGCACGAAAGCGTTCTCGCCAGCATCATCCAGCGGTCGACCTCGATCGAGACCCTGACGGCGGCTGAAGACATGGAGATCGAGCCCGACAAGATCTACGTCACGCCGCCCGGTGTATCGGTGACGGTGCATGACCAGCATTTCCATATGGCCAAGATGGCCACGACGAGAGCCAGGCGGACGCCGATCGACGATTTCTTCACCTCGCTGGCGCAGGAGCAGTCGGAGAATGCGGCGGGAGTGATCCTGTCCGGCACTGGCAGCGACGGCACAATCGGGCTGAGAGCCATCAAGGAGCGCGGTGGCCTGACCTTGGCGCAGGAGAGCGCCGAGTATGACGGCATGATGCGCAGCGCCGTCCAGAGCGGCCTAGTCGACATGGTGCTTCCGGCCGAGGAAATGGCGGGCAAGCTGACCAGCTATTTCCGGCACGCCAACCACACCAATGGCGAGCGCGACCGCCGCAAGCGCGACGTCGCCGAGCAGCTTTCGCGCATCGCGGCGCTGCTTCGCGTGCGGACCGGCCATGATTTCAGCGGCTACAAGGATAACACGATCCTGCGCCGCATCCAGCGACGCATGCAAGTGCTGCAGATCGATGACCCGGCCGCCTTCTACGAGCGGCTGCGCGACGAGCCGCAGCAGGTCGATCTGCTTTTCCAGGACCTGCTGATCGGCGTCACCAGCTTCTTTCGCGACGAGCACGCCTTCGATGTGCTGGAAAGGCTGGTCATTCCCCGGCTGTTCGAGAACCGAAAGCCGGGCGAGACCATCCGTGTATGGGTGCCGGGCTGCGCCACGGGCGAAGAGGCCTATTCGATCGCCATGCTGTTGAAGGAGAGCGCTCCGCGGGGCGCCGCCTCGCCCAATCTGCAGATTTTCGCCACCGATATCGACGAGCGCGCGCTGGAGGTGGCCCGCGCGGGGCGCTATCCCGCAACGATCGCCACGGACATAACCCCGAAGCGGCTCAAGGAGTTCTTCTCGCGCGAGGACGGCACTTACCGCGTTTCGGCGGACCTGCGCGAGGTCTGTCTGTTTTCCTCGCACAACCTGTTGCGCGACCCGCCCTTCTCCAAGCTCGACCTGATCACCTGCCGGAACCTCCTGATCTATATGGGCCCGGAACTGCAGGAAAAGATCATTCCGATCTTCCACTACGCTCTGCGCAACAACGGCTATCTCTTTCTCGGATCCTCGGAGAATGTCACGCGGCACGCCCGCCTGTTCTCCACCGTGGACAAGGGCAGCCGCATCTTCCAGAAGCGTGGCGGGATGACCCCGCAGCGTTTGCCCGAATTCCCCCTCGCCGCCGCCGCCAGGCACAGCGTGCCGAATACACGGCAGCGGGCGACGAACGGAACCTTGCAGGAAGTGGCGGAGCGTCTTCTCGTCGAGCGATTTGCGCCGGCCTATGTGGTGGTCAACGCCGGCGGCGAATTGATGCATAGTTCGGGCGGCACCGGCAAATATCTCGAGCTCGCCGCGGGCGCCCCCGACCACAACGTCTTTTCCATGGCAAGGCGGGGCCTTCGCATGGACCTGCGCGCGGCGCTCCACAAGGCGGCCAGCACCGGGCAAGTGGCGATCCAGAACAAGATCACCGTCGGCACCAATGGCGGCCGCCAGACGATCAGCCTTGCCGTGCAGCCACTGCCCGCCGACGGCTCGTCGGACCCGCTCTACATGCTGGTGTTCCGCGACATCGGCGGCATCAAGGCGGAGTCGGAGGACGAGCCGGTCCACACGACCGACGACGTGGAAAGCGCCAATGTCAGCCAGCTCGAAAGGGAGCTGAGGGAAACCAAGGAGCGGCTGCAGATCACCACGGAGGAGCTCGAATCCTCCAATGAGGAACTGAAATCCTCCAACGAGGAATTGTCGTCGATCAACGAGGAGCTGCAGTCGTCCAACGAGGAACTGGAAACCTCGAAGGAAGAGCTGCAGTCGATCAATGAGGAACTGCAGACGGTCAATGCCGAGCTCAACATCCGCGTCGACGAGCTCAGCCGCGCCAACAACGACATGGCCAACCTGCTCGAAAGCACGCAGATCGCCACCGTGTTCCTCGACCGCGACCTCTGCATCAAGAGCTTCACGCCGACCGCCCGCGACCTTTTCCGCCTGGTCGAGAGCGATGTCGGCCGCCCCTTGGCGCATGTGCGCCCGCGCTTCCCCGCCGACGGGCTGCAGGCCGACATGGAGCAGGTGCTGCTGAGGCTTGGCACGACCGAGCGGCAGGTCGAAGGTACCGACAACGGCCGGCGCTACATCATGCGCGTCCTGCCCTATCGCACCGTCGACAATGTGATTGCCGGCGTCGTGGTCACTTTCGTCGACGTCACGCAGATCGCGCGGGCCGAGGAGAAGATCGGCGCGCTCTCGCACGACCTGCGCAACCGCGTCGAAAGCCTTGAAACCCTGCTCGACCTGGTGCCGGTCGGCATCTTCATCGCCGAAGACGGCGACGGCGCGGAGATCCGCGCCAACCGCCGCGCGGTGGAACTCATGGGGCAGCGCTCCACCGGCGACAAGCTCATTTCAGTTCCCGCCATCCTGCCGCTGACGCTCAACGGCGTTAAGGTGGATACTGAAGACCAGCCTCTGCGAAAGGCGATTCGCACCGGAAAACCTATCCCCGGCTACGAAGCGCAAATCCTGCATGAGAATGGCTCGGGCATCGACGTGATGATGTCGGCCAACCCGCTTTTCGACGAAAACGGTAAGGTGCGCGGCGCCATCGCGACCCTTGTCGACATATCAAGCCACAAGGAGGCAGAGCGCAGCCAGGAGAGACTGCTGCACGAACTGCAACATCGCGTGAAGAACATCCTGGCCACAGTCACCGCGCTGGCTTCACGCATGGTTGGCACATCAAGTTCAATCGGTGATTTCTTTTCCTCGTTCCAGCAGCGGCTGCAGGCAATGGGCCGAACGCACGAAGTGCTGTCTTCCTACAACTGGCGCGATGCCGATCTCGAGCAGTTGCTGCGGGCGGTTCTAACGCCCTACAGCAGCAAGCTTCGCCAGAACATCGTCATTGACGGAAAATCACTGCAGCTCGGCGCAAGCGTGGCCGCGACACTTGGCATGGTGTTCTTCGAGCTTGCCAGCAATGCGGCGAAATATGGGGCGCTCTCGACTGAGGACGGCCGCGTCGAAGTGGCCTGGAGGACCGACAAATCCGGCGTTCTGTCAATCGGATGGAAGGAAATCGGCGGGCCTGCCGTAGACGAGCCGTCGCGACTGAATTTCGGAACAAGCTTTATCAAGCAAAGTTTAGAGTATGAGCTTGGGGGGAAGGTCGACCTGCGGTTCGAGCCCTCCGGGCTTGAGTGCGACATCCAGATACCGTTGGCCCCCGCCACGGATCGCTGATGTCCTCGGGTGCCGGGAATGAACACAAATACACTTTTGTCTGGCCTTAATGTCCTCGTGGTCGAGGACGTGTTTATGCTTGCGCAAGACATCGCCGACCAGCTGACCGGTGCCGGATGCACAGTGGTGGGACCGGCGCCCACGGTTCAGCAGGCGATGGGTGCAATCGACGGCATCGAGCTGGATGGCGCCGTATTGGATGTGAATCTTCGTGGCGAGCGAAGCTTCCCTCTAGCCGAGCATCTGGCACGCGGCGGTGTCCCTTTCATTTTCCTCACCGGCTATGACAGCGTCACCGTTTTTCCCGACAGCTTTCGCGACACGCCGAAGCTGACCAAGCCGGTCGACTACGGCCTGCTTATCGAGGCGGTGTCGCGATTCCGTAACGGTGACGCCGCGCCAGGCTGAATGGGCTTTGTTGAATTGGGCTCATCTATGGCTCGGCGCGACCGCCTACCAACTGGCTAGCCAGTTCGACCAGATGCCGGATCGGCGCCGGCTTAGGCAAATAGGGCGCGCCGTGAAAGATCGGCGACTGGAACTCTGGATCGTAGCCTGAATGGACGACGAAAGGCACGCCCGCCTCCTTGAGGCGGGCTGCGGCGGCGCCGCGCTGGCCGTCAAGGAGTTGGATATCGATGATGGCAAGGTCCGGCTGGTGATCGTCCAGCCAGGCCGCGGCTGCCCGCTCGGACGCCACGCAGGCCACCTCGAAGCCGCGCTCCTTCAGGCCATTCGCCACGTCCGACGCGATCAGATACTCGTCTTCAATGATCAGTGCCAAGGGCGCTGCCATGGCGACCTCCTCTGACGGGCGCATCCCTTCCGGACGCACGGCCGATCGTACTCCGCCGGCCAGGGAAACGCACCACGCTTTGCTTCGGAGCGGTTTCGAGCTCCCCAACAGGATTTGGACCGGCCTGGTTCAAACCCGTCTCCCGGTGAAGTTCGATCACGTCGGGGTGGGACAGGGCCGCGCGCGCATCAAGCAGGCGAAGGAATTCGGGCCTCAGCCCGTCGCCTCGTGAACTCGCAAGCGCATGCAGTGACATGAGGGAACGCATCATATTAACCTTTCACAGATGCCGCCTCCCTCACATTGCGGCGGTTGCCCTTTCCTGCCTTGCTTCTTCGAAATCGACGGACACGACGACAGCGCCGTCGCCGCCACGAACCCGAACCGCCCAGCCGTCCTGAAGGGGTTCGGCCGCATCGTCGAGCAGATCGATCGCCGAGCGCAGCGCTTCATGCCGAACAGCTTCGAGGTCGGGCAATTCGACGCCATCGAGCCGCCTTACACTGCCACCCTCGCGATATTCGAATGTGTACGAACCCTGGTTCGTATCGCTTGGCCGCTCGGCGCCGGGCCGGCCTGCGTTCACCTTCCCGTCCGGTCCGTCTTGTTCTGAGGGGCCGCCGAAAGCGGCGCATTGAAGCATCATCTCTCTGGCGCGATCGATAAGCCCGGAGTCGCCGAGCAACGGATCGGACACGACCATGGTGACAGCGATGCTTTCCCCACCCTCACCAAGAAACTCTACCGTGGCGCCTTTGGGACTTGCATGTATCGCTGTGTCGAGAACTTGCATTGCTGCCTCTCTGTCCTGGTATCGAGGATAAAAAGCTCCGCTGGTCCGAAAGTTCCGTCCGAGCTCAGGAATCCAATTTCCGAAAACCGGGCCTGACGCTCCTGTTATGCCCGTGATGAATGCGCTGAGCTCGCCGGCAACTCATTCCTCGCTTGAGGGCCGGTTGGAACAGCGGGGCCGGATGAAGGTTTGGGAACAAAGGAGGCGCCGAATGTCACCCAACCCACGCACACCGGCCGAGGCCCGCGGCGAAATCCAGGCCGGCAGGACGCAGGACAAGACACCCGGATTCGACCCGGCGGCGGCACCGCAGGAAGCAGACGCCGAAGCCGGTGCTGTCTCGACGTCCGCCGCACCGGCCGAGCCGCGCAAACCGAACTTCACCAACCAGGCGAGCTTTGCCAACGCGATGCGACCGCCGGAGAACGCGCCAGACCTTGAGCCGCGCAGGAATGGGCCGGTCCTGGTCATCGTGGCGCTGGTTGTTCTGGCCGCGGTCGCCTTTCTGTTCGCCGCGGCCCTCCGCTAGGAAGGGAAGGAACATCATTCGCCGTCCCAGGTTTGATAGCGCAAGGAGGTTATTGCGATGCCGAGCTTGAGAAGTTTGTTTCGCCATCTGTGGCGCTGGAAAGCACAGCCTGCGACCGACCCCTCTCCAGTGGACGCCATTGTGCGGCTGCTGCGCGACGCCGAGAAGCAGCGCGGATCCCGCCGTTCGGAATGACCAAGCATGCTGACGGTTATGTCTCCGGTGGATCGAGCGATCGCCGGAGTCACTCCTCGTCGAAGATATGTTCGTGGACGATGCCGAGAATCTGCAGCTTCACCGTTTCCCGCGCTTCAGGCTTCACAAAGGGCATCAGCAGATCGACCGTTTCCTCCACCCGCCGCGGCAGGTCGGCGCTCGGATCGCTCAGATAGCTGCCATGGGCATAGAGGTTTTCGGTCAGCTTCTTGTTCAGGTCGGAAAAGAGTCCCATGGCGATTGCTCCTTGCCGATCCAACAGCCGAAGCGCCCACGCGGTTCCCTCGGCCGAAGGCATTGCAGTTTCATCGTGCGGAATCCTCCGATCCCAAGGAACATTCGGTCCAACCGGATGTTCGGCCGAACCACTCAGGAGGATCGAATGGGAAACGGGAAACTGGCGGTCGTCACCGGTGCATCGAGCGGCATCGGCAGGGAGCTCGCGAAACTCTGCGCCAACGACGGCTACGATCTGGTCATCGTCGCCGATGAGCCGGCCATCGAGCAGGCCGCGGAGGCGCTCCGATCGCACGGCGTCTCGGTCGATGCGATGGAGGCCGACCTTGCACGCGAGAACGGCGCCGACAAATTGATCGCCGAGATCGGCGACCGCGACATCGATCTCCTGTTCCTCAACGCGGGGCGCGGCCTGGGCCGGGGCTTTGTCGACCAGGATTGGAACGAGGCACGCCGCGTCATCGACACCAACATCACCGGCACGGTCTATTTGGCCCATCGGCTCGGCCGCAAGATGGTCGGACGTGGTCGCGGCCGGATCCTGTTCACAGGCTCGATCGCCGGCTTCACGCCAGCCACATTCCAGGCGGTCTACAACGGCACCAAGGCCTTCATCGATTCCTTCGCCATCGCGCTGCGTCACGAGCTGAAGGACAGCGGCGTGAGCGTCACCGTGCTGATGCCGGGCGCCACGCAGACGCGCTTCTTCGAGCGCGCCGACATGATGGATACGGAAATCGGGGTGCAAGAGAAGGACAATCCCGCCGATGTGGCCAGGGACGGCTACGACGCCTTGATGGCCGGCGAGGAGCAAGTGGTCAGCGGCTGGAAGAACAAGATGCAGGTCGCCGCCGCCCATGTCACACCCGCCGGCACGCTGGCCGAACAGCACCGCAACATGGCCGAACCAGGTTCGGCGAAGAATGGCTGAAAACGCGGGCACTGATCCGGGAACATTCCCGCCCAGCGCCAGTTCGGCCCGTAGCCCGCTAAGCATCGACAACCCAAAGGAACAACCCAATGAAAGCCCTGACCTGGCATGGCAAAGGCGACATTCGTTGCGACCAGGTCGCCGACCCGGCGATCGAGAACGATCGCGACATCATCATCAAGGTCACGTGCTGCGCCATATGCGGCTCAGACCTGCATCTGATGGACGGCTACATGCCGACGATGAAATCGGGCGACGTGCTGGGCCACGAGACCATGGGCGAAGTGGTGGAAGTCGGCCGCGCTCACACGAAGTTCAAGAAGGGCGATCGCGTCGTCGTTCCCTTCAACATCTCCTGCGGCGAATGCTGGTTCTGCCAGAACGGCCTGTTCTCGCTCTGCGACCGGTCTAACCCCAATGCCGAGCAGGCCGCCAAAGTGATGGGCCAGTCGCCCGCGGGCCTGTTCGGCTATTCGCATCTGGTCGGCGGCTATTGGGGAGGACAGGCCGAGTATCTGCGCGTGCCCTTTGCCGATGTCGGCCCGATCAAGGTGCCCGACGGCATGGATGACGAGCAGGTGCTGTTCCTGTCCGATATCTTTCCCACCGGCTACATGGCGGCCGAGAACGCCGGTATCCAGGAAGGCGACACTGTCGCCATCTGGGGCTGCGGGCCGGTCGGGCAGTTCGCCATCCAGAGCGCCTGGATGCTCGGCGCCGGCCGCGTCATCGCCATCGACAAGGTACCGGAACGGCTCGCCATGGCGCGCGACTTCGGCAAGGCCGAGACCCTCGATTTCAGCAATTCCGATATTTACGATGCTCTCATGGCCATGACCGACGGTCGCGGCCCTGACAGTTGCATAGACTGCGTCGGCACCGAAGCCGACGCCACCGCAACGTCCGATTCCATGCTCGATAAGGCCAAGGCCACCGTCTATCTCGGCACCGACCGACCGCATGTGCTGCGCGAGGCGATCTATTGCTGCCGCAAGGGCGGCACGATCTCGGTGCCCGGCGTCTATATCGGCCTCGTGGATCACATTCCGTTCGGCGCGGCGATGAACAAGGGGCTGACCTTCCGCATGGGCCAGACCCACACCCACCGCTACCTCGAGCCGCTGTTGCGTAAGGTCGAGAGCGGCGAGATCGACCCGTCCTTCGTCATCACCCATCGCGCCGGCCTGGAGGAAGGACCGGATCTCTACAAGACATTCCGCGACAAGCAGGACGGCTGCATCAAAGTGGTGATGCGCCCGCACGGCTGATCGCGCGGATAGCGAACGGCTGAACGAGGAAGGATTCGAAAATGGCTGAACCGAAAGACCTGTCCAAGCCCGCGGTGAAGTCGCCCGATCCCGGGGGGCTTCCGCATCCGCATCGCGATGGGCAGGACCGCGATGCGGGCGCGGCGCCGACGGCCCCGAAGACCTCAGGCGCACGGGAGCCCCCGACCTCGCCGCTCGACAATCCTGTTGCAAACCGCAACGCCGGCCGACGGCGCCAGACCGGGCCGACACCCAGGCCGACGGACAAGCCGCTCGATTAAGCGGCACGAACAAATGCGGCAGCCTGACCGCCTGCCGCGGCGCCGTTGCAGGGCCTCCTCTCCCTCCAACGGCGCCATGACGCCAGCTTCTCGACCCACTAGAGGGGTTCAGCGTTTCACGGAATCGCCGAACCGCTCTAAGTGTTTGTTTTTACGCAATTCCGGACGGAAAACCGCTCCACACTTTTCCTGGAATTGCTCTAGTCCTTCTGGCTGCGCTCGACGAATTTGTTGAAGCGGCTCGTTCCGCCGCCGCCGGCTTCATCCTGATGCAGGAAGGCGAGGTCGTTCTCGTCGAAAATGCGGAAGAATTCGTCCCACTCGATCGGTTCCAGCGTGTCTTCGGGCTCGCCGAAATCGATGCGCAGAATGCCGCCCTTGCCTTTCGTGCGAACGACGGCCGGCTGGCCATCGCGTTCTTCCACCCATTTCCGGATCTCGTCGTGATTGGTGGTGGTCTTGGCCTCGGACATGGATTTCCCTTTCTCGCAGCGGGGATTGGTGAGCGGTCCTAACAGCAGCCAAAGGGCAATGTTCCAGCAGGTTGCACAGCCCTTGTCCGAGCTGCGTGAGCTCCCGCGGCGGGAACTTTGTTGATGCAGGGAACAAACCTTTTAGCGCGCAGTTCGGGGCGCCGAAGCAAAATCCGCAAGGGAGTCATCGTGAAACGAGTATTGGTTACGGGAGGTTGCGGCTTCATCGGCCGCCACGTCGCCCAGGAGCTCGCCGACCATGGCTATCGCGTGCGCCTGCTCGATGCGCTTGTCGACCAGGTGCACGGCGCCGAAGCCATCAACCTTCCCACCGGAGCCGAGCTGATCAAAGGCGACGTGCGCGATCGCGATGCGGTCGCCGAGGCGGTTGCTGATGTCGACGCGGTCATCCACCTGGCGGCCGAGGTCGGCGTCGGCCAGTCGATGTACGAGATCGCCCGCTATGTCGGCACCAACGATCTCGGCACGGCGGTGCTGCTCGAGGCACTGATCAAGAAGCCGGTCGAACGGATCGTCGTGGCATCCTCCATGAGCATCTATGGCGAAGGCCTTTACCGAACTGCGGACGGCGAGCGGATCGACAATGCGCGCCGCAAGCCCGCTGACATCAAGGACGGCCTGTGGGATCTCAGATCGGCATCGGGCGAAGCCCTGTCGCCGATTCCCACCGACGAGGAGAAACGGCCCGATCTCGCCTCGATCTACGCACTGACCAAATACGCGCAAGAGCGCGCGGTGCTGATCTTCGGCCAGGCCTATGGCATCGACACCGTGGCGTTGCGCCTCTTCAACGTCTTCGGCGCCGGACAGGCGCTCTCCAATCCCTATACCGGCGTTCTCGCCAACTTCGCCTCGCGTCTCGCCAACGGCAAGCGGCCGACGATCTTCGAGGACGGCGAGCAGAAGCGCGACTTCGTGCATGTGCGCGACGTCGCCACCGCGTTCCGGCTGGCGTTGGAACAGCGCCAGGCTGCCGGCCATGCCATCAACATCGGCAGTGGCCACGCCTATTCGATTAGCGACGTGGCCCGCCTGCTTGCCAAGGCGATGGGCATTCCCAAGCGCCCGCCCGAAATCCTCGGCAAGGCGCGCTCCGGCGATATCCGCAATTGCTTCGCCGACATTGCCAAAGCGCGCGAGCTGCTCGGCTTCGAGCCCAAGCATCGTCTGGAAAATTCGCTCGGCGAATTCGCCGCCTGGGTTCGCAACAGCGTCGTCATCGACCGGGGCGCCGACATGCGGCGCGAACTGGAAGAGCGAGGATTGGTCTCATGACCCAGACGCACCGCCACGCCCGACAGGCGCCCGTGGCCGTTATCGGCGGCAGCGGCTTCATCGGCTCCAATCTCGCCGACAGCCTGCTGTCCGACGGGGAAACAGTGCTGGTCGTCGACAATCTCAGCCGTCCAGGCGTCGAGCAGAATCTCGATTGGCTGGCGCAAAAGCATGGCGAGCGGCTGATCGCCGAAATCGTCGACATTCGCGATCTGAGCGCGTTGGCCACCGCACTGGCGCCGGCCAAAGCGATTTTCCATCTGGCCGCTCAAACAGCCGTGACGACCAGCCTGAGCGATCCTGCTGAAGACTTCGACATCAACCTTAAGGGGACGTTCAACGTGCTGGAAGTGGCCCGCGGCACCGGAGCTCCCGTGGTCTTCGCCAGTACCAACAAGGTCTATGGCAGCCTGCCCCAGATCGCGGTGCGGCAAGCCGACGATCACTATGAACCGTTCGACGAGGAGGTGCGTACGAGCGGCGTCGCTGAGAAGGTCGGCCTTGATTTCTGCACGCCCTATGGCTGCTCGAAGGGCGCGGCTGACCAGTATGTGCTCGACTATTCCAAGTCCTACGGCTTGCCGACGGCGGTGCTGCGTATGAGCTGCATCTACGGGCCGCGCCAGTTCGGCACCGAGGACCAGGGCTGGGTCGCGCATTTTCTTCTCAGCGCGCTGTCCGCCCGGCCGATCACCATTTACGGCGACGGCCGGCAGGTGCGCGACATCCTGCATGTGTCAGATGCGGTTGCCGCCTATCGCGGCCTGTTGGCCAGGATCGAGGAGCTCAAGGGCCAGGCGTTCAATCTGGGCGGCGGCCCGCGCAATGCGGTCAGCCTGCGCGTGCTGCTGGCGGAAATCGCCGACATGACCGGCAGCGACATCACGATCCGCCACGACCACGAGCGAACCGGCGATCAACCCTACTTCGTCGCCGACACGCGCAAGCTGCAGGCCGCGATCGGCTGGCAGGCGCATGTCCCATGGCGCGAAGGCGTCTGCGATCTCGCCAGCTGGCTGCTGCGGCATCGGCTCCAATCGCACCCCGAAGCCACGAGGTACGTCGCATGAAAGTCGCCCTGGTCAATCCGTTCTGGACGTATGAACACAGCATCTATTTCGGCTGCCGCCAGCCGCATCTGCCGCTGGAGCTCGGCTATTCGAAGGCAATGCTGGAAGCCGATGGCCACGATGTGCTGATGCTGGACGGCTTGCTGCAGGGGCTCGACAACGCAGCCCTTGCCGAGCGCGTGGCGGCATTCGCGCCAGACATGACCGTCGTGACCACCGCGCCGACCTATCTGTTCTGGCGCTGCGCGCCGCCGGAACTGCGTGTTCCCGGAGAATTCCTCAACCATCTCGCCGGGCGCGGCGGCCGAACGGTGGCGGTCGGACCGCATGGCTCGGCGACGCCGGCGCCGACCTTGCGCAAGCTCGGCGTCGATGTGGTCGTGCGCGGCGAATGCGAGGAGGTCGTGGCTGAGCTCGCGCGGCAAAGCGACTGGAGCAAGGTCGCGCATGCGGCCCGTCTCCAGGGCGAGCGTCTGGCCTGCAACGGCGGCGTGCATGCCAGTCCGTTCGTCGATCATCCGGCGCTCACCTGGCCATCCGACTGGATCGCGGCGCATGGCCACCACCACCATAGGTTCGATACCGTCCAGAAGGGCGCCGGCGCCGAGGTGGAGGCCTCGCGCGGCTGTCCCTACAATTGCAGCTTCTGCGCCAAGATCGATTTTCGCGATGCCTATCGACGCAGGAAGCACGATGCCATTGTCGCCGAGATCGACGAGCTGATAGCGCAAGGCGTCGGCTACATCTATTTCATCGACGAGATCTTCCTGCCGCAGAAAGCGCTGCTGGAGGCGCTGGTCGATCGCGACGTTCAATTCGGCGTCCAGACGCGCATCGACCTGTGGAAGCCGGAACTGCTCGAGCTGCTCGGCGCGGCAGGCTGCGTCTCGATCGAAGCAGGCCTTGAAAGCCTGACCGTCGAGGGCCGCGCGATGCTTGCCAAGCGATGCCGCCTCGACACTGAGGACCTCGCAGCGCTTCTTATCGACGCCCGCCGCAACGTGCCTTTCGTCCAGGCCAATCTGATCGGCGTGGTCGAGGACGACCCGGCGCTGGTGGATTATTGGCGCAAGCACCTCATCGATCATGGCGTCTGGGCGAACGAGCCCGTGCCGCTCTACCCCTATCCGAGCTCGCCCAGCTATCGCGAACTCTGGGGCGAACCCGACGACCTCGCCTGGGAGCGCGCGCATGAGCACTACCTCGCCTCCTTCCGCTCCTTCAGCGACATCCAGGACCAGCGCCCGCATGCGCTGGCTGAGTTGGAGTCCTCATGCTGCAATCACTGATCCATCGTCCGCGGCGCATCCTGATGACGACCGACGCCGTCGGCGGGGTGTGGCGCTACTCGCTCGACCTGGCTCGCGAGCTGGCGGCCGGCGGCGACAGCATCGTGCTTGCCGGGCTGGGGCCGGAGCCTTCTCCGGAGCAGGCGCGTGAGGCGCAGTCTTTCGCCACGCTGGTTTGGCTGAAAAGCCCGCCGGACTGGATGACGCGCGATGAAAAAGATCTCGACCGCTTGCCGGGCGAATTGCGAAGCCTTGCCAAGACCTACGCGATCGATCTCGTCCATCTCAATGCGCCGGCGCAAGCCGCCGGACTTGATCTGACATGTCCCATCGTCGCGGTCTCGCATTCATGCGTGGCCACCTGGCTGCACGCGGTGCGTGGGCAGGCGCCGGCGGACGCCTGGTCCTGGCAGCGAGATCGCAACAGGGCCGGATTCGATCGCGCCGACACCATTGTCGCTCCGAGCCGAAGCCATGCCGAGATGCTCCAAGCCTGCTACGGCGCGATCGCAGGGTTGGGCGTCGTCCACAATGGCGCCCTGCCCGGTCCGAGGCCGGGACGCCGCGAGCCTTTCGTCTTCGCCGCCGCGCGCTGGTGGGACGAAGGCAAGGATGCGGCATCGCTCGACGCCGCCGCCGCGCTCTGCGCCTGGCCCGTTCAGGCCGCCGGTCCGCTCGCCGGCCCCGACGGACAGCGCGCCCGTCTCGACAACTGCGTCTCGCTCGGGCCGATGGATCACGGCAAAGTCCGCCGGCTGATGAGGCGAGCCGGCATCTTCGTTTCGACCTCCATCTACGAGCCTTTCGGGCTGGCCGCGTTGGAAGCCGCGCTCTCGGCCACGCCGCTGGTGCTTGCCGATATCGCGACCTACCGCGAGATCTGGGACGGCGCGGCCATGTTCTTCAACCCGCGTGATCCACATGCGCTGGCCGGCTGCATCGAGAGCCTGTCCCGTGACGAAAGCTTGCGGCGCAAGCTCGGCAGACGCGCCGCGCGGCAGGCACGCAAATTCTCGCTGGGCAAGCAGGTGAGGATGATGCGCGACATCTACAATCGGGCGGCGCTGACCGCAGCGGGGCGTTGACCATGCGTTTTCTGTTCTACACCCATTCGGCGGTTTCCGACTGGAACCACGGCAACGCGCATTTCCAGCGCGGCATCATGCGCGAGCTTGTGGCGCGCGGCCATGAGGTGATCGCGCTGGAGCCCGCCGACGGCTGGAGCCGATCAAACCTGATCGCCGAGCAAGGCCCCTTCGCCGTCGAGCGCTTTCGCAAGGATTTTCCGGAATTGATGGCGGTGACCTACGACGCGGGTTTCCAGCATGAGTCCTGGCTCGCCGGCGCAGATATCGTCATCGTTCATGAATGGACCGACCCTGAGCTCGTCGCTCGCATCGGCCGCATCCGGGGCCGGGGTGGCGATTTCACGCTGCTGTTCCATGACACCCATCACCGCGCCGTATCGGCGACGCAGGCGATCGCTGCGCTTCAGCTCGAGCATTATGACGGGGTTCTGGTCTTCGGCGAAGTGCTGCGGGAGAGCTATCTTCGTGCCGGCTGGGGCAGACGGGTCTTCACCTGGCATGAGGCGGCGGATGACCGGCTGTTCAAGCCGCTGCCCGAGATCGACCGTGATTCCGATGTCGTGTGGATCGGCAATTGGGGCGACGACGAACGCAGCGCCGAGATCGCCGAGTTCCTGATCGAGCCTGCGCACGCCCTCGCGCTGTCGGGAACCGTGCACGGCGTGCGCTATCCGCCCGAGGCGCTGACGGCCCTCGCGGATACTGGCCTGCGCTACGAAGGCTGGATCGCCAATGCCGACGTGCCGAAGGCCTTCGCCCGGCATCGCGTCACCATGCACATCCCACGCCGGCCCTACCGGGAGAGCCTGCCGGGCATTCCCACCATTCGCATGTTCGAGGCTCTGGCCTGCGGCATTCCGCTTGTGTCTGCGCCATGGTCGGATGTCGAAGGCCTGTTCCGCTCCGGAACGGATTTCCTCTTCGCCCGAAACGGCGCCGAGATGCGGAAGCACCTGCACGACGTGCTGAACGATTGCGAGCTTGCAAAGGCGCTGGCCGCATCGGGCCTGGAGACCATCCTTGCGCGGCACACATGCCGGCATCGCGCCGACGAGCTGTTCGACATCCTCGCCGCATGCGGCAATCGCGCGGCGGCTGAAATCAAGCCTGCAAGGGAGGCGGCCGCATGAAAATTGCCTTTTACGGATCGAGCCTCCTGTCATCCTACTGGAACGGCGCCGCCACCTATTACCGCGGCCTGCTCAAGGCACTGTCGCAGCGCGGCTATGACATCGTCTTCTATGAGCCCGACGTCTACGACCGGCAGAAGCATCGCGACATCGAGGCGCCGGACTGGTGCAGCGTCGTGGTTTACGAGCCGACAGCGCACGCGCTGATGCAGGTCGCCTCGCGCGCCGCGCAGGCAGACGTCGTGGTCAAGGCAAGCGGCGTCGGCTTCGAAGACGATGCGCTGCTGCGGACAGTCCTCGACAACGCCCGCCCGGACGCGCTGACCGTGTTCTGGGATGTCGACGCGCCGGCGACCCTGAGCGAGCTGCGCAACGACGCCGACCACCCGTTGCATGAGGCACTGAAGAGGATCGGCATCGTGCTGACTTACGGCGGCGGCGACCCGGTCGTCTGGGATTATCGTGCGCTCGGCGCCGCGGAGTGCGTGCCGATCTACAATGCGCTCGACCCTGAGGCGCATCATCCCGTCGCCGCAAATCCGCGCTTTGCCTGCGACCTCGCCTTCCTCGGCAATCGGCTGCCCGACCGTGAGGCGCGCGTCGACGCCTTCTTCCTCGACCCGGCCCGCAGGCTCGGCGGCCAGCGCTTCCTGCTTGGCGGCTCCGGCTGGGACGACAAGTCCCTGCCCCCGAATGTCTCATGGCTGGGGCATGTCGGCACCAGCGATCACAACGCCTTCAACGTCACGCCGAAGGCCGTGCTCAACATCAGCCGGGACAGCATGGCGGCCAACGGGTTTTCGCCCGCGACCCGTGTCTTCGAGGCGGCGGGGGCCGGCGCGTGCCTTCTGACCGACGCCTGGCTCGGCATCGAGTTGTTCCTGACCCCCGGCGAAGAGATTCTGGTCGCCCGCGACGGCGCCGATGTCGCCGAGATCATGCGCACGCTGACGCCACAGCGGGCGAAGGCGATCGGCGCGGCAGCGCTGCGGCGCGTTCGGGCCGAGCATACCTACACGCTGAGGGCTCGGCTGGTGGACGACATCTTCAAGGCGCATTTCGAGCGCCGCGCAATGGAGGCTGCGGAATGACGAAACCGCTCGACATCGTTTTCCTTGGGCTCTCCCTGTCTTCGTCCTGGGGCAACGGCCATGCGACGACTTTCCGCGGATTGCTGCGTGCGCTCAACGATCTCGGCCATCGCGTCACCTTCCTCGAACGCGATGTCTCCTGGTACGCGCATCATCGGGACCTGCGCGATCCCGATTTCTGCGACTTGCGCTACTATGAGACAGTCTCGGAGCTGCGCCGAAACCACCGGCAGGAGTTGCAGCGCGCCGATGCAGTGGTGATAGGCTCCTTCGTGCCGGAAGGCAGGGTGATTATCGACGATCTTGCGTCGCTCTGCACGGGGCAATTCTGCTTTTACGACATCGACACACCGGTGACGCTGGCGCGGGTTGCCGATGACGATTGCGACTATCTTGCCCGCAGGCAGATTCCCTATTTCGACGTCTACTTCTCCTTCACCGGCGGACCGACGCTGGAGCGGCTGGAGTCCGAGTTCGGCGCGCGCCGGGCGGAGGCGCTCTACTGCTCCGTCGATCCAACGCGGCATCGTCGCACCAGACACGCCGTCGAATGGGACCTTGGCTATCTTGGCACTTATAGCGCCGACCGGCAGCCCTCATTGGAAGCGCTGCTTTTGGAGCCTGCGCGACGCCTGCCCGACCGCCGCTTCGTTGTCGCCGGCTCGCAATATCCCTCCGACATCACCTGGCCGGACAATGTCGAGCGGGTCGAGCACCTGCCGCCTTCTGCACATGCCGCCTTCTACAGCCGCCAGCGCTATACGCTGAACCTTACGCGGACGTCGATGATCGCGGCTGGATGGTCGCCCAGCGTGCGGCTTTTCGAGGCCGCAGCCTGCGGCACGCCCATCATAAGCGACCGCTGGCCCGGGCTCGACGATTTCTTCCCGGGACCGGCGATCGAGACGGCGGCCAATGCCGAAGATGTCGAGGAAATCCTCAGCGCCAAATCCGAGCGGGCAAGGCTCGACATGGCCAGGCTGGCGCGCGAGGCGGTGCTTTCAAGACATACCGCCATGGCAAGGGCACGTGAATTCGTCTCGGCGCTGACGCCATCTGTCGGAATGCGTCCGGCGGTCGATCTAGACGTCGAAAGTGCGGCATGAGCGACAGACAGGAGACCATCGAGATGCGGCGATCAAAAAGAGCTGAACAAAGAAGGACCGCGCTTGTTGCCGGCGGTGCAGGTTTCCTCGGTTCGCATTTATGCGAGGGGTTGCTGCATGACGGCTATCGCGTGATCTGCGTCGACAATTTCCTCACCGGCAGAATGGAGAATATCGGTTCGCTGGTTGGCCAGGCGCGCTTTCGGCTGATCGAGCAGGACGTTTGCACCCCGCTAGAACTCGGTGAACCTGTCGATCGCGTTTTCAACCTGGCCTGCGCGGCATCGCCGCCTCGCTATCAGGCCGACCCGATCCACACGACGCGGACCTGTGTGATCGGGACGCTCAACCTGTTGGAGCTCGCCGCCAGCAACGGCGCCCGCTTCCTGCAAGCATCGACCAGCGAAGTCTACGGCGATCCGGAACAGCATCCGCAGCGCGAGGACTATGTCGGTCACGTCAACTGCACCGGGCCGCGAGCCTGTTACGACGAGGGCAAGCGCGCCGCCGAAACGCTCTGCTTCGATTATCTGCGAGCCGAGATGGCGGATATTCGCGTCGCGCGCATCTTCAACACCTATGGGCCCAGGATGGACCCCGCCGACGGCCGTATCGTCTCCAACCTGGTCATGCAGGCGATCGAGAAGCGGCCGCTGACGATCTTCGGCGACGGCCGGCAGACCCGCTCCTTCTGCTATGTCACCGATATGGTCGAGGGCTTGCGCCGCCTGATGGATATCGATCCCAATCCGCGCCAGCCGGTCAATCTCGGCAATCCCGGGGAGTTCTCGATCCTCGAGCTGGCGAGACTGGTGCGCGAGCTGACCGGCACCAGATCGCCCGTGAAATTCCTGCCTCTGCCTGAAGACGATCCGCGCCGGCGGCGCCCCGACATAGGCCGCGCGAAGGCGCTTCTCGGCTGGTCGCCCGAGGTGCCTCTCAGGCAAGGCCTGCTGCAGACGATCCTCTACTTTTCGGGGATGGACGATCTGGCGATCGCGCCCACCGCTGCAATCGACAGGGCGGGTGGGGGAAAGCTACAGAACTTGCAGCTTTGAAGCAGCGGCATCTTTTCACCAGTGCGGAACAACCGCCCGACATTGCGGTTGGGCATGACTACGCGACGGAGGAAGAGCTGTGCAGCCGAAGCGATCAGTCAACGACATCGAGCAGATGGCAGCGGCGGAAACCGCCGCATTCCTGCGAAGAGCTTCCATCACCTATCTCGAGTGTTGCGTCAGCCTGATGATGACGCATCTGCGACGGGAGGAAGTGGCAAGCATCCTGGAACAGGAAGCCGACATGCTGCGCAGGCTGGACTGACCCTGCGGGCTGGGCCTTCAATAGCCCAGAAGCCGGACAAGTCCGGCTTTGTAACGTTCGACTGCGCGCGTCGACCGCATCCGGTCTTCCTCGTCAGTCGAACGCCCTGCAATCGTCCAGAGGCCAAGCTGAAACGCAAGATAGCAAGGCTCGAAATAGTCGACCAAAGCTCTGTCGATCGATGTCGCCTGCTCGATGCAGTCGACCAGCGCGGAAAGCTCGGCGGCCGACAGGTCGTGTTCGACCCGTGCCCCGGCGATGTCCCATTCTATGCCCTGGCAGCCGATGAGATCGTGCGATCGGCAATGATCGAACGCGTCCGTCTTGAGCAGGCCGTGCGGGCGGACCAGAAATTCCCAGGCATGCAGCCGTCCGTCGATCTCGACCCGGCGCGTTGGACCCGGTGACGGCTGGCCGGCAAACCAGCACTGCAAGGCGTGCGCGAACCTCTCCCCCAGCGTTTCCTTGCAGTTTTGCACAGCCATGCGCGCCAGTTGGTCCAGCGACGCGCCTGTCTCGTCGGCCTGCAGCCTGGCGGCGCGCCAGCCGAGGTAGCGCCCAAGCCATTCGATCAGCAGATCCCTTGCCGGCGCTGCCCGGTCCAGCCTGCCGGCATCGATCCAGCGCTCCACCAGAAAGCCGTGGCAGAGTCCGGCAGGCAGAGCGCCAAAGCCGGCTTCGTGGAGTGCCTTGGCCGTACTAAGCTTGCGCTGTCCTGTCTCGCCAAGGCCCGCGAACTTGACCAGCCAGCGATCGCCGCCAGCCGAAGCCATGAATTTGCGCCGCTCGAATGCCGGGAATGCAGGCGGCCAGGCGCCAGTCGGCACAGAAAGATAGTCGCGCCATGCACCCCCGGAGATTTCCTGAAGCTCAACATCGGCCTTGCCAAGCAGATGTTCTATCCAGTCCTGCAGCCCGGGAGCAACCGCGCCGTCAAAGACATCTTCGAAGTCCGCGACATGGCTTTGGCACTGCGACAAGGCAGCGACGGTCTGGGCATCAGCCTGCGCGCCCGGCCCGCCATGGTGGCTCGGGAAGAGATGAATACGCTCCTGATCGATGTCCTGCCGGAGCAGCCATGCAATGACAGCGTGAAAGGAGCTGCCGGAGAGACCCGGACCTTCATCGACGATGGCGAATTTGGCTCGCGGTCTGTCGCGCCAAGAGCCCAGGAGTTCTGGCGCGGCGCTTATGTGCCGGGAAAAAGGATGGCCGATCGGCCGCACGCTGACTGGCGGCGGCGCATCCAGGGCGGCGGCGACCATCGCCGCCAGGCCGAGACCGATGCTGCGGATGCCGATGACGCAGGTGTTTGCGTCGAGGCCGGACTGCAGCGCCGCAAGCAGATAAGTTTCCGGGTAGAGGGCGTACAGCGCATAACCTTCGACCGGACCGGTGGTTATTGCGCTGCCGCAGTCGATGGCGACAAGCTTTGCAAGCAGCGATCCATCGAGCGATCCTTTTCGGGCAAATCCCTGCTGCCAGGACCGCAGCACTTCCCGCGACAGCTCGACGAGGATTTCCGACCCCAGCTTCTGCCTCGACGAACTGCCGTCGGCGCCTCTGGTGTCGAATTCCGCATCGGCAAGGCCCTGGAAGAGTTCAGAGGCACTGACGAAAAGATCGACCAGAGCGGCATGACGTTCGATGCCGGCAGGCAGAACGCCAATCGCTTCAGCCTCGGCCAGGACAGCTTCCCTGAGCTGTTCTGCGCTATGCGTTCGCTTGTGGTCGCCGAAGACGATCATACGGCTCCTGCCTGCTGTCTGGTCGCCAACGCGAAGCGGCGCCTGTTTGATCCGCAATCGGGCTCGGCAATTTTTCGCGGCGCGAAGGAACATTCGAGGCCGATCCCGGTTCGGCGGCGAGGAACTTACCTCCAACCAAAGAGGCCGTGGTTCGTGACATCGAAGAAAGTTCGTATCGGCATCGTCGGCGTAGGCAATTGCGCATCATCGCTTGTGCAAGGTCTCTCCTACTATCGTCACGCCAACGGCAATGAGCCGATCCCCGGACTGATGCATGCCATTCTCGGCGGCTACCATGTCGACGATATCGAGGTGGTCTGCGCCTTCGATGTTGCGGAAAACAAGGTTGGGCGCGATGTGGCGGAAGCGATCTACACCGCGCCCAACAACACCTTCCGTTTCGCCGATGTTGCTCCGACCGGGGTTCGTGTCGAGCGCGGCCCGACGCTCGACGGTATCGGCAAGTATCTCCGGGACGAGATCCCGGAGTCTGGCGAGCCGGTTGCCGACGTGATCGCTCGACTCCGGGAGAGCGCGACCGAGGTGCTCATATGCTATCTTCCAGTGGGCTCCGAAGCGGCTGCACATTTCTATGCAGAATGCGCGCTCGATGCTGGCTGCGCCTTCGTCAATTGCATCCCTGTCTTCATCGCTTCGCGGCCGGAATGGCGCCAACGCTTCGAGGAGCGCGGCCTTCCCCTGGTCGGCGACGACATCAAGAGCCAGGTCGGCGCAACCATCGTGCACCGGCTTCTCGCCAATCTGTTCCGCGAGCGCGGCGTGCGCATCGATCGCACCTACCAGCTCAACTTCGGCGGCAACACCGACTTCCTCAACATGCTCGAGCGCGAGCGGCTGGAATCGAAGAAGATTTCGAAGACGCAGTCCGTCACCAGCCAGATCGACGTCCCGCTCGAAGCCGGGAACATCCATGTCGGACCCAGCGACCATGTCCCGTGGCTGACCGACCGAAAATGGGCCTATATCCGGGTCGAGGGCACCACCTTCGGCGGCGTGCCGCTCAATGCCGAGCTCAAGCTGGAGGTTTGGGATTCGCCCAATTCGGCAGGCGTCGTCATCGACGCCGTCCGCTGCGCGAAGCTTGCGCTTGACCGCGGTATTGCCGGCGCACTCACCGGCCCGAGCAGCTACTTCATGAAGTCGCCCCCAGAGCAGTTCACCGACGCAGAGGCGCGCCTGCGCACGCTCGCCTTCATCGCCGGCAATGACGAGCCGATGCTGGACGCCGCCGAATGACCACCACCTTCTTTCTCATCCGCCACGCGGCGCATGATCATGTCGGCTCGTACCTGGCCGGGCGGCTCGAGGGCGTTCGCCTGGGCGAAGCCGGCCAGGCGCAAGCGCTGCATCTCGCACGGCGGATGGCGCGGGAGCCGCTCGCCGCGATCTTGAGCAGTCCGCGCGAACGCACGCTGGAAACAGCGAAGCCGATCGCCATCGCTTGCGAGATTGAGAAGATCGCGATCTGCAAGGAACTCGACGAGATCGACTTCGGCGAATGGACCGGCAAGACCTTCGAAGAACTGAACGGCGACGCAAGCTGGCGGTTCTGGAACGACCAGCGCCAGAGCGCCTGCACGCCGAGCGGCGAGACCATGCTCGACGTGCAGCACAGGATGATCGGCCTGATGGACGCGCTGCGCGAGAATGGACAAGGCCAGTGTATCGCGCTTGTCAGCCATGCCGATGTCATCAAGGCGGCCGTCTGCGCGATCCTCGGCCTGCCGCTCGGCGATTGCTTCCGCTTCGACATCGCGCCGGCCTCCATCACAACGGTCGTCCACGGCGACTGGGGGTCCAAGCTGGTCCGTTTGAATGAAATCGCCTGACGGGAGCGGCAACCGATGCGCATGGTTATTTTCGGCCTCACCGTCACGTCGTCATGGGGCAACGGACACGCCACGCTCTGGCGCGGGCTGATCGGCGCTCTGGCGCCGCTTGGCTGGTCGATCAGCTTCTTCGAGCGCGATACGCCCTACTATGCGGGCGCCAGGGATATCGATCGGCTCAATGGCGGGAATATCGTTCTCTACGCAGACTGGGAGAACATTCGCCAAGACGCCGAGGCTGCGATACGGGAAGCCGACGTCGTCATCGTCACCTCCTATTGTCCCGATGCCGTCGAGGCCTCGCGGATCGCGAATGACAGCTGCCGCGGCCTGAAGGTGTTTTACGATCTCGACACGCCGGTGACGCTGTCGGGCATCGAGCGAGGTGATTACCCGGCCTATTTCGAGCCGAAGGGATTGCGCGATTTCGATCTGGTCCTGAGCTATACCGGAGGGCCGGCGATCGACACACTGAAGAGCCTTCTTGGCGCACGTCATGTCCTGCCGCTTTACGGCCATGTCGACCCCAACCGGCACCGGCCGGCGCAGCCAAGGTCGGAGTTCGCCGGCGACCTGTCCTATCTCGGCACCTATGCCGAGGACCGGCAGGCGGCCGTGGAAAGGCTGCTCGTCGCTCCAGCGGCCCGACTGCCGAACCGCCGTTTCGTCATCGGCGGGGCGCAGTACCCGCAGGACTTCCCCTGGAGCAGCAACATCTATTTCGTCAGGCACCTGCCGCCCGCCGACCACCCGGCCTTCTTTTCCTCCTCGCGCCTGACGCTGAATGTCACCCGCGAGGCAATGGCGCGACAGGGCTGGTGCCCGTCAGGCCGTCTGTTCGAGGCGGCGGCGTGCGGCGCCGCGATCATCTCCGACGACTGGGCCGGCCTCGACAGCTTCTTCACGCCCGCCAGCGAGATTCTGTTGGCGCACAGCACCGGCGACGTCGTTGCCGCGCTTGACCTGTCGGAGAACGAGATCGCGACTCTCGGCCGCCGCGCCCGGGAGCGCGTTCTCGACGAGCATACGTCCGCGCATCGCGCCGCCGAACTCGACCGCATCCTGAACGACGCTTTTTCGTCCATGTCGAAGGGCACAATGGAGGAAGCTGTCTGATGTTTGGCATCGTGCCTGCCGCCGGCCGCGGCAGCCGCATTCAGCCGCTGGGTTTTTCCAAGGAGTTGCTGCCGGTCGGCAGCCGCCTGGACGGCCAGACCGAACGCCCTTGCGCGGTGAGCGAGTATCTGGTGCGGCGCATGGTGCGCAACGGCGTCGATCGCATCTGCTTCATCATCGGTTCCGGCAAGTCGGACATCCTCGAATATTACGCCGCCGGCTATGGGGACGCCGCGGCGATCTTCGTGGCGCAGCCGTCTCCGGTTGGCCTTTGCGACGCGATCTTCCGCGCCGCGCCGCTCGTGACGCCGGACGAAACGGTCCTGATCGGCCTGCCGGACACGATCTGGTTCCCTGAAGACGGCTTCTGCCGTCTGGCGGACGACCGGCTGTCCTTCCTGATGTTCCCGGTCGATCGTCCGGAACTGTTCGACGCCGTCGTCCTCGATGGCAACGGGCGGGTCGAGCAGATCCAGGTCAAGCAAGCTGACGCCGCGACAAACTGGGTCTGGGGCGCCTTCAAGATGCCGGGCCGTGTCTTCCATCAACTGGCCTCCCTGTGGCGACAGCGCGACGGCGTCGACGAGTATTTCGGCACGCTGGTCAACGCTTATCTCGCCGACGGAGGCGAAGCTTACGGCGTCAAGGCGGGGACGGCCTATGTCGATGTCGGTACCTTCAACGGCTATCGCACGGCGCTCAGGCTGCTCGAAAGCAACGATACCGTCGACGATGGGACCCTGCCGACATTCGCATCACAGGACCGTCCGGCAGTGCCAACCGTTCCAGGCGAAGGAGCTTAGCCATGCTGCATTCCAGCACGGAAATACGCCGCCGCATCGACGCACTGGGGCCGTGGTTCCACAATATGGAGCTCGCGGGCGTGGAGACTGCTCCCGATCATTTCCTCGGCAACTACCCGCTGATCAAATGGCGCAAATTCGCGGATGCCATTCCGACTGACCTCTCGGGCAAGTCGGTGCTCGATATCGGCTGCAACGCCGGCTTCTATTCGATCGAAATGAAGAAACGCGGCGCCGATCGCGTGCTTGGGATAGACTTCGACCAAGCCTATCTCGCCCAGGCGCGTTTTGCCGCCGAGATCGCCGACTGCGAGATCGAGTTCAGGGAATTGTCGGTCTACGACGTCGCCTCGCTCGGCGAGCAGTTTGACATCGTGCTGTTCATGGGCGTGCTTTACCACCTGCGCCATCCGTTGCTGGCGCTCGACCTGATCCGCGCGCATGTCGCGAGCGACCTGATGATCTTCCAGTCGATGCAGCGGGGCAGCAACGAAGTCCTGCCGCTCGAACAGAACTACCATTTCTGGACACGCGACCTCTTCGATCAGCCGGAGTTTCCGAAGCTGCACTTCATCGAGCATCGCTATGCCGACGACCCGACCAACTGGTGGATTCCGAACCGCGCCTGCACCGAAGCGATGCTGCGCAGCGCCGGTTTCGAGATCCTGCTCCACCCGGAAGACGAGGTCTATTTCTGCCGCGCGTCCGGCGAACCGGCCGGCAGCGCCGCCGTCTATCCTTCGAAAGGAGAGACCCATGATTGAAGCCGCCATGATCTGGAACGAGCCCAACAACAAATCGCACTGGGATCCGGAGCTCGACCCCGACTGGAGCCGTTTTGCCGCAATGGCGACCCTGGCGGCTGACGCGATCGGCCGGGAAAATCCTGCCATCACAAAGGTGCTGGGCGGCATTTCGCCGATCGATGCCGGGTTCATGACGCGCATGAAGGAGTTCGGCGTGCTCGACCATGTCGACGCGGTCGCCGTGCATGGCTTCCCGCTCGACTGGAACCTCTGGCAAATCCACGAGTGGCCCCACAAGCTCGGAGAGATCGCGACGGTCGCCGACATTCCAGTTTGGGTCAGCGAGGTCGGTGTGTCGACCTTCGGCGCCGAGGAGGTGCAAGTCTGGGGCTTGCGCCGGACGGCGGAGCTTTTGCTCGGACTTGCGCCGCGCGTTCAGTGGTACAGCCTCTATGATCTGCCGCGCTCCTGGGAAGCGACGACGCGCCATCGGGAGGCGGAGGGCTCGTCCTATTACAGGCACTTCTACATGGGCCTGCTTCGCGAGGACGGCACGCCCAAGCCGGCGCTCGAGGAATTCGTGCGCCACACCCCGCAAATGGGCCTGGTGCAGTGGTTCCATTACGAGGACCCTCGGCTGGACGACGCTGTTGCCTGGATGGAACGTCTGGGTGTCACCCACCTGCGCACCGGCCTGTCCTGGGCCGACAGTTTTCGGCCGAATGCGCTGGACTGGTTCGACCGCCAGATGGAAGCGCTGGCCGACTTCAACGTCACCGTCACCTTCTGCTTCACGCCGGAGCATCGCGGTCTTCAACCTCATCACACAAGCCCACCCCAGATACCCGAGGAATTCGCCGAGTTCTGCGCGGCGATGATCCGACGCTACGCTCCGGCGATCGGCGACAACATGGCGACGACGCAGCGCGTGTCGGCGGCATGGTGAAGCCCCAGATCAACGATGACACTGACTGTCCTCAACGTCGCCTACCCTCTCGCGCCCGTCGGGCCGGATGCGGTCGGCGGGGCCGAGCAGGTGCTGTCGGCGCTGGATCGTGCGCTGGTCGAGAAAGGCCACCGTTCGGTTGTCGTCGCCTGCCGCGGCTCAAGCACGGCCGGCGTCCTGGTGGAAACACCAGCCGAGGCGGGTGTGCTCGATGAGGCGGCGAAGGATCGTGCTCATCAAGCGCAGCGCGACGCGATAGCAGCCGCCCGCGCGCGCTGGCCGATCGACGTCGTTCACCTCCACGGGATTGACTTCGATGCCTATCTGCCTGACGACGGTCCCACCCTGGTGACATTGCACCTGCCGCTCGGCTGGTACCCGCCCGAGGTGCTGGCGCCGTCACGCGAGGACTTGTGGCTGCATGCGGTCTCGCAGGCGCAGCACAGGACGGCGTCGGCGGGATCGAGACTTGCAGGACCTATCCCGAACGGCGTCGATGTCGATGCGCTGAACGAACTTCGGTCGCGGCGCAATTTCGCGCTGGTGCTCAGCCGCATCTGTCCCGAAAAGGGCATCCATCTCGCGCTGGAGGCAGCCAAGCGCGCCGGCGTGTCCTTAGCGATCGCCGGCCAGGTCTATCCCTATGAGACCCATCTGCGCTATTTCGCCGACGAGGTTCGCCCCCGGCTCGACCGCCAGCGGCGCTTCCTCGGGCCACTCGGCTTCTGTGCCAAGCGGCGGCTGCTCAACACCGCACGCTGCCTGGTCATTCCCAGCCTTGCCCCCGAAACAAGCTCACTTGTCGCGATGGAGGCGCTGGCCTGCGGCACGCCTGTCGTCGCGTTCCCGAACGGCGCCCTTCCCGATGTCGTCCAGAACGGCAGGACCGGTTTCCTGGTCAATGACGTCGAGGAGATGGCGAAGGCCATTATCGCTTCCGGAGCCCTGGACCACGAGGCATGCCAGGCCGAGGCGCGCCGCCGCTTCTCGCTCGAACGTATGGTCACATCCTACATGGATGCTTACGAAGCGCTGGCGAAGCTTGGCACCCGTCGCGCCTTGCTGGGAACCGGCTGATGGGCGGTCTGTGCACCGAGATCATTCGTGACGCGAGGGCATTCGAGGACCTGGAGCCGCATTGGTGGCGGCTCTGGCGGCGGAGCATCTCGGCCACGCCGTTCCAGTCTCCTGCCTGGCTCATTCCGTGGTGGCGGACATTCGCGCCCGGCGACCTTGCGGCCATTGCAGTGTGGAGTGGAGACGCCCTCACTGGCCTGGCACCGCTCTATGTCGAAAGGCATGATCGCGGTCAGCGCCTGCTGCCCATCGGCATTTCTCTAAGCGACTACCTCGACATCTTGTGCGTGCCGGAACTGGCGGCGAAGGCTGGCGCTGCCATTGCCGGCGCGGTGCTCTCGCTCGAATGGTCGCAATGGATCCTGCCCGACCTCCCGGCTGATGCCGTGTCGCTGGGCCTTGAGCTGCCGAATGCGCAAGAGTGCCGTTCGATGGCGCACGCCGCCTGTCCCGTGCTGCCGCTCGATGGCGATCGAACCCTGGCCTACTCGGTTCCGGCGAGACGAAGGCGTCAGTTGCGCCGCGCCGAGCGAGCTGCCCGGCGAAGGGGGGCCGTTGTCGTCAGCCGCGGCGAGTCCGATCCGCAGATATTTCTCGACAGGCTGACCCGGCTGCATGGCGCGCGCTGGGCGGGTCATGGCGGGGGCGTGCTGTCCGCCGCGGCTGTGGAATTCCACCGCAGGGCCCTGCCGCGGCTTGCCGATAACGGCCTGGCGCGATGCCTGACGATCGAGATCGGCGATGCCGTCGTCGGCGCCTATTACGGATTTCATCACCGCGACCGGGCCTATGCCTATCTCGGCGGTTTCGATCCAGCCTATGCCGAGGAAAGCCCCGGCGCGATCCTGATCGGCCATGCCATCGCGGAAGCCGCCAATGAAGGCGCGCGCGAGTTCGATTTCCTGCGCGGCCGTGAAGGCTACAAATATGGCTGGGGCGCGAACGACCGCTGGACATCGCAAAAGGTGTGGACGCGGGGCGCGCCGCCGTGACCCCCGCGAGGCAAACCGGCGCGATCGCCAGGCGCCTGCTGGAGGACTACATGGCGGACGGCCTTTCGGTCGACAACGCACTGGCCAGACTGGCCGTCTCTGTCGACAAGACGACCAGCGCGGCGCAACTGGCAGATGTCGCCCTGGACATGCGCCCGAGCCATGTCCCCCGGCGATGCTGGCTGGAAGGCATCGCCACGATGCTGCGTGACAAGGCCGACGCCTTCGACGCCGTCCGCAGGGTCGCCGCCTGCGTGTCGCATGACCCTGCCAACGGCGAAACGGCCGCCATGACCGTCGAGCGGCTGGCCGGCGGATTTGATCGGGCCGCCGCCATATCTCCGGCCGCCAGCGTGCAGCTGTCGTCGCTGGGCGATGAGGACAGGCTCTCGGCCACAACCGGCGAGATTGCCCTGTGGCTGGAACGGCAAGGCATGCTCGCCACCCGCAACCGCATATTGGACATCGGCTGCGGCATCGGCCGCCTCGAACATGCGCTTGGCGCCATGGCGGGACGTATCGTCGGCATCGATATCTCGCCCCGGATGATCGCCATCGCGCGCCGGCGATGCGCCGGTGTCGCCAATGTGGAATTCCGCCTGACCTCGGGCCTCGATCTCGGTGACTTTGCCGATCAAAGCTTCGACGGCGTGCTGGCTCTCGACAGTTTTCCGTACCTGGTGCTTGCCGGTGTTGCCGAGCGGCATTTCGGCGAGATCGCACGCGTGCTGCGGCCAGGAGGAATGGCGGCAATCCTCAACTATTCCTATCGGGCGTCGCCGGACATCGATTCCCGCGATATCAACCGTCTTGCCCATTCATTTTGCATGGACGTCTTGGTCGATGGCGAAATGCCTTTCGGCATTTGGGACGGCACGGTCTTCCTTATCCGCTGTGGCGGCGGAACATAACGCGCGGGCGGCAGTTCGGTCGCCGAACAGTTTTCACGCAGGCAGACCAGGGAGACGAACATGGCGACCGGCGGTAAGAAGCATATGGGCCGCGGCAGCCAGGGCAAGGGCTCCGGAACCGGAGCGAAGACGACGCTCGCAAAGGACATGGTCGGCGAGAACGAGGTTCTGTCCAACCGGGACAAGAAGCAGCATACGGAGCAACGCGGCCTCGACGGCAACCGGATCAAATCCGATCAGTACCAGGACCACGCGGCGAACCGTCTGCCTAAGGAATGAGTGCATGCTCGCGGATCGCGTTTGCCCCGAAATCCGAAGACTGCGATCTCGAAATCCCAGAGCTTGCGTCGAGCGCCTTGCAAAGGCCGGTCGGGTATGCCTCAGTGAGATCTGAAGGGGCCTCTATTGTTAAGAGAATGCGATGTCTCGCCGGAGCCAGCGCGATCTATGCGCCCAGGCAATCCAAAGCTTGGACCAGGAGATCGCGTCCCTGTTGACCGCCATCGAGCGGGAGAAGGTCCCTGACCGGCTGACCAGGCTTGCACTCGAATTGCAGAACGCGCTGATCGAAAAGCGCAAAGGCGAAATGACGGCTGAGCGCGGTTGAAGACGTCGCAGCAAGGATGCGGCATTCCTTCGAGACCGGGCCGAAGGACATTGGCTGTGCCTGCTGTCGCCGTGCCAGGATGATCGGTGGAACATTAACATAAGTGAATCGTTATAGCCGGTTAGGAGTCATCCCGATGGCGCAGGATGGCAGAACTCCGGAAGTGGACGAACTCGTTCGGCGGCTGGTCGCAACGACTGGCATCACCGAAATGCAGGCGCTTGAACTTGTTTCCCTGCTCGGTCTGAATTGGGCCTCGCTGATGAGAGAGGCGAAAGTCCTGAAAGCAACTCAGCGCCGGTAGGCTGCTTTAGCGTCTTGCGCCTTCAGTATCCCAATGGTCGTCCGAAAATTGACGTCGTCGCTCGATCAGCGCCTGCGGCGAGCTTTCCCCGAGGAACTCCAGAACACCGGCACGGGCACGATTGAGACGGCTTTTGACGGTGCCGACAGCGCAACCGCATATCTCAGCGGTTTCTTCGTAACTTACGCCCAGCACGCCGATCAGCACCAGAACCTCACGCTGATGCGACGGCAGTTTCTGGATGGCTCGATGCACTTCCTTGCTTTGAACGGACCAATCCTGCGACGGCTCTGAGATCGGCCGGCTGGAGGCGCAGTCAAGCAGCCCGGGCGCCTCCCTGGCCGCTGCCTTGACACGCGTGTAATGCGTGTTGCGCATGATCGTGAAGAGCCAGGACTTCAGCCGCGTGCCCGGCTCGAACTTGTCCAGGTTGGCAAGCCCCTTGGTCAGCGTCTCCTGCACGAGATCGTCGGCGTCGTCGGGTACCCGACAGAACGTTCGCGCAAAAGCACGCAAGGCAGGAATAAGATCGACGACGGAGACCTCACCGGCGTCAGGGTTCGACAAATGATGCTCTCTGGGTGACAATTTTCCGGGCCCAGCAACAGGAGTGGATGAGATGCAGACTAGGGAAAATGCCTGAGGAAAAGGAACGTTCCTGTTTTCCGTCGCTCGGCCGAAACTTTTGGCCAAGGGCCCCACCCGCTCGCCCTTCCAGACGGTAAAGCTACAGCGTGCAGGGGTGCACCAAAGCGACTGGATGCGCACAGCGGTCGTGAATCGAAGCGATCCACATATCTGATGAGCGGGATCGCTCAATCGCTTGGCCCAATCCAGAGGTCCCCCAAAATCTGGAGGATATTGGACGGATATGGATCCGATAAGCGATCCGAAGCTGTCAGCCGTCTTGAGTCAAATCGGACGGCGCCAGCGGATTCATGCGTTCGAGCGTCCGGTCCTTCAAGGCGAACTGATGCCAGATCGCGATCAGAGCATGCAGGCCCGCCAGCCATAGAATCAGCGTTCCACCGGTTTCGTGCAAATCTGCAATCTCGCCTGGCGCGCCTTGCACCGGGGCCGCCAGGCTCGGCAGGCTGATGCCAAGGAAAGAGACCGGAACGCCCAGCCTGGAGGCGGCATACCAGCCGGTCAATGGCAGCGCGACGAGGAGAAGGTAAAGGACGGCGTGCCCTGCACGCGCCGCGAGATCGAGCCAGCGTCTTTGAGGGTCTTCGACGCGCGGCGCGGCGGCCCATCGGGCAAGCAGACGAGGAACCACCAGCAGCAGCACGGCGAGCCCCACTGTGAAATGAACGTAGGAGGGATCGGTCCGCGCGTCAGGACCGCTCACGGCCGTGAACCACGCGACGATCACGAGCACTGCCGTCAGCCAATGAATTGCGATCGTGACCTGCGAGTAACGATGCATAATGTTGCCTTCGATTTCCTTTCGCGCCCACACTCGCGCGAGCGCTTATATGTTGCCGGCACCGGTACCGCGGCGCCGCTCCAAAAGTAGCTCTGGCGGGCAAGGCTTGTGGGTTCAATCTGGCCTTTCGGTGAATGCGCCTTTCAACGCGCCATAAGAACCGTCAGCCCCGGATCCTCGATCATGGACTTGGTCACGCCGCCGAAAATCCGCTCGCGCAGCCGGGAATGGCCGTAAGCCCCCATGACCACGAGCTCGGCGCCAGTGTCGGTGGCATGCTGGCGAAGAACGTCGGCGACGGAATGGCCCGAACTCGGCAGGCGATCGACCGCGACCTTCGCGCCATGCCGGGAGAGATAGGCCGCCAGATCCGCTCCCGGCTCCGCGCCATGATGCCGTTCGTCTTCGATCGGATCGATCATGGCGATGCGGACCTCGTCGGCGGACGACAGGATATCGAGCGCCTCCCGCACGGCGCGCGAGGCTTCCAGGCTGGCGTCCCAGGCGACAAGGACGCGTTTCGGTTTCAATGTCGCGCGCGCTCCCTGCGGGACCAGCAGGATCGGCTTTCCCGACGAAAACAAGGCGCCTGCAATGACTTTGTCCTTGAGCAAACCGCTTGCGAGCATCTCCGGTCCGACGATGGTCAGATCGGCATAGCGGGCCCGCCGGCCGATGATCTCATCCGTCCAGGATTGCTCCGGGTATTCGCTGCCGAGGTCGGCCGACACGGGGCTTTCCGACAGCATCTTGGATACAACCGAGCTACGCTTCTCCAGGGTTTCCATTTCGGCTTCGCGCTCCGCGAGCCAGGCCGGCGAGACAACCGCTGCGTATTCTCCGCCAGACGGAGGCGCCGCAATGACCATGACGAGCACGGAAAGATGCGCGTCGATTTCCTCGCACAGACCGGCGGCGAGCCTCAGATCACCGTCTCCATGATCAGGCCCTGTAACCGTGAGCAATGTCTTGAATGGCATGGGGGCCGCTCCTTGTTCGAGAACACGGAATGCAGCCTTAGCGAGCCGGTTGGGATCCTTCCTTGCGCTGAATCAAATCGTCCCTCGCAAGATTGATCCCGGTCAACGTGCGTGCGCGTCGCATGGCTTAGCCTGACACCGATGGCTGGAGGCAGATCAATGAGATTACGGACGACGATTGGTCTTTTCGCGCTGACGCTGAGCGCCGCGGCGGCGCAGCAGATGAGCAACGGACAGCAGGAATATCTGAATTCCTGCGCGGTCTGCCACGGCGTGGAAGGCAAGGGCGACGGGCCGATGGCCGATGAACTGCGCAAGCGCCCCGCCGATCTGACGACGCTGACGAAGCGCAACGGCGGGGAATTTCCCTACTGGCGGGTCTACGCGACGATCGACGGTCGCGGTCTCGTCCCGGCGCATGGTGAGCGCGACATGCCGGTGTGGGGCAACCAGTTCCTGCCTGACGACGTGAAGAAGTACGGTCCCTATGGTGGAGAGGCCGTGACCACGGAACGCATCCATAACCTCGCCGGTTACGTCCAGACGCTTCAGCGCTAGCGAATCCCGCGAGACTTCAGTCGGCGGGCCGAATGAGGATGCAAGCAAAGGCCAAGGACACACCCCAATGATCACCGAGAACCAGGATGTCGTGGTCGAGATGCTGAAGAACCCTGCCAGCCATGGCGAGGTTAGTCCGGTCGAGACGATCGAAACACATATTTCCCGGATCTTCCTCGTCGGGCGGCGCGCGTTCAAGATGAAGCGAGCGGTCAAGCTGCCCTATGTCGACTTTTCGACGCCGGCGTTGCGGCTCGCCGCGTGCGAGAGGGAAGTGGAGCTGAACTCCACAACTGCGCCCGGCCTCTATCTCGATGTCCACCGCGTCACGCGCGCGGGCGACCGGCTTGCCCTGGACGAGCCGGGAGAACTGGTCGACGCCGTCATCGAGATGGTCCGCTTCGACCAGTCCAAGCTCCTGGATCGCATGGCCGCGGCGGGGGAGTTGACACCCGCTCTGATGACAGGCGTGGCGCGCATGATCGCGCACTATCACCGCGGCGCCGAAGTGATCCATGCCGGCAGCGGGTCGGCGAATATCGGCGGCGTCCTCGAAATCAATTCGGCCGGATTTGCGACAAGCCATGTGTTCGACCGAAAGGAGATCGAAACGCTCAACGAGGCGTTTCGCGACGTCCTTTCCCGCCACGCCGGCCTGCTCGACCGGCGCGAGGCGGCAGGTCGGGTCCGCCGCTGCCATGGCGACCTGCATCTGCGCAACATATGCGTCTTCGATGGCGAGCCTCGCCTGTTCGACTGCATCGAGTTCAATGATCAGATCGCCACCGTCGATGTCCTCTACGATCTCGCATTCCTGCTGATGGATCTGTGGCATCGCGGTTTTCCGCAATTCGCCAACCTGGTGATGAACCGCTATCTCGACGATGCCGATGACGAGGACGGATTCGTTCTCCTGCCTTTCCTCATGGCGGTGCGGGCGGCGGTGCGGGCGCACGTGACCGCGACGCAGGTCGAGGAAGCCAGCCAGGATTCGACAAAGCTGATTGCCGAAGCGCGATCCTATTTCCAACTCGCGCAAGCCCTGCTTGCCGACACGCCGCCTCGGCTCGTGGCAATCGGCGGCTTGAGCGGCTCGGGCAAGACGACGGTCGCCGAGGCGCTCGCCGCTCAGATCGGCGCGCCGCCCGGCGCCCGGATCGTCGAGAGCGACCGCATCCGCAAGGCCATGCATGGCGTGGCGGCCGAAACAAGGCTGCCGGCCAAGGCCTACCGGCCCGGCGTATCGGAACGCGTCTACCGCCAGATAGCCTGGCTGGCGGAGCTTATCCTTGCCGAAGGCGGCTGTGTCGTCGCCGACGCGGTCTTCGACAGGCCGGAGGATCGCGACAGGATCGAGCGCGCAGCGACCGGGACAAACGTCCCGTTTGCGGGATTTTGGCTGTCGGCGGATCCGTCGGTGCTTTGGCGCCGTGTCAGCGAGCGCAAGGGCAGCCCCTCCGATGCCACGATCGACATCCTTTCGCGGCAATTGCAGCGCGATGCCGGTCCGATGACCTGGCGCAAGATCGAGGCCGACCGCAAAGTGGCCGAAATCACGGCCGAGATGGTGGCCTCGGTCGAGGGCGCTGTTTCATCCGCGGCCGGCTTCAGGAAGACCGGATCATAAAGCTGACCGGCGCTTAACTGATCTCAAGGGTCGCCACGGATAGGCCCGCCTCGCTGGGGTGGCGTGCTATCGAGAAGCCGAACTCCCGGCACATCGCGAGCATCTTGCTGTTTTCGTTGAGGATCGTACCTTCGATGCGGCCGATGCGTTCGGCCCTCGCATAGTCGATGACCTGTTTCAGCAGATCCCATCCCAGGCCATGGCCTTGCAGGTCCGACCGCACGAGCAGCGCATATTCACCGCTCCTGTGATCGGGGTCGCAGGAAAGCCGGCCGATTCCCGCCAGCGCTCCCGTGTCCTTTTCAAGCGCGACGAAGGCGATGTCGCGGTCGTAGTCGAGCTGTGTGAGCCGCTTCAGCATCTGGTCGGGGAAGTTCTTCCGCGGCGACAGGAAGCGCAGTCTGAGGTCGTCGGGAGAAATCCTCGCCAGGAACGCGGGATAAAGCGCCAGGTCCGCCGGCATGATTGGCCGGATATGAAAGGTCATGCCGTCCGACTGGAAATCACGGCTCCATCCCGACGGATAGGGCCTTATGGCAAGCGCCGGGTTGGGTGCCGACTCATCCACCCGCCGCGGGTCGATCTCGATACGCGCATCGAGCGCAACCACGCCTTCGGCATCGGCCAGCAGCGGGTTGATGTCGAGGGAGACCAGGCAGGGGAAGTCGACGATCATTTGCGACAGGCCGTTCAGCGCGGCGATGATCGCGCCGCGGTTGGCCGGCTTGCGATCGCGATAGCCGGCAAGCAGGCGGCCTATCCTGGTCGCGTCGATCGCGTCTCCGGCCAGCACGTCGTCAAGCGGCGGCAGGGCGATCGCGGTGTCGTTCACGACCTCGACCGCCGTGCCGCCGGCGCCAAACAGAATGACCGGGCCGAACATCGGGTCGAGGTTCATGCCCAGGATGAGTTCCTGAGCATGCTTGCGCGCGACCATGGCTTGCACCGTGTAGCCGTCCGCCTTCACCTGCGGCGACCGCGCGCGCAGGCGCGTCTCGATCGACCGGGCGGCCTCCGCGGCCTTGTCCGCGGTCGCGATGTCGAGGACCACGCCGCCAACATCCGACTTGTGCGAGACCACCTTCGACAGCAATTTGACGACCACTGCTTCAGAGCTTTCGAGAAGCTCGCCGGCGGCCTGCGCCACGTCCGCGACGGATCCGGCGACGATGGTTCGCGGCACGGGGATTCCGTAGGCTTCTATCGCCGCCTTTGCTTCCGGCTCCGTGAGCATGCGCCGCCCTTCGGCGGCCACCTTCCGGAAGATGGCGTGCGCCGATGCCTTGCCATCGGCCTGGTTGCCATCCCGGCTCGGGGGAGTCCGCAGCAGCGCCCGCTGGGCGCGCGACCATTCGCCGAGATAGGACGCCGCGATCGCCGCGTCCTCGGGCGTCTCGAAGCTCGCTATGCCGGCTTCCGTCAGGACGCGTCGGCCTTCGCGCGCGGTATGCTCGCCGAGCCAGCAGGCGAGAAGCGGTTTTCCGCCGATCTCGCCGTCGTCGCCAAGCTCGGCGACCTTCCTGGCCGCGTCCGGCGAGGAACCGAGCCCGGTGGGGCAATTCATGACCAGGATAACGTCCGTCCCCGGATCCGCCGCCAGGGCTTCGAGCGCCGCCCCGTAGCGCTCCGGCGCGGCGTCACCGACGATGTCGATCGGATTCGCATGCGACCAGGTCGGCGGCAGCGCGCGGTCGAGCCGCTCGATCGTCGCGGGCGCAAGTTCAGCCAGCTCGCCGCCACGGTCGACGAGCTTGTCGACGGCAAGCACGCCGGCCCCGCCGCCATTGGTGACGATGCCGACCCGTGCCCGCTCGAGGGGAGCGTGACGGGCGACAGTCTCGGCGGCATCGAGCAGCTCGGCGAGATCATCCACACGCAGCACGCCTGCCCTGCGTAAGGCGGCGTCCACTACCCTGTCGGCGCCCGAAAGCGCGCCGGTATGCGTCGCGGCCGCCCTGGCCGCCTGCTCGTGCCGCCCGGGCTTGATCGCGATAACCGGCTTGAGGCGCGCCGCCGCCCGCGCGGCTGACATGAACTTGCGCGGATTGGGTATGGTTTCGAGATACATCACGATGGCGCGCGTGTGGAAATCGCCCGCCAGCATGTCGAGGCAGTCGCCGACATCGACGTCCGCCATGTCGCCGAGAGAGATGATCCGGGAAAAGCCGACATTGTTCTCGGCCGCCCAGTCGATCAGCGACGTGGCGATGGCGCCGGACTGCGAGATCAGCGCAATGTTCCCGGGCCGCGCAGCCATATGGGCGAAACCGGCGTTGAGCTTCGCCGGGGGAACCATCAGCCCGACAGTGTTCGGGCCAATGATGCGCATGAGCGAGGGCTTAGCCGCATCGAGCATCGCCTGGCGCAGACCATTGGCGTGATTGAGCCCCGCGGTGATGACGACGGCAGCTCGCGTCCCCTTCTCGCCCAGTTCCCGCACGATATCGGGCACAGTCTCGGGAGGGGTCACGATCACGGCCAGATCGGGAACCCCCGGCAGATCGGCGACCCTGCCGTAGCAGCGGTGGCCGGCCACCTGCGCATGTTTGGGATTGACCGGCCAGATCTCCCCCTCGAAGCCGCCGCCGACGATGTTGTCGAAGACAACGCGCCCGACCGAGCCAACGCGCTCGGTCGCGCCGACGACAACGACGGATTTCGGAGAGACCGCGTATTCAAGATTTCGGATTGTCATTCTGGAGAACTCCTTGCCGCCACATTCACCGAAGGCGGCTGGCATTCATTGCGCTGGATCAAAGCGTCATCCGACCCCCGCGGCTAGCTACTGCCCTCAAGCTGTCCCTGCTGGCGAAGATCGCCATGGAAGGAGGATCCGATGAGCTATTACTTCAGCAAGAGCCTCGACATGCCGTTCGCGGCGGCGATCGAACACGTCACCAAAAAGCTTGCCGGCAAGGGCTTCGGCATCCTGACGAGGATCGATGTCCAGCACACGATGAAGGTCAAGCTGGGCGTCGACTTCAAGCCATATATGATCCTCGGCGCCTGCAATCCGCATTTCGCATGGCGCGCGCTGCAGGCCGAGGACAAGATCGGCGCGATGCTGCCCTGCAACGTGATCGTGACCGAGACCGCCCCCGGCAAGACCGAGGTGGCGGCGGTCGATCCGACGGTGGCGATGGGAGCGATCGACAACCCGCAACTTGCCGCGACGGCAAAGGATGTCCGGCTTTTGCTGCGGGAAATGATCGACGAGCTTTGACGGCCGTCATGAACGAATCCGTGCTGCGGCGCGCGCTGCTGATCATAGCCGTTCTCGGCCTGGCGCTCGGACTGGGCGTCTGGCGAAACGGTATCGACATCGCCTCGCCCGATATGATCTGGACAGCGGCAACGCTGCCCGTCGTGGCGGCGCTTGCCATCTCCATCCTGCGGGATTTCTGGATCGGCCGGATCGGCGTCGACGCCATCGCGCTGGTTTCGATGTCGGCGGCGCTGCTGCTTGGGCAGGCCTTGGCGGCGGTGGTCGTCGCCATCATGTATGCCGGCGGCACCGTGCTTGAAGATCTGGCGCGCGGCCGGGCGGAGCGGAATCTCAGGGCTCTGACCGACAGGGCGCCGCGTGTGGCGCACCGGAAATCCGCACATGGCACCGAGACCGTCGCGATCGACCAGGTGGCGGTCGGTGACGAGCTTCTGGTGCGCGCCGGCGAATTGCTGCCCGTGGACGGCATCCTGATCGACGCCTCGGCCCAGCTCGATGAGTCAACCGTCACCGGAGAGCCCCTGCCGGAGCGGCGCGGCGCCGGCGACGCGTTGCGCAGCGGCACCGTCAATGCCGGCGAGGCCTTTGTCATGCGGGCCTCGGCTATCGCCGACAAAAGCACCTACGCCGCGATCGTGCGCATGGTCGCCGCCGCGCAAACCGCCAAGGCGCCGTTCATACGCATTGCCGACCGTTTTGCCCTGCTCTTGCTCCCGGCCACGCTGCTGATCGCCGCCATCGCCTGGTATCTTTCCGGTGATCCGATCCGCGCTCTCGCCGTTTTGGTGGTCGCGACGCCCTGCCCGCTGATCCTCGCGGCGCCCGTCGCATTCATCGGCGGCGTGTCGCGTGCCGCCCGCGCCGGCATCCTCATGAAGGGCAGCGCGGCGCTGGAGGCGCTCGCCCAGATACGCACCGCGATCTTCGACAAGACAGGGACCCTGACGCTCGGCGGCGCCGAGCTGATCGAGATCGACGTCGCTCCAGGCCAGGGAACCGATGAACCGCTGCGGCTGCTCGCCTCGCTTGAACAGGCTTCGCACCACGTCCTCGCGGATTCGATTGTCCGCATTGCCCGCCATGGGAACCTTTTGTTTTCCCAACCCTGTGATGTCCGCGAGCATCGGGGAGAAGGCCTCGAGGGTCAGGTGGATGGGATATCGGTCGTGGCCGGGTCGAGGCCGCTTGTTCTTGGAAGCGGATCATTGCCCAGCTGGGCGGAGAGCGGAGAGAGTCGGTATCGCGACACGCAGGTGCTCAGGGTGTTTCTGGCCATCGATGGCCGGCTTGCCGCTGTTTTCACATTCGGAGACGCCATACGCGAGGATGCTCCCGGCACTGTCGAGGCTTTGCGTTCGGCAGGCGTCACCCGGATAGTCATGCTGACTGGCGATGACGGCGCGGCGGCCGAAAAGGTCTCCGCTTCGCTCGATCTCGATGCGGTCTTCGCCAACGCCACGCCGGCCGACAAGGTTGGAACAGTGGAGGCCGAAAAGGCTGCGGCGCCGACGATGATGGTAGGCGATGGCATCAACGATGCTCCCGCCCTTGCCGCGGCGACCGTAGGCATTGCCATGGGAGCCCGCGGCGGGACAGCTTCGTCGGAGGCGGCGGACGTGGTCGTGCTGACCGACAGGCTGGAACCTGTCGCGAACGCATTGCGCATCGCCAGGCGCACGCGCACGATCGCCCTGCAGAGCATCGTCGTCGGGCTGGGGCTCTCGGGCGCGGCGATGATCGCGGCCGCCATGGGGCATATAACGCCGGTGGCGGGAGCACTGCTGCAAGAGGGCATAGACGTCGCCGTCATCCTTAATGCGCTGCGGGCCCTTGGCGATGGGCGTCTCGAACACGATCGAAACGGGAGAAGGTCATGACCCAGGAGAATCTGGTGGTTTGCACCAAATGCGGCGTGGTCAACCGCCTGCCGCCGAACCGAAACAGCGCCGAAGCGCAATGCGGAAAATGCGGCGCCCGGCTGTTTTCCGGAGTTCCGCAGGACATCGACGCGGCGAATTTCGATCGTCAGATCGGGCGCGGCAGCCTGCCCGTCCTCGTCGACGTCTGGGCCCCATGGTGCGGTCCCTGCAAGATGATGGCGCCAGCCTATGAGGCTGCCGCCAAGGCGCTGGAGCCGCACATCCGGCTGGTCAAGCTGAATTCCGACAAGGAGGAGGCCATCGCGGCGAGGCTGGGCATTCGCGGCATCCCCACCATGATCCTGTTTCACCGCCAGCGGGAAATCGCGCGCGTATCGGGGGCGATGAGCGCCGGCCAGATCGTCAACTGGGTTCGCGGCCATGTGCCGACAGGCACCAGTTGAGCCCGCGGCAAGCCGAAGCCCGTTTGACTCTGATCAAGGTGACCCCAGGCCGCCGCGATAGGAATGGCCTCGAAGGAGTTTGCCATGACCAGCTTGCACGACCTCACCCCGAAATTCAGGAACATCCGCCTGCTTCTGGCTCGCGAGAAGGGTCATCCCGAAGGAGAGCGCGAAGAAGGCTATGATGTGTTGGCGCCGCTCACCAACGAGGGACGGCTGGACGCGGAGGAATGGAAATCGCACAAGGCCTTTTGCCGCGTCCGCCGCTTCCGCACCGGCGAGGACGATCTTGTCGGCCGCCTGCGGCGCAAGCCGGGCGGCCAATGGTATTTCGACTACGCCGAGGGCGATCGTGACGATGAGGTCGGCTTTCATCTCGGCGAGGAGCGCTTCGTCACCGGCGAGTACGTCTCGATCAAGCGCAACGGGGCCATGCACACCTACCAGGTGGCCCGGGTCGAGCAGCCATAGCGCAGCTCGGCAAGCCGTCCGAGAGAAGAATGTCGCCCTGCGTGCCTGTTTTTATCGGCCATCCCGACCCATCCTGAGCGACTCTGCCGGCCAGGAACGAACCCGGCTGAAGCAGATAAGACGGCCGTGCGAGCGCGCGCTTCACGACCGTCACGGCTTAAGGACGGCGGCGCCGCTCAGCCGGCCCATGCGCAAATCATCCAGCGCCTGGTTCGCCCGCTCCAGCGGATAGACCTTTGTGTGCGTGCGCACCCTGGCGTCCCTCGCGATCGGAAAGAACTCCTCGGCGTCCCGGCGGGTCAGGTTGGCGACCGACACCAATTCCCGTTCTTGCCACAGAAGCCTGTAGGGCATCGATGGAATGTCGCTCATATGGATGCCGCCGCAGACCACCCGGCCGCCCTTGCGGACAGCCCGCAATGCTGCCGGCACCAGGTCGCCGACCGGTGCGAAAATGATCGCGGCGTCAAGCTCGGCGGGGGGCAATTCGTCGGAGGCGCCTGCCCAGGCAACGCCCAATGAGCGCGCGAATTCCTGTGCCTGGATGTCGCCAGGCCGCGTGAAGGCAAAGATCTCACGTCCCTGCCAGATTGCGACCTGCGTGATGATATGCGCGGCGGCGCCGAAGCCAAAGATGCCCAGCCGGCGGCCATCGCCGGCCTTCTTGAGGCAGCGCCAGCCGATCAGGCCAGCGCACAGGAGCGGCGCCAGCGACACCGGATCGGCGGCGGCATCGAGCTCGAAGGCGAAATGCTCGTCGGCAACGACATGACTGGCGAAGCCGCCGTCGCGCGTGTAGCCGGTGAAGAGCGGCTGGTCGCAGAGGTTCTCGGCGCCGGCGTTGCAATAGGGACAATGTCCGCACGTGTGCCCCAGCCACGGAACCCCCACCCTCTGCCCAAGCCGGGCTCGCGATACGCCTTCACCGACAAGATCGACGATGCCGACGATTTCGTGGCCCGGCACGAGCGGCAGCTTTGGCGATGGCAAGTCACCGTCCACGACGTGCAGGTCGGTGCGGCATACCGCGCATGCCTCCACCTTGAGCCTGATCTCGCCCGCCCCCGGCAAGGGGTCCGGACGGTTGACGAGATTCAGAAGCGTGCCGGGCTTTTCCAGCAGCATTGCCTTCATCACGCTTCCCCGTTTCTCGAAAGACAGACTGGAACGGACCGGCTTTCCCTCGGCACGGACAATGAACCCGCGCTGGTCCGGCATCCTTTCCTATCGCGAGCGCCTTATCCTGTCCGGATACGGCCGGACATGACCATGCCTTGCTCGGACGTGCCTCCTGGCACGGAGCATTTCGAAATAAAGGCCTGCGGCGGCAAGATAGGCAAGGCCGAGTATTCCGGTCCAGATTTCAATCATATCGGAGGTCATGGTCGGTTTCCCTTGGCTGGCTCCGACCAAACAATGCCGGGTCAAATCATGCCGGCCTTGATCGTGGTCAATCGCGGACCCAGTTGGCGCACGGACCAGGTGGCCTGCTCGACACGCCTGCTCGGCAGGGTGATCCCGGGTCGCATTAAGTAGTTTCCCGTAGGGACATAACCGAATTTCGGCATGGCCGGATTTGGGCGATTGCTGTTGTCACAGATTCACTGGGACCACAGCCATGTACGCTCAAGCCTCCGCCAAGATCGAACTGCCGTCCTATGCCCCCCATCAGAGCCCCGCGCCAGCCTTCGAAGGGCCGGCAACGCCGGTCAGCTTCTTCACGGCAGGCGCCGAAATCTATGCCCAGGGCGAAAAGGCCGGCGCGCTCTATCAGGTCGAGTTCGGCGCGGTTCGCATCTACCGCCTGCTCGCCGACGGCCGCAGGCAGATCAGCGCGTTCCACCTGGCGGGAGAGACCTTCGGTTTCGAGGCCGACGCCACCCATCACTTCTTCGCCGAGGCGATCAACGCGACCGGTGTCCGGGTCTTCCGCGCTCCGTCAGGCACGGACATGTCGCGTCAGCTCCTGCCTCTGGCGCTCAAAGGCCTGACCCGGGCGCAGGAACATCTCCTGGTGCTCGGCCGCCAGAACGCCATCGAGCGCGTCGCGGCATTCCTCGTCGAGATGTCGGAGCGTCAGGGTGGGTTGCGGCAGGTGGAACTGCCCATGTCGCGCAACGACATCGGCGATTATCTCGGCCTCACCATCGAAACCGTGTCGCGGGTCTTCACCCGCCTGAAAGAGAAGGGCGTGATCCGCCTGCTCAGCCTGCGCAGCATTGAAATTCTGAAACGCGACACGCTGCTGGCAATGGGTGAATGAGGCCATTGCGCCAATCCCGCGCATCAATCCTGAAAAGGGGCTGAAAATGAAAACCATGCTTACGACCCATACCGGATTTCGCTTCGAGGTGCGTCGGGCGCGTCCCGACGATGAGCCGATCGTCGCCGAGTTCTTCACCCATGTGACACCGGAGGATTTGCGCTTCCGCTTCCTCGGAGCGGTGAAGGAAGTTTCGCATGAGCGGCTGGTGGCGATGACCCGCACCGACGATCCGCATGTCCATAATTTTCTCGCCTTCTCCACCGACGGAATGCTGATTGCGGTGGCGACCCTCGCCGCGGATCCGGCCGATCGGCGTGGCGAAGTCGCCATCTGCATCCGCGAGGATCGCAAGCATCTCGGCGTCAGCTGGGAGTTGCTCGGTTATGTCGCGCGTTATGCCGACGATCATGGGATAGAGACCATCGAGTCGATCGAGAGCCGCGAAAACCGCGCGGCGATCGAACTCGAGCGCGAGATGGGCTTCATCGTCACGACGGATCCCGACGACCCGACGCTCGTCCTGGTTCAGCGGAAGCTCGGCGCCTCGTTGCCGGGCTAAATACGGTTGCATTCGTACGATGATATCGCCCGGAAGCGCCCCGCGCTTCCGGGCGATATCATTTAGTCTTTGCCTTCGAAGCCGAGCAACTCAGCGGCCACCGCACGTTCCTCGTCGGCGGGAATGACAAGCACGTCGACCAGGGAATCCGGGGCGCTGATCAGTTCTTCGCCATGCGCGTTCAACGCCTCGTCGAGCCCGACGCCCAGCCATCCCGCGGCTTCGCAGATGCTCTGCCGGATCGCGGGCGCGTGCTCGCCGATGCCCGCCGTGAACACGAGGGTGTCGAGCCCGCCAATCGCCGCGGCAAGCGATCCGATCTCGCGCCCGACACGATAGACGAAGAGATCGACGGCACGCACCGCCGCCGGGTCTTTCGACGCAAGCAGCGTCTGCATGTTTCCCGAGATGCCGGATACCCCGAGCAGACCGGATCGCTGATAGAGTAGCTCGGCAAGTTCGTCCGAGGACAGCTTCCGGTCCTGCAGAAGGTGCAGGAGGATGCCGGGATCGATCGCGCCGCAACGCGTGCTCATGACGAGCCCGTCAAGCGTCGAGAAGCCCATGGTGGTGGCGTGGCTTACGCCTGCCTTCATCGCGCACAGGCTCGCACCGCTGCCGAGATGGGCAACGATCGTCCGGCCGCCGGCGGCGGCGCCATAACGGTTGTTGAGCTCGCTGGCGATATGGCTGTAGGAGAGCCCATGGAAGCCGTAGGAGACGATGCCTTGCTCCGCCATCTCATGCGGCAGGCCATAAAGCCTTGCGTGCTCGGGCTGCGCCGCGTGGAAGGCCGTATCGAAGCAGCCGACCTGCATGGTGCCGGGCAGGAGGCGGCTGGCCAGGTCGACAAGCTCCAGGTTGATCGCCTGGTGAATTGGGGCGAGCGGCTCGAGCCTGCGCAAGGCCCCGAGCGTGCGCTCGTCGAGCAGCATTGCGCGGACAAACTCCCGGCCGCCATGCACGATGCGATGTCCGACCCGGCCCACCCGGCGCAGGAGGCCCCGGTCCGCAAGATAGGACGCAACGGCTTCGAACGCCGTGCCGATGGAGATCGGCTGTTCGCCAAGGCTCCTGTCGAACGGCGGCGTCATTGCCGTGGGCGCGACGTGGAGCCGGGGCCGCTCGCCGATCGACGAGACGCTGCCACGCACCAGCAGATGGAGCTCGTCGCGCCATTGGAAGACGGCGAACTTCAGGCTCGATGAGCCGCCATTGAGGACGAGAATTGCATCGGTCATGGCCGGCCGGTCCCCGCCGCTTTTGCAAGCCCGATCCTCCCAGCCCGGCGCCTCGTCATCGATTACCGCTCCACTTCCAGCCGAGTATCTCGGGCATGTCCTGCCCGTGCTTGCGGATATAGGCTGCGTGCTCGATCAGCTTGCCTTCCATGGCCTGCCTCAGCTGGATGTGCGCGCCGGCCGGCTCGGGAATGCGGTCGAGAACGCCGAGCACGAGATGGTAGCGGTCGAGCCCGTTCAGCACGGTCATGTCGAACGGCGTCGTCGTCGTCCCTTCCTCATTATAGCCGCGCACATGGATGTTGTCGTGATTGGTCCGCCGGTAGGTCAGGCGGTGGATCGTCCACGGATAGCCGTGATAGGCGAAGATGACAGGCTTATCCCTGGTGAACAACGCGTCGAACTCGTGGTCCGACAGCCCGTGCGGGTGATGTTCCTTCGGCTGCAGCGTCATCAGATCGACAATGTTCACCACGCGGATCTTGAGGTCGGGAATGTGGCGCCTCAGGATCTGAACGGCGGCCAGCGTCTCGAGCGTCGGCACGTCGCCGGCGCAGGCCATCACCACATCCGGCTCGGCTCCGCCGTCGGTCGATGCCCATTCCCATATGCCGATGCCAGCGCCGCAGTGGACTTTCGCCTCGTCGATCGACAGCCACTGCCAGGAATTGGCCTTGCCGGCGACGATGACGTTGATGCGGTTCCACGTCTTAAGCACATGATCGGTCACGCAAAGCAGGCTGTTGGCGTCCGCCGGCAGGTAGACACGCACCACGTCCGCCTTCTTGTTCAGCGCCACGTCGATGAAGCCTGGATCCTGATGGCTGAAGCCATTGTGCTCCTGCTGCCAGACATGGCTGGACAACAGATAGTTCAGCGAAGCGATCGGCCGCCGCCATGCGAGCTTGCGGCAAGCATCGAGCCATTTCGCATGCTGGTTGAACATGGAATCGACGATGTGCGTGAAGGCCTCGTAGCAGGAGAAGAAGCCGTGGCGCCCGGTGAGCAGGTAACCTTCCAGCCAACCCTGGCAGGTATGCTCGGATAGAATTTCCAGAACCCTGCCTTCCCGCGCCAGGTGGACATCCTCGGGAAGGATCTGTTCCATCCAGGCGCGCTCCGTCACCTCGAAGACATCCTGCCACCGGTTCGAGGCCGTCTCGTCGGGGCCGACGATGCGGAAGTTCCTGGCAGCCCGGTTCAACGTCATGACGTCGCGCAAGAAGCTGCCCATGACACGGGTCGACTCCGCCTTGACGCCGCCGGGCCGCTCGACCGCGACAGCATGCTCATCCAGGCCAGGCAGTTCGAGAGACCGGCGCAGCAGGCCGCCATTGGCATGCGGATTGGCGCTCATGCGCCTGTCACCTTGCGGCGCGGTGGCGCGGATCGAGGCCACCGGCGCGCCGGCGGCATCGAAAAGCTCCTCGGGCCGGTAGCTTCTCATCCACGCCTCAAGCATCCTCAGATGCTCGGGATTTTCTGCAAGGCCGGAAAGCGGGACCTGGTGGGCGCGCCAGAACCCCTCGGTCTTCAGCCCGTCGACCTCCTTCGGACCGGTCCAGCCCTTCGGGCTTCGCAGCACGATCATCGGCCATTTCGGCCGCGGCTGCGCGGTCTTCGCGCCGTTGCGGGCCGCATCCTGGATCGCCTTAATGCGGTCGAGCGCATCGTCGAGCACGATCGCCATCCGCTCATGCATCGACGCCGGATCGTCACCTTCGACGAACAGCGGCTCGTAACCGTAGCCGACGAACAGCGCCCGCAGCTCTTCCTCGGGGATACGGGCCAGAATGGTGGGATTGGCGATCTTGTAGCCGTTGAGGTGGAGGATCGGCAGCACCGCGCCGTCAAGCGCCGGGTTGAGGAACTTGTTGGAATGCCAGGAGGTGGCGAGCGGCCCGGTTTCCGCCTCGCCGTCGCCGACGACGCAGGCGACGACAAGGTCCGGGTTGTCGAAGGCCGCTCCATAAGCGTGCGAGAGCGCGTAGCCAAGCTCGCCGCCTTCATGGATCGAGCCGGGCACATCAGGCGCCGCATGGCTCGGGATGCCGCCAGGAAACGAGAACTGGCGGAAGAGCTTCTTCATTCCGGCCTCGCCCAGCGCGATGTCCGGATTGGTCTCGCTGTATGTGCCCTCGAGATAGGTGTTGGCCACCATCGCCGGCCCGCCATGGCCGGGACCGCAGACATAGATGACATTGGCGTCGCGCTGCCTGATGGCGCGGTTGAGATGCGTGTAGATGAAGCTGAGACCCGGCGAGGTCCCCCAGTGGCCGAGCAGCCTTGGCTTGACATGCTCCAGCCGAAGGGGTTCGCGAAGCAGCGGATTGTCGAGCAGATAGATCTGCCCGATGGTCAGGTAGTTGGCGGCACGCCAGTAGGCATCGATGTCTCGCAGTTCCTGCGCGGACAGACGATTGGCGCTGGGACGCTCGGTCATTTCCGACTCCTTCGCTGGGTTGAACCGATGCGGATGAAGCACAACGCATCAACGCTGCCACCGGTTCATGACCGGTCCATGTCAGGACCGGGCGCGCCTTCGATCTATCCGGCAGGGAGCCGGCGGGCTTTGATCCATCGCAAAATGCCGAGGCAGGCCGGCCGCGGCTCTCCAAACAGCATCGCAAAACTGCGTCTTGTAAGACAAGACAGCGCCTTCTTTGCTTCAGAGCAACGAACGCATTGAAGAGGCTCGTCAGGATAGTTGTTCGCAAAATGCGGACAGACAAGATGAAACGCAAATTGAATGACGATGCGACAATGGATGGGATCATGCGCGAGACGCCCGCGGCTGTTCGTGTCATCCTCCAGCACGGAATGTTGTGCGTCGGCTGCCCGATCGCTTCCTTCCACACCGTTTCGGACGCCGCACGCGAGCATGACCTGGACGAGGATCAGCTTCGCTGCGACCTGGAGGCGGCCATCGACGCCGGCGGAGCGGGCTAGCCCTTTGCCGAGCGGCCTTCAGCGATGACGAGGAGGCGGTGGGGTTCGACCACGACCACCCTTTGTCGCCCGCTCTTGACCAACCCCTGGTCTTCCCAGGCGGAAAGCAGCCGGCTGACCGTGTGAAGCGTCGTGCCTGTCATCTCGGCAACGTCCTGGCGTGAAATGGGGAAGTCGATCATGATGCCTGCCTCGGTCTTTTTCCCCGACTGCTTGATCAGCTTCAGCAAGGCATGCGCAACACGCTGCTCCACTTGCTCGGTGGACATCTCGATGACGCGAGCATGAGCGTCCTGCAGCCTTATTCCCACCGCCTTGTAGGCATTGGCGCTGAAGCTCGGGTAGCTCGCCGCGAATGTAGCCCAGAGCTGGCTCGGCCAGGCGAGCGCCACGCAATCGACCGCCGCAAGGGCATTCGCCGGATAGGTCGTCCGGCCCAGCGCGCTGGCGATCCCCATCAATTCGCCCGGGCTTATGTAGCGCACGGTTACCTCATGACCATCCGGAGTCGATTTCACCACGCGCACATGGCCGTCGAGCAGCAGGAAGAACGAATGGGCCTCCTGCTCCTGCTCGAAAACCGGCTGATCCTTGGCGATGCGAATGGACCTTGCCTGTCCGATCATGCGATCCAGGTCCGCAGAGGCGATCCCCTCGAAGACAGGCAGTCCGGCAATCAGCGATCGATCAAGGCTTGCCAACTGCCTTCCTCCCCAACTTCAACGGTGCAATACGTTCAGGCTCTGCCTGACTGTGTCACGGACGACAGCCCGTCGACAAGTGAAGCCTCCCCGTCGGCGTGGCAAAGCGATCATTCCCTTGTTTGCGCTGAGGCAAATTCCGGGCCTCAGAGCCCGGATAAAAGCGGCCAGCAGGCGTCTTGCCTGGTTTTCAACGGGGCATGTCATGGCAATTCCAAGGACGCGACCAAGCGCCTATCCGGCAATTCTCTCCTACGGGTTCCGGCCATTCTTCCTTCTGGGCTCGCTCCAGGCCGCCATTGCGATGCTGCTGTGGCTGCCCCTCTATTACGGCAGGCTGGAAACCTTCAGCACATTCCTGCCCGTGGACTGGCATATTCATGAGTTGCTTTTCGGCTACCTGCCGGCAGTTGTGACCGGCTTCCTGCTGACCGCAATTCCGAACTGGACCGGCCGGCTTCCTGTTCAGGACTTTCGCCTCCTTGCGCTGGTGCTGCTCTGGGTCGCCGGTCGGGCGGCCGTGTTCCTTTCCGCGGAAACCGGGTGGCTGCTGAGCGCGGCCATAGACTGCTCTTTTCTTCTGGCGGTGGTTGCGGCCGCCGCAACGGAGATCATTGCCGGACGGAACTGGCGGAATCTCAAGGTGCTGCTGCCAGTCGCGACCCTATTTGCGGCAAACGTCATATTTCATGTTGAAGCGCATTACCAAGGCATCTCCGACATGAGCCGGCGCCTGGGTCTTGGATCGGTCGTCGTCCTCATCATGATCGTAGGCGGGCGAATAGTACCCAGCTTCACCCGCAATTGGCTGGTGCGCGAGAATCCCGGCCGAATTCCGGCATCATTTGGCAAGTTCGACATCGGAACGATCGCGCTGTCCGCCGTCGGCCTCGCGGCCTGGACCTTATTTCCCGCCAATCTTGCAACCGGCGCGCTTCTGATCGCGGGAGCGGTCTTCAATAGTGTTCGGCTTGCCCGCTGGGCGGGCGATCGGACACTGGGCGATCCGTTGGTGCTGATCCTGCATATTGCCTTCGTCTTTGTGCCGCTAGGCCTGCTGCTTGCCGGACTGACCGTCCTCGCACCAGGTGCCGTTCCAGCGGCGGCAGGCATTCACGCCTTTGCCGTTGGGGCGGTGGCCTGCATGACGCTTGCCGTGATGACCCGCGCGTCCCTCGGCCACACAGGCCGCAAACTGGCGGCAGGCGCCGGAACGCGTGCGATCTTCGTTGCGATCGTCATCGCTGCCATCCTGCGCATAGCTGCGGCCATGGCTCCCGGCGCTCCGATTCTCCTGCATGTCTCGGCGGCGCTATGGGCTACCGCTTTCGTCGGCTACGCCGTGTTCTTTGGCGGAATGCTCACGCGGCCACGCCGGCAAGCGCGTAACAACGCTGAATGAACGCATGGGCCGACACTGACCATCATGCCCGTTCCGCGCCATCACTTTCGTCGCGGCATTTGAGCTAGCGCAAATCGCCACGTCCTCCAACGATCTAAAAGCGCGCGACGGTAGATGCCGTGGTGAAACAAGAAAGGAACTCTCCGATGAAACTGCCCCTCATTGCCGCGGCGGTCGCGTTGCTCTCGATGGCCGGCGCCGCGAATGCCGAAGAACATGTCGTCCAGATGCTGAACAAGGGTGAAAAGGGCGCGATGGTCTTCCAGCCCAACTTCGTCCGGGCGGCCCCCGGCGACACGATCAAGTTCGTGCCGACCGACAAGACCCACAATGCCGAGGTCATCAATGGAATGCTTCCGGACGGCGCCGAGCCCTTCAAGGGCAAGGCGAGCGAGGAGATCACGGTCACCCTCACCAAGGAAGGTGTCTATGGCGTGAAATGCGCTCCCCACTACGGCATGGGCATGGTGGCGCTGATCGTCGTCGGCAAGCCGGTCAACCTGGAGGCGGCGGAAGCCGTCAAACAGATCGGCAAGGCAAAGCCCGTCTTTGCCGAGCTGTTCGCCGAGGCGACCAAAGCCGCTTCGAACTGATCCAACAGCATGGGGGGCTGCCTCCGGCAATGGCGGGCCGGAGGCACGGGCCGGGCAGACCTTGGGAGAGGTCCTGCCCGGCCATCTTTTTGTCGGCCGCGTGTGCGCGGTGTGCCTATCTGGCCTTCCTGTAGAAGCAAACTCCTCAACAAAGAGCAACTGCACCTGTCACAGGTTTGCGCAAGCGCAAAGACGAGATTTTCGAAGTCGCTATTCTGACGATCTCGAAATGATTGAAATGAGGAGAGGTTATGATGCTTACGAGACGCGAAGCTTTGCTGGGTTCTGTTCTTACCGCCGCCGCTGTTGCCGCCATCGGCTCGGCGCCGGCGATGGCGGCCGTGACGGATGTGGCCGAACTGCCGCGCGAAAAGGTCACGCTTGTCGCGCCGCCTTTCGTGCACGCTCACGACCAGGTGGCCAAGGGCGGCCCCAAGATCGTCGAGTTCACCATGAAGATCGAAGAGAAGCCGATGGTCATCGACGCCGACGGCACTCAGCTCAACGCCATGACCTACAACGGCTCCATTCCGGGCCCGCTCATGGTCGTGCATGAGGGCGACTATCTCGAGCTGACCTTGATCAACCCCGACACCAACACGCTCGCCCACAATATCGACTTCCATGCGGCGACCGGCGGGCTCGGCGGCGGTGCGCTGACGCTGATCAACCCAGGCGAGCAGGTGACGCTGCGCTTCAAGGCGACCCGGTCCGGCACGTTCGTCTACCATTGCGCGCCTGGCGGGGCGATGATCCCCTGGCACGTGGTGTCGGGGATGAGCGGGGCGGTGATGGTCCTGCCGCGCGATGGCCTGAGGGACGAAAAGGGCAAGCCCGTACGCTACGACCGCATTTACTATATCGGCGAGAACGACTTCTACATCCCGCGCGACGAGCAGGGAAAGTTCAAGAAGTACGACTCGGCCGGCGACAACTACGACGACACGGTGAAGGTGATGCGCGGCCTGGTTCCGACGCATGTCGTCTTCAACGGCAAGGCTGGATCGCTGACCGGCGAAAACGCCATGAAGGCCAAGGTCGGAGAGATGGTGCTCATCGTCCACTCGCAGGCCAATCGCGACACCCGTCCGCACCTGATCGGCGGCCATGGCGACTTCGTCTGGGAACACGGAAAATTCGGCAATCCCCCCGCCAAGGATCTCGAGACTTGGTTCATCCGGGGCGGATCGGCGGGCGCCGCGCTCTATGCGTTCCGGCAGCCGGGCGTCTACGCCTACGTCAATCACAATCTGATCGAGGCGGTCGAACTCGGCGCCACGGCGCACTTCACGGTGGACGGAAAATGGGACGACGATCTGATGATGCAGGTCGAGGCTCCCAAGGCGATTGCCTCGTAGAAAGCCGATCGGCCCACGACCCGCCGGCGATATCGGCGGGTCGCAGCCGCTAGCGGAGTTCGAGCATGTCCTTCGATCCTGTCTTCACATTGGGAACGATCGCGGCCGCCGCCCTCATCGGTCTCGGCGTCAGCAATGCGATCGACGGGGCGACGCCCTCGCGATCCCGGGTTCCAGCTGCCGTGGCAGAGCTGGTCGCCTTGGCCCCTGGATCACTCGAAAATCCGCAGCCTGGTGAGTTCCTCCGGGACAATCATCCCGTACCCGCACCCGTGGCGAAGGAAACCATCGACACGCCACTGGAAATCATGAAGTTCCAGGTGACGGCGTCAGACTATGACCGTTGCGTTTCGGACGGCGCCTGCAAACCTGCCGACTCGCGTCTCGTCGGCAACGTTCCGGCGACGGGCGTCAGCTTCCTCGACGCGCAGGCTTACGCGAATTGGCTGTCGGCAAAAACGGGCGAAACATGGCGGCTGCCCACCAATGTAGAGTGGGCCTATGCAGCTAGCGAGCGGTTTCGGGCTGACATCGAGGGGGGCGACGGCGACCCGGCGGATCCGGCGAGGCGGTGGCTCACCCAATATCGCACCGAGGCGGCGCTCGGCCGTAAAGCGGATCCTGAACCGCGTCCTCTCGGGGCATTCGGAATCAACTCAAAGGGCGTTGCGGATATTGCCGGCAATGTCTGGGAATGGACATCGACCTGCTACGCCCATGTGACGATGACCAGCGATGGCGTTGCCAGTTCGCTCACCAATTGCGGCGTGCACGTTGTGGAGGGTTTCCACCGCACCTACATGTCGAACTTCATCCGCGACGGCAAAAGCGGCGGCTGCGCGGTCGGAACTCCGCCGGACAATCTCGGATTTCGCCTGGTCCATGAACGCGGCGGCTTCCTGCAGGCCGCGCTTCGCCGATTGGGCTTCACCTGACCGCCCCACAAAAAGGAACTTAAATGATTTCGAAGCCGGCCCTGCTTGACAGAGTTCGCCCCGTCGCCGAACAGCCCCTGGCTCGCCCCGGCGTGGACCGAGCCTCGATCGGGGTGCTGGTGCGCGAGTTCTATTCCAGGGTTAGAAAGGATGAGCGGCTCGGGCCTATCTTCGCCCGGGAAATTGTCGGTGACTGGGAGCCCCATCTGGAGAAGATGACGGACTTCTGGTGTTCCGTCATCTTGAAGAGCGGCGACTACCATGGCCGGCCTGTGCCGGCCCATCTGAAGCTCAAGGACGTGACCGAAGCAGACTTCGGGATTTGGCTGGCTCTCTTCGGTGAGACGGCATCCCGCCTGTTCGCTCCCGAGATCGCGGCGGTGTTCGTCGAGCGGGCGGAAAGGATAGCGACGAGCCTCAAGCTCGCCATGTTCTTCCACCTCGGCCCTGCCGCCAGAGACATTTCGGGAAAAGTGTGAGCGGTCAGGTTCGCACCCCTCGCCATAGCCGTTCGTTCACAATTCTCTAAACAGTGGGATGGAGCGGTTTCGCAGTTTCCTTGCTCCAAGTGACCGGCAAGCAGGGAGCAATCCACCGAGCTGACATCCGGTTTGATTCCGCGCATGGACTGTGATGGACTGTAGCTGTTCGAGCCCTTGATTTCCGCGATGATCCTCAATCTTTTCGTCGGCACGATCGTCATCAGCCTGACGGTCCTGATCCACACTTTCGGCCTTATCGCGATCACTTACGTGATGTCCCGACTCGTTGCGTTGTTCCGGATGCACGGGCGGCGCAGCCGGGTCATCGCCATGATCACGGTCGTGATGGGGCTTTTCGCTGTCATGACGGCGGAAGTCTGGCTGTGGGCCGGGATCTACCGGCTGCTCGGAATCTTCAGCGATTTCGAGACGGCGCTTTACTTTTCGACCATCACCTTTTCGACGGTCGGATATGGCGATGTCGTGCCGGCTCATGGCTGGCGCGTGCTGGCAGCCCTGGAAGGCATCAACGGCTTTCTGCTGATCGGCTGGTCGACAGCCTATCTGATCGCGGCCGGGACCCGTGTCGGGCCGTTCAGGGTGGGCGAGCATTTCTGACCCGCCGCCTGAAGCCTATTCAAACCGCCACCGAATGCCTGCCGGTTCCATTGCTGAGGTATTTGTCGAATTTCGCCGCCACCGTGCGGACAAGCGGACGGCTTGCCGCCGGCACGACGAAGTTCTCGCCTTCCAGCCGAAGAAGCTGGTCCGCCCCGCTGATGGCCAGTCGGCTCGCTTCGCAAAGCAGCCTTTGGCCGACATTTCCAAAGCGGTCGACAAGCTCCACCGCCGAGAAGGCGAAGTTGCACATCAGGCGCTCGATGACCCAGCCGCGCGCCTCGTCTTCGACGCTGAATTCTATGCCGCGCGCTATCGCCAGCTCTCCCGAATCCACGGCTTTCTGGTATTCGCCCGTCGCGACGATGTTTTGTGCATGACCCTGGCGATACCGGCTGATCGACGAGGGGCCGAGACCGATCAGGGTTTCGCACTGGTCCTCGGTGTAGCCCTGGAAATTGCGGCGGATCTTGCCGGCGCGGGCGGCAACCGCCAGCGTGTCCCCGGGCTTCGCGAAATGGTCCAGCCCCAATGCTTCGTAGCCGGCATCGACAATCAGCTGCGCGGCAAGCTGCGACTGCGCAAGGCGCGCGACGGAATCGGGCAGCCAGGCTTCATCGATCATCGTCTGATGCTTCTTGAACCACGGCACATGCGCGTAGCCGAACAGCGCAAGCCTGTCCGGCGCCAAGGTCAGCGCCTGGGCAACGGTCGCCGCGACGCTCTTGCCGGTCTGATGCGGCAGGCCGTAGAGCAGGTCGAGGTTGACGGACGTGACGCCCCGCGCCCGCACCGCATCGACAATGCTCTTGGTCAGCGCGAAACTCTGCTCGCGATTGATCGCCTTCTGCACCTTGGGATCGAAATCCTGGACACCCAGGCTCGCCCTTGTCATGCCGATCGCGGCAAACGCGTCCAGCCGACCCTCGTCCATGTCGTTGGGGTCGATCTCGACGCTGAGGCTGGCATCGTCGAGGAAGTCGAATTGATCCCGCAACGCCTTTCCGAGCATGAGGATGTCGTCGGGCTTCAGCATTGTCGGGGAGCCGCCGCCGAAATGAACGGCGCGGACCCTGCCGCGGCCGCTGACGAGGCCGCCGACCGTTTCGATCTCCTTGTGGAGCGAGCGAAGGAAAGCGGCCACGGGCGCATAGTGTCGTGTCTGCTTGGTATGGCAGGCGCAGAACCAGCATAAACGGTCGCAATAGGGAATATGGAGATACAGCGATATCTCGTCATCGCCTTCGAGCGCGTCCATCCACCCGCGAACCGTGACCGCGTCAACGCCAGGATGAAAATGCGGCGCCGTGGGATAGCTCGTGTAACGCGGCACGTTGTCGCCAGGACTCACGGTCGGAGCTGGGCGCGGCGGATCGATGGAGGCGGCGGGCGGGGTCATGACGGTCAAACTGCCCGAACGACGCCGGCAAAACCTTGATCTCGATCAAGGCGACTCAGTTCAAAACCCGGGCAGATTGCCGCTCCTATTTGACCACGGGCGTCGCAATGGCCGCCAGACAGGATGTTCAACAAGCCGACGTCCCCGCAATTTGCAAATCCTGCGAAGCGCGGCAGGATGGATTATGCGGCGCCTTCAACGCCCGCCAACTCGCCGAGCTGGCCAAGGCTTCGTCCAGGCACGAGGTTCCGGCAGGGACGGAACTGCCCGACGACGGAACCTACTCCAACCTGCTGTCCGGCGTGGTCAAGCTCACGAGAAATCTCTCGGATGGTCGTCAGCAGATTGTCGGCTTCCATTTCGCGCCCGATTTCCTGGGCAGGCCGTTCGAGGCAAAGAAGCCGATCAGGGCAGAAGCCTTGACGAATGTGGCGCTCTGCTCGTTTCCACGGGCAATCATCGACCGGATGGCAAACGAGATGCCGGAGCTTGCGCGTCTGCTGCTGAAGCATACGCTGAACGAGCTCGACGAAGCACGCGACTGGATGGCGGCGCTGGGGCGCAAGACCGCGTCCGAGAAGGTCGCAAGTTTCCTCCTCATGGTCGCCAGAAACACCGATCCCGCGCACCATCCGGCAAGCCCGATAAGCTTCGACCTGCCGCTGACACGCACCGATATCGCCGATTTTCTTGGGCTGACCATCGAGACGGTCAGCCGGGAATTGTCCAGGTTGCGGTCCGACGGCACGATCCGGATCGTCAACAAGCGGCAGATCAGCCTCGCAAGCATGGCTCAGATCGAGGAACGCTGCGGCGACTGAGCGGCGACGATCCTCCTGCGAGCCTTCGCTTGCTTGATCTCACCACCGTCGCAAGGTTCGGCCTTGCAGGTCGTTTCGCCGGCGTCCTTGCCTGAAGCGGACCAGTTTCCAGCGCCCGGCGCGGACGCTCTCCAAAGAAAAGCAGTGCGCGTTTGACCTGGATCAAGGCCGGGGGGCCGGGAAATCTCGAAAAGGTGCCTCGGGCGGGTATTTCCGCCGGAACTTTCGAGACGAGATCGGGGACTTGCGATGAAATTTGGCACGGAGATCGTCCTTCTAAGCCTGTTCGCCTTTGGCGCCCTCGTAGCCGCCGGCTTCGGGGTGGATGAACCTTTTCGCCAGCACATGTGGGTTTTGTTCTTCGCCGTGGCTGGATTCACCGTGGTCCTGCTGCGCACTACGGATTTCAAGCCCGCGGCGCCGATCGACCCATCCGCCTACATGGATGGTCCGATCCGCTACGGCGCCATTGCGACGGTGTTCTGGGGCGTCGTCGGCATGCTGGTCGGCTTGATCATCGCGCTGGAGCTTGCATACCCTCAGCTTAACATCGGGCCCTGGTTCAATTTCGGGCGGCTGCGGCCCCTCCATACCTCCGGTGTGATCTTCGCCTTTGGCGGCAACGCCCTTCTGTGCACATCCATGTATGTCGTGCAGCGCACGTCCCGCGCGAGGCTGTTCGGCGGCAATCTCGCCTGGTTCGTCTTCTGGGGCTACCAGCTGTTCATCGTCATGGCCGCGACCGGCTATCTGCTGGGCATCACCGAAGGCCGCGAATATGCCGAGCCGGAATGGTATGTCGACCTCTGGCTGACGATCGTCTGGGTCGCGTATCTGATCCTTTTCCTCGGCACCATTCTGAAGCGCAAGGAACCGCATATCTACGTCGCCAACTGGTTCTACCTGTCCTTCATCGTCACCATCGCGATGCTGCATGTCGTCAACAACCTGTCGATGCCGGTCTCGTTCCTCGGCTCGAAGAGCTACTCGGCATTCTCGGGTGTTCAGGACGCGCTGACGCAGTGGTGGTACGGCCATAATGCGGTCGGGTTCTTCCTGACGGCGGGCTTCCTCGGCATGATGTACTACTTCGTGCCCAAGCAGGTGAACCGCCCCGTCTATTCCTACCGGCTTTCGATCATCCACTTCTGGGCGCTGATCTTCCTCTATATCTGGGCCGGACCGCATCACCTCCATTACACCGCCCTGCCCGACTGGGCGCAGACGCTCGGCATGGTGTTCTCGATCATGCTGTGGATGCCCTCCTGGGGCGGCATGATCAACGGCCTCATGACCCTCTCCGGCGCATGGGACAAGATCCGCACCGACCCGATCGTCCGCATGATGGTGGCGGCCATCGCCTTCTACGGCATGTCGACCTTCGAGGGGCCGATGATGTCGATCAAGACGGTCAACTCGCTGTCGCACTATACGGACTGGACAATCGGCCACGTCCATTCGGGCGCGCTCGGCTGGGTCGGCCTGATCAGCTTCGGCGCGATCTACTACATGGTGCCCAAGCTCTGGAATCGCGAGCGGCTCTATTCGATGCGCCTCGTCACCTGGCACTTCTGGCTGGCGACGCTCGGCATCGTTGTCTACGCGGCGGTGATGTGGGTCTCGGGCATCATGCAGGGGCTCATGTGGCGCGAATACGACGAGCAGGGTTTCCTCGTCTATTCCTTCGCCGAGACGGTCGCCACGATGCATCCCTACTATGTCATGCGCGCCGCGGGCGGCGCCATGTACCTGGCCGGCATGCTGATCATGGCCTGGAACATCACCATGACCATCCGTGGCTACCAGCGCAAAGAACAGCCTTTGCCGGGTTCCGCCCCCGCCCTCCAGCCTGCCGAATAAGGAGCCAGACATGGGCCTGATAGACAAACACGCGCTGATCGAGAAGAACGCGACGCTTCTTCTCGTCGGATCCCTGCTGGTCGTGACCGTTGGCGGTATCGTCGAGATCGCGCCGCTCTTCTATCTCGACAACACGATCGAGAAGGTCGAGGGCATGCGCCCCTACACCCCGCTGGAGCTTGCCGGACGCAACATCTATGTGCGCGAGGGATGCTATCTCTGCCACAGCCAGATGATCCGGCCGTTCCGCGACGAGGTGGAACGCTACGGCCATTACAGCCTGGCGGCAGAGTCGATGTACGACCACCCCTTCCAGTGGGGCTCCAAGCGAACCGGCCCCGACCTTGCGCGCGTCGGCGATCGCTACTCCAACAGCTGGCAAGTTCAGCATCTTGCCGACCCGCGTTCCGTGGTGCCGGAATCGGTCATGCCGAACTACGCCTTCTTGAAAGACACGCCGATCGAGGTGAAGGATTTCTCGACGCATCTGGTTGCGAACAGGCGCGTCGGGGTGCCCTACTCCGACGACATGGTCGCCAACGCCAACGCCGACCTCACGGCGCAGGCCGATCCCAATGCCGACACGACCGGCCTGGAGAAACGCTACCCCAAGGCCAAGATCGGCGACTTCGACGGCAACCCGCAACAGGTCACCGAGATGGATGCTCTCGTAGCCTATCTCCAGATGCTCGGCACCCTGGTCGATTTCAAGAACTACGACGAAGCAGCCGGCTACCGCTGAGGAGGGCAACCGATGGAATACAACTTGATGCGGGAGTTCGCCGACAGTTGGGGCCTTCTTGCCATGGCTTTGTTCTTTGTCGGCTGCATTGTCTTCGCGCTGCGTCCGGGTGGCAGAAAGCATGCCGACGACGCCGCTAAAATTCCTCTCCAGGACGATTGATCATGAGCAACGAGCATATCGACGAAATCTCGGGCATCACGACGACCGGCCATGAATGGGACGGTATCAAGGAGCTCAACAATCCTCTGCCGCGCTGGTGGGTGATCACCTTCTACATCACCGTGGCCTGGGCGCTCGCTTACACGATTGCCTATCCCGCCTGGCCGATGCTGAGTTCCGCCACCAGGGGCGTCCTGGGCTTCTCCAGCCGCAACGACGTCAAGAACGAGATGGCCGCGGCTGACGCCGCCAAGGCCAAATACGTCACGGCGATACAGTCGAAGACCGTTTCGGAAATCGCCGCTGACGACACGTTGCGCGAGTTCGCCGTCGCCGCCGGCGGCGCGGCATTCAAGGTGAATTGCGTGCAGTGCCACGGCTCAGGCGCGCAAGGATCGACAGGGTTTCCGAACCTCAACGATGACGATTGGCTCTGGGGCGGCAAGGCGGAGGAGATCCAGCAGACGATCACGCACGGCATCCGCTTCGCGGCGGACCCCGACACCCGTCAGTCGGAGATGACCCCTTTTGCTGACGTGCTCAAGCCGGAACAGATCGCCCAGGTCAGCGCCTATGTGGCGAGCCTTTCTGGACCGGTGCAGGACAAGAGCCTGATCGAGCCCGGCGCCAAGGTTTTCGCGGACAATTGCGCCGCCTGCCATGGCGAGAACGCGAAGGGCAACCGCGACCTCGGAGCACCTAATCTGACGGATGCCATCTGGCTCCACGGCTCCGGCGAGGCCGCGATTGCTGCCCAGGTGCGAGCCCCGAAGAACGGGGTGATGCCTGCCTGGGTCGGCCGTCTCGGCGAGACGACGGTCAAGGAGCTGGCTGTCTATGTCCATTCGCTTGGCGGCGGAGAATAGGAGCGGGGCCTATTCTCGGCCCTCAGCCGTTCAAGCGACGAGGCCCGGCCATGCCGGGCCTCGATTTGCTTTTTGATGGCTCAATTTGACCTGCATCAACGCGACGCGCCCGCGCGATTGCGAGATTGCCGGAAACAAGGCGGCATCATTTCGCCGTGATTGGAGATCGTCGTGCTGGATCAGTCGCAGGTAGAACGGCTCGAGGCCGAAGCGGTCAACTCCGCGAAGACGCGACAGCCGCTCTACGCCGCGCGCAAGAAAATCTTTCCGAAGCGCGCCTCCGGTCGTTTCCGCCAGTTCAAATGGCTGGTGATGGCGATCACGCTCGGCATCTATTACCTGACCCCCTGGCTGCGCTGGGATCGGGGGCCTTTCGCTCCGAACCAGGCCGTTCTCATCGACCTGGCGAACCGCCGTTTCTACTTCTTCTTCATCGAGATCTGGCCGCAGGAATTCTACTACGTCGCCGGCCTTCTGATGATGGCGGGCGTTGGTCTTTTCCTGATCACATCGACGGTCGGGCGGGCCTGGTGCGGCTATACCTGCCCGCAGACCGTCTGGGTCGACCTGTTCCTTGTCGTCGAACGCGCAATTGAAGGCGATCGCAATGCCCGCATGAAGCTGGACGCCGCTGCCTGGAGCGCCCGCAAGCTCTTCCTGCGCGTCTCCAAGCACGCCATCTGGCTCGTCATCGCAGTGGCCACGGGCGGCGCCTGGATCTTCTACTTCGCCGATGCGCCGAAGCTGCTTGGCGAAGTCGTCACCGGCACGGCGGCGCCCATCGCCTATGCCACGATCGCGGTGCTCACCGGCACCACTTATGTGCTCGGCGGGCTGATGCGCGAGCAGGTCTGCACCTATATGTGCCCGTGGCCGCGCATCCAGGCCGCCATGCTCGACGAAAACTCGCTGACGGTGACGTATAACGACTGGCGCGGCGAGCCGCGCTCGCGCCACGCCAAGAAGGCTTCGGCCGCGGGGCAATCGGTCGGCGACTGCGTCGACTGCAACGCCTGTGTCGCCGTCTGCCCCATGGGAATCGACATCCGCGACGGCCAGCAGCTGGAATGCATCACCTGCGCCCTTTGCATCGACGCCTGCGACAGCGTCATGGACAAGCTCGGCCGGGAACGCGGGCTGATCTCCTATGCGACGCTGGCGGACTACAACGCCAACATGGCGTTGGCCACCTCCGGGGGCACCGGCCCGGTCAATCCGGCGCTGGTGAGGACGCCGAGCGGCAGCTTCGCCGACGGCTTGGCACATTTCCATCTGGGCAAGATCTTCCGGTTGCGCACCTACATCTATCTCGGCGTGTGGTCGGCGATCGGCCTGGTGCTCGTCTATTCGCTGCTGACGCGCGAACGGCTGGAGCTCAACGTCCTGCATGACCGCAATCCGCAGTTCGTGACGCTCTCGGACGGCTCGATCCGCAACGGCTATACGGTCAAGCTGCTCAACATGATACCCGAGCCGAGGACCGTCGAGATCACGCTGCACGGCCTCGACGGCGGTGAGATGAGCATCGTCGGCGTCGACCAGTCCGCGAGCCGCTCCTTCTCCATCCCGGTCGAACCCGACCGGCTGAAGACGCTGAAGGTCTTCGTCCGGCAACCGGCCGATCAGATCAGGAAGCCGGCACAGAGTTTCGAATTCCACATCGGCGATACGGCAAGTTCCGAAACCGCCGAATACACTGCAACTTTCAATGCCCCGGAGAACAGCAGATGAGCGCCGAAATGCCGAAGCCGCGCGAGTTCACCGGCAAGCATATGTTGGTCTCCATCCTGGCGTTCTTCGCGGTGGTGATCGGGGTCAATGTCACCATGGCCACGCTTGCCCAGAAGAGCTGGACCGGCCTTGTCGTCGAGAACACCTATGTCGCAAGCCAGCAGTTCAACGAAGAAGCGAAGAAAGGCAGAGCGCAGGCGGCGCTGGGCTGGACAGGCAAGCTGACCGTCGCTTCCGGCGAGGTCCGTTACAGCCTTGTCGACAGCCAGGGCAAACCGGTGCCGCTGCGCGGCGTCAAGGTGCTGTTCCGCCACCCGGCCTACGAGGCCGAGGACGAAGCCCTGACACTTGCCGCGGTGGCCGAGGGCACTCCCGGGAAGGCGGACGCATTTGCTATCCGGCACACGCCCAGGAACGGCGTCTGGATCGTGGAGATCGATGCGGATGCCGGGCTGGCGTCGCCGTTCCGCGATGTCCGCCGTGTCATGATCTCGAATGGAGCCCTGCAATGAGCTGCTGCGCGCCTGGGGCTGAAATGGCGTTGGAGGTCGCCGGCGCGACATCTGCATCGCCGTCGAGCGAGGAGATCAAGCTGGCCAGCCGCTCCCTGGGCGGCGACATCCACCAGACCGACCTGTCGGTGCCGACGGTTCACTGCGGAGCTTGCATCCAGGCGATCGAGGCGGCGCTCGGCTCGGTCGAGAATGTCGCGTCCGCTCGCGTCAACCTGTCGACGAAGCGTGTGTCCGTCCGCTGGCGCGGCGACATCGTCCCGCCATTCTTCGCCGTGCTCGGCCGGCTCGGCTATCAGGCGCACCTGTTCGACCCGGAAATTCACGAGAAGGACAGGACGCTCTCGGAGCTGATCCGCGCTGTCGCCGTGGCGGGCTTCGCAGCCGGCAATATCATGCTGCTCTCGGTATCGGTCTGGTCCGGCGCGGAAGGCCCGACACGCGATCTGTTCCATTGGCTGTCCGCGCTGATCGCCATCCCGGCGCTCGCCTTCGCCGGCGGGATCTACTTCCGCTCGGCTGCGAACGCGCTGCGCCATGGCCGCATGAACATGGACGTGCCGATCGCGGTGGGCGTTTCGCTCGCCTATGCGATGAGCCTCTACGAGACCATCAATCACGGCGAGCACGCCTATTTCGACGCCTCGGTGTCGCTGCTCTTCTTCCTGCTGATCGGGCGCACGCTGGATCACGTGATGCGCGAGCGGGCGCGAACCGCGGTCAATGGCCTGTCGCGGCTTGCCGCGCGAGGGGCAGTGGTCTTGCGGGACGACGGAATACGCGAATACGTGCCCGTCGCCGAACTCGCTCCGGGAATGCGCCTGCTCATTGCGGCCGGGGAGCGGATCCCGGTCGACGGCGATATCGTCAGCGGGAATTCCGACCTCGATTGCTCGATCGTCTCCGGCGAGAGCGCGCCGAAAGCCGTGAGCGCCGGCAGGCACGTCCAGGCCGGCACGCTGAACCTGACAGGTCCGCTGACGATGCAGGCAACTGCCGCGGCGAAGGATTCCTTCCTGGCGGAAATGGTCCGGCTGATGGAAGCCGCCGAGGGTGGCCGCTCGCGCTACAGGCGGATCGCCGACCGGGTATCGGCACTCTACGCGCCCGTGGTCCATCTGGCGGCCTTTGTCACCTTCCTCGGCTGGATGATTGCGTCCGGCGATTGGCACCGCGCGATGACCATCGCCATCGCCGTGCTCATCATCACCTGCCCGTGCGCGCTCGGCCTCGCGGTTCCGATCGTCCAGGTGGTGGCGGCCCGGCGCCTGTTCGAGGCCGGCGTCATGGTCAAGGACGGTTCGGCGATGGAGCGTCTCGCGGCGATCGACGCGGCTGTGTTCGACAAGACCGGGACGCTCACTCTGGGGCTGCCCAGGCTCGTCAACGCGGCGTCGATCGATCCGGCCATGCTGGCGATCGCGGCAGACCTGGCGGCGCATTCCCGGCACCCGTTCTCGAAGGCGCTGGCGGCCTATGGCAGCGTTCGCGGTCGAACCCAATTCGACAGCGTGCAGGAGGAGCCGGGCTTCGGCATCGAAGCGTCCGCGGGCGGCGATATCTGGCGCCTTGGCCGGCGCGGCTGGGCCGGATGGAAGGCCCGCACCGGCGGTGAAGGGCGATATGGCGGGTTTGGCGGCACGGTCCTCGCGAAGAATGGCAGGATCGTTGCATGCTTCGCCTTCGAGGATGCCACGCGCGCCGATGCGAAGGCGGCGGTGGGACGGTTGAAGGAGGCCGGCATCTCGGTCGAGATGCTTTCCGGCGACACCGCGAGAGCCTGCGGCGAGGCGGCGGGCGCCTTGGGCATCGAGAATTTCGTGTCGGCCCTGCTGCCCGCGGGCAAGGTCGAGAGGATCGAGGCGTTGGCCCGCGCCGGTCACAAGGTGCTGATGGTGGGCGACGGCCTCAACGACACGCCGGCGCTCGGCGCCGCGCATGTCTCGATGGCTCCGGCGACCGCGGCCGACATCGGCCGCCAGGCCGCGGATTTCGTCTTCCTGCGCGAGAGCCTGCTGGCGGTGCCGCTCGCCCTGGATGTTTCGCGCAAGGCCGGCCGGCTCATCCGCCAGAACATCGCAATCGCGATCGTCTACAACGCGTTCGCTGTGCCGATCGCCATCCTCGGACATGTGACGCCGCTGATCGCGGCGATCGCGATGAGCGCTTCCTCGCTGATCGTGATCGCAAATGCGATGCGGCTTCAGACGACGGCGAAAGCGGCCCCTGAAGCCGCTCCCGCCAGGCGCCGCAGCGACGTCATCGAAGCGGCCCACCCATGACCACGCTCGTCTATCTCATTCCCGTGGCCCTGTTCCTCGGCGCGCTCGGTCTGTCCGGCTTCCTGTGGGCTTTGCGCAGCGGCCAGTACGAGGATCTCGACGGAGCCGCCGAGCGGATACTGATCGAACCCGATGCGCGAGACAAGGAAGCCCCGCGATCAAACTGACGCAGATCAAGGCAGCGTTGCTCTCGACCTCCGAGAGTAAGGCTGACGAAAGCGGGAGACTTCGATGCAGGCTCGGGACATCATGACGACGCCGGTCGTCACAATCGCCACCTCTGCCTCGGTCGCCGAAGCGGCCGATCTGATGCTGACCAGGAACATCCGCTGCCTGCCGGTCGTGGGAGACGACGGATCGCTGGCTGGCATCATCAGCGAAGGCGATTTTCTGCGCCGGGGCGAACTTGGCACGAGACGGGCGCGGCCTCGCTGGCTGGAGTTTCTTGTCGGTCCAGGCAAGCTCGCCGACGAGTATGTCCGTTCGAGCGGCCGCCGGGTGGCCGAGGTCATGACCGCCGGCGTCGTTTCGGCAGCGCCAGGCGCTTCGCTTGCCGAGGTCGTCGAGCTCATGGCGACCCACGACATCAAGAATGTGCCTATCCTTGACGCGGACAAGATCGTCGGCATCGTCAGCCGCTCCGATCTGATGCGCATCCTGCTCCGCACTCTGCCCAAGTCAGGTTCTGCGACTGTCGACGACGAGGTCATCCGCAGGAACATTCTTGCCGAGCTGCGGGGGCAGTCCTGGAGCGTCGGCGGCGACCTTATCGGCGTCACCGTCGACAAGGGAGACGTTGAGCTGAGCGGCGCCATCTTCGACGAACGTCAGCGACAAGCTGCCGTGGTTGCGGCCGAGAACGTTGCCGGTGTCAAGAAGGTCACGGACAAGCTCTTTTGCGCCGGGCCATTCTCGGTGGTGCTTGTCTCTTGAAGCGCGTCGCGCTTCCGGCGCACGCACTCAAGTCGCGGACAACGGCATCAGGGGCCGAACCAGCAGCAGCGCAAAGACAATGAGCGCCGCGCCGGCGATGGCGTCGGCCATCCTCTTGCCGCCGCTCAGCCGCCCGCCCAGCAGCAGCCACATCGATCCGGTCACTGCCGTGATCACGAGCAGCGTAACCCAAGCGATGCCCAGCGCGGCCGCCTCGATGTCCATCGGCACGATGGCCACGCAATAGATGAACGCCTTCGGATTGAGGGCGGTGGTCGCCAGGATGGAGATGCCACCGCCGTTTTCGGTTGCCTCGGCGCGCCTGGCCGCCATCGGGCGAAAGCCAAGGATCACCAGCCACGCGGCAGCAACCAGTTGAACCGACTGGACAGTGGCAGGCGGCACCAGGGAACGCAGCGAAAGCCAGAAGGCCGCCGCGATCCCGTATCCGCAGGCTTGCGCGGCAAGGAGCGTGGTGGCGTTCTGCCGCTTGACGGCGCCTGCCGCCAGAAGAGCGTTGGTCGGCCCTGGCGCGGCAAAGAGCAGAAATGCTTCCAGAAGATGCAGATTGTCCAAACTGCCTGCCTCGTGCACGAACCTGTCGACTGCAGACGTCTCACCGGCGCCGACTGCCGTCAACGCATCCTGTGTTCGTCACACGGGCGAAGCCGCCTGTTCTCGGCTGGGGTAGCCCGGGCGGCTCACAGCGGCAACCTATCAAGGCCGCGGCGTCGTTGCTCGATCAACGGATAGATTGCAGACGCGCGATCAAGTCGCCATTGCGGCAATAGGCCGGCGGATGATCGGCATGCTCGGTTTGGTCGAGCCAGGCCGCGCATTCATCCTGGTGGCCGCAGGAGCGGCACCGGTCCACGGCGCGACTGGTAACGGCGACGTGGTCCGCCACGACTCGCAACTGCCTGTCGACGCCCATTTTCTGCATCATGCGTCCCATCAAGACGGTTCTGGCGTCAGCGCCCATCAGATATTCGAGAAAGCTCATGGCGGCACACTCCTCAGTCGGCAATCATTGCCATGCCGAGCAGCGCGCGACATTGATCTCGATCAAGCCGGTGAACCAGCGACCTAGCCCGTCGTACCGAACATCGCGCCAATGCCAGCCGTCAAGGCCATCGCCAGCGCTCCCCAAAAGGTGACGCGAGCTGTCGCCTTCCACATATTGGCGCCGCCGGCCCTCGCGCCGATTGCGCCCAGCACCGCCAGGAACAGCAACGATGCGACCGAGACAACGGCAACAAGTCTCGAGGGCGGCGAAATCAGCACCATCGCCAGAGGCATGACCGCACCGATTGAAAACGCCGCCGCGGAAGCCAGCGCCGCCAGGATGGGTCGTGCGGCGGTTGCCTCGGAAATGCCAAGCTCGTCACGGGCATGGGCGCTGAGCGCGTCCTTGGCCATCAATTGGTCGGCCACCTGCAACGCCAGGCGAGGCTCCACGCCCCGATCGATATAGATCTGCGCAAGCTCCTGTCTCTCGAATTCCGGCTGGGTGGCCAGTTCCTCCCGCTCACGGGCGAGATCCGCCTTCTCGGTGTCGGCCTGGGAACTGACGGATACATATTCCCCCGCGGCCATCGACATGGCACCGGCCACGAGGCCGGCGACACCCGCCACGAGGACACTGGTCGTGGTGGCGTTGGCGGCCGCAACTCCGATGATCAGGCTGGCTGTCGAAACGATGCCGTCATTGGCGCCGAGCACGGCGGCCCGCAGCCAGCCAATGCGCGACACCAGGTGATTTTCAGCGTGAAGGCGGCTCATGGTCGCGGCGATGAACAGTTGAATATTGCCATTGTATTGCCTCCATCCCGAAACGCGCAGGAATGCAGCTTCATTGCTTGGTGATCGGAGCAAATGCCCTGATCCAAGTCAAACGGCTGCACGGATTTGCCGGCGCGGCACTTTTCGCAAGCCAAGGCGCGCTGACAGCCAGCTGTCAGCTAACTCGTGAGATAGTGCGGTGAGAAGGCATGCGACGGTCCGGCCGTTGCGCGCCCTGAAGCCGGGATGCAATGCTTATGAAAAAGATCGCCCTATCGCTCTTCGTGATCGCCTCGTCGGGTGCCTATGTCTGGGATCAGGCAGGCACACCACCAGCCAACGACCTGGTCGATATGGATGGCGCCCCCGGTACCGCAACGCAGGGCGCTTCGCAGCCATTCGTGCCATCAGCATCGGCCGACCCAGTCACGGCGCCTGCGAAGTCCCAGCGCAAGATTTCCCAGGATGCGCAGCGGGAGCCGGTCCTGCAGAGACCGGCCGAAATCAAAGCGGACACCACGGCATCGATCGCAATCGCACCAAAGCTGGCGCCGGCCATCGTCAGCCCGCCGCAAGCCGCGAAGCTGGCGCCTCCGCCGCCGAAACAAGATCCCGCGCCGCCGGCCGCGAGTGCACCCACACCTAATGCGCCGACATTCGCGGTGACACCTGCGGTGTATATCCCGATCCCGCAGCCGCGCCCCATATATCCGCAAACATCCGCGCGGGTGATTCATACCGGCATGAAGCTCGCGACGCACGGCTATGCCGACGGGGTCTATACCGGCCCCGCGGCCGACGCCTATTACGGCATCATCCAGATCCAGGCGCTCGTCCAGGGCGGCCGCCTGACGGCGCTCAAGGTCCTGAAATATCCCAATGACCGCCGTACCTCCGTCAGCATCAACCGGCAGGCGTTGCCCATGCTGCGCGACGAGGCGATCAGCGCGCAAAGCGCCGATGTCGACATCATCTCGGGCGCCACGCTGACGAGCAAGGCCTTTATCCAATCGCTGGGCGGCGCCCTGAAAAAGGCGTCGACGTAGTTCCATGCGGGAGACGCGGATCATGATGGGCATGCCCATCACCGTCGACCTTGGCGGCGCGTCCGGCGACCTTGTCGCGAATGTCTTCGACTATTTCGACGATGTCGACCGGCGTTTCAGCACCTACCGTGCGGACAGCGAGATCTCCGCCATAAACCGGGGCGACATTCCGGTCCGCGACTGGAGCTGCCAGATGATCCACGTGATGCGGATCGCCGAGCAAACCAGAAGGGAAACCGCCGGCTATTTCGACATCCACAGGCCCGACGGCGCGCTCGACCCTTCCGGCATCGTCAAGGGCTGGGCTATCCGCAACGCGGCCGAGATCGTGCGTCGGGCGGACGTCGGCGACTTCTTCATCGAGGCGGGCGGCGACATCCAATCCTGCGGCAGGAATGCTTCCGGCAGAGATTGGAGCGTCGGCATCCGCAATCCCTTCCACACGGACGAGATCGTCAAGGTGGTCTATCCGCGTGGACATGGCGTGGCCACTTCCGGCACATACGCGCGCGGGCAACACATCTACAATCCTCGCGCGGCTCATGATCCGATCAGCGACATTGTCAGCCTGACAGTCATCGGCTCCGATGTGCTCGAGGCCGACCGCTTCGCCACCGCCGCCTTTGCGATGGGCCGGGACGGCATCCTCTTTATCGAGCAGACGCCGGGGCTCGAGGGATATCTCATCGACAGCAACTGCCGTGCCACGCCGACAAGCGGCTTCGGAGCCTTCTGCCAGTCATGATCAAGACCCTCGACCGTCTTCTCGACCACCTTACAATGTACCGGCTGGTGCTCTACTACCTGGCGGCCCTGCTGATCGCCGCCTTCGTCTTCAGCTTGCTGAAGCTTGTGCCGCATGATCCAACAGCGCTGGGCTTCACGACCGCCCTGGTGCTGGCCACGTGCTGGATTACCAACAAGGTTTTTGCGCGCATCTTCGGGGTTCCGGCCAACGGCGAGTCTGTCTACATCACCGCGTTGATCCTGGCACTCATTCTCGATCCGATTGCCCCCACCGAAGCCAAGGCCATCGGCGCCGTGGCGTTCGCGTCGGTCTGGGCGATCTCGTCGAAATACATCCTGGCCGTCGGCGGGAAGCACCTGTTCAATCCGGCCGCCCTTGGCGTTGCGTTGACAGCGCTCCTGCTCGATCATCCCGCCACATGGTGGGTGGGCGGCAACATCTGGCTCTTCCCCCTGGTGCTTGCGGGCGGCGCTCTTGTGGTGCGCAAGCTGCGCCGCCTCGATCTCGTGGCCACGTTCCTCGCAGTGGCGCTGGCGACGATACTGGCGACCACCGACCCATCCCAATATGGCACCGCTCTCGCGGAGACCTTCAGTTCGTCGCCGCTGCTGTTCTTCGCCTTCGTGATGCTGACCGAGCCGCTGACGGCTCCGACGACACGCTGGCCGCGCATCGCCTGTGCCGGGATCGTCGGCTTTCTGTTCGCGCCCAACATCCATATCGGTTCGTTCTATTTCACACCCGAGCTAGCTCTCCTGGCGGGTAACCTCTTCGCCTACGCCGTGAGCCCGAAGGGCCGGTTCGTGCTGACTTTGGAACGCATCGAGCAAACCGCCATCGACAGCTACGACTTCATCTTCAAGTCGCAGCGAAAGCTCGCCTTCCAGGCAGGCCAGTACCTTGAATGGACACTTGGCCTCGAGCGCTCCGACAATCGCGGCAACCGCCGCTACTTCACGGTCGCCTCATCGCCTACCGAGCAATCGGTGCGGCTGGGCGTCAAGTTCTATCCGCAGTCGAGCGCCTTCAAACAGGCGCTGGGCGGCATGAAGCCCGGCGCCACGATCCACGCGTCGCAACTGGCCGGCGATTTCACGCTTCCATCAGATCCGGACACCAAGATCGCTTTCCTGGCCGGCGGCATCGGCATCACGCCGTTTCGTTCGATGCTGCAATATCTCGTCGATCGCAAGGAGATGCGGCCCATCGTCGTTCTCTACGGCACGGAGGGACAAGACGACATCGCCTATCGAGACGTGCTCGGCCGGGCGAGACGCGAACTGGGAATAAAGACGTTCCATGCGGTAGCCAAGGGTGCTGAGCGCGGGCAGTACCCGGGCTATATCGACGCTCGTCTGGTACGCCTCACCATGCCCGACTACCTCGAACGCACCTTCTACATCTCCGGCCCGCAGGTAATGGTCAAGGTGCTGCGCGGGAAGCTGCTGGCCATGGGGGTTCGCCGTTCCAGGATAAAAGTCGACTATTTCCCCGGATTTGCCTGAACACCGCTCAAGCATGCCGTGGCAGGTGGATGGTCACCGCCAGACCGGAGTTGGCATTGGCCATTTCGAGACGGCCGCCATAGGCTTCGACGATATCCGAAACGATCGCCAGGCCGAGGCCGTTGCCGCCGCCCTTGCTGTCAAGCTGAACGCCACGCACCAGAGCGGCGTGCAGGGCGGCCTCGGGAATGCCCGGCCCATCATCGATGACCTTGATGATCACCTCGCCCGCGCTTGCCGATGCGCTCACATGAACCACGGACCTCGCGAAACGCGTCGCGTTCTCCACCAGATTGCCGAGAATCTCGGATAGATCGCCCTCGTCGACCGGCACGATGAAATCCTCGGCGGCGTCTATGACGAATGAGAGCTGCTTGCCCCTCGGCGTGCGCTTGACGACCGCGACCACGCCGCTCGCCACCTCCCGGATACGGCAGGCGGCATCGCCGGAAACGCCGGGCGCCAGACGAGCGCGTGCCAACTCCCGTTCGACATGGCGGCGAATCGCGCTCGCGCTCTTCTCGATTTCGTCGGCAAGCTCGCTTTCGCCTTTCTTGCGCAGGGTCCGGATGTCGGCGGACAGGACCTGCAGCGGCGTCTTGAGGCCGTGCGCAAGGTCGGTGGCGCGCGAGCGCGCCCGAGAGAGGGCTTTCTCTTGGGCGTCGAGCAGGCGGTTGATCTCGTCGGCGAGCGGCTGCACCTCGCTCGGCGCGGCCACGTCCAGCCGCGCCGTCCGCTGCGCGATCACGTTCTTGACGGCGATCCTCAGGCTTTCCAGCGGCGCCAGGCCGACGGTTATCTGGATGAAGAAAGCTCCCATCAGGGCGGAGGCCAGCACAATGAGGGCCGGCGCAAGGTCACGGACATACTCGCCGACGGAAACTTCCACATTGCGATGGTCTTCAGCCGCGACGGCGCGAAAGGCCCGCCCGTCGGCGTCGGTGATCGTGCGAATGACGGCGACGGTGAGCTCGCCGCCGGGCCCCTTGAGCTCTTCCTTCCGCAACTCGCCGTTGCCGGCCTGTTTGGGCAGGGCCAGCGTCGCATCCCACAGGGAACGCGATCGAACGAGATTGTGGGTGGCCAGATCTTCCACTTGCCAGTAGTGGCCGGACAGCGGATTGGAGAAGCGTTGGTCGGCCAGCGTGGACGCGACCAACAGACGGCCATCGGCCGTGAAGCTCGTCGCGGCGATCAGTTCGTTGAGATCGTCCGTCAGCTCACTGACAACACGCCTCTCGACGTTCAGTTCGAACAGATAGCGAAGACCGACACCGGCGATGGCAAGGGCGATGACGATCGATATCGCCGCAGCCGACCAGAGCCTGAAACGGATCGAATTGCGCATCAATCGGGCCCGTCGGGGACAAAGTAACCGAAACCGCGACGCGTCTCGATGATCTTGCTGCCAAGCTTGCGCCGCAGACGCGCCACGATGACCTCGATCGTGTTGGGATCGCGTTCGTTGTCGGAACTGTACAGATGCTCGGCAAGCTCGGTTGATGCGACCACACGGCCGGCATGATGCATCAGGAACGCGAGAAGCCGATATTCGAGCGGCGAAAGCGCCACCGGAACGCCGCGAAGCGAGATGCGCATCTGGCGCGTGTCGAGCAGCAAAGGGCCTGATTTCAGCACTGGTGCCGCCTGCCCGCTCGAGCGGCGCAGGATGGCTCGCAGCCGCGCCAGCAGTTCCTCCATTTCAAAAGGCTTCGGAAGATAGTCGTCGGCGCCGGCGTTGATGCCTTCGACGCGCTCGGTCCACAGCCCCCTCGCCGTCAGGATGAGGACGGGAAAGCGACGGCCATTGGCGCGCCAGCGCTTCAGCACCGTGAGGCCGTCGAGCTTCGGCAGTCCGAGGTCGAGAATCGCCGCGTCGTAGTTCTCGACATCGCCCGCAAACCAGGCCGCGTCACCATTGTCCACGATGTCGACGGCCATGCCCGAGGCCTTCAGGACCGCTGCGATGTCGGCCGCGATGCGCGGTTCGTCTTCAGCCACGAGGATCTTCATCTGTGGCCGCCTTCATCATCTTTGACACCGCCCGCCTCGGCATCGACGTCAACGATCCGGCGCCGGCCGTCGGCGGCGACCACCTGGAACCGATAAATCCATTTGCCTTCGGCGCGAATGAGATCGACCGAAACAATCTCGCCGGGAGCCTTGGCGCGCACGACGGCCATGATGTCGGCAAGACCCTCGATTTCGCCGCGCTCATGGAGATCGCGCGCCCGATCGTGATCGTCGTCGTCATCCTGCGCCCTGACGGCCGACGGCAGGGCCATCACAAGCGCGGCCACGCCCAGAGCTGCCAGGCTCATCGATACGGTTTTCATGGAAGGGAGCTGTCGCATGCGGAAGCTGTCAAACCGCTGTCAATCATCGTCAGCCGCCGGCAAGGGCCACATCTCTATCAAGGGCCATCGCGCCCGATGACGGGCGCGCGGAGAAGGATACGAAACCATGCGCAACTTTCCTGTCTTGCTTGTCGCCCTCGGCGGCCTGGCCACTTTTGTCATACCCGCCTCCGCGGAATCGGACCATGGATCATGCCGAGCCGCACCCGCCGCTTCTTCCGCAACAATCGACCTCGAGTCCATCCCCGTGATGAGTGTCACCGGTCCCAAGTCGGTCAAAGGTGTCGGCGACGACGAATGCGGCGACGGCAAGACTGTATCCGGCGCGCGCAGTGATCGGGAAGACGAGGAAATCGGCGACAGCGACGACTGAGGGCCGATCGAGCGGCCAACGACCATCACCCATCCTCCTGGAGAATCTCCGCAATGCCCGAAATTCAGCATATCCACCCCATGCTCGTTCATTTCCCCATCGTGCTCATGTACGCGCTCGTGATCATCGACCTTGCCGCGCTCACCCACCGCAGCGCCGTGACGACGCGCTCGGGCATAGGGACGATTTCCACCTTTGCCGCCGTCGGCGCAGGGCTGTTTGCCGTCTGCACCTGGTACTTCGGCGGCATGGCCCTCGACCACGCGGAGGCCGCCGGCTTCAGCAGCGAGATAGCGGAAATCCATGAGGGCCTGGGCGGGATCAGCGCCCTGACCTTCCTGGGCTGGGGCCTGCTCCGGCTCGTCCTGTGGGTGCGAAATCGAGAGCTGGGCACGCTGGCCCCGGCCATTCCCGCGATTGAAATAGCCGGCGCAGCGCTGGTCACTGTGACGGGTTATTATGGCGGGCAGCTGGTCTACGACCTTGGCGTGAACGTCACCAAGGCCGCGGTCGGGGGGTGACGTTTCGATGCTCGACCTCGATACGCCGCCATACAGGAAGCGCGCTCTTCCACTTCTAGACCGGTGCGAGTGGCGCCCAGCGGCGGTCATCGAGCTGCCTCCCCCAGCTTAACCCGCGGCGCGGCCCGGTCTGGTCGTGGCTCGATCCAGATGTGGAGCAACCGCTTTTCGTCTGCGCTTGCCGCGGCTGCCATGGGCGAAGAGCCAGCTCTTGGTCATTTCCGACACAAGCACATAGAGCGCGGTGATCGCGAGCAGCCCGGCCAGCACCGGTCCTGCCAGGGGCACAAATCCGAACCAGCCGGCAAACGGGGCAAAGGGGATGGCGATGGAGATAATGCCGACGCCGAGGGTCAGGCCCGCGAGCAAATGGCTGGGACGGCTGCGCCACAGCCTTTTGTGGGTCCGCACGACGAGCACAATGGCAAGTTCGGTGAGCACGGATTCCACGAACCACGCGGTCTGAAACGTGGCCGCCGTGGCGTGAACGACCAGAAGAAGGAACGCGAAGGTCGCAAAGTCAAACAGGGAACTCACCAGCCCGAAGCTCACCATGAAACGCCTGACGAAACGGATGTCCCAGTGACGCGGCCCGCGCACCTGGTCGGCATCGACATTGTCGCCCGCGATCGCCAGAGCCGGGATGTCGGAAAGGAAATTGTTCAGCAGGATCTGCTTTGCCAGCAGCGGCAGGAACGGCAGGTAGAGCGAGGCCGCGGCCATGCTGATCATGTTGCCGAAATTGGCGCTGGTGGTGATGGAGATGTATTTCATCGTGTTGGCGAAGGTCTTTCGGCCGTCATCGACGCCCCGCACCAGCACACCCAGGTCGCGCTTCAGCAAGATGATGTCCGCAGCCTCACGCGCGACATCCACGGCGGTATCGACCGAGATGCCGATATCTGCTTCGTGAAGCGCCGGCGCGTCGTTGATGCCGTCGCCAAGATAGCCGACGACGTGACCGCTCCGGCGCAGCGCCTCGACAATCCGCTCCTTCTGGTTCGGATCGATCTCCACGAAGAGATCGGTGTGGCGCACACTGGCGAGAAGCCCATTCTTCGTCAGTTTCGACAGGTCTTCGCCGGTCATGATCCTGGCGGATCGGAGGCCCACAGCCTCGGCCAGGTGCGCGGCGACATAGCGGTTGTCGCCGGAAATCACCTTTACGCCAATGCCGCGGTCAGTAAGCGCCGACAGTGTTTTCCGCACCCCCTCTTTCGGGGGATCGAGGAAGAGCAGGAAGCCCGCGAAGGCCATTCCGGTTTCGTCGTCACGACTGAAGCCAGCCTTGTCCTGAAATCTCCGGATCGCCAGGCCGAGAACGCGATATCCTTGCGCGCTCCAGCGCCTGAATTTCTCGTCGATCGCCTGGCGCTCCGCCGCGCCAAGGGGTGTCAAGCCGTGCGGACCTTGAACGAAGCCACACGCCTCGACGACATTCTGGACTGCTCCCTTGGTGATGAGGATCTGTTCGCGCGAGCTGTCCCCCGCGGCGACGGACAACCGCTTGCGGACAAAATCGTAAGGGATCTCGTCGATCTTGGTAAAACCGGACAGATCCTCGTGGTCATGCGGAGCACTCGCAATTGCTTCGTCCAGGGGATTCTTCAGCCCTGTCTGCAAGGTCGCGTTCAGCCGCGCCCAAAGCAGGACGTCCTTCGAAGCGGTGCCCTCGACATCGAACGATCCATCGAGGTGAATGACGCCCTCCGTCAGCGTTCCTGTCTTGTCGGTGCAGAGCAGATCCATGCTGCCGAGATTCTCGATCGCGTCGAGGCGACGCACGATGACGCCGCTGGCGGCCATCGTGCGCGCGCCTTTGGCCAGGGTGACGCTGATGATTGCGGGAAGCAGTTCAGGCGTCAGGCCGACAGCGAGGGCAAGCGAAAACAAAAGGGATTCGATCAGTGGCCGGTTGAGCATCACATTGGCGAAGAACACCATGATGACAATCGCGAGCATGATCTCGGTCATCAGAAAACCGAACATTCTGATGCCTCGGGCGAACTCGGTTTCCGGGATCCGCCGCTCCAGGGCTTCGGCGATCGACGCGAACTCGGTCCGCGCTCCCGTGGCGACGGCAAGCACCTTTGCCGTTCCGCTGCGAACCGAGGTGCCGGTGAACACGGCATTGGTCCGTTGCGCGATGCCGGCTTCGGGCGCGGAGCGGCCGGCGGATTTCACGACGGGAAAGGTTTCGCCGGTCAGAACGGATTCGCTGACGTTGAAATCCCGCGACTCCAGGATGACACCATCGACGGGGATGAGATTTCCCGCCGACAAGCAGATGACGTCGCCAGGAACGATGTTCTCGACATCGACAGTCCGTTCGAAGCTGTCCCGAAGCACGGTGGCCTTGCGGGAGATGCGCTGCTGCAGCGCCTCCATGGCACGAGAGGCGCCATATTCCTGGGTGAAGCTGAGAATACAGCTGGCAAGCACAATCGCGCCGATGATCGCTGCTTCATGACCTTCGCCGACGAACACCGAAACGGCGGCGGCGAACACCAGGATCAGGACCAGCGGACTGCGAAACTGGCGCGCGAGCACAGCCAACGCCGATCGGTTCGACCGAGGCACCAAGGCGTTTCGTCCGAATTTGGCAAGCCGGGCCGCCGCATCCGCGCTCAGCAATCCGGAAGTGGAGGTCTCCAGTTGTCCGACCAGCCGATCTGCTTCAAGCGACCAGTAGGCCTGCTTGGCGATGTCGGGCGCGCGGTCGGTCGGCTGCGGTTCGGCGGGCCGGACCGCCGCCCGTTCCGTCGGATCGGCTCCACCGGTCACCATGGCCGAGCGATCAGTTCGACAACAGGCGATTGATATTGCTCTCGCCGATGAGCGTGCGTGTGACGCCGCCGAAGGCCCATTCCCGCAGCCGGCTGTGACCATAGGCGCCGGAGACGATCAGATCGGCGTGGATTGAGCGCGCGAACGCTACCAGCCTGTCGCCATCCGCTTCGCCGGCGATCACTTCGGTTCGCGCCATGACGCCATGCTGCTCCAGAAAAACCGCGACGTCGGCGTGGCTGTTTCGCACATCTTCCCCGGGCTCGATTTCCATCGTGGCGACGACCACTTCGTTGGCTTTCGCCAGAAACGGCAGGGAATCGGACAAGGCCCTTCGCGCTTCCCGGCTGTCCTTCCAGGCGACAAGGACGGTCTTGCCCAGGAGATGCTCGGCATTGCCCGCCGTGACCAGCACCGGGCGACCGGCGCCAAGCACGAGGCTACCGACATCGACGGCACGGAAGACATCCTCGCCGCCCTCGGCGGTCACGATGAGATCGGCCAAGCGGGCCGCAAGGCCGAGGGCGCGGGTCGGTCCGCAAATGTATTGCGTCCATTCGCTGCTGACCGAGCCGGGGACGAGCTTCTCGAAGATATCGCGCAATTCGGCAAGGCGCTTCTCGATCTCGGTGCGCTGGACCTGCATGACCTCGCCTTCGTAGACCAGGCCCTCGCCCGTGGACACCAAAGGCGGGACGTCCGCGGCGGCAAGGCCGACGAGGTGGGCATCGAAGCGCTGCGCCAGTTCCGCCGCCAGCTTCACGACCGGCGCGGGGTCTGTATCAACGGCCAGATTGACGATTATCGTTTTATAGGACATGCAGGCACCTCGCTCGGAACGCGGAATGCCTTGTCACTTGCATTGTGCGAGCTTGGGGCGCCTTGATACAGATCAAATCGTCGCGGCGGCGCGGCTGTTTGGCGGGCGGAATGATGCGTGCTAAATCGGCGGCCGCTGCTGTTTCTCGATCCGGAGACCGCTCGTGAGCAAGACGGAACAAGGCCGGCCAGAAGCAGCCAAGCCATCGCCGCTGGCCGCCCTCGATATCTTGCCGGAACACGATCTTCTCGCCCTGATGTTCGACCAGGCTCCGGGCTTCATAGCCTTGCTCAGCGAGCCGGACCATGTCTTTCAGCTGACCAATGCCGCGTTTCAGCACTTGATCGGCCAGCGGCAGGTTATCGGCAAGTCGGCTCGCGAGGCCTTGCCCGAGCTGGAGGGCCAGGGATTCTTCGAATTGCTCGATCGCGTCTTCGAAACCGGCGAGCCTTATGTCGGCCGCAGCGCCAAGATCGTCCTGCGCAACGATGAAACCGGCCTTGCGGAGGAGCGCATCCTCGATTTCGTCTACCAGCCCGTCAGGGCCAGGGATGGCCGGATCACCGCAATCTTCATTCAGGGCACCGACGTCAGCGATCTGTCATTCGCCAACGCCGCGCTGCAGCTTCGCGAGGATCACCTGCGTTCGATCCTGGCGACAGTGCCCGATGCGATGATCGTCATCGACGAACGCGCCAAGATCCAATCCTTCAGCACGGCGGCCGAGATATTGTTCGGCTACAAGGCCGACGAGGTCATCGGAAGAAACGTCAAGATGCTGATGCCCTCGCCGTACCGGGAGGAGCACGACGCATACCTGCAGCGTTACCTGACAACGGGAGAACGCCGCATTATCGGTCTCGGCCGAACGGTAACCGGAATGCGCAAGGACGGATCGACCTTTCCGATGGAACTCGCGGTCGGCGAAATGCATCCGGGAACGGGCCGTTTCTTCACCGGTTTCTGCCGCGACCTGACGGAGCGCCACACCACTGAAGCCAGGATGCAGGAGCAGCAGCAGGAACTGCTGCACATGGCCCGTTTCACCGCGCTCGGCGAAATGGCCTCCACATTGGCGCATGAGATAAACCAGCCCCTGACGGCGATCACGAACTATCTCAAAGGCAGCCGCCGTCTGCTCGAGAAAAGCAAGGACGAGAATGCCGCAATGTTGCGGGAAGCCGTCGAGAGGGCCGCCGAACAGGCGTTGCGCGCCGGCGACGTCATCCGCCGTCTCAGGGACTTTGTCGCCAGGGGCGAAAGCGAGCGTCAGGTGGAACGCCTGTCGGGGCTCATCGACGATGCTTCATCGCTGGCCCTTGTCGGCGCCAGGGAAGCGGATGTACGCGTCAGCTACGATCTCGATCCGACGGCCGAACTGGTCTTGACCGACCGGATTCAGATTGAGCAGGTATTGCTGAACCTGATGAGAAACGCCGTGGAGGCCATGCAAGGCGCGCCACGGCGTGAATTGCACGTCGTCACCAAGGCGCGCCAAGACGCGATGGTGGAGGTCGGCGTGATCGACACCGGCCCGGGGCTGGCGCCCGAGGTTTCTGCCCAGCTTTTTCAGCCCTTCGTCACCACCAAGAAGCAGGGAATGGGGGTGGGTCTGTCCATTTGTCGCACTATCGTCGAGTCGCATGGTGGTCATATTTGGGCCGAGTCGATGCCCGGCGGAGGAACGGCATTTCGGTTCACCTTGCGTGCCGTAGAACAGGACGAGGTTGCCCGTGGCCAATGATGTCGTTCATGTCGTCGATGATGACGTCGATGTTCGCAAGTCGCTGGGTTTTCTTCTTGCGACAGCCGACTTTGCCGTGCGCCTGCATGACTCGGCGACCGCATTCCTGGCACCGGAACCGAAGGAGATCGACGGCTGCATCGTCACCGATGTGCGTATGCCCGGCATTGACGGCATCGAGTTCCTGCGGCAGTTGAAGGCACGCGGCCTGAATGCGCCGGTGATCGTGATGACAGGTCATGCCGACGTCGCGCTCGCCGTGCAGGCGATGAAGGAGGGCGCTGCCGATTTCATCGAGAAGCCATTCGACGACCAAGTGCTCATCGATGCCATTCGCTCCGCCCTGGATCACCGAAGTCAGCCCGTTGCGGCGCACCCGCAATCAGCCGAGATTCGAAAGAACCTTGCGACGCTGTCGGAGCGGGAGCGCCAGGTGCTCGACGGGCTTGTTTCGGGACTGCCGAACAAGACGATTGCCTATGATCTAGGGATCAGTCCGCGGACCGTTGAAATCCATCGCGCCAATGTCATGAGCAAGATGGGCGCCAGCAGCCTCTCGCATCTGGTGCGCATGGCCTTGATCGCCGATCCGAAGAGCTAAGGTTCGTCGCGCTGAAATGCGCGCCGCCTGGAAACGCCACACGCCAGCGGGCGGCGCGCATCAGTGCGGATTCTGCAGGAAGCCAAGCTGGTGCTCCTCCGGATTCCAGACACGCCAGTGGGTCGGACGTATGTCGACCCGAGCCCCGGTGGCGACATTCTTCCAGCCCACCGGCGCCTTCTCGCAAGGGAACACGAGCGCGTGCACGCCATCGTTGTCGATGACGGCCAGTTCGAGGTCGCGGCCAGATGGCGCGCTTGCGATCGGATTCCACATTCAGCCAGTGTGATCGAAGATTCGCTCCGCGCTTTGATTTGAGTCACATTTTTTCGGCCAGAAGGCCCCTCGGCGCGAATCAGGGGCCGTTGAACGGGCATGGTTCGGCTCTTTTATCCGAATCGCTCCTTCTTGCGGCTTGTTTGACGCGGATCAACGATGGCTGCTCATACCGGTGCTTTGATGCCGGCCTCGACAGGTCGCGCATGAATTGCAATGCGGTCGCGGTCGACCGTGTCAAACGCGGGACGTCGCGAAGCGGATGGGTCAGTTCAGCGAGGATGCCTGTCGAGCAGGTCCGCCGACCTCTCTCTGGCGCGTGCTGGAAGACCTGCGGTGAAAGAGCGGAGGCGGCGGCACTTGTTGCCCAATCCATCTTTAAGGAGAAAAGCCATGGCTGAGGCCGCTACCAAACTGCCCGTGAGAACCGAGAAGAACGTTCCCGCCCGATCGGATAACTGGGCGGGACCTTTCGAGAGCCTGCGACGCGAAATCGACCGGCTTTTCGATGACTTTCATCCCTTCGATTTCCATCTGCCCGCCACCCGTTCGCTCTTCGGCAGGGACTTCCCCGCGAAGTTGCGCGGTGAATGGCCCGTGGCGCCGGCGATGGACCTGGTGGAAAAGACCAACGAGTACGAGATCACGGCGGAACTGCCGGGCATCGACGAAAAGAACGTCGACATCAAGCTCGCCAACAACGTGCTGACGATCAAGGGCGAGAAGAAGGAAGAAAAAGAGGAAAAGGAGAAGGACTACTATCTCTCGGAGCGCCGCTACGGCTCCTTCCAGCGCTCGTTCCGGCTGCCCGAAGGTGTAAACGCCGACAAGATCGACGCCAGTTTCACCAAGGGCATTCTGACTGTGAAGCTGCCCAAGACGGCCGAAGCGCAGAAGGCCGAGAAGAAGATCACCGTCAAGGCTGCCTGAAGCCACAGATCGTCATTTCCTCAGTGCATCGGGCCGGTGCACTGAGGAGCCTCATTTCTTTGGATCCGAAGGTTTCCCTGCGGCCTCGGCTTGATGCTCCGCGATTTCGAGCTTCTGTCTCTCACGGGCAAGCAGGTTCTCGATCACCCGGCGCTTCTGCGGGTCAGTTTCCGCGGCAAGCAAGTCTTCGAAATGGGCAATATTAGCCCGTGCAATGAACCGGTCCACGACTACCCTCAATGCAGGCTGTTGATCATTCCTACTCCAAATATCGCGGTCATCCACTTTTTTTGTGAAACACAAGCCCGCTGGCTGAAGCCGCCTCCAGTCGCATTGTCTCGACCGCGGGAGGCATCCCGGAATTGACATAGCTCAAAGTGAGATCCTCGCATGCCTCGTATGGTGTCGGCCAGGTAGATCAACGCGCTACCCAAAACGAATTTCGGCTGCACAGGAGCTCGACATGAATTACCAGCGGTTCTTCGAGGATGCGATCGACCAGCTCCACGCGGAGCGGCGCTACCGCATCTTCGCCGACCTCGAGCGCATGGTGGGCAAGTTCCCGCGAGCCATCTGGCGGTCCAACGGCCGCGCCCAGGAAATCACCGTCTGGTGCTCCAACGACTATCTCGGCATGGGCCAGAACGAGGATGTGATTGCCGCCTTCCAGACCGCGGCCGGCAAGATGGGCTCGGGCGCCGGCGGCACCCGCAACATCTCCGGCACCTCCAACCCGCTGGTCGAGCTCGAGCAGGAGCTCGCCGACCTGCATGACAAGGAAGCAGGGCTCGTCTTCACCTCCGGCTTCGTCTCCAACGAAGCCTCGATCTCGACCATCGCCCGGCTGCTGCCCAACTGCCTGGTGCTCTCCGACGAGCTCAACCATGCCTCGATGATCGAGGGCGTGCGCCGCTCCGGCGCGGAAAAGAAGATTTTTCGCCACAACGACGTCGCGCATCTGGAAAGCCTGCTGCAGGCGGCGGGACGCGAGCGCGCCAAGCTGATCGTGTTCGAGAGCGTCTATTCGATGGACGGCGACATCGCGCCGATCAGAGAGATCGTCGAGCTGGCCGAGCGCTACAACGCCATGACCTATATCGACGAGGTGCATGCGGTGGGCATGTACGGACCGCGCGGCGGCGGCATCACCGAGCGTGAAGGCCTTGCCGACCGCATCGACATCATCGAGGGAACCTTGGCCAAGGCCTTCGGGACGCTCGGCGGCTACATCACCGGCACCAGTGCCGTGATCGACGCGGTGCGCTCCTATGCGCCGGGCTTCATCTTCACCACCGCGCTGCCGCCGGCGATCGCGGCCGCCGCCACCACCTCGATCCGGCACCTCAAGCGCTCGCAGGCCGAGCGCGACGCGCAGCAGCGCCAGGCGGCGCGCACCAAGCAGGTGCTTGCCGCGGCCGGCCTGCCGGTGATGGAATCAGCCACCCATATCGTGCCGCTGCTGGTCGGCGATCCCGAGCTTTGCAAGATGGCCAGCGACCGGCTGCTTGGCGTGCACGGCATCTATATCCAGCCGATCAACTATCCGACGGTGCCGCGCGGCACCGAGCGGCTGCGCATCACGCCGACGCCGTTCCATTCGGACGCGCTGATCGCCGAACTGCAGGACGCCCTGGTCGAGACCTGGGATGCGCTCGGCATCCCTTATGCCGGCTCAGGCCGCCCCGCCGTCGCCAAGACCGACCGGATCATTCCGCTGCTGGTGAACAAGGCTGGCGGCTGAAATCCGGGACGTTGAACTTGTCCGGAGCGATGCGCCGTTCCCAGCAAGGGAGAACCAAAGTCGAAGGATTACGAGGATGACACACGCAGTTTCACACACTTCGATCACGCATGCCGCCGAGCAGGCGCAGCAATGGGTGAACGAGCTTGCCAGGGACCTGGATTGGAACGAGCAGAGCGCGTTCCGCCTGCTGAAGGCGGTCCTGCATACCTTGCGCGACTGGCTTTCGCCGGAGGAAATGGCCGACCTGTCGGCCCAGTTGCCGACGCTGATCAGAGGCATCTATTTCGAAGGGTGGAACCCGGCCGAACCGACGTGGGAACGCAAAAAGAGCGACTTCGTCATTTGCGTCCGCAACAGCTTTGGCTACGAGCCGGAGATCGATGTCGACAAGGCGATCGGAGCGGTGTTCAGGCTTCTCGACCGGCATATTTCCCACGGTGAGATCGTCCAGGTCCGAAACTCGATGAAGAAGTCACTGCGCCACCTGTGGCCGGAGGAATGACGATGTTTCGCGATCGCCAGGAGGCGGGGCAGAAGCTCGGAGCATCGCTGGACCTGCTTCAGCTGAAGGACCCGATTGTGCTCGCCTTGCCACGAGGCGGCGTCCCTGTGGCCGCCGAGGTAGCCAAGGCCCTCAGGGCGCCACTGGATTTGGTGATCGTTCGAAAGGTCGGAGCGCCGGGCAATCCGGAACTGGCCGTGGCCGCCATCGTGGACGGCGAGCCTCCCGACGTCGTTCTCAACCGGGAGATCGTGGAGGCATACGCCCTCGACGACGGTGCGCTTCGTGTCCTGATCGCGCAGGAGCGCCCCGAACTGGAACGGCGACGGGCGGTATATCGTGGGAAAGACCTGCCCCTGTCGGTGACGGGCAAAACGGTGATCCTCGTTGACGACGGGGCGGCGACCGGAACGACGATGAAGGTCGCCATTCGCGCGTTGAAGCGACGTTCGCCCCGAAAGATCATCGTCGCTCTTCCCGTGGCGCCGGTGGACACCGCGGACGAGCTTGCGCGGGAAGCGGATTTGATCTGCCTCAATCAGCCCGCACGTTTTCGGGCGCTGAGCTATTATTACGGCAGCTTCCCGCAGCTCTCCGACAAGGAGGTTCTGGATATGATGGCCCTCGCCCGCGGAAATGCCGACGAAAGAAGGCGCTCCGGCCAGCACACCGCGAAAAGATCGCGGCGCGAGACCGGCAGCTAGGAGTCCCGCCGATGCAGATCCGCGCACTGTCCACTCTGGAATGCTCCAAACTGCTGACGGCCAATCGCGCCGGCCGCCTGGCCTGTGCGAAGGACGGGCGGCCCTACGTGGTTCCGTTCCACTACGCCCACGCGGACAACCACCTCTATGCCTTCTCGATGCCAGGCAAGAAGATCGATTGGATGCGCGCCAATCCGCTCGTGTCCGTGCAGGTCGACGCCCCCGGCACGGGTCACGGTTGGAAAAGCGTCATCGTCACCGGCTGTTATGAGGAACTTCCCGATCGGATCGGACAAGAGGCGCAGCGTGACCATGCATGGTTTGTGCTGAGCAAGCACTTCGACTGGTGGGAGCCGGGCGCGCTCAAGCCGGCCGCCACCTCGGATTTGGAGCATCTGCCCCACGTGTTCTTCCGCGTCTCCATCGCCGAAGTTTCGGGCCGCGAAGCGTTGGAGAGCTAGCCTTACATGGCGAGGCCATGCGGAAGCCGCGCCAAGCCGACCGCTGGCCGAAGCGGCTGGCAGCGTATGCCGTCAATCTGAGGTAGCCGCCATGGACACGCTCATTGCCCGGCTCGGGGTCGCCTTGGCAATAGGCCTGCTCGTCGGGTTGGAACGCGGCTGGAGAGAGCGCGATGCGCCCGACCGCAGCCGGACAGCCGGCATTCGCACCTTCGGCATCGCCGGGCTTCTCGGCGGCCTGGTTGCGGCATTGGCCGACGCGCTCAACACAATTTCGGTGCTGGTTGCAGGCTTCCTCGCCTTCGCTGGCATTTTCGCCTGGTACAAGGCACGCGAAGCCGCGCATGACGAGGATTTCAGCGTCACAACCGTTATCGCGGGCCTGGCCGTCTTTACGCTTGGCGCGCTCTGCGTGGCAGGCGATTTTCGCGTTGCCGCCGCGGGAGGCGCAGCGCTCGCGGCGCTCCTCGCCAGCCGCGAAATCCTGCACGGGCTTCTGAAACGTCTGACCTGGATCGAGCTTCGCTCGGCATTGGTCCTGGCGGTGATGACCGCCATAATCCTGCCCCTGCTGCCGGACCGTCCATTTGACCCATGGGGCGGCTTCAACCCGCGGGAGATCTGGCTCCTGACAGTGCTGATGGCCTCGATTTCCTTCGCCGGTTATGTTGCGGCGCGCGTCCTCGGAAACGCCCGCGGTCTGATTGTGAGCGCGCTCGCCGGCGCCGTGGTCTCGTCGACCGCCGCCACCCTGTCACTGGCCCGCACCGCCAATGCGTCGGACAATTCCTTGTCTTTCGCGGGCGCGGCTTCGCTGGCCGCTATGATCTCGATCTTGCGTGTCTGCCTCGTGGTTCTGATACTGGCGCCACCGGTGACCGCTTACATGGCCATACCCGCGCTCGCAGCCGCGCTGACACTCGGCGTCTGCGGAACGATTGCGCTGGCAATTCGCGGCAGCACGCCAGAGAGCCCCGGCGCGACGCGCAATCCATTCGAACTGGTACCGTTGCTGATCTTTGCGCTGCTGTTCGCGGGCGCCTCGACAGCGAGCGCCGCGTTGGCGTTCCAATTCAAGGAACAAGGCCTGCTGGCGAGTTCCGCGATCGCGGGCGCCTTTGATGTCGACGCTTCGGTGCTCAGCGCCATACGGCTGATCAAGCAGTCGATGCCGATCGAAACCGTTGGACATGCGGTGCTGACGGCGCTGGTGGCCAACGCGATCGGGCGCCTGTTCCTGGCCGTATTCGCGGGTCCGGTGAGATTCTGGCTGCCCTTGGCCGGCATGACCTTGACCGCCGCTGCCGCGGGCTACGGCGCCATGCTGTTCCGGTAGTGTTGTCGCTGCCGTGACGCTGGCGCTGTGATCATTCTGATTTGACCCGTGTCAAAGCTGCCTTCCCGCTTTCCTGTTGAATGGCCCCCATCATTGCAAAGGTGGGAGGGCCTCATGGCCACAACAGACATCAACGTCCCTATCCGGGAAAGAACCGCGACCCCGGCTTCGGCGAAGCTCCGGCTGGGGTCGCTGACCGCGCTCGTCATCGGCTCCATGGTCGGCTCGGGCGTCTTCAGCCTGCCGCAGAACATGGCGGCCGGCGCCGGTCCGCTGGCGATCCTGATCGGTTGGGCCATCACGGCGATCGGCATGCTTGCGCTGGTGTTTGTCTACCAGTCGCTGGCGGTGCGCCGTCCCGACCTCGACGCCGGCCCCTATGCCTATGCCAAGGCCGGCTTCGGTCCGTTCGTAGGCTTCAACAGCGCCTGGGGCTACTGGATCAGCGCATGGGTGGGCAACGTCTCCTACGCGGTGATCGTTTTCAGCGCACTGTCCTATTTCTTCCCCGCCTTCGGTGACGGAAACACGTGGCAGGCGGTGCTCGGGGCCTCGATCCTGCTGTGGCTCATCCACATTCTGATCCTGGCGGGCATCCGTCAGGCGGCGGTCGTCAACACCATCGTGACCGTGGCCAAGATCGCGCCTGTCGTCCTGTTCGTCGGGATCGTGGCCGTCACGTTCAAGCTCAATGTCTGGACACTCGACTTCACCGGGCTCGGCAACGCCTCGCTCGGCACCCTCGCCGCCCAGGTCAAGAGCACGATGCTGGTGACGCTGTGGGTGTTCATCGGCATCGAAGGCGCCAGCGTCTTCTCCGCCCGGGCGGAGCGCCGCAAGGACATTGCGACGGCAACTGTGCTCGGCTTCTTCACCTGCCTCGCGCTCTATGCGCTGGTCTCGCTGCTTTCGCTCGGCATCCTGAGCCAGCCCGAACTTGCCGCCCTGAAGAACCCGTCGATGGCAGGCGTGCTCGAGGCGGTCGTCGGACCCTGGGGCGCCGTGCTCATCAATCTCGCGCTCGTCATCTCGGTCATCGGCGCCTTCCTGAGCTGGACGCTGCTTGCGGCGGAGATTCCGCATGTCGCCGGCAAGGACGGAACCATGCCGAAGTTCTTCAGCCGGGAAAGCGAGCGTGGCGTTCCCTCGACGTCGCTGCTGATCACCAACCTGCTCGTCCAGGCCTTCCTGGTGATCACGCTGTTTGCCCAGAGCACCTACCAGGCGCTCTTCTACATCGCCTCGGCCGCCATCCTCGTGCCCTACATTTTCTCCGGAGCCTTCGCCGCAAAACTGGCATTGACCGGCGAAAGCTACCAGGGCAGCGAGCGGCGCACCGGACCGCTCCTCGCCGGCGTGCTGGCAACGATCTACGGGCTGTGGCTCGTCTATGCAGCGGGGCCTGCGTACCTTTTCATGTGCGCTATCCTCTATGCTCCCGGCATCATCTTCTACGTCTGGGCTCGCCGCGAGGGCAACCAGCGTGTCTTCCACCCGGTGGAAGCCATCATCGCCGTCGCCCTCGTCGCGGTCGCAATCCTTGCCGTCTACGAGATGTGGACCGGCGCCGTCAGCGCGCTTTGAGAGGCCATGCGATGACAAGTCTGGGAGTGCATTCGGAGGTCGGTCGCCTGCGTGAGGTCATGGTCCACAGACCGGACCTCAGCCTGCGCAGGCTGACGCCGGACAACTGCAAGGCGCTGCTGTTCGACGACGTGTTGTGGGTAAAGCGGGCGCGCCAGGAACACGACGTCTTCGTCGACGCGTTGCGCGAGCGCGGCGTGGTGGTGCATTCGTTCGGTGAGCTGCTTGCCGAGACAATGGCCATCGGCAAGGCCCGCGACTGGCTTCTCGACCGCCGGGTGCATGCCGGCGTGGTCGGCCTCGACATGGTCGACGAGATGCGTGGCTGGCTGAACGAAATGTCGGCCGGCCTGCTGGCAACCTGTCTCGTCGGCGGCATTGCGCGCGCCGAACTGCCGTTCGAGCCCAAGGGGCTGACCGGAAGGACGCTCGCGCCGCAGGATTTCGTGCTGCCGCCGCTTCCCAACCAGCTGTTCACCCGTGACAGCTCCTGCTGGATCTACCGCTCCGTGTCGGCCAACCCGATGTATTGGCCAGCCAGGCGGCCGGAGGCGGCCAATGTCGAGGCTGTCTATCGCTTCCATCCAAGGTTCCGTGAAAGCGGCATCCCGTTCGTCTCGCCCCAGGCCGGAACGGGCGTCAGCCTCGAAGGCGGCGACGTCATGCCGGTCGGCGGAGGCGTCGTTCTGGTCGGCATGGGCGAGCGCACCACGCCGCAAGCGGTCGGCGATCTTGCGCGAAGCCTGTTCGCCGCCGGAGAAGCCACGCGCGTGATCGCGGCTCTGATGCCGCGTGACCGTTCCTTCATGCATCTCGACACCGTCTTCACCTTCTGTGACCGGGACCTCGCGACCATGTATCCGCCCGTGGTCGAAAGGCTGCGCACCTTCTCGATCCGGCCGGGAGACGGCGATGCGGCGGTCGAGGTCAGGGAGGAGAAGGAGCCCTTCATATCGGTGGTCGCGGAGGCTCTCGGGCTGAAATCGCTGCGGATCATCGCCACTGGCGGCGACCGCTACGAGGCCGAGCGCGAGCAGTGGGACGACGGCAACAACGTCGTCGCCGTCGAGCCGGGCGTCGTCATCGGCTACGACCGCAACGTCTACACCAACACGCTTCTGCGCCGGGCGGGAGTCGAGGTGATCACCGTCGAGGGTGCCGAGCTCAGCCGCGGCCGCGGCGGCGGCCATTGCATGACCTGCCCCATCGCCCGAGACCCGCTCTGAAAGGACCCCCAATGTCGATCAACCTTCATGGACGCTCGGTGCTCTCGCTGGACGACCTCTCGGCGGACGAGATCCGCTTCCTGCTGAAGCTGGCAGCCGATCTGAAGGCGGCCAAGCAGGCCGGGCACGAGATACCGCGCCTCGTCCGCAAGAACATCGCGCTGATCTTCGAAAAGGACTCGACCCGCACCCGGACGGGATTCGAAGTGGCCGCCTACGACCAGGGCGCCCACGTCACCTATTTCGGCCCCAGCGGCAGCCATATCGGGCACAAGGAGTCCATGAAGGACACCGCGCGCGTGCTCGGCCGCATGTATGATGCGATCGAATATCGCGGCTTTGCGCAACATCAGGCCGAGCTGCTTGCCACGCATGCCGGCGTGCCCGTCTACAACGGCCTGACCAATGAAGCGCACCCGACGCAGATCCTCGCCGATTTCATGACCATGCGTGAATTCACGCACAAGCATCTGTCCGACATGACGGTCGCCTTCGTCGGCGAGGGCCGGGACAATGTCGCGCTATCCCTGGCGGTGGGCGCCGCCAAGGTCGGCATCGACATGCGTATCTCCTCACCCAAGGAGCTTTGGCCGGACGGCGAGTTCTGCGCCCATGTCAGAACCCTGGCGGAGCGCAGCGGCGGCCGCTTCAGGCTGGACGAAGATGTGAAGAGCTGCGTCGAAGGCGCCGACTTCATCTACACCGATGTCTGGCTGTCCATGGGTGAGGACAAGTCGGCCTGGACCGAGCGTATCCGCCTGCTGACGCCCTATCGGGTGACGAGCGAGGTGATGTCGGCCAGCGGCAATCCGCACGTGAAATTCATGCATTGCCTGCCGGCGTTCCACGATACCGAGACCGAGGTCGGCGCCTCGGTCGCGCGCGAATTCGGCATCGACTGCATGGAGGTCACGGATCAGGTCTTCGAATCGGGCGCGTCGATCGTGTTCGACCAGGCGGAGAACCGCATGCACACGATCAAGGCGCTGCTCGTCGCCACGATCGGCAATTGAGATGCTGATCGTTGCGGCTCTCGGCGGGAATGCGCTGTTGCGGCGCGGCGAGCCCATGACCGCCGAAAATCAGCGCGGCAATGTCAAACATGCGGCATCCGCCCTGGCGGCGCTTATCGGCCAAGGCCATTCGCTCGTCATCACGCATGGCAACGGCCCGCAGGTCGGCCTGCTGGCGCTCCAGTCGGCGGCCTCGACCGACGGCGCTTTCCCGCTCGACGTGCTCGGCGCCGAAAGCGCCGGCATGATCGGCTACATGATCGAGCAGGAGCTCGGCAACCTCCTCAGGAACAGGTTGTTTGCAACCCTGCTGACGCAGGTGAAGGTGGACCCGCGCGATCCGGCCTTCGCGCGGCCGACGAAGCCGATAGGCCCGGTATACGATGAAGCAACCGCACGCCGGCTTGCCGCGGAACGCGGCTGGCAGGTCGCGCCCGATGGCGACAAATGGCGCCGCGTTGTGCCCTCCCCCAGGCCACTGGAGATCCTGGAGGCTTCCGTGATCTCATTCCTCACCGAACGGGAGGTTATCGTCATTTGCACGGGAGGCGGCGGCGTTCCGGTTGTGGAGGGCACCGACGGCAGCCTTTGCGGTGTCGAAGCCGTCATCGACAAAGACCTGGCAAGCTCGCTTCTGGCACGTCAATTGAAGGCTGACATGCTGCTGATGCTGACGGATGTCGATGCGGTTTATGCCTGCTTCGGCACGCCGGAGGCCCGCGCGCTCCGGCACGTTGCCACGACAGATATATCCGGACGGAATTTTCCGGCCGGATCCATGGGGCCGAAGGTCGGTGCCGCGATCGAGTTCGCCGAAGCAACCGGCAAGCCTGCCGCGATCGGCAAGCTCGACGATGCCCTGGCAATCGTCAGGGACGAGCGCGGCACCTGGTTGGAAGCCCCGGCCAAGGAACCGCAAAACAGCTGATCGCGGTGTACTTGCGCGCCGCGAGTTCGCTATGTTGAACGTGCCCAATGTCGGCATGCCGAAGGGATCAATGAAGCAGCTCGAGACCGCGGAGACCACTCGCACCCGCCTTAGAACCATCCCCGCGGGGATTTGGGCGTTGGGCTTCGTGTCTCTGCTGATGGACGTCTCTTCGGAGATGATCCACGCCTTGCTGCCAGTCTACCTCGTCGCCGTCATGGGAGCGCCGATGGTGACGGTCGGCACCATTGAGGGCATTGCCGAAGCGACGGCCGCCATCACCAAGGTGTTTTCGGGCGCGCTGTCCGATTGGCTGGGAAAACGCAAGCTGCTGGCGGTCATCGGCTACGGCCTCGCCGCTCTCACCAAGCCGGTGTTCCCGCTGGCTTCCTCGATTGGCTGGCTGGTGGCGGCGCGATTTGTCGACCGTGTGGGCAAGGGGATTCGCGGCGCCCCGCGCGATGCCCTGGTTGCGGACATCGCCCCCGCCGACGCGCGCGGCGCAAGTTTCGGGCTTCGCCAGTCACTCGACACGGTTGGCGCGTTTGTCGGGCCGCTGCTGGCGATCGGCCTCATGTGGCTGACCGCCAATCAGTTTCGGACCGTGTTCTGGGTCGCGGTTGTTCCAGGCCTTCTGGCGGTCGTGCTGCTGGTTACCGCCGTCCGCGAGCCGGCCCGGCCCACGGGGCTGCGCGAAGTGCGCGCTCCCTTGAGCCTGCCGGAGCTCAAGCGCCTGGGCTCATCCTTCTGGCTGGTTGTCTGCGTGGCCACCGTGTTCACCCTGGCCAGGTTCAGCGAAGCGTTTCTAATCCTGCGCGCGCAGGGCATGGGCCTGCCGGTCGGGCTCGTCCCGCTGGTGCTGGTGGTCATGAACGTTGTCTACTCGCTCTCCGCCTATCCGGCTGGCGCGCTATCGGATCGCGTCAATCGCCTGACGATGCTTATTCTCGGCTTCCTGGTCCTGATTGCCGCGGACATCGTGCTGGCGTTCCCTGGAAATCTTGCGGGCGCAGCGCTCGGCGTGGGCCTGTGGGGCCTGCATCTGGGGCTTACGCAGGGCCTCCTGGCAACGCTCGTCGCCGATACGGCCCCGCCGGAACTGCGAGGCACGGCCTTCGGGATGTTCAACCTGTCGACTGGACTTGCGCTGCTGGCCGCCAGCCTGCTGGCGGGCACGCTCTGGGATTTTTTCGGACCGAGGATGACCTTCCTGGCGGGCGCGGGCTTCACGGCGCTGGCGCTCCTCGGCCTTGGCCTCGTCCGTTGGCTGACGCCGACCCTTGGCCAAGACGCAAAGGCCCCCGCGGCGGTCGTCACGCCGACAATCACCGGTTCCGCGGGCTAATGCATGTCGCCCAGAAGTGCGCAGCGGTTCTGGGACAACGACATGCATCAAACCAAAGACTTTAAAGCGCGTCACCTGAATCCGTTTCAGCGCGACGCGCTTTAATGGTTTGACGGGACCAGTCCCGCGCCGGCCAGAAAGGTGCGGATTGCCATGCGGACCTCCTCCATCCGCCCGACGAGAAAATGGCCGCCGGTATCGTAGACCACCAGCTTGGCGCGGGGAATCCTGGCCGCCGCGAACTCGGCTGCCGGCAGCGTGTTGAACAGGTCGTCGCGCGCCGAGACGATCAATGTCGGTGCAGCGATTTCCGCCAACGGCTGTTCATGCAGCTCGGGGGCGCTGTCGATGTTGATGCCGGAGAAGCGCAGCGACAATGGTTCAACGCCTCTGACGAAGCTCATCACACGGTCCCTTTCGGCTTGGGGCGCGGCCGCTACCAGCGCCGGCCGAACGCCGAGGAAGCGAATGAGCACCGATGGCGCGATGTTCTCGGCTGCCCACCAGGCGAAATCGCCGCCGGCGTTGACAGCCCAGAACGCAAAGCTGTTACCCGGATCCACGTCGACCGAAACCGGACTGGTGGGCGAATAAAGGGCTGGGACGACCAGAATGAGAGCGGCGACCTTGTCCGGGTGCCGAAGGCTCAGCTCGACCGCCGACCGCGCGCCAGCCGAAACGCCGACGACCACCGCCTTGGAAACGTTCAGTTTGGTGAGCAGCGCCGCGAGAGCATCGGCCTGAGCGGCCGGAGAAGGGTCTTGCGGAACAGGCGTGCGCAGATAGCCGTAGCGCGACGGCGCGATGATACGGAAGCCCTCCCCCACTAGACCGGAAGCAAGGGCAAGGCCTTGATCAAAGCCGCCGCCGGAGCCGTGGATCGAAAGCAGCGGAATGCCCGCGCCGCTGTCGGCGTATTCAACCGGGCCAATGTCGAGCTCGGCGACCAGACTGCCTCGGCTGACGGCGTCGCGCAAGCGACCAAGCTCGTTCCTGTAAAGCGCGAAAGCCACACCGGCCGCGGTCGCCATGGCGATAAGCATGACCAGCAGGAAACCGCCAATTCGACTCATGCAAGGGCTCCATCAGGGTGAGCGCATAATGACCTGCCTCGCTCGGGGGCAAGTCCATCTATCCAAACTGACAGCGCGTCGCGTTGTGGGCTAGCCCACGGCCGTTACCCCAACGACATAGTTCTTTCCGTAGGCTTCGGCGCATTTCGGGCAGGTCGTATAGAAGAAATAGACGTCGCCCGGCTCCGATTTCCGATCACGCGCCATCTGCAGCATCTCTTCGTGCCACTGCCTTGCCTGACTGAAGGGGCCTTCGAACACTTTCGTCACGAAGTCCCCGCTCAGCGTCGTCATCTCTTCCTCGGGGACAGATTTCGAAACCGAGAAGAGATGTTCGCTGGTCCAGGGCGAGAGATCGCGGCTGAGAACGATGGACTGGCCATCGGCCGAAGCGCCGGCATCGTCGATGTGCCGATTAACGCGCGTGAAAACGCTGCCCATGTTCACGGGGACATGCATGACGCTGTGCGTCACCGCTCTCACGAACGGCTTGTCACGGAAATGCAGCTCCTGATCGTCCCAACCGCCGGGGTTGAACTTCGGGCAGCAACCGGTCGTGTTCACGCTGGTATCGTAGTGTGGCGTCTCGTTCGTTCGCATCGTCGTCTCCTGGCCTGAGAGCCCCATCAGACCAGCTGGCGAACCGGTCCTCATTGATTCCGGTCAAGGCCGCCAGGGATGCACAATTGACGCGCGTCAAGGCTGATCGGGGCCAACGCGGCTATGGGAATCGGTCGGATAGTCTGGAGACCACCATGGCCCACAAACAGGTATTGTTCCGCTCGGCGGCGCGCGAAAAAATCCTGCGCGGCGCGACCCAACTTGCCGACGCCGTGCGGGTGACGCTCGGTCCTCGTTCGAAGTCGGTTCTGATCGAGAAAAAATGGGGCGCGCCCATCGTGTGCAACGACGGTGTGACGATCGCCAAGGAATTCGACGTGAGGGATCCGGAGGAAAATCTCGGCGCCCGCATGCTGAGGCAGGCGGCCGAGAAGACCGGCGACATGGTCGGCGACGGAACGAGCACATCGACCATACTTGCCCACGCGATGTTCGCCGACGGCGTGCGCAACGTGGTCGCCGGCGCGAGCGCGATCGACATCAAGCGCGGCCTCGACCGCGCGACGAAGCGGGCAATCGAGACGCTCAAGCAGATATCGCGGCCGGTCTCGACCAGGCGCGAGAAGGAACAGGTGGCGACGATCTCAGCCCATAACGATCCGCTCATCGGCGAACTGATCGGCGAAGCCATGGAGAAGGTCGGCGGCGAAGGCGTCATCACGGTCGAGGAATCGAAGACCACCGAAACGGTCCTGGACGTGGTCGAAGGCATGCAATTCGACCGCGGCTTCCTCTCCCCCTATTTCGTGACCGACACCGAGAAGATGGAGGCGGTGCTGGAAGACGCGCTGGTACTCATCGTCGAAAAGAAGATCTCTTCGCTCAACGACCTCATCAAGCTGCTCGAGGCGGTGGCGAAATCGGGTTCGCCTCTGCTGGTGATCGCGGAGGACGTCGAGGGCGAGGCGCTGGCCACGCTCATCGTCAACCAGATCCGCGGCACCTTCAAGAACTGCGCCGTGAAGGCGCCAGGCTTCGGCGACCGCCGCAAGGTGATGCTGCAGGACATCGCCGTCCTGACTGGCGGACAGGTCATTTCAGAGGATATCGGCCTCAAGATCGAGAATGTGACGATGGCTCAGCTGGGGCGCGCCAAGCGCGTGGTTGTCGACAAGGACAACACCACGATCATCGGCGGCAGCGGCGACCAGAAGGCGATCAAGGGGCGTGTCGAGCAGATCCGGCGAGAGATCAGCGATACGACCAGCGACTATGACCGTGAGAAGCTCCAGGAGCGGCTCGCCAAGCTCGCCGGCGGCGTGGCCGTCATCAAGGTGGGCGCGCCGACGGAAGCCGAGATGAAGTCCAAGAAGGAAGCGCTCGACGACGCCATCAGCGCCACCAAGGCGGCCGTCGCAGAGGGCATCGTGCCTGGTGGCGGGCTTGCCCTGTTGCGTTGCATCGGCGCGGTCACCGAGGAAGAAGCACAGTGCGAAGGCGATGAACGCACAGGCGTCCAGATCCTCAGGCGCGCGCTCGAAACACCTGTGCGCCAGATTGCCGAGAATTCGGCCGTCGACGGCGGCGTGGTTGTCGCCAGGATGATCGAAGGCAAGGGAAATTTCGGTTTCGACGCCGGCCGCAAGGAATATGTCGACCTGGTCGAAGCCGGCATCATCGACCCGACCAAAGTGGTCCGCATCGCCCTGGAAAACGCCGTCTCGGTCGCCAGCGTGCTGCTCCTGACGGAGGCGACCATGACGGAGATATCCGAGCCGGCAAAGGAGCGCGCGCTTGAGCCGGAAATGCCGATGTAGTCAACGCGGAGGATGGTGAAAGCAGGAAGCGATATCGCACGATCGCGCGGAGAGAAAGGGAGTTCGAGATGGCAAGGAGAACTGACAAGATCGAGGTCGGCATGGAGCTGGCCGCAAGATGTCGCGTCACCGACACCTGGCAGGACGATCTGGGGGACCCGGTGGGCAACGGTGCGCATCGAGGGCTACGACACGCCGGTCAAGTTGAAGGCGGTCCACTTCTATCCATTTGACGATGGCGACCAGCGCATGTCAGGCTGAAGGGGAACCCTGGAATTTGTCCTCACGATCGGCGTCCATGCGTATCGTGGGCACTTGCGGCAAATCCAGGGAAAGCGTGAACGGTTTTCCGTCCGCCTGCAAACCGCCGAGCAAGAGGTGGAAAACTCAGCGGTGCAGCCGCCGATCCCGGCGGTCGCGGCCACAGGCCGAGCAAAATCCACCGCTGGGCCCGTCAAGCGCTCACTCGCCCTGCCCAGCGATATTTGAGGAACTCCAGCAAAGCGACCAGCCCGACTGCGCCCGCCAGAACGGCGGCAAGATCGATCAGTCTCGGCGGTCCGAATTGGAAGAGGAGGTTCGCGGACGGCCACAGAAGCACCAGGGCGAGCACGACAGAGTCCACGGCGATGACGGCAGCGAGGGCGCGATTGGGTCTTGATAGGGCCGAAATCAACGAGGCGCTGAAAACGCGGTTGACCAGAACCAGGCCGATGATGCTCACCACCAGGGCGAAGAACGTCAGGGCTCGAAGTTCATTTTCCGGAATTCCGGAGTTAAGGCCGAGCAGGAAGATCGCTGCGACGACCGCCAATGTGAGCAAGCCCTGAGTCAGGCTCCATGCCACCAATGGGCGGGTAAACAGCGCCTCTTCCGGATCGCGCGGCGCCCGCTTCATTATGTCCTCTTCCTCGCCTTCCGCTTCGAAGACGAGCGAGCAGACCGGGTCGATGACCATCTCCAGAAAGGCGATGTGGATCGGTCCGAACAGAATGGGCAGGCCGAACAGCAGAGGCATCAGAGCCAGCCCCGCGATCGGCACGTGCACGGCGATGATGAAACTCATCGCCTTTCGCAGATTGTCATAGATGCGCCGTCCCAGCCTGATTGTCTTGACGATCGAGCCAAAGTCGTCGTCGAGGAGGACGATGGAAGAGGCTTCGCGCGCAACGTCCGTGCCGCGCCCACCCATGGCGACGCCGATATCCGCAGCCTTCAGCGAGGGAGCATCGTTGACCCCGTCGCCGGTCATCGCGACAACGTCGCCGTTCGCCTTCAGGGCATTCACGATCGCCAGCTTCTGGTCAGGCATGATCCGCGCGAACACGGTCGTCGTCTTCACCGCTTTGGAAAGGCTCGCCGGGCCTAGTGCCCTCAGCTCTTCGCCGGTGATGACGTCCCCGACATCCAACCCGGCCTCACGCGCTATGGCTTTCGCCGTTGCGGGATAGTCGCCGGTGATCATAAGCACGCGGATGCCCGCCGACTGGCAAGAGGCAACAGCATCCTGAACCCCCGGCCGCAGCGGATCAGCCAACCCGACCAGGCCCAAGAATTCGAAAGCAAAGCCAGTTTGCTCGTCGGCTAATCCGCTCTCGGCATGGCTCGCGCGCGCCACTCCCAAAACCCTTAGCCCCTCGGCCGCCATGGCATCGGCGTCTTTCCGGATCGACACGGCCTGATCCGCGCCCAGGCGGCAAAGCTTCAGGATCGCCTCCGGCGAGCCTTTGGCGGCCACGAGGCAATCGCCATCGCCCGCGTTTGTCCGCCAGACATTGGACATCGCCAGCAGTTCCGGTCGGAGTCCGTAAGAGCGAATGAGCTGCCGGTCGCTCGCGCCCGGACGCCCCGGCAGTCTTTCAGCCGCCAGCTCGTAAAACGCCTTTTCCATTGGATCGAAAGGCACCTCGGCGCTTGCAAGCACGCCAAGCTCGACCACTTCGCGGAATGCCTCGGGAACGACATCCGAGCTATTTAGAAGCGAGAAGACCCCGCCAGGCGTTCTCAGCTCCGCAACGGCCATCTGGTTTCTCGTCAGCGTTCCCGTCTTGTCGGTGCAGAGCACGGTCGCGGACCCAAGCGTTTCGATTGCCGCGGCCCGACGGGTCAGCACCCGCACCTGGGATATGCGCCAAGCGCCCATGGCCATGAAAATCGTCAGCACCATCGGAAATTCTTCCGGCAGCATCGACATGCCGAGGGCAATGCCCGCCAATATCCCATCAAGCCATCCGCCTCGCAGCAAGCCATAGAGCAGCATCGCCAGCGCGCTGACGACAGCGCCGCCCAAGGCAAACAGTCTTACAAGATGCCTGGTCTGCTTTTGCAGACGAGGCGCCTCGCTCTCCAGGCTGCTCAGCGCCAGCCCGATCGATCCAATTTCCGTTCGTGCTCCGGTCGCCACCACCTCACCGATGCCCGAGCCGCGAGCGATAAGCGATCCCGAAAATACAGCCGGAACGTCATCGCCGCCCGGTCGATGTTTCCCCGCCCGATTTGCCGGCGTGGCGGCTGCTTTTCTCACCGGAACGGATTCGCCGGTGAGCAAGGATTCGTCGACCTGAAGATCATGACTCTGGACCAACAGCAGATCGGCGGGGACACGGTCTCCCTCGACAAGCAAGACGATGTCGCCGCGCGCCACCTCGCGGCCGGCAATCCGCCGGCGTTGGCCATCGCGCACGACCAGGGCGCGAGGGCTTGTGAGATCGCGGAGGGCTTCTAGAACCCGCTCCGTGCGCGCCTCCTGGATAATGGTTATCGCAATCGACAAAGTGGCGAAGCACAGCAGGATCAACGCCTCCTGCAGATCGCCAAGCAGGAGATAGACCGCGCCGCCACCAAGCAGGAGCGCAAGCATCGGCTCGCGCATGACCTCGACGGCAATTCTCAAAGGTGTGCGACGCCCAGATCTGGGCAGCTCGTTCGGCCCCTCCGCCAGCAGTCTGGCTTGCGCTTCGGCCTCGCTGAGGCCGCAAGGGGGCGAGGCGCCCGGTCGACTCTCGATGGCTTGATGCCCGGTTACGGCCCTCGGCATTCGCTCAGGTCCAGATGTTCGAGGGTGGATCTGCCTGGCGCGCGTCGCGCCGCAGCGGAATCAGGCGACGCGCCGCAGGCATCTGTCTTGCCGCATGCCGTTCTCCCAAACCCGCCGAATGCCTTTTGGACGGCTTGCATCAATGCGACATCAAGACCGGCAGACGCAGATTCGACAAAATCCCCTCCGTCGCCCCGCCAAGCACAAAGTCCCTCAGGCGGGAGTGGCCCCAGCCACCCATGACCAGCAGGTTGCCGCCGACTTTAAGGGCATGCTCCTGCAGGGCGACGCCAATTTCACTGTCGCCGGTTTGAATGGACTGGGCCTTCGCACGCAGCCCGCGCGCCGCAAGTCCATGCGCAAGGCGTTCAGCGATATCCTTGCCCGGCAGCACCTTCTCATCGGTCACACTCACGATCGATATAGCCGATGCGCGTTCCAGGAACGGCTTGGCGTCGGCCACCGCCCTTGCAGCCACGCGGCTGCCGTCCCAGGCGATCACCACGTTGTCGAGCGTACCGACATCTTCGTCACCCGGGAGAATCAAGGCCGGCCGGCCGGAGCTGAACACGACCTCCTCCGCGGTCATGCGGATGGACTCGGTGTCCCTCGCCCATCCCACCATGCAGAGGTCGAAATAGCGGCCCTCCCGGGCGGCGGCTTCCCCTATGAACGCGGGCTGCGCTTTCAACTCCTGAGTGGTCAGGGTAACTTTGCACCGCGCGGCTTCGGCCGCGACATTCTCCAGCAGGGCCTTGCCGCGATTCCTGCTGGCCGTCTCGACCTCACGGATCTTGGCGGGGAGGTCGAGCAGGAAGCTGGACAGTGCGTTGGAAACGTCCGGAATGTCGACATTGATGACCGCCGCATCCAGCGTGGCGCCAAGCTGCTTGGCCACGGCCACCGCATTCGACGCGATCTTCGGGCCCGGCGGGTCCGGATAAGTGGGCATGAACAGGGATGCCAGCATCTGCATAGCTTGTCTCCTTGGATCTTATGCCCGCCTGGCGGACATGGAATGCAGTGGCTACTCAGTTCGACAGCAGCCTGTGGAACGAGCCCGATCCGAGCAGGGATCGCGTCGCGCCCCCGAACGCCCATTCGCGGAACCGGCTATGGCCATAACCACCGGCCACAATGAGATCGGCCCCGATACGATCAGCTCCAGCGATAATCGAGTCGCCCACCGAGCTTCCCTCGCTTTCGAGCAGTTGGGACCGGGCTTTCACACCATGCCTCATCAGGAAGCGCGCCACGTCCGCCGCGCCATCCCGCGCGACGAGCGTTCCTTCCTCGGCCGCATTGAAAACGGTCACTTCCTTGGCGTTGCGCAGGAAAGGCATCGCGTCGACCACGGCCCGCCGCGCTTCGCGGCAATCCTTCCAGGCGACCATGATCCTCTCACCCTTGAAGGAGGCGAGATCGTCGGCCGCAAACAGAACCGGCCTGCCCGCGGAAAGCACCAATGCTCCCGGATCCACGGTCCTTCGGAAATCGCCGGCGGCAGCCGCGGCCGGCGCTCCGGTGATCACCAGATCGGCCGCCCGCGCGTGCAGCGCCACGGCGCGCGTAGGGTCGTCGAGTTCCGCACGCCAGGATGCGCGCTCGTTGTCACCGGCGACGGCGAGGAACTCCTCCTTGAGCTTGCTGATACGATCCTCGATCTCAAGCGTCCGGTGACGCAACACCTCGGCCACAGCCGGAGAAGACTCGCTCGGCGACACCAATGTGGAGGGCTCGGCAGCCGCCAGCGCAATCAGATCCGCCTCGAACTTCCTTGCGACCTGCCGCGCGAAAATCAGCCGCGGCGTTGCCGGTGCGTCGATATCGAGCTGGACCAATATCGTCGTGTAGATCATATCCGGGCTCCATCAGAGACGGGTAGACCAGCACGGCCGAAAGTGTCCCGCTTTGATGTGCATCAACTTCGGTTCAGCCGGAACAGGACAGGCCGAGAGCATCGAGCCCGGCCGCAAGGTGATCGCCCAACAGCGGATTGCCGCAAAGATAGTCGGCCGTGTGCCTGTTGTGAGCGTAGGCGGCCTGCTGGCGAACCTCGTCCCAATCGGCCGCCTTGCCGTCATCCCTGCCGAGCCATGTCAACGCCACGAGGTCGATCTGCTCGTCGACAGAGAGATCCGAGATCAGCGACCCAAGCTCTTCGCGCACGGGGTCATCATCATGGTCCTGAAGCACCGCGACTTCGCCGTCGTCCGTGGGATTGGAGCCCGAATCCGGCTCGGTGATGGCGACCTTGACATCGAATCCATGCGCCTTGGCAATTATGAAACAGACCTTGCCGGCGGAGATCGCCAGCTCAGGAGACTCGGTGTCCTCACTACCGATTCCGCGTTTCATCCGATACCTCCTCTTGCACCGTCAGCGCTCTCCTCCGTCATTGGCCGAGGCTCCCGATATAGGCGATGATCGCCTCGATCTGATCCGGAGAGGCCACAAACTCGGGCATGTCCGGATGGCCGGTGGAGATTCCCTCGGCCAAGGCTTCCTGCAGGTCCTGGATCGGATAGCGGCGGTGCAATAGACGAAAAGGCGGGGCATCAGGATGGGTGCTTTCGCCAGTCCGGCCGACAGCGTGGCACCGCGCGCAGTTTGTTTGGACCAGCCTTTTGCCATAGGCGACCTGCAGATTATCGCCCGCCCAAGCCGACGATGCGAAAACGATAGCAAACGGCAGAACCTTGAGCGCTGTTCGACGTTTCATGGCTGCTGAATACGTCTTGAGCGGCCGCCGCGCCTTGACCTCGCTCAAACGGCTGGAACGCAGCTACCGCTCGAGGACATACGTGCCGGGCGCCGCGCAAACCGTCTTCAAGGCGCCCAGGGCATGGCCCCGGTCGGCCGCGACCTCACGGCTGGAATGACCGGCCAGCCATTCGACCCAGGCCGGCCACCAGGAGCCATATGTCACGGCCGCCTCTTTTGCCCACTCGTCCGGGCCGGGACGAAGGGCGGCATGGCGGCAACTGAGCCTTTTATAGGAACGGTTCGGGTGTCCGGGCTCCGACACGATACCCGCATTGTGCCCGCCGGTGGTCAGGACGAAGTCGATGTCGGTGTCCAGGAGATAGGTCAGCTTGAATACCGAACGCCACGGCGCGACGTGGTCCGTCTCGGTGCCGACCGCGAACACCGGGGCTCGAATGTCTTCCAGATGAACAGGCCTTCCCTCGACGCGAAAGCGTCCCTCGACAAGGTCGTTGTCCAGATAGAGCTGCCGCAAATATTCCGACTGCATGCGAAACGGCATACGGGTTGAATCGGCATTCCAGGCCATGAGGTCGGTCATCGGAGCGCGCTCGCCGAGCAGATATTCGCGCACCATGCGTGACCAGATCAGATCCTGCGAGCGAAGCATCTGGAAAGCGCCAGCCATGCGCCGTTGGTCGAGGGTGCCTTCCACCCACATCACGTCCTCGAGCAGCGTGATCTGGCTCTCGTCCATGAACAGTCCGAGCTCGCCCGGTTCTTCGAAATCCACCTGCGCCGCGAAAAGCGACAGGCTGGCCAGGCGGTGGTCGCCGTCACGGGCCATTGCCGACGCCGCTATCGACAGCAGCGTCCCGCCAAGGCAGTAGCCCACCCCGTGAATCCGGCTGCTTCCCGTCGCTGCCTCGACCGCGTCCATGGCCGCCATCGCGCCGAGCTGGCGATAGTCGTCCAGCGACACTCCGGCCTGATCGCTGCCCGGATTGCGCCAGGAGATGCAGAAAACCGTATAGCCGCTCTGGACAAGATAGCGGACCAGCGAGTTCTCCGGTGAAAGATCGAGGATGTAGTATTTCATGATCCAGGCGGGGACGATGAGGATCGGCTCCTCCTTCACGGTGTCCGTCACCGGCGCATAACGGATCAGCTCGATCAGTTCATTGCGGAAGATCACCTCGCCCGGTGTGGCGGCAACCTCGATCCCCGGCTGGAAGTTTTCCACGCCAGCCGGCGGCTTGCCGTCGGCCAGACGCAGCAGGTCGTCGACCAGATTGCTGGCGCCGTTGACGAAATTGGCGCCGTTTTTCCGCAAGGTCCCGTCGATGACCTCCGGGTTAAGCGTCGGGAAATTGGAAGGAGAGACGGTATCCAGGATCTGCCGGCTGTAGAACTCGACGAGGCGCTCATGCCTTCTGGTAACGCCTGGAAGTCCGCTGGTCGCGTTGTGCCACCATTGCTGGGAGAGCAGGAAGGCTTGCTGCATGGCGTTGAACGGGAATGTTTGCCACGCTTGGTGCTGGAACCTTCTGTCTTGCGGCAGGGGTGTGATGGTCGGCGCAGCGGTCCCCATTCCAAGCCCGCAGCGAAAAAGAAAATCATTCAACCTGACGAGCTTCTCGACCGCCTTGGTGGAGACCTCCGCCTGCTTGCCCGGCGATGTGGACAAGTGCAGCAGCCAGTCCTGCCAAGCCTGCAGGAGGCTGATCGGCGAAATGCCGGCGGTGAAGGCCGCCACCAGAGCGTGCGAGAGCCTGTCGACGTCGCGATAGACGCTTACGCTTTCTTTGTCCGGCAATAGCGGCGCCGGGGCCGCGGCCATCACCTCGGTGCCCATGGAGCCCTGCGGCGTCCCCGGATCTTCCGCCATGTCATGACTGCTCCAGGCGGAGGACCGATCGGCGGCTGGCTTCCAGCTTTTCCCTGACGGCGACATTTCAGGCGGGAAGCGTTGCCGCGGCCATGTCGTTCATCGTTGCTTTCGCCTCCTTGCGGACTTGCCCGGCTGTCTCCGAAGCCAGCTTGGCGCCGATGGAAGCGAATTTGCCGGCTTCCTTCGCATAGTCGGATGTGGCGTTCTGGACGAAATTCACGAACACGTCGAACGCATCGACGAACTCGTCACCGGCGGTCAGCTCCTCTACAAGCTTCAGGTCATCCTCGAACCGCCGCTTGAGGAAGGACACGCCTTCGATCTGGTAGCGCAGCAGCGCGCGGACCGAATGCGCCTGCATCGCGGCGGTCGCCCGCATGAATTTCTGACCGGTTTGAGCGAAAGGGAGCAACTCGGGCGCCCGAAACTCTTCTGGATTCCACATCATGGTGTCTTTCCCTTCGCTTCTCGGTTCAATTTCCTGATTTTGGCTGATGCGGCCGTGAGCGGCGTCCAAAGCCGTGGCTTGCGGACAAGCCTTTGCTTCGCCGGAACGACGCGTGCTCGAAATAGATCGCGGCTCCGGCGATGAAGCCGAGGCAGAGCACGGCGCCCCATAGCAGGGAATCTCCAGTGACCATCAACGAGCCCCTTTGGCCGTCCTGCCCAAACATCGCAGGTGCCGCGCAAGCTGGCATTGATCATGATCAATCCGGTCCGGCATGCCCGCTTTGACCCTGATCAAGGCAAGTGACGGCAATGCCCGCGACAAGTCCGGGACAACAAGCCCACAAGCCCACCCGCAGACGCAAAGCGAGGGACGGATATGAAGGAATTGCCGCTTGCCGATGTCTACCGGCTGATTGAGCCCGGTCCGGTCGTCCTCCTTTCGACGCGGTCCAGGCAAGGCCGCTCGAACATCATGACGATGTCCTGGCACACGATGGTGGAAGTCGCGCCGCCTACGATCGCCTGCGTGGTGTCAAGCAATGACCTCTCCTTCTTCGCCTTGCGTCAAACCAGGGAATGCGTGATCGCGATTCCTGCCGTCGGCCTTGCGGAGAAGGTCGTGAAGGTCGGCAATTGTTCCGGCCGGGATACGGACAAGTTCGCGACCGCATGGTTCACGCCGCTTCCCGCCGAACAGGTGTCGGCGCCGCTGGTGGCCGAGTGTTTCGCCAACCTAGAGTGCCGCGTGGTCGATACGCGCCTGGTCAACAGATACAATCTCTTCCTGCTGGAAGTCGTCAAGGCTTGGATCGATCCGCAACAGCCGAGGCCGAAAACCATCCATCACATCGGGCATGGCACCTTCGTGGTCGACGGCGAGGTAATCCATTTCGAATCCCGGATGCCTTGAACGTCGGGGCGCGGCTTAGAAGCGACTTTGATCCACATCAAGGCGCGCATGCTCGTCGGACATAGGGTTTGGTTCATCGAGAAGGATCAAATCGAAAGCGCGTGCGATGGGCTACAAATCAATTCTCCTGAACCTCAACATCGACGGTCCGATCGAACCGATCACGCGGATCGGCGTGAATCTCGCCAAGCGCTTTGACGCCCGTTTGATAGGGTTCTGCGCCGCGGATGCGCCGTTGCCGGTGACGATGGCGCCTGAGGGCGCGGCGATCGCCGCCGATATCTGGGAACAGTCGCGGGATGAGATCCGACGCCGCCTGACCAACCTGAACGGCGAGTTCGACGGCCTGGTGGCCGGAGCGGTCAAGACAGACTGGCATGGCGATATCGAAAATCCGAATCACGCCGTGGCCCGGAGAGCCCGCATGGCCGACATCGTCGTCACCAGCGCTTCCCAGGGCGCGTCGACGGGCGACTCCTACCGCACGGTCGATCCAGGATCGCTGGTGCTGCGCGCGGGCCGGCCGGTCCTGGTCGCGGCTCAGGGCGCGATGGATTTGCCGGCTCGCAGGATCGTGGTGTCCTGGAAGGACACGCGTGAGGCCAGGCGGGCGGTGGCGGACGCTGTACCGCTTATGGCCATGGCCGAAGAAGTCACCATAGTCGCGGTCGATCGCAATCCGGACGACTGGACCAGGGACAGCGTCAAGGACGTGGCGAGCTTCCTGGCCGGCCACGGCATCAAGGCGCGCACCGAGCTCATCAAGACGGCCGATGATGAAGGCAATCGCCTCGTCGATTTCTTCGCCTCGATGAACGCCGAGCTGATTGTGTCGGGCGCCTATGGGCATAGCCGGTTGAGGGAGTGGGTGTTCGGCGGCGTTACCCGCTCCTTGCTGGACGAGGTGTGGCTCACTCGGCTGATGTCGAACTGATGCCGTCGCCTAAGGACACACCTGCATGCAGGGGAATGCGTGGGGGTCGCTGTAGGCGACTAATTTTCGACGCATTGACCGAAATCAAATTCTTCGCATCGAAATCCTTCATATGTGGCGCAGTCAGGCACTTAAGGTAACGCCGCTCAATGAGAAATGCCGTCGCCAGGCTTGTCGACACCTGCAATGCTGAGAGAAGCAAGGGATCGGACTTTCCAACCATCTGGAGAGATGTGCTGAAGGCGCATCCCTGCGTGCTCGGGCAGCCGGTGCAGGACAGCGGAGAGGACGGTCCGCTGCTGAGGATTCCCTTGATCACCGGCCAGTTCCTCGTGTTCCTGGGTTCGCATTTTTCTCTCTGGTGAGCTTCCCACTGCCGGGTGGTCCTGACGGTTGGCCGCATCCTGTCCAACTTGACGAGGATCAAGGTCGTTGCGTCCCCGACCTGTCTTGATGCCGCCAGCAATCAGCTGGAGACGCTAGAAATGGTCGGTATCACCCTGAGCCCCGAGCAGATCCGAACCGCTCCGCCGGCGGTCCGGCAATGGCTGGAACATGAGATCGCGCATTCGCTGGGACTGGGTCCGTCAGCGGAACCAGCTCCGCCGGACGCGCCGCATCTGGTTGCCTGCAGTCCGCAGGAAGCAGCGGCGATCTATGCCTCGATCCGCAGCATGCTCCCCGTCGTCGCCGTTTTCTTCGAGCTTGGCCGCGAGGGGACCATGGTCGGCGACCAGGGCCTTGTCGCCTTCAGGCTTGCCGACATGCTTCGCGACACGCGCCTGCCCGATGCGCGGCACCTCGCCACTTGCCTGGACGTGATCGACCGGGCCTTCCGCCTGGCGCGCCGCGACGATCACGCCGTGCTGTCGATCCTCGACCCCTCAGGCTACTGCATCGTCGTCGAGGCGACCCGTCGAAGCGTGCTCGCCGTATGGTCGCAGGAAATGGCGGTGCAGCAATTCCCGGACAGTGCGACGCCTGAGGGCGCCGAGATTTCGCCGGCCGAACCTTTCTCGACCTCGGGCGCGCTTCCGCCTCAGTCGATCCACCTTGGCCAGGCCCTTGGCGAGCCGGTCGCGCAGCCGGACGGCCGACAGAATTAGGAGGCGGCCGTCGACTGTGATGTTGATCGCCAACCGACCGAGCGTCGGAACCGTCAGCGGGTTGTCAGGCTGGGCTTGCTAGACAGCGCTCGCGACCGATCATCTTTCCAAGCAGTCCGCCTTTGTGGTCGCCGGACGGCAGACAGGAGCACATTCGATGCAGTTTCTGAGAATTGGACTGGCGTTGACCACGCTGGCCGTTGCGGCGCCGGCGTTCGCGGATTCCACGGTCAACGTGAAATTGTGGGACAAGAACGGCGACATGAACGCCGACGCCAAGATGGGGATGGGCATGCCGGCGAATATGAGCATGGCGATGATGAAGGTTCAGGTCGACAAGAAGGTCGTGCCGGCCGGCAAGGTGACCTTCGATGTGACCAACACCTCCAAGGCCACGGTCCATGAAATGATCGTCGTTCCCGTGGCGGACCCAAAAAAGACGACGCTGCCCTATATTTCGAACGAGAACCGTGTCGATGAGGATGCGGCCGGCCATCTGGGCGAGGTCTCGGAACTCGATCCGGGCAAGTCGGGTTCGCTGACGCTCGACCTCAAGCCAGGCTTCTACGCGGTCTTCTGCAACATCCCCGATCATTTCATGAACGGCATGTGGGCCACCATCAAGGTTCAATAAGACGACACCGAGCACGCCCGGCGACGAACCGCGGCGTGCTCGCCAAGCCAAATGTGGTTGTGCCAATCGGGGCGAACCGCGTGTCGATCGCCTCAGGCGGTTTCTATGGCGCCTTTGATCGATATCACCGAATGCTTGACGAAGTCCTTGGCGATCTCGCCGACGAGTTTGGCGCTCAGTGACGGCTGATAATGCCTCCGCATCTCGCCAAGCGTGCGCGGATCGGCGATCACCAGTATATGCTCGCAGGCTTTCTCGTGGGCCTTATGATTGAGATAGCTCGCGATCGACGCGGCAAAGTCGTCTTCGCCCAGCCGGGACTCGTCCGGATTGGCGGTTGAACTGCGATGCCTGCCGCCGGATCCGGCGTGGGCCACTTCAAGGACCGAATCCTCGACTTCGATCAGGTCGAGATGAGGTTCGTGCCCCTTGTTGTGAAAAAGTCGCAGGCTCTCGCCATCCGTAACCGCGACGAGGGTGCCGTTATTCAGAATCATGTGTTTCTCCGAGGTCGGATCAGCCGAGCACTCCAGCGCCGTCCGATCATTTCACTGCCATTGCCAGACAGGTAAGCCCTGATCGCCTCGCGTCGCTTTGACCTCGATCAAAGCCGGGCACGGCCATTCAATGACGGGCTAACTCGGGCAGAAGGCGGAATGCAGCGCCTCGATGACAGTCAGCACCTCCGGGCGGCGGGGCGGATCGAACCCGCAGAAGCGCCGCCCGCGGCGTAGATCACACCGGAGGGATCAACGCCGGCGAACCTCGCATCATGCCGGACGGGGGGGCGCCGTCGAAGCTTGACCCGCCGCGGCAAGGTCCTATTCGAAAGAGTAGGTGAATCCTTCCGGCGACGCACCCACGATGACTTTCGCCATCTTCTTGCCCTCGAGCGAGCGGTTGAGCACGCCGCGGCTGAGTTCCGGCAGCAGCGTGTTGGTCAGGATGGCGTCGATCATGCGCCCGCCGGACTCGATCTCGGTGCAGCGCGCCTTGACCAGATCCATCACGCCATCGCCGATCACCAGCTCGGCGTCGTTGGTGGCCTTGAGGCGCTTGGCGATCTTGCCGAACTGGTGCCGGGCGATCGCCTCGATCATCGCGTCCGACAGCGGATAATAGGGAATGGTGACGACGCGGCCGAGGAAGGCGGCCGGGAACACTTTCAGCAGCGGCGGGCGCAGGGCCTGGTCGAGATCGTCGATGCCGGTCCGCACGGTGCCGTTCCTGGTGCGGTCCATGATGACATCGGAACCGACATTCGAGGTGAGCAGGATCAGCGTGTTCTTGAAGTCGATGCGCCGGCCCTCGCTGTCGTCCATCATGCCCTTGTCGAAGACCTGGAAGAATATCTCATGCACGTCCGCATGCGCTTTCTCGACCTCGTCGAGCAGGATCACCGAATAAGGTTTCCTGCGCACCGCCTCGGTCAGGATGCCGCCCTTGCCGTAGCCGACATAGCCGGGCGGCGCGCCCTTGAGCGTCGAGACCGTGTGGGCTTCCTGGAATTCCGACATGTTGATCGAGATGAGGTTCTGCTCGCCGCCATAGAGCGTCTCGGCCAGCGCCAGCGCGGTCTCGGTCTTGCCGACCCCGGAGGGGCCGCAGAGCAGGAACACGCCGACCGGTTTTTCCGGCGCGCCGAGGCCGGCGCGGCTGGTCTGCACACGTTTGGCGATCATCTCCATGGCGTGATCCTGGCCGACGACGCGTTCGGACAGGGTGGCGGCGAGCTTCAACGCCTTCTCGGTCTGGCTGGAGAGCATGCGTCCGGTCGGAATGCCGGTCCAATCCTGCACCACGGCCGCGACCGCATTGCGATCGACCGACGGCAGGATCAGCGGCGTCTCGCCCTGCGCGGCCGCAAGTTCCGCCATCAGCTCGCGCAGCCGCGCCAGATCAGCGGCGGCTTCATCCGCGGGCTCGGCGGAAACTGTTTCGGCCTTTGCGGCCTTTGCCCCTTTGGCCTTCGGGGCCTTGGCCTTCTTGGCCCCGGCAGCCGCGCCGTCGCCAGTCTTCTTCTCAGGAGCCTTTTGCTCGGGCGCCTTCGCCGCGCTCTCCGCACTCTCGCCCCCGGCAGCAGCCTCCTCAGCCGCCGCCTCGTCGAGCGGCACGCCCTCGCCGCGCAATTTCGCGCGCAGGTCGAGGATCTCGGCGACCAGGGCCTTTTCCCGGTCCCAGCGCGCCTGGGCGGCGGCCAAGGCGGTCTCGGTCTCGACCAGCCCGGCATCGACGCGGGCCTGCCGGTCGGCCACGTCGATGCCGATCGCCGCCTCGCGGCCGATGATGCCGCTCTCCACCTCCAGCGTCTGGCGGCGGCGCAGTATGTCCTCGACCTCGGCCGGCGTCGCATGCTGCGAGACCGCGACGCGGGCGCAGGCGGTGTCGAGCAGGCTGACCGCCTTGTCCGGCAGTTGCCTGGCCGGGATATAGCGGTGCGAAAGCGACACAGCCGCCTCGATCGCCTCGTCCAGGATCTGCACCTTGTGATGCTGCTCCAGCACGCCGGCGACGCCGCGCAGCATCAGCACGGCCACGGCTTCCGACGGCTCGTCGATCTTGACCACCTGGAAGCGGCGGGTCAGCGCCGGGTCCTTCTCGATGTGCTGCTTGTACTCGGCCCAGGTCGTGGCGGCGATGGTGCGAAGCTCGCCGCGCGCCAGGGCCGGCTTCAAGAGATTGGCGGCATCGCCGGTGCCGGCCGCGCCGCCGGCACCGATCAGCGTGTGCGCCTCGTCGATGAACAGGATGATCGGCACTTCGGAGGCCTGGACCTCGTCGATAACCGCCTTCAGCCGCTTCTCGAACTCGCCCTTAACGCTGGCGCCGGCCTGCATCAACCCAACATCGAGCATGCGCACGCTGACATTTTGCAATGTTGGCGGCACGTCGCCCTGGGCGATGCGCAGGGCAAATCCCTCGACCACCGCCGTCTTGCCGACACCGGCCTCGCCGGTCAGGATCGGGTTGTTTTGCCGGCGTCGCATCAGGATATCGACGATCTGCCTGATTTCGGGATCGCGGCCGACGACCGGATCGATCTTGCCGTCCCGGGCGCGCTGGGTGAGGTCGGTGGCGTATTTGGCGAGCGCGGAATCCCCGCCCGGGCCCCGCTTGACCGGCGTCTCCGCCACGGACGCGGCGGGAGGTGAGCCGGCTTCGAGCGAGCCTTCCGTGACATCGGCGAAGCGGGAAACGACATCATCGGCGTCGATCTTGTCGAATTCGGCGCTGATCTTCGACACCAGGCCTTCCAGCGCCGGCGTCTTCAGGCAGGCGAGCAGGATATGGGCGCTGCGCACCTCCTCCACCCCGAACTCCAGCGTCGCCAGGTTCCAACCCTCCTGGATGGCGTGGAAGATGTGGTCTGAGAATTCCTCCACCGAAGTGGCGCCATAGGGCAGCTTGTCGATGGCGCGGGTCATGTCGGCCGTCAGCCGGCTGACATCCAGGCCGGCGTCGGCGACGATCATCTGCACATCCGAGCGTTCCGACAGCACCAGCTGCTGGATGAAATGGGCGAGCTCGACATAGGGATTGCCGCGCAGCTTGGCCGTGTCGGCCGCGGCCTTGAAGGCGCGCACCCCCGTGGCGTTGAGCTTGGCGACCAGTTCCTTACGCTTGAAGCTCTGCGATGACCGGCGCTGTTCCATCGAACCTGCTCCCGCAACCTGCCGACCCATACCCTGCCATATAAGCGGCTGCTTGACAAAGCCGTGCGGCGGATAGGGCCTTTGAATCTATCCGGGCGGCACCGCCCGGTTACACAAGCCTTGCAAACTCGTGGCAACAAACATGGATTGCCGTCCGGACTATGCGAGCCATTTCACATACCGGGTCCGACAATCGCGCAATGGGTTTCGCCGAGAAAGCGGCTGCGTTTAGCTTCCGTTAGTTTTTGCGCAGGTGCTCAATTGTCGTCGCGTGAGGCCAGTGATAACGTCACGTCACATGGGGTCTCAGGGCCGCTGGCTGGGGGTTGGTGTGATTGATCTCGCACTCTGGCTGAATCCTCTGAACGGTGCGAATCCGTCAGGAGAGGACTTGCGCAACGACCCGGCCTTTCATGAGCTGGAGCGCCTGACCGAGCCTCAGGTCAAAGTCGTTCATGACGGCAACAGCAAGCCCACTTCGCAATCCAGTCCGGTCGACTGGACGGCCGTGCTGGAAAAAGCCGAGGAATTGCGCCCGCGCGGCCGGGATCTGCGCCTGCTGGTCATCGTTGCGCGGGCCCTGGCCAACGAGGAAGGGCTGGCCGGCCTTGCCCAGGGCCTGACGCTCATCGCCAGGACCTTCGAACAGTACTGGGACACGTTGCACCCTGCGCTGCGAACAGGTGCGCCGCGTGAGGCCGCCTTGCGCCGCATCAATGCGCTGCTCGATCTGCAAAACGGCCAGGAAGGCCTGCTGGCGAACCTCAGGCAGGCGGTGTTCTTCTCGCCGCGCGCGATCGGGCCGATCAGTGGCCGGGACCTGGAACAGGCGGCGCTCGACGAACGCGTCATGCTCCAGGAGGCAGCCTCCGGCCTCGGGACCGCCGAAAAGGCGGCGCTGACGAGCGCCCACAACCAGCTGTTGAACCGTGTGCGCACAGGATGCGCGGCGCAGGTCGATCAAGCGGTGGACGCGGTGACGTCGCTGCTGGCCGACGCGCGTGCCGCGATCGCCGCTCTCGAGGCGGTGGATGTCGCGCTCAACGCCCGCATCGAAGGCAATGGCGCCACCATCCCGGAATTGAAGAAGTTCCTGCAGCGTTTGCTGACGACGCTGGAGCGGAATTCCAGCGCCGGCACGCAAGTTGCGAATGGCGCCGCGAAAGCCTCCCCACAGCCGGCGCAGCCGGCATCGACGCCCGCCCGAAACGGTCATGGAGCCGAGCCGATGGCAAGTGTGGCAAGCCCAGTGGAAGCGAGCGCCGGCCTGCCGGACCGGATCAACTCGCGCGACGAAGTCGTCAAATGCCTGGACCTCGTCGTCGCCTTCTACGACCGCACCGAGCCGTCCAGCCCCATCCCGCATCTCGCCCGGCGGGTGCGCCGGATGGTGCACATGGATTTCGTGGAACTGATGGAAGATCTCGCCCCGTCGGGGCTGAAGGAATTCCGGCTGCTTGCCGGTGTCCCGGATCCCAAGAAGCCGGCCCAGAAGGATGAAAGGTAACAAGCATGCCAGCAGAGAGCAAAGCGAAGGTCATCGAAAGAAACCGCGCGCCGCGCGTGCAGATCGCCTACGACGTCGAAACCTACGGCAGCCCGACAACGATCGAACTGCCGTTCGTCATGGCCGTGATGGCCGACCTTGCCGGCGCTTCACAGACCAAGGAAGCGTCGAAATCGGTCCTCGACCGCAACTTCGTCGAAACCGACGCCAACCGCTTCCCGAAATTCATGGAGGCGATGGGGCCGCGCGTGAAGGCGCGGGTGAAGAACACCTTGCCGCAGGCCGAGGGCCAGGAGCGGGACGAAGAGCTCGCCATCGACCTCACCTTCTCCAAGATGGGCGACTTCGCGCCGGACAAGATCGCCGAGCAGGTCCCGCAGCTGGCCGAGATCCTGAAGATGCGCCGTCAGCTCGAGGAGCTGCTGGGCTTCATGGACGGCCGCGTCGACGCCGAAAAGCGCATCGCGCAGCTTCTGAACAACGAGCCGCTGCTGAGCAAGATCGCCAGCCAGGCGATGGATGACGGCAAGGGCGAGGAGTAAGTCATGGCCGAACAGCAAAAGACCGCAGCCGCCACCGCCGAGGCGGAAGCCATCGATCTCGGCGAATTCAGCGGACTCCTTGAAAAGGATTTCAAGGTCAAGAAGGACGACAGCGAGAAGCTGCAGCAGTTGGTGCGCAACCTGGCGCTGGCGGCGCAATCGCGCTCCGAGACGACGACCATCTCGTCCAATGCGATCAAGTCGATCAAGTCGCTGATCGCCGGCATCGACAAGATGCTGACGACGCAGGTCAACGAGATCCTGCATGCGCCGGAAGTGCGCGAGATGGAAGGCACGTGGCGCGGCCTCTGGTACCTGATCAACAACACCGAGACCGATACCAAGCTGAAGATCCGGGTGATGAACATCTCCAAGGAGCAGCTGGCCGACACGCTGGAAGACTATGAAGGCCAGATGTGGGACCAGAGTCCGATCTTCAAGAAGGTCTACACGGACGAGTATTCGATGCTGGGCGGCGAACCGATCGGCTGCATCATCGGCGCCTACGAGTTCTCGAACCATCCGCGCGACGTCGGTCTGCTGCGCAACATTTCGGGCGTCTGCGCCTCGGCGCACACGCCGTTCATCGCCGCCGCCTCGCCGCGGCTGTTCCGCATGGACAGCTGGCAGGAACTGCCCAACCCGCAGGACCTGCAGATGATCGTGAACAACCCGGCGTATGCGTCATGGCAGTCGCTGCGCGAAAGCGAGGACGCCCGCTATATCGGGCTGACCATGCCGCGCGTGCTGGCGCGCCTGCCCTATGGTTCGGAAACCGTTCCGGTGAAGGGCTTCACCTTCGAGGAGGAGGTGGGCGGCGACCACAACAAATATGTCTGGATGAACGCCGCCTTCCCGATGGGCGTCAACATCAACCGCAGCCACAAGCTCTATGGCTGGGGCACGCAGATCCGCGGCGTCGAAAACGGCGGCACGGTGCTCAACCTGCCGGTGCATGCCTTCCCGACCGACGACGGCTCGATCGCGATGAAATGCCCGACCGAGGTCGCCATCGACGACCGGCGCGAAGCGGAGCTGGCCAAGCTCGGCCTGATGCCGATCCTGCACCGCAAGAACACCGATCTTGCGGCCTTCATCGGCGCGCATTCGCTACAGGACGACGAGACGCGGGCCGGACGCCTGGTCGATCCGGACGCGCAGTCGAACGAGCGGCTTTCCGCCAACCTGCCCTACCTCTTCCCGGTCTCGCGCTTCGCGCATTACCTCAAGGCGATCGCGCGCGACAAGATCGGCTCGTTCAAGGAACGCACCGATATGGAGATCTGGTTGACCGAATGGATCAACCGATACGTGCTGGCCAACCCTGCCTTCGCCGACGACAAGGCGCGCGCCAAGCGCCCGCTTGCCGCGGCCGAGGTGCAGGTCGACAGCGTCGAAGGCCGGCCCGGTTACTACAATGCCCGTTTCTATCTGCGTCCGCACTATCAGTTGGAAGGCATCAACGCCTCGCTCCGGCTGGTGTCGGAACTGCCGTCGGTGAAGGGCTGAACTCGTTAAGCAAAGTCATCTTGTTTCGTAGCGGTGGAGAAAGACAATGCCAGACAGAACCGATGCGCCCTCGACGAAAATCGACGGCTTCCTGAAAGTGCCGGACATCAAGGGCCCGAGCAAACGCGACGGCCATGAAGACGAGATCGAGATCCACGGCGTCGACTACAAGATGATCGCGCCATACGACCCGAACTCGCTGTCGCGACGCGGCCGCGTGTCGATGGGAATGATCAAGTTCTTCAAGCACTACGACAAGTCGTCGCCCTACCTGAAGAAGGCGCTGTTCGAGAACAAGGCGCTCGACGAGGTTGTGTTCTCAGCACGCCGCACCATCGACGGCGAGACCAGCGACTACCTGGTCGTGACGCTCACCGACGCCTCGATCATGGAATACGATATGCGGCAGGCGCAAGACGAGCCAGACCTGATCGAGGAAGAGGTCAGCTTCGCCTACAAGAAGATCAAGTTCGTCTACGACAAGGACGACGAGATCGAAATGGACGTCTATGTCGGCAAGTGAGGCCAAGCGGCCCGGCGCGAAGGCGCAGCTTGCCGGCAGCTCCCGGGCAAAGCGCGAGGCGGTTCAGCCCTCCCTCTGGGACCGCCTCGTCAACGATTTGCCCGGGCTGACGTCGGAGATTGATGGGCTGCGTCGCCTGCTGGATGAAGAACTCGGCGCCGAGCGCGTCGAGGCTCTTCTTGCCGGCAGCGCGCGGGCTATCGATGCCGATGCCGAGCTTACGGCCGAGCAGAAACGGCGACTGCACAGGCTGATCTTCCAGACCGAGCATCGCGCCGAAATCGAAAGCCGCGGCGTGGTGGTGTCGGCGCGCGTGCTGCGCGAAGCCGTGCGGCGCGACATAGAGGCGCTGTTCAACACCGAGCGTTTCGAATCCGTGCCGATGCTGTCCGACGCCGAGCACGAACAGCCCTTGGACGAGTTGCCGCCGCTCGCCGATTTTCCGGAAGTGCGCCGCAGCGTCGTCAATTACGGCGTGCCGTCCTTCTCCGGCCGCTCCTCGCGGGATTTCGACCGCGATACCCTGGCGCGCGAGATCCGCGCGGTGCTCGCCACCTTCGAGCCGCGTCTCAAGGAAAGCGCGACGACCGTGAACGTCACGCTCGGCGACAAGAGCGTCGGCCTCAAGATCGAGATCGACGCCGTGCTGATCATGACGCCGACGCCGGAACGCATGCGGCTGCGCACCACGATCAATCTCGACAACGGCCTGGCGCGAACCGAATTCCGGGAGACCTGAGATGGATCGGGTCTTCGTGGAGTATTACGAAGAGGAACTGACCCACATCCGGGCGCTTGCTGCCGAATTCGCCGACATGCATCCGGCGGTCGCCCGCAACCTTTCCCTCGATACCGTCCCCTGCCCCGACCCCTATGTCGAAAGGCTGCTCGACGGCGTTGCCTTCCTTGCCGCACGCACGCGGCTCAAGGTCGACGCGGAGCGCTCGCGCTTCTCGCGTGCCGTGCTCGACGTGCTCTATCCGGACCTGGTGACGCCGGCGCCGGCGACGGCAATGGCCGTGCTGAAGCCTGGACAGCAGGTGCAGTCGATGATCGCCGGTCACGCCGTCGCGCGCGGCACGCGGCTGGTCTCAGGCCTGCATCCGGGGCTCTCGACGCGCTCGACCTTCACCACCGCGCAGGAGGTCACGCTGTGGCCGATCGCGATCGCCTCGGTCAGCTACTTCCAGGACCGCAGCGCGCTTGCCGCCGCCGGCATCGCGCCGGTCGGCGGCGTGCGCGGCGAGGCTGCGTTCCGCATCACGCTGGCGCGGACCGGAAAGGGCAAGCTCAGCGAATTGTCGCTCGATCGTCTCGACCTCTATTTCGCCGGACGCGCCAAGGCGCCGCTCATCTTCGACGCGATCTTCGGCGCCTGCTCGGCCGTCGGCGCGCGGGCGGAAGGCAAGACCAATCCGCTCACCGCCCTGCCCGAGCCCGAGATGATCGGCATCCACGACGACGAAGCGCTGATGCCGCGCACCCGCCCGACTTTCGAGGGATACCGGCTGCTGCGCGAATATTTCATGATCCCGGAGCGCTTCCATTATGTGCGGGTTGCCGGCCTGCAGCCGGTGATCCGCAAGTGCGATGGGGCAATAGAGATCATCTTCCTGTTCCGGCGTCCGGTGCCGGAACTCGCCGATGTGACGGCCGCCGATTTCGAGCTGTTCGCGACGCCGATCATCAATCTCTTCGAACGCGAGTGCAACGTCATCGAGATCGATCCGCGGCGGACGCGCCAGGTGCTGCATGCCGATCGCACGCGGGCGCGCGACTTCGAGATCTTCCGCGTCACCCGGGTTGAGGACGCCGACGCCGAAGGCGGCGAAGCGGTCATTCCAGAACTGTTCAGCCTGGGACAGAACCGCGGCAGCGGCTGGGTCTACTCGACGGAGCGGCGCCCGCGCCGGGCGACGGAGGACGAGCGGCGCGACGGCCTGACCCGCACCTCCTACACGGGCGACGATGTCTTTATCGCGATCTCGCGCCCAGCCGGAAGCCCGGCGAACCGGCCGCTCAAGCGGCTCGATGTCATGGCGCTCTGCACCAATCGCGACCTGCCGATCCTGGACGACACGCCGACGCTGACGCTGGACACCGCCGATCCAGTGGAAGCGGTGCGGCTGCTAGGTGCGCTGCGGCCGCCGCAGCCGGCGATTCCGGCAGCGCTGCCGGCGGGCGCCGAAGGCGAATCCCGCGCCGACAATCTCGCCTGGCGGCTGGTGGCGCAGCTCTCGCTCAACTTCCTCAGCCTCGCCAAGGAAGGCCGCGGCGTCGACCCGCTGCATGCCTTGCTCGACCTCTACGCCGATCGCGGCGATCCGAGCCTTGCCCGCAACGTGCATTCGATCACCCGCATCGAATCGCGCCCGGTGATTGAGCGGCTCCAGATCGACGGGCCGATGTGTTTCGGCCGCGGCACCGAGGTGACGCTGCATGTCGACCAGTCGGTGCTGGCGGGTCAGAGCACACTGCTGCTTTCGGCCCTGCTGGCGCGGCTGTTCGCCCGCCATGCCGGGATAAATGGTTTCGTGCGGACCCGCACGCGGTTGCTGCAGAAGCAGGAGGATGTGCCATGGCCGATGACGCCCGGCAATCGCTACCTGATCTAGCGCGACCGGCCACAACCGAAGCGGAGCCGCTGTCGGAGGGCTACGACTTCTTCGAGCTGCTGCGCCGGCTGGAGCAGCGGCGCGGCCTGTTCGGACATTCCGGAACCGCGGAGCGCGAGCCGGCAAGGCTCGGCCAGCATGTGCGCCTGAGCTTCTCGGCCAGGGACGTGGTCAAATTCCAGGATGCGGGCGAAAAGGCTCCGGCGCGGGTGACCCTCGCCAATCTCGGCCTGCTCGGGCCTGAAGGGCCGATGCCACTGCATCTGACGCGCTGGGTGCTCGACCGGCTGTCGCAGCGCTGGTTCACCGGCGCCGACGCCGAGCAGACCAGCGACACGACCTTCGTCGACTTCGTCAACATCCTGCAGCACCGCATGATCGCGCTCTACTACCGCGCCTGGGCGGACGCGCATCCGGCGGTGCAGGTCGAACGTTCGGTCGGCGGTCGTGTGCGCGCCATGCTGGAAGCCATGGCCGGCATCGGTCTGCCCGGAACGCAGGACCCCGAGCTCGACACGGTTCGGCTGCGCCAAGCCGGATCGCTGGCCAACCAGGTCGACGGCGCCGAGCGGCTGACGCTGTTCCTCGCCACCGCCTTCAAGGTGCCGGTTGAGATCAAGGAATTCGTCGCCGCCTGGATCACCATTCCGAAGGCGCTGCAGAGCCAAGTCGGCAAGGCCTATGCGGCGCTGGGCAGCGGCGCGACGATCGGCCCTCGCGTCTTCAGCCGGCAGAGCCGCATCGAATTGCGCGTCGGTCCGCTCAGCCTCGATGATTTCAAGTCGTTCCTGCCCGGAGAACGGAGGCTTGCCCTGTTCAAGAAGGCGGTGCGCGACATGATCGGCGAAGCCCTTGATGTCGACCTCAGGATCGTGCTGGCGCGCGACGCCGTGCCGGCGCCCAAGATGGGAACCATCCAGCTCGGCCGAACTTCCTGGCTCTCGCGCCCAGCTGAGAAGGGCGACGCCGACGATCTCAGGCTGCGCACCATCGTCGGCTGGCGGCTGGACATGGCGGAGGCAGCCGCATGAGCCTGCTGCTGACCCTGGAACAAGGCCCGCGCTCGCAACTGGTCAGGCAGACCCGGCTGGACGAGGGCGAGTTGGTGATCGGCCGCAGCGCCGATGCCGGCTGGCAGATCGACGACCCGGACATGTTCGTTTCACGCGCGCACTGCAAGATCAGCGGCGGCCGCGACGGCTATTTTGTCACCGACACGTCGAGCAGCGGATTGTTTATTGACGACTCCGACAGCCCGCTCGGAACCGGCAGGTCGACCCGCCTGCAAAGCGGCATGCGGCTGCGCATGGGCGACTATGTGCTCCATGTCGAGATCCAGCCGGGCACCGGCCACACCTCGATCGGCCAGGCGCCGATCGCCAACGCCGCGCCGGCATGGCCGTCGCCACAGGCGCGGACGCCAGCCAGTATCGGCGGCGACGATTTCTTCTCGGCCAAGGTCGAGGAGGAGCCGCAGCGGCCGCGCCCGGCCGGGCTGCCCGATCCGTTCGAGCAGCCTGTGCCCGGAGCTTACGATCGCGCTTCGAACCAGCGCAGCTCGCCGGCCTTCGACGACCCGTTCAGCCTCGATCCGGTGGCGACGCCCGCCTCGAACGACGAGCCCGCCGCCGGCCGAGCTGACCCGTTCGGCTTTGGCGACATGCCAGCGCGCAACGACATGCCCGAGACCCCGCCCAAAACCGCCGGCTTCGACGATTTCAGCTTCGGGCCAGCCGCGACGCCCGCTTCCGGCCACGGTGCCGATCCAGCCGATCGCATCCAGCGGCCGGCCGAGAAGCCGAAGGCCGCCCGTCCCTGGGAAATACCGGCGCAGGTCCCCGAGCCCCCTGTCCCGTCGCCTCGCGCCGCTCCCGCGCCGCGGCCGTCGCGTGCAGCGCAGCCCGCGCCGAGCGACATGGCGCTGCGCGCGGCATTCCTGCGCGGCATGGGCGTCGAGGAGGCCGACTTTCCCGGGCGTGACGCGATCGCCGAGATGGAGAAGTTCGGGCGCGAATACAGGCTGATGCTCGACGGCCTGATGCAGCTCCTGCGCAAGCGCGCCGAAGAGAAGGGGAGCGCGCGCGTCGCACAGACGGTGGTCGGTTCTTCGGAAGTCAACCCGCTCAAATTCCTGCCGACGGTCGAGGACGTCATCGTCACCATCATCGCCGAGCGCAGCCCCGGCTTTCTCTCCGGCGAGGCGGCGATCAGCGATGCTGTCAAAGATCTCGCGCAACATCACGTGCGCGCCTGGCGCGGCGTGCAGGCGGCGCTGCGGCGCATGATCGACCGTTTCGATCCGGCCGCGATCGAAGAAGAGCTCAAGTCCAATTCCGCGATCGGCAATCTGCTCGCCGGCGGGCGCAACGCCAAGCTGTGGGAGCTCTACCAGAAACGCCATCGCGACATCGCCCAGAGCGCGGAATCGAGCTTCCTGGGCGAGATCGGCGCAGACTTCAGGGACGCATATGAAGAGGAGTGAAGCATGATCGACAGACGCGAATTCATCGTTGCCCTCGGCGCGACGGGGCTGCTTGCGGCTTGCCAGAGCGGCCCGCCGAAACCATCGGTGATCTCGGTCAACGTGACCGGCGGCGCCGGCATGAATCCGGGACCGGGCGGCGGCGACCGGCCGGTGACGGTTCTGGTCATGCGGCTTGCCAGCACCGGCAAGTTCAACTCGGCCGATTACTTCGCGCTGCAAGGCGACGCGGGCTCGGCGCTGGGCGCCGACCTGATCGGCTCGGACGCGATCTCGGTCGCGCCGGGCAGGACGGCGGCCAAGACCATCACGGTCGAGCCGAACGCCACGGCGCTCGGCTTCGTCGCGCTGATCCGCGAACCCGGCGGACGCAACTGGCGCACGACCAAGTCGGTTTCGCCGGGGTCGAAATTCACCATCAATGTCAGCCTCGGCAAAGGCGGCATATCCGCCTAGCGAAGCGTCAACAGGGCAGTGCAGAGAGTGGCAGCATGAGCGACGCAAACAGGGTGCTGTGGTCCGAGGGGCTCTTCTTGAGGACCCAGCATTTCCAGCAGCAGGACCGGTTCTTCGAGGGGATGGTGCGCGGCGCCTTGCAGGCGGGCCAGCTCCATACGTTCGGCTTCCAGCAGCTGACGCTCGACCAGTCGCTGCTCGACGCCGGCCAAGTGTCGATCGTATCCGCCCGGGGCATCTTCCCGGACGGCACGCCCTTCTCCATCCCGGAGCTGATGGATGCGCCTAAGCCGCTGCCGGTCACGGCCGACACCGGCGCCGGGCCGGTACTGGTGGCGCTGCCGCTCGAGCCGCCCGGCGGCGTCGGCTTCGATCCGGCGCATGCCGCATCGACCGGCGCGCGCTACCACGGCAAGATCGTCCCGGTGCGTGACGCCGTGCACGGCGGCGCCGATCCGGAGGAGATCGAGATCGCCCGGCCGCAAGCGGTGCTGCTGGCGCCCGGCAAGTCGGTCGGCGGTTACACGGCGCTGCCGGTCGCCGACATCACGGGCGTGCGCGCCGATGGCGGCGTCTCGCTCGACCAGTCCTTCCTGCCGCCGACACTGATCACCGGCGCCGTGCACTGGTACCGGCAATTGCTGCAGGAGGTCGTCACCGGCCTCGACCAGATCGCCGAAGCGCATGGCAAGATGGTGATGGGCGGCGCCGGCCGCAGCGTCGAGGACCTTTTGATGCTGCACCTCGCCAATGCCGCGCGGCCGCGGTTGGCGCATATGCTGGCGCAGGACGTCTTCCATCCGGCCGAGCTTTATCTCGAGCTTGCCGGCCTCGCCGGCGAGATGGCAACCTACGGCTCGAGCTCGCGGCGGCTCGGCGAATTGCCGGCCTACGACCACATGGCGCCCGGCCCCGCCTATATGGCGCTGGCCGACGCCCTGCGTTCGCTCATCCTCAGCCTGCGCTACATCGAGCCGAAGTCGCGCGCGCTGCCGGTCATGCGACACGCGACCAATGTCTGGAAGGTGCGGATCGACAACCCGAAGCTGCTGGTTGCCAGCCGCATCGTCATCCGCGTCGGCTCCGAGCTTTCGGAAGACGCGCTGCGCAAGATCTTCGTCAACCAGGCGACGGTCGGCTCGGCCGACCAGTTCGAGGGCCTGTGGAAATCGCGCCTGCCTGGCATTCCGCTGAAGCCGCTGCACTCGCAGCCCCGCGAGATCCCCTATGACGGCGACCGGCTGTGCCTGGAGCTCGACCAGAAGAGCGAGCACTGGGCCTCGCTGCTCGACGCTCCGGGCTTCGTCATCGGCGTTTCCGGCGTGCTGCCGAGCGAGCCGCAGGTCGACTGCTATTCGGTGAACAGGTGAAGTCATGAGCCGGGATGATCCCTTCGGACTGTCGGAGGATCGCGAGCGCACACGCATCCGGCTGACCGGTGCGGCGCCCCGGCCGATGGCGCCGCTGGCGCCGGGCGCGCCGGTCAAGCGGGCGCGCGCCCATCCCAATACGCTGATCAACATCTTCGCGCCGCTGCTCGAATTCGCGCCGGAGCTCGAAAGCGCGCTGGCGCCGGAGAACCCGGAAGTGATGCGCACACGCCTGCTCGACGAACTGGTGCGGGCGCGCGACGCCGCTGTTGCCTCGGGCGCCTCGCTGGAGCGCGCCGACCAAGCGGCCTGGGCCGTGGCGGCGCTGCTCGATGACCTCGCGCTCAACACGCCATGGGGCGGCGCCAGCGCCTGGCCGCGCCAGCCGCTTGTGGTGATGCTGCGCGGCGACGTCGATGCCGGTACCCAGTTCTTCACCCGTCTCGACGAGCTGGAGCGGCATCCAAACCGCGACCGCGAAATGTTGGAGCTGCAATATTACTGCCTGGCGCTCGGCTTCCGCGGCAAGTACCGGGTGCCAGGCCGGGCCGGCGACCGTTCGCTCAACGCCGTGCGGGTAGCTGCGGCGCGCTTCTTGCGCAATGCGGATGCCGAGGATTCGCCGCTGTCGCCGAACTGGAAGGGCGTGATCGCGTCCGACGAGCCGCAGCGTTTCATCGTGCCGATCTGGGTGATGGCGCTTGCCGCGATTGTCGTCGCCGCTGCCGCATATGCCGGCCTGTCGATGGGCTTGAGCAGCCAGGCCGTCGAGCTTTCCGCGCTGGTGCGCACGCTGCCGCCGGCCTCGCGCGGCGACGTCACCCGCGCCGCGCCCAAGCAGGATGCGCCCGAACCCGAAGCGCCGCAGCCGGTCGATTTCGCGCTGCTGCCCGAGTTCAAGGCCGCGGCGCCGGATGACCTCAAAGGCGCGCTCAGCGGCACCGAGAGCGTCTCGCTGGCGAAGCTCATCATCCAGTCCTCCAATCCCGAGCTGTTCCAGTCGTCGCGGCCGACGCTGACCGAGGGTTACGAGCCGCTGATCGCGTCGATCGCCAAGGTTATCCTGGACAACAAGGAGCTGATCGGAAAGATCACCGTCGTCGGCCATACCGACAATGTGCGCCTGCAGAAGTCGAACCCGCTTGCCAGCAACCAGCGCCTGTCGGAAGCGCGCGCCGAGACCATAGCCAAGCTTCTGGTGCAGGCCGGCGTGCCGCCGGAGAGCATCTCATCCGAGGGTCGCGCCGAAACAGATCCGGTGGCCGACAATTCCACTCGGGAAGGCCGCGCGCTCAACCGGCGCGTCGAGGTCCTGGTCGAGAAGAGGCTCTGAGATGTTCATCCTGCGCTTCCTCTGGGCCGTCATCACCTCGCGTTTCCTGTGGACGCTGATCGGCATCGCGCTGCTTTCACTGCTGATCTGGGTGTTCGGGCCGATCGTGCAGGTTGGCCCTTACGCGCCGTTCGAGTCCGACAATGTGCGCATCGCCATCATCGCCGGGCTGATCATCCTATGGCTGATCTGGCTGATCATCGCGCAGCGCCGCGCGATCCGCGCCAACCGCATGTTCGTCGCCGAGATCGCGGCGCCTGTCCAGGAAAAGCAGCTCACGCCCGGCGAGGAGAGCGTCGCGGCTGTCGGCGCCAAGTTCGGTGAGGTGATGGCCGAGCTCAAGCGGCGCAAGCTCGGCGGCCGGAAATTCCTGCGCGAGATGCCCTGGTATGTGATCGTCGGTCCGCCGGCCACCGGCAAGACCACGGCCTTGCGCCAGTCGGGACTCAATTTCCCGATCGACCTGACCGACGACCTGCAAGGTGTCGGCGGCACGCGCAATTGCGACTGGTTCTTCTCGGAAAACGCGGTGCTGATCGACACGGCCGGCCGCTATGTCCAGCAGGAGAGCCAGCCGGATGTCGACGCGACGGAATGGCTGGGCTTCCTCGACCTGTTGAAGAAGCACCGGGGCCGCCGTGCGCTCAACGGCGTCATCGTCGCACTGTCGATCGACGTGCTGTCGGAGGGCGACGAGGCGATCAAGGCGCATGGCCGAAAAATCCGCCGCCGGCTGGCGGAGCTGAACGATCGGCTGGAGATCCGCCTGCCCGTCTACCTGATGCTGACCAAGGCCGACCTGATCAAAGGCTTCGAAGCTTTCTTCGGCGGCTTGTCGACGACGGCGCGCGAGCAGGTGTGGGGGACGACTTTTCCGCTCGACGCCCGCGTCAACGCCGGCATGATCCAGACCGAGCTTGCCAGGCTCGCCTCCGAGCTGGAGCGGCGGCTGGTGCCGCGGCTGGAGGACGAGGACAAGCTTGGCCAGCGCGCCGAGATCTTCCGCTTCCCGGCGCAGCTCGCCAGCCTGTCGGAGCCGATCCAGGTGCTGGTCGAGGCGATGTTCGGCGAGAGCCGCTACGAGGAGGCCGCATGGCTGCGCGGCCTTTACCTGACCTCGGCGACGCAGGAAGGCGCGCCGATCGACCGGCTAACCGCGGCGCTGTCGTCCTCCTTCGGGCTGCCGCCGCGCCGCGCCATGCCGGCGGCGCGTGTCGAGAAGCGCAGCTTCTTCCTGCGCAATCTGCTCACCGAGGTGATTTTCAAGGAGGCCGGCCTTGGCACGTTCGATCCGCTGGCGCAGCGCCGCCGCGCCTGGATCTGGCGCGGCGCGGCAGCGGCCTGCGCGCTCGCGGCGCTGCTCGCTGGCGGGCTGTTCACCTGGTCCTATCTCGACAACCGCAACGCGATCACCGAGCAGGCTGGCCAGTTCGAAGCTTTGCAGCAGCCGCTGACCGACGTCGCCGCCATGCCGGCCGCGGTCGAGCAGCCGACCATGGACGGCGCGCTGGCGGCGATGGATGCGGTGGCAGCGGCCCGTACGGCACCGCCGGATGCCGTCCACAATTTGCTCGGCCCGACCGCTTCGGCCGAACTCATCCGCGCGCAGACCGACACTTACGACCATGCGCTGCGCAACGTGCTCGAGCCGCATATGGTCGCGTTGCTCGAAGCCACGATGTGGCGGCAGATCCGCGATCCGGATTTCATGCTCGGCGCGCTGAAGACCTATCGCATGATGACCGGCCTGTCGCAGATGGATACCGATTTCGTGCAGAACTGGTGGGTGAACAGCCTGCCGCAATTCGCGCCCGCGCCGCCCTTCCCGACCGCGGACGCCGAACAGCACCAGCTTGCCGCGATCGGCCGCATGGCGGTCGACGACAGCTATATCGCGCCGGACAAGGAACTGGTCGCCGAGGCGCTGAAGACGGTGTGCACGATCTCGCTGCCGGAGCGCGCCTATAAGCAGTTGCTGGCCGATCCGGAAGTCGCCGCCGTCAAGGAATGGGTGCCGGCCAATTTCGCCGGACCGAACGGCGCCAAGGTGTTCGCGCGCCGCTCCGACAAGACGCTGAGGGTCGGCGTGCCGGGCCCATACACCTATGCCGGTTTCCATGACGCGATCCTCGACCGGGTCGAAGATGTCGCCGGCCAGGCCGCGCTCGACCGCGCTGTGTTTGCCGGCGGCTGCTCGGAGAATTCGGAGACCTCGGTCTCGGCGCTGTCGGAAGACATATTGAAGCTCTATTACGACGACTATATCGCGCAGTGGGATTCCTTCCTGCGCGATATGCGGCTGGCGCCGCTGACCGATCTCAACGTCGCGAGCGAGAACCTCAAGGATCTGTCCAGCGCCGACTCCGCGCTGAAGCGCCTGCTGACCGCGGTGGTGCAGGAGACCGACCTCACGCGCTCCGACGACGCAGCCGCCGACGACAAGAGCGGCGGCGCCGCCAAGACCGGCTCGAAGCTTTTGAGCAAGCTCGGCAAATTGGGCAAGGTGGTGAAGACCGGCGCGAAACTGCTGCCGCGCGCGGGCTCGGCCGATCAGGTCGACATGACCGGCAGCCTGGTGGCCGAGCATTTCAAGCCGCTCAAGGGCACGATCGCGCAGGTCGACGGCCAGCCGCCGGCGCTCGACGCCGCCGTCGTGGCGCTGACGGCGCTGTCCAATGTGCTGCAGACGGTCACCGCAAACCCTGACCCGCAGGACGCCATCAAGAAGCAGGGCGGGCTGGCCGAACTGACGGGCGCGGTCGCGAGACAAGCGCAGATCCTGCCTTCGCCGATCAACGACTGGCTGGGCGGCATCGCCGGCGACACCAGCGGCCTGTCGCAGAAGGCGGTCACCAATGAGCTCAACGCCATCTGGCGGGCCGACATCCTGCCCTTCTGCCAGGCAGCGCTCAACAACCGCTATCCGTTCAGTCCGGAAAGCGCCGTCGACGTCAATGTGCGCGACTTCCAGCGTCTGTTCGGGCCGACCGGGCTGATCGACGCCTTCACCAACGACCATCTGATCAACTATGTCGACACCGCCAGCGAGCCGTGGAAATGGCGCGCCGATTTCGGCCTCGATCCGGCGGCGCTGGCAGCCTTCGAGCAGGCGCGTCACATCCGCGACGATCTCTTCCCCGGCGGCACCGGGCCGGTGATGAATTTCACGCTGGAGCCGAAGGACCTGTCGCCCAACGTGGCGCGGGTGACGCTCAACCTCGATGGCCAGAACCTCGTCTATTACAACAACGCGACCCGGCCGCAGCCGATGACATGGCCCGGCAAGGACGGCACCGGCGTGATCTCGCTCGCCTTCCAGCCGGTCGACGGCTCGCCCGAAGTGATGCTCAACGAAACGGGCAGTTGGGCGTGGCTCAGAATGCTGCGCGGCGGCCGCTTCAACGCCACCAAGCTCACCGACGTCTACAGCCTGCGGCTCGGCACCAAGGGGATGTGGGCCGACTTCGAGCTCAAGGCGGCCAGCGTCGAGAACCCGTACACGCTAGAGATGTTCAAGAAGTTCACATGTCCGCCGCAGATCTGATCCTGCCCGGCTTCTACGGCAAGATGCCCGCCGCCGGCGACTTCGTGACGCGGCGGCTGCCGGGCGATTTCGTGCGTGTGTGGGACCGCTGGCTGGCGCAGCACATCGTGCCGTTGTTCGGGCTCGAGACCTGGCCAATGGGCACGGCGCTGCGCTTTCTGGCCGGCCCCGCTTCCTTCGGCGCCTCGGCGGGCATCGTGCTGCAAAGCGCCGACCGGGTTGGCAGGCAATTTCCGTTGAGCGTCGTCGCAAGGCTCCCGGAGGCGCCCCTCAAGCTGGCTTATGCCGACGCATGGTTTGAAAGCATCGAGACCCCGGCCCTGGCCGCGCAGCGGGGCGAGCTGGCGTCCGACGAACTCGACGCCGCGCTGGCTGCCCTGCCGGTTCCAATTGTCAGCGGCGAAGGCGATGTCATCGGCGACCTCGTGGCGTGGACGGCGCATACGGATATTTTCGACGTCGATCCGCAGGCGCCGCAACCGACGCTGGAGCAGATTTTTGCGGCGAGTTGGGAGACCAGTTGATGTTCGTCAGCCAGAACACTACGCCGTTTCTCGCCGAGACTTTTCCCTATCAGGACAAGCATTGCGTCAAGTTTTGCGTCGCGGTCGTGCGCGCGACATACGATGTCGATGAGCAAGGGAACTGTACGCCCAGCAAAGCGCAGTCGCCTTTCGTGTACGCCGATACGCATTACGGCGATCCGGAATCCACCTCCATCCGCGTCGAGACTGACTTCGCTCCCGTCAAGCCCAAATGCGAGGTCCTGCTCGATGCGGTGGCGATGGCGCCGCCTGGACAACAGGCCGAATCGGTCGAAGTGCGCCTGGTCGGCCCGGGATTGGACAAGCGGGCGGTGGTTACCGGCCAGAGGCGCTGGTTCAGGGGCGGGCTTGGCATCCAGGCTTCCCGGCCGACACCCTTCGTTTCGATGCCCCTGGCATGGCACCTCACCTTCGGCGGCACCGATCGAACGGATCCAGACCCGGCAACGCATCGCAGCGACGCGGTCAACCCCATCGGCAGCGGCTATCTTGCCGGCCAGGGCAATATTGACGGCACACCTTTGCCATGCGTCGAGCACCCCCAGTCGCGGATGCGCATCTGGAACGACCGGCCGCGCCCGATCGGCTTCGGCCCGGTGCCGCGCTTTGCCAAGGACCGTGCGCGCTATGCCGGCACCTATGACAAGCACTGGATGGAAAACGTCCTGCCCTTCCTGCCGCAGGATTTCGACGACCGCTATTTCCAGGCCGCGCCCGAGGACCAATGGCTCGACAAGCTTTCCGAAGGCATGATGTTCGGCTGCGCCGGCATGACCAAAGGCGGTATCTTCAAGGTCAAGCTGCCTGCGCTGTCGGTGCCGGTGCGCTTCATGTACGACGACAGGACAGAGCACAAGATGGTGACACCGGACACTCTGACCATCGTGCCGCATGAAGGCAGGATCGTCCTGGTGGGGCGGGTAAGCACGAAGCTGCCCAGGAAGTTTGTGAAGCTGCAGCAGGTGCAAGTAGGCAGGGAGCCGAAACCCGCCGATCCCAAGCCACATTACGCCGGCTTGAAGGAAGCGGTCGCAGCATTGGCCGGGAGGCGCAAGAAGAGATGACGGCCATTGCCTGCGCCAGCATCGTGTGCCCAGTCGGCTACACGCCGGCAAGCGCCGCTGCCGCGATGCGGGCGGGCATCCCGGTCTTTGAGGAATTGCCTTACCGCGACCGCGGCGGCCAATCGATTCGCGGAGCCAGGGTCGACGGCGTCCCGCCGGAGGCGCATGGCCGAACGCGCCTTGCTACGCTGGCCCGGCTTGCCGTCGAGCAAATCGATGCCAGGTTTGCTGCCATGCTGCCCTGGGGCGAGATGCCTTTCCTGCTGTGCGGTCGTGACGCCGGCATGCCAGGCGCGCGCATCAATGGAATTCTGTCCGGGCTCACGGTTGCCGGCGGCAAGCCATTGGCTGGACCACGAACCTTCCAAGTTGCTCATGGCCAGATTTCGGCATTCGTCGCCATTGAACAGGCACGCAAGCTGCTTGGCGAGCGCGACGTGGAGGCATGCCTCGTCATGGCGATCGACAGCCTAATCGACGCGCGCGCGCTGAGTTGGCTCGACAATCGGATGCGGCTGAAGACCAGCAAGATCACCGATGGCCTCATCCCCGGCGAAGCGGCCTGCATTCTGGTGGTAAGCAAACGTCCGATCGTCGAGGGGTCCCTGCGGCTGCGGGGCCTAGGCCTCGCCGTTGAGACCGCAACAGCCAGCAACGAGGACCCTTTCCGGGCCGACGGCCTCAGCGCGGCACTGAAAGCCGCGCTCGGCGAGGCCGGCGTCCAGTTGCACGAGGTTGCGTTCCGGCTCAGCGATGTCGGGGGCGAATCATATTCATTCGAGGAACTCGTGCTGGCGCAGATGCGCAACACGCGCAAAACGCGGCCGGCGCAGCCCGTTTGGCACGCGGCCGACTGCATGGGTGACTGCGGGTCGGCGGCCGGCCTGATCCAGTTCGCCTGGGCGGAACAGGCTTTCAAGCGCGGCTATGCGCCCGGCGAACTCGCGGCTCTGCACGGAAGTTCGATGGCGTTTGGCGGCCGCGCGGCCGCCGTGGTTTCTGCGTAGGAGGTTTCCGCATGACGAAGAAAGTCTTTGCAGGAATGTGGGAAATCGCCGCCGAAAACGGCATGAACAAGTCCATCGCACGGTTTCCGGACGTCTGCATGTCGCCGCCTTCGCCGCCAGCCGGCCCGATCCCTATCCCGTACCCCGACACCTCGTTCTCCAACAACCTGAAGTCCGGTTCCAGCACGGTGCTGATCGGCGGCAAAGGCGCCGCGCTGGCGCAGCAATCCTACTACCAGGAACCGGTCCTTGGCGACGAGGCGGCGACGCGCACCTTCGGGGCGAATGTCGTCACCCATCAAATCACCGGCAAGACCTATTTTCAGGCCTGGTGCATGGACGTGAAGTTCGAGGGCAAGAACGTCTGCCGGCACTTCGACATCACCACCAGCAATCATGCATCGAGCGGGACCACCACAGCGCCGCTACCGCCGATCGAATTTCAGAATCTTGCGGATGCCCAGGATGTTATCGACGCCGGAATTTGTCCCTGTTGCGGCGACGCGTTGCACGAATGGCAGAAGGACCCCGCAACTGGAAGGCCATTCAGGGCCGTGACGTCTACTCAATTCTGGCAGTCGCGAATCGACCGTCTCCCGCCAGGTCCCGACCAGACGGCGCTGTACAACACGCTAAGAGATTTCACGCTTGCAAAACAGCAAGCGCGGGCGGCGCGCGATGCTGGCGGGGCCGGATGCAACAACGTTCATCCGTCGAATACTTCCGGCTGTGCCATACATTTCGAAATTCCATCCGGGGTGCGATATCCACCTCGGGGTGCCTCGGGGCCCAGAACCGTGGCGCAGGTGTGCGACGACGCTTTCGGCAGGCGAGCGAAAGCCAAAGTCGACAGGCAGTGGGGTTCCACCCCGACAACGCGTCCGACCATGACAAAGCGAAATCACATGACACCGAAACAAGCAGGCGGATGCAACGATCCAGACAATGTGGTGCCAGACAACAAAATGGGCGGCCCCGAGTGCGACGACATTGAAGACCTCCAAACGACACTCGAACAGGGAACCAGAAGTTTAATCTAGCCGCCTCGTGATCGAGATTGGAATCGAATATGCCCATCGAAAGAGACTTTGACGCACTCGCGCTGGGGTTCTTTCTGCCTCAGGAAGATCCTGTCAGTTCAAAATACTCCCTGAGCCTCAAGGCAAACACGGCTTGGGAGGATCTGTACACGATAAACCTGCACTGTCGGGAGGGAGATTTTTCGAAGCTGACCCATGTAAGAGAGATTCTCCTGCGCAGCCAAGACAGCCTAATCTGGTACGCTGGTGTCAATATTCTTGGTTGCGCTGGTGGGTGGACCGAGATGACAGCCGCGCTGAGTCATCTTCAAAAATTGCAAAACGAAGAGTGGGTTCGCTTTCATTTATCGGCACTAATCGGCCTGTCATGCGACATCCGCGCGGTTCCCTTGCTGGTAAAACTCTATTCCATTGGGACGAACCCCGATGAGGACCGCGATCAGACACTTCGCGAACTCTCTTACCTGCTGGAGTCCGACGACGGGCCAATCTTTTATTCGCGTGACGATCAGCCGACTCCGGAGATCCTGGCGGAGCGGGTGGACTCCATTCGATCGTCAGTCGCCGACGGTCTCGTCGGTATGAAGGTTTTTGAGGCGCGGACATTGGACGTGGTGCAACTGGCAAAAGGCATGCTAGCCAAATTGGAGGCTGAAGACGCACAGAGCGAACGATTCCACCGCGGTTTGCTCATTTTTGAAGCTGCAACTGGCGTCAATTGCACGGGGCTTTTCAACGAGAAGGGTCGTGACCGCCGGCTCGATGCGGTGGCCGTTCTGGAGGAATTCCTGGAGAGCGATCAGTTGAACCGGTTCGTTCCCGGCCAACGCTATTTCTTCGGACACCCCATACCAGACTGAAGAACAGCACCTGGGGTGGTTCACCGTTTCACGGAAAGGACGGACCCCCTATCTCTTTGATTTTAACGGGGCACTTTTCCTGGAATTGCTCCTGCGGATTTACCGCTGCGGCACGGTGCCCTTCTCCGACCACCACGCTTGCACCCGATCGGGCAACGCAAGCTTTACCACGTCGTTCTCGAAGTGTTGGGCGAAGGCCGGGCCCAATTCCTCCGGGCCGACCGTGAACAGCTTCGTCTCCAACCTGGCTTCGGGAAAAAGCTCGAGAAATGCCGCGCAGGCCGCGACGGCCACATAAGGCTCGCGCATACGCTCGATGAGCCAGGCCAGAACGGACCTGTCGCCCAGCATGCCGATGCCGCGGACGGCAAGCGGCGCTGTCTGCTGGGCCTTCATCAGCCCTCCCATCCAGGCGCGAACGTCCTTGTCAGGTCCCGCCTTTGCCAGTGCGCGCAGCGCGACCATGGCATCCGGGCCGGCGGCCGCCGCGATCTTCCTGAGTTCCTGCCGCGTGAGGTCTCCCGACCCCAATTCGACGAGCGCCCAGCCGGCCCAAAGCCGGACGCGCTCATCCTCGTGATCGAACGCGTCATGGACGTCGCGTACCAGATCGAAGCGTCGCAGTTGACCGGCAAGGCGCAAGGCCGCAGTGCGCACCCTGGGATCATGATCCTTAACCAGCCTGGCCAAAGTCGCGCCTGGGTCAACGGTGTGCTCCGCGCATGCCGAAACGGCTAGAAAGCGCAGGAAGGCATCCGGCTCGCCTATCCACTTGCGAACAACCGGCCCGATGACCGCTGGCTTATGCCATGCCAGCGCGCCAACCAGGCCCTTAGCGTCGTCACTTGTCAGACGCCCGAATTCTACCGCCTGGGCCACTTTCTCGCCGTCGGCCAGCTCCAGAGCCATCCACGCGAAAGCGAACAGTTCGCCCTTGTCTGGGAAGTCCTCGTGCTGCGCGATCAGAAACGGCCAGGCGGAGGCGGCGGCGATGCGCAGGGCGTCCAGGTTTATCTCGAGTCGCTGGTCGATCCCGGCGATGACCCTGGCGTCGGGCGGATCCTCAGCTGACCAACTGTCACGCTGCGCCCACAGGAAGGCGACAAGCTCCGCGTGCTGGCGTATGACTTCCGCCGCAATGCGGGCCGGCCGTGGACCCTGTGCCTTCAACGGAGTCTGCATCAATTCAGGTTGATCGAGCCGCCGCGAATGCGCTGAGCGCCACTGGCGTGGCTGGTGATATGAGCGCCGCGAATTGTGATGCGGCCGTCCGCCTCCATCAGGATGATCGCCTTGCCACATCTGAGCTCGAGGCGTTCCTCAGCGATGATCTGCACACGCTGCCCGTCACGGATGACTTGCGGAGCCGTCTTCGAGCGGTTGGGATCGACGATCCGACCGACGATCAAAGGCCTGCGAGGGTTGCCTTCCTGGAACAGCAAGGCCACCTCACAGCCAATCATATTGGAAGACAATTCGCACAGGCTGTGCGCGGGCAACGCTGTTTTTTCCGGATTGCCGGGGAAAACGACGAGCGGCGCCTCCTCACCGAAACCCAGGAAGGCACCGATTACGACGCCGTCTATCTTAGCCCTGACCTTGCTCATCGCCACCCTCAATTCTCATTGATCGTCGAGCCTTTGATGATCACGTCGCTGGAGGCCTTGATGTTGATCTTGCCCGAGCCCTTGACGGTAATATCTTTGCCCTCGATGATGATCGTCCCGTCCTTCTTCATCACGATCTGCGCGCTGCCCGTCTTCAGGGTGATGCTCTCCTTGGCGTCGAGCGTGAAATTCTTGCCGACCTCGATAACGCCGCTCTCACCGACATCGATCTTGCTGCCTTTGGCAATCTTGAGCATGTGACCGCCGCCGATATCGGTGGCGTCGTTGGATGCGATGTTGGTGGCTCGGGAGGCGCCTATGTCGGTAGCTTGTGACGATGCGATGGTAACAGTCTGCCCGGCGCCGATGCTGATGTCTTGCCCCGCACCGATGGTCCACGAGTCGCCGGCGCCAATGCTGTGGCTTTGGCTGATCCCTACGCTCACCGACCGCGTCGCCCCAATCGTGTTCGTCTGCGAAGCGCCAACAGTTCTCGCCTCGGCAGCGCCCACCGTATCGACACGCGCCACCCCCACCGTGACCGTCTGATTGAGCCCCACCGTCTGCGAATGGTTGGCGTCGATGTTCTCGGTCGAGTTGGCGACGACGTGGATCGTCTCATTCGCCATCACCGTCAGCTTGCGGTTCGCGCCCACCGTTTCGGTGTCGTTCGAGCCGATGTTGGTGGTCTGGTCGACGCCGATCTTGACCGTCTTGTTGTTGCCGACGTCCTCGTCGAGGTTGTGGCCGACGGAGTGCTTGGCGTCGTGGTCGATGCGGTCGGACTGGTCATGCTGAACCGTCTTGTTGCGGTCGTGCTTGATCAGCAGGTGGTGGTCCTTCTGCGCCTGGAAATTGACCAGCTCGGAGCCGGCCTTGTCCTCGAACATCAGCTCGTTGTAACCGCCGCCACCCTTCGAGGAATTGGACTTCCAGCCCGACTGGGTGGCGTTGCCCGGCAGCCCGTAGGGCGGCATCTGCGAGGCGTTGTAGACGCGGCCGGTGATGATCGGCAGGTCCGGGTCGCCTTCGATGAAGTCGACGATGACCTCCTGGCCGATGCGCGGGATCTGGATGAAGCCCCAGTTGCTGCCGGCCCAGGTCTGCGAGACGCGCACGAAGCAGGACGAGTTCTGGTCCTTCTTGCCGAGCCGGTCCCAGTGGAACTGCACCTTCACGCGGGCATATTTGTCGGTGAAGATCTCCTCGCCCGAAGGGCCGACGACGGTCGCCGTCTGCGGGCCGCGCATGATCGGCCGCGGCGTGATGCGCGGCGGGCGATAGGGCAATTTGGTGGGGGCCACGCCGAGCACCACCTTGAAATTCTCGTTGTGGGCCTCGTTCTGGGTCCGGTAGCCAGGGTCGAACAGGCGGTATTCGGCGCTGACCACCAGATAGTCCTGGTTCTGGTCGTCGCGCGGAAAGCTCTCCAGCGTAAACTTGCAGCCGGAAAAAAGGCCGCGCACCGTGCCAACCGCGGTGCTGTGCTGGTGCACGGCCTGAAGCTCCTCGCGGCGGATCCCGGCGATCTTGTCGCCGCGCCCGACATCGAGATGGGCGCCTGGCTGGCGATAGTTCTCGCCGGACGCCTCCTTGTGGGCGAAAGGCTGGGCGGATTTCGCCATCAGATCGGCGCCGGGCTTCTCGAAATCATAGTCGGTGTGGGCATAGGCGCCCGGCCGAACCGCGCTGCCCGGTATCCATTCGGTGATATATTCGACATCGCGCCGCGAGGCCTGGCCCTCGAAGTTGTAAAGCACCTTCTCGTAACCGGGCGCCGGCTTCAGCTTGCTCATCGCGTCGCAGAGGATGAGCGTGTGCTTGCCCTCGTCATGCTCGAAGAAATAGAAAATGCCTTCGTGCTCGAGCAGCCGCTGCACGAAATCGAGATCGCTCTCGTCATACTGCACGCAATATTCGCGCTGGGGATAGGAGCCCTGCAGCCGCTTCTCGAATTTGGCGATGCCATATTTCGAGAAGATCTTCTCGACGATCTCCACCGCCGTCATGTTCTGGAAGATGCGGCAATCGGTGGTGTTGCCGAGGAACCAGAGCCACGGCCTGACGGTCGCCTCGTAGAAGGCCAGCCGATCCTCGATGCGGGTCAGCTTGAAATCCGACACGAGGCCACTGAACCAGCGCTTGGGATCGGACTCGCCCTCGACCGAAACGATGCCGCCAAGCATCTTCAGCGGGTCGACGTCGCGGTTCTTCGAGACGAAGCCGACCGTATAGGCGAAGCAGCGGCTGATCTCATCGCGCCCGACGAGATGGGTGAAGGTCAGGTCGGCGCCAGCCGGCGTCTGTACAACCGTGGCACGTTCGTTCGGCATGGGTCGTGCCCCTCCTCGACGCGGCCGCCAGTGTGACGGTTTGAAGCCCCCGCTCTATTAACTGCATCACGTTCGGGAGCGTTCGAGTTCACCGCACCGTATCCGCGTCAGCCTAGCACATGTTTGAGGGAGGCCAAATAATAGCGATGGCTAAAGCGTGCCCATACGCCGGTGTGAAACGCTCCTCTCCCGCTCGGCTTGCAAGCTGCTAGAATAGCAGAGCAATTCCGGAAGGGCGCTCAACGGTTTTCCGCCCGGAATTGCGCGCAAGATAAGCATTTGTTGACCAAGTTCGGCGACGCTTCCGGATGTTCATCTCTCTCCAGATCAGCAATGTCGACAGGCTGCCAGCCGGCACCGCCGCCAGCTATACCGCCCGCGACCGCAGCTTCGAGATCGGCCGCGAGAACTGCGACTGGACGCTGTCCGATCCGGACAAGTTCATCTCGGGCCGGCATTGCGAGGTCCGCTACCAGGCGGGCTCATTCTGGCTCTACGACCTCTCGCGCAACGGCACCTTCATCAATGGCTCGAGCCAGCGCATGGCCGGGCCGCACCGGCTGGCACAGGGCGACCGGCTGCTGATCGGCCGTTATGTCGTCGGCGTTTCGATCGAAGATGAGAGAGCCGCGACCGGACATCCGCAGACCAGGACCGGCTCCACGCAACGCGAGCTGCCGCCCTCGACCGGCGCCCCCCTGGATTTCGGCCATGAGCCGCTCTTCAATCCGACGGATCAGCGCTCGGCCGGGGCGGCGCGGGTGTCGACATCCTCGGCGTTGCAACAGCCAGGGCCGGCAGCCCCACCCAATCGGTCCGCGGAAGCGGATGCGATATTGCGCGAGATCGCCAGGGCGGCAGGCATCGCGCCCGACTTGCTGCAGGCGCGCAATCCTCACGAGGTCGCGGCCGAGATCGGCGCAGTGCTGAGAACCACGGTCGAGCAACTGTCCCTGCTGCTCAAGGCGCGCGCGGCGGCAAAGGTGCTCGCCAAGAGCGCGAACCGCACGATGATCGGCGCCGAGGACAACAACCCGCTGAAATTCGTGCCGGGCGCCGACGACATATTGGAGATCATGTTCGCCAAGCGCAGGGCGGGCTATCTCGATGCCAGGCGCAGCGTCGAGGATGCGTTCCGCGACCTGAAAGCCCACGAAATCGCCACCTACGCCGCCATGCAGGCGGCGCTGTCGCGGCTGCTCGACGACCTGTCGCCGGAGGCGATCGCGAAGAAAATCCCGCCTGCGTCCTTCTCGTCCAGGAAGAGCCAGGCCTGGGATGCGCTCGTCGCGACATGGCGGACGATGGAAGATAAGCATGAGAACGGCATGCTGGATGTCTTCCTCACCTATTTCGCCGAAGCTTACGCCAAGGCCGACAAGCAGAAATAGACGCACGGGCCCAAGCGCATTTCACCGTTTCACGGAAACGGTGAAATGCGCCATCTTCTTGTTTTCACGCAATTCCAGACGGAAAACCGCTCACACTTTTCCTGGAATTGCTCTAACCGCGCCGGCCGTATGTGACGGGTCTCATAGAAGAAGACGCCGCTTCGAGCATCTTGCTTCCGGATTTCAATCGGCGGCCCGTTTCAATTGGGTATCCGGGCGACTAGAATGCACAGGGACGCCAGCCCGGCGGGCAAGGCGGCGAGGCTTGGGGCGTGTGCAGCAATGTCATGTTTCGGCGAGATGAGCCTTTCCAAGCGGCCCGCCGCCGAGGTTCAGCCTGAAACGCGTTTCCCCGATCGAGAACATGCCCCTTGCGGCTTGAACGCGGGGCGCCGCCGATGAGCTCGAAGGACCACCCCTCCGGGCCGGCGGACAAGACCGTCATCCGCGCGCCGCGACCGAAGCAGAAACCCCTTGCGGCTGCCGAGGGATCCGGTCCGGAAAGCGTGCGGCCAGCTCTATCGCCTTCCCGCGAAGCGACGGTGTTCGATCCCGGTGGCGGCCGGCAGATGCCTACCGGCTGGTCGTCCGGAACCGTGCTCTTCCAAGGGCCAGCTCCGGGAGCGGCCGCAAATGCGGCGCCGGGGGTGCAGCAGGATGCCCTGCTCGACGCCGCCTCCAGCGTGAAATACGCTGCCGCCAATCCGATCCTTGCCGCGGCGGCCCCGCTGTTGATGCTTCTCGGTCAATTGCGGCTGATGCCGGTCGACCGGCAAGCCGCACCCTTGGCGGAGCATATTGCCGACGCGATCGAGACCTTCGACCTTTCAATCGCGAAGGCAGGGGTAGCCGAGGAAGACGCACGCATCGCCAAATTCGCCCTTTGCGAAACCGCCGACGACCTTGTCGGCAATCTGCCCTGGCCGAGCAAGGACAGTTGGCTTCAGCACGCCCTGGTGGCGCGGTTCTTTCACACCCAACCGACCGGCGCCGGTTTCTACGGAGCGCTCAACAACATCCTCGCCACGCCGGAAGCGCATTACGACCTGCTCGAACTGATGCATGCCTGCCTGTCTGTGGGCTTCGAGGGCCAGTATCGCGGGCTGGCCAAGGAACGAGATACGCTCGAACGCGTCCGGCGCGACGTCTACGACACGCTGCGCTACTTCAAGCCGCGCGCCGGCGAAGACATCTCGCCCCACTGGCAAGGCATGGCGGCGGCGCTGCCGAAGCCGAGGGCGCGGCTGCCGCTCTGGGCGGTCGCGGCCGCCGCGGCGACGCTGGTCACGGCGGCCTTCTTCGGGCTGCGGGTGCTGATCACCGATGAAGGCGACGCGACCGCTGGCGAGTTGCTGGCGCTCAATCCATCGACGCCCGTCACCATAGAGCGCGCCAGCGTGGCGGCGCCCACTGAGCCGGAGCAAGCCGCCCCGCCGCCGCCCGCTGTTCCGGACACCGCCCAGATCGACCGCATCCGCGCCGCCCTTGCCAAGGAGATCGCCGGAGGCGGGCTGAGCGTCGGCGAGAAAGGCGCTTTCATCGTCATCGAGATCAACAACCAGCTTCTATTCGCGCCCGGCCAGGCGGAGCCGAAGCCGCAGTTCCAGCCGATCGCGACCGACATCGCCACCACGCTTGACGCCGAATCCGGGCCGATCCGGATCGTCGGCCACACCGATAATGTGAAGCCGAAGAAATCGAGCCAGTTCAAATCGAATTTCGACCTCTCGGTCGCTCGCGCCAAGGCCGTCCAGGCAATAATGGCCAAGCAGGTGAAGGACCCCTCGCGGCTGAGTGCCGACGGCAAGGGCGAGGACGAACCGATCGCCGACAACGGCACGGCGGACGGCCGCGCCAAGAATCGCCGCGTCGACGTGATGATCCCGAAACAGGAGAGCTTGCAGACCAGTGCTGTGGAGAACGGCGGCTGATGCGCTGGATGCTGCGGATCTTCAGCCTGGCTGCGCTTGCCGGTTTCTCGGCGGCGGTCTGGTATGCCGGACCGCTGATCCGCTTTGCCGATACGCGCCCGCTTGGTCCTGTGTGGCTGAGGGCCACGATCATCGGCGTCAGCGTTGCGGCGCTCGCGCTGTTCTACGGGATCCGCTTCTGGCAGCGGCGCAAGGCGCAAAAGGCGCTCGAAGCGGCCATCGCGCGCGGCGACGAGCGCAACGACGATTCCCAGGTGCTCGAAGCACGCATGAGCGAAGCCATCGCGACGCTGAAGCGGACGAGCGGCAAGCGCAATTTCCTCTATGACATTCCCTGGTACATCATCATCGGCCCGCCCGGCGCCGGCAAGACGACGGCCCTGGTCAATTCCGGGCTGAAATTCCCGCTTGCCGGCTCTGGCAGCGCGCAGCCGGTGGCCGGCGTCGGCGGCACGCGGTCCTGCGACTGGTGGTTCACCGACGAAGCGGTGCTGATCGATACAGCTGGCCGCTATACGACGCAGGAGTCCGACCGCGAGCGCGACAGAGCGAGCTGGCTCGCCTTCCTGGGCTTGCTCAAGAAACACCGCACCAGGCAACCGATCAACGGCGTCATCCTCGCCATCAGCCTCTCGGATCTCATCGGCTTCGACGACCGGCAGCTCGACGCGCATGTCACCGAGATCAGGAGCCGCCTGCGCGAATTGCACGAGACGCTCAAGATCCAGTTCCCGGTCTATCTGCTCTTCACCAAAGCCGATCTCGTCGCCGGCTTCATGGATTATTTCGGCGATTTCGACGAGGCGCGCCGGCGCAAGGTGTGGGGCGCGACATTCCAGACTGCTGACCGCACCAGGAATATGGCCGGTCAAGCGCCGGCGGAATTCGACGGGCTGGCGACGCGGCTCGCCGAAGAGGTCGCCGACCGTCTGCAGGAAGAGAACGACCCGGTGGCGCGGATCGCGCTGTTCGGCTTCCCGGCGCAGTTCGGCGCGCTGAAGAACCGGATAACGCAGTTCATCGGCAGCCTGTTCGACACATCGCGCAGCCAAGTCAATGTCAGCCTGCGCGGGCTCTATTTCTCGTCGGGCACGCAGGAAGGGACACCCTTCGACCAGGTGCTGGGCGCGATCGGCCGCAGTTTCGGCAGCGCTTCGCAGGCGCATCTTTCCGGCGTCGGCAAGAGCTTCTTCCTGCACGACCTGCTGACCAAGGTGATCTTCCCGGAATCCGGCTGGGTCTCGTTCGACAGGGCGGCCGAGCGCCGCATCCGGCTCGCCAGGTTCGGCGGCCTGGCCGCGATCGCGCTGGCTGCCTTGTCGGCGCTCGGCGTGCTGGGCCTCAGCTTCTTCGCCAACAGAGAGCTGATCGCCTCCACAAGGCAAGCCATGGCGCATTATCGCGACAGCGCCGACAGCCTGCTGAAGAGCACCACGGTGACCGACGTCGACCTCGAAAACGTCATCGGTCCGCTCGATCAGCTGCGCAACCTGCCGGCGGGCTTCGAAAATGGCGACCAGGGCAGGCCGATCGAGGAGACGTTCGGGCTCAGCCAGCGCGAGCGGCTGCTGTCGGCTTCCAAGACCGCCTACCGGCAGGCACTGGAGCGAAGCTTCCGCTCGCGGCTGCTGGTGCAGGCCGAGCGGACGATCCAGGCCAGGATGGCCGATCCGATAGCGCTTTACGAGCCGCTCAAGATCTATCTGATGCTGGGCGGCAAGGCGCCGAAGGTCGACGACGAGCTGATCGTCTCCTGGATGAAGCAGGATTGGGAGGAGAACCGCTATCCCGGCGAGAACAACCGCGAGGGCCGCGCGCAGCTCGAAAAGCATCTGCGCGCCATGCTTGCGCTCGACGACGCCTATGATCCAACCTTCGCGCTCAACCAGCCGCTGGTCGAGGCCGCGCAGCGCTCGCTCGGACGCATGAGTCTTGCCGACCGCGCCTCGGCGCAGATCAAGTCGGCGCTCTACGCGGCGAGGCTGCAGGATTTCTCCGTCGCCGCGAAAGCCGGTCCGGAAGCGCAGCTGTTGTTCGAGCGCATAGACGGCAGCGAGCTCGCCGATCTCCGCGTTCCCGGCCTTTACACGCGTGCCGGGTTCAACCGCTTCTTCCTGCCGCAGCTGTCGCGCATCGCGCAGATGCTCGTCGACGACCGGTGGGTGCTCGGCGGCGGCGGCGAACAGGGCGGTATCGACCAGGACCTGCCCAAGCTCGGTCCCGAACTCATCGACCGCTACGGCAAGGAATTCGCCGCCGCCTGGAACGGCGTGCTCGACCAGCTGAAGCTCAAGGCGATGCTGAAGGACAAGCCGCAATATCTCGCGCTTTCCGCCCTAGCCGCGCCGGACTCGCCTCTAGACCAGCTGTTCACGGCGATCGCCGACGAGACCGCGTTAACCAAGGACCCTGCCGCCGGCCAGGGCGACACCGGGACGACTGAGCCGGATCCCGCGAGCATGGCCAAGGGCCTCGCCCGCATCGGCCTGCAGATCGCCGGCGGCAAGTCGCAGAGCCGCGCTGGCACAAGCGCGGCCGTCGCGCAGAATGCCGGCGCGAGCGTCGAGGCGCAGTTCCGCTCGTTCCAGGCATTGGTCAGCGGCAACCCCGGGCGCCGGCCGCTCGATGCGCTGACGCAGAACTTCCACGACATTTTTCAGAGCGTGAAGCTCGCCGCCGATGTCCCCACGCAGACCGAACGCGTCAACGCCAATCTGCAGCTGCAGATCTCGACCTTGCGGGCCAATGTCTCGCGTCTGCCCAAGCCGCTGGCGCGCATGGTCAATGCGGCGGCGGACGAATTCGAGGGCAATGTCGCGGAGACCTCGATCGCCAACCTCAACCAGAGCCTCGACCAGACGGTGACGCGCGCCTGCGAGGAGGCGGTCAACGGCCGCTATCCCTTCGCCGGCGACAGCAGCGAGGACATCTCGATGGCGGATTTCGCCAAGCTGTTCGCGCCTGGCGGCCTGATGGACCGTTTCTTCGCGCAGAACCTTGCGCCGCTGATCGACATGACCGGGCAGGAATGGAGCTGGAAGCAGAATGCGCGCTCCAGCAAGGACCTTGCGAAATCGACCTTGAAGGCATTCCAGGCGGCGGCGGAAATCCGCGCCGCCTTCTTCCCGTCGGGCGGATCGACGCCGTTGGTGTCGATCACCTTCACACCCACCTCGCTGAACAGCGAAGCCGACAGCGCGGTGCTCAACGTGGACGGGCAGACGGTGCAAAGCGCCCAGGCCGGCAACGCGCCGAGCATCGTGACATGGCCGAGCGGCGCCGCGTCCGGATCGGCGAGCCTCAGCCTCATGCCGGAAATGCCCGGACGCGAGTCGGCGCTCAAATTCGAAGGGCCGTGGGCGTTGAAGCGGCTTTTCGACAAGGCGACGATCAGCGGCGACGGCGCCAGCACCGAGGCGCGCTTCGTGATCGGCGGACGCGATGTCGCCTACACGATCCAGGCCGGCTCAGGGGCCAACCCCCTGATCTTGCCAGCCTTGTCAGGCTTCAGCTGTCCGAAGGCGTTCTGAGATGGCCGGAGCGCGTCTTCATTTCGATACTCTAATGTACACGCTTATGGCAGAGTGGCGTGGGCACGCGGCCCATGGCTGGTCACAGAGGACGCTCGCCGAGCGCTTGGTGGCAAATTGAGCACTGTCGGCCTTCCCATCGACAGCTTCGGCGTGAGCCACAAGGGCTGCGTGCGCGACCACAATGAGGACAATTACCTCATCGAACCGCAGACCGGGCTCTGGGTGGTGGCCGACGGCATGGGCGGGCATGAGGCCGGCGAGGTCGCCTCGGCCAGTATCGTCGACCATCTGGCGACAATCGGTATCGCGAGTTCCGCGCCGGACCTTCGCGCCCGCTTCGAGGACCGGCTCAGCCGCGCCAATGCCGAGATCCGGGGCATATCGCGATCGCGCGGCATCACCATCGGCTCCACTTTCGCGGCCCTGCTTGCCATGGACGGGCGCTTCGCCTGCCTGTGGGCCGGCGACAGCCGCATCTATCTCGTGCGCAACGGCTCGATCTTCCAGGTCTCGAAGGATCACACCGAGGTGCAGGAACTGCTCGACCGCGGCATGATCAGCGCCGAGGAGGCGCGCACCTGGCCGCGCCGCAATGTGATCACGCATGCGGTCGGCGTCAGCGACGAGCTCGAGATCGATTTCCAGCAGGGCGAATTAATGCCGGGCGACGTTTTCGTCCTTGGCACCGACGGGCTGACGGCGCATGTCAGCGACACCGAGATCGAGGCCGCGGCCAGGTCCGCCACGCCGCGGGCGGCATGCCAGGCCCTCCTGGATACGGTGCTGGCGCGCGGCGGTACCGACAATGTGACCATCGTACTTGTGAAGATCGGCGGCGGGCGCAACGGCGCGCCCCATCCGGATCGGTCCGCATCGGAGGGCCTGGCCAGATGAGCGACGACGACAAGACCCGGATCTCGGCGAACGTCACCTATGCTGGGGTCGGCACGCAGCTCAGCGGCATCTACGAGCTCGACGAGAGGATCGCGTCCGGCGGCATGGGTGAGGTCTATCGCGGTCACAACATCCAGACCGGGGACCATGTGGCGATCAAGATTGTGCTGCCCGAATTCGCCCGCGACCAGACGATCCTGTCGCTGTTCCGCAAGGAAGCGTCGATCCTCAACCACCTATCGCATGACGCGGTGGTGCGCTACCACGTGTTCACCATCGATACGGGGATCGGCCGCCCCTATCTCGCGATGGAGTTCGTGGACGGCCAGTCGCTGTTCGACATGATGCGGCGCGGGCCGATGCCAAGCGACGATGTGCGCCGGCTTTGCCACCGCCTCGCCTCGGGCTTGAGCGCCGTGCATCAGGCGGGCGCGGTGCACCGCGACCTCTCGCCGGACAACATCATCCTGCCCGGCGGCCGGGTCGAGCGCGCCAAGATCATCGATTTCGGCATCGCGCGCTCGGCCACCGTCGGCGGCGAAACGCTGATCGGCGGCAAATTCGCCGGCAAGTATAATTACGTCTCGCCGGAGCAGCTCGGCCTCTATGGCGGCGAGGTCAGCGAGCAATCGGATATCTACAGCCTCGGCCTGGTGCTGGCCGCGGCGCTGCGCGGCAAACCGCTCGACATGAGCGGCTCGCAGTACGAGGTCATCGAGAAGCGCCGGAGCGTACCGGACCTGTCGGATATAGATCCCGATTTCCAAGAACTCATCGAAGCCATGCTGCAACCGGATCCGCGCGACCGGCCGGCCAGCATGGCCGAGATCGCCCGAGCAACGCGCGGTGAGGATCTTGAGCCGACATTGCCGCCGCCGGTGCCGTTCGGCGCGCGCGAACGCTCGGGCCTGCCGCGCGCCGGGTGGACGGCGCCGCCGGACTCCAAGCCCCAGACACCGGCTCCTTCCGGCGAACCGCGTTTCGTCGAGCATGTGCGCCCCGCCTACCTTTCGGAGCCACGGCCCGCGGCGCCAGCCGTTCCAGCCAGCGCGCCCGCACCGGCCGCGCCCAAAAAGCCTTCGCGCATGCCTGCCATCGCCGGCGGCGCCGCGGCGATCGCCGTCCTGGCGGCGGCGGGCCTCTATTTCGGTGGCGTCCTGGCGCCCACGCCGGTGGCGCAGACACCCAAGCCGCTGACTCCGAAGCCGGCCATCGAGACCGCCAAACCAGTGGCCGAGGCGCAGCAAGCGGAGACGCCGAAACCTCAGCCGCAGGCGCCGGCCGCGGCTCAGCCGGAAGCACCGAAACCTGACAGCGCGAAGCCATCCGCCCAATCGGATGCGGAGGCCAAGACGCCCGTCGAGCAGCCAGCCACTCAGCAGGCGAGCGAGGCCAAAAGCCAGACGCCTCAGGTCGAGACCAAGCCGGTGCAGCCCTCAGCGCAACAGTCGCCTGCGCCGGCTCCCGGGCCAACGGCCGAAGGCCAGAAGCCGACGCGGCCGGCAAGCGAGCCGGCGGTCAAGGCGCCGGAACCGAGCCAGGCGGCTGAGAACAAGCCGGCGCAAGAGGCAAATCCGCCGGCAGCCAAGCCCAGCGTGAAAGACCTCGTGGACATGCTTTCCAAGCTGCCCAAGCCGAACCCATCCCCGCCCCCGGCTTCGCAAAGCCAGGCGTCGACGCAGCCGACCCCTGCGCCATCAGCGCCGAAGGCGCAGACCTCGACAGCCAGCCCGCCGGAAACGTCTACCGCGCCAACCCAGCCAGCGCAGCAGCCGCAACAGCCGGCGACAAAGCAGCCCGAGACCGACGTCGCCATCAATGTGCCAAAGCCGTCGCTTCCGTCAGCGGAAGATGACATGGCCAAGTGGAACGAGCAGCGCTCCTGGGTGCGCGATTTCAGCGGCGGCAATTGCTTCTACGCCAACGTGACATCCGGACCCGGCGGCGCCCCCAGGATCGAGGGCTACGGAACGGCGGTCCAGCCCTTCGAACAATTGCTCAACGATTTCCAGACCAGGTTCCATATCGAGCCGGACATCAGCGTGCGCCTCATCACGCTCTCCCAGTGCGGCGTGCCGACTTTCCTTCGCTTCCTCGACCGAAGCTCGGCCGCGAAGCCGCAGCTTGTGCTCGACAAGACATCGATCCCGGATGGTGCGCCGGTCAGCGGCGCGCTCTATACGGGCGGCGGACTCGTCTCCAACATCATGCTGATCGACCACAAGGGCGTCGCCTTCAACCTTGACGACCGCATGGTGGCGCAAACCGACAAGGTGACCTTCAACATCCCGATCGGCCTTGCCGCCGCAGACAAGGCGGCCGGCAAGGCGGTGCCGCAGATCATGCTGGTGATCACCGGGCCCAAGGACATCCAGGCCGCCATGTTCTCGAGGCCGACGCCGGCCTCGGAGCTGTTGCCCAAGATCCTTGAAGAGATTGAGGCCGACGGCTCGCAGTTCTCTGCCACAGCCACCTATTTCCGGCTCGGCGGATAGCATGGACGCCGATGGATCTTCGCAGCCCGCGTTCCTTGTGCCCGCCCTCGCCACGCAAGCTGCGTAGCCGGCTTCGATTGCCGTTGCCGGGTCGCATGACGCTTGCCGTGCTGCTCGGCGCGGCGCTGTTCTCGATGCTTTCGCCCGGCAAGGCGCGTGCCGAATTCACCGTCTGCAACCAGACGCTCGACGTCGTCAATCTCGCGGTCGGACAGAAGGTCGACAATGCCGACCAGACGGACGGCTGGTGGACGATCGGCGCCAACCAGTGCGTCAACGTCATCCGCGAGGAGCTGACCAACCGCTACATCTATCTCTACGCCACGGACGTCTTCGGCCACGCGATCCTCGACGGGTCGACCGAGATGTGCATCGACCGGCGGCGCTTTTCCATCCGCGGCATCGAGGAGTGCTGGCAGCGCGGCCATATCGCGGCGCGCTTCGTCGAGGTCGATACGCTCGAGCAGGTGCGCTGGACCTATTTCCTGACCGGAAACAGCCCGTGACGCACGCGATCGACACGAGCTTCAAACAGAAGAAGCTGGCGCGGCTGGCCGAGCGGCGGCGCAAGCTTTGGCGCCGGGCTCTTGCCGGCCTTGCCACGCTCGCCGTCGTTGCCGTCGCTACCGGCTTCTATCTGACCAGGGACTATTGGTCGTTCGGCGACGAGGACGAGGAGCTGCATCCGGTCGAGGGCATGGAAGACGTGCCGCCCGACGCGTCGGTCTATGTGCCGGCGATCATCGACCTTGCCGGCGATCCGATGTGGATCACGCTTGCGCCCGACGCCGACACCGCAACGAAGGGCAAGACCGTCGCGCGTCCGGCCGAGCTCGACAGTTCCGGGGCCTCGCCGCAGATCGAGATCCTCTCCGACGTGATGCTGAGCGCCAGCGAGAAGTTCATGACGACGATCCCGTCGACGCAGGAGGATTTCGCCTTCTTCCAGGCGCAGCGGCAGGCCGCGCCCAAGCCTTCGGCTACGGCGCCCGACGACCAGCAACCGGCCCCGCCGGCTCCGGCCGCGGCGCCGGACGATCAACAGGGCGATCTGCAGAACGATCTCCAGGCGGCGCCGGACGAGAGCGATGCCGGCTCGGCGCCCAAGGCGGACGCCGGAGACCCCGAGGCCGGCTGGGGCGAGACCATCGACCAGGGCGAGGCAGCACTCCCCGCCTTCAAGAAAACCGCGATCGAGAACAACACGACCGTCGCGACCGTCACCAGCGAATATCAGCGCTTCGAGGCGACCGAGGACACGTTCGTGAAGATCCTCAACGACCGCAGCCTGGACAGCGTGGCGCTCGACGCGCATTTCTCCGCCGATGACGCGAAGCTTGCCGGCGAGGCGCTGAAGACGCTGTTCAACCGCGACGGGCTGGAGGCCGGCTTTGTCGTCGCCATGCGCGGGTTCAGGCCGAACCGCGAAACGACGACCATGTCGCTGATGCAGGTCTCCGTCTACGCCAAGAACGTCTATGTCGGCACGCTGACGCGCAATGCGGCCGGCGCCTTCGTGTCGGGTGTCGACCCCTGGGTCCGCGAGGACCTGTTCAACTATTCCGGCGCCTCGGACCAGGGCGGGCCGAAGCGGCAGTATCGCCTGCTCGACGCGATCTATTCGACGGCGGCGCGCAATAAGGTGCCGACCAGCGTGATCGGCGAGGCGATCATGTATCTGTCGCGCGGCCAGGACCTCGACGCCTTCGCCAGCGAGGACCAGCGCCTGGTGCTGATCTATTCGCAGACGCCGCGCGGCCAAGGCGAGATCTCCGGGCGGGTGCTCTATGTCGGCGTCCAGGGCGCGGACCGAAGTCTCGCCTGTTTCGTCTTCCAGCAGAGCGACGGCCAATATGCCTGCGTGACCGGCGACGACCAGGTGCGCTCGCTGACCGTCACCAACGGCATGGTCACGCCCGTCGCCGGGGTGATGACCTCGACCTTCGGCCCGCGCAAACATCCGATCCTGGGCACGGTCCGCATCCACAAGGGCGTCGACTGGGCGGCGCCGGTCGGCACGCCGATCATGGCCGCCTTCGACGGCCAAATCTCCTTCCAGGGCGATGGCGGCGGCTACGGCAATCTGGTGAAGATCACGCACGCCAACGGCCGCGAGACGCGTTATGCACATATGCAGAAATTCGCCATCGCAGGCGGCGTCGGCACCAAGGTGAAGGCCGGCGACGTCATTGGCTATATCGGCACGACGGGGCTTTCGACCGGCCCGCATCTGCATTTCGAGCTCTACCAGAACGGCGAGGCGATCGATCCGCTGGGGACAGTCACCACGGTGGCCACCGCCGTTGCCGTCAGCTCCGGCGGTTCCGGCGATACCGCCGTCGAAACGCTTACGGAACGGATCGTGCACGTCGAAAGCGGCGGCAGCGCGCGGGCCAAGAACCCGCTTTCCTCGGCGACCGGCGCCGGCCAGTTCATCTCCAAGACATGGATCCGGATGATGAACACCTATCGGCCCGACCTCGCGCGCTCGCTTTCGACGGCCGACCTGCTTGCGCTTCGCTACGACGCCACGCTGTCGCGTGAAATGGTGCGCAACCTGGCGCGCGAGGGCGAGGCCTATCTGCGCGCGCGCGGCCACCAGATCACCGCCGGCCGCCTCTATCTTTGCCATTTCCTCGGCATGGAAGGGGCGGCCCAGGTCCTGGCGGCGCCCGGCTCGACGCAATTGAGTGCCGTGCTCGGATCGGCCGTCATCCAGGCCAACCCGTTCCTCACCGGCAAGACCGCGAGCTATGTCGTCGACTGGGCCGAGCGGAAGATGGGGCAGAAAGCGCCGCGCGTGGCGACCGACCAGGGCCAGCCGACGACGACCACGACCGAAGTGCGGCAGACGTCGCCGGAATTCGAGAAATACAAGCAGGCGATCACCGCGCTTATAGGGTCCCTCGAGGAGACGCTGGAGCCCGGTTAGCCGGTTCACCAACCTCGCATAGCTGGAAGGTCGATTGGTTTTCAGGCCCGCCAATGGTAAATTAGCGGATACTCACGGAGGAAATTTCGAGCCTCCGTGAACCAAATCTGTGGTCGAGATCACAGACGCTCAAGGACGATTTTGGCAGAAGCGACGTTGTCGCTTACGACATTCAGCATGCGCAGACATCGATAACGCGCCCCAAGGGGCGGAGGGCTGATCCATGAAAGCGTTCGCCATCCTTTTGGGCGGGTTGATCCTGCTTTTCCACGCCGCGTTCGGCGCCCAGGCCGCCACGCCCGACGGCAAGCGTGTCGCGCTGGTGATCGGCAACAGCAAATATGTCAATGCCGTCGCTTTGCCCAACCCGGCGAACGATGCCCGCCTTATCGCGTCCACGCTGCGCAACGCCGGCTTCGAGGTGATCGAAGGCGTCGACCAGGACAATGCCGGCATGCACAGCCTGATCAGCAAATTCACCGAAGAATCCTACAATGCCGACCTCGCCGTCATCTACTATGCCGGGCATGGCATGCAGGTCGACGGCAGGAACTACCTCATTCCGGTCGATGCGGAGCTGACGTCGCCGGCCTATCTCAAGACGCGTACCGTCCAGATCGACGAATTCATGGCGGCGCTGCCGGCCGATCCCGCCGTCGGCATCATCATCCTCGACGCCTGCCGCGACAATCCGCTGGCGCGCACGCTGGCAGCGGCGCTGCCGAAGAGCCGCTCGCTCGGCGCCGGCCTCGCGCCGGTCGACGCAAAGGCCGACGGCATGGGCACGGGCGGCGTCCTGATCGCCTATGCGACCGACCCGGGCGCCATCGCCTTCGACGGCAACGGCGTCGACAGCCCCTATTCGCTGGCTCTGGCCAAGCACCTGACCGAGCCGGGCGTCGAGATCCAGAGCGCCTTGACGCGTGTGCGCGGCGAGGTGACGGAAGCCACGCAAGGCCGGCAGCGGCCATGGCACAATGCCTCGCTGGGGCGCGAAGTGTTCCTCGGCAAGCCCGCGACGGAAACGGCCTCGCCCGCCGCGACACCGGTGGCCGACACGGCCAAGGCGACGGCAACCCCTGCCCCCGTGGCGAGCGAGCCGCCGTCCTGGGAAGTCGAGCAGCGGCTTTGGGACGAGGCTTCGAAGAAGAACGCCATCCCCTATTACGAGGCCTATCTCGACCAGTTTCCGAACGGCCGTTTCGCCACGGTGGCGAAGCTCAACATCGACCAGCTGAAGGATCCGGCGACGGGCAAGCAGGTGGCGGCGCTCGGCGCGGACGATGCCAGTGCCAATCCCGGGTCGGCCGTCCGCACCTCGGTCGGCATCACCGACGAGATGAGAAAGACGCAAGGCACCGAGCTGACGGAAAGCGCCATCGGGCTCGACCGCAACGGCCGCATCGACCTGCAATTGCGCATCGAAGCGCTGGGCAACGAGCTCGGCCAGGTCGACGGCAATATCGGCCCGAGGACGCGCCAGGCGATCGGCGTCTGGCAAGGCAAGAACGGTTTGCCCTCAACCACCTATCTGACGCGCGAACAGCTGGCTCTGCTGGTGATCCAGACCGACCCGATGATGGATGCCGTGCGCGCCAGGAACGCCGCCGACCAGGCGCGCGCCGCGCCGACCAGGAAGCAGGTCGTGCAGAAGACCCGCACATTGGACCCGACGGCGCAGCAAAAGCCGCGCCGGAAACAGACGCAGGTCGTTCAGCGCCGCCGCAACAGCGACACCGTGGTTCGCGAGGACGAGCCGCCGCCGAGAGAAAACAACGACTTCCTGACCAAGGCGCTGATCTTCGGCAGCGGCGTTGTGATCGGCAACGCGATCAAGAATTGATCGCTGAGCAATTTCGGGAAAAGTGTGAAGCGGTTTTCCGCCTGGAATTGCGTCGAAACAAACAGCAACAAAGGGGAGCCGGCGCTTGGCCGAGCTCCCCTTGACCTGTTTCGCTGTTGACGGGTCGGCTTGGCTGTGGCCGTCTATTCCGTCCTGATGCGCATTTCCACACGGCGGTTGACCGGGTCGTATGGATTGGCGACCCGCGGATGCGACTTGCCGAGGCCGATCGCTTCGAGCCGCGCCGATTCAACGCCGTTGGCTTCGAGGAAGGCGGCCACCGATTGCGCCCTTCGCTGCGACAGGCCCTGGTTGTAGCTGTCCGTGCCGGTCGCGTCGGTGTGGCCTTCGACGACGAAGCTGAACGTGCTCAGCCGGTTGTCCTTAAGCGCCTTGGCGAACTCGTCCAGCTCCGTGCGGGCGGTCTGGTCGAGCTGGGCCGAATCCAGGGCGAAGTTGATCATCATGTCGAGGCCAGCCTTCTGGGGCGGCGCCTCGCTCTTCTCGGCCTTGCTCTTGCACTCTTCCTCGGTGCCGACGCAGATGCCGCGTGAGGCGCCAAGATTACCCTGGCCGGCGAAGAATTTTACGATGTCTTCCGATTTCTGAAGCGGATCGGCGTAAACGTGCGTTGAAAAAAGCACGGCCGCCAATGCCAAGGCTGAGCTGCCCCACCGCATGACCGTCACTCCTTGTTTTGACCTGTTCGAGCGGGTTTTCGCTGGCGCGGACTATATCAAATCCCAAAGCGATTGTCTGTGAACAAGCGCACGTTGCCGATGGCCGCCGCCTGATAAGGTTGAGGCTTGACCGGCGCTTGGCCGCGGGTTTCAGTGCTGTTTGTGCCGATGCTCGGGGTGTGGCAGCGATGGCCAATGAACTCGGATACAGAACGGCAAGGGATCTGTTTCTTGCCTGTCCCGCGATCGCCCGGGACATGAAGTCGCCGGCCGTAGCCCAACCTCCGCTGGAATTCTGCCGCGCGCTGCTCGCCGGGCGCGTGCCGGAGGAGGCCGTGACCTTCTGCGCCTATCTGCTGCCCGAGCGCGCCGCCGTCTGGTGGGGGCATGAATGCCTGAGCCATCTCGCCGAGCTCCTTGCCGAAGGTGATCTCGAATTGCTGGCGCTCGTCAGCGATTGGGTGAGCGAGCCCGGCAATCCTCGCCATCGGGCGGTGCTCAGCAGCGCTGTCGATCCGTCGCCGGCAACGCCTGCTGCCTGGATCGCCTTGTCGGCGGCGTGGCGCGACCCGGCCTTCGATATGCTGTCGACCGGGTTCCCCGCCGCCCACGCCGTCAATGCCGGGATTCTGGCGGGGCTGGCGCGCGTCTCGACCGCCGACCGCTTCGCCGTGCTTTCGGCCTTCGTCGAAATGGGCATCCAGATGGTGGAGATGGAAGCGCAGCGGCAATCGGTCGACGCGTATTAGAGGCGCATGATCTTTTCCGAAGCCGGTTCCCGCTTTTCTGGATCAGCTTAGGTGAGCACTGAGTTGGATGCGCGCTGAAGAGTGAGGTCTTATCCCCAGCCACCGCCACCGCCCAAAGGAGCAACGACCGGTGGGGTTTCGTTGACTGGTTTGATCAGTTTCTTTGCAGTGACCTTCTGTTGCTTGACAACTTTTGGCGTCGTGGTGCGGACGACCTTCGCCTGAGGTCTCGCCGCCACCGGCGTCGGCTCTGGTCCGGGCGGCAACATGGACGTACAGCCCATGAGCGCCGCCAAAACCGTAGAGAAAGTTGTCCCAACGATTACCTGTTTCGATGCCCAGCCCACCACTTTTGCCTCCTGTTGATCAGAACAAGTCCCGGCGCGGATTGGCTTGTTCCCAGACCGCCCTGGCCGTCTTGACCAGTTGATCGTCCAACGAGCCGTCCGCCGAAATCTTCGATTTGAGTTCCCCACGCATCTGTTTCAGAGCCGCTGTCTTCGCCTTCGCGCCGAATTTCGCGAGCGTCGCCTTTGCGTCCGGGATTTCGTTGCGAAGATCTAGCGCGGCTGCGAAAGCAAGGTAGCGCGCGGCCACCGCCTGATTGGCCTTGTCGCCCCTTTGCATCTCCAGCGCCGCGCGATCATAGGCGGCCGACTGATCGCCACGGTCGGTCGCCAGCTCGAAAAGCCTTTGCGCTTCGGCCAGATCCTGCTGAACGCCGACTCCATCCCTGTACATGCGGGCAAGGCTGCCGGGCGCATAGGGCTGGCCGAGATCCATAGACTTCTGGAACAGCGAGAGGGCGGCCTTGGGGTCCTTCTCGACCCCCGTGCCGGCGAGATAATTGCGGCCGAGCAGGTTCATCGAATACATATCCTGCCGCTCCACGCCAGCTTTGAGGAAGGCCACCGCGCGCGCCGGATCTGCCGGCACGCCGTTGCGGCCCTCAGTGAAGATCGCCGCAAGATCGTTCATCGCGTAGGTATGGCCCATCGCCGCCGCCTTGAGCAGCAGGTCAAGCCCCTTGCCGGTATCGCGGTCTACACCGTAGCCGTTGAACAAAGCGCGGCCCCATGAGGTCATGCCATAAGGATCGCCCTTGTCGGACGCCGCCGCATAGAAAGTGTTGGCCTGCTTGCGGTTGGCTGGCATACCCGTCCCGGTTGCGTTGAGATAGCCGAGCTCGAACACAGCGCGGACATGTCCCTTGTCGGCGGCGACCTGGATCGCCTTCTTCGCCTCGTCGACCTTGCCGGCGGCGAGCAGCGCGCGGCCGAGTTCGTAGTGGAAACGCGCGACATCGGGATAGGCCTTCACCGCCGCCCGGCAGGCGTCCACCGCGCCGGCGCCGATCTCATTCGGCAACAGGCCGGGGACGACGCCCTGCAAGTCTAAAGGCTCGCCTGCCTTCTGGTCGCACGGATCGACACTGGGCGACAGCTTCATCGTCGCCGGCTTTGACGGTGTGTTGTCGGCCGTGATTTCGACGCCGACGATCAATGGCTGGACCGTGCCTATCTGCGGCTCGTAGCGCAGTTTATCGACTTCATCGGCCGTCAGGCTCGACTGCGGCGACAGGGTCCGATCCGGCAGGGACAGCGTCCCGGTTGCCGGATAGCTCGCGAGCTTCACGCTGACCGCCGGATCCTTGGTCGGCAAATCCAGCTTCAGCGGGACCGGACCGACACCGACCGGAACGTCCACGTCATGGTTCTCGATCGCGTCGGCGGCGCCGGCGATGTGGATGCCGCGCTCCACCACCTGCTGCTTCTGCTCGGACTCCAGCGAGGCCACGAGCTGCTTGCCGGCGGCGCCGTCGCCGTTCTTGACCCGGAACACCAGTATGCCTTGCGATCCGCCGCCCCATTCGTCATGCGTGGCATAGGCCAGCATATCGACCTGGTCCTCGGCGTCGGCGACCTTCGGCACGTCCATCTGGACCCGCGGCAGATCCTTGCCCTCTATCGGCTGGCCCGTCGCGACCGGCTTGCCGTCCAGGATCAGATGCCCCAGCTCCGGCGGCCTTTCGATGCTGATGGTGATGGCGCCGCCGTCGACATCGACGGGCACGGGCAGGTCGAGCGCGACCGGCCCGACTCCCGACGGCACCGTCTTTTCCAGCACCGGCGGCAAAGCCGGCCGGCTGGCTCGGCGCATCAGCACCACCTCGTCGATCAGCGAGGAATTCTCCCACGGAACCTGCGTCCCCTTGGTGACCTCGACCACATCGCGACGCACGGCCGCCATCACGGAGCGTATCTCCTGGTTCGGCGCCAGCGCGCGGCGGGAGAAGGCGGATGAGAAGGGGCTGAGATTGCCGGAGCCGTCATAGGCGACGGCGCCGGGCTCGGTGGCGAAGGCGATCAGCGTGTTCAGCGAGCTCTTCACCTGCGCAAGGCCGGTGCCGCCGGCCGCGATCAACTGGTCGCGCAGCCAGTAATCCTTGCGCGGGAAAGGATTGTTGCGGCAGGCATCGAGGATGATCACCTGGATCTTCGATTTGGCGCGCAATTGCTGCAGGACATCGTCGAGCTTCACCGCCTGGACCTCGATGTCGGCCGCAGCCTTGAGCGACGCATCGACCGGGATCAGGAAGTTCTCGCCGCCGATCTGAAAGCCGTGGCCCGAATAATAGACGACCGCCAGATCCGCGCCGTCCGCCGCCGCGAGGTAATTGCGGAACTCCTTCTCGAACTGGAGCTTGGTCAGGTCCTTGGCGACGAACACATCGAATCCGGCCTGCCGGAACGTGTTCGACACATCCTCGGCATCCTTGTCGGGATTCTTGAGCGCCGGGATTTCGCGGTATTGCGAATTGCCGATGACAAGCGCAACCCTTCGATCGGCCTGGGCCTGCACCGTCGTGAGGCCCACGACGATCAAGGCCGCAATCAGCGCGTAGCGTTGCAGCATGGCAAAATCCCCAACCGCTATGACCTGTCAGCCACAAGAATTCAGCTTGCAGCATCGCGGTCTGTTAAAGACTTCACAATCTGCCAAGGCGGCAAGGAACGCGCCCGTGATGGCAGGCAGGCGTATCCAATAAACTGCTAAAATAGCTCAGAGGCCCGGACGCCGCAATGACCTGGGCAAGCGCATCGCCGACTGCGAGGCGAGGACGCCCCGGTTTGTCCGGGCGTCCTCGAACACGCACGCCTGGAAGGCGTTTACTTCCCGGCGTATATCGGCTTGCCGTCCGCAGTCGCCGCGCTGGATATAGCGGCGGCTGAAGCCGCGCCGGGCGCTCCCTTCAGGATCAGGCGCCGCTCCACATCGCATCCGGCACCACGACCAGCTTGCCGACAAAGTCCTTGCCCATGAAGTCAGTCTGGGCGCGGTGGAAGTCCGACAATTTGTAGATCCCGCCGACCAGCGGCTTGATCTTCTTTTCCTCGATGTAGCGGACGATGCGGCGGAAGTCGGCGCGCGTGCCCTGGCTCGAACCGTGGAGCTGGAGCTGCTTCAGATACATGGTGCGCAGATCCAGCTGCACGACCGGCCCGGCAATGGCGCCCGCCGTGGTGTAGCGGCCCTCGGGCCGCAGGATGCGCAGCAGGTCGTTGAAGATGGCGCCGCCGACGAGGTCGGCGACCACGTCGATGGGCTGGCCGCCGGTCGCTTCGTTGACGGCGGCGGGCAGGTCGGCCACGCCGCGCGTGATCACCTTTTCGGCGCCGATGTCGAGCACGGCCTGCTCCTTGCCCTTGCCGACAATGGCATAGGGGACGGCGCCGCGCGCCCTTGCCAATTGCACGATGCCGGAGCCGACGCCGCCGGAGGCGCCGGTGACCAGCACGCGCTCACCGGCCTTCAGCGCCGCGCGCTCCAGCATCTGCTCGCCGGTGAGATAGGCGCAGCAGAAGGTGGCGAGCTCGACATCGCTCAGCTCGGTGTCGACGACATGCGCGTTCTCGGCCGGCAGCGCCTGGTATTCGGCGTAACCGCCGTCGCGCCCATGGCCCATATAGTCGATGTCGGCCAGCGAATCGTCGTCGCGGTTGTAGATCGAGAAGTCGACCATCACCCGTTCGCCGACGCGGTCGGCAGGCACGCCGTCGCCGACGGCGACGATCGTGCCCACCGTGTCGGTGCCCTGGATGCGCGGGAAGGTGAGCGTGTTGCCTTGCCGGCGCCAGGTCGATACCGCGGCCGCATCCTCCTCCGTGCCATAGGCGCCCTGGCGCACCCACACGTCGGTGTTGTTCATGCCGCAGGCGCTGACCTTGACCAGCACTTCGCCGGCGGCAGGTGCCGGCACCTTCACATCGGTGCGGTAGACGAGCTTCTCCAAGCCGCCGTGCCCGGTAAGCTGCACGGCGGCCATGGTGGCGGGAACGGTTCTGGTCATGGCATTCATGTCGTTTCTCGGATGTCGCTTCTCAGATGCTGGCGAGGACGCTGTTCACCGCGTCGGCGGTCTTTTCGACGACAATGTCGGCCTCCTCGCGCGTCAGGCAGAGCGGCGGCGCGAAGCCGAGGATGTCGCCCTGCGGCATGGCGCGACCGATGACGCCGCTGGCGGCAAGCGCCGTGGCGATCTGCGGCCCGACCTTCAGCGCGGGATCGAAGAAGACGCGGTCGTCGCGGTCCTTGACGAACTCGACCGCGGCCAGCATGCCGTCGCCGCGCACCTCGCCGACATTCCTGTGGCCGCCGACGGCCTTGGCGAGCTCGGCGCGGAAATAGGCGCCGGTCTCGCCGGCATTCCGCACCAGGTCCATCTCGTCGATCAGTTCTAGATTGGCGACGCCCGCGGCAACGCAGATCGGGTGCGCCGAATAGGTCCAGCCATGGCCGAGCGAGCCAAGCTTGTCGGAACCCTTGACCAGCACCTGCCAGACCTTGTCGGAGACGATGACGCCGGAGAGCGGCGCATAGGCCGAGGTCAGGCCCTTGGCGATGGTGATCAGGTCCGGCTTGATGCCGTAATGGTCGGAGCCGAACATGGTGCCGAGACGGCCGAAGCCGGTCACCACCTCGTCGGCGACGAGCAGCACGTCATATTTGTTCAGCACGGCCTGGATCTTCTGCCAGTACCCAGCCGGCGGCGGCACGATGCCGCCGGTGCCGAGGATCGGCTCACCGATAAAGGCGGCGACCGTGTCCGGGCCTTCGGCGAGGATCATCTCCTCGAGCTTGTCGGCGCAATGCTGCGAGAACTGCTCCTCGCTCATCGAGCGGTCGGCGCGGCGGAAATAATAGGGCGCCTCGGTGTGCAGGATCGGCGCGCGCGGCAGGTCGAAGGCGTTGTGGAACAGCTCGAGCCCGGTCAGCGAGCCGGTCATCACGCCCGAGCCGTGATAGCCGCGCCAGCGCGAGATGATCTTCTTCTTTTCCGGCCGCCCGAGAACGTTGTTGTAGTACCAGATCAGCTTGATGTTGGTCTCGTTGGCATCGGAGCCGGAAAGGCCGAAATAGACTCGGCTCATGCCCTCCGGCGCGCGATCGATGATCATCTTCGCGAGGGTTATCGAGGCCTCGGTGCCGTGGCCGACATAGGCGTGGTAGTAGGCGAGGTTCTTCGCTTGGCTTGCGATGGCGTCGGCGATCTTCTGGCGGCCGTAGCCGACATTGACGCAATAGAGGCCGGCGAAGGCATCGATGCTCTTCTTGCCGGTGTTGTCCCAGACGGTGACGCCCTCGCCGCCCGCCATGATGCGGGCCGGCGATTCACCGCGAGCATGCGTGCCCATATGCGTCGATGGATGGAAGAAGTGGTCGCGATCCCAGGCGGAGAGTTCATTGGACTGTTCGAGCATTTTTTGACTCCTGACGAGAATGAGGGCCTGCGCAGCTTAGGCTACATCGAGGCAGAGGTATTTGAGGTCGGTAAAGGCTTCGAGGCCGTGGCGCGAACCTTCGCGGCCGATGCCGGACTGCTTGACGCCGCCGAAGGGGATCGGCGCGCCGGTGATCTTGACCCGGTTGATCGCGACCATGCCGTAGTCCAGCGCACGCCCCATGCGCGCCTGCCGGGCGCCGTTCTCGGTGACGACATAGGCGACGAGGCCATATTCGGTGGCGTTGGCGCGGGCGACGACTTCCGCCTCATCGTCGAACGGCGTCACAGCGGCGACCGGCCCAAACGTCTCCTCGCGCATGATCAGCGCTTCGTCCGGCACATCGACAAGCAGCGTCGGCTGGTAGAACAGCGGGCCGGCAGCGTGGCGCTTGCCCCCGGTCAGGCAACGGGCGCCGTGAGCGATTGCGTCGGCGACCTGTTCCTCGACCTTCTTGGCCGCGCGCTCATGCATCAACGGCCCGATCTCGGCGTCCGCGGATAGCCCATTGCCGACGCGAAGCTTCTCGATGCGGCGCGCGAAAGCGGCGCAGAAGCGGTCGTAGATCGGCCGCTGCACATAGATGCGGTTGGCGGCAAGGCAATCCTGGCCCGAGGTGGCGAATTTGGCATCGAGCGCGATCGTGACGGCCTTGTCGATATCGGCGTCGTCGAAGACGATCAGCGGCGCGTGGCCGCCGAGCTCCATCACCAGGCGCTTCATCGTCGCAGCACTTTGCGCGGCGATCAGCCGGCCGACTTCGGTCGAGCCGGTGAAGCTCATGGCGCGGACTCGCGCATCGGCGCACATGGCGCCGACAATAGTGCGCGCGTCACCGGTGACGACGTTGAAGATGCCGGCCGGCAGCCCAGCGCGCTCGCCGAGCTCGGCCAGCGCCAGTGCCGACAGCGGCGTTTCGGAGGACGGATGCGCCAACACCGTGCAGCCGGCAGCAAGCGCAGCCGCGGCCTTGCGGGTGAGCATGGCCGACGGGAAATTCCAGGGCGTGACGACGCCGACCACGCCGAGCGGCTCGCGGCGCACCGACATCTCGGCGTTCGGCAGATGGCTGGTGACGCCTTCGGCGTTGAGGCGTTTCGCTTCCTCGGCATACCACTCGACGAAGGAGGCGGCGTAGTCGATCTCGCCAAGCGATTCCTTCAGCGGCTTGCCCTGTTCGAGCGTCATCAGCAGCGCCAGATCGTCCTTGGCTGCGACGATCAGATCGAACCATTTTCGCAAGATTTTCGAGCGCTCCTGCGGCAGGGCAGAGCGCCAGGCAGGAAACGCGCGGGATGCAGCGTTGATCGCCTTCGTCGTCTGGGCGGCGTCGAGTGCCGCCACAAAGGCGACGGTAGCGCCGGTCGCCGGATCGGTGACTTCAAAGCTTTCGGCCGCCTCGCTCGCCGTCCAGTGGCCATCGACATAGGCGAGCGCGCGCAACAGCCGGCGATCGGCGAGGCGGTCGAGCGCTTCATGGTGGTTGGTGCGGGCAAATTGCGCGGACATCGATCAGGTCTCCGGTGCCGGGGCGATATGGAGAGACTAGTCGCGTGATCGAGACAAAGAGGCTGTTTCGGCAAGCTGATAGAGAGAGATTGTCTCTATTGGCCGGCTGTCGCAGACAATCCTTCTACTTCAAGGTTGCTCCGGCAGCAGGTCGGCCACCGGCAGCACGGTCTCGTCCTTGACCGTCTTGGTGACGATGTAGGTGAAGTAGCGGTCGATGCCGATCTCGCGTTCGAGCAGGCTGTCGACCAGCCGCTGGTAGGCGTCGATGTCGCGCGCCATCACCTTCAGCACATAATCGACGCCGCCGCCCACCGACCAGCAGGCGACAATCTCCGGGACATCGCGCACCACGCGCTCGAAGCGATCGAAATCCGCCTGGCGGTGGTTGGCCAGCGTCACCTCCATCAGCACCGTCGCCACCGGCGCGATGACGCGCATGGCGATCGCGGCGTGATAGCCGGAGATGATGCCGGCTTTCTCCAGCTTGCGCAGCCGCATCCAGCACGGCGTTGGCGACAGGCCGACCTTCTCGGCCAGCGCCAGCTTGGTGATGCGCCCGTCGCGCTGGATGGCGTCGAGAATCCTGAGATCGATCGGGTCGAGCTTCGCTGCCGCCATGCGGTATCCGCCTTTCGTTCAGGACACCATGACGATGCATTATTTCGATTGTCAATTGCACTGATTTCGATCTCTAATAAGTCATGACATTATGGCAGCCAGATCCTGCTCTCATCCGTCGTCCGGCCTATCTCTCGCTGGCCGATCAGTTCGCGCGCGCGATCCATGACGGGCGGCTGGCCAACGGCACGCGGCTGCCGACGCATCGCCGGCTGGCGGACGACCTGAAACTTTCGGTGCAGACCGTCAGCCGCGCCTATGAGGAATTGATCCGCCGCGGGCTGATTTCCGGCGAGGTCGGCCGCGGCAGCTTCGTGCAGACACAGCGCCGCGAACCGGAGCCGCCCTACATCCCGGAACGGCTGGGCGAGGTCATCGACCTTTCCATCCTGAAGCCGGTCTGCGAGCCGATGCATCTGGAGAAATTGAAGCAGGCGCTGGGTTGGCTCGCCGAGAACCTGCCGTCCAGCTCGGCCCTGTCGTTCCGGCCGAACATGGTTTTCCCGCGTCACCGCGCGGTCGCGGTCGAGTGGCTGAAGCTGTGCGGGCTGGAGGCGTCACCGCAGAACATCAGCCTCACAAACGGCGCCACCGCCGGCATGACGGTGGCGTTGATGAGCGTGGCGCCGCCCGGCTCGACCGTCGCCACCGAGGCGATCGGCCACCACACGCTGGTGCCGCTCGCGCGCTATCTCGGCTTCAACCTGGAAGGGCTGCCGATCGACGGCAATGGGCTGATCCCCGAAGCGCTCGACGAGGCCTGCCGTCTCTCGGACATCCGCGCCGTCTTCGTGCAGCCGTCGGTGATCAACCCCACGGCGACCTTGATGGACGCCACTCGCCGCGAGCAGATCGCCGCGGTCGCGCGCAAGCACGACATCGCCATCATCGAGAACGATGTGCTGGGGCCGCTGGTCGAAGGCCGGCCGCCGGCGGTAGCCGCCTTCGCGCCGGAGCGGACACTCTACGTCACCTCCTTCACCAAGATCACCGTGCCCGGCCTGCGCATCGGCTATCTCGCCGTGCCGGACCGCTATGTGGCCGCCGTCGCCAACCGCCACCTCGTCTCGAACTGGATGGCGACGCCGATGGTGGCGGAGATCGCCACACGCTGGGTGAATGACGGCACGGCGATGGAGCTGGTCAACTGGCAACGCCAGGCGTTGAGGCGGCGCCAGGAGATCGCCGCGGAAGTCCTGGCGGGCGTCGACCATCGCGTCCACCGGGACGGGCTCCATCTGTGGCTGGAACTGCCGGGCGACCGCGCCGAGGAGAGCTTTGTCTCTCAAGCGCGCCTGCGCGGCGTGGCGATCGCGCCGGGCACCTCGTTCCGCATCGCCGACACGCCGTGGCGTCCGGCCGTACGCATCTCGCTCGGATCGACCACAGAGGGGGAACTGCGTGCGGGCCTGAGCGTTGTCGCCAAGCTGCTGCTCGGCGATCCGGAGCATCTCCTGCTCGCCATCTGATGCACAAAAGGAGTCCAGATTGCCCTGAAATTGTGCCACGCCGGAAATATTGTCATGATATTATTTTCCCAATTGACATGATTTGACGCGTTTCGCATCGTTAAGGGCATAGGCTTCTCCAGAACGGGGAAATGGATTGCCCGCGCCCATCATCAAGATCGATGCGATTTCGAAGAGCTTCGGCACCTTCAAGGTGCTGGACGGTTTGTCGATGCAGGTGATGCCCGGCGAGAAGCTGGCGCTGATCGGGCCGTCAGGCTCCGGCAAGACGACGATCCTGCGCATCCTGATGACGCTCGAGAAGATCGACGGCGGCCATATCCAGGTCGATGGCGAGCAGCTCTACCATATGGAGCGAAACGGCCAGCTGCTGCCGGCCGACGAGCGGCATCTGGCCAGGATGCGCCAGAAGATCGGCATGGTCTTCCAGCTCTTCAATCTCTTCCCGCACAAATGCGTCATGGACAACGTAACCCTGGCGCCGATGCTGACCAAGGGCGTCGCGCGCGCCGCCGCCGAGAAGCGGGCGATGGAACTGCTCGACATGGTGGGCCTCGCCGACAAGGCGAAAGCGATGCCGGCGCAGCTCTCCGGCGGCCAGAAGCAGCGCGTGGCGATCGCGCGCGCTTTGGCGCTGTCACCGAAGATCATGCTGTTCGACGAGGTCACCTCAGCCCTCGATCCGGAGCTCGTCGAGGAAGTTCTCAACGTCATGCGCAAGCTCGCGGCCGAGACCGACATGACGATGCTTCTGGTCACCCATGAGATGGGCTTCGCCCACGACTTCGCCGACCGCGTGCTGTTCTTCGACCGCGGCAGGATCGTCGAGGAAGGCAAGCCCGATGAGATTTTCCGCCATCCCAAACAGGAAAGAACGCAGAGCTTCCTGAAGAAGATCATCGCGGCCGGACATCGCGTCTGACCGCTATGCAGACGGGCGGCGCAAGCCGTCCACGGGCGGCCCAAGGCCGTCCTGAACCCGAGCAAACCAATAACAGAAACAAGGAGTTGGGAACGATGAAGAAACTTGGCATTCTGGCTGGCGTCGCCGGCCTCGCAGTGAGCACGATGCTGCTCGCCTCCGGCGCGCGTTCGGCCGACGATGCAAAGCTGGAGCAGCTCAAGCAGCAAGGCTTCGCCCGCGTCGCCATCGCCAACGAGCCGCCCTATACGGCGGTGGCCGCCGACGGCAAGGTCTCGGGCGCCGCGCCGGACGTGGCGCGCGAGATCTTCAAGCGTCTCGGCGTCAACGACATCGTCGCTTCCATCTCCGAATATGGCGCCATGATCCCCGGCCTGCAGGCTGGACGCTTCGACGTCGTCACCGCCGGCCTGTTCATGAAGCCGGAGCGCTGCGCGGCGGTCGCCTATTCCGAGCCGGTGCTTTGCGATGCCGAGGCGATGCTGGTGAAGAAGGGCAATCCGAAGGGCTTCAAGAGCTACGAGGATATCGCCAAGGACAGTTCCGCCACCGTCGGCGCGCCCGGCGGCGGCACCGAAGAGAAGCTGGCGCTGAACGCCGGCGTGCCGCGCGACCGCGTCATCGTCGTGCCGGACGGCCAGAGCGGCCTGAAGATGGTGCAGGACGGCCGCATCGACGCCTATTCGCTGCCGGTTCTGTCGATCAACGACCTGATGAAGAAGGCCAATGATCCGAACCTCGAAGTGATCGCGCCGGTGCAGGGCGCGCCGGTCTATTGCGACGGCGCCGCCTTCAAGAAGGGCGACGAGGCGCTGCGCGATGCCTATGACGTCGAGCTCGCCAAGCTGAAGAAGTCTGGCGAGTTCGCCAAGATCATCGAGCCCTACGGCTTCTCCGCCAAGGCGGCGATGTCGACGACGCGCGAGAAGCTCTGCGCGGCGAAGTAAGCTCTTTTTCCTTCTCCCCGTTCACGGGGAGAAGGTGTCACGAAGTGACGGATGAGGGGCGGCGCCAAGATATCAGAAGCTGGCTCCCGCACCTCATCTGCCTGCCGGCTTTCGTCGCTCGAAAAGCCAAGCAATTGGCTTTTCGTTCGCTGCGCGAACCGCTCCTCAACTCCCCGTTGAACGGGGAGAAGGGACTTGTCGCGGCGGCCCCGCACAACCGCAAACGATGGGAAATTTTACACCCCTATGACCCAGTGGTCCGGCTATCTCGGCCTGATATTGCAGGGAGCGCTTGTCACCATCGAGCTGACGCTGATGGGGTCGGTGCTGGCGCTGATCATGGCTTTCCTTGCCGGCATGGGGCGCGTGTCGCGCTTCTTCATCCTGCGCGCGATCGCCACGGCCTATATCGAATTCTTCCGGGGCACCTCGATCTTCGTGCAGCTGTTCTGGGCCTATTTCGTGCTGCCTTTCGCCGGCCTGTCGCTGACGCCGCTGCAGGCCGGCGTGCTGGCGCTGGGCTTGAATGTCGGCGCCTATGCGGCGGAAGTGGTGCGCGGCGCCATACTGTCGGTCGGCCGCGAGCAATATGAAGCCTGCACGGCGCTCAATCTCGGCCGCTGGCAGGGCATGCGCCATGTGATCCTGCCGCAGGCGCTGCTCGTCATGCTGCCGACCTTCGGCAACAACGCGATCGAGCTGCTCAAGGCGACCTCGGTCGTCTCGCTGATCTCGCTCGCCGACCTGACCTTCCAGGCGCAGGTGGTGCGTTCGCAGACCGGCAGCACGCTGATGCCGTTCCTGTCCGTGCTGATCACCTATTTCGCGCTGGCGCTGATCATTTCCTGGGGCGTGCGCACGCTCGAGCGCCGCATGGCGCGCGGCCTCGATGGAGTGCGGATCTGATGGATTGGGATTGGGATTTCGTCTGGCAGATCATGCCGACCCTGATCCAGGGGGTGAAGATCACCATCCTGGCAACCATTCTGGGCTCGATCCTGGCCGCGATCGTGGGGCTCGGGATTGCGCTGGGGCGGCGCTCGGAGAACCCGCTGGTGTCACGCAGCATCAGCTGGTTCGCCGAGTTCATCCGCGGCACGCCGCTTTTGGTGCAGCTCTACTTCATCTTCTACGTGCTGCCAGATATCGGCATCCTGCTGCCGCCGCTGGTGGCGGGCGTCATCGGGCTCGGCCTGCACTACGGGACCTACACGGCCGAGGTCTACCGCGCCGGCATCGACAACGTCCCGCGCGGCCAGTGGGAGGCGGCCAAGGCCTGCAATCTCAATGGTCGCCACACCTGGACGCATATCATCCTGCCGCAGGCGATCCCGCCGATGATCCCTGCCCTGGCCAATTACTTCATCGCCATGTTCAAGGAGACGCCGCTGCTCTCCGCGATCACAGTGCTTGAGCTGATGAACCAGGCCAAGAGCGTCGCCAACACCTACTACCGCTATATCGAGCCGATGACGCTGGTCGGCGCCTTCTTCCTCGTCATCAGCCTCTGCTCCGTCGTGCTGTTGCGCTGGCTGGAGCATCGCTACGGCAGGATCGAAAGATGAAAGTCATGAAAGCATTGCCCGAGATCCGCGTCGAAACGGCGCGCCCGATGCTTGACGCGCGTCCGCTGGAAAAGCGCGTCGGGCTGATCGCTCTGGCCACCGACCACACAAGCGAGGTCGACTTCCGCCGCATGGTGGCGAGCGAGCGCATCGGCGTCTATGTCGCGCGCATCCCTTACGCCAATCCGACGACGCCGGAGAATCTGCGCAAGATGCAGCCGTCGCTCTCGGCGGGCGCGGCGCTGATCCTGCCGGACGAGACGCTCGACGCCGTCTGCTACTCCTGCACCTCCGCCTCTGTGGTAATCGGCGATGCCGAGATCGAACAAGCCATCCAGGCAGCCAAGCCCGGCGTGCCCGTGGTCACGCCGCCGATGGCCGGCATGCGCGGGCTCAATGCTTTTGGGGTGAAGCGCATCAGCATTCTGACCCCCTATACGGTCGAGACCAGCCGGCCGATGGCGGCCTATTTCGAGACGCACGGTTTCGACATCCAGAGCTTCACTTGCCTCGGCTTCGAAGATGACCGCGAGATGGCGCGCATCAAGCCGGCGTCGCTCATTGAGATGGCGCGGAAGGTCACGCATCCGCAGGCCGACGCGCTGTTCGTCTCCTGCACCGCGCTGCGCGCCGCCCTCGCCGTCCCCGGCATGGAAGAGGCGATCGGGCGTCCGGTCGTGACCAGCAACCAGGCCAGCGCATGGAACTGCCTGCGGCTCTGCGGCGACGACACGCCACGACCGGAGTTCGGCCGCTTGTGGACCAAGCCGCTGGCCCAGTGATCGTAATGCCCGTGATCGAAATGCCAGTTACGCTTCAGCATATTCGCGCCGCGCGCGAACGCATTGCCGGCAAGGTCGAGCGGACACCCTGCGCGCTGTCGCAAAGCCTGTCGGAGCGCGCAGGCCATCCTGTTCATCTCAAGCTGGAGCATCAGCAGCCCACGGGCGCGTTCAAGCTGCGCGGCGCCTCCAATGCCATCGCCGCCCTGAGCCCGGAAGAAAGATCGCGCGGCGTCGTCGCCGCCTCGACCGGCAATCACGGCCGCGCGCTGGCGCATGCGGCCAAGCTCGAAGGCATTCGCGCGGTGATCTGCATGTCGAGGCTGGTGCCCGAGAACAAGCTCGATGCCATCCGCCGCCTGGGCGCCGACATCCGCATTGTCGGCAACAGTCAGGATGATGCCCAGCAGGAGGTCGACAGGCTCGTGGCGGAGGAAGGGCTGGTCATGCTGCCGCCCTTCGACCATCCCGACATCGTCGCCGGGCAAGGCACGCTCGGGCTGGAAATCATGGAGCAGGTTCCGGACGCGGCATGCGTGCTGGTGCCGCTCTCCGGCGGTGGGCTCGCGGCCGGCGTGGCGGCGGCAGTCAAAGGCGTGAGCCCGGGCGCGAAGGTCATCGGCATCTCGATGGCGCGGGGCGCCGCGATGAAAGCCAGCCTCGACGCAGGCCGGCCCGTGCAGGTCGAGGAACTGCCGACGCTGGCGGACTCGCTCGGCGGCGGCATCGGCCTCGACAACCAGCTAACCTTCGCCATGTGCCGCGACCTGCTCGACGACGTGGTCCTGCTTTCAGAGGACGAGATCGCCGCCGGCATTCGCCATGCCTATGAAGAGGAACGCGAGATCGTCGAGGGCGCGGGCGCCGTCGGCATCGGCGCGCTGCTTGCCGGCAAGGTCAAAGTGAGCGGCCGGACTGTGCTCATCCTTTCCGGCCGCAACATCGACATGAGCCTGCACCGCCGCATCGTCTGCGGCGAATCCTCCGCAAGGGAGCGCGCCGCATGAGCCGGATGACAATTCTCACCGAAGGCGATCTTCGCAAGATCGTGACGCTCGACCTGGACGCCGTCGCCTGCGTCGAGAACGCCTTTCGCGCCCTGGCCACGCTGCCGGTGGCGATGCCTCCAATCTTGAGGCTCGATATTCCCGAGCATCGCGGCGAGGTCGACGTGAAGTCCGCCTATGTGCCGGGCATAGACGGCTTCGCCGTCAAGATCAGCTCCGGCTTCTTCGACAATCCTGCCCTCGGCCTGCCGAGCGGCGGCGGCATGATGGTGCTGCTTTCGGCCAAGACCGGGGTGGTCGAGGCGCTGCTGCTCGACAATGGATATCTGACCGATATCCGCACGGCCGCCGCCGGCGCGGTCGCGGCCAGGCATCTGTCGCGCGAGGACTCCAAGATAGCCGCAATCTTCGGCGCCGGTCTGCAGGCCGGCCTGCAATTGGAAGCGCTGCGCCTCGTGCGTCCGATCGAGGAAGCGCGGATCTGGGCGCGTGACGCCGCCAAGGCCGAAGCAACCGCCGCCCGCTTGCGCGACAGGCTGGGCATCATGGTTCGCGCCGAGCCGGATGCGGCGAACGCGGCAGCCGGCGCCGACATCATCGTCACCACGACGCCGTCGACCGAACCGCTGATCAAGCCCGGTTTCGTTTCCGCCGGACAACACATCACCGCGATGGGCTCGGATGCCGAGCACAAGAACGAGATCGCGCCGGCGATCCTGCGCATGGCCGACCTCTATGTCGCCGACAGCGCCAGGCAGACACGGCGCCTCGGCGAGCTCCATCACGCGATCGAGGCTGCGGTCTTCGCAGCCGACGCCGAGGTCACCGAACTCGGCCAGATCATCGCCGGCAAAAAGCACGGCCGGCGCGCGGCAAGCGACATCACCATCGCCGACCTCACCGGCACCGGCGTGCAGGACACCGCGATCGCCACGCTTGCGCGGGATCGCGCGCGGGCGGCGAACGCCGGAACGATTTTCGAGAGCTAGTACCGGCCGCAAGGCCCAACAAACGAGGACCAGAACGATGCAGCCAAACCTGAAATTCTCGCGGGGCGAATTTGCCGATCGCCTCGCCAAGACGCGCAGAGCGATGGAGGCCAAGGGCGTCGATCTGCTGATCGTCAGCGATCCCTCCAACATGGCCTGGCTGACGGGTTACGACGGCTGGTCCTTCTACGTGCATCAGGCGGTCATCGTGCCGCCTTCCGGCGAGCCGGTCTGGTACGGACGCGGCCAGGATGCGAACGGCGCCAAGCGCACCGCCTATCTCGCGCATGACAACATCATCGGCTACGCCGACCACTATGTGCAGTCGACCGAGCGGCACCCGATGGACTACCTCGCCGGGGTGCTGGCCGAACGCGGCTGGGACAAGCTCTCCATCGGCGTCGAGATGGACAATTACTGGTTCTCGGCAGCCGCCTTCGCGTCGCTGCAAAAGCACTTGCCCAACGCCCGCTTCGCCGACGCCACCGCGCTGGTCAACTGGCAGCGCGCGGTGAAGAGCCCGACCGAGATCGAATACATGCGCAACGCCGCCCGCATCGTCGAGGCGATGCACCAGCGCATCGTCGACAAAATAGAGGTCGGCATGCGCAAATGCGATCTCGTCGCCGAGATCTACGATGCCGGCACGCGCGGCGTCGCCGGCATCGGCGGCGACTATCCGGCGATCGTGCCGCTGCTGCCGTCGGGAGCGGACGCCTCAGCGCCGCATCTCACCTGGGACGACAAGCCGATGAAGGCGAACGAGGGCACGTTCTTCGAGATCGCCGGCTGCTACAACCGCTATCATTGCCCGCTGTCGCGCACGGTCTTCCTCGGCAAGCCGACGCAGGCCTTCCTCGACGCCGAGAAGGCGACGCTGGAAGGCATGGAGGCAGGCCTGGCCGCCGCCAAGCCCGGCAATACCTGCGAGGACATCGCCAATGCCTTCTTCGCCGTCCTGAAGAAATACGGCATCGTCAAGGACAACCGCACCGGCTACCCAATCGGTATCTCCTATCCGCCGGACTGGGGCGAGCGCACCATGAGCCTGCGTCCCGGCGACCGCACCGAGCTCAGGCCCGGCATGACCTTCCACTTCATGACCGGGCTGTGGCTGGAGACGATGGGGCTGGAAATCACCGAGTCGATCCTGATCACCGAGACCGGCGTCGAATGCCTGGCCAATGTGCCGCGCAAGCTCTTCGTGAAGGACTGAACGATGTCCGCTCTGCGTCCATCGCCGATCGCGCCGACCGTCGACTTCGAGCGCGACGGCGTCCAGCACGGCTTCCTGCGCCTGCCCTACAGCCGCGACGATTCTGCCTGGGGGTCGGTGATGATCCCGGTCTGCGTCGTACGCAACGGCAAGGGCTCGACGGCGCTGCTGACCGGCGGCAATCACGGCGACGAGTATGAAGGGCCGTTGGCGCTTTACGAGCTCGCCCGCACGCTCGATCCGAAACAAGTCTCCGGCACGATCATCATCGTGCCGGCGATGAACTATCCAGCATTCCGGGCCGGCACGCGCACCTCGCCGATCGACAAGGGCAACATGAACCGCTCGTTTCCCGGCCGTCCCGACGGCACGGTGACGGAGAAGATCGCAGACTATTTCCAGCGCGAATTGCTGCCGCGCGCGGACCTCGTCTTCGACTTCCACTCAGGCGGCAAGACGCTGGACTTCGTCCCGTTCTGCGCGGCGCACACGCTGCCGGACAAAGAGCAGGAGAGAAAGGCCTTCGCCGCGGTCGAGGCTTTCTCGGCGCCGTTCTCGATGCGCATGACCGAGATCGACGCGGTCGGCATGTACGACACGGCGGCCGAGGAGATGGGCAAGGTCTTCGTCACCACCGAGCTCGGCGGCGGCGGAACCTCTCGCGCAGAGACCGTGCGAATTGCCCGGCGCGGTATCCTCAACGTGCTGCGCCACGCCGGCATCGTCGATGGTGCGGTCGAGAAGGGCAGAACTCAGTGGCTGGACATGCCGTCTGGCGATTGCTTCGCCCTCGCCGAGGAGGACGGGATGATCGAGACCATGGTCGATCTCGGCGAGCCTGTCGAGGATGGCCAGGTGGTTGCGCGCATCCATCCGCTCGGGCGCACCGGCCAGGCGCCGCAGGAGATCAGGGCCCGGATGTCGGGGCTGCTCGCCGCACGTCACTTTCCAGGTCTGGTCAAGGCGGGCGACTGCGTCTTGGTGCTGGCCGTGGCGGTCGGATAGTTATTGCACCACGCGCTTCTCGAGCTTGCGGGCGAGCGTGCGCCGGTGCAGGCCGAGACGGCGCGCGGTTTCGGAAATGTTGAAGCCGGTCTCGACCAGCGTCTCGTGGATGCGCTCCCATTCGAGGTTCTTGATCGAGGTGGGACGGCTGGTGAGCGGCACAGACACATCTCCCTCGTCGCGGCCGAAGGCGGCTTCGATGTCGTCGGTGTTGGCGGGCTTGGCCAGATAGTGACAGGCGCCGAGCTTGATCGCCTCGACCGCCGTGGCGATGCTGGCAAACCCCGTCAATACGACGATCCGCGTCGACGGGTTGCGGGCGCCGAGCAGCTTGACGCATTCTAGACCCGATCCCGCTCCGAGCTTGAGGTCGACGACGGCATAGGCCGGAACGGCCGTCTCCAGCGCGGCCAGCAGCGCCTCACGGTCATGGCAAACCACGACATTGTAGTCGCGCTTCTCAAACGAGCGTTTGAGCGTGCGCGCGAAAGTCGCGTCGTCCTCGACAATGAACAAGGATCGATCAGATTTCACGATCGTCTCCATCGGTCAGCGCCGCCAGCGGCAGCGAAAGGGTAACGCAGGCGCCCTCCTCCATGTTGCGCGCTGAAACGTCGCCGCCGAGCTTGCGCACGACATTGAACACCAGGAAGAGGCCAAGGCCGCCGCCCGGACGCCCCTTGCTCGACATATAGGGCTGGCCGAGCCCGGCCAGAATATCCTTGTCGAAACCCGGTCCGCGATCCTTGACGGTGAACACCAGTTTCTCATCCTGCCGCTCGGCAGCGATGCCGACCCAATCGTGCGATGCTTCCAGCGCATTGTCGAGCACATTGAAGATCACTTGCCGCAGCGCCGTGTCGGACACGATCGGCTCGTCCGGCTGGAACCCGTTGCTGAAGTCCAGCCTGGAAGGCTGGCGGCTGACACGCCACTCCTGGACGAGGTCGTCGAGGAAGTGGCGGATCGTGGTGCGGATCGTGCCTTCTCCCCGCGCCTGGCCGGAGGACATGAGGATGCCGGTCACGATGCTTTTGCAGCGCTCGATCTGGGCCTGCATCTCGGCCACGTCCTCGGAAAGCTCGCGGTTGCGCTTGACGCCCTGCATCTGGCGCCAGTCGGACAGGATGACGGATATGGTCGAGAGCGGCGTGCCGAGCTCATGCGCGGCGCCGGAGGCGAGCAGGCCCATGCGCACGATGTGGTCTTCTTCGGCCGAACGCTGGCGCAGGTCCGCGAGATAGGCGTCGCGTTCGCGCAAATTGCGGTTGATGCGTGTCATGAAGATCACGATCAGGCCGGCCGCCAGCACGAAGCAGATGAACATGCCGCGCAGATGCAGCGCCAGGAGGTCGCTGCCGCCGTGATGGGAGAGCGCGATCGGCTGGAACACGAAGATGAGGAAGACGAAGCAGGCCGAGGCGGTCACCACCAGGATCCACGTCGACCATGGCGCCAGCAGCACGGCGCCGAGCGTGATCTGCAGCAGATAGAGCGACACGAACGGGTTCGAGGCGCCGCCGCTCAGATAGAGCTGCGTGGTCAGCGCCGCCATGTCGAAGATCAGCGCCACGAAAAGCTGCGCGTTGCTAATGCGGCGATTGCCGCGCAAGGCGAGCAGGCTGAAGATGTTCAGCCCGACGAGGAACAGCACCACGCCGGCCATCTCGGTGAGCGGCAGCGGGATGACGAACCAGTATTGCGTCACCAGGATGGTCAGCACCTGCCCGGCCACCGCCAGCCAACGCAAGTGGATGAGAAGCAGCAGGTTCTTCCTGTTCGTCACGTCGGCGTTCGAGGCGGCGCCTCCGTGGCCGGCAAGAGGAGCCGCTGGGAACGGCTTCCCCTGATGAAGCCGCGCGATCGAGATGTTCATCTTGCCGCGTCCCGCTTCCGACGCCAGCCAAGAATCGGCCTGGCGATGGCGATCGCCAGCATCGCTGCCAGGGCGAACCAGGTCAGAGCATAGGCAAGGTGGCTGTTGCGGAAGGTGACGACAGTCAGGCCGCCGCGCGGCCAGATCTCCGCGCCGGATGGCCCGGCGTCGATGAAATAGGGCGCGACATCGGTCAGGCCGCGCGCCTTGGCGATTGCCACGACGTCGCGCGAATACCAGCGGTCGGCAGCCGGATCGTTGCTGCGCAGGAAACCGCCGCCGGGTTCGCTGATGCGCAGCAGCCCGTCAACCGTCGTAGGCGACTCAAGGCCGCCGCTCTCTTGTTGAAATTCGGCCTTGCGTTCCTGCGGAACGAAGCCGCGGTTGACGAGGACCGTGAAGCCGCGGTCGCCGCGCATCGGCGTCAGCACCCAATAGCCGCCGCCAAGCTCGGTCACCGCCTTGACCAGCGTGTTGGCTCCGCCGGAGAAACTGCCGGTGAGGCGTACATGGCGATATTCATAGCCGGCCGCGTTGATATCAGCCCATGGCGCGGGTCCTGGCGCATCGACGACCGGAGCATGGATGCGCTGGTCGACGCGGGCGATCAGGTCGAGTTTCCAGACCCGTCTTTCCAGCTGCCAGATGCCGAGCGCAAGAAACACCAGAACGCCAACAAGTCCGAGCAGCGCAAGCAAGAAGCGCGACGCGGAGCCTTTCGACGGCGCGGCGTGAGCGCCTATGTCTGCCCGGCCGACCGTGACTTCTGCCTTGAGATTGACCCTCCCCACGCCCGAAACAGGGCTCATGGCATCTCCCGCATTTCGTGGAGCCCAGGCATCATGTTGGCGTTGAGATGGTACATCACCCAGAGCGAGCCGCTCAGCACGATGACGACGAGGATCACCGTGAAGATGAGCGCCAGCATCGACCATCCGCCCTCGGAGGCCGGGTTCATGTGCAGGAAGAAGATCATGTGCACGACGATCTGCACCGCGGCGAAGGCCATGATGATGACGGCCGTGGCCTGCTTGTTGTCGATGACGCCATCCATCACCAGCCAGAACGGGATGGCGGTGAGGATCACCGACAGGAAGAAGCCGATCAGGTACCCCTTCAGCGAGCCATGCGCGGCACCGCCATGCGCGTGGTCGTGACCGGTATGATCATGAGCGCTCATCGCAACGTCCCCATCAGATAGACGAAGGTGAAGACGCCGATCCAGACGACGTCGAGGAAGTGCCAGAACATCGAGAGGCACATCAGCCGGCGGCGGTTGGCCTCGATAAGGCCGTATCGCGCGACCTGGACCATCAGGGCCACCATCCAAACGATGCCGAAGGTGACATGCAGGCCGTGCGTGCCGACCAGGGTAAAGAAGGACGACAGGAAGGCGCTGCGCTGCGGCGTCGCGCCCTCATGGATCATATGCGCGAACTCGTAGAGCTCGATCGACAGGAAGGCGAGGCCGAACAGCATGGTCACCGCGAGCCAGGCTTGCGTCGCGCCGACACGGCCCTTGTCCATGGTCAGCATGGCGAAGCCATAGGTGATCGAGGAGAGCAGCAACATGGTGGTGTTGACTGCCACCAGGCCGAGATCGAACAGGTCCTTCGGCGCGGGGCCCGCCGCGTAATTGCCGCCGAGCACGCCAAAGGCCGCGAACAGCATGGCGAAGATCAGGCAGTCGCTCATCAAATAGAGCCAGAAGCCGAGCATGGTGCTGCCGCCTTCGGCGTGCGCATGCTCCTCTTCCAGGTGGAAGACCGGCTCGGCGCCGGCCGTGATCGCCGTCGATGCCATGCTCAAGCCCTAGCCTCCTCAGCGGCGAGGAGCGCCGTCCTCGCCTCTTCCGTTCGCGCGACCTCGGCCGCCGGGATGTCGAAGTCGCGGTGATAGTTGAAGGTGTGGCCGATCGCGGTGGCGATCAGGCAGACGAAGCTCAGCGCCGCCAGCCACCACATGTACCAGATCAGCCCGAAGCCGAGCGCCACGCTGAACACGGCGAGGACGACGCCCGTGCCGGTGTTCTTCGGCATGTGGATCGGCTTGAAGCCGGAGAGCGGGCGACGGTAGCCGGCTCTCTTCATGTCGAACCAGGCGTCGTTGTCGCGGATGACCGGCGTGAAAGCGAAATTATAGGCCGGCGGCGGCGAGGAGGTCGACCATTCGAGTGTGCGGCCGTCCCAGGGGTCGCCGGTGACGTCGGCCAGTTCGGCGCGCTTGCGGATCGAGACGAAGATCTGGACCAGGAAGGCGGCGATGCCGGCGGCGATCAGCACGGCGCCGAAGGCAGCGATGACGAACCAGATCTGCAGCGAAGGGTCGTCGAACACGCGCATGCGGCGCGTCACGCCCATCAGGCCGAGGATATAGAGCGGCATGAAGGCGAGCCAGAAGCCGAGCACCCAGCACCAGAACGAGACCTTGCCCCAGAACGGATCGAGCTTGAAGCCGAAGGCCTTGGGCCACCAGTAGGCGATGCCGGCGAACAGGCCGAAGAGCACGCCGCCGATGATGACGTTGTGGAAATGCGCGATCAGGAACAGGCTGTTGTGCAACACGAAGTCGGCCGGCGGCACCGCAAGCAGCACGCCTGTCATGCCGCCGACGACGAAGGTGAGCATGAAGGCCACCGTCCACATCATCGGCAGCTCGAAGCGGATACGGCCGCGATACATGGTGAACAGCCAGTTGAACATCTTCGCCCCGGTCGGGATCGAGATGATCATCGTGGTGATGCCGAAGAAGGAATTGACGCTGGCGCCGGAGCCCATGGTGAAGAAGTGGTGCAGCCAGACCAGATAGGACAGGATGGTGATGACCACCGTGGCGTAGACCATCGAGGTGTAGCCGAACAGGCGCTTGCCGGAGAAGGTCGAGGTGACCTCGGAAAAGACGCCGAACAGCGGCAGGATGAGGATGTAGACCTCCGGGTGACCCCATATCCAGATGAGGTTCACATACATCATCGGGTTGCCGCCGAAGTCGTTGGTGAAGAAGTTGGTGCCGACATAGCGGTCGAGCGCCAAGAGGGTGAGCACCGCCGTCAGCACAGGGAAGGACGCCACGATCAGCACGTTGGTGCAAAGCGAGGTCCAGGTGAAGATGGGCATGCGCATCATCGTCATGCCGGGGGCGCGCATCTTGACGATGGTGCAGATCAGATTGATGCCGGATAAGGTCGTGCCGACGCCGGCGACCTGCAGCGCCCAGATGTAGTAATCAACGCCGACATCGGGACTGTAATTGATGCCCGAGAGCGGCGGATAGGCCAGCCAGCCGGTGCGGGCGAACTCGCCGACGAACAGCGAGGCCATGACCAGGATGGCGCCGCCCACCGTCATCCAGAAGCTGAAATTGTTGAGGAAGGGGAAGGAGACGTCGCGCGCGCCGATCTGCAGCGGCACGACGAAGTTCATCAGCCCAGTGACGAAAGGCATCGCCACGAAGAAGATCATGATCACGCCATGCGCGGTGAAGATCTGGTCGTAGTGATGGGCGTTGAGATAGCCGTCCGAACCGTTAAAGGCGATCGCCTGCTGCAGGCGCATCATAATGGCGTCGGAGAAGCCGCGAAGCAGCATGACGAGGCCGAGCACCATGTACATGATGCCGATCTTCTTGTGGTCGACGCTGGTGAACCACTCGCGCCAGAGATAGCCCCAGAGCTTGAAATAGCTGACGGCGCCGAGAACCGCGAGGCCGCCAAGCGCCACCACGATGAAGGTGACGACGACGATCGGCTCGTGCAGCGGCAGCGACTCCAAAGTGAGGCGGCCGAAGATGAATTTGGTCAGCGTCTCAGGCATCCGCCATTCCTCACAATTCGAAGCGCAGCAGGCCGAACGACGGCGCCTCGGCGTCGGCGCGGCGGCTGCCGGCGCCGGGCGCGAGCAAGCCGACGCCACGCAGCGGCGACAGGTCCCTGAGCGGCCAGCTCTTTTCATCGTCATTACGAGCCGCGCGAGAGGCGGCTGCCGCCTCCTCCGCCGTGCAGATGCTGGCGACATAGGACGGATCGCTACCGAACACCGCGCCGCGCCGGGCAAGCTTGTCATATTGCAGCGGCTGGGTATTGCGCACGCCGGCGAGCCCGAGGCCGCCCTTGGCGTCGATCGACATCATCTCGTTCATGCACATCTTGCCGGGCTCGACGCACAGATTGAGGATCGCACCATAAAGATCGGGGTCGACGGAGGCATAGTGGCGGACCGGCTCGTTCTCGCTCGGGCGTTCAAGCTCGAGATAGGTCTCGCGGGTAAGCGTGGACTGCGCGCCTTTGGCCTGCGCCACCCAGTCGGTGAAGGCCTGGTCGGAGAGGCCGTGGAACGCAAAGCGCATGCCGGAAAAGCCGGCGCCGCTGTAATTGGCCGAGAAGCCGGTATAGGTGCCCGGGCGGTTGATGACGGCGTGCAGCTTCGTCTCCATGGCAGGCATGGCGTAGATCTGCCCGGCGAGGGCCGGAATGTAGAAGGAGTTCATCACCCTGGACGAGGTGATGCGGAAGTCGATCGGCTGGTTGACTGGCGCCGCCAGCTCGTTGACGGAGGCGATGCCGTAATCCGGATAGATGAAGAGCCATTTCCAATCGAGCGCGACGACCTCGACCCTGAGCGGCTTGTTGTTTTGCGTGACCGGCTGTCCGGGCTCGATGCGGTCGATCCGCCGGTAAGGATCGAGCAGATGCGTGCCGAGCCAGGTCAGCGCGCCGAGGCATATGATGATGAGCAGAGGCGCTGCCCAGATCACCAGCTCCAGCTTGGTCGAATGGTCCCAGTCCGGCGTGTAGGTCGCCGTCGTGCTGGACTGTCGGTAGCGCCAGGCGAACAGCACGGTCAGCGCCATGACGGGCACGATGATGAGCAGCATCAAAAGGGTCGAGACGACGAGCAGGTCGCGCTGCTGCACTGCCACGTCGCCCGCGGGCGCCAGCACGACGAAGTCGCAGCCGCTCAGCAGCACGGCCAGGGGAAACAGAAGCAAAGCTCCGGATCGTCTCATCAACGCTGCCCTCGATGGCGTCGCAACGGGCTTTTGCAAGCTACAACGCGGTATGGGCCAACGGCTACTGCCGCCGGCACGGGGACGACATTGGACAATTTGTCCAATGCCGGATTGCTATGGCTTTAGCGAAACTGTGCACGCATAATGGGACGAGGACAATCGCGTTCCGAACTTGAGCTCGGTGGCGACGGACAAGATGGCTGAAACTTCGACTGCCGAAACGGACAGCAGGCTGATCGGTTCGCATCACGGCCAGGTCAGCGCTGGCGATATCGCTGTCGGCGTGATCATCGGCAGGACGTCGGAGTTCTTCGATTTCTTCGTCTATGCGATCGCTTCCGTGATCGTATTCCCCAAGCTTGTCTTTCCGACGCACGATCCGCTGGTCGCAACGCTCTATTCCTTCGCGATCTTCGCGCTGGCCTTTATCGCGCGTCCGTTCGGCACGGTGCTGTTCATGGCGATCGACCGTGCCTATGGCCGCGGCGCCAAGCTGACGATCGCGCTGTTCCTGCTCGGCACCTCGACCGTCGCCATGGCGTTCCTGCCGTCCTATGAAGATGTCGGCGCTGTCGCCGCCTGGCTGCTGGCGCTTACCCGCTTCCTGCAGGGCCTGGCGCTCGGCGGAACCTGGGATGGGTTGCCCTCGCTGCTGGCGCTGAACGCGCCGCAGAACCGGCGCGGCATCTATGCGATGATCCCGCAGCTCGGCGCGCCGATCGGGCTTATCGTGGCGAGCTCGCTGTTCGCCTTCTTCGTCGCCAATCTCTCGGCCGACGATTTCTTCGCCTGGGGCTGGCGCTATCCGTTCTTCGTCGCTTTCGCCATCAATGTCGTGGCACTGTTTGCCAGGCTGCGCATTGTGGTGACGCCCGAATTCTCGAAGCTCTACGAGAGCGGCGACCTGCAGCCGACCCGCATCAGGGACATGATCAGCACGGAAGGACGCAACGTCGTCGTCGGCGCCTTCGCGCCGCTGGCCAGCTTCGCGCTGTTCCATATGGTGACGGTGTTCCCGCTGTCCTGGGTGTTCCTGTTCACCAATGAGGGGCCGGAGCGCTTCCTGGTCATCGAAGCGGTGAGCGCGCTGTTCGGCATCGCCGCGATCGTCGCGTCAGGTCCGCTGGCCGACCGTGTCGGGCGCCGCGCCTTGCTCGGCGGCGGCGCCGTCGCCATCGCCGCTTTCAGCGGCTTTGCCCCTCAGCTTCTCAATGGCGGCACCGTCGGCGAGACGGTGTTCATGGTGCTGGGCTTCATCCTGCTCGGCTTGAGCTTCGGACAATCCTCGGGCGTCGTCGCGTCGAGCTTCTCGCGCCAGCACCGCTACACCGGCTCGGCGGTGACGTCGGATCTCGCCTGGATGTTCGGCGCCGGCTTTGCGCCGCTTGCCGCGCTCCTTTTGGCCGGCACGTTCGGCCTCATCGCCGCCGGCGCCTATCTGCTTTCAGGCGCGGCCTGCACGCTGATCGCGCTGTGGATAGACAGGCAGGCCTCGACGACCGGCCGCTAGTACCCGGCCGCTGGCACATTGCCGCAGGCGCCCAATCAGACCCGGTAGAAATCCCGATACCATTCGACGAAGCGCGGGACGCCGACCTCGATCGGGATCGTGGGCTTGAAGCCGGTCACCGCCTCGAGCGAGGTGATGTCGGCGTAGGTCGCCAGCACGTCGCCCGGCTGGAGCGGCATCAGGTTGCGGATTGCCTTGCGCCCAAGCGCGTCTTCCAGCACGTCGATCAGCCGGCTCAGTTGGACGGGTGAGCTGTCGCCGATGTTGTGGATCCTGTAGGGCGCATTGCTGGTCGCTGGATCTGGGGCCGCGCTTGTCCAATCGGTATTGGGCGTCGCGGGATGCTCCATGACGCGGATTACGCCCTCGACGATGTCGTCGATATAAGTGAAGTCCCGCTGCATGTTGCCATGGTTGAAGACGTCGATCGGCTGGCCGGCGAGGATGGCCTTGGTGAAGATGAACAAGGCCATATCGGGCCGGCCCCACGGACCGTAGACGGTGAAGAAGCGCAAGCCCGTGGTCGGCAGCCCGAACAGATGGCTGTAGGTGTGGGCCATCAGCTCGTTCGCCTTCTTGCTGGCGGCATAGAGGCTCAAGGGATGGTCGGCGGAATCATGCACCGAGAACGGCATGCGCGTGCTGCCGCCATAGATCGAGCTCGACGATGCATAGACGAGATGACCGACCGAGGCCTGACGGCAGCCCTCCAGGATGTTGAGGAAACCGTTGAGATTGCTGCGCGCATAGACGTGCGGATTGGTCAGCGAATAGCGGACGCCCGCCTGCGCGGCGAGATTGACGACGATCTCCGGCGCGGCGGAAGCAAAGACCGCCGAGACGTCATCGCGGTCGGCGAGGTCGACATGCTCGAAGCGAAAGTTCGCGAACCCTTTCAGCCGCTCGAGCCGCGCCTGTTTCAAGGCAACGTCGTAATACTCGTTCATGGAATCGAGGCCGACAACCTGCTGGCCTTCGGCGAGCAGCCGGTGGCAGAGGTGAAAACCGATGAAGCCGGCCGCGCCGGTGATCAGTATGGGCCTGCTCGACGTCAATCCATGCCCCCAAAAATTGTGGTCAGATCGGACCGATCTTTCACCGACAGCCCGCGGTCACGTCCGGAATTCCTCAAGCCGGTCGAGAACTTGCGCCTTTTATGGCAGGCCGTCGACGAATTCAACGATACGCCTTTCTCCGCCGTCTCGACACGACTTACCGGTCCTTGCGGCGCCGTTGGCTGCAAGGCTGGCACGGGCAGATGCGGCAGCAGCGCACCGAGCCCGTCGACCTCAGCCTGCGCCAACCCGTCGTCCCACCGCTTCGGAACGGAGGCCGCCTCGTATAGGGTTTCAATCAGCTCGATCATGGTCGCCTGGAGACGATGTGGACGGGGCCGGCCCGGGAGGCTCCAGTATCCGACTGCGGAAATGCAATCTCAAGCCAATGCTGATATGCGAGCGCGGTCAGGGATCGGACCCATTCATGCAGAATGAGATTGCGCTCCTGAGGCCAGTTGAGGATTTTATTTTCTTGGTGATCCTCCTTTGCTGAGGCAAACTGCTACAGGGCTGTCAGGAGGAGAAATGAGAGCACGCGCGGCGACGGTCGGAGACCTGGAAGATGTGTTCCACGGCCTGTCCAAGCGGATGTCGGACGAATATGTCGCGGCCGGCAAGGACAGCAAAAGCGCCTATGACAACCTGATGATGAATTTGAAGGAAGGCCGGGCGCATGCGCTCGTCCAGGACGACAGGACGGTGGCAATCATCGCCTGGCACGAGCATGCGGACGCCGCCGACACACTGTTCGCCGCGCAGGAGGATTTCTTCAACGCCGCGACGGTCCGCTTCTGCAGGCGGCACATCCGCCATGTCCAGGCGCTTGCCGGCAACCTTCCCATACATTCGCGCAGCTGGCTGGACAGGCCGGACGTGGCGAAATGGTTCCGCGTGATCGGCTATGTCGACCGTGGGCGGGAGAATGGCGCCCACCTGTTCGAGCTGCCGCCGGCCGCCAACAGCTGACGAAAGCGAGGACATTCCCTGCAGCTCTCGAATACAGGGTGGCTTGCGCGAAAATCCGATTGGAAAGATTGTACGCGCAGGCAGCCGGGCAACCTGGCACGCCGGATGGGGTATGGCTGCTGGAAATGGGGATGTTGCGCGTCTGCCTGGCGGTTGTCGCCATCGCTGCCCTGACGAGACCGTCAGGGGCGGAACCGCGCGCGTCCCATCTTTTCGACCGAGCTGACCTCGCCACAGCCTATTCCGGAGAATCCGACCTCGTCACCGCATACACGACCGGCATGGCGCGCTACCGGCTTCAATATTTGGCTCCCGCGACTCAGTCCGGCTTGGCCGCGCCGCTCGAGCCTCGGCTGCTGCGGCCTGAATTCCAGCAACGGACATGGCGTTCGGCCGATGGCAGCCTGCTGCAGGGATTTGCCGGCAAGGGCGGCTTTCGCCTGACCACGGGCAACTGCGTGAGCCGCATCTGCGTGGCCAGCGAGTGCAGCGAAGCCGGCTGGCCGCTCTATGCCTGCAGCGACGGGCGCAAGCGCAAGATGTCGGTCAAGAGCTTCGTGACGGCAACATTCGACGGCGTCCCCTACCGGCGGCTGAGCGCGCCGAGGGAGTGACATTGGCAACCTGACCGAGGTAACGGAGCCGCTTGCGCCCATCTCGCCAAGCGTGGCATCGGTTGCGGCGTTCCGAGCAAGTCCGAAGACAAAGACAGTGGCACGCCAACCCGACAGACGAACCGCAACCCCAAAGGTCAGCCTCGCCCGGGCGCTCTCCAAGCTTGGCTTCTGCTCGCGCACGCAGGCAGAGCGTCTCGTCGCCGAGGGACGCGTCCAGGTCGGCGGCAAGACGGTGCGCGATGCGCTGCTGCGCATCGATCCCGACCGCGACCGTATCACTGTCGACGGCGAGCGCGTCGTTGCCGAGCGCAAGGTCTATCTGATGCTCAACAAGCCGCGCGGGCTGGTCACCACCCGCGACGATCCCGAAGGCCGCGGCACCGTCTATGACTGCCTGGAAGGGCTCGACCTGCCCTTCGTGGCGCCGGTCGGCCGGCTCGACAAGGCAAGCGAAGGGCTGCTTTTGATGAGCAACGACACGCGCTGGGCGAACGGTTTGCTCGACCCCGCCTCGCATGTCGCCAAGACCTATCACGTGCAGATCGCGGCCGTGCCCGACGACGCGATGCTGGTGCGCTTTCGCCAAGGCGCGGTCGTCGACGGCGAGTTGCTCACCGCAAGGTCGATCACGCTGTTGCGCAGTGGCGGACGGACAGCCTGGCTGGAGATCGTGCTCGACGAAGGCCGCAACCGGCAGATCCGCAGGCTGCTCGGCGCTTTCGACATCGAGGTGCTGCGGCTGGTTCGCGTGGCGATCGGCGGGTTGCAGCTCGGCGAGCTTGCCAAAGGCAAGGCGCGGCATTTGACGAGTGACGAGCTGGCGACTTTGGCGATTTGACGAGCAAGGCGCTCCCCCTCACCCGGATTGCCAGCCGAATTGCGAAGGCAATCCGGGGCAATCCGACCTCTCCCCGAGGGGAGAGGAGTTCGCCAGCGCAGCGCCAATCTCTTCTCCCCTAGGGGAGAAGGTGGCCGCGGAGCGGCCGGATGAGGGGAGTCGCGCTCGCTATTTCTGGTTCCACCGCCGGATCACCGGCTCCGTCAGGTCGTGCTCGTAGCCGAGGATGCTCAGGCTGGCGGTGTCGAGCACGAAATGTTTGCCGCCTTCCGGCGGCAGGCCGACCCAGCGCGCCGCGAGGACACGCAGGAAATGCGAGCTGGAGAAGACGAGCACATTGCCGGCAATCGCGCGCAGCCCTGCGATGATCGCGTCGGCGCGGGCGCCAATATCGGCCGCAGTCTCGCCGTTCGGGCAGCCGTCGCGGAACAATTGCCAGCCGGGGCGCTTCGACAGGATTTCCCCGGTCGTCACGCCCTCGTAAGCGCCATAATCCCATTCCTGCAGGTCCGGCTTCTTGACCGCGCCCTCGCCGAAGCCGGCCAGGCGGCAGGTGTCGAAGGCGCGCTGTGAGGGGCTCGACCAGACCGCCTGGAAGGTCAGGCCCTTGAGCCGGTCGGCCACGCCGCGCGCGGCCTCCTCGCCTTTTGCCGTCAGCGGGATGTCGGTGCGGCCGGTATGCCTGCCCGAGAGGCTCCATTCGGTCTCGCCATGACGGACAAGATGGATCTCGGGATACGCGCTGCTCATTGACCGCCCTCGGCTGACTATTTCGCCGGGAATCCGGCTCGGGCACCCTATGCGGCGGCCGACAAAAAGAACAGGCCGCGGCTAGTGGGTTTCACCGTTTCACAGAAACGGTGAAACCCACTAGCTCCTTGTTTTTACGCAATTCCGGACGGAAAACCGCTCACACTTTTCCTGGAATTGCTCCAATCCGCGACCTGCACAGGTTCGGGACGGATGCCTGAAGTTGCCTGTCACTCCGCCGGCTGCAAACCACCCGACAGCGCAAGGTCAGCCTCTTCCGGCAACTGGCCGGCCATGGCGGCGGCAAATTGCTTGTGGTCGAGCTCGCCTTCCCAGCGCGCCACGACGATGGTCGCCACCGCATTGCCGACGAAGTTGGTGAGCGCGCGGCACTCAGACATGAAGCGGTCGACGCCGAGGATCAGCGCCATGCCGGCGACCGGCACCGAAGGCACGACCGAGAGCGTGGCGGCCAAGGTGATGAAACCGGCGCCGGTGATGCCGGCCGCGCCCTTGGAGCTCAGCATGGCGACGAGCAGAAGCAGGATCTGGTCGCCGAAGGTGAGCGGCGTGTCGGTCGCCTGGGCGATGAACAGAGCGGCAAGCGTCATGTAGATATTGGTGCCGTCGAGATTGAAGGAATAGCCGGTCGGGATGACCAGGCCGACCACCGAGCGGTTGCAGCCGGCGCGCTCCATCTTGGCCATCAGGCCGGGAAGCGCCGCCTCGGACGACGAGGTGCCGAGCACCAGCAGCAGCTCTTCCTTGATGTAGCGGATCAGCGCCAGGATTGAGAAGCCGTTGTACCATGCGACCGCGCCCAGCACGACGAGCACGAAGAGCAGCGACGTCAGGTAGAAGGTGCCGATCAGGAAGGCGAGGTTGGCGATCGTGCCGATGCCGTATTTGCCGACGGTGAAGGCCATGGCGCCGAAGGCGCCGATGGGCGCCGCCTTCATCAGGATGGCGACGAGGCGGAAGATCGGAGCGGTCAGCGCCTGCAGGAAATCGACCACAGGGCGGCCGCGTTCGCCGACGAGCGCCAGCGCAATGCCGAACAGCACCGAGAAGAACAGCACCTGCAGAATGTCGCCCTGCGCGAAGGCTCCGGTGATCGTGTCGGGGATGATGTTCATCAGGAAGCCGACGATGGTCGTGTCATGCGCCTTCTCGGTGAAGGTCGAGACCTTCGAAGCATCGAGTGTCGCGGGATTGATGTGCATGCCGGCGCCGGGCTGGATGACGTTCGACACAACCAGGCCGACGATCAGCGCCAATGTCGAGAAGACAAGGAAATAGATCATCGCCTTGCCGGCGACGCGGCCGACCTTGTGCAGGTCGGAGACGCCCGCGATGCCGGTCGCCACGGTGAGGAAGATCACAGGCGCGATGACCATCTTGACCAGCTTGATGAAGGCATCACCAAGCGGTTTCAGCGAAGCGCCCAGATCGGGATAAAAATGGCCAAGCAGGATGCCGGCGGCGATCGCCACCAGGACCTGCACATAAAGATGCCGGTAAAAGGGAACCTTGCCGCGCGGTTCGGCGGCAGCGATTGCTGTCTGCATGATATCCTCCGTTCGGCCCCCGATCGAGAACGCTCGACCTCCCAGGGGGCTGTTGACCTCCACAGCCTCGCGGCTGCTGCGGATGCAGTTGCAACGCGCGTGCCAGATGGCGCCCGGACTTTCGCTTCGTTGATTTTGCTGAATTTTTCGAGCTCGCGAGGTGCGTTTTCAGCGGCATCAGTGCGGTTATCCGCATAGGTAGAATTGCGCCTTGTGCGAAAACATGCACAAATACGCCATGCTGCAACGCCCCGCCGCTGCTCTCGCTTCGACGCCCGAACTGCTTGCCGGGCGAGCGCGGCGCGCCTGGCTGCTGTTCACGGCGGTGGCGCTGACGATCATCGCGGCAGCGCTCTACGGCGCAGGCCTCTATGGCCGCTCGACGGAGATCGAGGCATTAGCCACGCAAGGACGCACGGACGCCAACCTCAAGGTCGCGCTGCTGCGCGCGGTGCTGGAAAATCCGCGCGCGCTGCCGCTGCTCCTGTCGGAGGACCAGCAGGTGCATGACGCGTTGACCGAGCGAAGCCCTGCCGCGATCGACGTGCTCAACCGCAAGCTGGAAGGGCTGGTTTCCGGCACCAAGGCCTCGGTGCTCTACGTCACCGGCACCGACGGTCTGGCGGTCGCCTCCAGCAACTGGCGCGAACCGGTGAGCTTCGTCGGCAGCGACTACAGTTTCCGCGCCTATTTCTCAGGCGCGATGCAGACCGGCACCGCCGAATATTTCGCGCTCGGCAATGTCAGCAAACGTCCCGGGCTCTACATCTCGCGGCGCGTCGACGGCGCCTCGGGCGCCCTCGGCGTGGTCGTGGTCAAGATGGAGTTCGACCAGCTCGAAGCCGACTGGCACGAAGCAAACCGGCCGGCCTTTGTCACCGACGCGCATGGCGTGGTGCTGATCACGAGCGTCCCCTCCTGGCGCTTCCTGACGACGGAGCCGCTCAGCCGGCCGGTGCTCGCCGAAATCCGCGCCAGCCAGCAATTCGGCGATGCGCCGCTGATGCCCTTGCCGATCACGAGGCCGCAGGCGCTGAGTTCCGATGTCGCGCTGGTCCATGCCATCACGCCCGGAGGCAGCGATGCCGAATATCTGCGGCTCTCGACCGCTGTGCCGTCGACACCGTGGCAGCTCGACTATCTTGTTCCAGCCGAAGCGCCGATCGCCGCCGCGCAGCGCGAAATGCGGCTCCTGGCGCTGGGCGTCCTTGTGCCGCTCATCGCCTTGGCTGCCTATCTGCTTTGGCGCCGGCAGTCTGCCCAGATGCGGATCGCCGCCGAACAGGCGGCGCGCGCCGAGCTGGAGCGGCGCGTCGTCGAGCGCACGCAGGATCTCAGCCTGGCGCGCGACCGGCTGCAGGCCGAGATCGCCGACCATCGCAGCACCGAGGCGAAGCTGCAGGTCATGCAGCAGGAGCTGGTGCAGGCAAACCGGCTTGCCACGCTTGGCCAAGTCGCGGCCGGCGTCGCGCATGAAATCAACCAGCCGGTGGCGACGATCCGCGCCTATGCCGACAATGCGCGCGTGTTCCTCGAGCGCAAGCAAAGCGCCGCAGCCGAGGAGAATCTGGGCGCGATCGCCGCGCTGACCGAGCGCATCGGAGCCATCACGGAGGAGCTGAAAGCCTTTGCCCGCAAGGGCCGCACCGCCGCCGAGCCCGTCGAATTGCGCAGCGTGATCGAGGGCGCAGTCGTGCTGCTCAGGAGCCGCTTCGCCGGCCGGCTGGATGCCCTGGCGATCACGCTGCCGCCGCCGGCGCTGAAAGTAATGGGCAATCGGCTGCGGCTGGAACAGGTGCTGATCAACCTGTTCCAGAACGCGCTGGAGGCGCTCGATGGCCGCGACGGCGCAAGGGTCGAAGTCTCCGCCGCCGAAACCGGCGAAGACGTGGCGCTGGTCGTTTCCGACAACGGACCGGGCATCCCACCCGCGATCCTGAAATCCCTGTTCACGCCCTTCAACACCTCGAAGGAGAAAGGCCTTGGGCTCGGCCTGGTCATCTCCAAGGACATCGTCGCCGATTATGGCGGGCGCATCGAGGTTTCGACCAGCGATCAGGGCACACGCTTCACCATCCATCTGTCGAAAGCCGGCGCAGCATGACCACGAACGATCCCGCACCGGTGATCCTGATCGACGACGACAGCGACCTGCTCAAGGCGACGAGGCAGACGCTGGAGCTTGCCGGCTTTGCGGTGTCCGCCTATTCGGTGGCGAGGGAAGCGCTGGCGACGCTCGACAGGAGTTTCGCCGGCGTGGTTGTCTCGGACATCCGCATGCCGGAGATCGACGGGCTGCAGCTTTTCGGCCGCGTCTTGCATCTCGACCCCGATATTCCCGTGATCCTGGTCACGGGGCACGGCGACATCGCCATGGCCGTCAAGGCGATCAAGGACGGCGCCTACGATTTCATCACCAAGCCTTTCGCCACTGAGCGGCTGGCGCAGAGCGTTGCCCGCGCCGCCGAAAAACGCCGGCTGGTGATGGAGAATCGCGCCTTGCGCGAAGCGGCCGAGCAGGCGCAGGAGGGCTTGCCGCTGATCGGACAGACGCCGGCGATGGAGCGGCTGCGCCGCACGCTCAGGCAGATCGCCGACACCGATGTCGACGTGCTGGTGACCGGCGAGACCGGCTCCGGCAAGGAGGTGGTGGCGAACCTGCTGCATCGCTGGAGCCGCCGCGCCAAGGGCAATTTCGTCGCGCTCAATTGCGGCACGCTGCCGGAGACGGTCATCGAAAGCGAGCTGTTCGGACACGAGGCCGGCGCCTTCACCGGCGCACAGAAGAAGCGCGTCGGCCGTATCGAGCATTCGAGCGGCGGTACGCTGTTCCTCGATGAGATCGAAAGCATGCCGGCCTCGACGCAGGTGCAGATGCTGCGCGTGCTCGAAATGCGCGAGGTGACGCCGCTCGGCACCAACGAGGTCAGGCCAGTCGACCTGCGCGTTGTCGCCGCTGCCAAGCTCGATCTCGGCAATGCCAGCCAGCGCGGCGCTTTCCGCGAGGACCTCTATTACCGGCTCAACGTGGTGACGCTCTCCATTCCGCCGCTGCGCGAACGACGGGACGACGTGCCGCTGCTGTTCGGCTATTTCGCCGAGCGGGCCGCCGCACGCTTCCGGCGAGCCGTGCCGGCGACGTCGGCGGCAGTCCAGCGCCATCTCAGGGAGCATGACTGGCCGGGCAATGTACGCGAACTCGCCCATTTCGCCGAACGCTTCGTGCTCGGGCTTGAAGATGTCACCGAAACGCCTTCCCCAGCGGCAATCGAGAACGACGCCGCGATGCCGTTGCCCGAGCGGCTCGATCGCTACGAGGCCGAGATCATCCGCGAGACACTTGGTCGCAATGGAGGCGACGTTCGCCGCACCATCGAGGCGCTCGGCATTCCGCGCAAGACCTTCTATGACAAGCTGCAGCGGCACGGTATCGTGCGCAGCGATTTCTCCAGATAGATCAAGCTCGTGGAACCCGATCCAATCTCCAGCCGTTGAGCTTGTCCGGCAAACCGTGGCACGTTGGCACCAGCCGGCCAGCGAACGCATCGCCGCGATGGCGTTGCCGGGTTGCGCTTGGCAGGCGTTGATGGTTTGTTGCCGCCCAGCGGAGAACGAATGATGCGCGAATCCCTCGGTCAAGACGAATACGGCTCGGCCAATCCTTTCGATCCGGACGACCTGCCCAATCTCAACGCGATGGGTCCGGTGATGGGCGGCGGCAATGACTTCGAGAAATACGCGGTCGCCGTCATCATCGTGTTCGGCGCGCTGATCATCGGCGGCCTGATGGCCGCCTCCATGTCCTTCGGCCACCGCAACGGCTTTCTGTTCGCGCTCGGCGGCGCCACGGCGGCCTGGATTTCCGGCAATGCGCTGCTGCTCGACCGGCCGCGCATCTACGCGCTGTTCGTGGCCATTGCCGCCGTCATGCTGATCGCCTCGACCATCACGTTGGTGACCTGATCAGACAATCGGGTTGGCGTGCGATAAACCAACCTAAAGCGCGTCGCGATCTTTTCAGATTCGCTCCATGCGCTTCAGGTTTTTGCTTTTACGCATGTCTTTATCCCGAAACCGGTTCCCACTTTCGGGAGACATGCTTCAGGCCTCTCCGCATCAGATGGCCTGGGATGACGCCACAGGCGCTTCAGCTTCCCATTCGGCCACGTCGGCCTTGATCGGATGGTAAAGCATGGCCCGTTGCGTGAATGCGGCATCGTCTTCGTGAAAATAAGCCGTCATCGATGGGCGCCAGACGAACGTGCCCGGACTGAGATAGGGGTCCTTCGCCGCATTCACATAGTTCCGTCTCCTTCGGCGCCAAGGTACGAACGGCCCGGTCCCGCCGATATCCTCGATCCTGAGACCATGAACTCGCGCGATGGTCGGCACGAGGAATTCGTAGTGCCCACTCCACTCGCCTGTCGAAAGCGCCTCCTCGAAGATGCCGATAAAGCGCCTCGAAACGCGCATGATGGGCATAAATGCTCTCGTGAAGCGTGATTTCGGGCACGGTCCGTTTGCCGAGCCCCAGAATGTCCAGCGCCGATCGCGGCGGCGCGTGTTGAGTGTCGTCGTCAGCAAGTCCGCGCCATTACTTGAAAACTGCTGGAAAAAATCGAGCCACCGGCCGGCAAAGTCGACGTCATACTCAAGAATCCAGACGAATTCCCGATTTGCGGACTTCGCCAAAGGGAAGAAGACGATGTCCATATAGCCCGCCAAGTTTCCGTTATTCATGGCCTGACGCACGCGCGCGGAGGTCCGGTCGATCTCGAATTCTCCTCGTCCGGCGGCGAGGTCATCCACCGTCCACGGATTATAGGCGAACTGCCAGTCGATGATCGCCTCCGTTTCTCGGCGGAGACGGTCAAAATGAGCCTGTATTCGATGGTTCAGCACATGCGTTATGAAGATTCCTGCCTGCCGGCCACCTGCCGATGGCCCGGGCAATGGCCGCTGAACCGACACGAAACGAAAGGGATTCATCGATACGCGACCCTGCGAAAAAACCGCGTCCATCCCCGGGTCGCCTCCGCGGGCAGAGGCCGCTCGTCATGGAGCCGAAGGGCCAGGGTCGATACGTCAGAATCATCCACCGGGGTAAATTCATAAAGGGCCGGATCGAAATCCTCGTAGAGATACTGATACTTCATCAATTCGAACGCTCCGGGCTCCATCCTCTCGTAGAATTCGAGTTTGCCGGCACGCTGCTCGCGGCTTCGTACAACCCAGTCGAAATGGTAGATGTGGCACTCCGAAGGCGCGTACAAGACGTCGGATTCATTGAACGAGAACCCCGGCGTGTGGATTTTTTTCTTGAATTTTACCGAATCGACGAGGAACCCTCTAAACTGAAAGTCGTGCGGCGGCAAATTGGGCAACTTCGCAGCAAAGACAGCCTTGGAATCGATAACAGCTACGGCGCGGCGCGGGATGGCGATCACCGGTTTATTTGTCGGCGCTGCAACATCGCGCAGCCAGGTCAGCAAGGCACGCGAGGGAAATTCATCGTCGTCCAGCCGGAAAATACGCTTTGCGCGTGAAACGGCTGCAATCTTCGGCAGAATGCCTTCGACATAAGACCGCCCCCACCTGACGGATAGCTTGGTGGCCAAGTCTACTTTGCGAAGCACATCTTCTATGTATCGCGGCGATGAACGGCTATCGACGAAATACCGAATTTCAATCCCGAGCCGTCGATATTCTTCGGCAATGATCAGACTGTGCGGTGCTCCGTCCCGCGTAGGAACCACCAAAGAAAAACTCTCGCTCATTCATCGACCGCCACCATAGACCCCGGTTTATTAAGGCATGGAGGAGCCGCGTCCGCTACTGCCCCGAACGGTTTTAGCCAATCTTTAATTGCTTAAGCCATCGTGGCGCCGGGCCCGATTGGCCGGCAAATCAACTGTCCTTCGCCACCCGCCCCTTCGATCCCTAATATCCCAGCGCCTCGCCGGCAGCCGCGCGGCTGTCCATGGCGCCGTTGTAGCGGGCGCCGCCCTTCTCGATCTCCGCCAGGCTCTTGCCGCCGACAAGGATGCCGGCTGCCCGGCCCCAGGTCTCGTCGCTCAGGTCGAGATGATAGCCCATGCCGGCAAGCAGCTTCTCCGTGTCCGGCGACAGCCCGAATGGCTCGACATAGACCGTATCCGGCAGCCATTGATGGTGAATGCGCGGCGCGTCGATGGCTTCCTGGATGTCCATGCCGTGATCGATGACGTTGACGATCGCCTCCAGCGTGATGGTGATGATGCGCGAACCGCCCGGGCTGCCTATGACCATGAACGGCTTGCCGTCCTTGGTGACAATCGTCGGGCTCATCGATGACAAAGGCGTCTTCTTCGGCTGAATGGCGTTGGCCTCGCCCTGGACAAGCCCGTAGAGGTTGGGCACGCCGGGCTTCTGGGTAAAGTCGTCCATCTCGTTGTTGAGCAGGATGCCGGTGCCGTCGGCGACGACGCCGGCGCCGAAGGAGCCGTTCAGCGTGTAGGTGACCGCAACCGCGTTGCCGTCCTTGTCGATGATCGAATAGTGGGTGGTCTCCTTCGGCTCGCCAAGACCCTTCGGCATCAAGTCCTTCGAGACGCCGGCGCGGAAGGGATCGATCTTGTCACGGATGCCCTTGGCATAGTTCTTGTCGAGCAGCTTCGAGACCGGATTGTCGACGAAATCCGGGTCGCCGAGCGCTGAGTTGCGGTCGACATAGGCATGGCGCATCGCCTCGACCATGACATGGACCGTCTCGGCCGATCCGGCGCCGAGATAGGACAGCGGGTAGCCTTCCAGCACGTTGAGGATCTCGCAGATGATGACGCCGCCCGAACTCGGCGGTGGCGAGGAGATTATCTCGTAGCCGCGGTAGGAACAGGTCACCGGCTTCAATTCGCGCACCGAATATTGCTCGAAATCGGCCTTGGCGAGGATGCCGCCCCTGGCGCCGCTCGCCTTGACGATTGCGTCCGCAATGGCGCCTTTGTAGAAGGCGTCCGCCCCTTTTTGCGAGATCGTCGACAGCGACGCGGCGAGGTCCGGCTGAACGAGCTTCTCGCCGATGCCATAAGGCTTGCCGTCTTTTTTCAGGAAGATCGCGGCCGCCGCCGGGTCCTTCGCCAGCCGGTCGGCGCTGTCGGCGAACCAAGCCGCGTCGCCCTGGTTGAGGACAAAACCATCCCTGGCGTAGGCGATCGCCGGCGCCATCAGATCCTGCCTTGAGAGCGTGCCGTACTTCTCGCGCACCATCTCGAAGCCGGCGACCGAACCCGGCACGCCGACAGCCAGATAGCCGTCGAGGCTGGCGCCCTTGATCGGCTTGCCGTCCTTGTCGAGATACATGGTCCTCGTGGCGGCGAGCGGCGCGCGCTCGCGGAAGTCGATGAAGGTAGTGCGGCCGTCCTTCAGCCGGATGGTCATGAACCCTCCGCCGCCGATATTGCCGGCGTCGGGAAAGACGACGGCAAGCGCATAACCGACCGCGACGGCGGCATCGACGGCGTTGCCGCCTTTCTTCAGCACGTCGACACCGACTTCGGTCGCCAGATGCTGCTCCGTGACCACCATGCCGTGCTCGCCCTTGGCCGGAGCGGGCGACGCGGCGAAGGCGGTGATCGACGGCGTGAGGGTGAGTGCGAACGAAAGGGTGACGCCGATCAGCGTCCGGCGGGTCAAGGGCATGGCGGTGCTCCAAGTGCTGCGCGCTTAGAAGAACTACTTGGAGCGGCCGAGTCCATCCATCAATACGACCGAACACATGTTAGTTTTCGCTCGCAGGCAAGCTCCAGGTTGCAGGAAGCGAGCCTAGGCCGATGCCAGCCAATCTCCCCCCTCGTGGGGGAGATCAGCTAATCTCAGACAATCCCGCCACCGCCGCTCGCAACAGCCGGCCGTTCCGCCGCAACCTTCGCCCGGTAGCCGGCCTCGCGGTATGCGGCGACCGGATCGACGGCGCCGCCGGTCCGCAGGCGCGCCATGGCGAGGATCGGCTCGACATCGGTGCGGTAGGCCGCCTTTAGCGTTTGCGTGGCCATCAGCGCATCGTTCTTCTCCTGGAAGCCTTCGAGCGCCTTGCGGTCGACCAGCAGCGCCTGCGCGTAGGCGCGCTGCACCTCGACCGCCGACAGCATCAGGCTCTCGATCGGATCGGTGACGTTGTGGCTCTGGTCGAGCATATGCGCCGGGTTGAAACCCTTGGCGCCGGAGAGCTCCGCATCGACCAGCTCGTTGAAGACGAGGAACAGCCGGTAGGGGTCGATCGAACCGGCATCGAGGTCGTCGTCGCCATATTTGGAATCGTTGAAGTGGAAGCCGCCCAGCTTGCCGAACTGGATCAGCCGCGACACGATCATCTCGATGTTGACGTTGGGCGCGTGGTGGCCGAGGTCGACCAGGCAGAAGGCCTTGTCGCCGAGCTCCCTGGCGATGATGTAGTTGGTGCCCCAGTCCTGCACGACGGTCGAATAGAAGGCCGGCTCATACATCTTGTGCTCGGTAAACAGCCGCCAGTCGTCGGGGAGGCCGGCATAGATTTCGCGCATGGCGTCGAGATAGCGTTCAAAGGCCTTTGCGAAATTGACCTGGCCGGGGAAGTTCGAGCCGTCGCCGATCCAGACCGTCAGCGCCTTGGAGCCCAGCGTCTTGCCGATCTCGATGCATTCGAGATTGTGCTCGACCGCCTGCCGGCGCGTGCCGGCATCGGCATGCGACAGCGAGCCGAATTTGTAGGAGAGCTCTTGGTCCCTGGCGTCGGAGAAGGTGTTGGAGTTCATGGCGTCGAAGCCGAGGCCGAAGCGCGAGGCCGCCTGCTTCAGCCGGTTCGGATCAGCCTTATCCCAGGGGATGTGCAGCGAGACGGTCGGCGTCGCCTGCGTCAGCTGGGCAATGACGGCGCAGTCCTCGATCTTGTCGAAGATATCGCGCGGCTCGCCGGGACCGGGGAAGCGGGCGAAGCGCGTGCCGCCGGTCCCGACGCCCCAGGACGGGATCGCCACGCCGAATTTTTCCACCTTGTCGCGGATGACGTCGATGGCGATGCCGCGGCGGTCGAGACGCTCGCCGAGCGAGGCGTAGTCGCGTTCGAGGTCGGGCTGGCGCGCGGCGTTGTGGCTGGCGACGAGGTTGGCGGAAATGATTGTTTCGGACACTGCAATTCCTCCCAAGAATGCGTACGGCCGGCGCTGTCCCTCATCCGCCTGCCGGCACCTTCACCCCGTTGGACGGGGAGAAGGAAGCTTATCGCGTAAAGCTCTGCGCGTTGCCGGCGTCGACGTTGACGATGTTGCCGGTCGATTTGGCCGACATGTCGGAGGCGAAGAAATAGATCGCCTCGGCGATGTCTTCCGGGAAGACCGAGCGCTTCAGCATCGAGCGCGACCGGTAATGCTCCTCCAGATCGTCGGTCGACATCTTATAGGCCGCGGCGCGCTGTTCCTTCCACTCGCCGGTCCAGATTTTCGAGCCGCGCAGCACGGCGTCCGGATTGACCACGTTGACCCTGATCTGCGCTTCGGCCCCCTCCAGCGCCAGGCAGCGCGCAAGATGGATCTCGGCGGCCTTGGCGGTGCAATAGGCGGCAGCATTGGGTGAGGCGGCGAGCCCGTTCTTGGAGGCGACGAAGACGACGTTGCCGCCGATCTTCTGTGCCCGGAACAGGCGGAAGGCCTCGCGCGAAACGAGGAAATAGCCGGTGGACAGGATGTCCATATTCCGGTTCCACAAGGCGAGTGTCGTCTCCTCGATCGGCGCCGAGGAGGCCAGGCCGGCATTGGAAACCAGGATGTCGATGCCGCCGAATTCGACCGCCGTTTCGGCGAAGCCCGAAAGCACTTGCTCCTCGGAGGTGACGTCGATCCGCACCGGACGGACGAAGTCTTTGCCGAAGGCTTTCGAGAGCTCGTCATTGGCGCTGGCCAAAGCGGCCTCGTCTATATCGGCAAGCACGACGCAGGCGCCTTCGCGCAGCAGCCGGTTGGCGGTGGCGCGGCCGATGCCGCCGGCGCCACCGGTGACCAGCGCGATCTGGCCGGCCAGCGCCTTGGGTTTCGGCAGGCGCTGCAGCTTGGCTTCCTCGAGCTGCCAATATTCGATGTCGAAAGCTTCCTGCGCGGGCAGGCCGACATAGGACGAAACCGTGGAAGCGCCGCGCATGACGTTGATGGCGTTGACGTAGAATTCGCCCGAGATGCGCGCCGTCGCCTTGTCGCCGGCGAAGGTGAACATGCCGACGCCGGGCATCAGGTAGACCACGGCATTGGGATCGCGGATGGCCGGCGAATCCGGATGCGCGCAGGCGTCGTAATAGGCCTGATAGCCGACGCGGTATTCAGCAATGTCGTCGGCGAGCCGCGCGATGACGGCGTCTATATCGGGCTTTGCCGGATCGAACTCGATCACCAGCGGCCGGATCTTGGTGCGCAGGAAATGATCCGGACATGAGGTGCCGAGCGCCGCCAGCGGCCGCAAATCCCTGGAATTGACGAATTCGAGCACGGCCGGTTGGTCGTCGAAATGGCCGAGCTTATGGCTCTTTTCGGAAATCAGGCCGCGAATCCTCGGCATCAGCTTGGCGGCAATAGCGCGGCGTGCCGGGGCATCGAGCGACTGGACTGCCTCGCCGCCAAAGATAGCCACGCCTTCCGACCGGCGCTCGAACCACTCGATTGCCTGGTTGATCACGGAGACCGTGGTCTCGTAGCATTCCTTGGGCGTGTCGCCCCAGGTGAATAAGCCGTGGCTTTCAAGCACGACGCCCTTGGCATCGGGGTTGTCGAGGCAGAATTTCTCCAGCCATAGGCCAAGCTCGAAGCCCGGCCGCTTCCATGGCAGCCAGCCGATGGCGTCGCCGAAGATCTCCTTGGTGATCGCCTTGGAATCCTTGGCCGCGGCGACCGCAATGATGGCGTCGGGATGCATGTGGTCGACGCAAGCCTTCGGCACGTAAGCGTGCAGCGGCGTGTCGATCGAGGCCGCGCGCGGATTGAGGTTGAAAGTGCAGTGGGGGAGATAACCCACCATCTCGTCCTCATGCTCGACGCCGCGGTAGAGCCCCTTGATGGCGCGCAGCTTGTCCATGTACAGGGTGGCGAAACCGTCAAGCTTGATCGAGGCGCTGTCGCCGCCGGAGCCCTTGACCCACAGGACCTCGACGTCCTCGCCGGTCAGCGGGTCCTTCTGCCACACCTTGGACGAGGTGTTGCCGCCACCATAATTGGTGACGCGCTTGTCGGAGCCGAGCGTGTTCGAGCGATAGACCAGGAGCTCGGGGCCGCTCATGCCTTCGGCCTTTGCATCGTCCCACAGATTGGCGAGGCGCGAGCCGGAGCGCTTGTCGAGCATGGATATCCTCCCTTGGAGCGCATGTCGCGCTCCTCATTTCTTGCTCGGGAATGTCTACGCTAGTGACCTGCTTGTCAATCACAAACGATCAATATCGATCATATTGCACTGCACAATGAAAATATATGATCGGAAATGATTGACACTGCGCGTTTTCTAAGGCCTGATGCTTGGGCAGGGAGGAACCATGCACGAAAAAGAGCGCCACAGGATCATTCTGTCCGCCGTCCAGGAAAAGCCTGTGGTGACGGTGCAGGAGATGGTCGAGCTGACGGACTCCTCCGAAGCGACGATCCGGCGCGACATCGCGGCGCTGCATGTGCAAAAGCGCCTGCGCCGGGTGCGCGGCGGTGCCGAGGCGATCTCGCCGCCGCAATTCATCGGCCTTGCCGGCCGGCCCTTCTCGGTCAACGAGACGCTGAACGCCGCGCAGAAACGGGCGATCGCGCGGGAAGCGGTGAACCTTTGCGCCGACGGCGAGCCGATCATCATCAATGGCGGCACCACCACCTTCCAGATGGTGCATTTTCTGACCGGACGCCGCATGCCGATCTTCACCAATTCCTTCCCGATCGCCGAACACCTGCTCAAGCACTCGAAGAACACGGTGATGCTGTCGGGCGGCACGATCTACCGCGAGCAGAACATCATCCTGTCGCCCTTCGACAATGACGTGACGCGCAACTTCTATGCGCGGCGCATGTTCATGGGGGCGCAAGGCCTGGGGCCGCTCGGGCTGATGGAGGGCGATCCGCTGCTGATCCAAGCCGAGCAGAAGCTGATCGACCAGGCCGACGAGCTGGTGGTGCTGGTCGACTCCTCGAAATTCCGCATGCGCTCCAGCCTGATCCTGTGCGGCCTGTCGCGCATCGCGACCGTGATCACCGACGACGGCATCGAGGACCGGGAGGCCAAGATGCTGGAAACGGCGGGCGTGGCGCTGATCGTCGCCCGCAAGCAGCCAAGCGATAAGGAAGAATCTTCACTGCAGGCCTGAGGGGAACTCGCGCCCGCAGCGGCGATGGAATGCAACGCTCAAGGGAGGATATTCGATGAGCTTTTTGAAGAAACTGCTGGTCACGGCGGCCTTTTCCGCCGCCATGTTCGTGAATGCCGCCTATGCCGAGAACGTCAAGATCGCGCTGGTGGTGAAGTCGCTCGGCAACGGCTTCTTCGACGCCGCCAACAAGGGCGCCGAGGAAGCGGCCAAGGAATTGGGCGATGTCGATGTCATCTACACCGGCCCGACCAAGGCCACCGCCGAGGCGCAGATCGAGGTGATCAATTCGCTGATCGCGCAAAAGGTCAACGCGATCGCCGTTTCGGCCAATGACGCCGATGCGCTGGTGCCGGTGCTGAAGAAGGCGATGGATCGCGGCATCACCGTCATCTCGTGGGACTCGGGCGTTGCCAAGGAAGGCCGCCAGCTCCACCTCAACCCGTCCGACACCGGCCTGATCGGCGAGACCATCATCAAGCTCGCCGCCGATTACCTGCCGGAAGGCGGCGACGTCGCCATCCTCTCGGCCTCCTCGACGGCGACCAACCAGAACGCCTGGATCGAGGCGGCCAAGAAGGTGCTGCCGGAGAAGTTCCCGAAGATCAAGCTGGTCGCCACCGTCTATGGCGATGACGACTCGGCCAAGAGCACCGACGAAGCCAAGGGCCTCTTGAAGTCGTACCCGAACCTCAAGGCAATCATCGCGCCGACTACCGTCGGCGTCGTTGCCGCCGCGCAGGTCGTCACCGACGAGAACCTGATCGGCAAGGTCAACGTCACCGGTCTCGCGCTGCCGTCGGAGTTCAAGAAGTTCATCGACAACGGCGCTTCACAGGCTGTTGCTTTGTGGAACCCGATCGATCTCGGCTACTCGGCGATCTATCTCGCGCATGACCTGGCGGTGAAGAAGGAAGAGGCCAAACCCGGCGCCACGCTGTCGATCGGCCGCGTCGGCAAGGTGACGCTCGACGACACCAACTCGGCCGCGATGGCGCCGCCGTTCCAGTTCGACAAGACCAACATCGAGAAGTTCTCCAAGATCTATTGATCCTGGACCGACGGCGCTGCCCCCTCATCCGGCCGCTTCGCGGCCACCTTCTCCCCGGCGGGGAGAAGAGCCTGGAGCCAAGCTCGCAAACCTCCTCTCCCCTCGGGGAGAGGTCGACCGAGCGAAGCGGAGGTCGGGTGAGGGGGAGTCGACACGCAAGCGATTCACTGGGCTTGATACGAGTATGGATACGACGGCCCATCACGGCAAGGTAGACGAGCGGCTCCCAGCCTCGGCCCCTCGCCTGACACTCACGGGCATCTCGAAAAGCTTCCCGGGCGTCCGCGCCCTGCACAATGTCAGCCTATCGCTCTACCCGGGGCAGGTGACGGCGCTGATCGGCGAGAACGGCGCCGGCAAGTCGACGCTGGTCAAGATCATGACCGGCATCTACCAGCCCGATTCAGGCGAAATCGGCATTGACGGCCAGGTGACGACGCTGCCCAGCGCACATGCCGCCTTCGGCCATGGCATCACCGCCATCCACCAGGAGACGGTGCTGTTCGACGATCTTTCGGTCGCCGAAAACATCTTCCTTGGCCATGCGCCGCGCACCCGCTTCGGCACCATCGACTGGCGCACCATGCGCAAGAATGCCCGCGAGGTGCTGGAGACGATGCGCGCCGGCCATATCGACGCCGACGCGCGACTGAAGGACCTCGGCATCGCCAACAAACACCTGGTAGCGGTGGCGCGCGCGATGTCGATCGACGCCCGCATCGTCATTATGGACGAGCCGACCGCGGCGCTTTCGATGAAGGAGATCGAGGAGCTTTTCCTTTTGATCGAATTCCTGAAGAGCGACGGCAAGGCCGTGCTCTTCATCAGCCACAAGTTCGACGAGATCTACCGTATCGCCGACCGCTACACCGTCTTCCGCGACGGCGAGATGGTGGGCGAAGGGCTGCTCAAGGACACCGGCCAGAACGAGATCGTGCGCATGATGGTCGGCCGCAACGTCGACCATATCTTCCCGCAGCGCGAGCCGAAGATCGGCGCGCCGGTGCTGTCGGTTTCGGGTCTGTCGCATCCGACCGAGTTCGACGATATCGGCTTCGAGCTGCGCAAGGGCGAGATACTCGGCTTCTACGGGCTGGTCGGCGCGGGCCGCAGCGAGGTCATGCAGGCGATCGCCGGCATCACCCGCACCAGCCGAGGCACCATCTCGTTGGACGGTACATCGATCGCGCCGAAATCGGCGGCGGATTCGATCGAGGCCGGCATCGTCTATGTGCCGGAAGAACGCGGCAAGCAGGGCGTGGTGATCGGCCTGCCGATCTTCCAGAACGTGTCGCTGCCCTCGCTCGCGCGCACCTCGAAATCCGGCGTGCTGAGGCTCGCGGAAGAGTTCTCGCTCGCCCGTTCCTACACCGAGCGGCTGGACCTGCGCGCCTCGTCGCTCAGCCAGGATGTCGGCACGCTTTCCGGCGGCAACCAGCAGAAGGTGGTCATCGCCAAATGGCTGGCGACGGCGCCGAAAGTCATCATCCTCGACGAGCCGACCAAAGGCATCGACATCGGCTCCAAGGCGGCCGTGCATGGCTTCATGGCCGAGCTGGTCGCGCAGGGGCTTTCGGTGATCATGGTGTCGTCGGAACTGCCCGAGATCCTGGGCATGTCGGACCGGGTCGTGGTCATGCGAGAGGGCCGCATCGCGGCGACCTATGACAACAAGGGCCTCGACGCCGAGACGCTGGTTCGAACCGCAGCGGGGATCGCGGCATGAAGAGCTTCCTCAAATACCGCGAGATCTGGCTGCTGGCCGGCATCGTCGTGCTGATCGGGCTGATCTCGACGCGCTTCCCCGGCTTCGCCGATCCGGCCAATCTGCGCCAGGTGTTCAACGACACCTCGATCCTGATGATCCTGGCGCTGGGACAGATGGTGGTGATCCTGACGCGTTCGATCGATCTGTCGATGGCGTCCAACCTCTGTTTCACCGGCATGGTGGTGGCGATGCTCAACGCCGCGCATCCGGCGATCCCAATCCCGGTGCTGATCGTCATCGCGCTCGCCGTCGGGCTGGTGCTTGGCGCGATCAACGGTTTCCTGGTGTGGCGGCTGAACATTCCCTCGATCGTGGTGACGCTCGGCACCCTCACCATCTATCGCGGCACCACCTTCGTCGTCTCCGGCGGCGCCTGGGTCAATGCCGACCAGATGAGCCCCGACTTCATCGATTTCCAGCGCGCCGCCTTCTTCGGCCTGCCGGTGCTGTCCTGGATCGCAATCATCGTGATCGCGCTGTTCTTCCTGGTGATGACGCGGACCGCCATCGGCCGCTCCATCTATGCCATCGGCGTCAATCCGACCGCCTCGGTCTATGCCGGCATCGATGTCGGCCGCACCAAATTCATCGTGTTCTGCATTTCCGGCATCATCGGCGGGCTCGCCGGATACTTATGGATCTCGCGCTATGTGATCGCCTCGGTCGAGGTCGCCAATGGCTATGAGCTCAACATCATCGCCGCCTGCGTCATCGGCGGCATCTCGATCGCCGGCGGGATCGGCTCGGTCGGCGGCGCGGTGCTCGGCGCGCTGTTCCTCGGCATCATCTCCAACGCCCTGCCGGTCATCAACATCTCGCCCTTCTGGCAGATGGCGATCTCCGGCAGCGCCATCATACTGGCGGTGGTGCTCAACGCGCGCGGCGAGCGCCGGCAGGGCCGCATCATCCTGAGAAAGGCGGAAGCGGCATGACCGACACCCCTGCCCCGCGCCATATCCCAGACCGGCTCGACAAGCCGCTCTCCTCGGCGATCTTCTCCTGGGAGGCGCTGCTGGTCGTCATCGCGGTCGTCATTTTCGCGGTCAATAGCTTCGCTTCGCCCTATTTTCTCGATCCGTGGTCGCTGTCGGACCTGACCTTCAACTTCACGGAAAAAGGGCTGATCGCGCTTGCGATGGCGCTGCTGATCATCTCCGGCGAGATTGACCTGTCGGTTGCCGCGATCGTGGCGTTGGCCTCGACGATGATGGGCATGGCCGTGCAGGCCGGCGCCGGAACGCCGGTGCTGGTGCTGATCGGCATCGCCGTCGGCCTCGCCTGCGGCGCCTTCAACGGGCTGCTGGTCACCCGGCTCGGCCTGCCGTCGATCGTTGTCACCATCGGCACGATGAGCCTGTTCCGCGGCATCGCCTTCATCATCCTCGGCGACCAGGCCTACAAGGGCTATCCGGAAAGCTTCGCCTTCTTCGGACAGGGTTATGTCTGGTGGGTTTTCTCGTTCGAGCTGGCGCTGTTCCTCGTCGCGGCGCTGATCTACTGGTTCGTGCTGCACCGCACGAGCTTCGGCCGGCGGGTCTTTGCCATCGGCAACAATCCCGTCGCCTGCCAGTTTTCCGGCGTGCGGGTCGACCGCATCAAGTTCATCCTGTTCTGCCTGACCGGACTGATGTCGGGCATCGCTTCGGTGCTGATCACCTCGCGGCTTGGCTCGACCAGGCCGTCGATCGCGCAGGGCTATGAGCTTGAAGCCATCACCATGGTGGTGCTGGGCGGCGTTTCGATTCTCGGCGGCGCGGGCAGCATCCTCGGCGTCGTGCTCGCCGCCTTCATCATGGGGCTGGTGACGTTCGGCCTCGGCCTGCTCAACGTGCCCGGCATCGTCATGTCGATCTTCATCGGCCTGTTGCTGATCATCGTCATCGCGCTGCCGATCGTCTGGCGGCGGCTGCGCGAAGGGCGCTTCGCCTGATGGAGAAATACGCCTTCAGGATGAAGCTCAACCCCGGCATGAAGGCCGAATACAAGCGCCGCCATGACGAGATCTGGCCTGAGCTGGTGATGCTGCTGAGAGAGGTCGGCGTCTCGGATTATTCGATCCATCTCGACGAGGAGACCAATATCCTTTTCGGCGTGCTGTGGCGGCGTGACGATCACGGCATGGATGATCTGCCGAAGCACGCGGTGATGCAGCGCTGGTGGGCGCATATGGCCGACCTTATGGAGACCAACCCCGACAATGAGCCGGTGGCGGTGCCGCTGGAAACAATGTTCCATATGGCATGATCGTCGCCGTCATCGATATCGGCAAGACCAACGCCAAGGTGGCGCTGGTCGATCTCGCGACACTGAGCGAGATCGCGCTGCGCCGTGTCGCCAACATGCAGGTGCGGCAGGCGCCCTACCCGCATCACGATGTCGAGGCGCTGTGGACGTTCATCCTGAACAGCCTCGCCGATCTCAACCGCGAACGGCGCATCGATGCGATCTCGATCACCACGCATGGCGCGACCGGCGCGCTGGTCGACGCCGCCGGCGAACTGGTGCTGCCGGTTCTCGATTATGAATTCGACGGCCCCGAGCAGCTTGCGGCCGACTACGACGCCGTCCGGCCTCCCTTCGCCGAGACCGGCACGCCGCGGCTGCCGATCGGGCTCAATCTCGGCGCGCAGTTCTTCTGGCAGGAGCGCCGTTTCCCGGCGGACTTCGCCAGGGCGACCGCGATGCTGATGTATCCGCAATACTGGGCGCTGCGGCTGACCGGCATCGTCGCCAATGAGGTGACGTCGCTCGGCTGCCACACCGATCTGTGGAACCCCTGGACATCCGACTATTCCTCGCTGGTGGACAGGATGGGCTGGCGCCGGTTGATGGCTCCGGTGCGGCCGGCCAAGGACCGGCTTGGCCCGACCCTGCCGGCGATTGCGCAACGGACAGGGCTCGACCCACAGACCCCGGTTTTCTGCGGACTGCACGATTCCAACGCCTCGCTGCTGCCGCATCTGCTGTCCGACGCACCGCCCTTCTCCGTCGTCTCGACCGGCACATGGGTGGTATCGATGGCGGTTGGCGGCAGGAAGGTCGACCTCGATCCAGCGCGCGACACGCTGGTCAATGTCAACGCGCTCGGCGATCCGGTGCCGTCGGCGCGCTTCATGGGCGGCCGCGAATTCTCGCTTTTGACCGACGGCCAGCCGCAGGAATGGAGCGATAACGATGTTGACGCTGTGCTTGCGCGGCAGGTTCAGCTTCTGCCTTCGACGCAGCAGGGTTCCGGACCCTTTCCGCATCGCGCCGTGCGGTGGGTCAATGGCGAAGACTTGAGCCCCGGGCAGCGCTTCGTCACCATCTCATTCTACCTGGCGCTGATGACCGCGACCTGCCTGGAATTGATCGGCGGTGATGGATCGACGACCGTCGAAGGACCTTTCGCGCGCAACCCGCTTTTCGTCCGCATGCTGGCAGCAGCGACAGGGCGGTCGGTCGTCGCGTCGGAGACCTCGACCGGGACCAGCATCGGCGCGGCGTTGCTGGCGTCGGATGGCGCGCCCGCGACGAGTAAGGGCGAGCGGACCGAACCGCCGGCCGAGCCGACCTGGCAGGCCTACAAGCAGGCGTGGTGGAAGAACGTCACCGCGTAAGCCAAACGGCTCAGCGTGCCGTCCCGTGCAGCAATCCTTTGGGATCGATCTGCGGCTTTCTGCCGGCGACGATATCCGCCAGGAACTGCCCCGAGCCGCAGGCCATCGTCCAGCCGACATGGCCGTGGCCGGTGTCGAGATAGAGGTTGCGGTATTTCGCCTGGCCAATCACGGGCACCGAGTTCGGCATCATCGGCCGCAGGCCCGCCCACAGCACGGCCTTCTTCTCGTCGAAGGCGCCCGGGAAAAGGTCCTTGCCGGTTTCCAGGATGGTCCTGAAATCGCTGGGCTTGAAGCTGCGGTCGAAGCCGGTGAACTCGGCCGTGGAGGACATGCGCAGGCGATTGCCGAGCCTCGAATAGCCGATCAGCCGGTCCTCGTCGGCGCCGCCCATGGTCGGGCCCTTGCTTTCGTCCTCCAAGGGAATCGTCGCGGTGTAACCCTTCACCGGGTAAACCGGCAGGTCGATGCCGTAGCGGCGGCCGAGCAGACCGCTTTCCGGCCCCATCGAGATGACGACGGCGTCGCCGGTGACCGGTCCGGCCGAGGTCATGACGGCGCGCACCCGGTCGCCCTCGATGTCGAGACCCTGGACCGTCGTGCCGAACAGGAATTTGACGCCGAGCTTCTCGGCGGCATGGGCGGCGAGCCTGTCGGTGAACTGCTTGGAATCGCCGGTCTGGTCGATCGGTGAATAGATGCCGCCGGCTATCTTTTCCTTCGCGCCGGCAAGGCCCGGTTCCAGCTCGACCAGACGCTCGCGGCCGACGATCTCGATCGGCAGGCCGTGCTCGCCGAGATAGCGATAATTGTCGGTGCCGGTGTCGAGGCTCTTCTGCGACCGGAAGAAGTAGAGGATGCCCTTCTTGCGCTCGTCGTAATGGATGCCGGTGTCCTCCGACAGTTGATTGATGCACTCGCGGGAATGCAGCGCCAGCCTCAGCTTGATGTCGGTGTTGGCGCGCAGGCGCTTCACCGTGCATTCGCGCAGGAAGCGCAGGCTCCAGGCGTAGAAGTAGGGATCGAGACGGAGCCTCACCTTGATGCCTAGATCGTGGTTCCAAAGCGCGCGCAGGAAGGTCTTCAGCGCGGCGGGCGAGGCCCAGGCGGTGGCATCGCCTGGCGACACGAGGCCGGCATTCGACTGACTGGTGCCGCGCGCCGCCGCCTCGTGGCGCTCGATCACGGTCACCTCGTGACCGTCCTTGGCCAGATAATAGGCGGCCGCCGTGCCAACCACGCCGGCGCCGAGAACCAGTATCTTCATGCCGTCCCCTCAAGCATCATGGCGGCGGCGCGCCCCGCGCGCACCGCTGCAGGAGGCTCAAATACCGCGTCTAAGAGCGCCGGACGAGCCCTTGGCCCAACAGCTGGACTAGTTGTCTTGACGCAATTCCGGACGGAAAACCGCCACACACTTTCCTGGAATTGCTCAGTTTCGAACCGAGTTCTTGGTCGTCAGGATGCGCTCCCAGGCCAGCGCATCATTGACGATCAGGTCGAGATCGTCGCGCTGCGGCGTCCAGCCGAGCTCCTTGCGGGCAAGCTCGGAATTGGCGACCACGGCAGCGGCGTCGCCGGGCCGGCGATCGCCCATGCGGACATCGAAGTCATGGCCGAACGCGCGGCGCACACTGTCGATCACCTCGAGCACCGAATAGCCATGGCTGTAACCGCAATTGGCGACGAGGCTTGTGCCGCCGGCGCGCAGCCGTTGCAGCGCCAGCCGGTGCGCGGCGGCGAGATCGCTGACATGGATATAATCGCGCATGCAGGTGCCGTCCGGCGTCGGGTAGTCTGTGCCGAAGACCTGCATGAAGGGGCGCTTGCCGAGCGCGGTCTCGCAGGCGACCTTGATCAGATGCGTGGCGCCGGGCGTCGACTGCCCGGTGCGGCCCTTCGGGTCGGCGCCGGCGACGTTGAAATAGCGCAGCGCCGTATAGCGGATATCGTGCGCCAAGGCCGCATCGCGCAGCATCCATTCGCTCATCAGCTTGGAGAGGCCATAGGGCGATTCCGGCGCCAGCCGCGCATCCTCGCGCACCGGCTCCAGCCCGGCGCCGCCATAGACGGCGGCGGTGGAAGAGAAGATGAAATGCGGCACGCCCTCGCGCACGGCCGTCTCGATCAGCGTGCGGGTCTTGCAGGTGTTGTTCTCGTAATAGCCGAGCGGATCGGCGACCGATTCCGGCACCACGATCGAGCCGGCGAAGTGGATGATGGCGTCGACCTTGTTTTCGCGGATGATCCGGCCGACCAGATCCCGGTCGGCGACGTCGCCGACGACGAGCTTTGCTTCCGGGGCTACCGCCCATTCGAAGCCGGTGGAAAGCCGGTCGAGCACCACGACGCTCTCGCCGGCGTCCAGCAACTCCCAGACCATATGGCTGCCGATATAACCGGCACCGCCCGTCACCAAAACCGTCATCTTCTACCTCGCTGATCAAGATTTATCGGAAACTGTCTCAACAGCCCCCGTGCTGGAAACCCCGCCGCAAGCCCGTTAAAGTCCATGTCGTTCCCCCAAAACCGCTGTACACGTTTGGGCTATATGCATTGGCCTCCCTCTAACGTTAAGTCGGTAACAGTTCCTCCCGTCCGAGGCATCGTACTGAAACAAATCTGCTTCAAACAGCCGGGAATAGGCCACGATCCGGCATCGTTAGGAACAGGGTAAAGGCGTGGCATTTTGACCGGTTGGGCGCGGTGGACGCGGCATGGGGCAGTGACTATGATCCGCCGCAAAATTGGGAAGTCGACATGAATTACCAGCGGTTCTTCGAGGATGCGATCGACCAGCTCCACGCGGAGCGGCGCTACCGCGTCTTCGCCGACCTCGAGCGCATGGTGGGCAAGTTCCCGCGCGCCATCTGGCGGTCCAACGGCCGTGCCCAGGAAATCACCGTATGGTGCTCCAACGACTATCTCGGCATGGGCCAGAACGAGGATGTGATTGCCGCCTTCCAGACCGCGGCCGGCAAAATGGGCTCGGGCGCCGGCGGCACCCGCAACATCTCCGGCACCTCCAACCCGCTGGTCGAGCTCGAGCAGGAGCTCGCCGACCTGCATGACAAGGAGGCCGGGCTCGTCTTCACCTCCGGCTTCGTCTCCAACGAGGCCTCGATCTCGACCATCGCCCGGCTTTTGCCCAACTGCCTAGTGCTCTCCGATGAGCTCAACCATGCCTCGATGATCGAAGGCGTGCGCCGCTCGGGTGCCGAAAAGAAGATCTTCCGCCACAACGATGTCGCGCATCTGGAAAGCCTGCTTCAGGCGGCGGGCCGCGAGCGCGCCAAGCTGATCGTGTTCGAGAGCGTCTATTCGATGGACGGCGACATCGCGCCGATCAGAGAGATCGTCGAGCTGGCCGAGCGCTACAACGCCATGACCTATATCGACGAGGTGCATGCGGTGGGCATGTACGGACCGCGCGGCGGCGGCATCACCGAACGCGAAGGCCTTGCCGACCGCGTCGACATCATCGAGGGAACCTTGGCCAAGGCCTTCGGCACGCTGGGCGGCTATATCACCGGCACAAGTGCTGTGATCGACGCGGTGCGCTCCTACGCGCCGGGCTTCATCTTCACCACCGCACTGCCGCCGGCGATCGCGGCCGCCGCCACCACCTCGATCCGCCACCTCAAGCGCTCGCAGGCCGAGCGCGACGCGCAGCAGCGCCAGGCGGCGCGCACCAAGCAGGTGCTTGCCGCGGCGGGCCTGCCGGTGATGGAATCGGCCACCCATATCGTGCCGGTGCTGGTCGGCGACCCCGAGCTTTGCAAGATGGCGAGCGACCGGCTGCTTGGCGTGCACGGCATCTACATCCAGCCGATCAACTATCCGACGGTGCCGCGCGGCACCGAGCGGCTGCGCATCACGCCCACACCGTTCCACTCCGACGCGCTGATTGCCGAGCTGCAGGACGCCCTGGTCGAGACCTGGGATGCGCTCGGCATCCCCTATGCCGGCTCCGGCCGCCCCGCAGTCGCCAAGACCGACCGGATCATTCCGCTGCTGGTACCGAAGTCAGGCGGCTGAAGCCGCTTCTCTCACACAGTCTTCATCCAGTTCGCCAGGCGATGCGCCGCTTCCTCGAGCTGATCGAGGCGGCGGTGGAAGCATAGTCTGAGGAAAGCTTCGCCGCCGGGACCGAAGGCGGTGCCGGGCGCCAGGCCGACATTGGCATTGTCGACGATGTCGAAGGCCGCTTTTCGGGAATCGGTGAGGCCGTCGACCCTGAAGAACAGGTAGAAGGCGCCCTGCGGCACGGTGAACCGCGCCTTGCCGGTTTCGCCAAGGATGCCGCAGACGAGGTCGCGCGCGGCATGCGCGCGCTCCACCTGTTCGGTTATGAAGCCGTCCCCCTCGTCGAGGGCGGCGACCGCGCCGCGCTGCATGAACTGCGCGACGCCCGAGGTCGAGTACTGGATCAGGTTTTCGAACACCTGCTGCAAGGCGGGATGGGTCTTGATCCAGCCGATACGCCAGCCGGTCATTGCCCAGTTCTTGGAAAAACTGTTGACGAACAGGATGCGGTCCTCGGGCGTGGCCACGTCGAGGAAGGACGGCGCCCGGCCATGGCCGTAGTGGAACAGCGAATAGATCTCGTCGGCGATGATCCATAAGCCCTTTGCGCGGGCGAGATCCAGGATCGCCTGGAGCGTTTCCCTATCGGCGGTCCAGCCTGTCGGGTTGGAAGGCGTGTTGATGAACAACAGTTTCGTGCGGGGCGTGATCGCCGAGGCGATCTTGTCGACATCGCAGGACCAGCCATTGCCGGACTCGTCGAGCGTGACCGGCACCGGCACGGCGCCGGCCACGCCCGCGGCGGCGGCGAAATTCGGCCAGGCGGGAGAGAGGTAGATCACCTCGTCGCCGCTGCCGGCTATGGCGTCGATGGCCAGCTGGATGGCATGCATGCCGGATGCGGTGACGATGAACTCTTCCTCGGCGAAGGTTTTGCCGAAGTGCCTGGCGTAGTAGCGCGCGAGCGCCTGCCGGAGCTCGGGAATGCCCTTCTGCCAGGTGTAGAAGGTCTCGCCATCAGCGAGCCCGCGTGCGGCGGCATCGCTGATGAAGGAAGGCGTCGGAAGATCGCCCTCGCCGGCCCAGAGCGGGATCAGCCCTTCGCGCAGGCGGCCATGGTTGATGACGGCGACAATGCCGCTTTCGGGCGCGGCGCGGGCTTCGGCGCGCAAGGTGTCGAAAAGGCTCATGGGCAAAATCCGTGTTCGTGTCGTCAGCGCTCTTACCAGATCGCCAAACGGAAAACCCCGGCCGCCTGGGGCCGGGGTTTTGGTCCAGAGCGCGCGCTCTGCGTTACTTCCTGGCGAGCAGGTCGCGGATTTCGGTCAGGAGTTGCACGTCGGCCGGCGGCGGAGCCGCGGCGGGAGCCGGCTTCTCGCGCTCCAGCCGCTTGCGCAGATTGTTCACCGCTTTGACCATCAGGAAAATGATGAAGGCAAGGATCAGGAAGTTCAGCACGACGGTGATGAAGCTGCCATAGGCGAACACCGCGCCCTCCTTCTTGGCGTCAGCCAGCGTTGCCGAATGGACGTTGGAGGACAGCCCGAAGAAGTAATTGTTGAAGTCCAGCCCGCCGAAGATCGCGCCGACGATCGGCATGATGATGTCGTTGACCAAGGAATCGACGATCTTGCCGAAGGCGGCGCCGATGATGACGCCGACGGCCAAGTCCATCACATTGCCCTTGGAAATGAACTCCTGGAATTCTTTCAGCATTCGACCCTCCTTGCCGTGGCGGGCCGCGCTGCCGCCTCACCAGTTGTCCTTCGGCGCCGACCCGGGCCTCACAATAACAAAAACCCCCGGTTGCAAAACCGGAAAAACAATGAAGGCACTGGTTTGTGTCACGCATCGTCATCAGCCGCATATGCGCCCAAAGCCGCGATGGACTTGGGCCTCGAGCTGTGGTTGCGTCAGGACGGTCTAGCGTTTCATCGAGATGCCCGGCCGCTTTGGGTATTTGTTCAGACGCAATTCCGGACGGCAAATCGCCTGGTATTTTTCCGGAATTGGTTGGGCAGGCCGGATGGGAGACCGGCCAGGGAGGAAGCACGGGCCGTGCAGGGCTGGTTCGTCGTCATCATCGCGATCGCCTATGTGACGCTGCTTTTCGCCATTGCCAGCGTCGGCGACCGGCGCGCCGCCGCCACGGGGCTCGGTCGGGCGCGGCCGTTCATCTATGCGCTTAGCCTGGCCATTTACTGCACCTCCTGGACCTTCTTCGGCTCCGTCGGGCTTTCCTCCGAGCGCGGCCTCGAATTCCTCGGCATCTATACCGGCCCGGTGCTGGTCTTCGTGTTCGGCTTCCCGCTGCTCAACCGCCTGGTCCGGCTGGCGAAAAGCGAGAAGATCACCTCGATCGCCGACTTCCTCGGTGCCCGCTACGGCAAGAGCTTCACCGTCGCGGCGATCGCGACCTTGATCGCCACGATCGGCGCGGTGCCCTATATCGCGCTGCAGCTCAAGGCGATCTCGGGCTCGGTCAGCCTGATGGTCGAGCACTATACCGGCTCGCCGCCCTCTTTCGATCCGTTCGTCAGCGATATCTCGCTGGTGGTGGCGATGCTTTTGGCGCTGTTCGCGGTGCTGTTCGGCACCCGCCATGCCGACGCTACGGAACATCAGGACGGGCTGGTTCTGGCGGTTGCGGTCGAGACCGTGGTGAAGCTCGCCGCATTCATAGCCATCGGCCTGATGGTCACGTTCCTGATCTTCGGCGGCCCCGGCGACATGTTCGCAAGGCTCGCCCCGAACGGCCAGGTACGCCAGGCGATGAGCTACAACACCTCGCTGGCCACCTGGCTGGTGCTGACCACCTTGAGCGGCTTTGCCATCCTGATGCTGCCGCGGCAATTCTATGTCACCATCGTGGAGAACCGCAGCGAGGCGGAACTGCGCACGGCGACCTGGCTGTTTCCGCTCTATCTCGTGGCGATCAACCTCTTCGTGCTGCCGATCGCCTTTGCCGGCCTGTCGCTGGTCGGCTCCAAGACCAGCAGCGACCTTTACGTCCTGTCGCTGCCGCTGCTCGGCGGGCATGACGTGCTCGCCATGGCCGCCTTCGTCGGCGGCCTGTCGGCGGCGACCGCCATGGTGATCGTCGAGAGCGTCGCGCTGTCGATCATGATCTCCAACGATCTCATCATCCCGCTGTTCGTGCGCCGCGTCATCAAGACCAGCGCCTCGGAGAATGAGGATTGGTCGACACTGATCCTCAACGTACGCCGCGCGTCCATCTTCATCCTGCTGTTCATCGCCTTCCTCTACTACCGCGAGAGCACCAACAGCGCGCGGCTGTCCTCGATCGGGCTGATGTCGTTCGCGGCGATCGCGCAATTCGCGCCGGCACTGATCGGCGGCCTGATCTGGCGCCGCGCCAACGGCCGGGGCGCCGCGCTCGGCATGGTCGCGGGCATCGCTGTCTGGGGTTACACGCTTCTTCTGCCTTCGCTCGCCGGCCCGGGCTCCGACATCGTCGTGCATGGGCTGTTCGGCTTCGAGGCGCTGAGACCACAGGCGCTGTTCGGCACCGTCGGCGAGCCGCTGAACCACGGCGTGCTGTGGAGCCTCTCGGTCAACGCCCTGTTCTTCGTGCTGGGGTCGCTGTCGCGCGCGTCGGTGCCGCTGGAGCGCATCCAGGCGGCGATCTTCGTGCCGCGCGAAACGAGCCCGATGCCAAGCCTCAGGCGCTTCCGCACCGCCGTCACCGTCAATGATCTTAAGGACACGATCTCGCGCTATCTCGGCGTCGAGCGCACGGAGCGCTCCTTCCAGTCCTTCGAGAAGAGCGCAAGCGTTTCGCTCCACGGCAAGGAGCAAGCGAGCATGGATGTCATCCGCTTCTCGGAGCAATTGCTGGCAAGCGCCGTCGGCTCGTCCTCGGCGCGGCTGATCCTGTCGCTGCTCTTCCGCCGCAACGACCACGATTCCAAGGATGCCTTCAAGCTGCTCGACGACGCCACCGAGGCGCTGCAGCACAATCGCGACCTGCTCCAGATCGCCCTCGACCAGATGGAGCAAGGCATCACCGTCTTCGACCGCGATTTCCGGCTGATCTGCTGGAACCGGCAATACCGGCAGCTGTTCGACCTGCCGGACGAGATGGGGCAGGTCGGCGTGTCGCTCGACCGGATCCTGCGCCATCTTGCCGAACGCGGCGATATCCCGGCTGACCAGCGCGTGACGATGCTCAACCGACTGACCAGCTTCGCCGGGCCATGGCAGATGGAGCTGAAGACCAGCGGACGCATTCTGGAGCTGCGCTCCAACCCGATGCCCGACGGCGGCATCGTCGCCACCTATGCCGACATCTCCGGCCGGGTGGAGCAGGACCTGGCGCTGAAGCGGGCCAATGAATCGCTGGAACAGCGGGTCAAGACCCGCACCATCGAGCTCACCCGGGTCAACGAGGAGCTGGCGCAGGCGCAGATGCTGGCCGAGGAGGCCAATCTTGGCAAGACGCGTTTCCTCGCCGCAGCCGGCCACGACATCCTGCAGCCGCTCAACGCGGCCCGTCTCTATTGCTCGTCGCTGATTGAGAAGGCCGGCAAGGGGCCGGCCGGCAAGGCGGCCATCAACATCGAATCCTCGCTGGAATCGGTCGAAACCATCCTCGGCGCGGTGCTCGACATCTCGCGGCTCGATGCCGGCGCCATGAAGCCCGAAGACACCGCCTTCAGCCTCGGCGGGCTGCTCAGCCAGATCGGCAATGACTTCCGCCCTTTGGCCGCCGAAAAGAAGCTCGAGCTCAAGATCATGCCATCCTCGCTCGGCGTCATGACCGATCGCAACCTTTTGCGCCGGCTGATTCAGAACCTGGTCTCGAACGCCATCAAATACACGCGCAAGGGCCGCATCCTGGTTGGGGTGCGGCGACGCGGCGAACTGGCCGAGATCCAGGTGATCGACACCGGCATCGGCATCGCCGGCGACAAGCTCAACACCGTCTTCCACGAGTTCACGCGCCTCGACGAGGGCGTGCGCGAGGCGGAGGGCCTTGGCCTCGGGCTCTCCATCGTCGACCGCATCGCGCGGGTGCTGCGGCTCGAAATCCGCATTTTCTCCAACCCGGGCAAGGGCACGCGCTTTTCCGTCATCCTGCCGGTCGCGGAGGTCGCGGCGCCGCCGCGCGAAATCGGCAAAGCCCCGGCCCGCTCTGCGTCGACGCTTGCCGGGCTCAATGTGCTCTGCATCGACAATGACGCGCGCATCCTCGACGGCATGCGGCTGCTGCTCGAAGGCTGGGGCTGCCATGTCGAGACGGCTTCGGGATCGGGAGAACTCATGCGGCCCGGCGCGGCGAGGCCGGACGTCGTGCTTGCGGACTATCATCTCGACGGCGGCACCGGGCTCGACGCGATCGCCAGGTTGCGCGCCGCCTACGGCCAGGACCTGCCCTGCGTGCTGGTCACCGCCGACCGCTCCAGCGAGGTGCGCGCCGCCGCAAGCCAGCTCGACATTCCGGTCGTCAACAAGCCGGTGAAGCCGGCCGTGCTGCGCTCGATGATGGCAAGGGTCAGGCCGCTGGCGCCGGCCGCGGAGTGATTTTATGGGCTGCTCTCAGCAGCGATGGCCAAGACTTTTGAGATAGGCGCAAAACATGTCGGCGAGCGCGCCGGAATAGGCTTCGATCTCGCCGTCCGTCCGCTCCTTTTCCGAGAAATCCGCTCCCACGGCGCTCAGCGTCTTCATGATCAGTTCGCCGGCCAGAGCGCGGCCGGTATCCGGCGCGTCAGGAAGGGTCTCGCGCATGAAGGCCTCGACGGTCCGGTTCGCCGTCGCCCTCGCCTCCTGCGCCTCCGGAGCATCCCGGTAGAGCGGCGCCGCGTCGTTCAGCGCGCCGCGCACCGCCGCCTCCTCGCATTCCGAGCGGATGAAGGCATGGACCAGCGTCCTTATCCGCTCGAGCGGCGACAGCTCGACGTTTTCGAGGATGCCGCACAACAGCTCGGTCGTCTGGCGCCATTCATCGCTCTGCAGCCGGAACAGCAGCGCCGCCTTGTTCGGGAAATACTGGTAGAGCGAGCCGACGCTGACGCCGGCCCTTTGGGCGACGCGCGTCGTGGTGAAACGCTGAGCGCCTTCGCTCGCCAAAACCTGAGCAGCTGCCTGGAGAATGGCCGCGACAAGTTCCGTGGCGCGCGCCTGTTTGGGCTGCTTTCGGGTGGAAATTGAAGGACTTGGGCGAATGATCACGGACACGCTCGGAAATGCGAATTGGAAACCTGAAGGATTATTCGTATTTTTCGAAGCAACACAAGAACCCGTCCGGAGACAGTCATGACCACCTTGACCACAACCCCTTTGGCCCCGCTGCTCGCCCGCCTGTTCAAGGAAGCCGATGCGGCGACCAGCCCGGCGATCGCCCGGTACTCGCGCGAGGAACGGACGCGCCTCATCCAAAGCAAGACCGAATATCGCCAGTTCTACGGCAGCCTGAAGGACCTGTGGCTCGCGGTCTCGCCGAAGACCGGCACGCTGCTCTACATGCTGGCGCGCGGCAGCGGCGCGCGTATCATCGTCGAATTCGGCACCTCATTCGGCATCTCGACGCTCTATCTTGCTGCCGCGCTCAGGGACAATGGCGGCGGCCGCCTGATCACGACGGAATTCGAGCCGTCCAAGGTGGTGCGGGCCAAGTCCAACCTGACCGAAGGCGGCCTCATCGACCTGGTGGAGATCCGCGAGGGCGACGCGCTGGAAACGCTGAGCAAGGACCTGCCGGGTCGGATAGACCTCCTGCTGCTCGACGGCGCCAAGGCGCTCTATCCGGAGATATTGAGCCTGGTCGAGAGCCGGCTCAGGCCCGGCGCGCTGGTCATCGCCGATAATGCCGATTTCTCGCCCGACTATCTGGAACGGGTGCGCGCGCCGGCCGGCGGCTACATGTCCACGCCGTTCGGCGACGACGTCGAGCTGTCGATGCGGCTGAACTGAACACGCTCCAACAATAAACCCCTGCTGTCCATCAGGCAGCCGTAGGCGTTTACGTCAACCAACGCGCAATCCCGGCTTTCGAGCCTTTGACGCGTAGGTGACATCATGACCATCCTCCCATCATCCTGGCGCGGGCTGCCGCGCCCGGCCCTGCTCGGCCTCTTCCTGTTCTTCTGCGCCGGTTTCGCCGACGGCGCGCTGGTGCCTTTCTTTCCGCTCTGGGCGAGCGGCGAGGCGAACATCCCCATCGGTGCGATCGGCCTCTTGTTTGCCTGCTATGCCGGCGGCGAGCTCGTCGCCGCGCCGCTGATCGGCGGCATCGCCGACCGGATCGGCCGGCGGCCGGTGCTGATCCTGTCGTCGCTCGGCGTCGGCTTCGGCTTCATCGCGCTGTTCTTCGTCCATGGCGTCGCCGCCACCACGGCCGTGCTGCTCTTGACCGGCATGTGCGAGTCGGTGCTCCACCCGACCATCCTCGCGGCAATCGCCGACGTGACCGAGCCGTCAGCGCATCCGCGCTGGTTCGGCATGGCGAAGGTGAGCTCGAGCGCCGGGCAGATCCTCGGCCCGGCTTGCGGCGCGCTGCTGGCGCTTGTCTCGCTCGGCAGCGTGTTCCTCGCCGGCGGCGGCATGCTCATCCTTGGCGGCATCGTCATGCTCGTCGCATTCGCCGAAACGCATGGCAGCGGTCATGCCGCAGACGAGGCGGAGGAAGAGGAAGATCTGTCGGCGCTGCTGCCGGCTTTCCGCGACGGCCGTCTGGCGAAGCTGCTTGCCTGGGTCGTGCTGTTCGAGATTTCCGGCAACTGGATCGAGGCCGTCATCCCGCTCTATGCGCAGGATGCCGGCACGCTCACCCCGTCCGGTGTCGGCGCGCTGTTTGCCTACGCGGCCGGCTTGACGGTCGGTTTGCAGATGCTGGTCAGCTGCTTTGCCGAGACGCGGTCGGCTCTTTGGCTGGTAGCCGGCGCCGGCATCTCGACCATCGCTGCCTTTGCGCTGCTGGCGACCTCGCCGGCGATACTGTCGCTGGTCGCGGCGGTCAGCCTTTGCGCGGTGGGGCAAATGCTGGTCGGGCCGCTGGTGCCGACGGCCGTCAGCGCGCTGGCGCCGTCGGCGCGGCGTGCCTCCTACATGGCGGCCTCTTCCGTTGCGGTCGACCTCAAGGACTCGCTCGGGCCCTCGATCGGCACCGCGCTCTATGCGCTGGCGCCGCGCCTGCCCTGGATCGCCGGCGTTCCGCTGGTGGCCATCGCCTCGCTGGGTCTCGGCGCCGCGATCGGGCGAGCTCGAAATCCTTCAAGCCCGACCGAGGATGACGCCTCGTCGCGGTTGGGTTCCGCCGTCGAAAACTATCGCTGACGGGCGCCAGCGACCGACCCGGCGCGAAGCGGCCGCATCATCGCTTCGCGCTGGTTAGTCGGGATGAAAAGCTTCGCCTGACGTGCCTGCGGTCAGCCAACCGGCTGCAGCGGGTCATTGCCGATCTTCGACAGCTGGATGACCGCCTGGGTGCGGCTGTCGACGCCGAGCTTTTGCAAAATGGCCGAGACATGCGCCTTGATGGTGGCCTCGGAGACGCCGAGCTCATAGGCGATCTGCTTGTTGAGCAGGCCTTCCGCCAACATGCCGAGCACCCGCGTCTGCTGCGGCGTCAGCGCCTGCAGGCGCTTGATCAGGTCGGAGATTTCCGGGTCGCGCTCGACGCCGAGCTCGATGCCGGCAGGGGCTGCGATATCGCCGGCGAGCACGGCCTGCACCGCGGCACGGATTTCCTCCATGCTGGCCGATTTGGAGATGAAGCCGGAAGCGCCGAGATCGAGGGCGCGGCGGATGGTGACGGGATCGTCATGCGCCGAGACCACCACCAGCGGCACCGCCGGATGGATGCCGCGCAGCGCGATCAGGCCGGACAGGCCGCTGGCGCCCGGCATCGACAGATCGAGCAGCACCATGTCGATATCCTCATTGGCCAGCACCAGAGCCTTGGCGCTCTCGAAATCCCCGGCCTCATGAATGGCGGCAACGTCGCCGGTGCCGGCCAGCGCCTCCTTCAGCGCGCCGCGAAAAAGCGGGTGATCGTCGGCAATGACGAAAGTGTGGCCCGACGGCAAATATTCCTCCCCCGATCCCATCATCATTTGTGTGCTTCTTGCGGGACCGGAATGATTATGCGGCGGCGCGGCGCTTTTTCAAGCGGCAAAGGCCGCGCGCGGGGTTTTCCCCAGGGGCGGCCCGGCTTTTGTTTGCGCAATTCCGGACGGAAAACCGCTGTGCACTTTTCCTGGAATTGCGCCCCGGCTCAGGTCTTCTGCTGGTTAAGCTTGCCGCCGCCGTCGCCGTCTTCCTTGTTCATGTCCTTGACGATGTCCTTGAAGGTCCGGAAGAAGCGTTCCATGTAGCCCATGGTCCTGTTGAAATCCTCTTCGCTCGGCAATTGCGATTCCAGCCGGGCGGAGAGCGAATTCTCCAGCTTGGCGACCCGCGCGTCGAGGGCCTTGACCGAATTGTCCAGCCGGTCGATCTCGTCCTGGTAGGCGGCGCGCTCGTCCGCCGCCATCTTGCAGACGAGCTGGCCGGTGCGCTCCTCGCAGATCGACATGGCGCCGGTCCTTGTATCCATGCGGACATAGCCGTTGGCCGACTTCTCCAAACGGTAGTGGTCGGTCTCCTCGGAATAGGCGGAAGCGGCAACCAACGAGCAAAACGCCGCGGGGATCAGGATGTGCTGCAGACGCATATCGTCCTCCATGAGCCAGTGAAGGCCGGCTATCACAGGTTTGCGCCGGAAATGGGGAAGAGTCGAGCTTCAAGCCTTCCCCGCTCCTTCGGTTCAGATTATAGCGCGAGAATGTCTCAGATTATCTACAAGATCGCCCCCGAGGCGCTTTGGCGCGAGGCTGAAAAGAACGGGCGCTTCACCGGCGCGCCGATCGACATTGCCGACGGCTTCATCCATTTCTCCACCGCTGCGCAGGTGCGCGAGACGGCGGCCAAGCATTTCGCCGGCCAGACGGGCCTGCTGCTGATCGCCATAGACGGGGGAAAGCTGGGTGACGCGCTGAAATACGAGGTATCGCGCGGTGGCGCGCTGTTCCCGCATCTCTACGCCCCGCTCGACCTCGATGCCGTCCTTTGGGTGAAGCCTTTGCCGCCCGGCGCCGGCGGCCACGACTTCCCGGCGCTGGAGGGCGAATGAGCGTGCTCGACCGGATCGGCCAGAAGCTGCTTTTCTCCTTCGATCCGGAAACCGCGCATGGCATGTCCATCGCCGCGCTGCGCTGCGGGCTGCCGGTCGGCGCGGCCGCGCCACGCGACGCGCGGCTCAGAATCAGGCTTTGTGGCCTTGACTTCCCGAACCCGCTCGGCATGGCCGCCGGCTACGACAAGAACGCCGAAGTGCCGGACGCGCTGCTTGGGCTTGGCTTCGGCTTCGCCGAGGTCGGCACCATCACGCCGCTACCGCAACCCGGCAATCCGAAGCCGCGCATCTTCCGCCTGACCGCGGATGAAGCGGTGATCAACCGGCTGGGCTTCAACAATGAAGGCCACGCAGCAGCCGAAAAGCGGCTTGCCGCGCGCAAGGGGCGGCCGGGTATCGTCGGCATCAACATAGGCGCCAACAAGGACAGCGCCGACCGCATCGCCGATTATGAGCGCGGCGTCGCCCGCTTCGTCCCCTATGCGAGTTACCTGACCGTCAACATCTCCTCGCCCAACACGCCGGGCCTGCGCAACATGCAGGCGCGCGAGCAGCTCGGCGAGCTCTTGTCGCGGGTGATGGCGGCGCGCGCCGCGGCCGCCGCGCAGCCGCCGGTCTTCCTCAAGATCGCGCCGGACCTCGTCGAGGCGGAGCTGGAAGACATCGCCGCCGAAATCGCCGAGAAGAGGATCGATGGCGTCATCGTCTCGAACACGACACTGGCGCGGACGGGCTTGCGGGGCGGCGGCTTGGCCAATGAAACCGGAGGCCTCTCGGGAAAACCGTTGTTCGAGCGTTCGACCGCGGTTCTGGCGCGGATGCGCAAACTGCTTGGACCGCAGATGGCGATCATCGGTGTCGGTGGCGTTGACTCCGCCGAGACGGCGCTGGAGAAAATCCGTGCCGGCGCAGACCTCGTCCAGCTCTACACCGGCATGATCTATGCCGGGCCGGCGCTGCCGGGACGCATCGTTGCCGGCATGGCGCGGTTCGTGGAGAGGGAGCGCCTCAAATCCATCGCGGAGCTGCGCGACACCGGCTGCGCAAGCTGGTCCGAACGGCTCTGAGGGTTCTTAACCGAATCAGGAGGACGGAAGATGGCCGAGGTTCTGGGTTCCGTCGTGGACGCGATCGGTGGAACACCACTGGTCCGGCTCGACAGGCTGACGGCGCAGGCGGGCGTCGACGGCGCGATCCTGGCCAAGCTGGAATATCTCAATCCGGGCTTTTCCAAGAAGGACCGTGCCGCGCTTGGTATAATCGAGGAGGCCGAAAAATCCGGGGCCATCAAGCCGGGACAAACGGTGGTCGAGCTTACCTCCGGAAACATGGGCACGGGGCTCGCCATCATCTGCGCCGTCAGGGGTTACCCCTTCGTCGCGGTGATGTCGAAGGGCAACTCCGAAGAGCGCGCCCGCATGATGACGGCGCTCGGCGCGGAAGTGATCCTCGTGGACCAGTTGCCAGGATCGGTGCCGGGGCAGGTCTCGGGCGGCGATCTGGCGCTCGTCGAGCAGGCCGCCAGAGCGGTGACGACGGAACGAGGCGCCTACCGCGCCGACCAGTTCCATCGCGACGGCAACTGGCTTGCGCATTATCATGGCACGGGGCCGGAAATCTGGGACGCCAGCCATGGCGCCGTCGACGCATTCGTCGACTTCATCGGCTCGGGCGGAACCTATGCCGGGGTGGCGAGGGCGCTCAAGGAACGCAATCCCCTGATCAAGTGCTTCATCGTCGAGCCTGAGGGCGCGGCCGCGGCGGCGGGAGAGACGGTCACCCAACCCGAACACCCCATTCAAGGCGGCGGCTACGCCATGCCGGACCTGGCGTTCCTGGCCAATGCGCCCGTCGATGGCTATCTTCAGGTTTCCGGCGACGAGGCACGCGAGACCACGCGCCTGCTCGCGCGCAGCGAAGGCATCTTCGCCGGATTCTCCTCCGGAGCGAATGTGGCCGCCGCGCTGCGTCTCCTGCGCGGCGATCAAGCGGGCAAGACGATCGCCGTCGTGATTTGCGACTCCGGGCTGAAGTACCTCTCGACCGACCTCTGGAGCTGAGGAACACCGGCGCCCGGCTAGAGCCGAACAATCGGCGCTAAAATGCCGTGCGCACCCTGAGCCTCAGCACCGCAAGCAAGCTCACTCCCCGCACCAGCAGGAAGACATGCAGCGACGCCCATAGCCCGTTGTTGCCGAAGGCCGGCGCCAGCATGATCAGCGCGGCGCTGAAGGCGAGAAACGACAAAAGCATCATGTTGCGCATGTCGCGCGACCAGGTGGCGCCGATGAAGACGCCGTCCATCTGGAAGGCCAGCACGCCGCTCAGCGCCGTGAACGCCGCCCAGGGCAGATAAATGTCGGCGACTTCGCGGACCTCGGGCGAGGTCGTGACCAGCGCCACCAGACCATCGCCGGCGGTCAGCAGGATAAGGCTGGCGCCGGCCGCGAGGCCAAAACCCCAGATCAGCGTCAGCCGCACGGCCTGCCGGAAGGGAGCAGGCGCCTGCGCGCCGATGGCGCGGCCGGCCAACTGTTCCGCGGCAGTGGCGAAGCCGTCGAGGAAATAGCCGGCGATCAGAAAGAAATTCATCAGCACGGCGTTGGCGGCAAGTGTCACCGTGCCGAACTGCGCGCCCTGCCTGGTGAACAGCGCAAAGGCGGCGAGCAGCGAGAAGGAGCGGATCATGATGTCGCGGTTGAGCGAAAGCATGCGCCGGTAGGCCGGCAGATCGAGGATGCGCCGGCGCGACGGCCGCTCCAGCTTGCGGAAGCGGTTGAGCACGATGGCAAGGCCAAGCAGCATGGCCAGGAACTCGCCGGTGACCGTCGCCCAGGCGACCCCGGCGACACCCCAGCCGAGCTCTAGGCCGAGCAGGAAGCAGAGCACGATGTTGATGCCGTTGAGCACCGCCTGCAGCATCAGGCCTAGCCCGCCTTCGCCGCGCCCCAGCACGTAGCCCAGTATGGCGTAGTTGATCAGCGAGAAGGGGGCGGCGAGCAGCCTGATTCGGATATAGACCGACATGGCCGCGCTGACGCGCGGCTCGGCGCCCATGAACCATTGGCCGGCCACGGCAAAGAGCGGCGAAAGGGCGGCAAGGATGACGCCCGCGACGACCGCGATCAGCACGGCGCGCCACAGCACCGCCTGCTCTTCCAGCGCATCGCCGCGCCCGAAGGCCTGAGCGACAAGGCCGGTGGTGCCCGAGCGCAGGAAGTTGAAGGTGGTGAAGACGACGTCGAAGACCAGAGATCCCGCCGCCAGGCCGCCGAGCAGGGCCGCGTCGCCGAACTGGCCGACCACCGCCGTGTCGACGATGCCGAGCAGCGGCGTCGTCAGATAGGCAAGCGTCATCGGCACGGCGATCGCCAGCACCGAGCGATTGGTAACGGCGAAAGATCTGGCGTTGGCTTGACTCGCGTCCAAGGGGATTGCTGCCTGTTTGATTGCGGCTTGATCGAGGACCCGATGTGCCCCAGTTTGCCGGCGTCACGCAACCACATCCGCCGGACTGCCAACCGAATTTCAGACTGGCTCAGGCCTCCCGATCCATGCCGCTGCAGATCGTCCATCACCCCGACTATGACGCCGGCTTCGCCGTCAGCCATCGCTTTCCGATGAGCAAATATCCGCTTTTGATGGAGGCCTTGCGCATGCGCGGGCTGGCCGCGCCGGGCGCGCTTTCGATGCCGGAACCGGCGCCGGCATCACGATTGAAGCTTGCCCACGCGGCCGAGTATGTCGACCAGGTGATCGCCTGCCAGGTGCCGGAGAAGATAGAGCGCGAGATCGGCTTTCCCGTCGGCCCGCGCGTGTCGCTGCGGGCACAGCTTGCCACCGCCGGGACGGTGCTCGCCGCCAGGCTGGCGTTGGAACACGGCATCGCCTGCAACGCCGCCGGCGGCAGCCATCACGCCAGGCGGGCACAAGGCGCCGGCTTCTGCACCTTCAACGATGTCGCCGTCGCGTCGCTGGCGCTGCTGGCCGAGGGCGCCGTCGCAAATGCGCTGATTGTCGATCTTGACGTGCATCAGGGTGACGGCACGGCGGACATTCTCAAGGACGAGCCCCGCGTCTTCACCTTTTCCATGCATGGCGAGCGCAACTACCCGGTGCGCAAGATCGCTTCCGACCTCGACATCGCTTTGCCGGATGGCACCGGCGACGACGCCTATCTCGATCGGCTCGCCGCCATCCTGCCGGAACTATCCGGGCAAAGGCATTGGGATATCGTCTTCTACAATGCCGGCGTGGACGTGCATGCCGAGGACAGGCTCGGCCGGCTGGCGCTGAGCGACGATGGCCTCCGCGCCCGCGAAGACATGGTGATCGGGCATTTCCGTCATCACGGCGTTCCGCTGTGCGGCGTCATCGGCGGCGGCTACTCGGCCGACGTGCCTGCACTCGCCGCGCGCCATGCCATCCTCTTCGAGGTGGCCGCGCGATATGCGTGATCCTGGCCCCGGCTACTTCCTGTAGCTGGCGATCCGAAGCAGGATGAACACCGGCACGACGATCGCGGCGCCGAGCAGAATATAGCCGAGGAAGCGGTCGATGGCGTGGAAGCCGAGATTCCACAGATCCACGAAGAACTGGCGGATGCCGTAGAAGACGTCCATCGGTGACCAGCCGAAGGCATGCATGACGAGGCCGACGAGGAAGGAGACCACGAGCAGCTTCAGGAACACCCTGAGCGGCGTGTCGCCAAGAAAGCGCGTCAGTGCGGACAAGGCCATTCTCCGGTTTGAGCCGCCTGATTCGGCGGCGTGCTATCAGAGATACGCACTCGGCAGTGCGCCATCAAGCCGACGGCCCATGGGAGGCTAGTTTAGACGGGTGCGCATGGAACACTCACCTCGCCGTCACAAGCGGATTCCGTTTTGCCGATTGCTTGAGACGGCGCCATCATGGTAACGAGGCCGCTACGCGGGTATGATGTAATGGTAGCCTGTCAGCTTCCCAAGCTGAACGCGCGGGTTCGATTCCCGCTACCCGCTCCAGTCTTCCAACCTGTTTGCTTGAATGTCGTGGGACGCTGGCAGGTCTCCGAACACGGGATCGGGTCTAGCACTGATCATGCAAGACCCGACCACGTCACTCAATCTTTATCCGGCGCCTGAGCTACAGCCAGATATTGATCCAGTAGCGCTCGCGCCAGCAGCGGCGGCGCCAGCGGCCATGACGCCAGTAGCGGCGGCACACATGTCTCCAGCCGCGCCGACGGCGGCGTCTGCGGCGCCGCCAGTACCAATCTCCGTGATGGTGACGCCGGTGGGAGACCAGCTCCACTTCGGCCGGATCGTCGCCTTCGAGGACTGCATTCTCCGGCTTGTCGAGTTCGTCCAGGATCCCGTTGCCACCGGGAATGCCGGCAACCGCCTTGCCGGGTCCGGCCAGGCTAGCAAGTGCCGCCGCCCCCGCAACGCCAAGCATTCCAGTCAGAAACAACCGACGTTCCATCAAAAACCTCCCGAGCTTGTTGAGCCTCGGCAGCTCTTCCCTCACCCGCAAAGGGCTCCAGCGAGCGACCGATCGGTTTGAACGTAGAAGTAGCGTTCTCGTTCCATCACCCCACCTCGCGCAAGATGAAGTCGTGCAGCATTTTGGCGGCCGGCGAGAGCACGCGGTTCTTGACCGTGATCAGGCTGTAGGGCCGGACCTCGATATCGAACTCGGTCTGGACCACGTCGATGGCGCCGGCCAGCCCGTCGGCCCCCTGGATGAACCTGGCGACCTGGATCGAGACCGGCGCGATGGCCTCGGACTGCGCCACCATCACCAAAGTGAGCAGCAGCGACGAGGTGTTGAGGATGCGGTCGGGCAGCGCGATGTCGCGGTTGAGGAAGTTGCTTTCCATCGCCTGGCGCAGCGGCGAGCCGCCGGACTGGAACACCCAGTCATAGCCCGCCGTTTCCTCCAGCCGCACCATCTTGCCGCTCGCCAGCGGGTGGCCGCGGCGTACGATGAGGCAGGCCTTCTCGACGCCGATGACGCGCGATTCGAAGAGCCGCGGGTTAAGATCGTCGGGAATGCGCGCGATGATGAAGTCGTGGCGCGACGCGATCAGCTCGCGGGCAAGCACGTTGGAGGTCTCGACCTGCATGGTGATCTCGATGCGCGGATAGATGCGGCGGATTTCGCGAATCGCCGGCACGGCCAACTCGATTGCCGGAGCCGTCACCGCGCCGAGGAAGACGGAGCCGCCCTTGCCGGCCTTGAGCTCGGAAATCTCGCGATCGGCCTCGCGCATTTCGAGCAGGATCGAGCGGGCGCGCCTCGCGAGCGCCTTGCCATAAGGGGTCAGCGTCACGCCGCGCGGCAGCCGCTCGCACAATCTGACGTCGAGCACGGCCTCCATCTCGGCGATCATGCGCGAGGCGGCCGGCTGCGAGATGTTCATGACCTGTGCGGCCGCGCTCACCCGTCCGTGATCGTCCAGCGCGGTGATCATGCGCATGTGGCGGAGGCTCAGGCCGCTGCGCAGCAGCGTCTCGCCGTCTCCCGGCAACTTCTCGTAACCACCTGAAATCGCACCATAATCTTGCATTGCCGCCATGACCCTGAACCTTCCCAGCGGGTTTCCTTCGATCCTCTTAAGCTATATCAGTTTCGGTATAGCAACCACCGAAGATCGCATTTGACAGTTATGTCAAAGGGCCACACCCTTCGCGCGTTCCGAGGCGCAGGGGTCGGTAACGAGCGAATTCGTATCGATTGAAACTGCGTCGCGGGGCCGATTGGGAGGATACCGGAGATCGATAAAGCCGACAGAGGCGCGCCAGCGCATCTGCTCGACTGCGCGGCCCGCGAAGCCCCGAGGTGTCGCGTCCATCAACCAGGGAGAGTAATCGTGAAGATCATCAAGACACTGGCCGCCGTCGCGGCTCTTGGCGTCGCTGCCATGACCTATTCGGCACACGCGGCCGACAAGGGCCTCATCGGCGTGCTGATGCCTACCAAGACCTCGCAGCGCTGGATCAACGACGGCGATGCCGTCAAGTCCCAGCTCGAGAAGCTCGGCTACACCGTCGACCTGCAATACGCGCAGGACGACATCCCGAACCAGCTCAGCCAGCTGGAAAATGAAATCACCAAGGGCCCGAAGGCGCTGATCATCGCCTCGATCGACGGCACCACCATGGCGGACGCGCTGCAGAAGGCCAATGATGCCGGCGTGGTCACCGTCGCCTATGACCGCCTGATCAAGAAGACCCCGAATGTCGACTACTACACCACCTTCGACAATTTCGGCGTCGGCGTGATCCAGGCGAATTCCCTGGTCAAGGGCCTCAAGGAGCGCTTCCCGAACACCAAGCCTTGGAACGTCGAGCTCTTCGGCGGCTCGCCGGACGACAACAACGCCTTCTTCTTCTACAACGGCGCCATGTCGGTCCTGCAGCCGCTGATCGATGACGGCTCGATCAAGATCAAGTCCGGCCAGATGGGCATGGACAAGGTCGGCACGCTGCGCTGGCTCGCCGCCACTGCCCAGGCGCGCATGGACAACCTGCTTTCGGCCAACTACTCGGACGGCAGCCGCGTCGATGGCGTTCTGTCGCCTTATGACGGCCTTTCGCGCGGCATCACCGCCTCGCTGCGCGCCGTCGGCTACGGCACGGACGCTCAGCCCTGGCCGATCGTGACCGGCCAGGACGCCGAGACCGCCTCGGTCAAGCTGATCATCTCGGGCGAGCAGTATTCGACGGTGTTCAAGGACACCCGCGAGCTGGCCAAGTCGACCGTGGAGCTGGTCGACAAGGTGCTCTCGGGCGGCAAGCCTGAGGGCCTCGACACCAAGACCTACAACAACGATGTCAAGGTCGTTCCCTCGATCCTCCTGACGCCGGTCGAGGTCGACAAGTCGAACTACGAGAAGCTGGTCGTCGACTCCGGCTACATCAAGGCCGAAGAGCTGAAGTAATCCGGCTTGAAAACGAGGGGTCCTGCGCGACCGCAGGGCCCCTTTTCGTTCAGAAGCGACCCCGGTATTGTTTTTGCCGGCTTCTGCAGCGCAGTGCGCCGTCACGGTGCGAAGGCAGCCGCAGCATTTTGATTTCGCGCATGGCATTCTCCGATGATGGAAAGCGTGCGCCAAGGAGCAGACCCGATGGCCTCGACGATTTTGGAGATGCGCGACATCACCAAGACGTTCCCCGGCGTGAAGGCGTTGTCGAACGTCAATCTCAGCGTCGAGGAAGGTGAGATCCACGCCATCGTGGGCGAGAACGGCGCCGGCAAGTCGACGCTGATGAAGGTGCTGTCGGGCGTCTACCCATCCGGGACCTATGACGGCCAGATCATCTTTCGCGGCCAGGAATGCAATTTCAAGGGCATTCACGACAGCGAGCATATCGGCATCGTCATCATCCACCAGGAGCTTGCCCTGGTGCCGATGCTGTCGATCGCGGAAAACATCTTTCTCGGCAACGAGCACGCCAGCTATGGCGTCATCGACTGGGACGCCAACGAGACGCGCACGGCCGCCCTGCTCAAGAAGGTCGGGCTCAAGGAAGATCCCAAAACGCTGATCACCAATATCGGCGTCGGCAAGCAGCAGCTGGTCGAGATCGCCAAGGCGCTCAGCAAGGAAGTGAAGCTCCTGATCCTGGACGAGCCGACCGCGTCGCTCTCAGAGAAGGACAGCCAGGCGCTGCTCGACCTCCTGCTCGAGTTCAAGCGCCAGGGCATGACCTCGATCCTGATCTCGCACAAGCTGAACGAGGTGAACCGCGTCGCCGACAAGGTCACGGTGATCCGCGACGGGCGCACCATCGAGACCTTGCCTAGGAAGGACATCTCGGAAGACCGCATCATCACCTCGATGGTCGGCCGCTCGCTCGACGACCGCTACCCGCCGCGCGAGCCGCAGATCGGCGACGTCATCTTCGAGGTGAGGGACTGGTCGGTCTACCACCCGATCCACCCCGAGCGGCAGGTGATCAAGAACGTCAACCTCAATGTGCGCAAGGGCGAGGTGGTGGGCATTGCGGGGCTGATGGGCGCCGGCCGCACCGAATTCGCGATGAGCCTGTTCGGCCGCTCCTACGGCCGGCACATCACCGGCGAGGTGTCGCTGCACGGCAAACCGCTCGACCTCTCGTCAGTGAGCAAGGCGGTGGAGAACCGCATCGCCTATGTCACCGAGGACCGCAAGACCTACGGCCTCAACCTCATCGACCACATCAAGCACAATGTGACCTTGGCCAATCTTGGCGGCGTTTCCAGCCGCGGCGTCATCGACGACATGCGCGAGATGAGCGTCGCCAACGACTACCGCAAGAAGACCAATATCCGCGCCTCCAGCGTCTATCAGCTGACCGGCAACCTCTCGGGCGGCAACCAGCAGAAGGTGGTGCTGTCGAAATGGCTGTTCGCCGATCCGGAAGTCTTGATCCTCGACGAGCCGACCCGCGGCATTGACGTCGGCGCCAAGTACGAAATCTATACGATCATCGCCCGCCTCGCCGCCGAGGGCAAAGCGATCATCGTCATCTCGTCGGAAATGCCGGAATTGCTCGGCATCTCCGACCGCATCTATGTGATGAACGAAGGGCGTATCGTCGGCGAAATGGCGGCAAGCGACGCCAGCCAGGAAAAAATCATGCGCGCCATCGTTCGCGGAGAAGGAAAAAAAGCATCATGAGCACAGAAAGCGCTCCCGCACCGCAGAGCGGCACAGCCGAGGACGTCAAGCAGGGTCCGCGCATCGCCGTCTCGGCGCTGACGACGAACCTGCGCGAATACGGCCTGATCATCGCGCTCATCGTCATCATGCTGTTCTTCCAGTACACGACGTCGGGCACGCTGTTCAAACCGGTCAACCTTTCGAACCTGGTGCAGCAGAACTCGTTCATCATCGTGATGGCGCTGGGCATGCTCCTGGTGATCGTCGCCGGCTATATCGACCTCAGCGTGGGATCGGTCGCAGGCTTCATCGGCGCGCTTGCCGCGATGATGATGGTGATCTGGCCACTCGGCATATTCTCGAATCCATTGGTGGTCTCGATCGTCTGCCTGATCGTCGGCGCGCTGATCGGCGCGGCGCAAGGCTACTGGATCGCCTATCATAAGATACCGAGCTTCATCGTGACGCTGGCCGGCATGCTGATCTTCCGCGGCATCTGCCAGGCGCTGCTCGGCGGCGGCTCGTCGGTCGGCCCGCTGCCGGACAGCTTCAAGGCGCTGAGCTCGGGCTTCATCCCGGACGTGATCGGCCCGCTGACGCTGATCCCGCCGACGGTCAATGCCGCCGGCAAGACCATCGTCGGCAGCGGCTTGACGCTGCATATGACGACGATCGTGCTCGGCCTGATCGCCGTGCTCGCCTATGCCTATTTCGGCTTCAGGACGCGGCGCAAGCGCGAGCGCCATGGCTATGAGGCGGAGCCCTTCCCGCTGTTCGTCATCAAGACGCTGGTGGGCGGCGCGCTGGCGCTGTTCCTGGTGTTCCAGTTCGCGAGCTACAGGGGCCTCCCGGTCGTGCTCCTGGTGATGGGCGTGCTCATCTCGCTGTTCGTCTTCGTCACCAAGCGCATGACCATCGGCCGCCGCATCTATGCCATGGGCGGCAACGCCAAGGCGGCGCAGCTGTCGGGCATCAACACCGAAAGGCTGACGCTGCTGGTCTTCATCAACATGGGCGTGCTGTCGGCGCTCGGCGGCCTGATCATCGCGGCGCGCCTCGGCCAGGCCGTGCCGGCCGCCGGTCTCGGCAGCGAGCTCGACGTCATCGCGGCCGTCTTCATCGGCGGCGCCTCGGCAATGGGCGGCGTCGGCCAGGTGATCGGCGCCGTGGTCGGCGGCTTCATCATGGGCGTGATGAACAACGGCATGTCGATCATGGGCGTCAATGTCGACTGGCAGCAGGTGGTCAAGGGCCTGGTGCTGCTCGGCGCCGTCATCTTCGACGTCTACAACAAGAACAAGGCTTAAGGGCCGGAACAAAGTTCAGGAGGCATACGGGTTTCAGATCGCGACGCTGCCGGCAACCCGTCGGCGCCAAGAAGTCCGCACAAGGACCGAGCTCGCGAACGCAATCCGGACGAAGAGTTTCAACCGCGGCGGGGATCGCTCCACGCCGCGCCGGGTAAGGCTTGCCCGCGGGCGGCCGCTAAATGAGAGAGGATTCGAACATGCTGATCTCCCAGATCCTCGACGACGCCGAGACGATCCGCGTCGTCGCCCGCAACGGCGGCGGCAAGACCAGGGTCATCAATGGCGCCCGCAGCGTCTATTCGCTGGCGATGGAGGCCGCGCGCACCGGCATCGGCCTCGAAGCGCTGATCGAGCGCAAGGGCTATGGCGAGACGGTCGATCTCGATGCTGTCTACAAGAGAGGCCGGGTTGTGTCGCCGATCAACCATCCGGATCCGGCGCATCTGCATCTCACCGGCACCGGGCTGACGCATCTCGGCTCCGCGGCGACGCGCGATTCCATGCACAAGAAGCTCAGCGAGGGCGGCGAGGAGGAGCTCACCGATTCCATGAAGATGTTCCGCATGGGGCTCGAAGGCGGCAAGCCGGCCAAGGGCCAGGTCGGCGTGCAGCCGGAATGGTTCTACAAGGGCAACGGCACGATGGCGGTGGCGCCCGGCGCGCCGCTGATGTCGCCGGCCTTCGCGCAGGACGGCGGCGAGGAGCCCGAAATCGCCGGCATCTATGTCATCGGCGACGACGGCGCGCCGTTCCGCGTCGGCTTCACGCTGTCGAACGAGTTCTCCGACCACGTCACCGAGCGGGTGAACTATCTGTTCCTCGCCCATTCCAAGCTGCGCAACGCCTCGTTCGGCCCCGAGATCCTGATCGGCGACCTGCCGGCCGACGTCCGCGGCGCATCGCGCATCTGGCGCGACGGCAAGCTTTTGTGGGAAAAGCCGTTCCTGTCGGGTGAAGCGAACATGTCGCACACCATCGCTAATCTCGAGCACCATCACTTCAAATATTCGGCCTTCCGCCAGCCGGGCGACGTGCATGTGCATATGTTCGGCACCGCGACGCTCTCCTTCGCCGACGGCATCAGGACCGAGGCCGGCGACACGTTCGAGATCGAGGCGCCGGATTTCGGCCTGCCGCTGCGCAATCCGCTGGAGATCGAAAAGCCGGTGAAGGTGGCGGTGAAGGCGCTGTGATTGGGTAATCTCCCTTTGTGGGAGATTGGCAGTTTCGACCTCAGCGCGCTGCTCTAAAATGCTTCGAGAGCTTCAGGCCCTGCGCCTGATAGTTCGAGCCGAGGTCGGTGCCGTAGAGCGCCTGCGGGCGCTTCAGCATGTGCTCGTAGACAAGACGGCCGACGATCTGGCCGTGGTCGAGGATGAACGGCACTTCGTGGCTGCGCACTTCGAGCACCGCGCGGCTGCCGCTGCCGCCGGCGGCGGAGTGGCCGAAGCCCGGATCGAAGAAGCCGGCATAGTGGACGCGGAACTCGCCGACCAGCGGATCGAAGGGTGTCATCTCGGCGGCGTAGAGCGGCGGCACGTGCACGGCCTCGCGGCTGACCAGGATGTAGAATTCGTCAGGGTCGAGCACGATCTCGCCGGCGCCGCTCTTATAGATCGGCTCCCAGAAATCGACCACATCCTGCGCGGCGCGCTTGTCGACGTCGACCAGGCCGGTGTGGTGCTTGCCGCGATAACCGACAAGCCCGTCCTTGTCGCCGTCGAGGTCGATGGAGAGCGCAATGCCGCCGCCGGAAATGTTGGGCGGCTCGGTCGCGACCAGCATCTCGGCACGGTGAAGGTCACGCAGCTCGCTTTCCGAAAGCACGGCATTGCCGATGCGGAAACGGATCTGCGACAGCCGCGAGCCGGCGCGCACGACAATCGGGAAGGTGCGCGGGCTGACTTCGAGATAGAGCGGCCCGTGATAACCGGCGGCGATCTTGTCGAACTCGTGGCCACGATCGGTCATGACCCGCGTGAAGATATCGAGGCGGCCGGTCGAGCTCTTCGGATTGGCCGACGCCGAAACCTCGGCCGGCAATGCCAGGCTTTCCAGCAAAGGCACGATGTAGACGCAGCCGGTTTCCAGCACCGCGCCGCCGGTGAGGTCTATCTCGTGCAGCTTTAGCCGTTCGAGCTTGTCGGCGACAAGGTGATCGGGACCCGGCAGGAAGGAGGCGCGCACGCGATAGGCCTTGTCGCCGAGCCTCAGATCGAGGCTGGCCGGCTGGATCTGGTTGATGTCCAGCGCGCGCGGCGACTTAAGCGCGTTCGCCTCGAACAACGCCGCGATGTCCTGATCCGGAAGAATGCCTGTCTGCCGCAAAGGCTGGCTCCGTTCACGAGGCCGGGCGAGGACCTTAGCAGGCACTTGCCGCCCGGCTGGTACAAACCTCTTAATGAAGCCGGCAATTGACGCAAGCGCGGCGCTCATTTAAAGGGTCGTTATCCCGTGGTGATTTGGCCGGTCGGCTTGCAGCCACGTTAAACAAGTCGCTAAAGGACCGTCGAGCCGCAAGGCTATATGGACCGGTTGCGACTTCGCGGCCGGTTTTTTTGTGTCTGGAAGCAGGGCTATGAGCACCAAGAAGCGCAACTGGAAACCTCAAACGGCACTCGTGCATGGCGGAACGCTGCGTTCGCAGTATGGCGAGACGGCCGAGGCGATGTATCTCACGCAGGGCTATGTCTACGAGACGGCGCAGGCGGCGGAAGCTCGCTTCAAGGGCGAGGAGCCGGGCTTCATCTATTCGCGCTACGCCAACCCGACCGTCGACATGTTCGAAAAACGCATGTGCGCGCTGGAAGGCGCTGAGGATGCCCGCGCCACGGCCTCCGGCATGGCCGCCGTTTCCGCCGCCCTGCTCTGCAGCGTGAAAGCCGGCGACCACATCGTGGCGGCGCGGGCCCTGTTCGGTTCCTGTCGTTGGGTGGTGGAGACGCTGGCGCCGCGCTACGGCATCCAGTCGACGCTGATCGACGGCACCGACATCGCCAATTGGGAAAAGGCGGTTCGCCCGAACACCAAGCTGTTCTTCCTGGAAAGCCCGACCAACCCGACGCTGGAGGTGGTCGACATCGCCGCTGTCGCCAAGCTTGCCAATTCGATCGGCGCGCGCGTGATCGTCGACAATGTCTTTGCCACGCCTCTGCAGCAGAAGCCACTGCAGCTCGGCGCCCATGTCGTGGTCTATTCAGCGACCAAGCATATAGACGGCCAGGGCCGCTGCCTCGGCGGCGTCATCCTGTCGGACAAGAAATGGATCGACGAGAACCTGCACGACTATTTCCGCCACACCGGCCCCAGCCTGTCGCCGTTTAATGCCTGGACGCTGTTGAAAGGCCTGGAGACGCTGCCGCTGCGCGTGCGCCAGCAGACGGAGAGTGCCGGCAAGATCGCCGATTTCCTGGCCGGACGGCCGGAGATCGCCCGCCTGATCTATCCGGGCCGGGCCGACCATCCGCAGGCGGATATTGTGAAGAAGCAGATGTCGGGCGGCTCGACATTGATCTGCCTCGACGTCAAGGGCGGCAAGCAGGCGGCCTTCGCCTTCCAGAACGCGCTCGACATCGTACTGATCTCCAACAATCTCGGCGACGCCAAGAGCCTGATCACCCATCCGGCGACGACGACGCACAAGAACCTGAGCGACGAGGCGCGGGCGGAACTCGGGATCGGGCCCGGCACGCTCAGGCTCTCCGTCGGCCTTGAGGACACCGACGATCTGCTGGAGGACATCGAGCAGGCACTGAAGGCGGCCAAGTAATCCTGTAGATACCGCCGAAGATCGACCGAGACCTTTCAGGCGATCTCCTCGAGGTCCGTCAGCTCGCGGGTGCGGATGGTCATGGCGTTGCCCCGCCATTCGACGGCGCCGCCGAACCAGGCGCGCGCCCAGATGGCGGGCAGCATGACGTCGCGCACGATCATCGCGGTGACGCTGCGCGGCGACAGGCACCAGCCCTTGGCCAAGGCGAGCAGGCATTCCGGCAGGTAGGCGATCGCCAGCACGCACAAGGCCGTGGTGGGAAGGCTGACGCCGGCGCTTGACGCGGCGATCAGCGCCAGCAGCAGCGGCACCGCGGCGCCCGTCAGGATCTCTGGCGTGAAGAACAGCGGGAACGTGACCCGGCGCAGCCGCGCCCAGCGCGCCTGGCGCGACCAGATCTCGACGAAGCTGCGCTGGCCGAGCGGCTGCTCGAAAGGCGAGGCGACGAGATTGACGTTGAGCCCCAGGCCGTTGACCAGCTTGGTGGCGGCGGCGTCCTCGGCGATCTCGGCGGCCAAGGCCTGGATGCCGCCATGGGCGTCCAGCATCGGCTTGTTCCACAGCATGCTCTTGCCCTGGGCGAAGCCGAGGCCGAGCGCCTCGCCGGCATATTGCCAGCGCGCCTGCAGCGTGTTGAGGAAGGCGCATTCGACTTCGGCCCAAAAGCCGTCCGGCCGCGAACCGATCGGCGTCGAGCAGACCAGGCCGGTATCCGGACGCCATGCCGCCATCAGGTGCTGGACATAATCCCTCGGCATCAGAACGTTGGAGTCGGCGAGGATCACCCAATCGTGCCGTGCCGCCTGCCAGCCCTTGACGCAGTTGTTGAGCTTGGGATTGGCGCTGACGCGGTCGTCGCCGATCAGCAGCCGCGCCGAAACTTCCGGGTGGCGCGCGACCGCCGCCTCGATGAGCCTGACCACCGGGTCCTCGGCATGCGCGACGCAGAAGATCAGCTCGTAGCGCGGCCAGTCGAGCGAGAAGGCGCGCTGCAGGGTCTCCTGCGTGAACTGCTCGACGCCGCGCGAAGGAATGATGATCGAGACCGGCTGCGCGCCGACGGGCGGCGCAATGACATGTCGCCGTTTCAGCCGCGACGCGGCGAGCAGGATGCTGGCGAGATTCGAGAGAAGAAGGGCTGACGAAGCCAGGCCGGCTGCGATAGTCAGTTCCATCGAGATCTGGTCACTCTATCTCTTTGTTTTCATGCAATTCCGGACGGAAAACCGCTCACACTTTTCCTGGAATTGCTCTTGGCCGCATGTGGCCGTTTCATCAGGCACAAAGCGCCCGAGTCGCCCGGCACGGTTTGTGCACACCAACATTGTCATGTGTCACTTAAATGACATTGTTTTTCGGCACGTGCGCTACAAGGCTGGCAGGATGGTCGGTGCTGCGCGTCCAACAGCGAAGCGCGACGAAATGTTCCGCTGCGGCAACTGGAGTGGCCCATGTATCGCGCCGTGACGCGCAACATCGAAGTGCTGGTCAGACCCTTCTATCTGGAGGATAGATCCGATCCGTCGGAGAACCGCTATGTCTGGGGCTATCAGGTGACGATCGACAACCGCTCCGACGATTTCGTGCAGCTCTTGTCGCGCTACTGGCACATCACCGACGGCCAAGGCCGTGTCGAGGAGGTGCGCGGCGCCGGCGTCGTCGGCGACCAGCCGGAGCTCAATCCCGGCGACAGCTATCAATACACATCAGGCTGCCCGCTCTCGACGCCGTCTGGCATCATGGTCGGCCATTACACGATGCGCAACGGCCGCGGCGAGACGTTCGACATCGCCATTCCGGCTTTCTCGCTCGACATGCCGGGGACAAGGCGGACGGTGAATTAAAGAACTTGGGTTCCTCGCCCCCGCAAAGCGGGGGTGAGGGACCGGAGCTTTCTCACTCCGCCGCGAACTCGGCCGGGTCGAAGTCGTATTGCGTCGAGCAGAACTCGCAGGCGACATGGATGCCGCCCTCCTCGGTCGAGTCCTTGATCTCCTCAGCCGAAAAGCCTTGGAGGATGCCGTGGATCTTCTCGCGCGAGCAGGAGCACTGGTCGTCGACGGGCACGCTGCGGAAGACGCGCACGCCATGCTCGTGGAACAGCCGGTAGAGCAGCCGCTCGGCGCCCACGGTCGGGTCGATCAGCTCGGTCGGCTCGATGGTGCCGAGCAGCGCTAGCAATTCCTGCCAGGAATTGTCGGCCGGGTGGTCTGTCAGCTCGCGGTCGTCGCCGTCGCCGCCCGAAATATCGGGAATGCGCATGCGCTCCGGCGCCTGAGGCAGGAACTGCGCCAGGATGCCGCCTGCCCGCCACTGCTCGCGCGCGCCGGCCGGGCCGGGCGTCACCAGCTTGGCGACCGACATCTTGATATCGGTCGGGATCTGCTCCGACTGGCGGAAATAGGTGCGCGCGGCGTCCTCCAGCGAGGTGCCGTCGAGCTGGACGATGCCCTGGTAGCGCTGCGTGTGCGCGCCCTGGTCGATGGTCAAAGCCAACACGCCGTTGCCGAGCAGCGTCTGCTGCGAGGTCTCGCCGGCGGCGATCAGCGCCTGCAGCCTGTCGGCATCGAAACGCGCATAGGCACGCAACGCCTGCGGCGTGGTGAAATCGGCCACCAGCATGTCGACCGGCCCGTCGGTGCGGGTCTGCAGGATGAACTTGCCTTCGAATTTAAGCGAGGTGCCGAGCAGCACGGTGAGCACGCAGGCTTCCGCCAGCAGGCGGGCGACGGGCTCGGGATAATTGTGGCGGCTCAAAATAGCGTCGAGCATCGGCCCGAGCTGCACGGTGCGGCCGCGCACATCGAGCGGCGCGACCTCGTAAGGCACGACGTGGTCGTCGCCGGCGAAGCCGAATTCACCGAGTTGGGGTTTATGCTCAGCCAAGGTCTGGGTTTCCAACATGACAAAACTCCGGGGCGCAGCCATGCAACCCGATGAGCCGCATGCGTCGAAGCGCGTTCAATTTACGTGATGGCCCGCAAATAGGCATCACCTGTCCCCAGATCAAGTTGACCCCGATCGGGCCGGAAGCGATCAGGTCAGCCCCTCTCAAGCGCCCAGGCACCAGGCCAGCACCGCCTTCTGGGCGTGCAGCCGGTTCTCGGCCTCGTCGAAGACCACCGAATGCGGCCCGTCGATCACCTCGTCGGTGACCTCTTCGCCGCGATGCGCCGGCAGGCAGTGCATGAACAACGCATCGGGCTTGGCCTTGGCCATAAGCGCCGCGTTGACCTGATAGGGCAGGAAGACGTTGTGGCCGCGAGCACGGTGCTCCTGGCCCATCGAGACCCAGCTGTCGGTGACGACGCAATCGGCCTGGTCGACGGCTTCCTCGGCGGATTTGGCAAACCGGACCTTGCCGCCATTGGCTTTCGACCAGTCGACATATTTCTCGAAAGGCTCGCTGCCTTCCGGCACCGCGACGTTCAAATTGAAACGGAACCGGGCCGAGGCTTCGAGCAGCGAGTGCAGCACATTGTTGCCGTCGCCGGTCCAGGCAAAGGTCTTGCCGGCCACCGGGCCGCGATGCTCCTCGAAGGTCATGATGTCGGCCATGAGCTGGCAGGGATGCGTATCGTCGGTCAGCCCGTTGATGACCGGAACCGTAGCGTTCTCGGTCAGCTCGATCAGCCGGTCATGCGAGGTGGTGCGGATCATGATGGCGTCGACATAACGCGACAGCACTTTCGCCGTGTCGGCGATGGTCTCGGAGCGTCCGAGCTGCATTTCGGTGCCGGTCAGCATGATCGTCTCGCCGCCGAGCTGGCGCATGCCGACATCGAAGGACACGCGCGTGCGCGTCGACGGCTTGTCGAAGATCATGGCCAGCACCTTGCCGTCGAGCGGCTTTGAGCGCTCACCCGCCTTAAGCCTGGTCTTTCGCGCCATCGCGTCGTCCAGCATGATGCGCAGGTCGCCCGCCGAAACGGCGGATAGATCGGTAAAGTGGCGGACGCTCATCGGCAGGTTCCAGAACTTATTTCGCGGCTTCGGCCGCTATCGCGTCGGTCAGGCCCTTGGCGCCGCCGCGGATGCGCTTCAGCGCCTCGCCGATCTCCTCGTCGGTGACGGTGAGCGGCGGCAGAAGGCGGATCACGTTGTCGCCGGCCGGCACGGCAAGCAGGTGCTGGTCGCGCAGCGCCATGTTCACCTTGGTATTGGGCATGGCGCATTTCAGGCCGAGCATCAGGCCGGTCCCCCTGATGCCTTCGATGACCTCGGGAAATTCGTCCGCGACCGCCGCAAGGCCCTGCTTCAACAACAGCGCCTTGCGCTGCACGTCCTCGAGGAAGCCATCGGCCAGCACCACGTCGAGCACGGCGTTGCCGACCGCCATCGCCAGCGGATTGCCGCCGAAGGTGGTGCCGTGCACGCCGGCTGTCATGCCGGTCGCCGCCTCATCCGTGGCGAGGCAGGCGCCCATCGGGAAGCCGCCGCCGATACCCTTGGCGATCGCCATCAGGTCAGGCGTGACGCCGGCCCATTCATGCGCGAACAGCTTGCCGGTGCGGCCGATGCCGCACTGGACCTCGTCGAAGATCAGAAGCAGGCCGTTCTGGTCGCAGAGCTGCCGCAGCCGTTTCAACGACTGTGTCGGCACCGGGCGAATGCCGCCCTCGCCCTGCACGGGCTCGATCAGGATGGCCGCGGTCTCCGCCGTGATCGCCTTTTCCGCGGCATCGATGTCGTCGAATGCAACCTGGTCGAAGCCTTCGACCTTGGGCCCGAAGCCCTCGAGATATTTATACTGGCCGCCGGCGGCGATCGTCGCCAGCGTGCGGCCGTGGAAGGCGCCTTCGAAGGTGATAATGCGGAAACGCTCGGGATGGCCCTTGACGAACTGATAGCGCCTGGCCGTCTTGATGGCGCATTCCAGCGCCTCGGCGCCCGAATTGGTGAAGAACACCTTGTCGGCAAAGGTGGCATCGACCAGCCGTTCGCCCAGCCGGCGCTGTTCCGGGATCTCGTAGAGATTGGAGACGTGCCAGAGCTTGGCGGCCTGTTCGGTGAGCGCCGCCACCAGATGCGGATGGCTGTGGCCCAGCGAATTCACCGCGATACCGCCCGCAAAGTCGAGATATCGCTCGCCCTTGTCGGTGACCAGCCAGGTCCCCTCCCCACGGTCGAAGGCCAGGGGTGCGCGGGCAAAGGTCTCGTAAAGCGCCGAACCGCTCATTATATGCATCTCCGGAACCGGAAATCAAAAAAGCCGCCAATGCGGCGGCCTTCGCGGCTTATCATGTTTTTCGGCCATGAAGTCAACGAAAACGTCACGCAGAAGCGCGTGGCAAGCCCCCGACGCCACGCCGGCTCATGAGCAGGCCGGCAAGTTGGGGAAAACCGAAAAAACCGAATCGTGTTGCCCTGGGGACTCTTGTCACCGAGTCAGCGCATAAGGTATTTGTAGTCGAGAAATAACTAGATTTCGTGCGGCGGACCTAGATCACCCGGTATATGTGGTGTTGTTTGCCCGGCGGGAGCCGGGTCGGGAACGGATTCTGACTACCGCACGCCTCAGCAGGAGCGCGGCCCCATGAATTGGACTGACGAGCGGGTAGAACTTCTCAGGAAATTGTGGTCGGAGGGCCTGAGCGCCAGCCAGATTGCCGCACAGCTTGGCGGAGTGAGCCGCAACGCCGTCATCGGCAAGGTGCATCGCCTGAAGCTGTCGGGCCGCGGCCGCGCGACGGCTGCCCCGGCGCGCCAGAAGAAGGCGACGCAAGGCGCCTCGATGCAGAAATCGGTGGCCCGCGCGGCGAGCCCGGCGCGCCATGTGACCGCCACCATCGGCGCCACCGCGTTGCAGGTGCAGTTCGACGCCGAGCCGGTCGCGCGCCACTACATCCGCCCGGTCGAGAACGTGGTGGTTCCGATCTCGCGCAACCTGCAGCTCGTCGAGCTGACCGAACGCACCTGCAAATGGCCGAATGGCGACCCGCTTTCGGAAGACTTCAGCTTCTGCGGCAACGACGCCGCCGAAACCGGACCGTATTGCAAGTATCATTCCCGGGTTGCGTTCCAGCCGGCGGCGGAACGGCGCAGGGCAAGATAAATAAAGGGAATAGGGGAGTAGGGCAGTAAGGGAGTAGGTGAAGAGAGCGCTTCATGCGCGACGTTTCGCCAGTCGCTCCATATGACCTGCTCCCTTACTGCCTTACTGCCTTACTGCCCTACTGCCCTACTCCCCTCTCTTCACAGCCACCCATTCTTCTTGAACCGCCAATACAGGAACGCACAGATCGCGGCCATCACCAGCAGGATGACGGGATAGCCATATTCCATCTTCAGCTCCGGCATGTCGGTGAAATTCATGCCGTAGATGCCGGCGAAGGCGGTGGGCACCGCCAGGATGGCGGCCCATGAGGCGAGCTTCTTCGAGATCGCAGTTTCCTGGCTCTGTCCGACGAGAAGGCTGGCTTCGAAAGCGAAGGCCAGAACCTCACGCAGGGAGTCGATCTTTTCCTGCACGGTGCGGATGTGGTCGGTCACATCGCGAAACAGCGGATGCATGGCGGCATGGATCTGCGGCAGGTCGGCGCTGGTCAGCCGGCGGCAGACCTCGACGAGCGGCAAGGCCGCATTGCGCAGCCGCAGGAGATCGCGGCGCAGCATGTAGAGGCGCTCGATATCCGAACCAGTCATCGGCTTCAGAAGCACCTTGTCCTCGATCGCCTCGACCTCGTCCTCGATCTGCTCCAGCACCGGCATGTAATTGTCGACAATGAAATCGAGGATGGCGTAGAGGACGAAATCCTCACCCTTGGCCAGTGAATGCGGGCAGCTTTCCCAATGCTGGCGAACGGCGGCGTAGGAGGTCGACGGGCCGTGCCGGACGCTGACGATGTAGCCGGTGCCGACGAACAGATGCGTCTCGCCGAAGGTGACGCGGCCCTCGATCAATTGCGCGGTGCGGGCGACGATGAAGAGGGCATCGCCATATTGCTCGATCTTCGGGCGCTGATGCGGATGCTCGGCATCCTCGATCGCCAAATCATGCAGGTGGAATTGCGCCTGCACCCTGAGCAGAAGGTTGCGGTCGGGCTCGAGCAGGCCGATCCAGACGACATGGCCGGGTTTGGCCGCCCATTCGCCGGCCTGTTCGATCGCGATGTCGGCGACGCGCTTGCCGCCCAAATAGACGCTTGACGCTATGATGCCCGACGTTGGGGCCGGGGTCAGGTTTCGAACTTGTTCCATCGCAAACCTCCCGAGACTGCGACTGACAATTCGCCATGCCCGGAAGAGCTTAGCCTAAATCAGAAAACCGTTCGAGGGGCCTGAATTCACTTAGCCGGCACCGTGCCGGCCATCACCACCTTGTCGGTCTTGTCGCCCTTCGGCCGTTCGGCGGGCATCTGGTCGCCAGTGACGATGTAATAAATGGTCTCGGCGATGTTGGTCGCATGATCGCCGATGCGCTCGATATTCTTGGCGCAGAACAGAAGATGCGTGCAGGGCGTGATGTTGCGCGGATCTTCCATCATGTAGGTCAAAAGCTCGCGGAACAGCGAGGTATACATGGCGTCGATCTGGTCGTCCCGATCGCGCACGAAGCCGATCCTCTCGACCGAGCGCGAGGCGTAGACGTCAAGCACTTCCTTGAGCTGCGTCAGCGCCAAGTTGGCAAGCGCCTCCAGACCGCGGAAAAGGCTGTTCGGCTGGCGCCCGTCGACCGAGGCAACGCGCTTGGCGACGTTCTTGCCAAGATCGCCGACCCGCTCGATATCGGCCGAGATGCGGATCGCGCCAACGATCTCACGCAAATCCGTCGCCATCGGTTGGCGCCTGGCGATGATGATGATGGCCTTGTCGTCGATCTCGCGCTGTCCCTCGTCGAGGACGATGTCGTCCTGGATGACCTTCTGGGCAAGGCCATGGTCGACATTGACGAGGGCCGCGACAGCCTGTTCGACCATGCGCTCGGCATGGCCGCCCATCGCCGCAATGCGCTTGGACAGGAATTTCAGCTCTTCGTCATAGGCACTGACTGTATGCACGGACTGCATCGATATGCCTTCCCGGTTTATGCCGGCTGGTGCGTTCCCTCAATCTGTCGCTGATACGCGAACCGCATGACAGAAAGAAGAAAATCTCGGTTGGCAACCGGTACACGATCAGCGAGCCGGCAAATGAACCGTGAACGCCGCACCCTTGCCGACTTCCGACTTGATCGACAATCTGGCGTTATGACGGCTCAATATATGCTTGACGATCGAAAGGCCAAGCCCGGTGCCTTTCTGGGTGCGGCTGTTTTCGACATCGATGCGATAGAAGCGTTCGGTTATGCGCGGGATATGTTCTTCGGCGATGCCCGGGCCGTAGTCTCTTATGGTGACGTCGATGCCCGGGTCCTGACCGTCCTCGACGCGTGCCATGGATACGGTCACGCGTCCGCCTGACTGGCCGTATTTGCAGGCATTCTCCAGGAGATTCTCGAAAACCTGGAAGAGTTCGTCGCGGTCGCCGGGGACGGAAACCGGACCATCGATGAAGTCCCGCTCGATGACGATGCCGTTCTCGCTGGCCAGCGGCCCGAGCGAATCGATGACGCTGTCGATCGTCTGGCGAAGATCGACCGCCGTGCCCGGCCTCAGATAAGGTTTCATCTCCAGTCGCGAGAGCGAGAGCAGATCGTCGATCAGGCGGGCCATGCGTCCGGTTTGATTCTGCATGATCTGCAGGAACTGGTCGCGCGCCGCCGGATCGTTGCGGGCCGGCCCGCGCAGCGTCTCGATGAACCCGGCGATCGAGGCGAGCGGCGTGCGCAATTCATGGCTGGCATTGGCGATGAAGTCGGCCCGCATGCGGTCGATGCGGCGCGTCTCGCTCTGATCCTTGAACACCAGCACATAAAGGCCTGTCGCATGGCCGACCGTTGACGCGCTGACCCTGTATGTCCGCTCCACCGGCAGCTTTTCGGTGTAGTCGACCGCATCGGCGGCGACCTCGCCCGACAGGATGCCGTCCAGCAGCGCCTGCATTTCCGGCGCGCGAAACTTCAATGCCAGAGACATGCCCGGCGCCAGGCCGCCGAAGGCGGCGAAGGCGGCGGCGTTGGCGTGAACCATCGCGGCGGAATGGTCGAAAATGATCAGCGGATCGGCGACCGCGGCCGCCAGATACTCGCCGGAGAGCCGCTGCAGTCCGCTGGCCTCGATCGCCGCGCCTGTATCGGTCGACCGGCGCTCGGTGTCCGCGGGCAGCACCGCCGCGGCCGCCAACAGGGCCAAAGCCGGCAGCAGCACGTAGATTGAGGCGCCGGCGAAAGAATAGACGGCGATGACCGCGACAACACCCGCGGCAAGCAGCCAGCGGTTGCGCCGAAGCCGCGCCGCCCAAGCTTGCCCCCTGCTGTCCTGTCCCGCGCCGGTCTCTGCCATAGGCCGTGCTACCCCGCATCCCGTCGACCGGTCAGCGGCTCGCTGGATCGGCCCGACGCATGGGCTTCTTGAAAATCAGGATCGATTTTCGCGAAGGTTCATGCGCAAAATCAAAATGCTACGGCGTGCATGCGTCCGGAGGGAGCGCCACGCTGCACAGGCTCCATAGCATGAGTCCGCAAACTGGAAAGGTTCGTCCGGATGAAAAAGGCCAAGGAAACGGCTGAAGCGGTGCCGGCCACGGCGCCGATCAAGATCAAGATCGGCGGCAAGGAGCGCGAGTTCGACGTCGACAATCCGGTGCTCCCTGACTGGATCGTGGACAACAAGCTCACCGCCGGCGGCTATCCGTACGACAAGAAGATGAAGGACGAGGACTACGAAAAGGAGCTTGAAGGACTGCAGATCGAACTGGTCAAGGCGCAAGCCTGGCTGCAGGCGACCGGCAAGCGGGTGATGGCGCTGTTCGAGGGCAGAGACGCGGCCGGCAAGGGCGGCACGATCTTCGTGCTGCGGCAGTTCATGAATCCGCGCACTGCCCGCAACGTCGCGCTGCCCAAGCCGACGTCGACGGAGACCGGGCAATGGTATTACCAGCGCTATGTCGACCATTTCCCGACGTCAGGCGAATTCGTCACCTTCGACCGCTCCTGGTACAACCGCGCCGGTGTCGAGCCGGTCATGGGGTTCTGCACGCCGGAGCAGCAGGAGAAATTCCTCGACGAGACGCCGCATTTCGAGCGGATGATCTGCAACGAGGGCATCCATTTCTTCAAATTCTGGCTGGACATCGGCCGCGAAACGCAGCTGGAACGGTTCCATGACCGCCGCTGGTCGCCGCTGAAGAACTGGAAGTTCTCGCCGATGGACATCGCCGGCATCAGTAAATGGGACGAGTACACCAAGGCGCGCGACAAAATGATCAAGCGCACGCACAAGGAGTTCTCGCCCTGGATCGTCGTGCGCGCCAACGACAAGCGCCGCGCCCGGCTTGCGGTAATCCAGCGTATCCTTCTGTCGCTGCCCTATGACAGCCGCGACCTAGGTGTCGTCGGCAAACCCGACAAGAAGATCATCGGCGAAGGGCCCACCTTCCTGAAAGACTAACTCAATTCCGTAAGTTACAGCGCCGCGCGGCTTTCGACTCGCGGCGCTGAGACTTTCATGCCGGCCGCTCAGGCGGCCAGGCGGGCGATCCGCTGCAGCCGCTTCAGCGTGGTGTCATCCTGAAGCGCCTGTTGGAACAGCGTGATCTCGTGGTCGATACGATCGCACAACACCGCCGTATCGCCCTTGAGAAGGCTCCGCGTCTGCAGCAATGCCGCCACCGGCTTCTTGGCGAGCTGTTTCGCCCTCGCCAGCGTTGCTTCCTCGGCGCTGCCTTCCGTTACGATCTCGCCGACAAGGCCGAGAGCCTTGGCGTCCTCGGCGCCCAGCGTGTCGCCCAGGCAGAAGAAGCGGAAGGCGCCGGCATAGCCGAGCTTCTGGGGCGCCAGGATGCTGGTCGCCGCGTCCGGCACCAGGCCGAAATCGACGAACGGCACCCTGAAGGTGCTGCCCTTCGAGGCAATCACCATATCGCAGTGGAACAAGATGGTGCAGCCGACGCCGACGGCATCGCCGTCGACGCAGGCAAGCACCGGCTTGGGGAAGGTCGCCAGCATGCGGAACATGTCGGTGACGGCGGCGATCAGTTCCCGGTGCTTGGTGGCGTCGAGGAACTCCGAAAAATCGCCGCCGAGGCAGAAACAGCCGGCAAGGCCACGCAGCATGACGACACGGACCTCGTCATTGACGGCCGCCTCGTGGAAGGTCCTGGCAAGGCTCGCATAGGCATGCCGATCTAGCACCGGCCGGCCGTCATGCGAGGATACGGTGACGACCAGTGTATGGCCGCGCAATTCCGGTTCGGGATGGAAACTCATGACCACCTCCCCGCTCACGAAGCCTGCTTCAGGCCGAGCAGGCCCGGATAACCCCGGTTCAGCACCGGCAGGAAGTGGTTGCGGCGGGCTCGCACGACCTCGAGCGTATGCTCGGTGAAGGTGAGCAGTGTCGCGACGACCTGCTGGTTGCCATAGGTGCGCTGGTAGCCGAGCGGCTTTGCCAGGAAGTGCAGCTGCAAGGCTCTCAGCACCCACATCGGCTCGAACTCGATGATGACCTGGTTGACGTCGCGCTTCAGGCCCCATTCGACGAAGCCGGCAATCAGTTCGGTGCCGACCGTCGAGACGCCGCGCTTGCCGTCACGAAAACCCGGAGCCACCGCGTAGCGGGTCAGTTCCCACACATTCGGTCCCGAGGGGGACTGCCCCTCGCAGAGATCGGACAGCACGTCCGTCAGAAGATGCGGTCTTGTCGTCGGCAGCATGCGCTGGTAACCGGCCAGTTCACCGTTGCGGATCACAAGGTGGTGCTCGGCCTCGTCATGGTCGAACTGATCTATCTCGAGCTGGTCGGGACGGTCGAGATCGGTCCATCCCATCTCCTCGACGAAGATCTTGTAGCGCAGGCGATGCACGGCCTCCCAAAGGTCGGGGCGTTCCATCAATTCCTGAGTGGTAAGGGCAAAAAGCATTAGCCGTCTCCTGGGCTTAAGAGGATGATACGGCCGGGCTTTCCCCAAAATATTACGCGAACGCGTAGGCAAGAATTCTAGGCCAGCACGGCCGACCCGGCTAATATAGCCACGCCTAATGGCCTCCGCGACTGCCCGCACACGGTCGGGGATGCCCAGTTTGATTTGGCGTTAAGAAATCATTAGCCCTCTCCCAAGAGGGAGATTCGGCTGCGCATTTCTGAAAATATCACGTAATCGCGCAGGCTGAAATTTTCCAGGTCGGCACGGCCGGCTTAGCTAATATAGCCGCGCCTAATCGCCTCCGCGACCGCCTGCACCCGGTTGGCTGCGCCGAGTTTGCTCTTGGCGTTGAGAAGATGTTTCTCGGAAGTGTGTTCCGAGATGCCTAAAATTTGAGATATCTCCCATTCGGACTTGCCAACGGCCGCCCATTGCAGGCATTCCCGCTCACGTGCCGTCAATTCTATATGATCGACGACGCTGTCGGCCTTGGTGTGCAGTTGCATGGCGCGGCCGATCGCATAGGTCGACGCCAGCGAGACCATTCCGAATTCCTGGTCCGACAGTTCAACGGATTCACCGCCCAGCGAGACCATGACGATCTGGCCATCGAGCGTGACCAACGGAAACGCAAGGCCGTCGCGCAGCTTGAACTGGCGCGCGTCGCCCATGACCTCGTCACTGCTCTTGTCGATTACGGCGTTCTTGGACGCGTCCCGCCATTGGAACGGCGCCTGAAGCTGCTTCATGTGACTGACGACCGGATCGTGGTCGACATAGTTGCGCGCCACGTAGCGCTCCAGCCATTCGCCGGGCCAATCGCAAAGCATCACATGCTGTTTCTGCCGGCCGCGTGGCGTGCCAGGTTGCGGCACGGTTCCCGCCATCAGGGCGGTCAGGCCGAAATTCGAAGTGACGCCCAGCAGCCTCTCGCAAACCGCCGCCGCGGTGCCAGCATTCTGCAACTGGTCAATATATTCCAGAGTTCTGTCAAACAGGCCCATCGCAACATCTACCCCATGTTGCTTCTGCTTTTTCGTTACCGATAGTAGACGCTCGAACACCCCTTCGCCATCAACCACGGGTCGCAATGATCTCCGCAAAGCCGGTATCTTCCCCCTTCCGGCGCGCAGGGTCGTTTGCAACGGGTTGAACCATACGCTTAATTTAACCGCTTGAAATCAAAAACCGTTGTGCCCGCATCATTTTCATACGAAAAGCCTGCGAACGGGGACGAGGGCGGAGCCATATCGTGATCTTGCGGTGGATAACTCTGGCCCTGATGTCCGCACTTGCCGGCGTATTGCCCTTTGCCGGCGCGACTCAAGGGGCGGAGCCGCAGGTGCCGGTGCTGTGGGACGCCAAGGAGCGGTTGCCGAAACCCGATCTCTCCGCTCTGCCGCGACTCAGATTCCTCACAACCACCGATTTTCCGCCCTTCAACTTTCTCGACGGCTCGGGTCGCCTGTCCGGTTTCCACATCGACCTGGCGCGGGCAATCTGCGCGGAGTTGGGCGTCGCCGAGAAATGCCAGATCCAGGCCCTGCCGTGGAACGAGTTGGAGGATGCCCTGCAGAAGGGCGAGGGCGAGGCGATCATTGCCGGCATCGCCGCGACGCCAGCGAGCCGCGAGAAATACGCCTTCTCGCGCTCTTACATGCAGTTCCCGGCACGCTTCATCATGCCAAAGGCGAAGGCCTTCGCCGAGCCGATCCTCGACAAGCTGCGCAGCAAGCGGGTCGGCGTTGTCGCCGGCTCGGCGCATGAGAAAATGCTGCGCGATTACTTCAGCACCGTGCAGGTGGTGACGTTCGACACACCGGAAGCCCTCTATGCCGATCTCAAGGCCGGCAAGGTCGACGCCGCCTTCGGCGACGGCATGCGCTTTGCCTTCTGGCTGGGCGGCTCCGACGCGGGCGGCTGCTGCCGATTCGCCGGCGGTCCGTATCTGGCGCCGGAATATCTGGGCTCGGGCATGGCGATCGCCACCAGGGCGGGCGATCCGGCGCTGGCCGCCGCCTTCGACTATGCGCTGCAGGAAATCTCGATCAAGGGCACCTTCGCCGAGTTCTACCTGCGCTATTTTCCCGTCAGCTTCTTCTGAAGGTTGCTGCCAACGCTAAGTCAGCGTGCGTAGGCGCGCCTTGGCCGCTCGCGCGATCGCGGCCACGGTCAGCGTGTCGAGGTCGAGCTTGAGGCGGATTAGCTGCAGGACACGCACCTCCTCCATGCGCATTTCGAGATCGACGGCGGCGACCTCGAAAGCGGCGGCGTAAGCGGTGTCGCGCAGCCGCTCCGGCAGCGCTTCGGCAACGCGCGCCAGCACGCCTTCCAAACCGCCCTTCTCATGCAGCGCCTTCTGGCAGGCTTGCGCCACCGGAATCAGCCTGTCCTGGTTGAAGTCGACGAAGACCGGCCAGGAACGGACGACGTCGCCGATCCGCGCCAGCTCGACATCGGTCATGTCGCGATCGGAAGCCGAGGTGATGACCATCAGGTGGATCAAGGCTTCGTGCGGCGTCAGCAAAGGCATTCAAAACTCCTAACAACGAGCATGTCATTTCCCCAAGACCGCGACACACTTTTGGGTGACATGCATTTGAAAGCGAGGCTCAAAGGTAGGAGCGCGATTGTGGCGCCGCAAGGAAAACCGCCGCAAATCGTTGACGCTCCGGCCTGTCGCGCCTAGAGACCGGGCGACAAATCTTATCCGCCGCAAGACGGCCATGACTGGAACTTCGATATGACGGGGTCAAACATCATCGATCTCAATCCCGAGATGCTTGCCGCGGCAGCCGAGAGCAAGGCTTGGCCGTTCGAGGAAGCGAAAAAAATCATCGCCCGGTACAAGGGCAAGGATTTCCCCGAAACCGTGCTGTTCGAGACCGGCTACGGCCCGTCAGGCCTGCCGCATATCGGCACCTTCGGCGAGGTGGCGCGCACGACCATGGTGCGGCATGCCTTCCGGGTGCTGACGCAAGACAAGGTCAAGACCAAGCTCCTCTGTTTCTCAGACGACATGGACGGTATGCGCAAGATTCCGGAAAACGTGCCGGACCGCGCCGCGCTCGAGCCCTATCTGCATATGCCGCTGACCTCGGTGCCCAATCCGTTCGGCGGCGACTATGCAAGCTTCGCCGACCACAACAACGCGATGCTGTGCCGCTTCCTCGACACGTTCGGCTTCGACTACGAGTTCGCCAGCGCGACCAAATACTACAAGTCCGGTCGCTTCGACGAGGTGCTGCTGCGCGCCGCCGAACGCTATGACCAGATCATGGGCGTGATGCTGCCGACACTCGGGCCGGAGCGCCAGGCGACCTACAGCCCGTTCCTGCCGATCTCGCCCCGGACCGGCCGCGTGCTCTACGTGCCGATGATAAATGTCGACGCCAAGGCCGGCACCATCACTTTCGACGACGAGGGCACCGAGACGACGCTGCCTGTCACCGGCGGCCATGTGAAGCTGCAGTGGAAGCCGGATTTCGGCATGCGCTGGGCGGCGCTCGGCGTCGATTTCGAGATGTTCGGCAAGGACCATCAGACCAATGCGGCGATCTACGACCGCATCTGCAACATCCTCGGCGGGCGCGCGCCGGAACATTTCGTCTACGAGCTGTTCCTCGACGAGGAAGGCCAGAAGATCTCGAAGTCGAAGGGCAATGGCCTGACCATCGACGAATGGCTGACCTACGCGCCGACGGAGAGCCTCGGGCTCTATATGTACCAGCGGCCGCGGCAGGCTAAGAAGCTCTATTTCGATGTCATCCCGAAGGCGGTGGACGAATATTACGCCTTTCTTGGCGCCTATCCGCGCCAGGACTGGAAGGAGCGGCTCGGCAATCCGGTCTGGCATATGCATGACGGCAACCCACCCGCCATCGAGCTGCCGGTGCCCTTCGCGCTGCTGCTCAACCTTGTCAGCGCCTCCAACGCGCATGACAAGGCGGTGCTGTGGGGTTTCATCTCGCGGCATGCGCCTGGCGTGACACCGAAGACGCATCCGGAGCTCGACCGGCTTACCGGCTACGCGATCCGCTACTTCGACGACTTCGTGAAGCCGACCAAGGTTTACCGCGCCGCCGACGAGGTGGAGCGCGAGGCGCTGGCGAGGCTTTCCGAGGCGCTCGGCGCGCTGCCGCAAGGCGCCGACAGCGAAGCGATCCAGAATGCCGCGCTCAACGTGGCGCGCAAGATCGAGCGTTACCAGGACCATTCCAAGCAGAGCCCGGAAGGCGGACCCGGCGTGTCGGTCGCCTTCTTCCAGATGATCTACCAGGTGCTGATCGGGCAGGAACGCGGACCGCGCTTCGGCTCCTTCGCCGCGCTCTACGGCGTCGCCGAGACGCGCGCGCTTATTGAGCGGGCGCTGGCTGGTCAGTTGGCGGCGTAACGGCACCGCCCTCGGCCGGCAGGATCGAATCCGGCGCCACCGGCGCCGGACCCGCCATGGCCGGCACCGCCGGCAGGCCGTCAAGCTTCGGCGCCGGGCCGAAAATACCCTTCTTCTCGGAGCGGGCCTTGTTCTCGGCCTCGACATAGGGGCCGCCTTGCACGGCACGCGCCCAGCCGTTCTCGACCAGCCACTGGCCGATGTTCTGGTTGCCGATATGGCATTCGGCGGAAATGGTGTCGCGGCCGCCCTCCGGCGGCACCCCGCAGGCGACCGCGCGGCCGCGCAGGAAGGCGCGGAAGGCTGTCCTGGCGCGCGCGCCGCAGGCCCAGGTCTGGCCCTGGTCGCTGCAGGTTTCGTCCGCCTTGACGGCGTCCACGCCAAACACGGCGACCGCATAGCCCTTCGCCTCGATCAGCCCGGCGGCGGTGGCGACCGGCTGGAACAATTTGGTGCCGTTCCAGTCGCCCGGCATCTTCGTTTTGGGCGGCTTGGGCGGTCCGGCCAGCGCCAGATCGCTGAGCGGCGCGCGCGGTTCGACCCGTTCGAGTTCCTGGTCAGACAGCTCGGGCGGCGCCACGACGTCGGGATCGATGGCCCTCGAGCGGACAACGGGGTTCGGTGGAGCGGCTGGCGCGGGAATCGCCGAGGTCGTCGGCTCTTCCGGGAGCGTATCCGCGCCGGAAGCGGAGAGCGCATCGTCCCCGTCGGTGGGAAGCGCATCGGCGATGGGATCGATCTGATCGACCGTGATGACGCTCTCATGCCCCTTGACCACGCGGCCGCCTGCCACGACGAGCGCAGCCATCACCGGAACCGCCACAACCGTCAGGATGATCTGAAGAAGCCGCACCGGCCCGAACCTACTGGCTCGCCCAGACGATGCGCGCCACCCATTCGATGTCGCGCGTCGGGATGTCACGGTCCGGGTGGGCGGGGTTGAGCGAAACCAGCACGATCGACTTCACCGTTTGCCGGTCGAGCACCTTGGCCATCACCTCCCCGGCGGTGGTCTTGACGACGACTCGGTCGCCCTTGCGCGTCGGCGCGCCGGGTTCGACGATCAGCACATCGCCATTGCGGTAGAGCGGCAGCATGGAATCGCCCTGCACCTGCAGCGCGTATGAGGTCTCGGTCGCCCGTGCCGGAAGCTCGACCAGATCCCAGCCCTGCCCCGCCGGATAACCGGCATCGTCGAAGAAGCCTCCCGCGCCAGCCTGCGCGAAGCCGAGCAGTGGAACGGCGCTGCGGTGTTGGGCGACGGAGGCAGCGCGCCCTTCGACAAGTCCAGTGAATTCCTCGAGCGACGCGCCGGTGGCCTCGATGATCTTGGCCAGCGATTCGGTCGAGGGCCAGCGTGGCCTGCCGTCGGACGACAGGCGCTTCGACTTGTTGAAGGCCGTCGAATCGAGGCCCGCGCGCCGGGCAAGGCCGGAAGCCGACAGCGAATAGCGCTCGGCGAGAGCGTCGATTGCGGCCCAGACGCGATCGTGTGAGAGCAAGTCCGCTCTCCTTCGAAAACAGGAAAAAATGCCTCAAGCCTGTCTAGCGCGCGACCATCTGATTGTCCACTGGCGAAGGGTCGGATCGCCGACGATCAGACCTGCTTGGCCTGCTCGCGCAAATTCTTGTGCGAAATCATGAATGCCCGCTCGGTTTCGGTGGGCAGACGCGGCCAGGCGGCGCGGCCGAGCGCCGCGACGACCTCGTCTATGTCGAGGAAGCGGCGACTGCTGCGGTCATAGACGCCGCCTGTGGTCAGGATCAGCGCCGCCGTCTCGCCGCCATCAAGGACGAAACGGTGCCGGCCGATGACGGAGGTGCCTTCCCAGGTCTCGATCGACGAGACCACCTCGAAGCGGCGCCACAGCTTGATCTCACGCACATAGGCGACCTGCAGGCCGCCGATCATCGGCGCCCAGCCGTTCTTGCGCGCCAGCGCGATGAGGCCGACGCGCAGGAAGATGTCGATGCGGCCGAGATCGGCCAGCATCATGTAGCGGGCATTGTTCAGATGCAGGTTGAAGTCGATGTCGATCGGCAGGCAACGAAAGGCGAGCCGGCTTTCCTCGCCGACCCGATAGGGGCCACGGCTCGACGCCGTGGCCATGGTGCGTGCCATTCGCCCCCAGACATACATGCTGGTTGGTCAGGCTGCTTCTCTGACGTCACCCTTCTGGTAAGGGTCGAAGCGCTGGTAGAAGGTCTCGCCTTTCTCAGCCATATCGAGCAGCAGTTTCGGCGCCTTGAACTCGGCGCCATATTTCTTCTGCAGGCCCTTGGCGATCTTGACGAAACGCTTGGCGCCGATGCCGTCGATATAGGACAGGGCGCCGCCGGTGAAGGGCGCAAAGCCGAAGGCAAGGATCGAGCCGACATCCGCCTCGCGCGGATCGGTGACGATGCCTTCTTCCATCACGCGCGCCGCTTCCAGCGCGATGGTGACCAGCAGGCGCTGTTTCAGCTCCTCATAGTCGACCTTGTCGGGGTTGAGCTGCGGGTAGAGGTCCTTCAGGCCCGGCCAGAGCTTCTTCTTCGCGGGCTTCGCCGGATAGTCATAGAAGCCCTTGCCGTTCTTGCGGCCGAAACGGCCATGCGTGTCGACCATGGTGTTGATCAGCGCCATCTGCCTGGGGTCGACGGCCTTCTCGCCGAGATCCCGGATGGTCTGCTTCATGATCTTCTGGGCAAGGTCGACGGCCGTCTCGTCGGTCAGCGCCAGCGGGCCGACCGGCATGCCGGCGGCCTTTGCGGCATTCTCGATCATCGGCGCAGGCACGCCTTCGATCAGCATCTTGTAGGCTTCCGACATGTAGCGCAGCACGCAGCGGTTGACGTAGAAGCCGCGCGTGTCGTTGACGACGATCGGCGTCTTCTTGATGGCGCGCACGAAGTCGAAGGCCACGGCCAGGGCCTTGTCGCCCGTCTTCTTGCCGAGGATGATCTCGACCAGCATCATCTTGTCGACCGGCGAGAAGAAGTGGATGCCGATGAAGTTTTTCGGCCGCGCCGAATTCTTCGCCAAGGCGGTGATCGGAATGGTCGAGGTGTTGGAGGCGAAGATCGCCGACGACTTCAGCACCGCCTCGGCCTTCTCGGTGGCATCCTTCTTCACGCCCGAATCCTCGAAGACCGCCTCGACGACGAGGTCGCAGCCGGCAAGGTCGGCATAGTCCGCCGTCGGCATGATCAGCGACAGGAGCTTGTCCTTGTCTTCCGGCTTGGCGCGGCCCTTCTTGACCTGATCGGCCATCAGGCTGTCGGAATGCGCCTTGCCTTTCTCGGCCGAAGGCAGATCGCGGTCGAGCAGCACCACCGGAATGCCGGCCTTTGCCGTGACATAAGCGATGCCGGCGCCCATGAAGCCGGCGCCGAGAATGCCGATCTTCTTGAATTTGGTGTCCGGCACGCCGGCCGGGCGGCGCGCGCCCTTGTTCAGTTCCTGCAGCGACAGGAACAGCGAGCGGATCATCGCCGCCGCTTCCTTCGACTGCATGATCTCGGTGAAATAGCGCTGCTCGATCCTGAGCGCGGTGTCGAAGGGCACCAAGAGGCCTTCATAGACGCATTTCAGGATCGCGGCCGCGGCCGGATAGTTGCCGTAGGTCTCGCGGCGCAGAATGGCGATGGCCGGCGGCCAGAGATTCGCGCCGGCCGCCGAATAGATCGGACCGCCCGGCAGCTTGAAGCCCTTCTCGTCCCAGGGCGCCACCGGCTTCAGTCCGTTCTTGATCATCGCCTTGGCGGCCTCGATAAGCTTCGGAGGCGGGGCGATCTCGTGGATCAGGCCCATCTGCTTCGCCTTCTGCGGCGTGAGATTCTGCCCAGTGGTCAGCATCTGCAGCGCCTGCTGCTGGTCTGTCAGCCGCGGTACGCGCTGGGTGCCGCCGGCGCCCGGGAAGATGCCGATCTTCACTTCGGGAAGCGCCATCTTCACCTTGTCGCTGTCGGCTGCGACGCGGCCGTGGCAGGCGAGCGACATCTCGAAGGCGCCGCCCATGCAGGTGCCGTTGATCGCCGACACCCAAGGCTTACCGGAGGTCTCGATCTTACGGAACAGGCCGGTCATATAGCCGGCATTGTCGAACAGCGCCTTGGTCGCCTTGTCGAGATCCTTCTCTTTATCCGCGGCGAAGGTGGCCAACATCTTCTGCAGCATGGTGATGTCGGCGCCGCCGGAGAATGTATCCTTGCCGGAGGTGATGACCGCGCCCTTGATGGCGGCATCGCCGGCCACCTTATCGACGATGGCGTTCAGCTCGCGCATCACCTCTTCGGTGAAGACGTTCATCGAGCGATCCGGCATGTCCCAGGTGATCAAGGCAATGCCGTCGGCGTCCACGTCGAGGGTGAAATTGGTGTAGCTCATCTCTTCTCTCCCTCAGACGCGTTCGATGATGGTGGCGGTACCCATGCCGGCGCCGATGCAGAGCGTGACCAGCGCGGTGTTGAGGTCGCGGCGCTCCAGCTCGTCCAGCACCGTGCCCAGGATCATGGCGCCGGTGGCGCCGAGCGGATGGCCCATGGCGATCGCGCCGCCATTGACGTTGATCTGGTCATGCGGGATGTCGAAGGCCTGCATGTAGCGCAGCACGACGGAGGCGAAGGCCTCGTTGAGCTCGAACAGGTCGATGTCCGACTGCTTCATCTTGGCGCGCTTCAACAGCTTCTCGGTGACGTCGACCGGACCGGTCAGCATCAGCACCGGCTCCGAGCCGATATTGGCGAAGGCGCGGATGCGCGCGCGGGGCTTCAGGCCCATCGCCTTGCCGGCCTTCTTGGAACCGAGCAGCACGGCGGCGGCGCCATCAACGATGCCGGACGAATTGCCGGCGTGGTGGACGTGGTTCACCTCCTCGACCTCCGGATGCTTCTGCACGGCGACCGCGTCGAAGCCGCCCATCTCGCCCGGCATGACGAAGGACGGGTTAAGCGAGGCAAGCGACTGCATGTCGGTCGAAGGCCGCATGTGCTCGTCATGGTCGAGAATGGTAAGGCCGTTCTGGTCCTTGATCGGGATCACCGACTTCTTGAAGCGACCCTCCCCCCAGGCCTTGGCGGCGCGCTTCTGGCTCTCGACGGCATAGGCGTCGACGTCGTCGCGGGAAAAACCGTATTTCGTGGCGATCAGGTCGGCCGAGATGCCCTGCGGCACGAACCAGCCGGGCAGGCCGACGGACGGGTCCATGAACCAGGAACCGCCGGACATGCCCATGCCGACGCGCGACATGGATTCAACGCCGCCGGCAATGACGATCTCGTCCGCCCCTTGCGCGATCTTGGCGGCGCCGAAATTGATGGCGTCGAGACCCGAGGCGCAGAAACGCGAAATCTGCATGCCGGGCGCCTTGGTATCGTAGCCGGCCTCGAAGGCGGCGGCGCGTGGAATGACGGAGCCCGCCTCGCCGACCGGGTCGACGCAGCCGAAGATGATGTCGTCGACATTGCCGGTGTCGAGCCCGTTGCGGTCGCGCAGCGCCTCAAGCGTCTTCGCGGCCAACCGCACCGCCGGCACCTCATGCAGCGAGCCATCCTTCTTGCCCCTGCCGCGCGGCGTGCGCACGGCGTCATAGACGTAAGCCTCAGTCATTTTCGTGCTCCTTGGCTTTGCCGGCCGCCGCGCTCAGAGAGAGCGCCCGATCAGCAATTTCATGATCTCATTGGTGCCGCCATAGATGCGCTGGACGCGGGCGTCGCGGTACATGCGGGCGATCGGATATTCATTCATGTAGCCATAGCCGCCATGCAGTTGAAGGCATTCGTCGACGACTTTGCCCTGCAGGTCGCTGAGCCAGTATTTGGCCATCGAGGCCGTGACCGGGTCGAGGCCGCCGTCGATGTGGCGGGCAACGCAGTCATTGTAGAAGACGCGGCCGATCGTGGCCTCGGTCTTCAGTTCGGCCAGCTTGAACTGGGTGTTCTGGAAATCGATGACAGCCTTGCCGAAGGCCTTGCGTTCCTTGACGTAATCGATGGTGAGCGCCAGCGCCCGCTCGATCATGGCGATCGCGCCAGTGCCGATCTGCAGGCGCTCCTGTGGCAATTGCTGCATCAGCTGAACGAAGCCCTTCCCCTCCTCGTGGCCGAGTAGGTTCGAAGTCGGCACACGCACGTCGTTGAAGAACAGCTCGGACGTGTCGTTCGACTTCAGCCCGATCTTGTCGAGGTTGCGGCCGCGCTGAAAACCCTCGACCTCGTCGGTCTCGACGATGATCAGCGAGGTGCCCTTGGCGCCCTTGTCCGGATCGGTCTTGGTGACGACGATGATCAGGTTGGCGAGCTGGCCGTTGGTGATGAAGGTCTTCGAACCGCTGATCTTGTAATGGTTGCCGTCCTTCTCGGCACGGGTCTTGACGCCTTGCAGATCGGAGCCGGCGCCAGGCTCGGTCATGGCGATGGCGCCGATAAGCTCGCCGGTCGCAAGCTTCGGCAGCCATTTCTGCTTCTGCTCCTCTGAGCCGTAATGAAGAATGTAGGGTGCGATGATCGAATTGTGCAGGCCGATGCCGAAACCGTCGACGCCGACATGGCCGATCGCCTCGATGATCGCGCTCTCATGCGCAAAAGTCCCGCCCGAGCCGCCATATTTCTCCGGCATGGAAGCGCAGAGCAGGCCGGCGGCGCCCGCCTTCAGCCAGCTCTCTCGGTCGAACATCTCGTTCTTCTCGAACTCGTCATAGCGCGGCGCGATCTCTTCGGCCATGAAGCGGGACGCCATGTCGTAGAGCATGCCGACCTCCTCCGCCGCCCAGGCGGGCTTCGGAAGACCAAGAATTTCGGCTGGATTTGTCGCCACGATTTCCTCCGCGTTCCGACGATTGTGGGCCGGCGGCGCCGGCCCGCCGAACCTAGAACGCTTCCGCCGGCAGCGCCATCAGCGTGTCCGCGCCACTGGAAATGCCGGCAAGCCGCGTCGCCGTCTCCGGCATGATGCGCTCCATGAAGAAGCGCGCCGTGACCAGCTTGGTGTCGTAGAACGGCGCAGCGCCATTGGCGCCTTCCGCCAGCTTGGCCTGCGCGGACTTCGCCATCTGTGCCCACATATAGCCCAGCGCCACCAGACCGAAGAGATGCATGTAGTCGGTCGAGGCGGCGCCTGCATTGTCGGGCTTGGCCATGGCGTTCTGCACCAGCCACATGGTAGCAGCCTGCAGGTCGTTGAGGCCCTTCTTCAGCGCCTTGGTGAAGGGCGCCATCTTCTCATCGGCGCGATTCTCCTCGCAGAACTCGCCGACCTCCTTGAAGAAGGCCTGCACGGCGCGGCCGCCATTCTGCGCCAGCTTGCGGCCGACGAGGTCGAGCGCCTGTATGCCGTTGGCGCCTTCATAGATCATGGCGATGCGGGCATCGCGCACGAACTGGCTCATGCCGTGCTCTTCAATATAGCCGTGGCCGCCGAACACCTGCTGGGCCATCACCGCATGGTCGAAACCCTTGTCGGTGAGCACGCCCTTGACCACCGGCGTCATCAGGCCGGTGTAATCGTCGGCCGCCTGGCGATCCTTGTCGTCGCCGGAACGATGCGCGACGTCGGATTTGATCGCCGTCCACAATGCCAGCGCGCGGCCGGCCTCGTTATAGGCCTTCATGGTCATCAGCGAACGGCGGATGTCGGGATGGACGATGATCGGATCGGCCTTCTTGTCCGGCGCTTTGGCACCCGACAGCGAGCGCCCCTGCAGCCGGTCCTTGGCGTAGGAGACGGCGTTCTGGTAGGCGATCTCGGAGACCGAAAGCCCCTGCAGGCCGACCCCGAGGCGGGCCTCGTTCATCATCGTGAACATGGCCTTCAGGCCGCCGTTCAATTCGCCGAGCAGCGTGCCCTCGGCCTCGTCATAGTTCATGACGCAGGTCGAGTTGCCGTGGATGCCCATCTTCTCCTCGATCGAGCCGCAGGAGAGCGTGTTGCGCTCACCGGGATTGCCCGTGGCATCGAGCTTGAACTTCGGCACGATGAACAGCGAGATGCCCTTGACGCCTTCCGGCGCGCCCTCGACGCGGGCCAGCACCAGATGGACGATGTTGTCCGACATGTCGTGCTCGCCGGCGGAGATGAAGATCTTCTGGCCGGAAATCCTGTAAGTGCCGTCACCGTTAGGAACAGCTTTGGTGCGCAGCAGGCCGAGATCGGTGCCGCAATGCGGCTCGGTGAGGTTCATGGTGCCGGTCCAGCCGCCCTCGATCAGCTTCGGCAGCCAGGTCGCCTTCTGCTCGTCCGTGCCATGGGTGACGATGGCCGCGATCGCGCCTTGCGTCAGGCCGGGATACATCATCAGCGCCATGTTGGCCGAGATCATGTATTCGGAGACGGCGGTGTGGACCGCATAGGGCAGGCCCTGGCCACCGAACTCGGCGGGTGCTGCAAGCCCCATCCAGCCGCCCTCGCGATACTGGTCATAAGCGTCCTTGAAGCCCTTGGGCGTCGTCACCGAGCCGTCGTCATGGCGCACGCAGCCTTCCATGTCGCCAACCCGGTTCAGCGGATGCATGACGTTCTCGGCGAGCTTGGCGCCTTCGGCGAGGATAGCCTCGACCACATCGGGCGTCGCGTCCGAGAAGCCCGGAAGATTGGAATAGCGCTGATAGCCCAGTACGTCGTTGAGCACGAAGAGCGTGTCCTGGATCGGCGCCCTGTAGATCGTCATGCCTTCCTCCACCCTTACAGTCCCGGCCGGCAAGTCGCCTGTCCTGGACAGGGAGACCGGCCAATGTCGATGCTGCGATAGCAAATATTGACGTTTGCGTAAACGTCAACTTCGTCGCAGCCAAAAATTTTTGTGAGCGGTCAGGCATTGTGACGACAAAAAAGCCGCGCGGCCATGGCCACGCGGCTTTCTTCGTCCGGGTATTCCGGAAAAGCGGGCGATCAGCCGGCGGCGCTGGCCTGCGCCGGCGCGGTGCGCTCGACGAGCATCTGCCGCACGACCGACATCGAGTTGCTCAGCTCGCCGATAGCATCGTCGATCAGCGCCCGCTGCTTCTGCAGACGGGCGAGCTGCTTCTCCGACTTGTCGAGCGCCAACCGCAGCTGCTTCGTGTTGGTGCCGGTCGGATCGTAGAGATCCATCATCTGCTTGACGTCGCGCAGCGAGAACCCGACCTTGCGGCCGAGCAGGATCAGCTTCAGCCGAGCCTTGTCGCGGCGCGTGTAGAGACGGGTCGAGCCGTCGCGATGAGGATTGAGAAGGCCCTTGTCTTCATAGAAACGCAGCGTGCGCAGCGTCACGCCGTATTTCTTGGCCATCTCACCGATGCGGACGAATTCCTCGCCGGCCTCGGCCGGAATGTCATTGGTATTGGCCGCGGCTTCGCCGGGCGAAACGAGTTTCATGGTCACTGGCTTTCCCCTGGTGGCGTCGCGGTCGCGGACCAAGCGTCGCCTGAATGGAAGCGGGGGCGTGCTTCCAATCGTGGTTGCAACAACAAATCAATCGCAAGAGGCACGGCTTCGCACCTTTTACGTTTACGTCAATCCTATATCGACAGCCGCAGGGTGACGCAAGGGCGTTGTAAAAGCGAACCTTTATGCCGCACCCAGGTACCGGCTTGTCAGGCGGCTCACGATTTATACGCGACTTCTTAAGCTTGGTTAACGCCTTGTTTACCACGTTGGGCGAAATGTGCGCATGTCGGTCACCCGTGGTTATCCTGTAGCGAATTTTTCACGGTTTTCGAAGTGCGGGTAAAACCCGGGAAGCTCGTCTTCCTCCGCAGCAAAACCGCTCGGCTCGCTTCGTACCCGGCAGGCTACTGGGAAACCGGTCTTTGGCCGGCCACTCTGAACACGGGCGCATCGATGAACAGCAAGCGGTCCTATCTCGATACACTCAACGCCGGCAGGCAGCGCCGGCCGCATGCCTCGCTCGAAGAACTGAACCGCTCGCTCGAAACGCTGGAGCAGAGGCTGGACCGAACGCGCGCCGACATGCCCGACCGCCCCAACCCGCAGCGACCGACCGCCGAACCGCGTTACCCAAGCGCGCAGCCCTACGGCCAGGCGCCGCGCTGGTATGAGGATCCCTATTCCGCGCAAAGGCCCCTGGACCGTGCGCCGCAGAATCCGGCACCGCAGAGCCCGCGGCCGCAGGAGCGCGCCCCGCAGAACCCCTCGCCCGCCTACCAGGCAATCGCGCGCGACATCGACCGGGTCCGCGGCCAGGAAGACAGCGTCGCCATCGTCGGCAAGATCGCGGTCGAACTGCGCGGTCTGCGGGAGGAACTGCGCCACCAGATGACGGCCGGCCTGCAGCGCGAGTTCGAAGCGTTCCGCCAGGATATCGACCGCGCCCTGCAGGCCAACAGCCAGCGCGGCGCGATGCCCGACAAGAGCAGCGCCGAGCTCGGCCTCGAATTCGAGCGGCTTTCGGGAGCGATCCAGTCGCTCGCCGAAAAAAGCGACGACCGCAGCGTCAATCTGCTGCGGCTGGAACTTGAACAGGTGAAGGGCGCGCTGGACACGCTGGCGCGCGAGGAAAGCGTGCAGAAGGTCGACCGCCGCTGGGACGATTTCGACCGCCGCTGGAGCGCTTTCGAGGACCGTGTCGACGCCGACCAGCGCAAGCGCGCCGAAGGCCCTAGCCTTTCAGTGCTGACCGACCGGCTCGAGCAGATCAGCAGCGCCGTCAACAGCCTGCCGGAATCGCTTTCGCTGCGCTCGCTGGAGGAAAAGGTGCGCACGCTTGCCGGCGCAGTCGACCGCTTCGCCGGCCAGCAGACCGCGCGCGGCGGCGAAACGCTCGCCATGATCGACGAGCGGCTGGACGAGATTTCCCGCGCCATCGTCGCATCGACGGTTGCCGCGCAGGCGAATGCCTTCGACCCCGAGACCTTTGGCCGGATCGAGAAGCGCATGGCCTCGCTGGCGGTGCAGATCGAAGAGGTCGCGCAGTCGCGGCCCGGCGCCGAGGTCCTCGACCGCCTCAATCTTCTCACCAGCCGCGTGGACCAGCTGGCCGGCCGCACCGACCTGCCCGAGCAGGCCATGGAGCGGCTGGGCAAGCAGATCGCTTCCATCACCGATAAGATGGATCGCGCGCCGGCCATGCCCGACGCGGACCAGATCTTCCAGGGCCTGGAGCAGCGCTTCGACGCGCTGTCGATGCTGCTCGAGCGCCGCCAGGGAGACGCAATCGAACAAAGCAACGCGTTGTTCCACGATCTCGAGCGTCGGCTGGACGAAGTGGCGAACAGGCTCGACCAGCGCATGCGCCAGGACGACAGCGCCGGCATCATGGAAGCGATCGACGCCCGCTTCACCGCTCTGGCCAAGCGCATCGAGACGCGCGCGCCCGATCCCGCCAGCGACATGGCTATCCGCGGGCTGGAAAGCCGGCTCGAGGATATCTCCAGCCGGCTGGAATCGTCCGCGCAGCAGGTCGCCGGCATCGATCCGGCGCTGATCCGCAGCCTGGAAGCGCAGGTCGCCGGCCTGTCGGCGCATCTTTCCAGGCCCGGCACGCCGCTGCCCGAGTTCGAAGACATCAGCCCGCGCCTCAACGAGATCGAGAAGTCGCTGGCCGGCACGCGCGATTCCATTCTGAGCGTGGCGCGCGAGGCGGCCGAGAGCGCCGTCAAATCGCTCGCCGAGTCGACCTCCAGCACGGCCCAGACCAACGCGACCGCCGTTGCCGGCCTCGCCCAGGACCTGAAGACGCTCGAAGCGCTCACCCGCCGCTCCGACGAACGCAACTCGCGGACTTTCGAGGCAATCCACGACACGCTGCTCAAGATTGTCGACAGGCTGGGCTCGCTGGAAGCGACCGAGACCAGCGAGGCGGTCAGCGAGCTGGTCGATCCGCAACCGGCCAGCAAGCGCGGCGGCCGCGGCGGCAAGATCGCGGTGCAGGACGCGCCTTCGATGGATATCGACCAGCCGCTGCCGCTCACCGGGGACATGGCCAGCCTCGAGGGCCGCGCCGCGGCGATCATGCGCGATGAGCCGAGCGCGCCGCGCACGCCTGCCGAGGCTGCTGCAGCAGCCGCCATGGCGGCGCTTGGACCCGATGCGGTCGGCGACAGGAGCGAGACGGCCGGACGCAAGAAATCCATGTTCAGCGGGCTGGCGCGCGCTTTCAAGGGTAAGAAGGACGCGGACACGCAGCCGCTTGCCGGCTCTGCGCCGGTCGGCGACGTGCCAAGCGTCGACATCGACGAACCGCTCGACCCCAAGGCGGCCAACCGGCCATTGGAACCCGGTTCCGGCGCGCCGGACCTCAATGCCATCATGAAGCGCGTGCGCGACGAGCGCGGCGGCCAGCCGGCCCGGCGCACCGACAGCGATGCCGCGAAGTCGGATTTCATCGCCGCGGCCCGGCGTGCCGCCCAGGCGGCGGCGGCGGAAGCCGACACGCTGAAGCGGCAATCGACCATGACCGGCCCGGTGAAGGCATTGCGGATCGGCGACCTGCTCAAGGCGCGGCGCAAGCCGATCCTGATGGCGGCGGCGGCCATTATGATGGCTCTGGCCGGCCTGCAGTTGGGCAAGGCCTTCCTGTCCGATCCGGTCGAGACGGCCAACAACCAGCCCGCTCTCTCCACGCAAACGGTCGACACGGCTTCGCTCAACGCGACCGTCGCGCCACAGGCCGACACGCAGAAGACCGACACACCGAAGATCGATGCCGCGACGGCACAGGCCGAAAGCGCGCCTGCCCGTCCCGTCAGACAGGCGGAGCCCGTCCAGGAGACGGCACCGGCCGCATCTGTTCCCGCAAGTCCCGAAAGCGCAGCCGCCACGCTGGCCGAACCGGCACCCGCGCCGGTGGCGCCTGCAGCGCCGGCCGCACCGGCGCCGATGGCTTCGGCGACGCCATCCGAACCCACCGCCGCGGCTGCCGCCGCGACGGATACGGACGGCGACACGCAGCCGGCAGCCCAGGAGTCCGTGGCCGCCAGTCCGGCAGCGAACAGCGCGGCAATAGGCGCGCCGGCGGCAACCTCCGCCGACACGACAGGCGCCGTGCCGCCAACAGCAAGCCGGACGGCAGCCGGCAAATTCGACATTCCTTCCGAAATCGGTCCGGTGGCGCTGCGCGACGCCGCCGCCGGCGGCGACGCCAAGGCGCTGTTCGAGGTCGGCTCGCGCTATGCGGAATCGCGCGGCGTGAAGGAAGACATGAAGGCCGCCGCCAAATGGTACGAGCAGTCGGCCGAGCTCGGCTTCGCGCCGGCCGAATACCGCATCGGCAATTTCTACGAAAAGGGCATCGGCGTCGCGCGCGACATCAAGAAGGCCAAGACCTATTACCAGCTCGCCGCCGAGCAGGGAAACGCCAGCGCCATGCACAATCTCGCGGTGCTGTTCGCCATGGCGGCGGACGGGGTGACCGACAATGAATCGGCCACGCACTGGTTCCAGGAAGCCGCCGACCTCGGCGTCAAGGACAGCCAGTTCAACCTCGGCATCCTGGCCGCCAAGGGCGTCGGCATGAAGCAGAACCTGGAAGAGTCCTACAAGTGGTTCGCCCTGGTCGCCAAGACCGGCGACAAGGACGCCGCAGCCAAGCGCGACGAGATCGCCAATGCGCTGCGGCCCGAGCAGCTCGAGCGGGCGCGCGCCGCCACGGAATTGTGGAAGGCCAAGCCGCTCAACGCCGCCGCCAACTCGGCCGACGTTCCGGAATCCTGGCAGGACAGCGCGCCGCAGACCACCGCCGGCATCGACATGAAGAAGGCGGTGAAGAACATCCAGCTGATCCTCAACAAGAACGGCTACGATGCCGGCGGCGCCGACGGCGTGATGGGCGGCAAGACCAAGACCGCGATCATGGCCTTCCAGACCGACAACAAGATGACGCCGACCGGCGAGATCGACGCGCCGCTCGTCAAGGCGCTGTTGGCGAAGAAATAACGGCAGCGCGTCGCATACGCGACGCCCCGCCACACATTTGCCTGTTAACTGATTGAGATGGTTTTTGTTTCGGCGCGGCGGCAAGGCTTGACCCTCGCCGCCGCGCCGGCGCAAGAAAAAATTGGCTTTTCGGTGCTTTAGTGCCCGGGGACGGCGCTATACGCCGACAAGCAAACTGATCGAGACAGACGGGTGGGCATCTATCTCCCGATCGCGGAAATTTCCGTCAACGTCTTCGTGCTGCTGGCGATGGGCGCGGCGGTGGGCTTCCTGTCGGGCATGTTCGGGGTCGGCGGCGGCTTTCTGATCACGCCGCTTTTGATCTTCTACAACATCCCGCCGGCGATCGCGGTCGCCACCGGCGCCAACCAGGTCATCGCCTCTTCCTTCTCCGGCGCGCTGTCGCACTTCAAGCGCGGCACGCTCGACTTCAAGCTGGGCGGCGTGCTGCTGGCCGGCGGCATTGTCGGCTCGACAGCCGGCATCTATGTCTTCGCGCTGTTGCGCCGGCTCGGCCAGTTGGATCTGTTCATCTCGCTGCTTTACGTCGTGTTGCTCGGCACCGTGGGCGGGCTGATGCTGGTCGAAAGCCTCAACGCGCTGCGCGCCAGCCGCAGCGGCGCAGCACCCGTGCTCAAGAAATCCGGCCAGCACAACTGGATCCACCGGCTGCCGTTCAAGATGCGCTTCCGCGCCTCGAAGCTGTTCGTCAGCGTCATCCCGGTGCTCGGGCTCGGCGCCGGGATCGGCTTCCTGTCGTCGATCATGGGCGTCGGCGGCGGCTTCATCATGGTGCCGGCGCTGATCTACCTGCTCAAGGTGCCGACCAATGTCGTTATCGGCACCTCGCTGTTCCAGATCATCTTCACCTCGGCCTACACCACCCTGGTGCATGCCACGACCAACCAGACGGTCGACGTGATCCTGGCATTCCTGCTGATGGCCGGCGGCGTCGCCGGCGCGCAATATGGCGCCAAGGCCGGCCAGCGGCTGCGTGGCGAGCAGTTGCGCGCGCTTCTGGCGATGTTGGTGTTGGCCGTCGCCCTCCGCCTTGCCGTCGATCTCTTCGTGACGCCGCCCAACCTCTATTCGCTGTCCGCCGCGGGCCTCAACTGATGGCGGGACTCAGAGCATTTGCAGCCGCCGCCTCGTTGTCGATGCTCTTCGTCCTTTCCCCAGCGACGGCGCAGACGCCGCCCACCGAAAGCATCCAGATCGGCCTTTCGACCGACGCGATCTCCATCACGGCGGGCTTCTCCGGCGCTGACCTCACCATCTTCGGATCGCTGGAAAACCCCGACCCGCTGATCGCCAGACAGGGCCGCTACGACGTGGTCGTCGTGCTCGAAGGACCGCCGCGCCCAGTCGTGGTGCGGCGCAAGGACCGCGTGCTCGGCGTCTGGATCAACCTGGACTCCGAAACCTTCGAGAACGTGCCGGTCTCCTACTCCGTCGCGACGACGCGGCCGCTGCAGGACATCGCCGAGCCTGCCAAATACAAGCAGCTCTCGCTCGGAGCACAGAACCTCTACCTGAAGCCCGCCGACGAGACCGACAGCCCGGCGACGATCCAGGAATTCACCGCCGCGCTGCGCGAGCGCAAAGCGGCGACGGGCCTCTACAGCGAAAATGTCGGCGGCGTGCAGTTCCTGTCGCAGAACCTGTTTCGCGCCACCGTGCGGCTCGCGCCCAACGTGCCGGTCGGCACCCACAAAGCCCGTGCATTCCTGTTCAAGAGCGGCATGTTCGTCAAGGAAAGCTCGGCCCAGCTCGAGATCCGAAAATCGGGCTTCGAGCAGTCGGTCTTCCGGGTCGCGCATGACTATTCTTTTCTCTACGGCGTGTTCGCCGTATCCCTCGCCATGCTGACCGGCTGGCTGGGCCGGATCATCTTCCGCAAAGATTGATGCTTCGGGGAAAATGGGAGCACCCATTTCCCCTCAAAAGAGGGTTTCCCTTTTCCCGGTTTTGCGATACATCGCCGCCTCCCAGCCCTAGGGACAAGCACACATATTTCGATTTTCGGCAGAGCGGTCCGGCTTTCCGGATGACGGCGCGCAACGCGTCGCTGATGGTTCTGCCGGCATGAAGCAACGACAGGAGGCTGCGATGCAATCGGCATTCGGCGGCATCGATTTCGGCACGTCCAATTCTACCGTCGGCGTGATCCGGGACGGCCGGGCGCGACTGGTGGCGCTGGAGGGCGAGCAACCCACTCTGCCGAGCGCCGTGTTCTTCAACTTCGAGGACGGCTACACCTATTTCGGCCGCCGCGCGATCAGCGACTACACCGACAGCATCGAAGGCCGGCTGATGCGTTCGCTGAAGAGCGTGCTCGGCAGCTCGCTCGCCAATGAGAAGACCCGCATCAAGGCGCGCCAGATCGGCTTCATCGACATTATCGGCATGTTCGTCGGCCATCTGAAGAAGCGGCTCGAAGAAGACGCCGGCGGTCCGGTCGAGAACGTGGTGCTCGGCCGGCCCGTGCAGTTCGTCGACGAGGACGCGGCCGCCGATGCGAAGGCGCAGGGCGAGTTGGACAAAGCGGCGCGCGCGCAAGGCTTCAAGCATATCGCCTTCCAGTTCGAGCCGATCGCGGCGGCGCTCGACTACGAACAGAAGGTCACCCGCGAAGAGCTGGCGCTGATCGTCGACATGGGCGGCGGCACTTCCGACTTCTCCATCGTGCGGGTCTCGCCGGAGCGCGCCCGCTCGAGCGACCGCAAGGCCGACATCCTCGCCAATCGCGGCATCCATATCGGCGGTACCGATTTCGACCGGCTGCTCAGCATAGCCCATGTCATGCCCGAGCTCGGCTATCTGACGCGGACCAAGGACCACAAGCGCAACCTGCCGGCAGCCTATTTCATCGACCTAGCCACCTGGCAGCGCATCAACCTCGTCTACACCGCCAAGGCGATGAGCGACCTGCGGCAGATCCGTTACGAGGCCGAGCGCGCCGACCTGGTCGACCGCTTCATCCATGTCGTCGAGCACCGCTATGGCCATGCGATGGCGGGCTTGGTCGAAAGGGCGAAGATCGCGCTTACAGACCAGTCTTCGGCCGAGGTGAAGGTGTCGCTGCCCGGCGCGCGCTTCGCGGCGGAGATCACGCGCACGGGCCTCGAGGAGACCATTGCGAACGACATCGAACGGGTGGCCGCGACGGTCAGGCAGACGATCGCCGACGCCGGCGTTCCAGCCTCCGCCATCACGGCCGTGTTCCTCACCGGCGGCTCGACCGCGATCCCGCTGGCGAAGCGGAAGATCCTGTCGCTGGTGCCGCAGGCCTCCGTCATCGAAGGCGACATGTTCGGCTCGGTCGGCCTTGGCCTCGCGCTCGACGCACAGCGCAAATACGCGTGATTATTCGGCGCTTGCCGGCGCGTCCGCCCGGCCGGTGAGATGCGCCTTCAGCGCCATCTGGGCGAGGCTGGCCTGGCGGTCGCGATGCGTGATCATGGCGAAGTCGCGCTTCGGCAGCTCGACCGGCACGGCCCTGAGGCTGCCCTCCGCCAGAGAGCGCGCGACCACCAGCTCCGAGATGATCGTGGCGCCCGCGCCGGCCTCCACGGCCTGACGCACAGCCTCGTTGCTGGGCAAGACGAGGAATATCTGCAGCTCCGCCGGCGGGACGCCTTGACCATGCGCGAAATCCTCCAACGCCTCGCGCGTGCCCGAGCCGCCTTCCCTGATGATCCAGCGCAGCGCCCTGATGTCGAGGTTTCCGGCACGCGTCATCGGGATCTCGGGATGCGAACGCGCCACCACCAGCATCATGCGGTCCTCGTCGACCGTGGCGCGGCGCAGGATGTCGGACTCGGTTCGGCCCTCGACCAGGCCAAAATCGGCGCGTCCGTCCAGCACATTGGTCTCGACCTGCCTGGTGTTGCCGATCGTCACGCTCAGCTTCACCGCGGGATAGGCTTCGTGGAATGAAGCGAGGCGACGCGGCAGCCAATAGCTTGCGATGGTCTGGCTGGCCGCGATCGACAGGCTGCCGGCGACGGTCTGCGAGACATCCTCCAGAACGCCGCGGGCGGCGGCGGCGCGATCCAGGACCGCCTTCGCTTCCGGCAGGAAGCGGTGGCCTGTCTGGGCCAGCTCGATGTTGCGGCCGACGCGGTTGAACAGGCGCACGCCATGCTGGCTTTCGAGCGCACGAATGGCGGCAGAGGCCGCCGACTGAGAGATGCCGAGCCGCTCGGCGGCCTTGGTCATATGGCCGTGCTCGGCGACGGCGACGAAGATGCGCAACTGATCGAGGGTCATGGGCGAACTAAGAAGCAAAATCGATTGGAATTACAAGAGCTGCTTGTTAGACGCATCAATTGCTTTGTTCTAAGTTTTTCTCTGACGTTGGAAAAAATTGGCCGTCAAAGGCCAAGAGTGGGAAATGGCAGGGCGCTTCAAATCCCTATTCGCGCATTGGAGCCGCCGGCTGAAGCGGCAGCTCTCCGGAGAGCGCTATCATCCTGAACTTCATTACATGCGCGGCCCGGGACCGAAGACGAAGGCCAAGATGGCGAACCGCAAGAGCGTTCGCCAATCATGAGCAAAACTGCGCCGCGCGGCGCCAATTCCGCACCCTCGCAACGGCCACTGGCCGACACTCACGCACCAAATGAGGGCGACGGCGTCGATACCTCGCCAACCGTCTCCGACCGCATCGCCAAGACCACCTGCTATATGTGCGCCTGCCGCTGCGGCATCGACGTCCACATCAAGGACGGCAAGGTTCGCTACATCAACGGCAACAAGGACCATCCGGTGAACCGCGGCGTGATCTGCGGCAAGGGCAGCGCCGGCATCATGCAGCATTACAGCCCGGCGCGGCTGAAGAAGCCGTTGCTGCGCACAGGCCCGCGTGGCTCCGGTGAGTTCCGCGAGATCGAATGGGACCAAGCGCTGACCATCGCTACCGAACGTCTTTCGACGATCCGCAGAACTGATCCGAAAAAACTCGCCTTCTTCACCGGACGCGACCAGTCGCAATCGCTGACCGGCTGGTGGGCGTCGAAATTCGGCACGCCCAATTTCGCCGCGCATGGCGGCTTCTGCTCCGTCAACATGGCGGCCGGCGGGCTCTACACGATCGGCGGCTCGTTCTGGGAGTTCGGCGAGCCCGACTGGGACAACACCCGATATTTCATGCTGTTCGGCGTCGCCGAGGACCATGATTCCAACCCGATCAAGATCGGGCTGGGCAAGCTCAAGGCGCGCGGCGCCAAGGTGGTTTCGATCAATCCCTGCCGCACGGGTTACAACGCCATCGCCGACGACTGGATCGGCATCAGGCCGGGCACGGACGGCCTTTTCGTGCTGGCGCTGATCCATGAACTGCTCAAGGCCGGCCGCGTCGATCTCGACTATCTGCTGCGTTACACCAACGCGCCGGTGCTCGTCGTGCAGGAGGCCGGGTCCGCCGATGACGGGCTGTTCGTGCGCGACAGTGACGGCAATCCGCTTGCCTGGGACAGGGTGGCAAAACAGCCAATCAACGCAGCCGACCCCGAGGCAAAGTCGGCGCTGACCGGCAGCTATGAGGTCGGCGGGCGACGCTGCGTGCCGGTGTTCCGGCTCATCGCCGATCGCTATCTACACGAGAGCTATTCGCCGGATGCCGTGGCGGAGCGTTGCGGCGTCAGCGCCGACACGATCCGCCGCATCGCGGCCGAATTGGCGCATGTCGCCTTCGAGCAGACGATCGAACTGCCTATCGCTTGGACCGACTGGGCGGGCCGGCGGAATGAGACGATCAAGGGCCGGCCGGTCTCGATGCATGCCATGCGCGGCATCTCAGCCCATTCCAACGGTTTTCACACATGCCGCGCCATCCATTTGCTGCAGGTTCTGCTCGGCACGGTGGACGTTCCAGGCGGCTTCCGCTTCAAGCCGCCCTATCCGCGCTGTGCGCCGCCGGGGCCGAAGCCAGCCGGCAAGAACGCCCGGCCGATGACGCCGTTGGACGGCTTGCCTCTCGGCTTTGTCTGCGGGCCGGACGATCTTCTCGTCGACGAGGCCGGCCGGCCTGTCCGCATCGACAAGGCCTATTCCTGGGAAGCGCCATTGGCCGCGCATGGCTTGATGCACACGGTCATCCGCAACGCCTGGGCCGGCGATCCTTATCCGATCGACACGCTGTTCATGTACATGACGAACATGGCGTGGAACTCGTCGATGAACACGGGCGAGACCATTGCCATGCTGACCGACAAGGACGAGGCCGGCGCGTACAAGATCCCCTTCATCATCTATTCCGACGCCTATTACTCCGAGACCGTGCCCTTCGCCGACCTGGTGCTGCCCGACACCACCTATCTCGAACGGCACGACTGCATCAGCCTGCTCGACCGGCCGATCAGCCATGCCGACGGAGCCGCCGACGCCATTCGCCACCCCGTGGTGCAGCCGGACCGCGACGTGCGGCCGTTCCAGTCGGTGCTGATCGAGCTCGGCGCGCGGCTCGGCCTCCCAGGTTTCGTCGAGGAGGATGGCTCGGCGAAATATCGCGACTATGCCGACTACATCGTCAACCACGAGCGCACGCCCGGCATCGGCCCTTTAGCCGGCTGGCGCGGCAAGGATGGCGCATCGATCGGCAAGGGCGACGCCAACCCAGACCAGCTGCAGCGCTACATCGACAATGGCGGCTTCTGGCATCACGAGTTTGTCGACGATCAGCGCTATTACAAGATGGGCAACCGCGCCTATCTCGACTTCGCGGTCGAGATGGGATTCATCGCCAAGGCGGAACCCATCATCTTCCAACCCTATTCGGAGCCGATCCAGCGCTTTCGCCTTGCCGCGCGCGGCCACGGCAAGGTGCAGCCACCCGACGCCGAACGCGGCCGCATCGAAGCCTATATGGACCCGCTGCCCTTCTGGTACGCGCCCTTCGAGGAGGACAGCGTCGATCTCGAAAAATACCCGCTGCATGCGCTGACGCAGCGGCCGATGCACATGTACCATTCCTGGGGCTCGCAGAACGCCTGGCTGCGGCAGATCACCAGCCAGAACCGGCTGTTCGTGCACCGCCAGACCGCTGCCGGACTTGGCCTTGCCGATGATGACTGGGTGTGGATCGAAAGCGTGAACGGAAGAGTGAAGGGCCAGATCAAGCTGATCGACGGCGTGAACCCGGATACGGTGTGGACCTGGAACGCCATCGGCAAGCGGCGCGGCAGCTGGGGTCTGAAGGACGATGCGGCCGAGAGCAATCGCGGCTTCCTACTCAACCACATCATCGGCGACCAGACGTCGGCCGATGCCAACGGCAAACGCTATTCGAATTCCGATCCGGTCACGGGACAGGCGGCGTGGTTCGACGTGCGTGTGCGGATCGTTAAATGCGCGGCCGAGGAAGCCGGCTTCACCGAGCCGCAATTCGAGCGTTTCGCCCAGCCACCAAATGTCGAACCTTCGCCCGAAGTGCTTCACTTCGGCGCCGCGTTTCGCATGAAGAGGGAAGCCGCCGAATGACCTGTCTTCCCGCCCAGACCGATAAGAAGCTTGGCCTGGTCATCGATCTCGACACCTGCGTCGGCTGCCAGGCCTGCGTCACCGCCTGCAAGGAGTGGAACACCGGCGGCCACATGGCGCCGCTGACCGACATCGACCCTTATGGCGGGCACGCCGACGGCGTCTGGTTCAATCGCGTCCATAGTTACGAGCACACGACCGAATTGGGCGGCCGGACAGTGAACTTCCCGCGCTCCTGTCTGCATTGCGAGCAGCCGGCCTGCGTCACCGTCTGCCCCACAGGCGCCTCCTACAAGCGCGCCTCGGATGGCATCGTGCTGGTCGACGAGGACAAATGCATCGGCTGCAAATTGTGCAGCTGGGCCTGCCCCTACGGCGCGCGCGAGTTCGATGCGGATGTCGGCGTGATGAAGAAATGCACGCTCTGCGTCGACCGTATCTACAACGACAATCTGGCCGAGGAAGACCGCGTGCCCGCCTGCGTCGCCGCCTGCCCTACCAGCGCCCGGCATTTCGGGGATCTCGGCAATCCCACCTCGGCGATCTCGCAACTCGTCGAGGAGCGTGGCGGCGTCGCGCTGATGCCCGAGTTGGGCTATAACCCGACCAACCGCTATCTGCCGCCGCGCGCCCGCAGCGAACGGGCTGCGAAGGTCGACGCGCCGGCGCTGGAGCCGATCAAGGCCGAAGGCGGTTTCCTCGGCTGGATCGACCGCATGCTTTCGAACTGATCATGCATCCGGCTTTCTCGGTCGTCATCTTCACCACCGCTACCGGGGCTGGCTACGGCCTGCTGGCGCTGCTCGGCCTGCTTGGGGGGTTGGGGTTCATTCCCGCCGATTTCTGGCTCGGCTTGGTCGGCATGGCGCTGGCGCTTGGTTTGATCGTCGCCGGGTTGTTGTCCTCGACCGGCCATCTCGGCCGGCCCGAGCGCGCCTGGCGCGCCTTCTCGCAGTGGCGCAGCTCGTGGCTGTCGCGCGAAGGCGTGGCGTCGGTCGCGACCTTCATCCCGGCCGTGCTGTTCGGCATCGGCTGGGTGTTTCTCGGCAAGAGCGGCGGCTGGGTGGCGGCCGCCGGCCTGCTGGCAGCGGCAGGTGCCGTCGTGACTGTCTGCACGACGGGCATGATCTACGCTTCGCTCAAGCCGGTCGCGCAATGGCACAGCCGCTTTACCTTGCCGGCCTATCTGATTTTCGCAGCGATGACAGGCAGCGCTCTGGCGAACGCCCTGCTCCAAGGTTTCAACATCGGTTCCAACGCTATGCCGGCCTCAGCGCTACTTGCCACCCTGGCCGGCTGGATCTGGAAGCTCGCGACCTGGCGCCACAATGACCAGCTGGAGATTCCGACAAATGCCAACACCGCGACCGGGCTCGCCGGCGGCACGGTGCGGTCGATCGAATGGCCGCATACGGAAGAGAACTATCTGCTGAAGGAGATGGGCTTCCGCATCGCGCGCAAACATAGCGCGAAGCTACGACGGATCACGCAGGCGCTGGCATTCATTGCGCCCGTTGTCCTGCTTGTCATCGCCTTTGCCCTGCCTTGGCCGTTCGCGGCGATTGCCTCGGTGCTTGCAGCTGTTTGTCAGTTGGCCGGCATGCTGGTCGAGCGCTGGCTGTTCTTCGCCGAGGCGAAGCACACGGTCACGCTGTACTATGGCAGATGAAGCTGTATCAGCCGGGCCGCAGCATCGAGCCGGAGATTGCAAAAATGCGCTCGGCGCCGAGCATATAGGCAACCAGCGTTTCCAGGCGGAACAGGCCGGCATAGGCGCGGTCGAGCACGTTGAGCGAGCCGGTATAGGCGCCGAAGGCCGGCATGATCATGCGGCCGCCGTCGCCGGCGAAGCAGCGCCGCCTGACGGAGCGGCCGCGCTGGACGATGCGCGCGCATGGATGGAGATGGCCCGATATCTCGCCTTCGACGCGAAGCTTGGACGGCTCATGGCGGAAGAGCAGCGAGCCGATGGCAAGTTCCCGCACCGTCTCGCCGGGCAGGTCGGCAGGCGCTTCGGGATCATGGTTGCCGGCGACCCAGAACCAGTCGCGCCCGGCCATCATCGCTTCCAGTTGTCCGCGGAAGCTCTCATGCATGCGTTCGGCGCCGCCGCCGTCATGGAAGGAGTCGCCCAGGCTGACGACGATCCGCGGCTGGTAATCGGCGATGACCGCTTGCAGCCGCAGCAAGGTCGCGCCGGTATCATAAGGCGGGATCAGCGCGCCGCGCCTGGCGAAGGACGAGCCTTTTTCGAGATGCAAGTCGGAGACCGCGAGCAGCCGCAGATCGGGGAAATAGAGCACACCACGCCGGTCGCAAACCGCGCGCTCGCCGGCGATGCCGACGAGATCGGCCTCGGCGATCAGCGTTGCGCGCGACAGCGAAAAATTCATCCCTCTCGGCCCCCTCTTTCAATCCGTCATCTCGGGCCCCATGGCCTCCTCGACGAGGGTGGCGGCATCCATCAACAGCGTCTCGTCCGCCTCGCCATTCACCGGCATCTTACCGATTTCGAGCATGATCGGCACCGCGAGCGGCGATATCTGTTCGAGATTCTTATGCATGATTCGACCACGGATGCGCGAGAGCATCTCGGCAAGTCTGCTAACATCGAGCAAGCCGGTCGCGGCATCCGTACGGGTGGCCTGCAGCAGAATATGGTCGGGTTCATGGCTGCGCAGCACGTCATAAATCAGGTCGGTCGAGACGGTCACCTGGCGGCCGCTTTTCTCCTTGCCGGGGTGCCGCTTTTCGATCAGTCCGGAAATCAGTGCGCAGTTGCGGAAGGTGCGCTTCAAGAGCCAGCTGTCGGCAAACCAGGCTTCGAGATCATCGCCCAGCATGTCTTGATCGAACAGCGTGGCCAGCGACGGTTCTCTGTTCTTGAACATCCAGCCCATGTCGGCCAGCGACCAGATGGCCAGCGCATAGTCCGTGGCGACAAATCCGACCGGCTTGGCGCCCGCCCGGTCCAGCCGCCGGGTAAGCAGCATGCCGAGCGTCTGATGCGCAAGCCTGCCCTCGAACGGATATGCGACCATGTAATACCGGTTGCCGCGCGGAAAGGTTTCGATCAACAAGTCATCGCGTTTCGGCAGGACGGACTTGTCCGCCTGGAACCGCAGCCAATCCGCGACTTGCTCGGGGAGTTTCTTCCAGCGTTGCGGGTCGTCGAGCATGGCGCGGACCTGCTCGGCGAGGTAGGTCGAAAGCGGGAATTTGCCGCCGCCATAATAGGGCACCTTCGCGTCGCTGCCCGGCGCGTTCGAGACAAAGCACTCGTTCTCGCGAATGCCTTCGAAGCGCAGGATCTTGCCGGCGAACATGAAGGTGTCGCCATGGGTCAAAGTCTCCAGGAATGCTTCCTCGATCTTGCCCAACACCCTGCCGCCGCGCGAGGCTGCCCCCCGGCTGCCGGCCTGGACGTAGCGCACATTGAGCGCTGGCACTTCGATGATGGTGCCGACATTGAGCCTGTATTGCTGGGCGACGGCCGGATTTGAAACCCGCCAGAAGCCCTCCTTGGTCTGCCGGATGCGGGCATAGCGCTCGTAATTCCTGAGCGCGTAGCCGCCGGTGGCGACAAAGTCGATGACCCGGTCGAATGTCGGCCTATCCAGGCTGGCGTAAGGCGCGGCCGTCCTTACCTCATCAAACAGTGCACCGGTGTGGAACGGCGCGCCGCAGGCGCAGCCCAGCACATGCTGCGCCAAGACGTCCAGCCCGCCATTGACCAATGGCGGCGTGTCCTGGGCGCCGAGATAGTTGGCGTCGAGCGCGGCGCGGCATTCCAGAACCTCGAAGCGGTTTGCGGGGATGAGGATCGCCTTCGACGGCTCGTCCATGCGATGGTTGGCGCGGCCGATGCGTTGTGCCAGCCGGCTGGCGCCCTTCGGCGCGCCGACATGCACCACCAGGTCGACATCGCCCCAATCGATGCCGAGATCGAGCGTCGAGGTGGCGACGATGGCGCGCAGCGCATTCTCGCCCATTGCCTTCTCGACGCGGCGGCGCTGGGCGACGTCCAGCGAGCCGTGATGGAGGGCGATCGGCAAGGTATCCTCATTGACGCGCCATAGTTCCTGGAACAGCAGCTCGGCCTGGCTGCGGGTGTTGACGAAGAGTAGCGTGGTCTTGTGCCGCTTGATCTCGCGGTAAATTTCCGGCGTGGCGTAGCGGGCCGAATGGCCGGCCCAGGGAACGCGCTCTTCGGAATCAAGGATCGAGATCTCGGGCTTGGCGCCACCCGTGACGACGATGAGCTCGGACATGGCACCGGGGGCAGCCTGGCTGACCAGCCAGCGCCGCAATTCGTCGGGCTCGGCGACCGTTGCCGACAGGCCGATGGTCTGGAGATCGGGAACGAAAGCGCGCAGCCGCGCCAGGCCAAGCGCCAGAAGATGCCCGCGCTTCGAGGTGACGAGCGAATGAAGCTCATCGAGCACGACATAGCGCAAATCCTCGAAGAAGCGCTTCGCGCCGTTCGAGGCGATCAGCAGCGCGAGCTGCTCTGGCGTGGTGAGCAGAATGTCGGGCGGCGCCAGCTTCTGCCGCTGGCGCTTGTGCGAGGGCGTGTCGCCGGTGCGGGTCTCGATGGTGACGGGCAGGCCGATCTCCTCGACCGGCTTGCCGAGATTGCGCTCGATATCGACGGCCAGCGCTTTCAGCGGCGAGATGTAGAGCGTGTGGATGCCGCGACGGGCCTGGCCAGGCTTGCGCTTGGGACGACTGGCGAGTTCGGTGAGCGACGGCAGAAAGCCGGCCAGCGTCTTGCCGGCGCCGGTCGGCGCGATCAGCAGCACCGATTGGCCGCTTTGCGCCTTCGCCAGCAGCTCGAGCTGATGGGCACGCGGCGACCAGCCCTTTTGGCCGAACCATTTGACGAATGGCTCAGGCAGCAGGACGGCGGCGTTCTGTTCGGCAAGGCGCGGCTGCTCGGTCACGCGCAACAGGTAGCGCGGCGGCACGCGATCGCCAAGGAAAATCGGAACAAAAGGGGATCAAGGCGCCCTTTTCCTTCTCCCCTTGTGGGAGAAGGTGGATCGGCGCGCAGCGCCGAGACGGATGAGGGGTGTTCCAGCGGAGTGAGACGCTGGCGTTCCCTGGAACACCCCTCATCCGGCCGCTTCGCGGCCACCTTCTCCCACAAGGGGAGAAGGGGGAGCTGGCGCTACGGCCTCCTGAACCCAGTCGGGCCGCCGTAGAGATAGCCGATGCGCTCGACCGCTTCCTTCAGCCCTTCGCGCGAGACCAGCATGGTGTGGCCGTTGGCGTGGATCATGTCCCTTTCGTCGGTCATGATCGCCACGTGGCCCTTCCAGAAGACGAGGTCGCCGCGCTGGAGGCCGGTATAGTCCGGACCCGGCTCGAAGGGGGTGCCGATCGACGCCGCCTGCATGTCGGAGTCGCGCAGCACATCCTTGCCCGTCATGCGCATCGCGAGCTGCACGAGGCCGGAGCAGTCGATGCCGAAGCCGGAGACGCCACCCCAGAGATAGGGCGTGCCGAGGAAACTTTCGGCGACGGTGACATAGTCGTCGGCCAGCTCGGCGATCGGCCGCAGATGGCCGGCGATGACCGCCTGGCCGGAGGGCAGCAGCGCATAAGGCGTTCCGCGTGTCTCGGCCGAGCCGCTCACGGTCACGGTAGAGCCCATCGACAGCTGTCCGCTGATCGGAAAGCGCAGATCCGGCCCGGGATAGAGGAAGGTGCGCGGCACACAGACGATGTGGGTCGGCGCGTGGTCGCGCGCGCCAAGAAGATTGTCCGCCACATAGCCGACATAGCCGTCGCGCTCGGCCTGCACCCAGGCCCAGCCTTCCGTATCCTCGAAGACGAGCACGTCGTCGCCGAACAGCGCCTGCGTGTTGACGCCCGCATCGGGACGCGGCGCCTTGCGCAGGTCGGCGACCGAGGCCGTGATCCGCGCCGGGCGGCCGGTGACGAAGCGGTCGGCGGCGACTTCGCCTTTCAGCCTCGCATCGGCAAGGTCGGAACGGAAGGCGTGAAGGCGGGCATCCCTTGCGGTCAAATCGATAATCCAGTCGTTGGCAGTGAGGTCAGATGGGCAATTCGTACGCCTTGGCGACGATACCATCGCCGAAGCGCTCGACAAAGAGCGCGCCTTCCACCGTGCGGCGGACGAGCACGTTGCGCTTGTCGAGCTCGTCACGATGGCGGGAGACCAGCTTCAGCGCGCCCATCGTGTCCAGCGCCCGGGTGATGACCGGTTTGGTGACGTTGAGTTTTGCCGCGAGCCCGCGCACCGTGTGCGGCGGCGGGTCGAGATAGATGGTGAACAGGATCGCCGTCTGGCGCATGGTGAGATCGGGCTCGCCATCGCGCACCTGGGCCAGCATCACCTGCTGCCACAGTCGCAAGGCCTGGCTCGGGCGCATCGAGATCGACATCGCCCTAGCATGCCGGCAAATTGTTTCGGTTCCGTTTCAGTGGCGAACACCCGCCAATTGCTCAGGCAAATCGCTGCGCAATTATACGCTCCAGCGCGCGAATGCCCTGCGCCTCGCCGCCGGTCAGGCCGTGCGGACGGTCGGCCGGGTTCCAGGCGAAGATGTCGAAATGCGCCCAGCTGTGGGTCTTCTCGACGAAGCGCTTGAGGAAAAGCGCCGCGGTGATCGACCCGGCAAAGCCGTCGGTCGTCACATTGTTGATGTCGGCGATCTTTGAGGAAAGCTTCGCATCATAGGGACGCCATAGCGGCATCCGCCACAGCGGATCCTCGACCGCGACGGAGGCGGCGGCAATGTCGGCCGCGAGCGTCTCGTCGGCGGTGTAGAAAGGCGGCAGGTCAGGCCCCAGCGCGACGCGGGCGGCGCCGGTCAGCGTCGCCATGTCGACCAGCAATTCTGGCTTCTCCTCATCGGCCAGCGCCAGCGCGTCGGCCAGGATCAGCCGCCCCTCCGCGTCCGTGTTGCCGATCTCGACCGTGATGCCCTTGCGGCTCCTCAGAACGTCGCCGGGCCGGAAGGCATTGCCGGCGATCGAATTCTCGACGGCGGGAAACAACACGCGCAACCGGACGTTCAGTTTCGCCGCCATGATCATGGAAGCGAGGCCCAGCACATTGGCGGCGCCGCCCATATCCTTCTTCATCAGAAGCATGCCGGACGACGGCTTGATGTCGAGGCCGCCGGTGTCGAAGCAGACGCCTTTGCCGACCAACGTCACCTTCGGCGCAGCGCTCGGTCCCCAGGTCATGTCGATCAGCCGCGGCGCGTCGGCCGAAGCCCGGCCGACAGCGTGGATCATCGGGAAATTCCGGGCCAGAAGATCGTCGCCGTGGATTGCGGAAATATCGGCGGCATGGGCGGCCGCCAGTTGCCGGGCGGCTTCTTCCAGTTCGACCGGACCGAGGTCGCTGGTCGGCGTGTTGACGAGATCGCGCGTCAGGAAAACGCTGTCGGCGACGCGGCGGACATGTGCGGCATCCGCGCCCTCCGGAAGCGTGAAGCGCAAGGCCTTGCCCGGCTTCTTGCCGTAACGTGTAAAGACATAGCCACCCAGGACCAGCGCCAGCGCGGCGAGATCGGGCTGCGCAAGAGCCGACGCGAAATGCCAGTCGCCTTCCGGCAGCGCCCTTGCCAGCGCGCCGAGGGCCAAAGCGCTTTCGCCGTCGCCGGTGCCGAACAGCGCGCCGGCAAGGCCGCCGCCCTCGCCCGGCAGGACGAGCGTGCGCCCTGCCTCGCCGGAAAAACCGTTGGCTCTTGCCCAGGCGATGGCGGGCGGCCGCAATGCCGCGGCTTCAAGGGCGTCCTTTGCCACCAGATAGACAGGCAAGGCGGCTTGCGGCTTTTGTTCGACGAGTTCGACAGACATGCGATGATCTCCGGCCGAACAGGATGAATCGGCTTCTTAACGGTCCGTTAGGGTTAACAGAATATTTCTGCGGGAGGGAAGACGGCCAGCCTATGGCTGCACAGGAATGGAGACCGGGCGCCGATGCCGATCAAAGCGTTGAACCATAGAGCCAGACGTCTGATCAGCACGGCCTTTATGGCGGCACTGGCAGCCAGCGTGGCAGGTTGCGGCAGCACCAGCCAAATGACCACCGGCTCCATCTCGCGCTCCGACAGAAGGCCGCTGGAAACGATGTCGGCGGGCGAACTGCACACGGCCACGTCCAGGCTTGGCGAATCCTACGCCCGCAACCCCAATGACAAGCGCATGGCGATGAATTTCGCGGCGGCGCTGCAGATGGACGGCGATGCCGATCAGTCGCTCGCCGTGATGCGCAAGCTGGCGATCGCCTATCCCAAGGATCGCGACGTGCTTGCCGCCTATGGCAAGGCGCTTGCCGCCAACGGCCAGTTCGAGCCGGCGCTGGATGCCGTGCGCCGCGCGCAGACGCCCGAATATCCGGACTGGAAGCTGGTGTCGGCGGAAGCCGCGATCCTCGACCAGATGGGCCAGAAGGACGAAGCGCGTCAGGACTACCGCAAGGCGTTGGAACTCAAACCGAACGAGCCTTCGGTGCTGTCCAATCTCGGCATGTCCTATGTGCTCGAAGGCGACCTGCGAACGGCCGAGACCTATATGCGCTCGGCCGCGCAGCAGCCCAGCGCTGACAGCCGGGTGCGGCAGAACCTTGCACTCGTGGTGGGCCTGCAGGGCCGCTTCGACGAGGCCGAGAAGATCGCCTCGCAGGAATTGTCGCCCGAACAGGCGCAGGCCAACGTCGCCTATCTGCGCCAGATGCTTGCCCAGCAGAATGCCTGGAGCCAATTGAAGGATCAGGACAAGAACAAGGCGAAAGTCGCCACAAACTGAAGGACGCCGCCAAGCGCCGCCCGCCCCGACAATGCAAAGGCCGCGCGGACCCCGCACGGCTTTTTGCTTGATGTAAGGCCCTATCTGCTGTTTTGCGCAATTCCGGGCGGAAAACCGCGCGACACTTTTCCTGGGATTGCTACTGGCTCGAGGAGCTGTGCTGGTCGCCGAAGATGCCGCGCTGGCTGACCTGGATGCCGGCCGGGCCCAGGATGATGGCGAACAGAACCGGCAGAAAGAACAGGATCATGGGCACGGTGAGCTTCGGCGGCAGCGCGGCGGCCTTCTTCTCCGCCGCGTTCATACGCATGTCGCGGCTTTCCGAGGCGAGCACGCGCAGCGCGTGCGCCACCGGCGTGCCGTAGCGTTCGGCCTGGACCAGGGCCTGCGACACCGACTTGACCGATTCCAGGCCGGTACGGCTTGCCAGGTTCTCATAGGCGATCTTGCGATCCTGCAGATAGGACAGCTCGGCATTGGTGAGCACGAATTCCTCGGCAAGCGGGACCGACTGCGCGCCGATCTCGTCGGCGACCCTGCGCAGGGCCGCTTCCACCGACATGCCAGATTCCACACAGATCAGCATCAAGTCGAGCGCGTCCGGCCACGCCAGCTGGATCGACTGCTTGCGCTTGGTCGCGCGGTTATTGACATAGAGAATGGGCGCGTAGAAGCCGCCATAGGCGACGACGATACAGACGAACAGCTTGATTAAAGCCGGCTGCTGCGGCAGGCCGCCGAGCACGAACAGGTATACGGCCGCCAGCGCAAAGCCCACGAATGGCAGGACGAGGCGGAAGAAGAGGAAGCGCGTCAGCGGGTTCTGGCCGCGGAAGCCCGCGACCTTGAGCTTCTGGATCGTGTTTTCATCGGCAAGCGCGCGCTTCAGATCCAGGCGGTCGACGATGTTGCTCATGCCGATGGACTGTTCCTCGCGCAGGCCCTTGCGCCGCCGGTCAGCCTCGCTGGCCAGCCGCGCACGCTGCTCGGCGCGCAATTTGTCGCGTTCGAGCGCCACGGACTTCATGCGCGATTTGAGCGACGTGCCGCCGAACGCCGGCATGAGGGTGAACACGGTCGCGAACACGGCGATGCCGACCAGCATCGCGATCAGGAAGGAAGGATCGGTGAGTGTTTTGACGACCTGTTCTGTCACCGAATCCGCGCCCCTACACTTCGAAATTCATCATCTTGCGCATCACCAGGATGCCGATCGACATCCAGACACCCGAGCAGCCGAGGATCAGGTTGCCGGTATTGGTGGTGAACAGCGGCATGATATAGGTCGGGCTCGACAGATAGACGAGGAAGGCGACGACAAACGGCAGAGCGCCGATGATGACGGCGGATGCCTTGGCTTCCATCGACAGCGCCTGGACCTTGGCTTTCATCTTCTTGCGGTCGCGCAGCACGCGCGAAAGGTTACCCAGCGCCTCGGACAGGTTGCCGCCAGCCTGCGACTGGATCTGGATGACGATGCCAAAGAACCCGGCCTCGCTGCACGGCATGGTCTCGGACATGCGCATGGCGGCGTCCGGCACCGACATGCCCATCTGCTGGGAATCGACGATGCGGCGGAACTCCGACCGGACCGGCTCGGGCGATTCGTTGGCGATCAGGCGGATCGCGTCGTTGAGCGGCAGACCGGACTTGACCGCGCGCACGATGATGTCGAGCGCGTTCGGAAACTCTCCCAGGAACGCCTTGACGCGACGTGTGCGGCGAAATGAAACGAACCAGCGCGGCAGGCCGAGCCCGCCAACCAGCAGGGCGCCGGGCAGGGCCCACAGAGGCGCGCCGACAAAAAAGAGAAGGCCCGTCAGGATGATGCCGCAGACGGCGGAGTACATGTAAAAGCGCTCGATCGGGACCTGCATGCCAGCCTGGCGGATCTGGACCTTCAGCGGCGGTTTCTTGACGTTGCGATCGTTGGTCTTCTGCTTCTCGTCGAGCTGCTTGAGCGTGTCCTGGAGACTTTTGCGCCGCTTGACCGCCTCCGCGGCGCGATCGCGCGTGGCTTTCACCACCGACCTGTCGGTTTCGGCTGTCTTGATGGTTTGAAGCCGCTTGCCCGCCTGCTTTTCGTTGTCGATGCGCGTGAACAGGAAAGCATACGCCACCGCGCCGGCGCTGAAGCCGGCGAGCACGATGAACGCCAGGACGGTGGTGTCAATTCCGAACATCGACCGGTGCCCCTAGGCCCTTTCGCCGTTTCAAAGAAACGGCGAACCGCCCTATTTCTTTGTTTAGACGCAATTCCGGACGGAAAGTTACGGCGAAGTCGCCGAACCCGACCGCTTCACACTTTTCCTGGAATTGCGTCAGACCTCCAGACAAATCAGTCAGCGCGTTTCTCCATTGCCTCGAGCGCATTGGCGAGGCGCTGCTCCTCGCCATAATAGCGGGCGCGATCCCAGAAATGCGGGCGGCCGATGCCCGTCGACACATGCTCGCCGACCAGCCGGCCGCTCGAGTCCTCGCCCTTGATGTTATAGAGGACGAGATCCTGGGTGATGATGACGTCGCCTTCCATGCCGATCACCTCGGTGATGTGGGTTATGCGGCGCGACCCGTCGCGCAGGCGAGCAGCCTGGATGATCACGTCGATCGAGCCGACGACGATCTCGCGCACGGTGCGCTGCGGCAGCGAATAGCCGCCCATGGCGATCATCGATTCGATACGGTTGAGGCATTCGCGCGGGCTGTTCGAGTGGATCGTTCCCATCGAGCCGTCGTGACCGGTGTTCATCGCCTGCAGAAGGTCAAACACTTCCGGTCCGCGCACTTCGCCGACGATGATGCGCTCGGGCCGCATGCGCAGGCAGTTCTTGACGAGATCGCGCATGGTCACCTCGCCCTCGCCCTCGAGATTGGGCGGCCGGGTTTCGAGACGCACCACATGCGGCTGCTGCAGCTGCAGTTCGGCCGAGTCCTCGCAGGTGATGACCCGCTCCTCGCGGTCGATATAGTTGGTCAGGCAGTTGAGCAGCGTCGTCTTGCCGGAGCCGGTGCCGCCCGAGATGACGACATTGCAGCGGACACGGCCTATGATCTTGAGGATTTCCGCGCCTTGCGGCGAGATGGCGCCGAACTTGACCAGCTGGTCCAGCGTCAGCTTGTCCTTCTTGAACTTGCGGATGGTGAGCGCGGTGCCGTCGATGGAGAGCGGCGGCGCGATGACGTTGACGCGCGAGCCGTCGGGCAGGCGCGCATCGCAGATCGGGCTCGATTCATCGACACGACGGCCGACCTGGCTGACGATGCGCTGGCAGATGTTGAGCAGCTGCTGGTTGTCGCGGAAGCGGACGCCGGTCTGTTCGACCTTGCCGTTGACTTCGATGTAGACGTTCTTGAAGCCGTTGACCATGATGTCGGCTATGTCGTCGCGGGCAAGCAGCGGCTCCAGCGGTCCATAGCCCAGAACGTCGTTGCAGATGTCTTCGAGCAGCTCCTCCTGCTCGGAGATCGACATCGCGAAATTCTTGATCGCGATAATGTCGTTGACGATGTCGCGGATCTCCTCGCGCGCGCTCTCGGGATCGAGCTTGGCGAGCTGCGACAGGTCGATCGTGTCGATGAGCGCGGAGAAAACCTGGCTCTTGGTGTCGTAATAGGTCTCTGAGCGCTCGCGCTGGACCCTTCTTGGCGGCTCGAGCGCCATCGGCGGCGCCTCGACGGGACGGCGAGCCGGCGGCGCGGTTGGCGCGCTGGACGCCGGCGCGGCCGGCCGCTCGGCCGTCATCGTTCCCGTCGAAGCGGGAGCGGCGGGCGCCGATGCCGGCGGACGGAATTCGGGCGTCACCCGGTTGCCGTCGTCTTTGCCTCTCTTACCAAACATGATCGACTACCCGATGCCGCTCAAACAGCGTCACTTCCTGTTGCCCGAGAGCTTGCCGAGGATCGAACCCAGGCCCGCCTTCTTCTTGGTCTTGATTTCGCTCCGTCCGGTCAGCACATGCGCTATCTCATTGATGGTGGCGACGACCGGGTTCTTGGCGTCCATCTCGGTCAGCATGCGGCCGTTGTTGGCGGCATTGCCGAACAGCAGCGGTTCGAAATTGATCACCGCCATGGGCGTGATGCCGAGCGGCTCGGCGAAATCGGAAGTCGCTATCTCCGGCCGTTTCGGCACACCTGCCTGGTTGATGATCAGCTTCGGCGGCGGATCGTTCGGGCGCAGCCGCTTCAGCATGTCCACCAAGTTCTTCGTGTTGCGAAGATTTGCGAGCTCGGGCGTGGCGGTGATGACGATCTCGTCGGCCTTGATCAGCGTGCTCTTCGTCCACCCGCTCCAGATGTGAGGGATATCGAGAACCAGCAGGGGCGCGCTGCGCTGCGCTATCTCGATGACCTGCGAGAACGCCTCGGCGTCGAAATCGTAGACGCGCTCCAAGGTGGACGGGGCCGCAAGCAGGGACAGATGCTCGGCGCATTGCGCGAGCAGGCGATCGAGATAGACCTCATCGACGCGCTCAGGCGAGAACACGGCCTCTGCGATGCCCTGAGCCGGGTCCTGGTCGAAGTTGATGTTGGCGGTGCCGAAGGCGAGGTCGAGATCGGCGATGACGACTTCGGACTTGAACAGCGACGACATCGCCCAGGCAGTATTGTGAGCAATGGTCGATGAGCCGACGCCGCCCTTGGCGCCGATGAAGGCAATCGAGCGGCCGATCGGCTCCGATTCCGGATCGACGAAGATCGACGACACGACGCTGACGATGTCGGACATCGAGACCGGCGCGATGACATATTCGGAAATGCCTGAACGGATGAGCTCGCGGTAGAGCCCGACATCGTTGTAGTGGCCGATGACCACGACCTTGGACGACGGATCGCAATACTCCGCGAGCTGGCCGAGTTGTTCGAGCAGTTGCTTCGGCTCGCTGCGCGATTCCAGCAGGATCAGGTTCGGTGTCGGCGCGGACTGATAAAACTCGATCGCGGTCGGAACGCCGCCCATATGGACCTTGAGATGGGCCTTGGCCATCCGGCGATCCTCGGCGGCGCGCTCCACGGGCCTGGCGACGCCTTCGGTCTCGCAGAACGCCTGGATCGAAATGCGCGGCACGGGACGCAGCGCCTGCATGGCGGCGATGTCCTGCTGCGAAAGGTCGCCGGTTTCCGCGGGCGTGTCGTAGGCAAGATTGCTCATCGTCATGCTCTTTCCGTGGCTGCTTTTTCCGTCATCCGCCGGCTCAGTACGTCACTTCCGAATTGCCGAGGAACTCGTCGGAGATGCCCCTCGCCCGGTACACATCGATCACCGCGCCGCGATTTTCGGCGTCGATCTCAGACTGCTTGCGCGGCCCGAGCAGATCGTTCGGGTTGGCCATCTGCGCAGCGAGGTTGTTCTGATAGGAACAGCCGAAGTCGGCATAGTGCTTGTTCTCGGACGTCTCCAGCAGGTCTTCGGGCCAACGCCCGCATTTGTCGGTCTGGGCCCTTACCGCTACGAAGGCAACGCGCACCGGCGCGGAGGCCTCCGGCACAGCCGACTGATAGGAAGTCATGACGATGCGATCGCGCTTGACGCCCGCCTTCATGGCAAGCCTGGCGAAATCGCGGCCTGCCGCTTGGGCGGCAACTTCGTTGGCGGAGCCTGCCGGCATGGCGATCGTCAGCGCCGGCGCGGCGCTCTTGTCATAGCCGTCGAGGAAGCCGAGTAGCGCATCGCGCTGCCCGCCGGTCATGCCGCGATCGCCGGCGCCGACCGGCAGATCGATCTTCTGGTTCTTCTCGGCAATGACGATTGGATGCGTCGTGCGGTAGTCGTCCGGGATCGATCCGACCGTGATGCTGTCGCGATTGGCGCATCCGGTGAGCGACGTCGCAAGGGCGATCGCCAGGGCCGGGACCACCTGCCGGCATATCCTTGCAATGCCGGATGCTGTCCGGACCGTCATGACCTTCGATGCTGACTTGGACATATCCGCGTTCCCACTCATTTGTAGATGAAGCCGACGACGCCGTGGTAACGGCCGGCTGGCCTGTCCGTCTGCATGGTGCCGTAGACGCGATTGACGCGGCCGAGGAACATGCCGGCGCCGTCGCTCGCCGGATTGAAGTTGTCATCCGGCTTGGCCAGGTCGTTGCGCGCCACCGGCCGTGCCAGATAGGGCGTGATGAGAATGACCAGCTCGCTTTCGTTGCGCACGAAATCCCGGCTGCGGAACAGCGTGCCGAGCACCGGGATCTTGGCCAGGCCGGGCAAGCCCGATACTGCTTGGCGGACGTCGTCACGAACCAGGCCGGCGATCATCATTGAACCGCCGGACGGCAATTCGACGGTGGTGTCGGCAAGCCTCTTGCGGATCGACAAGACTGTCATGCCGGGCAAAGCGATACTCTCCCTGCTACCTCCACCCTCGAGGGTCGAGGCCCCTTCCGTAGTGGGTTCGGAGACGGATGTCCTGACCTTCAGGCTGATGCGGCCCGCCGACAGCACGACCGGCTGGAACTCGAGGCCGATACCATATTCGAGCTTTTCATTGGTGTAGGTGGTTAGACCTGTCTGGTTGTCGGTCGAAACGTTGTTTGAGCGTGCCGTAATCATATTGAACTCACCGCCAACCTTGAACGTCGCCTTCTCGCCCGACACGGCGGTGAGCGTTGGTTCGGCAAGCGTCTTCATGACACCGCTTTGTTCCATGGCGTTGATGTAGGCCTGGATGCCACTTCCGAGCCCATCCCCGATCAGTGCACCGGACGTCTGTGCAATCGGCTTGCCCAATCCGTAAGGTGGCGAACTCGCTGCAGCGTAGGAAATGCCATTGGCGCTGCCGCTGCCGATCATATTGACGCCGAGCTGCTTCATGACCGAGCGGCTGACTTCCGCCACGGTCACCTTGAGCGTCACCTGGTCGTCGCCGATGATCTGCAACAGGTTGACGATCTTCGAGACCCGGCGCTCCTGGTCGGGGTTGTTGATGTCGACGCCGCCATTGACCGAGCCGCCGGCCGCAGTCTGCGAATACTGGCCGGTCGTCGCTTCACCGCCGGACACGAAGATGGTCGCCAGGTCGGCCGCGCGCTTGGCATCCAGAGGCGTGTCGACCGTGCCCGTCAGTACGACGTTGTCGTTGAGCAGCTCGACCTTGATCTGCGAGGACGGGATAAAGCGCTTGAGATAGTCTTCCAGCCCGGCGACGTCGCGCTCGACGGCCAGATCGAGGCTGACGATCTGCTCGCCATTGGGGCCGAAAACGAAGATATTGGTCTCGCCGACCGCCTTGCCGAACAGGTAGATGCGCCGCGCCGTGCGCGTCACCGCATCGGCAACCGCCGGATTGGCGACGAGGATGTCATAGGCATCATTCGGCAGATCGATGACCACGGATTTGTTAAGGCCGAGCTTGACGCGTTGCGTGGCGACGGAAGCCGATACGCCGGCGCTCGCGGCTTTGGCTTCCACCAGTCCCGAGGCGTTGGTGCCAATCAGAAGCAGGCCGATCGCCGCGGCCGCCAGGAAAGGCAGCAGTTTACCGTTTAGCCTCATTTCCTTGCTCCAACCTCGGAAACCTCGCCCGATTTGATCAGACGTACCGTTCCGCGCCGGCCATTGCCGTTGACCAGATAATCGGCTTCGTCCGCATTCTTTTCGTGGATGTCGGTGATCGGACGCAGCGCGAGCGTCAGGCGGTCCGCCATCTGCTGCGCGACGGTGATGATCTCGGCCTGTTGCGGCGTCAGCTCCAGTGTCGCGGTCTGGCCAACCCTGGTCTTCTTGCCTTCCTCATCTTCCTGGATGGTCTGGTCGATGGCCAGCACCCGGATGTTCTTGAGGATGGTCTCGGTGTTGAAGCCGCTGCCGCCGTTGCCGGTGTCGGCGCGGCGGGTCATGATGACGTCGACGAAGTCGTTGGGCAGGATGAAGCCGCCGGCGGAAGTGTCGGCCGATATCGCGGTGGCGACAGCGCGCATCCCTGAAGGCAGGATCGACGACATGAAGCTCTGCCCCTCGCCGACCAGCTTGGAGCGGCGCAGCGGCTCGCCCGTATACATGGCGACGCGCGCTACCGAGCCCTTGAGCTTTTCGACCGCGTCAGGTTCGGCGGCGCGTGTGATGAAATTGGCATTGACGCCGTCGGCCGGCCATTGTTCCCAGCTGATGTTGTTGCCGAGCTGGCTGCCCATCGGCACGTCACCGGAAAGCACCAGCACGTCCTGCAATGCGACCGCCGGCTGCGCGGGCGCATTGACAACGACCTGCGCCGGCGGCGCCACCACCATGTTCTTGGCGACATAGCCCGCGCCACCCGCCGCGACCGCAGCCACGCCCAGAATAATCAATCGGGATGCTGGCATTCGTCCGAAACCCTTCGCCTCGTGGCAAACCACCCACGCCTGGCCGGACTTTGCAGCCGCAATCGTCAAAACAAGGTTAATGCAATGCTTACGATCGTGATTAATTTAAGGTTTACTCAAATTAGATCGAACGGCCCGCCGTTAACAAAAAAAGGCGGCCAGGCCGCCTTCGGTCGCCGACATCGATGTCACCAAAACCTATGCCGTGAGCCTCTGCAGCGCCCAGACCATCAGCGGCGAATCCGGGAACGTGATCAATCCACCGGCGCCAAGTGCGATGCCATAGGGAATGCCGACTTTCTCGTCGGCGAAGTAGCGCAGGAATCGGCTGTGGCCGGTATACGCGGCCAGCGGCGATTTCCGGTAAGCCAGGATTGCGATGGCCAGCAGGCCCCCGATGAAAGCCGACGTCACCAGATAGCCGATCAAGTTGATGTTGAGGCCCATCCATAGAGCGGTCGCGGCCAGAAGCTTGGCGTCGCCGCCGCCCATGCCGCCGAGCGCAAAGAGGCCGAATGTCGTGGCAAGCACGAGAGCGCCGGCGGCGAAGTGCCAGCCATAGGTCGCCCAGTCCATCCCGGTGAGCGGCGCGACAAGCGCGAATGTGGCCACCAACAGCACGGGAACGCGGTTGGCGATCGTCATCGACAGCGTGTCCGAGATCGCAGCGAACAGCATGCAGAATGGGAAGATGACGAAAATCACGGCTTCAAGCATCGACGCGGCGCCTGTGGAAAACCCTCTGCCTACACCCTAGGCATATCCGATTAACGATTAGTGAGACGGGAACTTCCAAAGCGCTCGGTGACGACACGGATTTCGCGCGTCGCCCGCATCATGAAGAAGGGCCGCCAAAAGGCGACCCTTCTTTCTTAGACAAGGATGTTTTCGTCTATCACGGAGCCGTGCCCGTGTTGACGGCCTTGGCAATCTTATCGAACTGGGCGTTCAGGGCGCCACCGAGCGAGCTGGCGCCGATCATGATGGCCAGCGCGATGAGGGCGGCGATCAGACCGTATTCGATGGCGGTCGCGCCGGATTCGTCCTTCACGAAACGTGCAATGAGATTAGACATGCGAGAGCTCCTACTCCACGTGTTACAGCACTTCCGTCAACTTCTCTTTGCGGTTGATCGGATGCTGCAAATCTAGGGAGAAGCCGTTTCGATCGGCTTAATAAACAGCCTTACCGATTCCTTTCCGGGGGTGAACGCACTGCTTGGTTAACCGCGGCCTAAACATTGTCAGCCGGCTCGACGATCGAGCAAAGCGGCGCAAACCGGCGCTTGTGCAATGTTACTAAAACAGGAAGCGCCGTCGGTGCCTGGACGGGCGAGGCAGGGTCCTTAATCGCGGCGAGGTCCGGTTTAACCGTTGCTTCACCAATCTCGTTCATGTTCCGTTGAAGAATCCGCCTGCCGGGAGCTGTTCAATGATGTTGTCGAGATCGGTGTTTCCAGTCGCCGCGCTGCTGGCGGCTGCAGCCATGGTAATGCCGGCCAGGGCCGGAGCGGGGGTCGAAGTTACCATGAACCAGGCAAAGATCGTCAAATTGTCCCGGGCAGCCGACACCGTCGTCATCGGCAACCCCGCCATCGCCGATGCCTCGGTGCAGGACGCCTCGACCATCGTTCTTACCGGCAAAGGTTTTGGCGTTACCAACCTGGTCGTGCTCGACTCGGACGGCAGCCCGATCATCGATGAGCAGGTGACCGTCGTGCGGCAGGCCGCTTCCTCGGTGCGCATCTACAGGCGTGCCGAAGTCCAGACCATGTCCTGCACGCCCTATTGCGAGAGCGCCTACAAGACCGACGCCGAGAAGGCTTCCGAGACCGAAATGAGCGCTGCGCACTAAGCCCGAAGAGAGCGTCAGAGCAGGCGTTAAGGACAGCTTAAAGCCTGCCCGGCGAATTTAACGATCATCCAAACCGGACCTCAATGGGTTTTCGCTACCTTGCCGCCGGTACCGCAAGGGGATCGGCAGGAACGCAAATGAGCAGGGATGCCACATCCGGCAACGGCATGGACAGCACGGCGCGCGGCAAACCCCGCCCCGGCTTCTTCAGCGACAGACGCGGCAGCACGGCAATGGAATTTGCGATGCTTGCCGTCCCGTTCGCGCTTCTCGTCTTCGCTATCCTCGAGAGCTGCATCTCCTTTGCCGGCCAGGAGGTGATGGCCAACGTCACCGACGATGTCGCCCGCCAGTTGCGGACTGGGCAGTTGCAGAGGTCGAACGTCACCGAAGCCTCCATCAAGCAGCTGATCTGCAGCAAGCTGGAGATCATGGTGGCCAAGGACTGCCCGGGATTGCTGGTGGACCTCCGTGAATATCCGAGCTTCGCCGACGCAGCCACGGCGGGCTTCAAGATCGTCAATGGAGACATCGTGCTGACGCAAGGCACCAATTCGATGAGCTTCGCGGTCTCACCGGGGTTGGCGGAGTCCATCAACATGTTGCGGGTGTTCTACAAATGGCCGGTGATGACCGATTTCCTCGCCAAATCGATGGCCAATCTGAAGGATGGCAACACGCTGCATTTCGCATCGGTGACCTGGCAGAACGAACCATTCGACGACAATTGAGACTGCTCGACGGCCAAGACCGTCGACGTGGAGGCGAATATGCATAGTGCGGGGGCACTGCGGTGGGTTTCGGCGAAGGTGAAGCGGTTTTGCCGCGACCGTCGCGGTGTCGCGGCGATCGAGTTCGCGTTCATCGTGCCGGTGCTGCTGATCATGTATTTCATCACGATGGAGGCTTCGCAGGCCATCGAGACCAGCAAGAAAGTCAGCCGCATCGGCAGTATGGTGGCGGATCTCGTCACACAGCAGCCGGCGGTCGTGAAGGCGAACCTCGACGCGATGATGCAGATCGGCACATCGACGCTGCAGCCTTACAACCGCTCATTGCCGACGATCATCATCACCGGCATACAGATCACCGACGAGGCGTCGCCGAAGGTGCAGGTTGCGTGGTCGCGCAAGCTTGTTGGCACCACCTACAGCGCCGACGCGGCAAAGGGCTCCATCACCACGGTTCCCTCGTCGCTGAACATCCGCAACACCTTCCTGGTGCGGGTGGAAAGCGACCTCGGCTATAAACCGATCATCACCTGGTCCGCCAGCAGTTCGCAGACGCTCGGGCTGACCTCGGCCTTCAACAACATATCGATGAGCGAGACCTACTACCTGCGGCCTCGCCGGAGTCCGACCATCCCCTGCAGCGACTGCTGACAGGCTACTCCTGTCCTGCCGTTTCCCGCCGCACGATCGCCTCGGCCATCGCATAATCCTTCTGCGAGACCGGCGAAAAGCCGCCGGTATGCGCCCTCTCCAGGACGTCGTACACATCAGGCGTCTGTGATTTGAGATTGGTCAGGAAGACGGTCAGCCGGCGTTTCGCCTCTGGATCGAGATCGCTGCGGATTGCATGCGGACCGTAGCGCAACAGGTCGGAGGTCCATAACACCCTGAGCGACGCCCCAGGGATGCCGGCAGCCTCCAGCCGCTCGACCGTGCCGCCGGAATGGGTGGATTGGCCGCCGGCATCCGCCGGCTCCCAGCCGAACAGGCCATCCGCGTCGCCGCCGCTCAACATCGTCTCGGCCGCCGTGGCCGAGATGGCGCGTGCCAGGAACGGCGAATCCTGCGCAATCCTGACACCTGCGGCGGATAGGGCCGCCAGCGGCAGCAGCGCGCCGCCGATATTATCGACCGGCGCAATCGCGATCCGATGCGAAGCCATGGCGGCAAGATCCTGAAGCCTGCCGTCGCGCGTCACCAGGACGGAGCGGATGCCGACAGCGCCGTCGGCGTCGACCGGCGCCACCAGTGGCTCGACACAGCCGCAGCGCTCCGAGGCCGTGGCATAGGCAAGCGCCGAATAGACCGCGTATTGCACGCGCCCGCTCGCCTGCGCCTCGATCAGCGCCGCATAGTCACGCGCAACGACGAACTCGACCTTCATGCCGAGCGCGTTGGCATAGGCTTCCGTCAGACGCGCAAGCCCAGGGACGGTGTTGCCGCCGCCCGGCTCGGCAACGATGCCGATACGGAAGGTTCCGATGTCGTCACGCCAGTCGGCGTGTGCCGGCCATGCGGCGGCGCCGGACGCCACGAGAGCGGCGGCGCATAGTTTCACGGCCTGCCTTGCCGCGGTCTTGCCGCGCCTCGCCATGCTTGCTTTGCTCCCGCCATATCCGTGCCTCGTCGCAACTATGGCGCGAAGCGGTTGCGGTTTGGTTTCCGATTTGCCAACGCCGCCGGGGAACCTTATGTCTGGCGACCAGGACTGACAACAATGACACCCATGGCGCGCGCGTTCCTGTTCGTTCTCGATTCTTTCGGCATCGGCGGCGCGGCCGACGCCGAACGCTATGGCGATGCCGGCGCCGACACGTTCGGACATATCTTCAAGGCCTGCGCCGAAGGCCGCGTCGACCGGGAAGGTCTACGCAAAGGACAGCTCGCAGTGCCCAACATGATGTCGCTCGGGCTTGGCCTGGCGGCACGGACGGCAACCGGACTGCAGCTCGACCCCGACACGCCGCTGATCGCCTCGGCCTTCCACGGCGCCGCCCAGGAGGTGTCGAGCGGCAAGGACACGCCGTCTGGCCATTGGGAGATCGCAGGACTGCCCGTGCGCTTCGACTGGGGCTATTTTCCCGACACGGTGCCTGCCTTCCCGGCCGAGCTGACCGAGGCGATCATCCGCGAAGGCAAGGTGCCCGGTATCCTCGGCAATTGCCATGCGCCGGGAACCGAGATCATCGAGCGGCTCGGCGAAGAGCATATCCGCACCGGCAGACCGATCTGTTACACCTCTGTGGACTCCGTGCTGCAGATCGCCGCGCATGAAACGCATTTCGGCCTGGAGCGGCTTTATGAGCTTTGCCTGACGGTGCGCCGGCTCGTCGATCGCTTGAAGATCGGCCGCGTGATCGCGCGGCCTTTCGTGGGAGAGACGCCCGCCACGTTCCAGCGCACCCACAACCGCCGCGACTATGCGGTGCCGCCGCCTGAGCCGACCCTGCTTGACCGGCTGACGGAGCGCGGCAGCAAGGTCATCGCGGTCGGCAAGATCGGCGACATCTTCGCTCATCGCGGCATCTCGCAGGTGCGCAAGGCAGGCGGTAACATGGCGATGTTCGACAAGGCGCTCGGCGCCATGGACGATGCCGGCGAAGGCGACCTGGTCTTCGCCAATTTCGTCGACTTTGACACCGAGTTCGGCCACCGGCGCGATGTCGCCGGCTATGCCGCCGCGCTCGAGGCCTTCGACCGCCGGCTGCCGGAAGCGCTGTCGCGCATCAGGCCGGGCGACCTTCTCATCCTCACCGCCGATCACGGCAACGACCCGACCTGGCGCGGCACCGACCATACGCGCGAACGCGTCCCGGTGATCGGCATCGGGCAGGGGCTGAAGGGCGGCGACATCGGGCTCAGGCCAACCTTCGCCGATATCGGCGAAACCGTTGCGGATCACCTTGGCCTGGCAGGCGGACGCCATGGAACATCATTCCTCGCAACGATAGGCGGCCATGCCTGAACTGCCAGAAGTCGAAACTGTCCGGCGCGGACTGCAGCCGGTCCTGGAAGGGGCGCGGCTGGTCAAGGTCGAAGCGCGCAGGCCCGACCTTCGCTTTCCTTTTCCCGAACGCTTTTCGGAGCGGCTTACCGGCAAGACCGTGACGGCGCTTGGCCGGCGCGCCAAATATCTGACGATGCATATCGAAGATGGTCCGGTGCTGATCTGCCACCTCGGCATGTCGGGGTCGTTCCGGGTCGAAACCGCCGGAAGCAGCGAGGTTCCCGGCCCCTTCCATCACGAGCGCTCGAAGATCGCCGCGCACGACCATGTCGTGTTCGACGTCACCTCGCCCAAGGGCGTGCGGTCCAGCATCATCTTCAACGACCCGCGCCGCTTCGGCTTCATGCTGTTTGCCGAAGGCGCGCCGGACACGCATCCGATGCTGGCGGGACTCGGCATCGAGCCAACCGGTAACGCGCTCGACGGCCCCCTGCTCGCCTCGCTGCTGAAGGATCGCAGATCGCCGCTCAAGGCGGCGCTGCTCGACCAGCGCCTGATCGCCGGGCTCGGCAATATATATGTCTCGGAAGCACTGTGGCGCGCCGGGCTCTCGCCGCTGCGCGAAGCCGGCACCATCGCCGGGTCGGCCAAGAAGGCGAAGGGACAAAGCGAACGCCTCGCCGAGGCGATCCGCTCGGTCATCGCCGATGCGATCGCCGCCGGCGGCTCGTCGCTGCGCGACTATGTCCAGGCCGACGGATCGCTCGGCTATTTCCAGCATTCCTTCGCGGTCTACGATCGCGAGGGGGAGCCGTGCCAGAAGCCGGACTGCCGCGGCCATGTCGAACGCATCGTGCAGAGCGGCCGCTCGACCTTCTATTGCCGGACCTGTCAGCGGTAAGCTAGGAACGGTGTCGATCATCCCACCCCGCGGAGGAAGCGAACCATGACCTATGAAACCATTCTCGTGGAAACACGCGGCAAGGTCGGGTTGATCACGCTGAACCGGCCCAAGGCGCTCAATGCGCTGAATTCGCAGGTGCTTGCGGAGGTGGTCGCGGCGGCGAGCGCGTTCGATGCCGATCCCGCGATCGGCGCGATGGTGCTTACGGGCTCGGAAAAGGCGTTCGCCGCCGGCGCCGACATCAAGGAAATGCAGGCGATGTCGTTCGCCGACGCCTACACGCAGGATTTCTTCGTCGGCTGGGAGGAATTCACGCGCACGCGCAAACCCATCGTCGCGGCGGTCGCTGGCTATGCGCTCGGCGGCGGCTGTGAACTGGCCATGATGTGCGACTTCATCATCGCCGGCGACAACGCCAAATTCGGCCAGCCCGAGATCACGCTCGGCGTCATGCCGGGCATGGGCGGCTCGCAGCGGCTGACCCGATTCGTCGGCAAGTCCAAGGCGATGGACATGTGCCTGACCGGGCGGATGATGGACGCGGCCGAGGCCGAGAGGAGCGGGCTGGTGTCGCGGGTGGTCCCGGTCGCCGAGCTGCTCGACGAAACGCTGAAGGCGGCGGCGAAGATCGCCGAGTTCTCACTGCCGTCGGTGATGATGACAAAGGAGGCCGTCAACCGCGCTTACGAGACGACGTTGGCCGAGGGGCTGCGCTTCGAGCGCCGTCTTTTCCATTCGCTGTTTGCGCTCGACGACCAGAAAGAAGGCATGGCCGCCTTCGTCGAGAAGCGGAAGCCGAACTTCACCAACCGCTAAAGCATGTCTCCCGAAAGTGGGAACCGGTTTCGGGATAAAGACATGCGTAAAATCAAAACCTAAAGCGCATGGAGCGAATCTGAAAGATCGCGACGCGCTTTAGGCGCTTCGCCCAGGCGGCCGCGATTTTGCGGGACATGACGTCGAGGCCCAAAAAGACCGCGAAGCGGCGTTGACGAGGCGGAAAAGCTGAACTATAAGCCGCACCAACCGAGGCGGCCCGTGGCTGCCCGTTTGTTTTTTGCGCCCTGCGACATCGCTGGCGTTCACCAGATCAGAAGAGAGGCATCATGGCCAATACTTCCTCGGCCAAAAAGGCTACGCGCAAGATCGCCCGCCGCGCTGCGGTCAACAAGAACCGCCGCTCGCGCGTCCGCACCTATGTCCGCAAGGTCGAAGAGGCGCTGGCCGCCGGCGACAAGGCCGCTGCGGTGGAAGCCTTCAAGGCTGCGGAACCGGAATTGATGCGCGCCGCCACCAAGGGCGTCGTCCACAAGAACACGGCTTCCCGCAAGGTTTCGCGACTGGCTCAGCGGGTCAAGACGCTGTCGGCCTGACCGACTCAATCCTCGATCCCTCGATTTGGAACCCGGCCGCACAGGCCGGGTTTTTTCGTTTGCCGGCAAGTACTTAAAAAGTTTGCCCGCAAGCTGCACTTGTGAGGCGATTCATATGCCGGTATTGTTTTGCCGGCATATACAGCGCCGCTTATATCTGCGCGCCTCCGCCGCGGCAGCCGCCCAAATTCTCCTGTCAGAAATTCCGCATTCTTTTCAGGTGCTTACAGACGGTCATCCACAGCTTGTTCAACGCACGGTCGGACCGCGGGGGAGAAGTAGCTGTCAAGAGAATTATTTCAGAATATTTCGTTTCGGGCGGTCTTTTTCATATTCGCCGGAAAAGGGTTTGAATCACAATGGCTTTGTCAAAACGTGCCGTCGCAGCACCCGAATTCAAGCCCCTTTCGGTAACCAGATTCGTTAAAAAACCGTTAGATGTGGCCTTGCCCTATCCACAGCGATTTCGGTAATGTCCATCCATCGAAGGGACGGGCACTAAGCCCCTGACCCAGCCTGAATCGGCCAGCACAAAATGGCAGAATTCATGACGTGGAGCAATTCCGCGCGTGGCTTGGTTTGTCTCTTCGGTGCGGTAGGGGACTGGCGTAATTGTACATTGGCGGTCGATGTCTCACCGGCGTTTTCGCCGGAGGATGGCGTATTGCCTTGTCTTTGTCGGAAGCCGGCTTGCGGAGCCGGCGGCTGGTCCCTTGCGCGAGTTGCGATGACCGTTTGCCGGCGGCGGCAGCGGCAGCGCGGCGAATGAGGTCGCCGGACCAAGGATGCAGGAGGCGCATCCCCGGCGGGAAAAGGGTACGAGAAGACAAGGAACTATGATCATGCAAAGCGGCATCGAGAGGGAGATAGCGGGCGATCTCCCATTTCCAGCAACTTTTGTCGGAGAGGGCGACGTGGCGGTATCCAACGACGCGGAACAGAAGTTCGAACGGGTCAAGGCCCAGCTGAAAGCGCGTCTCGGGGCCGAGGTCTATTCGAGCTGGTTTGGTCGCATGAAGGTCGCCGAGGCCTCCCGCGGCATTGTCCGCATCTCGGTGCCGACCGCCTTCCTGCGGTCATGGATCAACGGCCACTATCTCGAGCTTATCGCGGAGCTGTGGCGGCATGAGGATCCCGACGTCCTCAAGATCGAGATCGTCGTGCGCACCGCGACGCGCCAGGGGCGCAACCACGTCGAGCCGGAAATCGCGCCGGCCCGCAAGACGACCAGGCAGACGCACACTGCGCTCGCCAACGGCACCGCGAGCGCCGGACGCGTGGAACAACGGGCGCCGGCGCCCCGCCAGGGCGCGTCGGTGGAACCGGAGTTCCGCCACAATGTTCTGGGGTCGCCGCTCGACCCGCGCTACACTTTCGCCTCCTTCATCGAGGGACCGTCCAACAGGGTGGCCTTCGCGGCGGCGAGAGCCGTGGCGGAATCGCAGTCGAGCGCGGTGCGTTTCAACCCGCTTTTCCTGCATGCCACCGTCGGGCTCGGCAAGACGCATCTCTTGCAGGCGATCGCGGCGGAATCGCTGCGGCACAATCCGAAATCGCGCGTCGTCTATCTGACGGCGGAGTATTTCATGTGGCGCTTCGCCACCGCGATCCGCGACAACAACGCGCTGACGCTGAAGGAGCAGCTGCGCGACATCGATCTCCTGATCATCGACGACATGCAGTTCCTGCAAGGCAAATCGATCCAGCACGAATTCTGCCACCTCATCAACATGCTGCTCGACAGCGCCAAGCAGGTGGTGGTCGCGGCCGACCGGCCGCCGTCGGAGCTGGAATCGCTGGAACCGCGCGTGCGTTCGCGCCTCAATGGCGGCGTGGCGCTGGAAATGTCGGCGCCGGATTTCGCCATGCGGCTGGGCATGCTGAAGCTGCGCCGCGCCACCGCCAAGAGCGATGACACCTCGCTCGACATCTCGGACGAGATCCTGGAGCATGTCGCCCGTACGGTCACCGGCAGCGGGCGCGAGCTTGAGGGCGCCTTCAACCAGCTTCTGTTTCGCCAGTCCTTCGAGCCGCAGATCACGATCGACCGGATCGACGAGATCCTCGGCCACATCTATCGCTCGGGCGAGCCGAAGCGGGTGCGCATCGAGGACATCCAGCGCATCGTGGCGCGCCATTACAACGTGTCGAAGACGGAGCTTCTGTCCAACCGGCGCACGCGCACGATCGTCAAGCCGCGGCAGGTGGCCATGTATCTGTCGAAAGTGATGACGCCGCGCTCGCTGCCGGAGATCGGGCGGCGTTTCGGCGGCCGCGACCACACGACCGTGCTGCATGCCGTGCGCAAGATCGAGGACCTTTCGGGCGGCGACAACACGCTGGCGCAGGAGCTCGAACTGCTCAGAAGGCTGATCAACGACCAGGCCTGAGGCGATGCGAAAATGGCCGGCGACCCGCTTCGCCGGCTTTATCCCCAGAAAGCCCGCGCAACCGGCCCGAACCGGTGCCGCGGGCTTGCGTTCGCAGGCTTTTTACTGTCAGCTTACGGAGATTCTGGAAGCCTTTCAGGGCTTTCGCGGGATGCCGCCTGCCGGTGACCCGTTCATTCATTGAAGCGAGCCTGTTCGTCATGCGTGTTATCCTGGAACGGTCAAATCTCCTGAAGTCCCTCAACCACGTCCACCGCGTGGTCGAGCGGCGCAACACCATCCCGATCCTCTCCAACGTGCTGCTCAGCGCCGAGGGCGCGAGCCTCGAGATGAAGGCGACCGACCTCGACCTCGAGGTGACGGAGGCGACACCCGCCAAGGTCGAGCGCGGCGGCGCGACGACGGTGCCGGCGCATCTGCTCTATGACATCGTGCGCAAGCTTTCCGATGGCGCAGAGGTGATGCTGAAGACGGACGAGGACGGCAACGCGATGACCGTCACCTCCGGCCGTTCGAGCTTCCGCCTGCAGTGCCTGCCGCAATCTGACTTCCCGGAGCTTTCGGCCGGCTCGTTCTCGCATATATTCCGGCTGGAATCGGCGGCGCTGAAGGGGCTGATCGACAAGACCCAGTTCGCCATCTCGACCGAGGAAACGCGCTACTACCTCAACGGCATCTACCTGCACGCCGTCGAAGTCGGCGGCAAGCTGAAGCTGCGTTCGGTGGCGACCGACGGACACCGCCTGGCGCGCGCCGAGATCGACGCGCCGGCCGGTTCGGAAGGCATGCCGGGCATCATCATTCCGCGCAAGACGGTGAGCGAGCTGCAGAAACTGGTCGACGACCCCGATGTCGCGGTGACGACGGAACTGTCGGACACCAAGATCCGCTTCACCATCGGCAGCGTCGTTTTGACCTCGAAGCTGATCGACGGCACCTTCCCCGACTATCAGCGCGTGATCCCGACCGGCAACGACAAGAAGCTGATCATCGATCGCCAGAGCTTCGCCGCCGCGGTCGACCGCGTCTCGACCATTTCCTCCGAACGCGGCCGGGCCGTGAAGCTGTCGATCAATGACGGCCAGCTCACGCTCGCGGTCAACAATCCGGATTCGGGCAGTGCCACCGAGGAACTGGCGGCCGACTATTCGTCGGATCCGATCGAGATCGGCTTCAACGCCAAATACCTGCTCGACGTCGCGGCCCAGCTCACCGGGTCGGAGGCCAAGTTCATGCTGGCCGATGCCGGCTCGCCGACGCTGATCCATGACATGGCCGACGAGACCGCGCTCTATGTGCTGATGCCGATGCGGGTCTAGGTCCGGGACGGACCTAATGTGTTACCTTGACCTCAGACGCCAAACAGCTTCGGCAGCAAAGCTACATAAGTAAGTTAACGCTTACGAATTTCCGCAACTATGCGGCGCTTTCGCTGGAACTTGCCCCTGGCGCGGTGGTGCTGTCGGGCGACAATGGCGCCGGCAAGACCAATCTTCTGGAAGCGATCTCGTTCCTGACGCCTGGCCGGGGCCTGCGCCGCGCGCCTTATGCGGATGTGGCGCGTGAAGGCGGCGATGGCGGCTTCGCCTTGCATGCGCGCATCGAGGGACCGGAAGGACAGGTCGAGATCGGCACCGGCATTTCCGGCGGCGACGCCGCCGGCGAAGGCGGCAGGAAGGTGCGGATCAACGGCGCGCCGGCGCGATCGGCCGAGGATATGCTCGAATGGCTGCGGGTCGTCTGGCTGACGCCGGCGATGGACGGACTGTTTCCCGGGCCGGCGGCGGAACGACGCCGCTTCCTCGACCGGCTGGTGCTGGCGATCGACCCCGGCCATGGCCAGCGCGCGCTCGACTATGAGAAGGCAATGCGCGGCCGTAACCGCCTGCTTACAGAAGGCTTCCGCGATGGCGCCTGGTTCGACGCGATCGAGACGCAGATGGCCGAAATCGGCGTGGCGATCGCCGCGGCGCGGGCCGAGTTGGTGCGGCTGCTTGCCGCCATGATCGACAGGTTGCCCGGCAGCGGGCCGTTTCCGCAGGCCGATATCAGCCTCGCCGGGGATCTTGAAAGCGCGCTTGGCAGCGCACCGGCGGTCGATGTCGAGGAACGCTATCGCGCCGCTCTTGCCAATGGCCGTGAACGCGACCGCGCCGCCGGCCGCACGCTCGACGGTCCGCATCGCTCCGATCTGGTGGTGCGGCACCGGCCCAAGTCAATGCCGGCGGAACTTTGCTCGACCGGCGAGCAGAAGGCGCTGCTGGTCGGCATCGTGCTGTCGCATGCCAGGCTGACCGGCGAGATGTCGGGTCTGACGCCGATCCTGCTCTTGGACGAGATTGCCGCGCATCTCGACGCTGGCCGGCGCGCGGCGTTATTTTCCATCCTCGAGGAGCTCAACTGCCAAGCCTTCATGACGGGCACGGATGCCGCCCTGTTCTCGAGCCTTGAAGGCCGGGCGCAGTTCCTGACGGTCGATCATGGCAGCGTCGAGCCGACCGGCTAGCCTGTGAAGAAGCTATTTCGGCGCTGCGCCACCAGGCTTTGCCTTGCGTCGTGCGAAACCTTTGTCTCGTATGTGGACCACAAGGTTTGCCTTGCGCTTACTGACAAGGCTCTGCGCCAGCGATAAAGTCCAGTCATGACCGATACCCCCCTCACCGACGAAGAACTCGAACGCTATGCCCGCCACATCGTGCTGTCCGAGATCGGCGGGCCAGGCCAGCAGAAGCTGAAACGGGCGCGGGTGCTGGTGATCGGCGCCGGCGGGCTCGGCGCGCCGGTGCTGGAATATCTGGCCGCCGCCGGCGTTGGCACCCTCGGCATCGTCGACGACGACACGGTTTCCCTGTCCAACCTGCAGAGGCAGGTGATCCATGGCAGCGACACGATCGGCTTGGCCAAGACCGACAGCGCCGCGGCGGCGATCATGCGCATCAACCCCAACGTCGCGGTGGAAACGCACGGCCTGAGGCTGACGGAAGAGAACGCCCCTACCCTCGTCGCCCGTTACGATGTCGTTGTCGACGGCTCCGACAATTTCGAGACGCGGTACGCGGTCGCCGATGCCTGTGCCATCGAGAAGAAACCCCTGGTGACGGCCGCCGTCGGCCGCTTCGACGGCTCGGTTACGGTGCTGAAACCGTTCGAGACAGGCGCCGACGGCAAGCGCAACCCGAGCTATCGCGACCTGTTCCCGGAAGCGCCTCCCGAAGGGCTGGTTCCGTCCTGCGCCGTTGCCGGCATTGTCGGCGCGCTGACGGGCGTCATCGGCGCGCTGGAGGCAATGGAGGCGATCAAGCTGATTACCGGCATAGGCGAGCCGCTCATCGGCCGGCTGCTGCTCTATGACGGGCTCACAGCCCGCTTCGACACCATCCGCTACAAGGCTGTCTGAGCGCATGGACCAGACCGTCGGCATTTCCATAATCGGCCTTCCCGCGGATTTCGACGGATGGGACGATCTGCTGGCGCTGATCCGCCGCGCCTTTGCCTATATGGACGGCGTCATCGACCCTCCGTCATCGGCGCATCTTCTGAGCGCCGACAGCCTTGCCGGGAAGGCGAAAAAGGAGACGTGCTTTGTGGCCGTCGAGAACGGCCGCGTCGTCGGCTGCGTCTTCGCGCTGGTGCGGGCGCAGGATTTCTATGTCGGCAAGCTCGCGGTCGAGCCAGAGCTCCAGGGTCAGGGCGTCGGAGCCCGGCTGATGCAAGCGGTGGAGGATCTTGCCCGCGAACGGGGCAAGGATGCGATCGAGCTGCAGACCCGTATCGAGCTGACCGCAAACCACGCGGCCTTCGCCCGGCTCGGCTTTCGCGAGACCGGGCGCACGGCGCATGCGGGCTATGACAGGTCGACCTCCATCACCATGCGCAAGGTGCTGCCTTGAGCCTCGCCCTCAGCCCGGAAGAACAGGCGATCGCCGTCCGTCAGGACGGCGCGGGGATGGCGATGCGCATCGTCGCCGAAAGCGCCAGGCTGCTCGGCGCGCCTCGGCTGATCCCGATCGCGTCCGCGCATATCGACGGGGCGCTCTATCACGGCGATTCCGGCACGCTGTTCGCCGAAAGGCTGATCGAAGGCGGCGCGAAGGTCGCGGTACGCTCGACGCTCAATGTCGGAGCGCTCGACCTGATGGGCTGCTCGCGCATCCGCCTGGAAGAGCCGCAGCGCGGCATGGCGCGTCGGATGATGGAGGCCTATCGCAAGCTCGGCTGCGAGCAGAGCTGGACCTGTGCGCCGTATCAGGCCGGACACCGGCCGGCACAGGGCAGCGACGTGGCCTGGGGCGAGTCCAACGCGGTCGTCTTCTGCAACTCTGTGCTGGGCGCGCGCACCAACCGCTATGGCGATTTTCTCGACATTGCCTGCGCCATAACCGGCCGCGCGCCGGATTACGGTCTGCATCGGCCTGAAAACCGCCTGGCGCGGCTTGTGTTCGACGTCTCGGGCCTGTCGCCTTCCTTCCTTGCCTCGGAGATCGCCTGGCCTGTCCTGGGCAGCCTCTACGGCCGTGAGGTGGGCAATGCGATCGGCGTCGTCAGAGGCGTGACCGGTCATCCCGGCGAAGACGCGCTGAAAGCCTTCGGCGCCGCGGCCGCATCGTCCGGCGCCGTCGGCCTGTTCCACATCGCCGGCGTCACGCCCGAGGCTCCCGACGTCGCAACCATCCTGGCCGGACCGGAGCCGGAAGCCGTGATCCGTGTGACGCCTGAGATGGTAGCCAAGGCCCGCGCGGGCCTGTCGACCGCGGTAGCGCCTGAAGCCGTCGATGCGGTGGCGATCGGCAGCCCGCATCTGTCGCACGCCGAGTTCGACAGCCTGGAGCGGCTGATCGCCGGGCGGCGGCTCGCGGTGCCGATCTATGCCTGCACCGGCCGCCACGCGCTTGCCTTGCTGGAAAAGGACGGCCGGCGAAAAAGGCTCGAGGCGAGCGGCGTGGTCATCGTCGCCGACACATGCGTGGTGGTGACGCCGATCATGCCCGACATCGGCAACGGCGTGCTGATGACCAATTCGGGCAAGTTCGCGCATTACGCGCCGGGCAACACCGGCTATGCGGTGCTCTACGCCTCGCTCGCCGACTGTGTCGAAAGCGCGGTCCTCGGCAGGCCGGTCTTCACGGATGTCGCCGCATGAGCGCCGCCGCCGAGATCCTGGTCCCGGGCAAGGCCGGTGAAGGCGAGACGCTGGTGCTGACGGCGCCGATCAGCTTCTGGGGCGGCGTCGACCCGAAGACAGGCCGCATCGCCGATGTCCGCCACCCGCAGCATGGCGAAGTCATTGCCGGCCGCGTGCTGTTCCTGCCGGGCACGATCGGCTCGTCATCGGCTTCGGCGGTGCTGATGGAGCTTGCCCACAACGGCCGGGCGCCGGCCGCCCTGGTGCTGCACGAACCGGACGCCATCCTGCTGCTTGGCCTGATCGTCGCCCGGGAAATGGGCTGGGAGACGCCGATCGCGGTGCGGCTCGACCGCGGCGCGTTCGACGCCTACCGCGGAGGCGCGGCAACCGTCGCCGCGGACGGCGCGATTGCCGCGGCCGTCTAAGCCTTCAGGTCCTCAGCGGTAGGACACGGTCCGGCGGGCGATGGCCGTCGAAGAAGGCGCGGATGTTGATGATCACCTTCTCGCCCATGTCGATGCGGCCCTCGAGCGTGGCCGAGCCCATATGCGGCAGAAGCACCACCTTGCCCTTGGCGGCAAGCTTCAACAGCTTGGTGTTCAGGGCCGGCTCGTGCTCATAGACGTCGAGGCCGGCACCGGCGATCTTGCCGTCATGGATCAGCTTGATCAGCGCTTCCTCGTCGATGATGTCGCCGCGCGCCGTGTTGACCAGGTAAGCCGAAGGCTGCATCAGCGCCAGCCGGCGGCCGGACAAAAGGTGGAACGTCGCCGGCGTCGAGGGACAATTGACCGAGATGATGTCCATGCGGGCCAGCATCTGGTCGAGGCTTTCCCAGTAGGTTGCCTCCAGTTCCTCCTCGACCGCCGGCAGCACGCGGTGCCGGTTGTGATAGTGGATCGACAGGCCGAAGGCCTTGGCCCGCCTGGCGACCGCCGTGCCGATGCGGCCCATGCCGACGATGCCGAGACGTTTGCCCCAGATGCGCCGGCCGAGCATCCAGGTCGGCGACCAGCCGGCCCATTTCTTCTCGCCTGTCAGCACATTGGCGCCTTCGGCGAGCCTGCGCGGCACGGCGAGCATCAGCGCCATGGTCATGTCGGCGGTGTCTTCGGTCAGCACATTCGGCGTGTTGGTGACGGTGATGCCTTTCTTGGCGGCCGCCGCGACGTCGATCTTGTCGACGCCGTTGCCGAAATTGGCGATCAGCTTCAGGTTTTCGCCAGCCTGGGCGATCAGCGCCGCGTCGATGTGGTCGGTGATGGTGGGAACCAGCACGTCGGCTTCCTTGATCGCCGCGACCAGCTCCGGCTGGGTCATCGGCCGGTCCTCGACATTCAGCCTTGCGTCGAACAGCTCGCGCATGCGGGTCTCGACAGGGTCGGGCAGCTTGCGCGTGATGACGACGAGGGGCCGTTTTTTGCCTGCCATTTTATCCCCGAAGCTTGCTAGATCAGGTTGACGTCTCGTTGAATCGTCATCCTGATCCTGCTCTTTTTGGAGCATGATCGTTTCCGAAAACCGATGCCCACTTCTCGGGATCATGCTCTCGAAACCGATCTCGTTGAGACCTCTTTAACCAAGACCGGCGAAACTTGTAGCCAGTCGCAGCATCAGCCCACTCCTGTAACAAGCGGTGCCGCCGAAGACAAAGAAAAAGGGGCGCTCATCCGACGGACCGGCGCCGAAAGGAACGAAAGTGTCTGGTTTCGCGTCGCTTCGCCTGGCCTTCAGCGCAGCCATCCTTGGCGCCCTCCTCTGCGCGCCGCAGGCATTCGCGCAAAGCGCGGCCGCGCCGGCGCAAACCATAACGCTTGGTCCGAGCGGCCTGCCGCTGCCGCGTTTCGTCAGCCTGAAACCGGCCCGCGTCAATTCGCGCGTCGGCCCCGGCGCCAATTATTCGGTCAACTGGATGTATCTGAAGGCCGGCCTGCCGATGGAAGTCATCCAGGAATTCGACACCTGGCGGCGCGTGCGCGATGCCGATGGATCGGAGGGCTGGATCAACCAGTCGCTGCTTTCGGGCCGTCGCACCGCCATCGTCGCGCCCTGGCAGCGTGGCAAGGGCGGGCAGGTCAACCTGCTCGACGAGCCCGACAAGGACGCCGGCGTCATCGCCATCATCGAGCCGGGCGTGATCGGCTCGATCAAGAAATGCGACGGCCAATGGTGCGAAATGACCTTTGACGGCCACACCGGCTGGATGGCCCAGTCGCAGGTGTGGGGCGCTTATCCCGGCGAGAAGTTCAAGAATTAGGCTGTGTCGATATTCGGGTGAGGCCGGCCTGCGCTCCGGTTCTCGGAAACCATCATTCTCGACTCGGCCTGACCTGAATCTCGACACACCCTAGCCGGTCGCGTCGCGGCCAATGCGGCCGAGATGCGTATCCTGAAAAGCGGTGGGCAGCTTGAGGCCGTAGCCGAGGGCACGGTCGATGGTGATATGCGCTATCCAGATAAGCGCCACCGCGGTTGTGAGCGGACCAGAGAGAAACGCGCCCGCGAGCAGAAGGACCAGCGGGGCAATCAGGATATGCAAGGCGTTGTAGGTGACGGCGCCGAGGCGCGGCCCGGCGAGGTAGCCCAGCATCGACAGGTCCGGCGCCAGGATAAGCAGCGCAAACAGCCACCAGGAAAAGTGGGCCAGCGCGTAGCAAACGACGGCCAAGGCGGCGACGGTGACCCACTCAAACCGGACGATCAGGTCGACGGGCCGCGTCGCCACGGGATCAGTCGCCGCGCTTCGGGCGAAGCCTCACGACGATGTCGACATTGGCGATCTCCATGCCCTCCGGCGGTGCCGGCAGGTTGGAGACGGTGACCGGTCCGCTTTCGATGTCGAAAATCCGGTTCTCGCCCTCGACATAGAAGTGATGATGGTCGGAGGTGTTGGTGTCGAAATAGGTTTTCGAGCCTTCGACCGCCAGGATGCGCAGCAGGCCGGCCTCTGTGAACTGATGGAGCGCGTTATAGACCGTCGCCAATGAAACCGGCACGCCGGCGGCGATCGCCTCCTCGTGCAGTTCCTCGGCCGAAAGGTGGCGGTCGCCCTTGGCGAAAAGCAGATCGGCCAGCGCGATGCGCTGGCGCGTCGGCCTCAGGCCGGCTTCGCGAACCCGCTTGTCCACAGCGACATTTTCCTTCCGGTAGCCCGAATCCATCTCTTCGCTTCGAAGCTTGTTGCCCAGCCCGTCAACAGGTCCAGAGTGGCAAAAAGACGTCGAAAGCCAAAACCGGACATCAGCCGACATATATTCTGTAGTCTGGATGCGATCAATAGCGCGCATTGACCCGGGCAGGCGCACGGGTTAAGCGCAAACGCCGGTTTCCGGCAGCAAACAGAGTGTGTTAGGAAACCAACGAGAAGGGCGCCCTGCCGCCCGCGAAAGAACACGGGGACGGAAATTTGATGGCGGATCAAAAGTCCAGCTACGATTACGAGGAACTGCTCGCCTGCGCCCGCGGCGACCTGTTCGGGCCGGGCAACGCCCAGCTGCCCTACCCACCTATGTTGATGTTCGACCGCATCACCGAGATTAGCGAGACCGGCGGCGCTTTCGACAAGGGCTTCATCCGCGCCGAATTCGACATCAAGCCGGACCTGTGGTTCTTCGCCTGCCACTTCATCGGCAATCCGATCATGCCGGGCTGCCTCGGCCTCGACGCCATGTGGCAGTTGACGGGTTTTTATCTCGGCTGGCTGGGCGAACCCGGCAAGGGCATGGCGCTTTCGACCGGCGAGGTGAAGTTCAAGGGCATGGTGACGCCATCGGTGAAGAAGGTCGAGTACGGCGTCGACTTCAAGCGCGTGATGCGCGGCCGGCTGGTGCTCGGCATCGCCGATGGCTGGCTTAAGGCGGATGGCGAACCCATATACGCCGCCACGGATCTGAAGGTCGGCCTGTCCAAGCAGTCGGCCGCCTGACCGTTTTTCGCCACGGCGTCCGCGTACCCAATGGGCGCCACGTCAGTTTATTTGCGTATGATCACAGGCGAAAACCGGCTAGGTTTTGCGCCCGGATACGCCGGAAGGAGTTGCGAATGAGACGGGTCGTAGTGACAGGGCTCGGCATTGTGTCGTCGATCGGCAACAATGCCAATGAGGTGCAGAGCTCGCTTTACGATGCCAAATCCGGCATCAGCTTTTCCAATTCCTTCGCCGCGCACGGCTTCCGCTGCCAGGTCTGGGGCGCGCCGACGCTCGATCCTACCCCGATGATCGACCGCCGCGCCATGCGCTTCCTGAGCCAGGGTGCGGCCTGGAACCATGTCGCCATGGACCAGGCGATCGCCGATGCCGGGCTTGGCGAGAGCGACATCACCAATGAGCGGACCGGCATCGTGATGGGGTCCGGCGGACCCTCGACCCGCACCATCGTCGAGGCGGCCGAAACCACGATCAAGAACAACAGCCCCAAGCGCATCGGTCCATTCGCCGTGCCGAAGGCAATGTCGTCGACGGCATCGGCCACCCTGGCCACATGGTTCAAGATCCATGGCGTCAACTACTCGATCTCGTCGGCGTGCTCGACCTCGGCGCATTGCATCGGCAATGCCTATGAGCTGATCCAGTGGGGCAAGCAGGACATGATGTTCGCCGGCGGCCACGAAGATCTCGACTGGACGATGTCGGACCTTTTCGACGCCATGGGCGCCATGTCGTCGAAATTCAACGACAAGGCATCGGCCGCTTCGCGCGCCTATGACGTCAACCGCGACGGTTTTGTCATCGCCGGCGGCGCCGGCGTGCTGGTGCTGGAGGAATTGGAGCACGCCAAGGCGCGCGGTGCCAAGATCTATGCCGAGATCGTCGGCTACGGCGCGACCTCCGACGGCTACGACATGGTCGCGCCTTCGGGGGAAGGCGCCATCCGCTGCATGCGGCAGGCGCTTGCCACCGTCTCGACCCCGGTCGACTACATCAACACCCACGGCACCTCGACGCCGGTCGGCGATTCCAAGGAAATGGGCGCGATCCGCGAGGTGTTCGGCGACAAGATGCCCTACATCACCTCGACCAAGTCGCTCACCGGCCATTCGCTGGGGGCGGCCGGCGTGCAGGAGTCGATCTATTCGATCCTGATGATGCAGGGCGGCTTCATCGGCGAGAGCGCCCATATCGAGGAGCTCGATCCGGAATTCGAGGGCATGCCAATCGTGCGCAAGCGTATCGACAACGCCAAGATCGACACCGTTTTGTCCAATTCCTTCGGTTTCGGTGGCACCAACGCAACGCTGATTTTCCAGCGCTATTCCGCATAAGGATCTGCCTTTTATGGAAGGGTTGATGAAGGGCAAGCGCGGGCTTGTCATGGGGGTCGCCAACGATCATTCGATCGCCTGGGGCATCGCCAAGAAATTGTCCGAGCACGGGGCGGAGCTTGCCTTCACCTATCAGGGCGACGCCTTCGGGCGGCGCGTCAAGCCGCTCGCCGAGAAGGTGGGCGCCTCCTTGATCGTGCCTTGCGACGTCGAGGACAGCGCCTCGGTCACCGCGACCTTCGAGACCCTCGGCAAGGCCTGGGGCGGGCTGGACTTCGTGGTGCACGCCATCGGCTTTTCCGACAAGAACGAGCTCAAGGGCCTCTACGCCGACACCAGCCGCGACAATTTCGTGCGCACGATGGTGATCTCCTGCTATTCCTTCACCGAGATCGCCCGCAATGCCGCCGCGCTCATGGGCAATGGCGGCTCGATGATTACACTTACCTATGCCGGGTCGGTGCGGGTGATGCCGAACTACAATGTCATGGGCGTCGCCAAGGCCGGGCTCGAGGCCAGCGTTCGCTACCTTGCCAATGACTACGGGCCGCGCGGCATCAGGGTGAACGGCATCTCGGCCGGACCGGTGCGTACGCTGGCCGGCTCTGGCGTTTCGGACGCCCGCCACATGTTCTCCTATCAGCAGCGGAACTCGCCTCTGCGGCGCACCGTGACCCTGGACGAAGTCGGCGGCTCGGCGCTTTACCTGCTATCCGATCTTTCGTCGGGTGTCACCGGCGAGATCCATTATGTGGATTCCGGCTATCACATCGTTTCGATGCCGTCGCTGGAGGAGCTGAAGCAGAACGATGGTGGTCGCGAATAGTTCGCTAAGGCAAACAATATTTTCCAGTAAAATTGCAGGCATCGGCGGAAACTCATTTTAAGGAGATTTCCGCTACAAGGCCCCTCAATCCAGGGACCTTGCATGTCTGCAATCAGTAACCCGAAGCGAACACCGCTATTCCGGCTGATCACCATCGCCAGCTCCGGCATGGGCAGTTTCATCCTCGGATTATGGGGGCTGCGGTTCGGCTTCGGCGACGGCGTGGCCGGCATGCCGGCCGAGACGGTGATAGGCGTCATCGCCGCGCTGTGCGCCCTTGCCGCCGGCGGTGCGGCGATGTCATTCTTCGCCGGCGTCGATGAATCGGTGGCCTATGTCGTCAAGGAAACCCATTTCGACAAGCTGACCGGACTGTTGTCGCGCCAGGCCATGGTCGGCAAGATTGCCGATGCCGCCGCCGATACGATCCGAACCGGCGAGCCGGTGTTCCTGATCGACATCGATATCGACCGCTTCAAGCAGATCAACGACGCCATCGGCTACAGCCATGGCGACGACCTTGTCCGCGCCTTCACCAGCAGGCTGAAGGAGAGCATGCCGAAGGATGCTGTGATCGGGCGCATTGGCGCCGGCGAGTTCGGCGTGCTGCTGCCGGACCGCGACATCCGTGGTTCGGTCGAGCGGCTGATCGAAAAGCTCATCAACGATATGATGGAGCCCTATCAGTTGCAGACCCACCTGCAGTCGGTCAGCCTGTCGGTAGGCATCGTGGCGATGCCGAAGGACGGCGTCGACCCGGTTCAGGTCCTGCGCCGTTCGAACCTGGCGCTGCAGAATGCGCGGGCCAGCGGCGTCGGCAACTGGTCTGTCTTCCACGCCGACATGGGTCGCGTGGCCGACTATCGGCAATGGATCGAATCGGAGCTGAAGACCGCTTTCGACCGCGGCGACTTCAGTCTCCATTACCAGCCGCAGCTCAACCTGCCGAGCGGTCGCGTCGTTGGCTACGAGGCGCTGATCCGCTGGAAGCATCCGGAGCGCGGCATGATTCCGCCGATGGAGTTCATTCCGATCGCCGAGGAAACCGGCATGATCAATCCGATCGGCGAATGGGTGCTGCGCAAGGCCTGCAGCGATGCCAAGCATCTGCCGCAGGACTGCTTCGTCGCCGTCAACATCTCGCCGGTCCAGTTCATGACCAGGGATTTCGTCGGCATCGTGCGCGAGGTGATGGAATCGACCGGCATCAAGCCGTCGCGGCTGGAGCTCGAGGTCACCGAGACGGCGATGATGCAGGATCGCGACCGCGCCGCCGCGATCCTGAAGCAGCTTGCCGAGATGGGGATTTCGGTGGCCGTCGACGATTTCGGGACCGGCTATTCCAATTTGAGCTATCTGATCGACTTCTCCTTCGGCAAGCTGAAGATCGACCGTTCCTTCGTCAGCCGCATCGACACCGACTCCAGTTCCGGCGCGATCGTCTCGACCATTGTCGGCCTGTCGCGGGCGCTGGGCGTCGGCATCATCGCCGAAGGCGTGGAGACCGAGAACCAGGCTACGCTGCTCAGGGCCGCGGGCTGCGAGGTGGTCCAGGGCTATCTGTTCGGCCGGCCGGCGCCACTCAAGGTCGAACTCGGCGAGGCGCGGCCTGCCATCGAAGCGCGCGAGCCCGCCTGTATCGTCAGCCTGCATTAGAGCTACTTTCTCCCGGCGCAATTCCGGACGGAAAACCGCTCCGCACTTTTCCTGGAATTGCTTTTTTCCTGGCGCAATTCCGGACGGAAAACCGCTCCGCACTTTTCCTGGAATTGCTTTTAGCGGCGCGCCGACAACACCTTGAACATGCCGTCGCGGGCGATCTCGGCATGGTTGGCGAAGGCCTCGGACAGCACCTGTTCATAGGGAAGCTGGCGATTGGCGACCATGAACAGGCGGCCGCCCGGTTTCAGCGCCTTCGACGCGGCGCGGATCATGCCGGCGCCAATGCCGGGCTCGGCGGCGCGGCCGCTGTGGAAAGGCGGGTTCATGACGATGGCGTCGTAGCGCCGCTCGACCGCCTCAGCGAGCAGATCGATCCAGAAGAAACGCGGCTCGATGGCGCCATGGACATTCATCCTGGCTGCCTCCAGTGCCTCGAAATCCGCTTCATAGAGATCGAGCGCGGTGAGACTCCGCGAACGCTGCAGGACCTCCGCTGCCAGATAACCCCAGCCGGCGCAGAAATCAGCGACATTGCCTTTGAGATCATCAGGCAGGCTCGCAACGAGCAGTTTCGAACCGGCATCGATCCGATCGAAGGAGAACATGCCAGGCGCGGTTTTGAAACGGCTTTCAACGACAAGGTCGGGGTTGCCGGCGCGCAGCGTCTCGGCTGCTTCCGTGCCCGCCCGCTGGAACCAGAAGGCAACCCCGTGATGCTTCGGCAGATGGCCTTCGAGCGGCGCCAGCGCATTGATCCGCTTGCGTAGGCTGTCGATGCCGTCATCCTTGCCACCCGCGACAGCGATCAGCGCGCCCGGCAGGACGCGCTCGATGGCATCGCCGATGCGCCGTTCATTCTGGCCGCGATGACGGCCGGCGAGCACGAGAGCCATGTCGTAGCCCTGGCCTTCCACGCTCGGCGTGACCGTGTAGCCGGACGCCTGCAAGGCGCGGAAATGCGGTCGAAAGCCCTGCACGAGATGCAGCGCCGCATCGAAGCCTTCGGGCAAGCGGAAGCCGGGCTCGGCGCCCAGAAAAAGAACGCGGGCATCCTTTCGCGGCAAAGGCAGCGCCTCGGCCTCGAACGGGTAGAACAGCGTCTTCAGCGGCTCGGCGGCCATTCATCCACCCTCGAAACAAAACGGGCGCGACCTTGCGGCGCGCCCGTCTCAAACTATCCAGCCAGACCGATCAGGCGGCGTCTTCCTCGCCTTCGGCCTTCTTCTTCTCCTGGACGATTTCCTTGCCGGTCGCCTGGTCGACGACCTTCATCGACAGGCGCACCTTGCCGCGCTCGTCGAAGCCCATCAGCTTGACCCAAACCTTGTCGCCTTCCTTGACGACGTCGGAGGTCTTGGCGACGCGCTCATTAGCGAGCTGCGAAATGTGGACGAGACCGTCGCGCGGGCCGAAGAAGTTGACGAAGGCGCCGAAGTCGGCCGTCTTGACGACGGTGCCTTCGTAGATCTCGCCGACTTCCGGCTCGGCGACGATAGTGTGGATCCACTTCTTGGCCGCCTCGATCTCCTTGGCGTTCGCCGAAGCGATCTTGACCGTGCCGTCGTCCTCGATGTTGATCTTGGCGCCGGTCTTCTCGACGATCTCGCGGATCACCTTGCCGCCGGAGCCGATGACGTCGCGGATCTTGTCGGTCGGGATGTGCATGACCTCGATGCGCGGCGCGAACTCGCCGAGCTCGGCGCGGGCGCCGGACAGCGCATGCGCCATCTCGCCGAGGATGTGCAGGCGGCCGTCCTTGGCCTGGGCAAGCGCGATGCCCATGATCTCCTCGGTGATGCCGTCGATCTTGATGTCCATCTGCAGCGAGGTGACGCCATTGGCGGTGCCGGCGACCTTGAAGTCCATGTCGCCGAGATGGTCCTCGTCACCAAGAATATCGGAGAGCACCGCGAAGCGCTCGCCTTCCTTGATCAGGCCCATGGCGATGCCGGCAACCGGCTTGGCCAGCGGAACGCCCGCGTCCATCAGCGCCAGCGAGGTGCCGCACACGGTCGCCATCGACGACGAACCATTGGATTCGGTGATCTCCGAAACGACGCGCAGCGTGTAGGGGAACTGTTCTGCCGAAGGCAGCATCGGATGGATGGCGCGCCAGGCGAGCTTACCATGGCCGATTTCGCGGCGGCCCGGCGAGCCCATGCGGCCGGTCTCGCCGACCGAGTAGGGCGGGAAGTTGTAGTGGAGAAGGAACTTCTCCTTGTACATGCCGGTCAGCGAATCGACGAACTGCTCGTCCTCGCCGGTGCCCAGCGTGGCAACCACCAGCGCCTGGGTCTCGCCGCGGGTGAACAGCGCCGAGCCATGGGTGCGCGGCAGGACGCCGACTTCCGACACGATCTTGCGCACGGTCTTGAGATCGCGGCCGTCGATGCGCGAGCCGGTGTCGAGGATGTTCCAGCGCACGACCTTGGCCTGGAGCTCCTTGAAGACGCTGCCGATCTGCTCGGAAGTGTACTTGGCTTCCTCACCCTCGGCCGGAGCGAAGGCCGCCTTGACCTTTGCCTTGACGGCGTCGACCGCGGCATAGCGCGACTGCTTGTCGGTGATCTTGTAGGCCTCGCGAAGCTCGTCGCCGACGACCTTCAGCATCTCGGCTTCAAGCGCGGAATAATCCGGCGCGGTGAAGTCGCGCGGCTCCTTGGCGGCGACCTCGGCCAGCTTGATGATGGCATCGATGACCGGCTGGAAGCTCTTGTGGCCGAAAACGACGGCGCCGAGCATCAGGTCCTCGGAGAGTTCCTTGGCCTCGGATTCGACCATCAGCACGGCGTCGGCGGTGCCGGCGACGACGAGGTCGAGCTTGGATTCCTCCATCTCGTCGATATGCGGGTTGAGCACATATTCGCCGTTGATATAGCCGACGCGGGCGCCGCCTATCGGACCCATGAAGGGCACGCCGGAAAGGGTGAGCGCGGCGGAAGTGGCGACGATCGAGAGGATGTCCGGATCGTTCTCGAGGTCATGCTGCACGACGGTGACGACGATCTGGGTGTCGTTCTTGTAGCCGTCGGCGAAAAGCGGGCGGATCGGGCGGTCGATCAGGCGGGAAACCAGCGTTTCCTTTTCGCTCGGACGGCCCTCGCGCTTGAAATAGCCGCCCGGGATCTTGCCGGCGGCATAAGTCTTTTCCTGGTAGTTGACGGTGAGCGGGAAGAAATCGAGGCCGGGCTTCGGCTCCTTCATCGAGACGACGGTGGCCAGAACCACGGTCTCGCCATAGGTGGCCAGCACCGCGCCGTCAGCCTGGCGCGCGATCTTGCCGGTCTCCAGGATGAGCGGACGGCCGCCCCATTCGATTTCCACTTTGTGATGATTGAACATATCTTGTCCTTCATATGCGGAAAGGGCCGCACCGTCCTAACGGTCGCGGGTTCTCCCTTCCCTGGCTTCCTTCGGGCAGCCACGGGCAAGACAGCGGGAAGCTCGATAGATCCGCCTCAAGGCCGAACGAGCGTCCTGCAATCCTGCCCCATGACCGTCCATGGGCGGTTCCGGATAGCCCTCTGCGGTCCGGAACCCGATTGGCCGGCTTGTCGGCCGGCCTTGCGCATGACGCCGGAAACCCTGTCTCCGGAACGCGCCATGCGCGCAGGCGAATTTCCTTTTCAGCATTGCGGCAGCGGACCATCCGATGCGCCAATGCGCGACCGGCGGGCTCCCCTTGGAGAGCCCGCCGGTCAATTGGTCAGCGACGGAGACCGAGCTTGTCGATCAGCGTCTGGTAGCGCGCGTCATCCTTGCGCTTGAGGTAGTCAAGCAGGCTGCGGCGCTGGGAGACCAGAGCAAGCAGGCCACGGCGGGAATGGTTGTCCTTCTTGTGGTCCTTGAAGTGCTCGGTCAGGTTCTTGATGCGCTCGGAAAGGATGGCAACCTGGACTTCCGGAGATCCGGTGTCGCCCTTGGCGGTTGCAAATTCGGTCATCAATTCCTTCTTGCGATCGGCAGTGATCGACATCGAGCTTTTCCTTATCTGTTGGAGGAAACGGGACGCCCACAGCCGGGATGTCGTCCAGCAGGGGCCAGTGCAAGCGACGCGTCAGGGCGCGAAGCTGCGGCGCATATAGTGCAATTCCGGAAAAAACACCAGCCCAATTGTCAAGCCGGCTTGTCGCAGGTTCAGGTTGCGAAAAAGGGGAGAATTCAAAGGCTACAACCACTTCTTCCATTTGAAGAACGCGATCAAGCCGACCGCGACGATCGCCATGAACACAAGCGAGGCCGGATAACCGTAATAGGCCTTCAGCTCGGGCATGTTCCAAGGCGAGCTTTCCGGATCGAAATTCATGCCCCAGACGCCGACCAGGAAGGTCAGCGGCATGAAGATCACCGAGACGATCGTCAGATAGGAAATGACGTCGTTGGTGCGGGCCTGGGACAGCGAGAGATGCATCTCGATCAGGCCGGTGAGCATGTCGCGCTGGTTCTCGACCAGCTCGATCAGCCGCAGCGAATGGTCGAGCGTGTCGTTGAAGAAGATCTTGGTTTCAGCCGTCACGAAGGGCACGTCGTTGCGGATCAGCGTCGCCAGCGCATCGCGCATCGGCCACAGCACGCCCTTGAGCACGTTGGCGTCACGCCTGAGTTCATGCAGCTGCCGCATCTGATGCTTGTGCGGCTTGTTCAGCATCTCATCCTCGATGCCGTCGACCAGTTCGCTCGCCGCCTCGATCGGCGGGAAATAGCTGTCGACAATGGCATCGATCAGCGCATAGGCAAGATAATCGGCGCCGCGCGAGCGCAGCCGGTTCGGCATCGCGGCTGCGATGCGCTTGCGCACCGGATCGAACGGATCGCCCTCCCGTTCCTGGAAAGTGACGACGAAATTTCGGCCGAAGAACAGCGAGATCTGTTCGTAGCGATGCGAGGTGACATCGTCGATCATGCGCATGACGACGAAAGCATGGTCCTCGAAGAAATCCACCTTGGGCCGCTGTCCAGTGTTGACGACGTCCTCCAGCGCCAGCGGGTGGAGGTTGAAGATACGGCCGATCTCCTCGATCAGCGGAATGTTGGCAAGCCCCGTGCAGTCCAGCCAGACGACAGGCCATTTCTCGCAATGGGTGTTGAGGTCGTCGATCGAGGCATTGTCGATGGTTTCGTATTTCTGCGGCGAGATCAGTGTCAGCCGAAGCTCGCTGCGCCGTGCCGCCGGATCGGCGATCAGCGTGCCGGGCGACGCCCCGACCGGCGGCCGGCGGGTTCTCAGCGGCGCCCTCTTGTTGCCTGTATCAGCCTTGGCCATGAGATCCCTGAAGCGTCGGCACCCAGTGGAGCTTAGACGACCGGATTCACCCGGCAAAGACCCGCTTGGGCTTGAACATGCCCTGCTCGATAGCGCCGATGGCGACGAGCCTGCCGCGCGCGGTGGCGCAGGCCTCCTCCGCCTCGACCGGCGCATCGCGGCCGCGAATGATGACGGGATTGCCGAGGCGGATCTTCGTCGCCGCGTCGTCGCTGACCGCGACCTGCGGCAGGCAATCGAGAGCCGCCGCCGTTTCGACCAGCAGCGCATCGATGGCGCTGAAATCGACCGGGACCTCAGCTTCGTCCGGAACAGCTTCGCCTTTGCCGCCGAAACGGGCCGCTTCCAGTTCGGCTACCGTGACGAAATCGTCCGGCGTGAACGGCTCGACCTCGACGCGGCGCAATTCAGCGATATGGCCGAAGCAGCCGAGATCGCGGCCCATGTCGCGCGCCAGCGAGCGCACATAGGTGCCCTTGCCGCATTCGACCTCGAAGGCGGTCTTGTCGGCACTGTGCTCGATAATATCCAAACGGCCGATTTCAATTTCCCGCGCGGGTATCTCGACCGTCTCGCCGTCGCGGGCGAGATCATAGGCGCGCTCGCCGGCGATCTTGATGGCCGAGAATTGCGGCGGCGTCTGCATGATGATGCCGGTGTATTTCGGCAGCAGCGCCCGCAGCTCGGCCTCGGCCGGGCGCCGATCGGAGCTGTTGGTCACCGGGCCTTCGAGGTCGTCGGTCGAGCGCTCCTCGCCCCAGGCGACGGTGAAGCGGTAGACCTTGGCGCCATCCTGCACGTAGGGAACGGTCTTGGTCGCTTCGCCAAGCGCGATCGGCAGCATGCCGGAAGCGAGCGGATCGAGCGTGCCGGCATGGCCGGCCTTCTCGGCCTGAAACAGCCATTTAATCTTGGAAACGGCCTCGGTCGAGCCCATGCCGACCGGCTTGTCCAGCACCACCCAGCCGGAGACCGGCCGACCCTTCTTCTTGCCGCGCCGCGCCACTATTCCTCGTCCTTGTCGTTGTTCTTGCCGTCGCCGAGATCGCGCGCCACTTCGGGCGATTTCAGCAGTTCATTGATCTTCGCGAAATTGTCGAAGGATGTGTCGAGGCGGAAGCGGAACTCCGGCATATACTTCATCTGCCTCAACGCGCCGGACACACGGCCGCGGATGAACTTCGCGTGCCTGTTGAGCGCCTCGACCACGGCATTGTCGTCAGCCGCGCCAAGCGGCGAGACGAAGGCGGTGGCGATCTTGAGATCGGGCGACATGCGCACCTCGGAGACCGAGACGACGCTGTTCTCGATCACCGGATCGATGATCTCGCCGCGCTGCAGCGTTTCGGAAAGGGCATGACGCACCTGCTCGCCGACGCGCAGCATGCGCTGGGAGGGGCCTGACGTTGTCGAACGTGACATTTTTCGGTCCTGAAATCGTGAAGCGCGGGATGGGACCACGCCACATGTCTCAAATGCATGAGCGGCCTGGGTGGCAGCCTTGCGGCCGCCGCCCGTTTCATTTCGGCGAGTATACCCGAATTAGAGCGTCCTGCTCACCATCTCGACGCGGAAGCATTCGATGACGTCGCCGACGCGCATGTCCTCGTAGTTCTGGAAGGCCATGCCGCATTCCTGGCCGCCCGGCACTTCCGCAACCTCGTCCTTGAAACGCTTGAGCGTCTTCAACGTGCCTTCGTGGACGACAACGTTGTCGCGGATCAGGCGCACGCCCGCACCACGCTCGACCTTGCCTTCGGTGACGCGGCAGCCGGCGATCTTGCCGACCTTGGAGATGTCGAAGATCTCGAGGATCTCGGCATTGCCGATGAAGGTCTCGCGCCGCTCCGGCGAAAGCATGCCGGAAAGGGCCGCCTTCACATCGTCGACGAGGTTGTAGATGATCGAGTAGTAGCGGATCTCGATGCCCGCGGCCGCTGCCGCGGTGCGCGCCTGCGCGTTGGCGCGGACGTTGAAGCCGATGATCGCGGCACCTGACGTCTCGGCCAGCGAGACGTCGCTTTCGGTGATGCCGCCGGCGCCCGAATGGACGATCCGCACCCTGACCTCGTCGTTGCCGAGCTTTTCCAGAGCGGCGTTGATCGCCTCGATGGAGCCCTGCACGTCGCCCTTGATGACCAGCGGGAATTCCTTCAGCCCGCTCGTCTGCAACTGCGACATCATCTGTTCAAGCGAGCCGCGCTGGCCGGCATGCTTGGCCACAGCCTTGTCGCGCGCCAGGCGCTGACGGTATTCGGTGATCTCGCGGGCGCGGGCCTCGTTGTTGACGACGGCGAAACGGTCACCGGCCTGCGGCGTGCCCTGAAGGCCAAGCACCTCGACCGGCATCGCCGGCGGCGCTTCCGGCACATGCTCGCCGCGGTCGTCGACAAGCGCGCGCACACGGCCCCACTCGTTGCCGGCGACAATGATGTCGCCCGGCATCAGCGTGCCGGTCTGCACCAGAACGGTGGCGACCGGACCGCGGCCCTTGTCGAGCTTGGCTTCGATCACCGCGCCTTCGGCGGTGCGGTCAGGATTGGCCTTGAGGTCGAGAACTTCGGCCTGCAGCAGGATCGCTTCGAGCAGCTTGTCGAGATTGGTGCCCTTGGTCGCCGAAACCTCGACGTCCAGCACCTCGCCGCCCATCGATTCCACGAACACCTCGTGGCGCAGCAGTTCGGTCCGCACCTTCTGCGGATCGGCGTCGCGTTTGTCGATCTTGTTGATCGCCACGATGATCGGCACGCCGGCCGCCTTGGCGTGGTTGATCGATTCGATCGTCTGCGGCATCACGCTGTCGTCCGCCGCCACCACCAGCACGGCGATGTCGGTGACCTGGGCGCCGCGGGCGCGCATGGCCGTGAAGGCGGCGTGGCCGGGCGTGTCGATGAAGGTGATCTTCTGACCGTTCTTCTCGATCTGGTAGGCGCCGATATGCTGGGTGATGCCGCCGGCCTCGCCGGAGACGACATTGGCGTTGCGGATGGCGTCGAGCAGCGAGGTCTTGCCGTGATCGACATGGCCCATGATGGTCACGACCGGCGGACGCGACACCAGGTCCTCGGGACGGTCGGCGATGTTGAACAGGCCTTCCTCGATGTCGGACTCCGCAACGCGGCGGACGGTGTGGCCAAACTCGGAAGCGACCAGCTCGGCCGTGTCGGCGTCGATGACGTCGCCCGGCTTCAGGATCTGGCCCTGCTTCATGAAGTACTTGACCACATCCACGGCGCGCTCGGACATGCGTTGCGCCAGTTCCTGGATGGTGATGGTTTCGGGCAGGATCACTTCGCGCATGACTTTCTCGCGCGGCTCATTGTGCATCGCGCGTTTGAATTTTTCCTGGCGGCGGCGCATTGACGACAGTGAACGGCCGCGCGCATCTTCGTCCGACAGCGCGGTGTTCAGCGTCAGCTTGCCGCGGCGGCGATCTTCCTCGCCCTTGGTCGGCTTGGCGGGCCGCGCCACTTCCGGCGTTGCAAGGCGCCGGGCAGGCGCGCTGGCGCCTGCGCCACCGCCCGCACCTGTGCGCCTCGGCTTGGCCTCTTCCTCGTCATCTGCCGTAGCGACATCGGCCGCCTGCGGCGCGCGACGGCGAGCCTCTTCCTCGGCACGACGCCGCGACTCGGCCTCGGCCTGCAGGCGTGCTTCCTCCTCTGCCTGACGGCGCGCGGATTCGTCGCGCTCGCGCTTGCGGCGTTCCTCTTCCTCGGCGCGGCGCTTGGCATCCTCCTGAGCGCGCTGGCGATCCTCGGCCTCGCGGGCCTTGGAGCCTTCCAATGCCCTGCGGCGCGCTTCCATCTCGCCGCGTGACAGTTCGTTCAGGACCATGCCCGAACGTTCCGGCGGCGGAGGCGGCGCCTTCTGCGCTTCCTGCACGACAGGCGCGGCGGCAACAGAAGCGGGCGCGGCGGGCTTCGGCGTGAACACGGACGGCGCCACCGGCTCCGGCTTGTCGCCAGGCAGCGAGAACTTGCGCTTCTTGGTCTCGACGACGACCGACTTGGTGCGGCCATGCGAGAAGTTCTGGCGCACGGTGCCCTGCTCGAGGCCGGGGCGCTTCAGCGTCAAGGTCTTCTTCGGCGTAACGCTCAACGTCTTGTCGTCGCCCGATTTCGTATCGTTCATTCCATATCCTCTGCGGCATCATCTTCGTCGGCAACGGCCGCAAGCATTGCCAGATCGTTCGGGGTACCGCCCCGATATCGGTCGAGCGCAACAACGCGCTTCTCAACCGCCAGTCCCGCGTCCTGCGCGAGGACGGCAGCATGTATCACATTTGTACCCCCCAATGCCAAGCTCAACTCGGCCTCGGAGAAAAGTTTGTAGGCAAGGATGGCAGGACCGCCGAGATGGACGGTCGCCCGCCGCGCCTGACTGATCTTGCGGACGCCGTCGTCCGACGCCTCCGCCGCATGCAGAACGAGCAGGGCCAGCCCGTCGCGCACAGCACCCTCGACCTTGGCGGCGCCAAGAACGACGGCGCCCGCCTTGCGGGCAAGGCCAAGCATACCCAGAGCGTATCTGGAGAGCAGCCCGTCGACCATGCCGCCGAGATCGGACGGGACGGTCACCTGCGCCTTGAATGCGCGGGCAAACAGGTTCTTCGCCGCTGCCTTCTCGATATGTAGGCGATCGGCGGTGACCCAGCAACCGCGGCCGGGCAGATTTCTCTTGATGTCCGGAACGACGGCCGAATCCGGGCCGACGACGAAGCGGATCAGTTCATCCGCTTCGGCCTGCCTGCGCGTAACGATGCAAGTGCGATCGTTCATCTCGTCCACGGGCTTTGCGATTGGTGGTCACCTCACGCACCGACGGTTTCGCCGACCGCTGCCTCTTCGGCGGCGAGTTCTTCCTCGGTGATCCAGCCGGCCCGCCTGCGGGCGGCGAGCACCATCTGCTCGGCCTCGGCGCGCGAGACGCCATGAGAGGCGAGAACGCCCGGATAGACCTTGGTCTCGCCGTCCTTGCGCTCTTTCCAGCCGATCAGGTCGTCGGCGGCATAGCCGGCGAAATCCTCGATCGTCTTCACGCCGTCCTCGCCAAGAGTCACCATCATGGCGGTGGTGACGCCGGGGATCTCGCGCAGCTCGTCCTTGACGCCCAGCGCCTTGCGCTTTTCGTCATGCTCGGCCTCGATCTTCTCCAGATATTCGCGGGCGCGGGTCTGGATTTCCGAAGCGGTGTCCTCGTCGAAGCCGTCGATGGAGGAGATTTCGCCCGAGTCGACATAGGCGACTTCCTCGACGCTGGTGAAGCCTTCGGAAGCGAGCACCTGGCCGACCATCTCGTCGACGTCGAGGGCTTCCATGAACAGCGCCGAACGCTCGACGAATTCCTTCTGGCGGCGCTCGCTCTCTTCCTGTTCGGTCAGGATATCGATGTCCCAGCCGGTGAGCTGCGAGGCCAGGCGCACGTTCTGGCCGCGGCGGCCGATGGCCAGCGAGAGCTGGTCGTCCGGCACCACCACCTCGATGCGCTCGGCATCCTCGTCGAGCACCACCTTGGCGACCTCGGCCGGCTGCAGCGCGTTGACGATGAAGGAAGCGGCCGAAGGCGACCACGGGATGATGTCGATCTTCTCGCCCTGCAATTCGCCGACCACCGCCTGGACGCGGCTGCCGCGCATACCGACGCAGGCGCCGACCGGATCGATCGAGGAATCGCGCGAGATGACGGCGATCTTGGCGCGCGAACCGGGGTCGCGGGCGACCGACTTGATCTCGATGATGCCGTCGTAGATTTCCGGCACTTCCATGGTGAAGAGCTTGGCCATGAACTGCGGATGGGTGCGCGACAGGAAGATCTGCGGGCCGCGCTGCTCGCGGCGCACGTCGTAGACATAGGCCCGCACGCGGTCGCCATACTTATAGTTCTCGCGCGGGATCAGCTCGTCGCGGCGGATGATGGCCTCGCCGCGGCCGAGATCGACGATGACGTTGCCATATTCGACGCGCTTGACGGTGCCGTTGACGATCTCGCCGATGCGATCCTTGTATTCGTCATACTGGCGATCGCGCTCGGCCTCGCGCACCTTCTGCACGATGACCTGCTTGGCCGATTGAGCGGCGATACGGCCGAAATCCATCGGCGGCAGCTGCTCGGCGATGAAGTCGCCGAGCTGGGCGTCGGGGTTGCGCTCGCGCGCCGTGGAAAGCGCGATCTGCGTGGCGTAGTCCTCGACCTTATCGACCACTTCCATCAGCCGCTGCAGCTTCATCTCACCGGTGTTCGGGTTGATGTCGGCGCGGATGTTGGTCTCCTGGCCGTAGCGCGAGCGCGCCGCCTTCTGGATCGCATCGGCCATGGCGGCGATGACGATCGACTTGTCGATCGACTTTTCACGCGCGACCGCATCGGCGATCTGCAGCAGTTCAAGCCTGTTGGCGCTTACAACCATTGTCTTTCTCCCGATTCGCCTCGGACTTGCAGCCCGGCGGCGCTATCAACTTTCCTGTTCGGTTTCGTCTTCCTCGGCGGCGTCTTCCGCTTCGCCGCGGCGTTTCCTGGCTTCCTTGCGCGCCCGGTTGTCCTTCGACAGGGCATCGCGGATGAGATCGTCGGTCAGCACCAGCCGGGCCTCGGCGATAGCGTCATAAGGCACGCGCACCGCCGGTTCCTCGCCATAGGCCGCCTTGTCGCGCTCGATAAGGATGCCATCGGCGTCGGCCTCGGCGATCTTGCCCTTGAAGCGCTTGCGATCGCTGACGAGGAGGGACGTCTCCAGCTTGACCAGGTGACCGGTCCAGGTGGTGAAATCCGACTTGCGCACCAGCGGCCGGTCGATACCGGGCGAGGACACTTCGAGATGATACGCCTTTTCGATCGGATCCTCGACATCGAGGGCCGGCGACACCGCGCGGCTGACCTCTTCGCAATCCTCGACGGTCATGGTGCCGTCCTCGCGCTCGGCCATGATCTGCAGCGTCAGCCCGTTCTGACCGGTCAGTTGCACCCGCACGAGACGAAAGCCGATGGCCTTGAGCACCGGCTGCACGATCAGCGCAATGCGCGCATCGATGCCGCTTTCGCGGATGATACGGTCGTCGGCCTCGCTTGCCGCTGCAGTCATCGGATCCCTGTCGCTTTTGGCTTCCGGCCGGCAGGTAACAAAAAAGAGCGGGACCGGGTGGACCCACTCTTCGTCATACCGACCAAGAATTTGAGGCTGATATAGACGATTGCCGCCGGTGTTTCAAGCCTGCCGGCAAGGCTTCGGCGATGTCTACAATTGTCGCGGCCATCGCTGGGCTGCATGCATCACGGTGAGTATCTCGATCTCGTCGCCGACAACACGGTAGGGAATTATGTATGGGATATCAGCCAAGACCAGCTCTCGTGTCCCTTTTCACCCGCCCGACGCGGCCCATCGCAGGATGTTCGGCAAGATTGTCCACGGCGGAAACAATGCGGGCAACGACCCGTGCCGCGGCTGTTGGATTGTCCAATCTGGTCGAGACGGCGCGCTGCGCGCTCTGCCCGGCGAATCCGCTTCATCGTCCGGAGGCCGGCTTGACGTATTTCGCTATGACGCCGACCAGATTCTTCTCGCTTGCAAATTCCCCTCGATCGGCTTCCTCGAGGCCGGCCTCGATCTCAGCAAGCTGCCATTCCTGCCGGGCGACATAGTCTTCGATCGCCTGGGCCGCCACGTAGGAGCGGGAGCGATCCACCTTTTCGGCCAATTGGTCGAGCTTGGCCACGGTCTCATCGGGAAGCCGCACGGTGAAAGCGCTCATCATCTCGTCTCCCTTAATTCTGGTTCACCATGAATGTGGTGGAACCAAAATCATCGCCGCATCCGCTTCCGGCAGGCGCATCAAGATCCGGTATTCCTTGCGTTCGATCGGGGCGGCCACAGCTGCCTCCTTATCGGCAATGCAGCAGCCTGCAGCGCTAAATGCAATACAGAGACTCGGGCTACCTATTTCCGGATAAAGGTCAGATAAGCCGGCCGCCGTCCTTCGCGGATGGCCTTGGCCTCGTAACGCGTACCGGGCCAACCTTCATAGGGCTGGTGCCAATCCGCAGCCTCTCCAGCCTCCCACGCGAAGGCGCCGTGAGCGCGGCAGGCAAGCAGCGTCCAGTTCACATAGCTGTCGATGTCGGAGGCGAAGCGGAACCTGCCGCCCGGCTTCAGGACGCGAGCGAAGCGGCCGAGATTGGCTGCGCCGACGAAGCGGCGCTTCCAGTGCTTCTTCTTCGGCCACGGATCGGGATAGAGCAGGTCGATGCCGTCGAGCGAGGCCGACGGCAGCCAGTCGAGCAGGCGCGTGGCGTCGTCGTCATAGACCCTGAGATTGCCAAGCGGCGTCTTGCCGAGCGCCGTCATCATCTTGGCCATGCCATTGACGAAGGGCTCGACGCCGATGAAGCCGATCCCCGGCGCTTCCTTGGCGCGGTGCAGGAGATGCTCGCCGCCGCCAAAGCCGATCTCCAGCTGCAGCGCCGAAACCTCGGCTTTGAACAAGGTCCGTAGATCCGCCGGCGCCTCCGCCGTCAGGTCGAGCCGGTATTCGCGCAAGCCGCTTTCCAGGGCGATCGCCTGCTGCGGGCGTATGGTCTTGCCGTGCCGGCGGCCGAAGAATCCTTCGGTCGCACGGCTCGGCCTGTCCTTTGCGTTCGCTGGCGTCAGGCGGCGACGGCGTCCTTGAGCGCCTTGGCGAGATCGGTCTTTTCCCAGGAGAAGGAACCGTCGCGACCGGCCTTGCGGCCGAAATGGCCGTAGGACGAGGTTTTTGCGTAGATCGGCTTGTTGAGATCGAGGTGACGGCGGATGCCCGACGGCGACAGGTCCATCACCTTGCGCAGCGCCTCCTCGAGCTTCGATTCCTCGACCTTGCCGGTGCCGTGCAGGTCGACATAGACCGACAGCGGCTGGGCGACGCCGATAGCGTAGGAGAGCTGGATGGTGCAGCGGTCGGCGAGCTTGGCCGCCACCACGTTCTTGGCAAGGTAGCGCGCCGCATAGGCCGCCGAACGGTCGACCTTGGTGGTGTCCTTGCCCGAGAAGGCGCCGCCGCCATGCGGTGCCGCGCCGCCATAGGTGTCGACGATGATCTTGCGGCCAGTGAGGCCGGCATCGCCGTCAGGCCCGCCGATGACGAACTTGCCGGTCGGGTTGATGTACCAGTTGCAGTCCTCGGCGATCTTCAGGTCACCAAGCGCCTCGCGGATATAGGGCTCGACGACCTTGCGGACCTTTTTGGAGTCCCAGCTGGCATCGAGATGCTGGGTGGAGAGCACGATTTGCGTGACTTCCGCCGCCTTGCCGTCGGCATAGCGCACGGTAACCTGGCTCTTGGCGTCCGGGCCGAGCTTGCCGGCCTCGCCATTGCCTTGATGGCGCGCGGCGGCAAGCAATTCGAGAATCTTGTGGCTGTAATAGATCGGCGCCGGCATCAGGTCGGGCGTCTCGCGGCAGGCGTAGCCGAACATGATGCCCTGGTCGCCGGCACCTTCCTCGCCCTGGCGGTCGGCGGCATTGTCGACGCCCTGGCCGATGTCAGGCGACTGGCCGTGCAGCAGCACGTCGATCTTGGCGGTCTTCCAGTGGAAGCCGGACTGCTCGTAGCCGATCTCTCTGATAGCCTTGCGGGCGACCGACTTGAACTTGGCCGGGTTGACCACGGGGTGGCCGGACGCATCCTTGAGGACGTTGCCCGCCTTGTCCTTCTTCAAAAGCGTGTCGGGGACGCGGACCTCGCCGGCGATGACGACGCGGTTGGTGGTGGCCAGCGTTTCGCAGGCGACGCGGACCTTCCACGGATCCATGCCTGTCTTCTTGGCTTCGCGATAGACCAGATCGACGATTTCGTCGGAGATGCGATCACAAACTTTGTCGGGATGACCCTCGGAGACGGATTCCGAGGTGAAGAGATAATTCTGCCGCGTCACGGGTGTCCCCTCTTGAAAAAAAATCGGCAGGTTGCCGATTTTTGGCGCCACGTGTTAGCGGTGCCGGGCGCCGCTCGTCAAGCGGCGCGACGGATCTGGCATGAATGTAGGCAAGGCAGGCTATGCCACCAGCGGCGGGGCGCCGCCGGCGGCACAGGTAAAAATCAATCGGCGTCCTCGGCGGAGAGCGCCTTCACCAGATCAATGATGCGGCGGCGCACCTTCACGTCGCCGATCTTGACGAAAGCCCGGTTGAGCTGAAGCCCTTCGGGACTGCCGCAGAATTCGATGGCGAAGGCCATCGAGGAGTCTTCGGCAAATCCCCGATTGCCGCCACCGGTCTCCTCGCCCGGGGCATCCTCGAAAAAGAAGGCGACGGGAACGCTCAGGATGGAGGCGATCGCCTGCAGGCGGCTGGCGCCAACCCTGTTCGTGCCCTTCTCATACTTCTGGATCTGCTGAAAGGTGATGCCGAGATTTTCACCCAGCTTTTCCTGGCTCATTCCAAGCATATTGCGACGCAGCCGAATGCGACTCCCGACATGAATGTCGATCGGATTCGGCTTCTTCTTGTTCTCTTCTGTCATTTTTTCCTCGCCGAATTTTTCCGGCTTTTTCTATTTTGTTCCGCCCATATGAAGCCGGAGCCACCTGCCCCAACAGAACCCTCCAACCGACTTCGAAAAATTTTAGGCGTTACAGTATGAGTTTCTAATGTGCCGACTGTCAATTCACCCGTAGCCGCTGCCTTACATTCAAGGTGAAGGCCATCAGCGCAAACAGCAACATGATCAGCAATCCGTTAATGCGCCGCTGTTCGGGGGACAGGAGGGCGCGCCCGGAAACCGGCACATGCGCGTCGATAGCGCCGCGCGCGTTGACGGCAAGCGCATCGATGATGCGGCCGCGCGAATCGACAATTGCGGAGATGCCGTTGTTGGCCGCGCGCAGCAGCGGCAATCCGTTCTCCACCGCGCGAATCTGAGCCTGCCTGAAGTGCTGATACGGGCCCGGCGTGTCGCCAAACCAGGCGTCATTGGTGACGTTCACGATCACGTCAGATGACGCAGCGTCGACGGCGACGAGATCGGGAAAGATCACTTCGTAGCAGATGAACGGCGCGGCACGCAGGCCGCCCGGCAGACTGATCGGATGCCGCTCGTTGCCGGCGGCGAAATTCATCGGTCCGGCAACGAGCTGGCCTATGCCGAAGCGTTGGAAGAGATCGGCGAAGGGCAGGTATTCGCCGAAGGGCACCAGATGCACCTTGTCGACGGCATCGACGATCTCGCCTTTGTCGTTGATCGCCACCACGGAATTGTAATAGCGGCTGCCGGCGCTCGCCGATCCGCCCTCTTCGCGCACGACGCCGGCAATCAGCATCTGGCCGTCGGCCAGCATATCGCCCAAAGCCGTCAGCGCGTCCGGACGCTCGGTGAACAGGAATGGCACCGATGTTTCCGGCCACAGGATGAGCTGCGGCTTGGCATGGCCTTCTTCCGGGGCTTTCCCCGATATCCCCAGCAAAGTCGCGAAGATGCGGTCGCGCACCGAGGCGTCCCACTTTTCGCTGAGATCGACCGACGGCTGGACGATGCGAACGTCGATCGAGCGGGCCGGCTCGACCGGGGCCGCGAGCCGGGCGTAGCCGAAGCCGACATGGCCGGCGACGAGGATGACGAACAAGGCAAGCCCCAGCCTCAGATGCCGGCGCGCCGCGACCAGCGCGGGCAGCGAAAACACGAAAACCGCGAGCGCGTTCATGCCGATCATGCCGGTCACCGACACGCTCTGCATCAGCAGCGGCACCGGCATCGCCGCATAGCCGACGGCGTTCCAGGGAAAGCCGGTGAAGAGGAAATCGCGCAGCCATTCGGTAAGGCCGAAGCCGAACGCAAGCGCGGCGATGCGGCCGATATCGCTGCTCCAGAACAGCCGCGCTACCACGGCGGCGAAGCCATAGAAGAAGGCGAGCGCGAAGGGGATGCCGACAACGGCGAAAGGCAAGGCCCAGGCGAAGCTGTCGGCCTCGACCAGCAATGCCTGGCCGATCCACCACAGGCCGGCGAGGAAGTAGCCGAAGCCGAACCACCAGCCGGTGGCGAAAGCCGGCCTCAGGCGCCGGAACCAGCCATCGGAAGCCTCGCCGGTGGCGCCGTCGAGCAGCCAGACCAAGACCGGGAACGAGACGAAGCAGACCGCGAAGAAATCGTAAGGCGCCTGGGCAAGCACCGCCAGCGCTCCGGCGGCAAAGGCCACCAGCGCCCGCCGCCACCCCCACAGCAGAATTATCCGGCCGGCAAAGCGCTGCATCCAGCTTCCCAAGTCGCGCGAATCAGGAGTTAGAGGTTTAACAGGCCGAGCCGCGCGATCCAAACCCAGATAAGCGCCGCCTGATACACCGTAGCGCTATCTGTGCCAGCCCTCGATCCGCAGGCCGGTCAGTCGCTCGGCCTCGTCCTTCGACACGACGCGTACGGTTCGGGTGAATGTCCAGACATGGCCTTCGGGGTCGCGGGCGCGATATTGGCGCTCGCCGTAGAAATGATCCGCGGGCTCCTCGACGATCTCCGCGCCTGCCGCGCGCGCTTTCTCGCAATGAGCGTCGATATCCTGCTGCAGACGGACATAGACGGCTTGCGTATTCTTGCCGCCGACGGAGACGGGACTGGCGATACGCTCATCCCATTCGGAATCGACGATGATATAGCCGTCGCCGAAGCGCATTTCCGCATGCACGAGCCGACCGTCGGGATCACTCACCAGCATGCTCGGCTCAAAACCAAAGGCCGCCTGCAGAAAGGACAAAGCCGCGCGCGGATCGCGGTAGAAGACGCCTGAGCCCAGGACCGCATGCTTGAACGGATCGTCGGTCGGCATGCCGCTCCACGTTCTTTTTACGCAATTCCGGACGGAAAACCGCTACGCACTTTTCCTGGAATTGCTCAGGGGGTCAGGCCTGTTCGGTGCGGGCGGCGCGGCGGCGCTGCCGCTCGCCCTTCGGGCTCTGCACGATGCGCACACGCTTGACGCGGCGCGGGTCTGCGTCGAGCACGTGGAACTCGAAGCCGGGAATGGCCTGCACGACTTCGCCCCTGGCCGGGACCCGGCCGAGCGTGTTGAAGATCATGCCGCCGATCGTGTCGACATATTCGCCGTGCTCGCCGGCGGCGAAATCCTCGCCGATCATCTTGGCGACCTCGTCGATCTCGGCCTTGCCGTCGACGACGAAGACGCCGTCGCCAGTCTGGGTGATCATCGGCTCGTCGTCGTCATGCTCGTCCTCGATGTCGCCGACCACCATCTCGACGATGTCTTCCAGCGAGGCGAGGCCGTCGGTGCCGCCATATTCGTCGATGACCAGGGCCATCTGCGTGCGCGTCGTCTGCATGCGGCCCATCAGGTCCGAGGCCAGCATCGAGGGCGGCACGAACAGCACCTGGCGGATCAGATTGAGATCGCCGATGGTGCGCGCGAGATCGACCTGCGCAAGGTCGAGCGCGCTCGTCGCCGGCGCCTTCGCCCTGGTGCGGCCCTTCTTGACGCGGGCGACCTTGGTGATGTGGGCGAGCACATCGCGAATGTGGACCATGCCGCGCGGATCGTCCAACGTCTCGGAATAGACCGGCATGCGCGAATGGCCGGACTGCTCGAAAAGGCCGAGCAGGTCGCCAAGCGTGGTGTTGATCTCGACCGCCTCGATATCGGCGCGCGGCACCATGACGTCCTCGACCCGCACTTCGCGCAGGCGCAGGATGTTGTTGAGCATGGCGCGTTCGCCGGGCGAGAAGGATTCCGCATCGGTCGTCGTTTCGGCGAGCGCGCCGGCGATCTCCTCGCGCAGGCTGGTGCCGTTGCGGTGCCGGAACAGGCCGAGCACGCGGTCGAAGAGCGAAGGACCGGCATGCGTCGGCTCAGCGGCCGCGCTGCCGGTGGGAATACTCGGACTCGAGCCCTCTTCCGTCTTTTCGGAAGGCTTGGCAGCACTGCCGGCGTCCGGGCGGGCGGCAGTTTCTGGTGTTTCGTTCATCGCCATCAGGTCAATTGAGCTTTTTTGTTACGCGTAGGGATCGGGAATGGCAAGCCTCGCAAGCGCGGCGCGCTCGATCGCTTCCATCTCCTCCGCCTCGGCGTCGGTCTCGTGATCATGGCCCAGCAAGTGCAGCAGGCCATGGATAACGAGATGGGTGATATGGTTCTCAAGCGGCTTGTCTTCCAGTGCGGCCTCGCTCGCCACCGTCTCGGAAGCCAGCACGATGTCGCCCAGCATCGGCGGCAGCTTGCCGCCTTTCGGAAACGGAAAAGCCGGAAAAGACAAGACGTTGGTGGGCTTGTCCTTGCCGCGCCATTCGGCGTTGAGCGTCCGGATATGAGCATCGTCGGAAAAGACGACGCTGAGCTCGGAGACGCCGGTCGCCGCGGTTTCGGCAAAGGCGGCCGCAACGGCGCGATCGACCAGGCGCGTCAGCTCGGCTTCGGCAGGCCAATCGCCGGCCTCGACGAAAATATCGATATCGACCGGCGTCTCGCCGCTTAATGCTGGATTGTCAGCCATATAGCCTTTTGATCAGCTTTCGGCGCCCAGGCCCCGCGCCAGCTTGCCGTCGCGGTCATAGGCCTTGACGATCTCGGCAACCAGCGGGTGGCGCACCACGTCGCCTTCGTTGAAGCGGACGGTGACGATGCCAGGCACGCCGTCGAGGATGCGCAGCGCCTCGACCAGCCCCGACTTGGTGTTGGGCGGCAGGTCGATCTGGGTCGGGTCGCCGGTGACGATCATGCGCGAGCTCTCGCCGAGACGGGTCAGGAACATCTTCATCTGCATCTGCGTGGTGTTCTGCGCCTCGTCGAGGATCACAGCCGCATGCGCCAGCGTGCGGCCACGCATGAAGGCCAGAGGCGCTATCTCGATCACCTCGGCCGCGATCGCCCGCTCGACCTTGTCGGCCGGCATCATGTCGTAGAGCGCGTCGTAGAGCGGCCGCAAATAGGGGTCCACCTTCTCCTTCATGTCGCCGGGCAGGAAGCCCAGCCGCTCACCGGCCTCGACCGCGGGGCGCGACAGCACGATGCGTTCGACCATGCCGCGCTCCAAGAGCATCGCCGCATGCGCAACCGCCAGATAGGTCTTGCCGGTACCTGCCGGGCCGATGCCGAAGACCATTTCGGAGCGCTCCAGCGCTCGCATATAGGCGTCCTGCGTCAGCGAACGGGCGTAGATCGTCTTCTTGCGCGTCGATATCTGGGCGGCCGAAACCTTGCCCTTGCGCTCCATGGTCGGCAGCGTCAGCTGGTCGTCCGCGGCAATCGCCATGCGCACGGCGCCGTCGACATCCGACTGGCCGATGTCGACGCCCTTCTGCAGGATGCCATAGAGCGTATCCAGCGCGCGGCGCGCCTGTTCGGCGGCCGAAGCCGAGCCCTTGATTGCAAGCTGGTTGCCGCGCGAACGGATATCCACGCCGAGCTTCTGCTCGAGCCGTGCCAGGTTCTCGTCGAACTGGCCGTAGAGGGCGCTGGCAAGCTTGTTGTTGTCGAAGGTCAGTACGATGTGCGCCATGTCGGAAGCCCCGGACGCCTGGTTCTGGGGCGGATTCTTCAGTTCGGCAGCGCTCAACCGTCTCTCCTCATCTGCCGAGGCTTCTGGCTATGCATGTCGTTGTCCCAAAACCGCGGGCACTTTTGGGCGACATGCATCAGACCAACTCGGCGAACAGGCTGTTGGGGCCTGTCTTCGTGATTCGCACATCAATAATGTCACCGATTCCACCGGCCTTGTCGTCAACAATCACCGGGTTCAGCCATGGCGAGCGGCCAAGAATCTGACCGGGGCGGCGACCTGGCTTCTCGATCAGCGTGCTGATGGTTCGGCCGACCACGCTGGCTATGAAATTCTGCTGCTGATCGTTGATCAGCGCCTGCAGGCGCTGCAGCCGTTCGTCCTTCACGGTTTCGGAAAGATGACCGTCCATCTCGGCGCCCGGCGTGCCAGGACGTGGAGAATATTTGAAGGTGAAGGCCGAGGCGTAGCCCACTTCGCGCACCAGTTTCAGCGTCGCCTCGAAATCCTCGTCCGTCTCGCCGGGGAAGCCGACGATGAAGTCGCCCGACATGGCGATGTCGGGACGGGCGGCGCGAATGCGCTCGATGAGGGCCAGATAGTCGCGTGCCGTGTGCCTGCGGTTCATTGCCTTCAAAATCCGGTCGGAGCCCGACTGCACCGGTAAATGCAGATAGGGCATCAAGGCGGGCAGGTCACGATGCGCGGCGATCAATTCGTCGTCCATGTCGCGCGGATGGCTGGTTGTGTATCGCAGCCGCGCCAGTCCGGGGATTTCCGCAAGCCGGAACAGCAGGCGGCCGAGACCCCATTCCTCGCCATTCTCACCAACGCCATGCCAGGCATTGACGTTCTGGCCGAGCAGGGTCACCTCGCGCACGCCGGCCTCGGCCAGCCGCTCAGCCTCGGCGACGATCTGTGCCACCGGGCGCGAGACCTCGGAGCCGCGCGTATAGGGCACTACGCAGAAGGTGCAGAACTTGTCGCAGCCTTCCTGCACCGTCAGGAAAGCGGTGACGCCTCGCCTGGCAAGCTCGGCGTGCTTGGGCTGCGGCAGATGCTCGAACTTGTCCTCGATGGCGTATTCGGTCTCGACGATCTTCTCGCCGCCACGAACCCGCGCCAGCACGTCGGGCAGCCGGTGATAGGTCTGCGGGCCGATGACCAGATCGACCGCCGGCGCGCGGCGGATGATCTCGGCGCCCTCGGCTTGCGCCACGCAGCCGGCGACGCCGATCAGCAATTCACGGCCGGCCTCGGCGCGCTCGGTCTTCATGTCGCGGATGCGGCCAAGCTCGGAATAGACCTTTTCCGCCGCCTTCTCGCGGATATGGCAGGTGTTGAGCAGCACCAGATCGGCGTCCTCGACGGCGTCGGTGGCGACATAGCCGTCGGCGGCCAGCGCATCGGTCATGCGCTGGGAATCGTAGACGTTCATCTGGCAGCCATAGGTCTTGACGAAGACCTTTTTTGCCGTGCGGTCAGTGCCGGCCGAGCGCTCGGCGGCAGCGCCGATGCCGTGGCTTTCAATCGTGTTCAGTTCCATCGGGCGGCTTCTAGCGCCTTTCCGTCACAAAAAACAGACGATTCTGCCCGAAGCGCGCCGCGCAGCCCCGGACTCACCGGCTTTTGGCCGGATCGGCGAGGATGCCTTGCATCATCTCGCGCACGTTGGCTTCCATCAGCCTTGCCGTTTCCTTGCGGTTCGAGCCCTTGGAGAACGGCACCGGCTGGCCGAAATGCACCTCGGCGTCGATCGCGCCTTCCGCAAGCAGGGTTTTGAGATGCGGCATCAGATCCTGGTCGCCGATCCAGGCGGTCATCGGCCGATGGCGGCGGCCCATCGGCATGCCGTGCAGGCGCGTGTAGGCGATCGCCACGGGCTGGATGAAGACTTGTTCCGCAGTGCCCTCCGAGATCGCCATCGAGGCCGCGCCGAACAAGGTGCTCTTGAACGGCAGCACGAGGTTGCCGTCACCGGTCGAGCCTTCGGCGAACAGCACCATGGCATCGCCTTTCGCCATCCTCTTGGCGATCTCGCTGGCCTGGTCGCCGGAGGTGCGCTTGCGCTCGCGCTCGATGAAGACGGTGCGCTGCAGCTTGGACAGCATGCCGATCAGCGGCCAGCCCTCCATGTCAGCCCTGGCGATGAACTTCACATCGACGAAGGAGCCGAGCACCATGATGTCGGTCCAGGAAATGTGGTTGGCCGCCACCAGCAGAGGGCGGTCCTTGCCCAAGCTGCCCGTCACATGCACCCGCATGCCCAGCGCCCGCAGGATCATGCTGTGCCAGATCTTCAGGATGAAGGTCTCGGGCCAGAGCCCCGTCTTCATCGACAGGATCTGCAGCGGCACCAGGACCAGTGAACAGACGACGACGTAGAAGAGCGCCAGGAAAATCCGTGATTTCTTGATCATTCGCTCCGGCCCCAACCGGACTGTGGCTAGCGAAGATCGCGGCGCATGACAAGCGCGCCGGTCGGGCCGTGCTCGGTCGAACGGTAATAGTTCGGGCGATGGCCGACCTGGATGAAGCCGAGCCTGCGGTAAAGCCCGATCGCGGGCGCATTGGTCTCATCGACCTCGAGGAAGAGCGCTTCGGCACGCTGCGCGTGGAGCTCGCGCAGCACGGCGTCCATCAATTGCCAGCCAAGGCCCTGACGGCGATGGCTGCGGGCGACGGCCACGGTCAGGATCTCGCCCTCGCCGGCCGCGAGCCGGGCGAGCACGAAGCCGACCGGCGGCTTGGAGCCCTGACCTGTTTCCCGCGCCGCATAGCCGAAGACCGTGTCCTGTTCGAGGAGTGCCGCAAACTCGCCGTCGGTCCAGGGCCGGACGAAATCCTCGCGATGCAGCACCGAGACAGCGGGGCTGTCGGCGACCGTCAGCGGTTCCAGCGCATAATCCCTGCGGCGCGGCTGAAAGAACGGAATGCGCATCAGGGCTCGGTTCCCTTGTCCTGCCTTGGCAGAATGAAACCCGCCTGCGGCTTGGCGTCGGCGCCGCGCAGATAGAGCGGCTTCGGTTTCTCGCCCGGGTTTTTGGCCGAGGCCAGCCTGGCATAGGTTGCGATGTCGGCCGTGGCAGCGACGGGACCGATGTCAAAGGCACGACCTGCCGACTGGGCAATCTGCGGCGCGGCGGTTCCGACAAGGATCGCGTCGGCGTTGATAGCCATGGTCACTGCCTCAGCAAGCGTGGCTACGGATGGTCCGTAAGTTTCGACTAACGCTTCATCATAGAGCGCCGCATGGATTTCCTCGCGGCCGGCATCGAGCGCGGCAAGCACCGCGCGCCCGGGAAAGGTGCTCGCGCCCTCGGCAGCCAAGGCTTCCAGCGTCGTCACGCCGATCGCCGGGATTTTCAGCGCCAACGCCAGGCCGCGCGCGGTCGAGACGCCGACGCGCAGGCCAGTGAAGGAGCCGGGGCCGATCGAGACGGCAACGGCGTCTAGGTCAGGGTAGCCGGCCCCACTTGCTTCAAGCGCGGTCTCGATGACGGCCATCAGATGCTCGGCATGACCCTTGCCGAGATCGCGCCGCTCGCGGCCAAGCTCCTTCCCCGCGTCTGCGTCATAAAAACAGGCGGCGCAGAGACTGGCGGCGCAGTCGATGGCAAGCAACTTCATACGGGCAGCTTCATAGGCCGGTTAACGAACTGATCGAAACACAATTCCCTCTGCCCGGCATGGGCCGCCGCCGCAAGGGCCAGGGCTGAGAAATGTTAAGCGGCTTTGCTTACCAGCCTCCAGGGGCCTCGGTTATCAAACCGGGGCCGCAATGCGCAGTATGTGGTTGTCCCAGACATAATCCGGCTCGGAACGGATGGCGCCGGTGCCGCCGACGATCTCGCCGGCGCCGGTCGTCGCCATGAAGCCGGCGCCGTCGGGCGCAAGCCCGCAGACTTCGACCAGCGACCTAGTCGCGACCACGCTTCCGCTGGCGGCATCGATGACGGCCAGCGAATTGCCCTCCGGCGAGGTGACGGCGACCGTACCTGTCGCGGCATTGGCGGCGACCGAGCCGATATAGTTGCGGAAGCCGGAGAGCACGTCCTGCGGCATCTCCACGAGCTCGAGCTCCTTGCCGCGCGCGGCACGGCCAACCAGCGCGGGGCGGTCTGTCGCCGGCCCGCGATACTGGCAACCGAACCAGACGGTGCCCGCCTGGTCGCGGTCCATATGGCGGATCGAAAGCTGATGCAGCGCCGGCGGCAATTCGTGCTTTTCGATCAGGTCGCCGGTGATGCGGTCGACCAGCGTGTAGGAGGGCTTCATCGTCGCGATGTTGAGCTCGGCACGGCCGTAGTCGGGATGGGTTTCGATGCCGCCATTGGCGATGGCCAAAGTGCGGCCGTCGCCGAGCAGGAGCAGCTCGTGCGGCCCCATGCCGTAGGTCGGGAACTCGCCGACGCGGCTGAACCTGGCCTTCGCGTCATAGACGCCGACGACACCGGCCGCGTTGTCGAAGTCGTTCTCCGTCGCATAGAGCAGCGCGCCGTCGGGCGAGAACACGCCATGGCCGAAGAAATGCCGGCCGGCAATGCTGGCAATGGTCAAAGGCTTGTCGCGGCCGGCATGGTCGAAGACGACCGCGAAAGTGCCGGGCTGCCGGGCAAAAACGACCGAGCGTTTCGACACCGGATCGAAAGTGACGTCATGGCCGCGATCCGGCAGATCGACCGTGTGCAGGATTTTCCCCGCTTCGGAGAGCACGGCTGCGCCAAAACTGCCGCCGCGCTTGACGAAGGCCGTGGCAAACACAGCGTCGGCGGCCAGCGTTTCGGCCCAGGCGCGCGACGCCATGGCGGCGGCAAAGCCAGCGCCTGCGGCGCGGAGGAAATCGCGGCGGTCGATGAGGGGAGTTCTCACGGGACGATCTCCCTCGGAGCATGACCTTGTCCAAAAAGTCTGCAACTTTTTGGGGTCATGCTCAGTCCCCATCCAGCGACGAGAAGCCGGCGGTCAGGCCGAACTCGGCGGTCATCCTGGTGCCGATCAAGGTCGACAGGCTCGAGGTGATCAGCGCGAAATGTTCGAGCTTGTCGCGCAGCGCGGGGTCGGCGAGCGCCTTGTCGATCGGGCCGGGGATCGATTTCGCTGTTGTCACGCCGTTACTGAGCTGGATGTGGATGGACTCGGCCATCCACTGCGCGTCGGCGGGCAGCGCATCGCCTAGCTTGGAAGCCTGGAACAGCTGGTCGATGCCGGAGAGATTCCCGGCCAGCGAGGCCGCCGTGTTCCGCGAGCGCCAGTAAATCGCCTGCTTTGGCTTGTCGGCGTCCGGCTTGGCGCCAAGGAAGCCCTTTAGCCGCACATCGCGGATCATGTCCAGCTCGTTGATGAAGACGCCGACCAGTTCCGTCACCGCTTCGTTGCCGTCGCGGTAGAGCGGGTTCTTCGGGCCGGGATTGGCCCAGAGCGAAGCGAAGCCATCGGGCTTTTGCCAGGCATCGCGCACCTCGCCGGCCATGGTTTCGACGTTGCCGGCGACCGCCTTGCCATAGGCGCAACGATAGGGCTCGTCCTTCCCTGCAAGCGTTTCGGCGCCGTCGCCATAGAGCACATATTCGAGCGCGCCGAGGCCCTGCATGGCGACGCTCTTTTGCGCCAGTTGCACAGGATCAGTGGCTGACGGATCCTTCGATGCGAGCGTGGCCTGCACTTGCCTCAGGCCGATGCTCTTGCGGTCCGGCCAATAGAGCATGCGTTCCAGCCGGTTGTTTTCCTTGATCGGCCCGAAGGCGATGATCTCGGCCACCGACCAGGCCTCGACCGCGCCGGAAAACGCCGAGCGCGCCGCTTCGAGATTAATTTCGGACGGCGCTTCGCAAAGCTGGCGCATCGCCTTGGTCAAGCCCGCCGCATGCTCGTCAAGACTGGCATAGGCGGGGCGGACGAACCCATCGATCGCGCGTTCGATGACATCGAAAGCCTTGACCGCGGCCGATGCCGGCAAGGCGGCGGCTAGAAATAGCGCAAGAACAAGGACCAGGCATTTCGACATCAGAGCGACGCGTTTCAACATCACAGGGACTCCAGGAATTTGATCAGCGCCTCACGGTCGACCGCGGCCGCCTCGGCAAAGCGGTCGCGCGCCTTCTGCCCCTCGCCGCCATGCCACAAGATCGCCTCGGCGAGCGTTCGGGCGCGGCCGTCATGCAGATAAAAGGCGTTGCCGTTGACTGTCGCGGCGAGCCCAATACCCCAGAGCGGCGGCGTGCGCCACTCGCTCCCCGTGGCTTCTCCAACCCGTTGTCCGTCCGCAAGGCCCTCGCCCATGTCGTGCAGCAGGAAGTCGGAATAGGGCCAGATCAGCTGGAAGGCCTGCGCCTTGTCGGGCGTGCCGCGCATGGTGACGAATTTCGGCGTGTGGCAGGCAATGCAGCCCATGTCGTAGAACTGCTTCTTTCCGGCGAGCACTTGCGGTGTGGCGATGTCGCGCCGCGCCGGCACGGCCAGATTCTGCGAATAGAAGGTGACGAGGTCCATCACCGGCGGCGGGGCTTCGGCCGTGCCCAGCCGCTGCTGCACGCCGTTCGGCATGGCCAGGCAATCCTTCTCGGCCTCCGTGCAGTCGCCCCAAGGCTTCGGCATTTCCGGAGTCGAGATGCCGATATCGCCGGCAAAAGCATCGGCCGCCTGCTGGCGGATCGAGGCGGTCTGCGCCTTCCAGCCGAAGCGGCCCAGGGTCACCGCACCGCTCAGCTCGTCGCGCACGATGTTCGGCCGCCCCGAAAAGCCATCGCCGTCGCGATCGTCCGGATCGGCATGGGCGAGGATATCGGCCGGCGCGATCTGCTCGATCAGGCCGAGCCCGATCATCGGCGGCGTCAGGCGCGGCGACAGCGTGGTGCGCGGATCGAGCGGACCGTAGCCGGGATTTTCGACAGAATAACGCGGCTTGCGCAGCGAAACGACCGCGCCGTCGCCGAGCGTGACCTTCTGCTCCTGGTAATCAACGCGCATCCTGCCTTCGCCCTTGAGGCCCGGGACGGCGAGTTCCTGCAGTTGGGAGCCGTAAACAGGATCAGGAAAGTTCAGCACCTTGTGGTCGGCGAGCGCTGCTTTTTCCTCTGCGCTGCTCGCGTCGCGCGCGAGCCTGAGGAACATCGACGTCGATCCGGCATCACCTTGCGGCGGGCGGCCGCGGCCATCCTTCAGATGGCAATTCTGGCAGGCGCGCTCGTTGAACAGCGGGCCGAGGCCGTCGGAAGCCTGAGTCGACGACGGCGACGACACCCAGTTCTTGCGGAAAAGCGCATTGCCGAGCTTGAAATTGCCCTCTTCCTCGAAAGTGATGTTGGCTGAGGACTGCGAGAAGGCATCGCGGTTGACGTCCTTCTCCGACGTGCCGGCTCCGCCCTGCATCAGCTCGAACGGCTCAGGCCTGGTGAAGTCGGTCGTTGGCCTGGTGACGGCCAGAACCCGCGCCTGGTCCTTCGGCGTCAGGTCGGTGCGGCTCGTCGGCAGAGCGGCCGGCTCGCCGGCCAGCGTGGGTGCGGAAAGCATGATCGCCAGCAAAAGCGACGCCCCGCGACCGGTCCGGTATCGCGGGCTCTTCTGAAGCGGCAAGCCGTCGATTGCGGCCCGCCGGGCGCGGCGCGAAACGTCTACGGGGCGCCGCATTCCCGCATGTCCTTACTCCGCCTCGTTGGCCGAGTCGGCATTGAGCAGGCCGTACTTCTCCTCGCCGATAGAGGCGAGCAGGTCGAGCTGCGTTTCCAGGAAGTCGATATGACCTTCCTCGTCGGTCAAAAGGTCCTCGAACAGTTTCATCGAGACGAAATCGCCTTCGTCGTGGCAGATCTCGCGCGAGCCCTTGTAGGCGGTGCGCGCGTCATATTCGCCGGCCAGATCGGATTCGAGCACTTCCTTGACGTTCTGGCCGATGCGCAGCGGCGCGACGGACTGCAGGTTCGGGTGGCCTTCGAGGAAGATGATGCGCGCGATCAGCCGGTCGGCGTGATGCATTTCCTCGATCGATTCCGCCCGCTCCTTCTTTGCCAGCTTGGTGTAGCCCCAATCCTCGAGCAGACGGTAATGCACCCAATACTGGTTAACGGCCCCAAGCTCCAGAAACAAAGCTTCGTTAAGCCGCTCGATGATCTGCGGTTCGCCTTTCATGGGTTCTGCTCCCGTATTGGCCGCGCAAGCCTCTCACGCGATCCAGGTGTGAAACGATGTCCACGTCCCCCACCTGTGAGCGGGCGTGGTAGTTCTCGGTGACCCGAATGATCGTTTCCACCACATTTGGGAAACAGCCGCAACAGCGGCCGCGCTTGCGCATCGCGTGGTAGACCTTCGCGGGCACGATCAGTTGCCAGGGATCCTCGTCCAGCAGGCCGATGATCGTCTGCTCGATCTCCTTCTCGGTGATGATGTTGCAATGGCAGATCAGCATTTCACTTGCTCTGGCTGACGGCGCCGGTCCGGCGCCGCTTGGCTGGTGGCTACGTTTAAACCTTACTTGAACACCTTGTCAGGCGCGTCGAGGCTGTCGGAACCCTCGAAGGCGATCTGGTTCAGCTTGAGCGAGCCGACGGCGCGCTCGATCGACTTGGTCTGGTCGATCAGCGCGTCGATCGCCGCCTGCACGGTGGCGTTGCCTGCAGTGTTGCCCTCGGCGATCTGCTGGTCATAGGCCTCGCCGGCCAGCGCGCGCGCCTTGATGGCCTCCATCTTGGCGACGGTGGTGTCGAGCTTGCCCGACAGCTCCTTGTCGATCGCCGGATCGGCGGCCTTCACCATGTCGGACACCGACGGACCCGAGACCACGGAGCCGTCGAGCCGGGTGTAGCTGGCATGATAGGCGGCGCGGATGCCGATCGCGTCATAGAGATGCGAGTTGTAGGTGTTGTCGGAGAAGCAGTCGTGCTCCTCTTCCGGATCGTGCAGCAAGAGGCCGAGCTTCATGCGCTCGCCCGCCAGTTCGCCATAGGAGAGCGAGCCCATGCCGGTGAAGATGGTGGAGATGCCGGTATTCGCGTCACCCTCGGTGAGGTTCTTGCGCGCCGCGCCGTCTTCCTTCCAGTTGTTGACCATCTCCTGCAGGTCGGACACCAGAAGGTCGCTCGCCGATTTCAGATATTCGGCGCGGCGGTCGCAATTGCCGCCCGTGCAGTTCTTGAGGTCGTAGTCCGTATAGGGCCGCTCGCCGGCGCCCGGACCGGTGCCGTGCAGGTCTTGGCCCCAGAGCAGGAATTCGATGGCGTGATAGCCGGTCGCGACATTGGCCTCGACGCCCCCGGCTTCCTGCAGCGTGCCGGACAGGAAATCCGGCGTCAGCTTCGAGGCGTCGACCTTCTTGCCGTTGATCTCGATTTCCTTGTTGGCGATGACGTTGGCCGTGTAGAGCGCATTCTCGTCCGACTCGGTGCCGTAGCTCTTGGCGACATAATCGATCAGCCCCTCATCCAGCGGCCAGGAATTCACGCGGCCTTCCCAGTCGTCGACGATCTTGTTGCCGAAGCGATAGACCTCGGTCTGCTGGTAAGGGATGCGCGCCGCCTTCCAGGCTTCGCGCGCGGCGTTCAGCGTGTCGGCGGAGGGGCTGGCGATAAGCGCATCGACAGCCTTGTCCAGCGTCTGCGCCGTGGTCAGCGAATCCTCGTATTTGGCCAGGGCGATGTCGGCATAGGTCTTGATCACCGCCTTCGCGTCGGTCCCGGCTTTCGCCGGCAACACGAACACCGCCGCCGTCAGTGCAGCCGTGGCGCAGATCGCAGCCAGCCTGCCGCCGTTACGTGCCGTCATTATCCTTCTCCAGTTCTTTGGAAATTCAATAGAAGGCGCCCACCCGCGCCGAGGCATGAGCACGCCGGGAAAAATGGTGGCCGCGCCGATGCGCGGTTCGCGATAGAAAGACACCCACTTGCCTCCAATCGAAAGGGTTCAAGGCCCAGACATCAAAGGGATACGCTTTGCGCGCAGCTCTCCATAAAGCGATGGAGAAGCCGGGAGTCAACTGGCACGACAGAAATAATTCAATTGAAACAACAGTTTAGAATTATTCTAAACTACAAATGTCAACTTTTAAACCACGACTGCCTCGCCAACTCGATTGACAGACAGCCATTCTGGGTGCGACCCGATCCTCGGCTCTTGCGGCGGCGGCAGACAATCGCCACCTGGCGCAAGGGCTTAGATTTGCAAACAAAAAGGATTGCGATGACCAACGGGGTTGTGATTGTCGGTGCGGGCCATGCCGGCGTGCAGGCCGCCGCCAGCCTGCGCGAAGAGGGCTATGAAGGGCCCGTCGTCTTGATCGGCGACGAGCGGGAACTGCCTTATCACAAACCGCCGCTGTCCAAGACCTTCATCAAGGATCCCGAGGCCAAGCCGCAGCCCTTGCGTGGCGAGGCCTTCTATACCGGCAACACCATCGATTACCGGCCCGGCGTGCGCATTGACAGCATCGATGCCCGCGCGGGACGGTTGAATGTCGCCGGCGGTGGAACGCTCGGCTTCGACCGGCTGATCCTTGCGACCGGGTCGCGGCCGCGCCTGCTGAAGCTCGATGGCGCCGGCCTTGCCGGCGTGGTTTCGCTGCGCTCGCTGGCCGATGCGCGCCTGATCCGCGAGTTCAGCGCGCAAAGCGAGGACGTGGTCATTCTCGGCGGCGGCTTCATCGGGCTGGAGATCGCGGCGACGCTGAGGGCCGCCGGCCGCAACGTCACCGTCGTCGAGGCCGTCGACCGGTTGCTCGGCCGCGCCGTGGCGCCGGTCATCGCCGCACATGTGCGCCAACGCCTGGAGGCGATCGGCGTGCGCATCCTAACCGGCACCACTGTTGCCCGGCTGGAGGGTGACAGCGGCCGCGTCTCGGCAGCGATCGCCTCAAGTGGCGAACGCCTGCCGGCTCAGATGGTGATCATCGGCATCGGCGTCGTGCCCAATGTCGAACTGGCCGAAGCCGCTGGGCTCGCCATCGGCAACGGCATCCGCGTCAACCAGCATATGCAGAGCACGATCCCCGAAATCCTCGCCATCGGCGACGCGGCCGCCTACCGCCACTGGTTCACCGGCGGCGACGTGCGGCTGGAATCGGTGCAGAACGCCACCGACCAGGCGCGGCTCGCCGCGCGCACCATCCTCGGCCATGCCGAGCCCTTCGCCGCCGTGCCGTGGTTCTGGTCGGATATCGGCGACATGAAGCTGCAGATGGTAGGGCTGACGCAAGGCGGGGACAGCCATGTGGTGCTCGGCGACCTCGCCGAGAACAAATTCTCGATCTACCACTATGCCGGCGACCGGCTGCTCGGCATCGAATCCGTCAACCGCCCGGCCGACCACATGCTTGGCCGCAAGATGCTGGGAGCGGGCTTCTCGCCAACGCCGCAGACGGTCGCGGGTGGGCCGGACGCGCTGAAGGCGGCGCTTGCGGCCTTCAGTCAGGACGAACCGGCCAGGGCCAGCGCGTAGAGATTGCCAATTTTTTCTGCACGCAACAAAATGCCGGCATGGGCACAATCAAAATCTCACTGCCGACAAGCTTGAAGCATTTTGTCGATCAGCAAGTGACGGAACGGGGCTTTGGTACGAGCAGTGAGTATGTGCGTGAATTGATCCGCCACGATCAGGATCGTCACCATTTGCGCAGTCTGCTTCTCAAAGGCGCATCATCCATGCCGACCGTCCCGATTGACGATGACTATTTCGCAGCACTGTGCAGGCGAGCCCGGGGCCGATAGACTGGCATACGGGTGCTGCACGCCAGGGTGATTGTTCAGGAGAATACGGGCCACCCTCAGGCCGCCCGCGCGTCGCGGATCGAGCTTTCCAGAATATCCAGCGCCTCGGTCATGACGCCGTCCTGGATGGTGATCGGCGACAGGAAGCGGATGACGTTGCCGTAAACGCCGCAGGTGAGCAGGATGAGGCCCTTGTCCAGCGCCTTCAGCCGCACCGCGTTGGCGAATTCGGCCGACGGCAGGCCTTTCTTCACATCGTTGAACTCGACCGCGTTCATGAAGCCCGGGCCGCGGATGTCGACGATCTCCGGCGCGTCCTCGCGGATCGATTCCAGCCGTTGCTTCAGCCTGGCGCCCAGCGCATTGGCGCGGTCGCAGAGCTTTTCTTCCTCGATGACGTCGAGCACGGCGTGCGCGGCGGCGACGCCGATCGGGCTGCCGCCATAGGTGCCGCCCAGTCCGCCGGGGCCAGGCGCGTCCATGATCTCGGCGCGGCCGGTGACGGCCGACAGCGGGAAGCCGCCGGCAAGGCTCTTGGCCATTGTGGTGAGATCGGGCGCCACGTCGTGATGGTCCATGGCGAACATCTTGCCGGTGCGGGCAAAGCCGGTCTGCACCTCGTCGGCGACGAGCAGGATGCCATGCTGGTCGCAGATCTTGCGCAGTGCTGCCACGAAATCGCGCGGCGCTTCGTAGAAACCGCCCTCGCCCTGCACCGGCTCGACAATGATGGCGGCAACGCGGTTCGGATCGACATCGGCCTTGAACAGCCTGTCGAGCGCGGCGAGAGAATCGGCGACCGAAACGCCATGCAGCGCGACCGGGAACGGCGCATGGAAGACATCGGCAGGCATCGCGCCGAAGCCGACCTTGTAAGGTACCACCTTGCCGGTCAGTGCCATGCCCATGAAGGTGCGGCCGTGGAAGCCGCCGGAAAAGGCGATGACGGCCTGGCGGCCGGTGGCGCTGCGGGCGATCTTGATGGCGTTCTCGACCGCCTCGGCGCCGGTGGTGACGAAGATCGTCTTCTTGTCGAACTTGCCGGGCAGCATGCCGTTCAGCCGCTCGGCGAGATGAACGTAGCTCTCATAGGGCACGACCTGGTGGCAGGTGTGGGTGAAGCGGTCGAGCTGCGCCTTGACCGCCTCGATCACCTTCGGGTGGCGATGGCCGGTGTTGACCACGGCGATGCCGGAAGAGAAGTCGATGTAGCGGCGGCCTTCGACATCCCAGATTTCCGAATTCTCGGCGCGATCGGCGTAGATCTGCGTCGTCATGCCGACGCCGCGCGAGATCGACTGGTTCTTGCGTTCGGAAATGGCTGAATTCTTCATGTTGTCCCTCATCGGGCCATCCCTCATCGAGATTGGCCCGTTCCCGTTTGATGCCGTTGAAATCCCTTCTGGCCTTATTTCATGTTTTGCTCAAGTCGGCACCATGGCCCAGTCGATTGGGCCTGCGAGAATGCCCTTAACCAGGCTGACGAAACACGCCCCGGAAAGAGTTTCCTTTTGCCGCCGATCGATTAATCTCCTTTCATCCGCGACGTGCCGCCGTCAGCAGCGGCCCCCACGGCTTGAGGGGAACCATGAGCAGGAAAGCGACATCGTCCGCCTTGCCGTCTTCGCCACACCGCCATCCTTTTCGTTCAAAAACGCTGTTGCTGCTCGTTTGCGCCGGCGCTGCGGTTTCGATGTCCGGCTGCCAGAAGCAGCAGGCGGCGGAAAAGAAATTGCCGGTGGTGGTGACGACGCAAACTGTCGCCCTCGCCGACTACGCGCCGCGAACCTCGCTGACCGGGGTGATCGCGGCCCGCACACTCAACAATCTGTCGTTCCGCGTCGGCGGCCGGGTCGCCGAGCGTCTGGTCGATGTCGGCCAGCATGTCGACCAGGGCGCGGTGCTTGCCCGGATCGACCCGCAGGAACAGGAGTCGGACCTGCGCTCGGCCCAAGCCGATCTCGACGCGGCGCAGGCGCAACTCACCCAGGCCGAGGCCACCTACCAACGGCAAAAGACGCTGCTTTCGCAGGGTTTCACAACGAGGCGGGATTTCGACAGCGCGGACCAGGCCCTGAAAGTGGCGCAAGGCAGCGTCGACGCGGCGCTAAGCGCCTTGGCCAATGCCAAGGAAAACCTGTCCTACACCGAACTCAAGGCCGGGGCCCCCGGCGTCATCACGGCGCGCCAGGTCGAGGCCGGACAGGTGGTGCAAGCGGCGCAGACCGTGTTCACCATTGCCGAGGACGGCGACCGCGACGCCGTCTTCAACGTGCACGAGACGCTGGTTGCCCAGACCCCGCCCTCGCCTGCGGTGACGATCACGCTGCTGTCGGACCCGCAGGTGCGCGCGGTGGGCAAGGTGCGCGAGATTTCGCCGGCGGTCGACACCCAGTCCGGATCGATCCGGGTCAAGGTCGGCATCCCTGACACGCCGGCCGGCATGCCGCTTGGCGCAGCCGTGATCGGCACGGTCAGCGCCAAGCCGGTCAGGGCCATCCTTTTGCCATGGCAGGCGCTGACATCCGCCGCCGGCAAGCCCGCCGTCTGGATCGTCGACCCGTCTAGCAAGGCGGTGACGGAGACGCCGGTCGAGGTGCTCGCCTTCGATTCAGGCATCATCGCCGTCGACAAGGGATTGCAGGAAGGACAGAGCGTCGTCACCGCCGGCGGACAGTTGCTCAGCACCGGACAGACGGTCGAGATCGCTGGAGCCAGCCAATGAACCGGTTGCGGCACGTCGCTCCCCTGCTCGTCCTTGCCGCGCTCGCCGCCTGCTCGCGCTCGGAAGAGAAGCCGCCGGAGGTCATCCGGCCGGTGCTTTCGGTGGTGGTCGAGCCGAAGACCGTCGAAGCCTTTGGCTTCGCCGGTTCGGTCGAGCCGCAATACAGTGCCGACCTCGCCTTCCGCCTGCTCGGCCGCGTCGTCTCGCGCGACGTCAAGGTCGGGGACCTCGTCACCAAGGGCACGACGATCGCGGCGCTCGATCCGACGGCGCTGGAGCTTGCCGTCCAGGCCTCGAAAGCCGATCTGTCGAACGCGCAGGCACAGTTCATCAACGCAGCCGCCAGCGAGGATCGCCAGCGCCAGCTGCTGGCCTCGGCCAACACATCGCAAGCCACGTTTGATGCCGCGAAACAGGCGCGGCAGGCCGCGGAAGCCGGGGTCGAGCGCGCCAACGCCGCTTTGGCCAAGTCGCAGGAGCAGCTCGGCTATGCCCGGCTGTTCTCCGATTTCGACGGCGTCGTCACCGCTACCGGCGCCGAGGTCGGCCAGACGGTTTCGGCCGGACAGACCGTCGTCACCGTAGCGCGTACCGACCCGCGCGAGGCGGTGGTCGACATCCCCGATCAGCTGACCGGCGACCTCACCGTCGGCATGCCCTTCGAGGTGGTCCTGCAATCGCTGCCGACGATCAAGACACAGGCGAGGCTGCGTGAGATCGCCCCGCAGTCGGAAGGCGCCACGCGCACACGGCGCGTGAAGCTGACGCTGGTCGATCCACCGACGGCGTTCCGGTTGGGCTCGACAATCACGGCGACGCGCGTGACCAAGGTGGACCCGACGATCGAACTGCCGATATCGGCGCTGCTCGAAAAAGACGGCTCGGAGAAAGTCTGGATCGTCGATCCGCAGTCCTCCAGCGTGAGCACGCGCGAGATCAAGGTCGCGTCGAAGAACGGCGGCAGCTTCACGGTGGCCGGAGGGCTCGAGGCCGGCATGCGCGTCGTCACCGCCGGCGTCCATAGCCTGAGCGAAGGCCAGAAGGTGAAAGTGCCGGAGGGCGGCGTCTGATGAAGGGCTTCAACCTCTCCGACTGGGCGCTCAGTCACCGCTCCATGGTCTGGTATTTCATGCTGGTCTTCGTGGTGGCCGGCATCTTCTCCTATCTCAATCTTGGCCGCGAGGAAGACCCCGCCTTCACCATCAAGACCATGATCATCCAGGCCAACTGGCCGGGCGCTTCGGTCAAGGAGACGGTGCAGCAGGTGACCGACCGCATCGAGAAGAAGCTCGAGGAGCTCGACAGCCTCGACTACACCAAATCGGTCACCACTGCCGGCCAGACGGTCATCTTCGTCAACCTGAAGGACACCACTAAGGCGCGCGACGTCGTGCCGAACTGGCTTCAGGTGCGCAACATGGTCAACGACATCAAGGCGCAGCTTCCGCAGGGCGTGCAGGGACCGTTCTTCAACGACCGCTTCGGCGACGTCTACGGCAACATCTACGCCTTCACCGCCGACGGGCTGACGCCGCGCCAGCTGCGCGACTATGTCGAAGATGTCCGCACCAAGATCCTGACCGTGCCGAATGCCGGCAAGGTCGATCTGGTCGGCGCGCAGGACGAGGCCATCTATCTCGAGTTCTCGACGCGCCAGATCGCGGCCCTCGGCCTCAACCAGCAGCAAATCGTCGCCAGCCTGCAGGCGCAGAACGCGATCACGCCGTCAGGTGTCATCCAGTCCGGGCCCGAGCGGATCAGCGTGCGCGTCGGCGGCCAGTTCACCTCCGAGGAAAGCCTGCGGGCCATCAATTTGCGCGTCAACGATCGCTTCTTCCGGCTGAGCGACGTGGCGACGATCCGGCGCGGCTATGTCGACCCGCCGACGGCCCTGTTCCGCTTCAACGGCCAGGACGCGATCGGGCTTGCCATCGGCATGAAGCCCAACGCCAATCTGCTGAAATTCGGCGAGGCACTGCATGAGGAGATGCAGAAGGTGCTGGCCGACCTGCCGGTCGGCGTCGGCGTGCATCTGGTGGCCGACCAGCCTGTGATCGTCGAAGAGGCGGTCTCGGGCTTCACGCGGGCGCTGTTCGAGGCCGTCGCGATCGTGCTCGCCGTCTCCTTCATCAGCCTGGGGCTACGCGCCGGCTTCGTCGTCGCACTGTCGATCCCGCTGGTGCTGGCCATCACCTTCACAGTGATGGCCTATCTCGGCATCTCGCTGCAGCGCATTTCGCTTGGCGCCCTGATCATCGCACTCGGCCTTTTGGTCGACGACGCAATGATCGCGGTCGAGATGATGGTGGCGCGGCTGGAAGTCGGCGACAATCTGCGCAAGGCGGCAACCTACGTCTACACCTCGACCGCCTTTCCGATGCTGACCGGCACGCTGGTGACGGTCGCCGGCTTCATCCCGATCGGCCTCAACTCCAGCGCCGCGGGCGAGTACACCTTCACGCTGTTCGTCGTCATCGCGGTGTCGCTGCTGGTGTCATGGATCGTGGCGGTGCTGTTCGCGCCGCTGCTCGGCGTCACCATCCTGCCTGCGACGATGAAGGAGAAGCACCACGACCAGCCAGGACGCTTCACCTCGCTGTTCCGGCGCGTGCTTGTCTTCTGCGTGCGCCGGCACTGGCTGACGATCATCGTGACGGTGCTTGTGTTCGCCGCCTCGGTCGCCGGCTTCGGCCTCGTGCAGCAGCAGTTCTTCCCGCCCTCCGACCGGCCGGAGCTGATCGTCGACTGGAACTTGCCGCAGAACTCCTCGATCACCGAGACGCGCGACCAGATGGAGCGCTTCGAGCAGCGGGCGCTGGCCGGCAATCCGGACATCGACCACTTCTCCTCCTATATCGGCGAGGGTGCCGTGCGCTTCGTGCTGGCTTATGACGTGCAGCCTGCCAATCCCTATTTCGGCCAGACCGTCATCGTCACCAAGAACATCGAGGCGCGCAACCGCGTGAAGCCGGCGCTGGAGAAGCTGCTGCGCGAGGAGTTCGTCGGCACCGACGCGTTCGTCAAATTGCTGGAGCTCGGCCCGCCGGTCGGCAGGCCGGTGCAGTACCGCGTCGGCGGTCCCGATATCCAGGCGGTGCGGGAACTGGCGCAGCAATTCGCCGGCGTGATCTCGGCCAATCCGAAGCTGGCCGCCCCCACCTTCGACTGGAACGAACCGCAGCGCGTGCTGAGGGTCGACGTGCTGCAGGACAAGGCGCGCCAGCTCGGCATCACCTCTTCCGACATCGCCAGCGCGCTGAACAGCACGGTGGGCGGCTCGACGATCACGCAGGTGCGCGACGCGACCTATCTCATCGACGTCGTGGCGCGGTCGCGCGCGGCCGAGCGCGGCTCGATCGAGACGCTGCAGAACATGCAGCTGCCGACCGGCAACGGCGAGTCGATCCCGCTCGCCGCCGTCGCCAACTTCCGCTACGACCTCGAACAGCCGACGGTCTGGCGGCGCAACCGCACGCCGACCATCACGGTGCGCGCCGGCCTGGTCGGCGACGTGCTGCCGGCGACCGTCGTCAACGAGCTGAAGCCGTCGGTGGACGCCTTCATCGCCAAGCTGCCGCCCGGCTATTCGGTCGAGACCGCGGGTTCGGTCGAGGAAAGCGCCAAGAGCCAGGGCCCGATCGCGGCCGTGGTGCCGTTGATGCTGTTCATCATGGCGACCATCCTGATGGTGCAGTTGCAGAGCTTCCAACGCCTGTTCCTGGTGGTGGCGGTGGCGCCGCTCGGCCTGATCGGCGTGGTGGCGGCGCTCGTTCCCAGCGGCGCGCCGTTGGGCTTCGTCGCCATCCTCGGAGTCTTGGCGCTGATCGGCATCCTGATCCGCAACTCGGTCATCCTGATCGTGCAGATCGAGGACCTCGTCGCCGAAGGCAAGGACCGCTGGGCGGCGGTGGTCGAAGCGACCGAGCATCGCATGCGGCCGATCGGGCTGACCGCCGCGGCTGCAAGTCTCGCGCTGATCCCAATCGCGCGCGAAGTGTTCTGGGGACCGATGGCCTACGCGATGATGGGCGGCATCATCGCCGGCACGGCGATCACGCTGCTCTTCCTGCCGGCGCTTTACGTGACGTGGTTCAGGATCAAGGAGCCGGAGGATGGGCAGGAGCCGCCGGTTCTCGATGCCGGCGAACCGACAAAAAGCCCAACTTAACTGCCCTCCGGATCATAGTTGTCGTTGAAGCCCACGGGCGGCGATTTTGCACGCTGCCAAGGCGACGATTTCGAGCTGCGCCATGCGTGCCAGCCCTCAGGCAAATCGGCTAGTTCGAGAACACTCTCATCTCGCTCAACCACTTCTTGCAGGCCGACGAGCATTACGTCGCGCTTATCCCAATCTCGATTGTCGCTGCTGTAGAATAGCCAACTCCCATCGTCCGCCTCGTGCGAAACGTATGAGATCCAGTCGCCGCTTCTAAATATGCTTCGGTCAGAAATCACCGCGACGTTGGGCGGGTCGTCGAATTTCCATTCCCCCATAGAACTCCTCAAACATCCTGGGTGTGCTCAAGAGCGACTCACGCCGTCCGCACGAACCCCTCACTCGCCCTGAGCAGATTACGCGTATAATCCTCGCTGACCCGATGGCCGATCAGCTGGCTCGCGGTAAGCGTTTCCACCGCCTCGCCGTTCTGCATCACCATCAGCCGCTCGCACATATGAGTGATGATGGCGAGGTCGTGGCTGACCATCAGGAAGGTGAGCTTGCGCCGCCGCCGCACCTCTTCGAGAAGGTTCAGCACTTCGGCCTGAACGGAGGCGTCGAGCGCCGAGGTCGGCTCGTCGAGCAGAAGGATTGAGGGTTCGAGGATCAGCGCACGCGCGATGGCGACACGCTGGCGTTGGCCGCCGGAAAGCTGGTGCGCATAGCGGAAGCGGAAGCCCTTGCCGAGGCCGACCTCGTCCAGCGCGCGCCCGATGCGCTTCTCGCCGTCGGAAATGCCATGGATCGCCAGCGGCTCCTGCAGCAGGCGGTCGACTGTCTGGCGCGGATGCAGCGAGCCGTAGGGGTCCTGGAACACCATCTGCACTTCGCGGTAGAAGGCCTTGTCGCGGGTTCTGCCGAGGGTCTTGCCGTTGACGGTGATGGTGCCCGAGGCGACAGGCGCAAGGCCGGTGATAGCCTTCAGCAGCGTCGACTTGCCGGAGCCGCTTTCGCCGACCAGGCCGTAGGATTCGCCTTCGCGCACTTCCAGGCTTACGCCCTTCAGCGCGCGAAAACGGTCGAAGACCACTTCCAGCCCTTGGATGGCGATGGCGGCCGTCATGCCGCCCACTCCGGCTTGCGGTCGAGCACCGGCAGCGGATGGCGCTCGAAGCCGATCCTCGGCATGCAGTTGAGCAGGCCGCGCGTGTAGGGGTGCTGGGCATCGCGCAGTTCGGACGCCTTGATCTGCTCGACCACCTTGCCGGCATACATGACGACCACGCGGTCGCAGAAGGACGACACCAGGCGCAGATCATGCGAGATGAAGATCAGCCCCATGCCGCGCTCGGCGACGAGCTTGTCGAGGATCTTGAGCACGTCGAGCTGCACGGTGACGTCCAGCGCCGAGGTCGGCTCGTCGGCGATCATCAGCTCCGGTCCGGTGACCAGCATCATGGCGATCATGGCGCGCTGGCCCATGCCGCCCGAGACCTCGTGCGGGTAAAGGTCGAAGACGCGGGCCGGATCGCGGATCTGCACCGCCTGCAGCATGGCTAAAGCGCGCTCGCGCGCCTCTGCCTTGGAGACCTTTTCGTGGGTGCGCAGCGTCTCAACAATCTGGCGGCCGATGGTCATCACCGGATCCAGCGAATATTTCGGATCCTGCAGGATCATGGCGATGCGGTTTCCCCGCAGCGACCGGCGCTGGCGAGGCGAGATCGAGAGCAGGTCGATGCCGTCGAAGGCGAGCTTCTTGGCCGAGACCTCGGCCTGCGGCGGGGTCAGCCCCATGATGGCGCGGCCGGTCTGCGATTTGCCGGAGCCGCTCTCGCCGACAATGCCGAGACGCTCGCGGCCGAGCGAGAAGGAAACGCCGCGCACGGCCTGCACGAGCCCGGTGCGGGTCGGGAAGGTGACGCGCAGATCGTCGACTTCGAGGAGCGTGTCGCTCATTGGTCCCCACTCCGGGGATCAAGCGCATCGCGCAGGCCATCGCCGAGCAGGTTGAAGCCGAGGCTGACGATGAGGATGGCCGCTCCGGGCGCCGCTGCCACCCACCACTGGTCGAGGATGAAGCGGCGGCCGGACGCGATCATCGCGCCCCATTCGGGCAGCGGCGGCTGCGCGCCGAGACCGAGGAAGCCGAGACCGGCGGCGGTCAGGATGATGCCGGCCATGTCCAGCGTCACCCGGATGATCAGCGAGGAAATGCAGAGCGGCATGATGTGGCGCAGCACGATGCGGAAGGGCGAGGCGCCCATCAGTTGCACCGCCTTGATGTAATCGGAGTTGCGCACCGTTAGCGTTTCAGCGCGGGCGATGCGCGCGTAGGGCGGCCAGGAGGTGATGGCGATCGCCAGCACCGCGTTCTCGATGCCTGGGCCGAGCGCGGCCACGAAGGCGAGCGCCAGCACCAGCTTGGGAAAGGCAAGGAAGATGTCGGTGACGCGCATCAGGATCGTGTCGGTCCAGCCGCCGGCGTAACCGGCGACGGTACCGACCAAAAGGCCGATGGGCGCGGCGATGATGGCGACGAGGATGACCACATAAAGCGTCCAGCGCGCGCCATAGACGATGCGCGAATAGATGTCGCGGCCAAGGTCGTCGGTGCCGAACCAGTGCGCAGCGCTCGGCGCCAGCAGGCGGGCGTTCTTCAGATCGCCGACGGTCGGCGAATAGGGCGCCAGCACGTCGGCAAGCGCGGCGACCGCCACCAGCGCGATGATGATGAGCATGCCGACCAGCGCCAACCGGTTCGCCGAGAAGCGGCGCCAGGCGACATAGGCGCGGCCTAGCCTTGCCTGCAGGCGCGAGGCCGGCCGGTCGCTGAGCAGCCATTCGCGCCTGGATTGGATGGTTTCAGCGCTCATCCGATCTTCGTCCTCGGATCGAGCAGCCGGTAGAGCAGATCGGACAAGAGGTTGATGGCGATGAAGACCGAGCCGATGGCGATGGTGCCGCCAAGCACGGCATTCATGTCGGCGTTCTGCAGCGAGTTGGTGATGTAAAGGCCGATGCCCGGCCAGGAGAAGACGGTCTCGGTCAGCACCGAGCCCTCGAGCAGGTTGGCGTAGGAAAGCGCGATCACCGTCACCATCGGCACCGCGGCGTTGCGCAGCGCATGGCCCCAGATGATGCGCGTCTCCGACAGGCCCTTGGCACGCGCCGCGACGATATATTCCTGCGCCAGCTCGTTCAGCATGAAGGAGCGGGTCATGCGGCTGATATAGGCGAGCGACAGATAGCCGAGCAGCGCGGCCGGCAGGACGATATGACGCCAGGCGTCGTGGAAGACGTCCCACTGCCCCTGGATCGCGGCATCGAGCAGGTAGAAGCCGGTGATCGGCGTGAAGGTGTATTCGTAGACGACGTCGAGCCGCGCCGGGAAAGCGATCCATTGCAGCTTGGCGTAGAACAGCACCAGGCCGAGCAGCCCAAGCCAGAAGATCGGCACGGAATAGCCGATGAGGCCGACGACGCGGGCGATCTGGTCAATCAGGCTGCCGCGCTTGACGGCGGCCAGCACGCCGAGCGGCACGCCGATGACGGCGCCGATGATGGTGCCCAGCGTCGCCAGCTCGATGGTCGCCGGAAAGACGCGGCGGATGTCTGACATCACCGGATTGGTGGTCAGCACCGAGGTGCCGAAGTCGCCCCTCAGCGCTGCTTTGACATAGAGGTAGAACTGCTCGATCCAGGGCAGGTCGAGACCCATCTCGCGGCGCGTGCGTTCGACGACGGCGGTCGGCGCGCGATCGCCGAGGACGGCCAGCACCGGATCGATCGGGATAACGCGCCCGATGAAGAAAGTCACCGCGAGCAGGCCGAGATAGGTCGTCACCGCGACGACCAGGAAGCGGCCGAGCGAGGATAGGATGCCGACGGCACGGGCGCTGCCGCGCCCTGCCGCCGCCTGGTTTTCAGCTACGCTCACGAGGGGCGTCCGAGGACGCTATTCCTTCGAGACCGGACCGACGAAATTGGTGTCGAAGCTGGGGCCGAGAGCGAAGCCCTTGAGGTTCTTGCGCAGGCCCGCCACTTCCAGCTGCTGATGGATGATGACGAAGGGGCTGGTGTCGAGGATCTTCTTCTGCAGATCCTTGTACATGTCGGCGCGCTTGGCCGAATCCTTTTCCAGAAGCGCTGCCTCGGTCTCCTTGGTCAGGTCCGGGATGTCCCAGGCATTGCGCCAGGCCAATGTCTTGATCTTGGCGGCGTCGGAATTATCCGGATTGGAGGCGAAGGTCTGGGCATTGGAGTTCGGATCGAAATAGTCCTGGCCCCAGTTGCCGATATAGATGTCGTGGTTGCGGGCGCGATATTTGGTAAGCGTCTGCTTACCATCGCCTGGGATGATCTCCAGCTGGATGCCGGCCTGGCCGAGCGTCTGCTGGATCGATTCCGCCATGCCGGTGGTCGGCTGGCCGGTGCGAACGTCCATCGTCACCTTGAAACCATCCGCCAGGCCGGCCTTGGCGAGCAACTCCTTGGCCTTGGCGATGTCGAGCTTGAACGGGTTGTCATCGATCGCGCCAAGGTCGCCCTTGGGCAGGAAGGACTGGTGGATCTCGCCGATGCCCTTGAGGATGGTGGTGCTCAGCGCGTCATAGTCGACCAGATATTTGAACGCCTGGCGAACTTCCGGCTTGGCGAGGTTCGGATTCTTCTGGTTGAGGCTGATGTAGTAGACCGTGCCCTTCGGCGCGCTTGTGGTGGTGAGGTCGGCATTCTTGGCGATGGCGTCGAGGTCGTTCGGCTCGAGGTTGCGGGCGACGTCGATATCGCCCGCCTCCAGCGCCAGGCGCTGGGCCGAGCTTTCCTTCATGTTGCGGTAGATGACGCGGGCGAGCTTGGCCTTCTCGCCATTGTAATTGTCGTTGCGCTCCAGAACGACGGCCTCGTTGGCGCGCCATTCGCGCAGCTTGTACTGGCCCGAACCGGCATAGCCGGTCTTCAGCCAGGCATTGCCGAAGTCGTTGTCCCATTTGTAATCGGCGCTCGGCGTGACGGCGGCGACATGCTCCTTCACCAGCTTCGAGTCGACGACGGAGGCCACGGTGGCGGACAGGCAGTTGAGCACGAAGCTCGGCGCGTAAGCCTTGTCGACGACGAACTGGAAGGTGGTGTCGTCGACCGCCTTGGCCTTCTCGGTGACATTGTCGCCGCTGATGCCGAACTGGTTGATGATGAAGGCCGGGCTCTTGTCGAGCTTGATGGCGCGCTCGAAGGAATAGGCGACATCGGCGGCGGTGATCGGATTGCCGGACGCGAACTTCATGCCGGACTTGAGCTTGAAGGTGTAGGTCAGGCCGTCGTCGGACACCGTCCAGCTCTCGGCGAGGTCGGGCTTGACCTTCGAGGTATCGCCGAGGTCGAGGCGGACCAGCAGATCATAGGTGTTGCCGGTGACTTCGGCGGTCGACAGCTCGAACGCCTCGCCCGGATCCATCGAGATGATGTCGTCGATGGCGAAGCCTTCGACCAGCGTGTCGGCGGGCGTGACCGCGAAAGCGGGCGTCGCGAGCAGCGCGGTCATCGCCACACCTGCAAGCAAGCTACGGACGGCAAACTTTTCCAGCATCATGGTGATCGTTCCCTGTTCTTGTTGACCTGAGTTCCCGGCTCAGGGCGTATTGTTCTCAGCAAGGCCGGCAACGGCTTTGACGGCTTACCGTCGTGGTTTTTGTCCAGTTGGTCAACTCCCTATTCGATGCCGTCCGCGTCGCAACAATTGAGATGGCGTATCGGACCAGACGGGCGGCAATGGGTCGACCCATGCGCCGGCTAATTGCAGCCGCCGATCGAGAAAAATCTGCCTGTGTTCGAGCCTTGGAAGTCGCCGCTATTTCAACTGCGTGACCAGGCCTGCATCGGGGAAACAGGTGGCGGGCTTGCCGTTCTTGGCCTGCCAGATGCCGATCGAGCGGCGCGTCTTGAAGCCGGGCAGGCCGTCGGCGCTGCCGACATCATAGCCCTTGGCCTCCAGCGCCCGCTGCAGCGCGGCGATATCCGACCTGTGCAGATCGCCGACCGGCCCCCAACTGCCGGCAAAGCTGGCGTCGCCCTTGGCGATGCGGTCGGCGGCATGGCCGATGAACAGGCCGTAGAGATCGCTGTTGTTGTATTGCTTGATCACATAGAAGTTCGGCGTGACGATGAAGGCAGGTCCGCTGCGCCCGGCCGGCATCAGCAGAAGGCCTTCGGCCTTTAATTCGCTTGCCTGAAACGCCTTGTTGTCGGCGCGCCTGATGCCCATCGCCACCCAGTCGGAAATCTTCTTGCCCTGGTCGGGTCCTTCGAGCGCACAGGAAACGTTTGCCGGCACGATCACCTCGACGCCCCAGCCGCGCCCCCTCACCCAGCCATAGTGGACGAGGTAGTTGGCGATCGAAGCGAGCACGTCGGGCGTCGAATTCCAGATGTCGGGCCGGCCGTCGCCGTCGAAGTCGACGGCATGTTTCAAGAAAGAGGTCGGCATGAATTGCGGCTGGCCGAGCGCGCCGGCCCAGGACGACTTCATCGCGTTGACCGGCGCCAGCCCGCGCTCGACGATCTCGAGCGCCGCCAGCACCTCGGTGCGGAAGAAGTCTTTCTTCGTCGACATGAACGCCTTGGTGCCCAGCACCTCGAAGGCATCGTAGGGCATCTTGGCCGCGCCGAAGCCGGTCTCGCGGCCCCAGATCGCCAGCACGATCTCGCCCGGCACGCCATATCGCTTCTCGATCAGCCCGAGCACTCTTGAATTGGCGCTCTCGCGCGCCCGCCCGCCCGTAGTGACGGCGCGGATGATCTTCTCTGCAAAATAGTTGGCGGGCGGGCCGAACTCGGCCTGATGCTGCTTCTGCGGCGTCGCCGGCTTTTCGCCGGGCAGGACGAGATCGGGCAGCTTGAGGTTCGGCTTCACGCCGAGGAAGGCCTCGTCGAAGGTCTTTTTCGAGATGCCTTTGGATTTGGCTTCGGGCCAGAGATCGGTTTGAAGCCAGGCCTGGAACTGATCGTCGATGGAGGTGGCGTAGGAGGGGATGGTGAAAAGCCCGATCAGTGCGAACAACAGAAATGCGAGAGCAAGCTTGTGAAAGCCGCGTTCTGTCGCGCCCCCCTCTGTCCTGCCGGACATCTCCCCCACTTGGGGGGAGATTAGCTGTTTCGCCGCCGCGCCTCTTCCTGCGACGTTGAAGATTGGCGAAAGCCGGCGTGACATCTGATCTCCCCCCTTGTGGGGGAGATGTCCGGCAGGACAGAGGGGGGCGCGAAGGAATGCTGTCATCTCCAAGTCCCCCAAAATCCCCTCAAAATGCCGTCCTCGATCGCAGCGCCGCGGCCAGCGTGCCTTCGTCGAGGTAATCGAGCTCGCCGCCGACCGGCACGCCATGCGCAAGCCTCGTCACCTTCACATCGAAGCCTGACAACTGATCCGTCAAATAATGCGCGGTCGTCTGCCCCTCGACCGTCGCGTTGACCGCCAGGATGACTTCCTTCACCTCGCCGCCGGCGACGCGGTCGACGAGCGAGCGGATGTTGAGCTGGTCGGGCCCGATGCCGTCGAGCGGCGACAGCGTGCCGCCGAGCACATGGTAGCGCACGTTCATGGCGGCCGCGCGCTCCAGCGCCCAGAGGTCGGAGACGTCCTCAACGACGATCAGCGTGCCTGCGTCGCGGCGCGGATCGGTGCAGATCATGCAAGGGTCGGACGTATCGACATTGCCGCAGGTCGAGCAGATGCGCACCTTGTCGACCGCCTCGCCCATGGCGGCGGCCAAAGGCTCGAGCAGTTGCTCCTTCTTCTTGATGAGATGGAGCGCGGCGCGCCTGGCCGAGCGCGGCCCAAGCCCCGGCACCTTGGCCAGCAGCTGGATCAGGCGTTCGATTTCCGGACCGGCGATTCTCTTCGACATCGCCTTGATCTAGGATTTTTCCGAGCGGTTTGGAACAGCCGCAACGACGCAGGGCCCGCCATGCTGCCATGACGGGCCCTGTGTTGGATGCAATCGGGTTCAGTTGGTTTCGAGCGGCCGGTCCTGGCTGACGATCATCGCGCCGATGGCGTCGGTGTTCTCAGGCGTCGACTGGAAGCCCATCGACGCTTCCTGCGGCGCATTGGGCACCGAGGTGATGTAGCGGCCCTTGAGCGTGCCGCCGAAACGCGAGGCGTCCGGCTCGGCCATCGGCTCCTGCATCGCCACGACCGTCGGCTTCTGCGCGAGGCGGCCGGACTTCTGCGACGGCACAGCAGCGGCCGTCACATAGGTCTGTTCGGCCGGAACGATTGCCGCCTTGGCCGGAAGCGTCGGTTCGGCAGCGTTCATCGCGGCCTGCTTGGCCGGATCCTGCCGCACGATCGTCTTGACCACCGGCTCGGCGGAAGCCACCAGCACGGGAGCGGTCGGGTCGATCTTCTGCTGCTTGTCGGAGGCCATGGCGACCATCGGCTCGTCCGGCAGCGGCTGCCAGTTGCGGCCGCGCTTCTCATAGAAGGCGTTGCCGCCGGCCACCATGGTGTAATGCATGTTCTTGTAGGGGAAACGCAGGCCGGCGGTGTGGAAATACATCGTGTTCTTGAGCTTGGCCTTGCGCTCGCCTCTCAGCACCGCGTCGGCGGCTTCCTCGACATCGGGCAGCGCCCTGGAATTCATCGGCCGCGTCAGCACGCCGGGCGCGAACTGACCTTTCTCGCCGACGACCTCGCAGATGGTGCTGCCATGCTGGCCCGAGCGAAGACGGTTCATCACGACCGTGCCGACGGCGATCATGCCGTCGCGGCTCGACCGGTTGGACTCGAAGAACATCGCCCTTTGCAGGCATTCCTTATCCTTCAGCGAGTGGCTGGAGGAACGCGTGAGGAAGCTCGGCGTCAGCGCGTCGGTCAGTCCCGACACCGACATGCCATGGGAGGAAGTGGTCTGGCTGCAGCCGGCCAGGAGCAAGGGGGAAGTGACGATGCCGATAAGCAGCAGCGGCGTCTTCCATCGCGTCGCGATCACCAAAAAAGCCTCATGTCCAAGATGCCAGCCCGCCCCGAGATGTGGCAAGAATGAGACTCTTTCAGGCAAAAAGATGGCTAGATGGTTAGCGACTTCTGGACTTGGGTAAAACTTTATGAAAGCCGCGAAATGAGCCCGTGAGCATTGCCGGCAAATGGTTAATATTGCCGTACAGGCTCGATTTTCGTTCATAATCAATTAACTGGCGAGGCCGCCTCAGAACGGCAATTTCATTCCGGGGGGAATCGGCAGGCCCGCCGTCAACGCCTTGGTCTTCTCCTGCATGACCTGCTCAACCTTACTTTTGGCGTCATTGTGGGCGGCCAGGATGAGGTCCTCGAGGATCTCGGCTTCATCCGCCTTGATCAGCGAAGGATCGATCTTCAGCGCCTTCATCTCGAATTTGCCGGTGAGCGTGATACTGACCAGGCCGCCGCCAGCCTGGCCGGTGGCTTCAAGCGTGGCGATCTCGTCCTGCATGGCCTGGAACTTGGCCTGCATTTCCTTCGCCTTGCCCATCAGGCCGAGAAGATCTTTCATCGGGTGGTCCTCTAAGATTGTTTCAGATTTCGTCGTCGTCGGACGCGGGCTCGACCGGAACTTCGGCTTCGGCCTCTTCCACGTCCGGAACATCCGGAATGCGCACGTCGATGATCTTGGCGCCCGGGAAGCGGGCGAGGATGGCCGCGACAGTCGGATCCGCCTTGGCGTCGGAGAAGGCATTCTCGCGCTTCGTCGTCTCCATCTCGGCCAGTGTCTGGCCGCCCTCCTCCTTCGACAGCGACACCAGCCAGTTGCGGCCGGTCCAGGCGCGTAGCTTGGAGGTCAGGTCGTTGAGCAGCATCTTCGGCGCGTCGTCGGTCAGGGTGACGTCGAGACGGCCAGGCTCGATGCGCACCGGCCGCACGCAGCGTTTCAACAGCACCTTGAAAGCGATGTCGCGATTGGCGTCGGCGAGCGCGACGATGTCGGCCAGCGACTTCACCGGAACGACAGGCGCTTCGGCAACCGGCGCCGGTTGTGGAACATAGGCCTCCGGCACAGGCTGCGCCTCGACCAGCCGCATGGTCTGGGCGCCGCCATTTGAACTGGGCATCCGCGCCTGCGCCACGGCACTGGCGCCGCCGGCATTGCCTGGACTTGCCGATGCGCCATTGGCGCGCGGCGCGCCATTCGGCAGCGGGCCCGCGCCTTCCAGCGATTTCAGCGCCTCGTCCAGCGTCGGCAGGTCGGCGGCATGCGCCAGCCTGATCAGCACCATCTCGCCGGCGCTGACCGGCCGGTTGGAGGACTGTACCTCGGGAATGCCCTTGAGCAGCATCTGCCAGGTTCGCGACAGCACGCGCACCGAGAGCGTGCCGGCGAATTCGGCGCCGCGCCGGCGCTCGTCCTCGGAAAGCGACGCGTCGTCGGCCGCGGCCGGCACGAAGCGCAGGCGGGTGACGAGGTGGTTGAACTCGGCAAGGTCGGTGAGCACGGCGGCCGGATCGGCGCCGGTGTCGTATTGCGCGCGGAATTCGGCAAGCGCCGCCGCCACATCGCCTTTCATGACATATTCGAACAGGTCGATGATGCGGGCGCGGTCGGCGAGGCCGAGCATGGCGCGCACCGCATCGGCGCTGACGGTGCCGCTGCCATGGGCGATCGCCTGGTCAAGGATGGAGAGCGAATCGCGCGCCGAGCCCTCGGCGGCCCGCGCGATCATCGCGAGCGCATCGTCATCGACCGAAATGCCTTCCTTGGCGGCGATCGAGGACAGATGCCCGACCAGCGCGCCGGCATCGATGCGCCTCAAGTCGAAGCGCTGGCAGCGCGACAGCACCGTGATCGGCACCTTGCGGATCTCGGTGGTGGCGAAGATGAATTTGACGTGCGGCGGCGGCTCTTCCAGCGTCTTCAACAGGCCGTTGAAGGCCTGGGTGGAGAGCATGTGCACTTCGTCGATGATGTAGACCTTGTAGCGGGCCGAGACCGGCGCGTAGCGCACGCGGTCGATGATGTCGCGGATGTCGTCGATGCCGGTATGGGAGGCGGCGTCCATCTCGATGACGTCGACATGGCGGCCTTCCATGATCGCCTGACAATGCTCGCCGGGGACCGAAAGGTCGACGGAGGGCTGGTCGACGGTCGCGGTCTTGTAGTTGAGGGCACGCGCGAGGATGCGCGCTGTCGTCGTCTTGCCGACGCCGCGGACGCCGGTCAGCATCCAGGCCTGGGCGATGCGGCCGGTGGCAAAGGCATTGGTCAGCGTGCGGACCATCGGCTCCTGGCCGATCAGCTCGGAAAAATTCGAAGGACGATATTTACGCGCCAGGACGCGATAGGCTCCGGCCTTGCCGGTCTCCAGGCTTTCCGTCCCCAAGTTTCCGGCTTCGCTCATTCGCCGTCAAAAGCTCCCAGGACCGCGACGGAAGGCGGCCGATTCCTGCGCATAGTCTCGCCCGCACGGCTTGGCGCCGTCAATGTCGCGGGAGAAAGGCGAAGAGGTGGGAGGCTGGAACAATGACCCGTTCCGGGCTCGTTAGGGCTGCTTCCTTCCGGACCTGACCCGGTTGGCGAGTGGATCGTCCACCACCAACCTCCCGCGCTCCATATCGGCAATTCAACGGCGAAATGCAAGGGGAGAGCCGGAACCCGCGGCCATATGGAGACCGGAAAGTCCTTCAAATCGCCAAGAGCGGTCAATGAATCGCTTGCAGCCACCTTGCCGCCGCTCTAGCGTTCGTTGGTTTGAAGAATGCTACAAGGAACAAAGGAAACGCCCATGCTGCCTGGCCTCAAGGCCGGTTTCACGCTGGACGCCCGTCTGGAGGCGGACAGCGAGCAGCTTATGTGGCTTGGCCTTTGCGAACTCAGATTGATGAATGATCGCCGCTGGCCGTGGCTGGTGCTGGTGCCGCAGCGTCCGGGCATCGAGGAGTTGCACGAGATGACGCCGCTCGACCAGGCGATGCTGACCTTCGAGACCAATATGGTGGCGCAGGCGCTGAAGCGGGTGACCGGCTGCACCAAGATAAACACCGGCGCTCTGGGCAACATCGTGCGCCAGCTGCATGTCCATGTCGTCGCCAGATCCGAGGGCGATCCCGGCTGGCCGGGTCCGGTCTGGGGGCATGGCATACGCGAACCCTACCAGCGCTCCGACATCAGGCGGTTTGCCGAAACGATCAAGGCGGCGCTATAAGCTGACCAGTGTCCACCAGCATATCCCGAGTCCCCATGAGCTTCCGCCTGTTTGACGCGCCCTTGCGCGAGCCGAGCCAGTTTGTCGGTTTCGCCGGCAACCGGATCGACCGGCAATCCGAGAACCGCGCCGACGACGCGGTCGAAAAGGCGCTGGCCGACCAGACCACGCGGCTGATGCTTATGCATGCCGGCCGGCTTTACCTCAAACTCGACGACGGCAAATTCGACCCCTGGTTCAACGTGGCCGAGAGCGAGACCTTCGATGTCTCGCTCGACCGTGGCGTGCTGCTCGGCTTCTCCGAGGAAGGCCCGGTGCTGGCCGTGCCGGCGGGGATCGAGCCGGAAAATCTCCCCGAGACGGTCAAGGCGATCGACTATCGTTCCGTCTATATGCAAGGGCTGATCGACGAGGCGGCGGCCGGCGCGCTGGCGCAAGGGGCGGCGCTGCTCGCTTGGCACGCCAGCCACGCCTTCTGCTCGAAATGCGGGAACCGCTCGGAGATGCGCGCCGGCGGCTACAGGCGCCACTGTCCGGCCTGTGGCACCGACCATTTCCCGCGCACCGACCCGGTGGCGATCATGCTGACGGCAACGCGCGAGAAATGCCTGCTGGGGCGCGGCCGGCATTTCGCCCCGGGCATGTATTCAGCGCTTGCCGGCTTCATCGAGCCGGGCGAGACGATCGAGGCGGCGGTGCGGCGCGAGACGCTGGAAGAGGCCGGCATCCGGCTCGGCCGCGTCGTCTACCACGCCAGCCAGCCCTGGCCGTTCCCCTATTCGCTGATGATCGGCTGCTTCGGGGAGCCGCTCAACGAGGATATCCAGGCGGACCTCAACGAGCTCGAGGACTGCCGCTGGTTCTTCCGCGACGAGGTGCGCACGATGCTGGACAGGACGCATGCCGACGGCCTGATCACACCGCCGAAAGGGGCGATCGCCCATCACCTCATCCGCGCCTGGGTCGACAGCGAATAGGAGCGCAAGAATGATCCGTCATACCGTGGTGTTCAGCTTGAAGCACGAGCCGCATTCGCTGGAGACAAAGCGCTTCCTGCACGACGCCAAGAAGATTCTGACCGGGATCAAGGGTGTCACGCATTTCGAGCAGCTGCGGCAGGTGAGCCCGAAAAACGACTACCAGTTCGGCTTCTCGATGGAGTTCGCCGACCAGGCGGCCTACACGCGCTACAACGAGCACCCCGACCACGTCGCCTTCGTGCGCGACCGCTGGGTGCCGGAGGTGGAGAAGTTTTTGGAGATAGACTACGTGCCGCTGGGCGCGGTGATCTAAGCGCAGGTCGTCGTTAGGCAACGGCGGACTGCCATGGCATTCCTAGCCCGGTGGGAGTTCCTGTCACACTCGTGGAGCGGGCTACGATTTGTACACTCAACCTCGCTATTCCTGCTCAAAAGGTTTAGGTGTGGTTGCGCAAGCAAATCTTGCGAATTGGTATGATCACCACGCTTTCAAGTCGCGAACTCAATCAAGATTTTGGCCGTGCAAAACGCGCTGCAAAGGATGGCCCGGTGATCATCACTGACAGAGGGCGGCCAGCGTATGTCCTGATGTCTTTCGATGAGTACAAACGGCTTACCGGTAAAACGCGGTCGCTCGGTGACATGCTGGCTGCTCTGGCCGCAGGCGACTCTGACCTGCCGGTTCCGCCCCGCACGGAATATGCGCCACCAGTAGACTTGTCCTGATGCTGTAGCTCGATATTCGTTACCCTAATCCGCCACCTTCCACTGCTCGCGCGAGGCGCTCGCCGGATAGACGCCGAGGATGCGCATCTCGCGTGAGAAGAAGCGCAGCTCGTCCAGCGCCAGCTTGACCAGCGGATCGTCCGGATGGCCTTCGATGTCGGCGTAGAACAGCGTCGCGGTGAAAGCGCCTAACTGGTAGCTCTCGAGCTTGGTCATGTTGATTCCGTTGGTGGCGAAGCCGCCCATCGCCTTGTAGAGCGCGGCCGGGACGTTGCGGACGCGGAAGATGAAGGTCGTCATCATCTTGGCGTCCGGCGTGGGCCGGTCCACCCATTGCTTGTTCTTGGTCAAGACGACGAAGCGGGTGACGTTGGAATCGGTGTCCTCGACATTCTTCTCGATGATGTCGAGGCCGTAGAGCTCGGCAGCCAGAGCCGGCGCCAGCGAAGCCATGGTGCGGTCCTTGATCTCCGACACCATCTTGGCCGAACCCGCCGTGTCGCCGGCGATCACCGGCTTCCAGCCGTTCTTGCGGATGTATTTGCGGCACTGGCCCAGCGCATGGATGTGGCTGTGCACCGTCTTGATCTCTTCGCGCTTCACCCCGGGCAGCACCATCAGCTGGAAATGGATCGGCAGGAAATACTCGCCGACGATGTGCAGCTTCGATTCCGGCAGAAGGTGATGGATGTCGGCGACGCGCCCAGCGATCGTGTTCTCGATCGGGATCATGGCGAGCTCGGCCTTGCCGGTCTCGACCGCGTTGAAAGCGTCCTCGAAGGTCGGGCACGGCAACGGGTCCATGGTGGGGAACATATTGCGGCACGCCGTGTCGGAATTGGCGCCGGGTTCGCCCTGGAAGGAGATTCTGTTGTTCTTTGCGGTCATGCGGATGGTCTCAGCTTGAAAGGATCTGCCTGGCACGTTCCAAGTCGTGCGGCGTGTCGACGCCAAGCGGCAGCGATTTGACGATCTCGGCGTCGATGCGCATGCCGGCTTCCAGCGCGCGCAATTGCTCCAGCCGCTCGCGGCGCTCCAGCGGCGAGGGCTTGAGCGCCACGAAGCGTTCGAGCGCGGCGCGGCGATAAGCGTAGAGGCCGATATGATGGTAGAGCGGCCCCTCGCCCCAGGGCGCGGTGGCACGGGTGAAATAGAGCGCTTTCAGCCGTGTCGCGGATCGCGGCGAGCCGACGATCTTGACCACATTGGAATTGGTCTTCTCCTCGTCGCGCACGATCTCGACGCCGAGCGTGGCGATATCGACCGATCTGTCCTCAAACGGACGCAGCGACGCGCCGATGATCTCGGGGTCGATTGTCGGCAGATCGCCCTGCACGTTGACGATCGTTTCCACTTGGCTTCCGGGGTCGAGGGCCGTCAGCGCCTCGAAGATGCGGTCGGAGCCAGATTCGTGATCCATGCGGGTCATGACGGCCTCGAAGCCATGCGCCCGCACGGCCTCCGCGACCGCCTGCGTGTCGGTCGCCACCACGACGCGGCCAAGCCCGGCCTCGGCTGCGCGGCGGGCGACATGGACGATCATCGGCGCGCCCGCAATGTCGGCCAGCGGCTTGCCCGGCAGACGCGTGGAGGCCATGCGGGCGGGGATCAGGATCAAGGTTGACATCGGATTTTGGAGCGGTCGAAAAACAGGGATGGAAAAGTGGCAAAAGGTCTCACTGGAAGCGCCCTTATAGGTGTTGCAACGCCAGAGCAAAAGACCTAGTTTCCGCCCGATTTGGCTGGCCTTTCAGGGCAGTTCGCGATACCGACGGACGGAGTGGACGGGACGGTCCGCCGGAAAAGGGAGCAAGGGGCGTATGGATTCCAACGAAGTCAACAAGCTGCTCGGCGGATTTATGGGAACCTGCTTCATCGTCTTTTCGATAGGCCTCGTCTCGGACGGGCTGTTCGCCTCGCCCGCCCCCGAAAAGCCCGGCTTCGCCATCGAGGCGCAGGAGCCGACCGAAGGCGGCGCGGCCGCGCCGGCCGCGGCCGAAAAGCCGATCGCCGATCTGCTCGCCAGCGCCAGCGCCGATGCGGGCGCCGCCATCTTCAAAAAGTGCCAGGCATGCCATTCCGGCGAAAAGGGCGGCCCGAACAAGGTCGGTCCGGATCTCTGGGATATCGTCGACCGCCCCGTCGCCGAGCACGAGGGCTTTGCCTATTCGTCCGGCATGAAGGATTTCTCCAAGGGCGGCCAGGAGCACTGGACGTACGACAACCTCAACCACTTCATCACCTCGCCGAAGAAGTTCGTGAAGGGCACGGCGATGGGCTTCGCCGGCCTGCCGAAGGAAGAAGACCGCGCCAATGTGATCGCCTATCTGCGCACGCTGTCGGACAATCCGAAGCCGCTGCCGCAGCCGGGCGCCGCCGCCGACGCCTCGGCAAAGCCGGCCGAAGCCGCCAAGCCGGCGGATGGCGCCGCCAAGCCGGCCGAGGGAACCGCTCCAGCCAAGCCCGCGGCGCCTGCTCAATAAACAATTTGTAATGGTGATATCCTCAGAAAAGCCGGGTTCGTCCCGGCTTTTCTGTTAGGAAAGCTGCATGGACAGCGACAAAGGCCGTCCCTTGCGGTTTCCACCGCCGTCAAATGATCTAGATTGCGGGTGGTTGGAACTAGCGACGAGGAGAACGCATGAAGGTTGGCCGATTCCGCACGCTTTTCGCATCGGCGCTGGCGCTCGCCTTCGCCTCGAGCCTGCAGGCCAGCTTCGCCGATGAGTGGCACACGACGTCCTCGCTGATCGGACCTTCCAAATACGGCGAGAGCTTCCAGCGCTACGACTACGTCAATCCGGATGCGCCGAAGGGCGGTACTTACAACTCCGTTGTTGTGGGCACCTTCGACAGCTTCAACCCTTACATTGTGCAGGGATCGCCGGCCGCCGGCTTCGCAGAGTTCGGCGGCGGCCTGCTCTATGACACGCTGATGGATCAGGCGACGGATGAGGGTAGCGTCAGCCACCCTCTGATTGCCGAGGCCTACAAATATCCGTCGGATTATTCGTCTGCGACCTATCGGCTCAATGCTCAAGCCAAATGGCATGACGGACAGCCAATCACCGCCGACGACGTGATCTGGTCGTTCCAGGTGCTGAAGGCCAACAGTCCGATGTACAGCCGCTATTTCGAGAACGTGACCGAGGCCGTCGCTATTTCGGACCGGGAGGTCGAGTTCCATTTCAACCAGAAGGGCAATCGGGAACTGCCCAAAATCCTCGGCGACCTCGTCGTCTTGCCGAAGCACTGGTGGGAGAGCACCGACCCCACCGGCAAGAAGCGCGACATAACCAAGTCGACGCTGGAACCGCCGCTCGGCTCCGCCGCCTACAAGATCGCAAGCTTCAAGCCGGGCTCGGAGATCGTCTGGCAACGCGTTCCGGATTATTGGGGCGCCAAGCTGCCGGTGAAGATCGGCCGCGAGAATTTCGACATCCAGCGCTTCACCTACATCCTGGACGACAATGCCGCATGGCAGGCCTTCACCAAGGGCGGATTTCAGGATCTCAAACCGGAGAACAGCTCGAGGCGTTGGGCGACATTCTACAATTTCCCGGCGATCAAGGCTGGCGACGTGATCAAGAAGGAGTTCAAGACCACCTCGCCCGAGCCGATGCAGGCTTTCATGCTGAACGAGCGGCGCCGACTATTCCAGGATCGTCTTGTGCGGGCAGCACTGACATATCCATTCGATTTCGAGACGATGAACCGCACGCTGTTCTACAACTCGAACACGCGTACCCAGAGCTATTTCCAGGGCACGGAACTTGCGTCGAGCGGGCTGCCGCAAGGCAAGGAACTCGAAATTCTGGAGAAATATCGCGACAGGCTGCCGCCGGAACTCTTCACGCAGGAATTCAAGCTGCCGGTCTATGATTCCCCGCAAGCGGAACGGAAATACCTGAAGCAGGCGGTCGATCTCTTCGCCCAGGCAGGCTGGGTAATCAAAGACGGCAAGATGGTGAACGCCAAGACCGGCGAGCCATTCAAATTCGAAGTCCTCGGCGCGGCCGACACGGACCAGGTGATTTCCGGCCCTTGGATCGCTAATCTGCGCAAGATCGGTGTCGATGCGACGCTGCGCATCATCGATCCGACGCAGTACATCAACAGGCGCAACAATTTCGACTACGACGTCATCATCGGCCAGCTTGGCCAGTCGGAATCGCCTGGGAACGAGCAGCGAGACTTCTGGAGTTCGAAGGCGGCGGACACGCCAGGATCGCGCAACTATTCCGGCATCAAGAACCCGGTCGTAGACGCGCTCGTCGACCGCATCATCTTCGCCACCGACCGCGACGATCTCATCGCCACGACCCATGCGCTCGATCGCGTCCTGTTGTGGAACTACTATACCGTGCCGCAATATTACCGCGCAGTGGTTTGGCTTGCCTACTGGAACAAGTTCGGCATGCCTGAGAAGCAGCCCACCTACCGGGGCGCCGACATCGATTCCTGGTGGATCGACCCCGCCAAGGAAAAGGCGCTGGCAGCCAAATATAAGGGGCTCAATTGATGGAGCGGCGGACTTTGCTTCCTCGCCGCGACTTCCTGGCGCTGGGCGCCGCAGCCACTGCCGCAGCGCTGCTGCCGGGCCGTGCCTTTGCCGACACCCCGACCGGCGTCAAGCTGCACGGCCTGTCGGCCTTCGGCGATCTGAAATACAAGCCCGATTTCACGCATTTCGACTATGTCAATGTCGATGCGCCGCAGGGCGGCACCTTCAACTTCTCGCCACCCAATTGGGGCCAAAACCAGAGCCCGCAGACCTTCAACACGCTGAATTCGTTCGTCCCCAAGGGCGATTCCCCGCAGCGCATGGAAATGTGTTTCGATTCCTTGATGGTGCGGGCGATCGACGAGCCGGACGCGGTCTATGGACTGATCGCCGACGGTGTCACGATCTCGGACGACCGTAACGTCTTCACCTTCTCGCTGCGCCCGCAGGCTCGCTTCCATGACGGCACGCCGCTCACCGCCGACGACGTCGCCTTTACCTACAAGCTGCTGAAGGACAAAGGGCATCCGGATTACGCGCTGTCGCTGACGCATCTGGATGACGCGGTGGCGAAGGATACCCATAAGGTCGAGCTCAAATTCTCCGGCAAGCAGTCGGCCCGCACCATCCTCAACGTGGCCGGATTCCCGATCCTTTCGAAGGCCTTCTTCACCGCCAATCCCTTCGACTCCTCCCAGCTCAATCCGCCGCTCGGCTCAAGCGCCTACAAAGTCGGGCGCTGGTCGGCGGGCGCCTGGATCGAATATGAGCGCGTGGCCGACTATTGGGGCAACGGCCTGCCGGTCAACCGCGGCCAGAACAATTTCGGGCGCATCCGCATCGAATTCTACCAGGATCGCACGGCCGGGTTCGAGGCCTTCAAGAAGGGCGAGATCCTCTACCGAGAGGAGTTCACCTCGCGCGTCTGGGCAACGGCCTACGACTTTCCCGCCTTCACCGCCGGCAAGGTGATCAAGCATGAGTTCCCGGCCGAAACCACGCCTTCCATGCAGGCCACCGCGGTCAACCAGCGGCGCGAGCAATTCAAGGACCCACGCGTGCGGCAGGCGATCGCGCTCTGCTTCGATTTCGAATGGACGCGGCGCAACTTTTTCTATGGCTCCTATCAGCGCTCCCAATCCTGCTTCGAGAAATCCGACTTTCGGGCCGCGGGCATGCCGTCGCCGCAAGAGCTGGCGCTGCTGGAACCACTGCGCGACCAGCTGCCGCCGGAGACCTTCGGTGAAGCGGTGACGCAATCGCCATCGGACGGGTCCGGACGAGACCGCAAGCAACTGAGCGCTGCGCTGAAATTGCTCGCACAGGCTGGCTGGAAACGCTCCGGCGATTTCGTGCTCAATGACAAGGGCGGCCGGCTGGCGGCTGAATTTCTGGTCGACGACGAGACCTTCGTGCAGGTCTATTCGCCCTGGGTCGCCAACATGAAGGCCATCGGCATCGATGCCTCGATCCGCCTGGTGGATTCGGCGCAGTACCAGCTCAGGCAATCGACATTCGATTTCGACCTGCTGTCGGCCGCTTTCAATTTCAGCGCCACGCCGACCCGCGACGACCTGGAAATTTTCTTCCACTCACGCAGCGCCACAGTGTCGGGCTCGCGCAACCTGTCGGGCATCGCAAGCCCGGCGGTCGATGCGCTGATCGACGCCGTCGGCGCCGCCAAGGACCGTGAAAGCCTGACCACCGCCATGCGCGCGCTGGACCGGGCCTTGCGCGCGCGGCGCGATTGGATTCCAAGTTGGTATCTGGCGAATCACCGAAGCGCCTATTGGGACATGTTCGGCTTTCCAGAGCAGAAACCCGATTTCGGCTTTCCGGTCGAGACGCTGTGGTGGTTCGACAAGGGCAAGGCGGCAAAGATTGGCAAAGCCTGACATCATCATCCGCGCGGGGCCCGTCGCCTGATGGGCGCCTACATCCTGCGCCGCATTCTTCTCATGATCCCGACGCTGTTCGGCATCATGGCGATCTCCTTCGCGGTCATCCAGTTCGCGCCGGGCGGCCCGGTCGAGCAGGTGATCGCCCGGCTGACCAACCAGGGCGGCAACGACCGCCTCGGCAGCGGTGGTGGCGACGCGGGCGGCGGCAATCTCGACGTGGCCGGCGATGTCGGCTCGAAATATCGCGGCGCGCAGGGACTCGATCCCGAATTCATCAAGAAGCTGGAAAAGCAGTTCGGCTTCGACAAGCCGCCGCTCGAGCGTTTCGGCATGATGCTGTGGAACTATATCCGCTTCGATTTCGGCGACAGCTATTTCCGCGACATTTCGGTGCTGAACCTGATCCTGGAGAAGATGCCGGTCTCCATCTCCATCGGCCTGTGGATCACGCTTTTGTCCTACCTGATCTCGATCCCGCTCGGCATCCGCAAGGCGGTGAAGGATGGCTCGACCTTCGACGTGTGGACCAGCGGCGTCGTCATCGTCGGCTATGCCATTCCCGGCTTCCTGTTCGGCATCCTTCTGATGGTGCTGTTTGCCGGCGGTTCGTTCTGGGACTGGTTCCCACTGCGCGGCATCGTGTCCGACAATTGGGACCAGCTCTCCTGGCCCGCCAAGATCGCCGACTATTTCTGGCACATGACGCTGCCGCTGACGGCGCTGGTGCTGTCGGCCTTCGCCACGACGACGCTGCTGACCAAGAACTCCTTCCTGGAGGAGATCCGCAAGCAATATGTCGTGACGGCGCGCGCCAAGGGCCTGTCGGAACACAAGGTGCTCTATGGCCACATCTTCCGCAACGCCATGCTGATCGTTATCGCCGGCTTCCCCGGCGCCTTCATCTCGGCCTTCTTCACCGGCTCGCTGCTGATCGAGAACATCTTCTCGCTCGACGGCCTCGGCCTGCTCGGCTTCAAGTCGGTGATCGACCGCGACTATCCGGTGGTGTTCGCCACGCTCTACATCTTCTCGCTGCTTGGTCTGTTCGTCGGCCTTCTGTCCGACCTGATCTACACCTGGGTCGATCCGCGCATCGACTTCGAGCGGAGAGACATCTGATGGCCGAGGCTGCGATCGAAAGCGCGCCGCCCAGGCCTCGCAGGCCATTCCTGTCGCCGCTCAACCAGAGGCGGCTGCAGAATTTCAAGGCCAACCGGCGCGGCTACTGGTCGCTCTGGATCTTCCTGTTCCTGTTCGTGCTGTCGCTGTTTTCCGAGCTGATCGCCAATGACAAGCCGATCATCGCCTTCTACAAGGGCGAGATCCTGTTTCCGGTCCTGGTCGCGTATCCGGAAGAGAAGTTCGGTGGTTTCTACGCCGTCACCGACTATCGCGACCCGGTCATCCAGGACGAGATCAATGCCAATGGCTGGATGATCTGGCCGCCGGTCCGTTACTCCTATCAGACCGTCAACAACGCCATTCCAGAGCCGGCGCCGGCAAAACCATCCTGGTTGTACGACAAGAACAAGCGCTGCGGCCAATACCCGAAGGGAGAGGCCGACGAGAACTGCGTGGTCGGCAACTGGAACTGGCTGGGCACCGACGACCAGGCCCGCGACGTGCTGGCGCGGGTGCTCTACGGCTTCCGCATCTCGGTTCTGTTCGGGCTGATCCTGACGCTCGGATCATCGCTGATCGGCGTCGCGGCCGGCGCGGTGCAGGGCTATTTCGGCGGCTGGACCGACCTTCTCTTCCAGCGTTTCATCGAGATCTGGTCGGCGATCCCGGTGCTCTACCTGCTGCTCATCGTCTCGGCCATCCTGCCGCCCGGCTTCTTCATTCTGCTCGGCCTGATGCTGCTGTTCTCGTGGGTCGCCCTGGTCGGCGTGGTGCGGGCCGAATTCCTGCGCGCCCGCAACTTCGAATATGTCAACGCGGCGCGCGCGCTCGGCGTGCCAAACCTCACCATCATGTTCCGGCACCTGTTGCCGAACGCCATGGTGGCGACGCTGACCTTCCTGCCCTTCCTGCTCTCTGGCTCGATCTCGACGCTGACCTCGCTCGACTATCTCGGCTTCGGCCTGCCGCCCGGCTCGGCCTCGCTCGGCGAATTGCTGAAACAGGCGCAACGCAACCTCAACGCGCCCTGGCTCGGCATTTCCGGCTTCATCGTCATCTCGCTGATGCTGTCCCTGCTGGTCTTCATCGGCGAGGCGACGCGCGACGCCTTCGATCCGCGCAAGACGTTCAAATGAGCGAAGCCCTGCTGTCCGTACAAGATCTGAGCGTCGCCTTCGCGCAGGGCGGCAAGCAGTCCATCGCCGTCGACCATGTCTCGTTCGACATCGGCAAGGGCGAAACTATTGCCCTGGTCGGCGAATCCGGCTCGGGCAAATCGGTATCGGCGCTGTCGGTGCTGAAGCTTCTGCCCTATCCCGCCGCCAGCCATCCCTCGGGCAAGATCCTGTTCGGCGGCGCCGACCTGCTCGCCATGAACGAGAAGGCCTTGCGCGGCGTGCGCGGCAACAAGATCACCATGATCTTCCAGGAGCCGATGACCTCGCTCAACCCGCTGCACACGGTCGAGCAGCAGATCGTCGAGGTGCTGCAACTGCATCAAGGCCTGCGCGATGCTCCGGCCAGGGCGCGCACGCTGGAGCTGCTCAACGAGGTCGGCATCCGCGAGCCGGAAAAACGTCTCGATGCCTACCCGCACCAGCTTTCCGGCGGCCAGCGCCAGCGCGTCATGATCGCAATGGCTTTGGCCAACGAGCCGGAGCTTTTGATTGCCGACGAGCCGACGACGGCGCTCGACGTCACCGTGCAGGCGCAGATCCTCCAACTGCTCGCGGAGTTGAAAAGCCGCAAGGGCATGTCGATGCTGTTCATCACGCACGACCTCGGCATCGTCAGGAAGATCGCCGACCGTGTCTGCGTGATGACCAAGGGCAAGATCGTCGAGACCGGACCGACCAAGGAGATCTTCGCCAACCCGCAACATCCTTACACCAAGCATCTCTTGGCCGCCGAGCCGAAGGGCAAGCCGCCTGCGGCAGATCCGGGCGCCAGGGCCGTCATGACGGGCAAGGATATGAAGGTCTGGTTCCCGATCAAAAGGGGCTTCTTCCGCAAGACCGTCGACCATGTGAAGGCCGTGGACGGTATCGACGTCACGGTGCGCGCCGGCCAGACGTTGGGCGTGGTCGGCGAATCCGGCTCGGGCAAGACGACGCTCGGGCTGGCGCTCGCGCGGATGATCTCCTCTACCGGCACGATCAACTTCAACGGACGCGACATCAACCAGCTTTCCTTCGGCGCCATGCGGCCGCTCAGGCGCGAATTGCAGATCGTCTTCCAGGATCCGTTCGGATCCCTCAGCCCGCGCCTTTCGGTTTCCGAGATCATCGAGGAAGGGCTGAAGATCCACGAGCCCAAACTCTCGGCCGACCAGCGCGACGACAAGGTGGTCGCCGTGCTGAACGAGGTCGGCCTCGATCCCGAAACGCGCCATCGCTACCCGCACGAGTTCTCCGGCGGCCAGCGCCAGCGCGTGGCGATCGCGCGCGCCATGGTGCTCAATCCGCGCTTCGTCATGCTCGACGAGCCGACCTCGGCGCTCGACATGAGCGTGCAGGCGCAGGTGGTCGACCTTTTGCGCAACCTGCAGGCCAAGCACAATCTCGCCTATCTCTTCATCAGCCACGACCTCAAGGTCGTCCGCGCCCTTGCCAATGACGTCATCGTCATGCGCAATGGCAAGGTCGTCGAAGCGGGACCTTCCGAACAGATCTTCGGCAGCCCGCAGACCGACTACACGCGCGCGCTGATGGCGGCGGCCTTCAAGATCGAGACGGCGCCGACCGGCGTGGTCAGCGAATAGGCTCGGCTGGATTGACGTAACAAGGACTGAATCCGCAAATGGAAAAAGGCAAAATCCTGCTTGCCGTCACGGCGTTTCATCCGCAGCGCTGGCATCAACTGCTGGCGGCCGAGCGCGAGGTGGTGCTGGAGCCGTCCGGCGCCAACGATCCCTCGATCGCCTACGCGGTGGTGTGGAAGCACAAGCCGAACCTGCTCTCCGGGCTGCCCAACCTGCGAGCCATCTTCTCGGTCGGCGCCGGGGTCGACCATATCTTTGCCGATCCCGGCCTGCCCGACGTGCCGATCGTCAGGGTCGTCGCCGACAATCTCACCCAATACATGACCGAATATGTCGTCTGGCGGGTGCTCGATCACCATCGGCACGGCATGCTCTACCGGGCACAGCAGCCGAAGAAGATCTGGCACGAGCCGCCGCAGCGCCCGGCCGCCGACATTTCCGTCGGCATCATGGGCCTCGGCCATCTCGGCCGCGCGGCGGCATCGGTGCTTATGTCGCTCGGCTTCGCCGTGAACGGCTGGTCGCGCACAGAGCGGCCTATGAAAGGTGTTTCGACCTATGCCGGCGAAGCCGGGCTGATCCCGTTCCTCAACGCCACCGATATCCTTGTCGTACTGTTGCCGCTGACGCCGCAAACGCAGGAGATCATCAACCACGGCCTGCTGAAGGAACTGCGCCGGCGCAACGGGCTTGGCGGCGCCGTGCTGATCAATGCCGGTCGTGGACGCCTGCAGAAGGACGCCGACATCGTACGCGCGCTGGATGACGGCACGCTGAAGGAAGCAAGCCTCGATGTGTTCGAGGTCGAGCCGCTGCCCAAGACAAGCCCGCTGTGGAGCCATCCGAAGGTCTTTATCACGCCGCACGCGGCGGCGACCTCGGACCCGGCCCATCTGGTGCCAGCCATGCTGCGGCAGATGGATGCGTTCGAGCGCGGCGAAAAGCTCGAAAACCTGGTCGACCGCGAGGCCGGGTACTGATTGCCGGTCCCGTTATTTGGTCAAACCCCAGTCGTGGAAGCATTGCTTGATCGCTTTGACGGAGGTGAGTTGCAGCTTCGGCAGGTCGAGCGCATCCAGCATCGCACTGTATCGCTTGCGATTTCGCGGCGTGGTGACGGCGATATGGCGGATCATGTCCCATTTGATGCTGTCGCGGCCGCCTTCTAGCGCGCCGTGCCTGCCGGTCTCGAACAGGGATCGCCGGAAATAACGCAGCAAGCTCATGGGCGTGGAGACGTCCAGCAGGATCAAGCCGGTCGCGCGCCGGAAACGCTGCGGCATGCAAATCGAGTAGTTGCCGTCCATCACCCAGCGCTCACCGGCGATGGCCGCATCGTGCAGGGCGATGAATTCGTCCCTTGGTCGCTGCTGCCAATCCGTATTGGGCAGATTAAAGAGCTGATCGAGGTGAACAGCTTCCAGGCCGCGCTTGCGCGCGATCGCGTTGGCGAGGGTGGACTTGCCGCTGTTGGACGGTCCCAGGATGCAAATGCGGTCGCCGAGGTCTGAGAGGTTCATCGGTTGGTCTTTCAAGCGCGATCAAACGCTCGTCGATGCAGCAGAGCGCCCAAGCGGAATGCGGATATCGAACGCTCAGGAAGGCTGCGAGCCGGGCAATCCGAACGTCTCTTTCTTCTTCGGCTTGCCGCAGTCGCGGCGCTCGATCGAGCGGTTCATGGCGTCGATCTCACCGCTCGCCTTGTTGCTGACGCGCTGCGCCTTGGAGCGCATATCCGGCGTGAACGGGCCAAAGCCCATCGCCGGATTGGAGAAGCTCGGCTTGGCCGTGATCGGCAGATTGTTCTGCTGCGCCAGTTGATTGCGCTGCGCCAGCAATTGATCGCAAGGCACATCGTCATATTGCAGTGAGGATTGGACGTCCTCGTCCTGGCGCTCAGCCATCGAAGTGCCGCCGACACAGCCGGCAATCATCAGGCCGGCAATCATTAGGCAAGACGCCAACGCAGCCATGGTCCAGCGCATGGATTTCTCCTCGTGATGTCTGCCCCGCGCCACCCCGACCATGCCATTCAGGCTTTTTCGCAGCAAGGCCGGGCTCATGAGAGTGCCGGATTGCTCACCCCGGCAGATGCGGCGGGAAAGCCGGCCATAATGGCCAGGCCCTCGACGGGATCATGCCGGTCGTGCCGGATAACCACGCGTTCCAGAGACAGGACCGCAAGCCCGTTGGCCGAGAGCACGCGCCGCGCATAGGCCTCGGAATGGGCGTAACGCCGCGACGGCCGCAGGGCGAAATCATCGCCGCCGGCGAGCGTCTCGAGCGAGAAGGCGAACAGGCCATTCGGGGCAAGTATGTCCGCGACCGCGCCGACCATGCGTTCGAGGGCGCCGAGATAGATGAACACGTCGGCCGCGACCACGAGGTCGGCCCTATCGCCGGTGTGGCAGAAATGCTGTAGATCGGCCTTGGCCAGCAGGTCGTAGATGCCCTTGGCCTTCGCTTTCTTGAGCATGGCGGCCGAGATGTCGTAGCCCTCCAGCCGGTCGACGAACGGGCGCAGCCTTTCGCCCATCAGGCCGGTGCCACAGCCGAGGTCGATGGCCAGCCGGAACCGGCCGGGCCTTGCCTTGCGGATGGCCTGGCCGAGGAAGTCCGGCAGACGATAGCCGAGCTTCCCGACAAGCGACTCCTCGAAACTGTCGGCGTAGTGATCGAACAAGGTCTCGACAAAGGCGCTGGGAGGCGCCGGGGCGGCGGGCGCCTTGCCGATCAGTTGAAGCTTGAGCGCGGCGCCGAGGCGATCCGCGGGGTCCAGCTTCAGCGCCATGGCCCAGGCTTGCCCGGCCTGGTCGAGCAGGCCGGCCGCCTCCTGCATCTCGCCCAGGCGAAACCAGCCGGCGGCCCATCGCGGCGCCAGCTCCAGCGCGCCGAGCAGAAGCTCCGCCGCCTGCGCCGGCTCGCCCGAGGCGAGCAGCATTTCGGCGAAATCGGCGCGACGGTCGGCAGTCAAATCGCCCGACGAGGCCTGGAGCGGTTTCATTCCTGAAGAATCCCACCGTGATGCGGAGCTGGCGGCTGGCTCCAGAGCATGATCCCGAAAAGTGGGTGCCGGTTTTCGGGATCATGCTCCGGTCTAAGATGAGTCAGCAGTCTCTTGCAACGGGCTTCCCGCGCTGAATTTAGCCACTATGTTCAAGACCATGCGCGCCAGCGACCTGCTCAAACCCCGGCCGGAAGGCCTCTATTGCCCGCCCGGCGACTTCTTCATCGATCCGGTGCGGCCCGTCGAGCGGGCGCTGATCACGCATGGCCATTCGGACCATGCGCGCTCCGGCCACCGCTCGGTGCTCGCCACGCGTCAGACGCTCGACATCATGGGACTGCGCTATGGCGAGGATTTCGCCGGAACGACGCAGGCCGCAACGCTTGGCGAAACACTCGACATGAACGGCGTCGCCGTCACCTTCCACCCGGCCGGGCATGTGCTGGGCTCGGCGCAAATCTGCGTCGAGCACCGGGGCATGCGCATCGTCGCTTCCGGGGACTACAAGCGCCAGAAGGACGCCACCTGCCTGCCGTTCGAGCCGATCCGGTGCGATGTCTTCATCACCGAGGCGACCTTCGGCCTGCCGGTGTTCCGGCATCCGCCGGACCATGAGGAGATCGCGCGCGTGCTGAAATCGGCGGCGCAGTTTCCCGAACGCTCGCACCTGATCGGCGCCTATGCGCTCGGCAAGGCGCAGCGTGTGATGCGGCTGTTGCGCGACGCCGGCTACGACAAGCCGATCTATATCCACGGTGCGCTGGCCAGGCTCAGCGAATATTATCAGAGCCAGGGGATCGATCTCGGCCAGCTTGAGCCGGCGACGGTCGAAAGCGGCGCCAAGGCCGATTTCGCCGGCGCGATCGTCGTCAGCCCGCCCTCGGCCTTCGCCGATCGCTGGGCGCGGCGTTTTCCCGACCCGATCTCCTGCTTCGCCTCGGGCTGGATGCGCATACGCCAGCGCGCCAAGCAAGGCGGCGTCGAGCTGCCGCTGATCATTTCCGACCACGCCGACTGGGACGAGCTGATCATCACCATCAAGGAAACGGGTGCTGCGGAAATCTGGGTCACGCATGGCCGCGAAGAGGCGCTGGTGCGCTGGTGCGAGCTGGAGGGCATCGCGGCAAGGCCGTTGCATCTCGTGGGCTATGAGGACGAGGGCGATTGATGGCCGAAGTGGTATCGCCAATCGCTGCCGTCGCGCTCTACGGCGCCCCTCTCTGGCCTGCCGGCCATCTCCCCCACTTGGGGGGAGATCAGATGTCGCGCCGGGTTTCGCCAATCGCCAAAGTCGCGAGAGATGCGCCGGCGCTGAAACTGCCAATCTCCCCCCTTGTGGGGGAGATGTCCGGCAGGACAGAGGGGGGCGCGAAGGAACGCAAACTTCGCCTATTTGCGTGGCGCCCGCTCCCATGAACCGCTTCGCCGAGCTCCTCGACCGTCTCGTGCTGACGCCGTCGCGCAACGGCAAGCTGACGCTGCTCAGAGATTATTTCCACAGCGTCGAGGACCCCGATCGCGGGCTGGCGCTGGCGGCGATCACGGGCGATCTCAACATCGCGGCGGTGAAGCCGGCGATGCTGCGCGCGCTGGTGGTGGAGCGCATGGATCCTGTGCTGTTCGGCTATTCCTACGACTATGTCGGCGATCTCGCCGAGACCGTGTCGCTGGTTTGGCCGCAGCCGCAAGGACACATCCCCAATCACATGCCGACGCTTGCCGAGGTGGTCGGCAGACTGCAGGCGGCAAGCCGCTCCGACGGGCCGAAGGTGCTGGCGCGGCTGCTCGACGACGCCAGCATCTCGGCGCGCTTCGCCATCATCAAGCTGGTGACCGGGGGGTTGCGCATCGGTGTGTCGGCGCGGCTCGCCAAACAGGCGCTGGCCGATCTTGGCAAGGTCGATGTCAGCGAGATCGAGGAGCTCTGGCACGGGCTGACGCCGCCCTACGCCGAGCTGTTCGCCTGGCTGGAAGGCCGGGCGGACAAGCCGAGGAGCGCGGCGCTTGCGCTGTTCCGACCCGTGATGCTCTCCAACGCCGTCGACGACGGCGACCTCGAAAAGCTCGACCACGGCGCTTATGCGGCGGAGTGGAAGTGGGACGGCATCCGTGTGCAGGCGGTGTGCGAGGGCGGCGTGCGCCGGCTCTATTCGCGTACCGGCGACGACGTGTCCGGCGCCTTTCCAGATCTTGCCGCGGCGATGAATTTCGAAGCGGCGCTCGACGGCGAGCTTTTGGTCGGCGACCCTCGCGAGGCGACCGGAACCTTCTCCGACCTGCAGCAGCGGCTCAACCGCAAGAGCGTCTCACCAAAGATCCAGCAGCGCTATCCGGCCTTCATGCGCTGCTACGACGCGCTGCAGATCGACGGCGAGGATTTGCGCTCACTGCCTTTCGCGGAGCGCCGCAAGCGTCTCGAGGCCTTCGTCAAGACGCTCGATCCCAGCCGCTTCGATCTCTCGCCGCTGGTCGAGTTCCCCGACTGGGAGACGCTGGAACGGCTGCGCCAGACGCCGCCGCATCCGATCATCGAAGGGGTGATGCTGAAGCGCTGGGATTCGCCCTACCTTGCCGGCCGGCCGAAGGGCCCGTGGTTCAAATGGAAGCGCGATCCGCACACCATCGACGCGGTGCTGATGTATGCGCAGCGTGGCCACGGCAAGCGTTCCAGCTTCTATTCGGACTACACGTTCGGTGTGTGGTCCGGCCCCGCGGGCTCGGAAGAGCTGGTGCCGGTCGGCAAGGCCTATTTCGGCTTCACCGACGAGGAGCTGAGAGAGATCGACAAATATGTGCGCGACAACACGATCGAGCGTTTCGGCCCAGTGCGCTCGGTGCGCGCCGACCGCAGGAACGGCCTGGTGCTGGAGGTGGCATTCGAAGGACTCAACCGCTCGACCCGGCATAAATCGGGTGTCGCGATGCGCTTTCCCCGCATCTCGCGGCTGCGCTGGGACAAGCCGCCGGCGGAAGCCGACAGCATCGAGACGCTGCAGGCGTTGCTGGACTGACAGCTCGCAAGATTCGACGTCGGCGCTGTCACCCCGCCTGGCGCTTCGGGCCGACCTCCCCATCGAGAGGAGGTAGGGGTGGCGCGACTTTCTACCTCCCCTTGATGGGAGGTCGCGCCTAAGGCGCGGGTGGGGTGGTGCGCCAGCGTCGACTGCTACACAATCACTGCGCGATCGAAACACGTATCTCGTAGATATCGACCGATTTGCCCTTCTGGTCGATGTCGGAGTTGATGGCGATGGTGCCGGCGGCGCCTGGATGCTTGTCCGGGAACTGCACGTCGAACAGATATTCGTTGCGTTCGTGGCCGACGGCGTAGCGCTTGCGGCCGCAATCGCCGAGATCGCCGAAATTGCAGTCGACCGATATCTGCGTCTCCTTGCCCTCTTCCGAGCGGGCGACGACGTCGAACATGGCGTGCTTGCCGACAAGCTTCTCCAGCACGCCCTGGCCGACATCGAAGGCAATGGCCGAACCGGAAGCGCCGGAGCGGATGCGCAGGAACTGGCCGGTGTCGTCCTTCATCACGTCGGCGCCGGCGTCGGACGGCGTGCTGACATGGGTCGGATCTGCGGGCGAGAAGACGTTGATCCAGTTCTTCGACTGGTCCGCCTCGCCCGGCTTCTGAGGCGAGCCGGTGTCGCCCGGCTGCGAGGAGTCCTCGCTGTCAAGGGTCGGCGTCGGTTCCGGCGGGCCGGTGTCGAGCTCGGCCGCCGTCTTGAAGACGCCGGTCTGCTTGGCGAAGTAGAGACCGATGCCGGCAGCGGCGAGCAATGTCGCGACGACGAAGATCGCGGTCAGCGGCAGGCGCCGGCCCCTTACCCGCCGCTCGTCACGATCGGGCGTGACCTCGGCGCCGTTGCCGACGGGGGCACCCGGCGAATCGTCGAGCGACGGCGCATCGGGCAGCGCCGTCTCGTCCGGCATGATGTCGGGCACGCGCGGCAGCACGCGCGAACGCGGCTGGTCCGAGGCATCTGGCTGCACCGGCCCGTCGACGGTGATCGAGGGTGAGCGTGCCGATTGCGACGGCGGCAGCGGCGCGTCAACCGACGGCGCGGCCGAAACGGCCGGGGCCTCGACGCGGGGCGCCGGCGCGCCATTGCCGGCCGGCACGACATTTTCCGGCGGCAACGTCACATCGGGGACGGCCGGCAGGAACTCTGATTCGATCTCGGTGATCTTGGCCTGCACCGCCTTGCGGCGGCCGATTGCGGCCTCGACCGTGATGTTCGGATTGGCCTGCAGGACGCGGTCCAGCGCGGCAAAAGCCGATCGATAGACCTTCTCTCGGAACGCCCGGTCCTCGGCATTGCCTTTCTCGAAGGCATTGCGGATAGCTTTCTCGATGGGGTCCAAGCGAGCTCCCTCTGCGCGTTCGCTCACAGTTCCCTGATCGTTAGCCGCAGGCGGCCAATCGATCAACTGGCGAGCGGCTGCCTTGCCGGCGTATCCAACGCCATTTCGGCGTTTTTTGCTGGAGAATCAACATTTTTCGTCGCGAGCACTCCGGGCGATGGAGCCGTGGAGCAGCCGGCTTGGACGCCACCGCGGGCTGCGGCCGCTGCCGTTGCGCGGTAACCGTAGATGGGAATTGCCGGCAAAGAGGCCGGAATTCGCCGCTGCCCATCTTGAATTAGCGAGCAGTTGAGTCTATCACGCAGCCCATTCTGGAAGCCTGACGCTTCCCGGGCCGCTTTAGCTCAGTTGGTAGAGCACATCATTCGTAATGATGGGGTCGCGTGTTCGAGTCACGCAAGCGGCACCAAAAATTCAAGCACTTAGCCGATCGCCTCGCTCGATTTGTCCGAGTGGTGGCCGTAGTTCTCTCCCAGCATCTGCAGCGACGGCGGGCGCTGCCTTCAACTGCGCCCAAAGACGACAGAAAGCATTGCCGCTTTTTGTTCGGTGTCGTGTTTACCCCGTTCGCAAGTCTATTGGGCGACTTGGGACACGGCTGACATCAGTTCCCGCGGGCTCGGCGCCGCGAACATGTATCGCCCACCCTCCGGAACTTCCGTGAAGCTCCAGCGGACGATCCCCTGCCGGTCCAGTAGGAACTGGCCGATCAGTTGTCCGTGTCCCGTCGCCATCATCTGCTCGTCGGCTTCGGTCACTTCGTAGTGGTCCCTCTTGTCGAGGAATTCGCTGGCCGCAAAAGGATCCATGGGACCGGGCAACTCGCCTGGTATGTCGACCCGCATATCCTTTGCCGCTGCCATCGAGACCTTGTACGGCCAGTTCGTCTCGTCTTGGGTGAATTCGAGATTGGGCAGTCCAAAGGCACGATGCGAAGCGCGTTCTGGGTCGGAGGCCGCAAGCAGATTCGGCATCGGGTGGTAACGGAAATAGAGTCGCGCCCGCTCGATCGGCGTGTTGACCACCGTCAGGCTTCCCACGCCCTTTTTGCGCAGCTCCGGATCGAGCCGCGCCTGGGCGGCGATATGGCGTCGGCAGAACGCGCAATGCAGACCTCGAAACAGGCCGACCAAGACCGGTTTTTGTCCGCGAAAGTCGTCAAGCGCAATCTTGCCGTCCTGGGTGATGGCGTCGAGCACCACGTTCGGCGCACGGTCGCCCGGTTGAAGCGGTATCAAGTCAATGCGCGCTGACATTTCCAACCTCCCACCCCGGCTAGTCGAGAAAAGGCAGCACCACAAGCCCTTCCGGGTCGAGCCCGTGCTGGGCGCATATACCCTGCGCCAAGGAAAAGTAGCGTTCGGCCTCGGCCAGATTGTCGAGGTCGAGATTGAGCGTTGCGAGACCATCATAGCACGGAAACAGCAGTTGCGGTTCGCCCGTTTCGCGAGCTACGTCCAGCGCTTCGTGGAATAAGCCAATCGCGAGTTCCGGACGGCCGTTGCACTGGTGGATCTGCCCAAGCACGATCAACGGCACAGACAGGTGCTCGCGCTGGTCGAGCGCCCGGTCGATCTCGATGGCCTTCTCGGCAGCAGGCACGCCCTCCGTCGGACAGCGATCCGTGAAGGTACAACAGGCGACCGCCAGATTGGTGAGGAGGCGCGCCTGGTATCCCAAATCACCAATACGGCGCGCCACGTCAAGACCGCGCCGACAGACCTCCATCGCCTTTGCCGGGTCGATGGTCGTGTAAAGCACGCCGAGATTGGTGTAGCCGCGGCAAGCCGTACCCAGTAGACCGGCGGCTTCGGCCAATTCGATGCTACGCTCGACCTGGCCAACGGCTTCGCGGTCTCGTCCAAGGCGTGCCAACGCGACAGCCTTGGTATTGAGCGCCTCGGCAGTCACAAGAGTGGCATCACGCCCAATCTCTGAGACATGCTCGGTTGTCAGCGTGCGTACGCAATCCAGCGCCGCGTCCGCCCATTTTGCCGCGAGAGCGTTCTCTCCGCTACGGAACGCCTGTCGGCCACGTTCTTGCCAGAGATGCGCCTGCTCAATCGGGGCATCGGCGCCATCGAGCAGCGCTGCCGCTTCGGCGTAGCGCGATTGCGCGTTGTCCCGCTTGCCGACGTCCCAGAGCAGCCGACCGATCTTGCGCAAAACGCGCGCCGAACCGACGCGATCGGCCGACGCGCGATATGCCTGCAGCACCGTTTCGTAGTGTTGGTGCGCGACGTCGCGACGGCCTAACGGGCCGCTCAAGTCGGCAATGCGCTCTGCGATTGCCAGTTTGAGCGGTGTTTGCCCTGTCTCGCCCAACGCAATCAGTGCTCGCTCGTAGAAACGAAGGGCGTCGTCGTTGGCGTATATCGTGCGGGCGCGATCGCCCGCCGCCTGCAGGTAGTGCGCGCCCCTCTCCCGCTCGGCGCTCTGTGCGAAATGATGACCGAGCGCGGTCAAATCCTCGAGCCGTTCCGGCTTGTCGCCGCATAGTTTCTCCAGGGCAGCACCGACCCGCCCGTGGATGTCGGTCCGGCGTTGCAGGAGAAGGTTCTGGTAGATCACGTCCTGCAGCAATGTTTGCGTAAAGCGGTAGCTTTGCGATGAAACCGAGCCTGATCCGGCAACCTCCTCGATGATTTCCGCATCGCAAAGCAGTTCGGAGCCGGCTTCCAGGCGGCCGGGGTCGGCTGTCACGGCTTTCAGAAGTGCCGCATCGAAGCGCGGGCCGATTACCGCCGCTTCCTGCGCCAACCGGCGCACCTCCTGGGGCAGCCGGTCGACGCGGGCAAGCAACATTGCCTGGATAGTGGCGGGAATGCCGGTTGCGATTTCGCCTGCCACAGTCCGCCATCGCTGGCCCTCGCGCACCAGGACACCGCGATCGATAAGGCCCCGCACGATCTCCTCTATAAAAAGCGGATTGCCGCCCGCACGCTCGAGGATCTGGTCGACAAGGCTGCCTGTGGAGCTTACCCAGTTGTCGCCGAAAAGCGCCGCCAGCAGGCTGTGTCCCTCATCATCACTGTTGAGCGGCGATAGCCTGAGCGCTGTGTGGCTGACCCGACTTGAGTTGAGCTGGTCGCTGTCCGGCGCCGGACGATGCGTGACCAGCAACATCAACCGCGTGCGTTCCAACCTGTCCATCACGAAACGCAGTGCCTCGAGCGACGCGGCGTCAGCCCAGTGCAGGTCTTCGACGACAATCAACAGCGGCGATAAAGCAAGCCGCCGTTCGATGATTGTGCGGACCGCGTAGAGAATTTGCCGACGCAACTGCTCGGGCTCGACATGCTGCAGGGTGGCATCGGGGTCGCCAAGGCCAAGCACAATGTAAAGCAGAGGCATCAGCCGCTGCGCCTCCTCGCCCTGCAGGCCAAGATCGGCGAGCAAGCCTGCAAGCTTGCCCCGCATTTCCTGCCCATTGTCGTTTTGCATCATCCCGGCGGCGCTGCGCACCACCGCGCCCAAGGCGCCAAATGATTGTTCACCCAGCGGTGAGCACGTCGCCTGCCGCACGGCGACGTTGCGAAAACGATCCTCGTCGCCGACGCGGGCGACGAACTCCTTCACCAGCCGCGATTTCCCGATACCGGCTTCTCCGACAAGGCGGACAAGCTGGGCCGAGCCGCCGCACGCCTGGTCAAGGCTGGCCAGCATTCTATTGAGCTCCGCACCGCGGCCTATTATCGGCGCGCTCAGGCCGAGCACCTCGAGCCCACGCGCTGCACGCGGCGTCGCAAGCGGTGCATCCAGTCGATGGACGAGCACGCTGCCAGCCTTGCCGCGAAGCGCGACATCGCCCAGCGACTCATACGAGAACGCATGGCGGGTCAGCCTGTGGGTGAGCTCGCCGACCAGCACCTCACCCGGTGCGGCCAGCGATTGCAGGCGTTGCGCCGTATTCACCGTGTCGCCGGTCACCGAATAGGATTTGGCGGTGCCGATGCCCAATCCTCCAGTAACGACCGGACCAGTGTTTATGCCGATGTGGAGTAACAGAGGCGAGCCGGAGTGGGAGGTGCTTTCGCCGAGCCGCGCCGTCCGGGCGATCATGTCGAGAGCGGCGCGAAGCGCACGCTCCGGATCGTCTTCATGTGCGACCGGCGCACCGAATAAAGCGAGCAGCGCGTCGCCGATGAATTTGTCGACGAAACCACCAAAGTTTCGCACGGCCGCCGTCAATTCCTTGAACAAGTCGTTCTGCAACGCTTGCATGACCTCTGGGTCGAGCTGCTCGCTGAGCGTCGTGAAGCCGCAAAGATCCGCGAACAGGACCGTTACCGTTCGGCGATCGGCGTCAGCGACGGGGTACAGCCCATTTTCGCTATCGACGTTAGCAAGCAGCGACGGAGTTCGAGAAGGCGGCACAATGGTCCGGCTTGGTGTCGGAGCGGGACGCTCGACGGCCTTTGCGGACGCACCGACGGCTGCCCCGCATTTCGGACAGAACTCGAAATCAGGTGCGCAAAGGTAGCCGCAACCGGCGCATGGCACGGGCTGGCGCTTGCCACACTTCGGACAGAAGGCGAAACCGCGCTCAACCTCGAAACCGCAGCCCAAGCAGTCCATGGAACAAGACCTCACTTGCGGCCGTGACGGCGTGATCTCGCTACGCGCTTCACGGCCAGGGTGCTCACAAGGATGGACCGATCGCGGCCGACCAGCAAGCGGTTGCGCAATTTGTCTCGCCCCGGCGTATGATTGCGGCTCTGGGCGGTCGGCATGAGCGCTTGCCATCCAAGCCTGTCTTCAAGTTTCTATTGCCTGCCTCCAATTCACCTCGATCTTGACAGAGCGGTGCTGCCATCCGATGCCGTTATTCCCGTTTTAGACAGTGCCGACCCTCGCCGAAAAGAACGAAAGCTCGATGATTCAGGACAATGCTGCCGCCGCCTATGTTTCGCGACCCTTGTTATACGCTCGAACCAGGCGCGGGTAAGACCGCGTGGCGCATAACCCCTTGATTTCCATTGTCGTTCCCGCGCACAACGCGCAGGCAACCCTGGCACGCGCACTCGATTGCCTTCTCGATCAGGAAATAGCGGATTGGGAAGCGATCATCGTCGACGACGCCTCCACGGACCGCACCCCCACGATCATCGCCGCTTATGTAGAGCGCGATGCCCGGTTTCGGACGTTGGGGTCCTGCGCGTATAGCGCCGCAGGCGCGCGCAATAGCGGGATTTCGACAGCGCGCGGCCAGTGGCTGATGTTTCTGGATGCCGACGATTGGGTGGATGCCAGCTTCCTCGCCAAAATGCTGGCCGCACTGAAAACCGCTCCCGATGCGGTGGCCGCCTATTGCGGTTCCCGGCGCGTGATGCCCGATGGCGAATTCACCCCGTCGAGCATCTCGCCGGAGGTCGCAGTCCAGCCCTTCGAAACATTCGCCCGCCAGTGTCCCATCCGCACGCACGCGGTGCTGGTCGACCGGGAGACTATCGTCAAGTTGGGCGGTTTCGATGCGTCGCTGCGCACCTGTGAGGACTGGGATCTGTGGCAGCGCCTCGCACGTCTCGGCAAAAATTGGGTGATGGTCGACGAGCCGCTCGCTTTCTATCAGATCAGCCCCAACGCGCTCTCCCGCAATTCGACGCAGATGGTGGCAGATGCGGAAATCGTTATCGCCCGCGGCTTTTCTCCTGATCCCAGGGTCAAACACCCGGCATCGGCTCACGCCAATGGGGCGATTGAGGCCAACGGCGGCACAGCTTCCGAAGCCCTCGCATGGTTCGCGTTGTGGAACGCCGCGTCGGATTGCGGCCGCGGCTCGCGCCCGATCCACCCACAGTCCCTGCGCGCGCTCCCGGTAGCACGCAAGTGGATGCGTGAGATCGCCAAAGTGGCCCTTGATGGCCTTATGGAGGGAAGCCTGTCGGTGCCGGCGCAATTGGCAGCCAAGTGGGACAGGTTCGGCAGAGCCCTCACCGAGTTGACCATCGAACTCGGCAAGCTCTGCGGCGACCCCGGACGGGGTCGCCGCATCCAGTACCACCTTGAGCAAATGCTACTCGACGGCGACGACCTTGCCGCGCCGCGCAGACTGGGGCGGACACTCGGAATTCGCGTCGACGCTCGAAATCCGACCTCGACCGAACTTCCGGAAGGAATCGATCAGATCTATGCCTATTTGATGCTCGATGGCAGGATCGAGGCTCGCGCGCAGTTCGGCGTGCTCGGGGAAGTGACAAGACGTCATTGGATCGAATTGATCCTGAATCTCGTGCCCCCTCAGCAGCTTGCACCGCAGAAGGGCGCCGGTGCCGATGCATTTGCAGCCGAAGCATTGTCGTCCACGGCGGAAAGCCGATCCGATCGGGACAGCCATTTCGGCAAACTCGCGCGACTGACCGCGGAGGCGCAGGAACTGGTTCGGTCGAGCGCCGAACCTGCAGAGCCTCTTGCGGCGCCGCGCCGGAAACCGGCCGCGGATGACCACGACAATGATCGCACGTCATTCTGGAACCGCCATTTCGCGAATGAGGATCCCTGGAACTACGGGTCGCCCTATGAGCAGGAAAAATATCAGCGGCAGCTCGAAATTCTGCCTGCTGGTCGCATCGAACGGGCGCTTGAGCTGGCTTGCGCGGAGGGCCACTTCACGCGGCAGCTGGCGCCGCGAGTGGGCCATTTGACCGCAACTGACATCTCTGCCGTAGCCATCGGGCGGGCGCGCGCGCGATGTAGCGATCAGCCGAATGTCGAGTTCGGCGTACTGGATTTCTCTGCGGACGCGCTACCGGGCGAGATGGATCTGATCTTCTGTTCGGAAGTACTCTACTATCTGGATGATCTCGCCGAGTTGCGGCGCATCGCCAAAAAATTCGCTGAGGCGCTGGCGCCTGGCGGCAGTTTCATCAGCGCACACGCATTCGTGCTGCGTGACAATCCTGAAAGGACAGGCTTCGACTGGAACACATTCGGCGCGCAAGCGATCTCAGAGACGTTGGCAGCGGCCGAAGGCCTCGTCCTCGAGCAATCGATCGAGACCGAGCTCTATCGCATAGACCGTTTCCGCCGTCTGTCGCCAGGCGACGTGGCGACGGAACCGGTGATCGAACATGCGCCAATCCGCGCGCCCGTCGGAATAGGAGTCGCGCGAAATGTCGTCTGGGGCGGGGCGCGGGCCTTGCGCCGCGACGTCGCACGCAGCGAGCGGCGGCAGCGCATCCCTGTCCTCATGTATCACAGCGTCGCCGACGATGGTCCCGCCGCCCTCGCCCGTTTTCGGTGCACGCCCGCCGCATTCGCCAGCCAGATGGCATGGCTGCGCGCCAATGGCTTCCACGCGATTAATTCCGAACAGCTTGAACGGTTCATCGCCGACCGCCAGCCTTTCGTTGGCCGCCCGGTGCTCATCACCTTCGATGACGGCTTTCAGAACTTTGCCGACCATGCCTGGCCGATCTTGCGCGCTAACGACCTGACCGCGGAAGTGTTCCTGGTGACGGACTTCGTGGGTGAAAGCGCACTATGGGACGCAGCCAGCGGTCCGCCGACCCCACTTATGGACGCCGGGACGGTGCGACGCCTCGCGGGCGAAGGTGCGTTCTTCGGAAGCCATCTGGCGACGCATCGCGCGATCGATGGTCTGTCTACCTCCGACCTGGCCGGCGAGCTCCTGCGCTCGCGTATGTTCATAGAACGATGGACCGGTCGGCCAACCACGGCGTTCGCGGCACCCTACTCCGTCACCGACCGACGGCTTGGCCGGCTGGCCAAGGAATGCGGCTATCGGATCGGCTTCGGCGGCAGACACGGGCCGGCGGACCTCGATTGCGATCCCATCGACCTTCCGCGCATTGAGATCCGTGGGGATCGCTCGCTCGATGACTTTGTCGCCATTCTCGAGGCGGCGCTCAAGTGAACGGTAAACTTGTCAGTGCCGTCGCTTGCGGTTGCGCGGTAGGAAATTGGCCCTAAGGTTCAGGTCGCCTTGATCGCTGCCTTGCCGATCTTGCGCCATCTAGCGTTTTCGCGAACCAGCTTCAGGTCCTCGGTCGTCTCGGCAAATGTCCGCGAACGGTATTGCCTGAGCAGGTCCGGAAAGAGCGCCCCTTCCGGCAAAACGGCAAGCTGCTCGCGGACCGAAATCTTTTCATCGATGACTCGCATGCCCCAGGCATTTTCGCGCACCTGCAGCTCCGCAGCCAGATCGCGCTCTTCCGGCACGTTTTCGTCCAGCGCTGCCAGCAGGATCGAGTGGAAAAGCGCCACATAGCCAATCTGTCTCAGACCGCCCACGACCCGCACCCGCGGCAATATGGCAAGGACGAGGAACATCAGGAACAGGTTCGGCAACAGGACACCGTCAAGCAGCGCCTGCCTGAGATGCTGCCGCTCGAACGGAACGGAAAGACCATGCGGCCTGTCGGGCTCGATCAGGTGCCCGTTCTGCAGTACGAGCTTGCGCACGCGCTGCTCGCGGATGCCCCAAAAATAGTCCGTGGTGTTGGGCAGGAACCTGCCGAATGGCCCCGATGCCGCCTCTTGCAAGGCATGGTCGAGACGCCGGCGTCTTGCGGGCTGGGTGAGCAGCCTGGAAAGAAGGTTGCCGTCATCGTCCAGATGCCGGGCCATGGCAGAAGCAGCGAGCCGATCATCGATGAAGACGGGAACGGCCATGCCGGAACGATCCCAATTGGCGACCAGATCCTCGTTAAGGGTCGTCAGCGCATCGGCGGCGGTTCCAAACACCTTGTCCTGGCTGGCAAGCAGTATGCCAAGCCAGCGACTGACATCCGTTTCATTGCCCACCGCCTCGAGCGCGTGCTTGTTGAGGGAGACGGGACCGGCCACGCAGGTGCTCTTGCGGCAGAGTTTATGGCGCCCCATGCCGAACAGGTTGACCTTGTCGTCGCCGACATCGAGCCATCCCGGCCCCTCCCGGCCGACTGTCTCCATGGTCATCGTCGTTCCCGTGAAACCGACAAAGGCCGACAGCCCGTTTTCGACCGCGCCGAGCCAGGCAAGCAGGAGGGCATCGAAGGTGATCCGATCCATCAGAAGCAGGCAGTGCAGGCCGGACTGAATCACCGGTCTGTGCTCGAACTGTTCGAGGACCTTGCCGATCTCCTCAGGCGGCATGATCACACGAAGACGCTGATACAGGACTTCGCGCAGGATCGAGCGGGCGGCGATTGCCGGGCCCGATACAGGTCTTGCCACCGGCCGCCACAGATGGCGGGCGTAGTCGGAAACCGGGGCATTCCAGTTCTGCTCGATGTCGCACACGACTTCCGGGCAGAGCAGCGACAGCGCGGCCAGAATTTCCGCCGGAGGCGCGGGGGACGGATCGAACACGGCGGTCATTGATCCCGTCTAGCCGCATGTGGTGCAAACGCCAAGGGAGATCACAGCGGATCCTGAAGCATTCCAGGAAAAGCGTGTAACGGTTTTCCGTCCGGAATTGCTTAAAAACAAAGAGATAGAGCGTTTCCGCGAAACGCTGAAACGCTTTAGAACCGCAGCCGAGCCATGCTCAGCAGGTCGTGATACTGCCCGTCGGTAAAACCGGCCTTCACATGCCGACCTTCGACCTTGAAGCCGTGGCTGGTGTAGAGACGGACGGCCGGTTCGTTGTCGGCATAGACGGTCAATTCGACCCGCTTCAGGGCTCGCCAGTTGTCGGCCACGTCAAGCAGCGCGCCCAGTATGGCAGAGCCGATGCCCTTGCCGACAAAGGCATCGTCAAGGCCGATATTGATCTCGCCAATATGCGAACGGCGCGGCGAGCCCTGCACGACCAGGCTGCCATGGCCGACGACCTTGCCGTCCAGCTCCGCGACGATCCAGGTGGTTTCCTGGCCGGACTTGGCGATGCGCCGCTCCACTTGCTCCACCCTCTCGAAAGGCATCCGGAGCGTGCCCGAGCGGAAGCCCGGCATATTGAAGATGGCGCAAAGCGCCTCTGCATCGCTTGGCCGGACGGGTCGGAGCAGCGGCTGGATCTTCTCGGAGGATGGCGTGCTGGTCATGGCGTTCTCGGCTAGAGCAATTCCAGGAAAAGTGTAAGCGGTTCTCCGTCCGGAATTGCGTCAGAACAAAAAGATAGAGCAGTTCCCCATTTCCTTTGAAACGGTGAAATGCTCCAAGGCAATCGGTCCGGCACGATGCACCGGACGTCACTCGAAAATCCAGTCGTCTCCGTAATCTATGATGCCGGTTGCGAGCTGAAATATCGGGAGGCGGCGTGGAGCTTGAAGACACCACTGATGCCGATCCAGCCGAAAAGGGCGAGCCAGCATAATGTCTTTGTCGCCGTCCAGTCGATCCGGTGCACCGCAGCGTCGGTGATGACCAGGCCAAGGATGGCAAGCAGGCCAACCAGAAACTGCGCCAGGCCGAGCACCAGCAGTTCCTCGCGCGGCGCGTTTTTCCAGAGGAGATATGCACCGCCGGCGCCGGCGAGGAAGATGGCGCTGTAGACCTGGGCGTGGAAGGGATCGACCGGCCATGGCCAGCTGCTGCTGACCACCCGGGGAACCAGCAACATGCCGATGCCGTATAGCCCAAGGATCGCCGTTTCCGCTGACATGTAGCCGCGCCATGCGGGGGTCAAGGTCACGCCTTTTGCCGAAGGACGCGCCCTGGCCCGCCACAGGAACAGCCCGGATACCGCGGCCGAGGCAAGATAGACCAGGAACCAGAGCCAGGCCGCTTTTCGTTCGAAGTTGAAATAGCCGAGATTAATGAACGAAGCCGCCGACACGATGACGGTGAAGATGAAGGCCATGACGAGCACCAGCCTGCCGGGCGACCAGCGATTCCAGAACAAGAGCGCCGCCATCACCGCCATTTCGGCGGTGTAGAAGCCGCCGAGGAAACGGGCGCTGAACGGCGTGACGGGCCAGGGCCAGCGCGGCTTGACCAGCGCGGGCGCGAAAAACAGGCCAGCGCCCACGATCAGGACGACGATGACAGCCGCGGAGAAAAGGCGCAGGGCCGCGGGAAATGGCGGGTTGTCGGATGTCGGCATGGGAGAGAGTCCCCGAGATGGATGCCCGTCGACCATCATAGTGCTGCTTGCGGCCGGTGAAAATCTGCCGAATGGAATTGAACCGTCATCAGGCTTGTCTATTCGAATGGCCGCACGGTCCGTTTCGCAGTAAAATGTAGCGCTCAGACCAAAGGGCGGTCCGGTCAACATGACTCGGGGCGCATTTTCCGGAGCCTGCACAATGAACGAAGCTCAGGATCTGTTCTTGCTTCTGCGGCAATCGGCCGATGTCGATCCACTGGCAATCGATGCGATCAAGCGAACCATCGCGGAAGGCGAGGACCGCGAACTTTGCCGCATCAATGCGCTGGCCTTCGCCGGCAAGCATGGCCTCGACGAGGAGCGCGCCATCGGCGCGTTTCTCCATGCCGCGCGTGTAGGCATCTTCGACATTTCCTGGAATGTTCTGTGCCCCGGCTGTGGCGGCGTGCTCGACACCAACGCCACGCTGAAAACGGTGCAGAAAGACGAATACACCTGCACGCTGTGCGCCGAAGGTTACTCGCCGACCCTCGACGAGATGGTCGAGGTGACATTCACCATCAGTCCACGGATACGCAGGATTGCCGCCCACAATCCGCACGAGCTGCCGTTGGTGGAGTATTTCCGGCAGATCTACTGGGCGTCCGGCGTCGATCTGCCGGACGTAGACTTCGCGAAAACGATGGAAGAGATCTCGCTGGAGGACATCGAGCTGGCGCCCGGCGAAAAAGCGGTTCTGCCCGTACAGCTTCCATCCGAATTCGTCATCGTCTTCGAGCCGGTCACCCATTCGGTGCAGTTCATCGACGTGAAGGGCGAACCGACGAAGGAGCGCCGAAGCCTCTCTCTGGTCTTCGACCGCGACCATGTCCAGAGCCAGACGCTGGAGATGCAACCCGGCCCATTGCGCATTTCGCTGGAAAACAGGACAGACACCCGGGTGCTGCCGACAGTCTTCATCGCCGGCCATGGCTTGCATGATTTGCTGCGCAAACGCCGGCCCTTCCTGACCGCCAAGCGCCTGCTCACCAACCAGACGTTTCGCGATCTCTATCGCACGGATACGCTCGACATCAACCAGCGCCTGAAGATCACCAGCCTGACATTTCTGTTCACCGACCTGCGCGGATCGACCGCGCTCTATGAGCGGGTGGGCGACCTTTCGGCTTTCGATCTCGTGCGCGCGCATTTCCAGGTTCTGAACGAGATCGTGGCGGCGGAGGCAGGCGCGGTGGTGAAGACGATCGGCGATGCAGTGATGGCGACCTTCGCGACGCCTGACCGGGCGATTGCCGCGGCCCTCAGGATTCGCGAAGCCATGAGTGCGCTCAACGAAAAGAGCGGGCGCGAGGATCTGCTGCTCAAGATCGGGGTCCATGCGGGCCCCTGCATTGCCGTGTCCATGAACGAGCGACAGGATTATTTCGGCCAGACGGTCAACATTGCTTCACGGGTCCAGAACCTTGCCAACGCACAGGCGATCTTCGCCACTCGCGCGGTGGTCGACGACAATCTGACCGCCGATCTGTTGCGCAGGAAAGCTCTGAAGCCGGAGCCCCACGAGGTCTCGCTGCGCGGCATTGAGCGAGAAATAGCAGTGTATACGATCCCCTGAAGACTTGGGTCGTCTCAGCCCGTCAAACGCGCCGGCAGATAAAATAACGATCGGCGGGCACTGAACACGGCAACGTGAGGGGTTGCAACAGCGGGTGATCGAGCGGCGTGCCGCTGACTGCGATGCCGCCGACGCGAAGCAGGCGCGCGGTCAGATCGGGAAGCCAGGTAGCGGTCACGGCGTCGCGATCTTCATAGCCGGTGCCGATGTCGGCATGAACAAGAGCGGCCTCGATGCCAATGAACCTGATCGCCGTCTCGCGTATTTCGCCGAGCACGAGGTTTTCAGCTTCGGGAATGGAGCTGGCGTGTGCGGCAAGTGCGCGGTCGAACGCTACGATCCGGCGTCCGGGAAGTCGCTCGCGCAGATGATGAAACGTCCGGCCATTGCCGAGGCCGAGTTCGAGGATGGGGCCTTCGATCTTCGCCACCTCCGCGCAGACTTGATCGAGAATGTCGCGCTGCGCAGTCAGCCTGCGGATGAAACTCTCGAGGCGACTCATAAGCGTTTGTGTGTCCTGAACCAGCTCAAGAGACTGGCAATGCCCGCGACTAGGGTGAAACGCAAGAGTGACGTGTTAGGCCGATCGAGCTTCGCCGCATATAGAGGCGAATGGCGAATACTGCAACGGACAGGCCGCCGACAAGCTGGGTGGAGTCCGCGGCAAGCGCGCGGCGGGTTAGCGATGTCACTTGTAGGGGTCCGCGGCATCCCGTAAGCCGTCGCCGAGAAAGTTGAACGCCAGGATGACGAGAATGACGGGGAGGATCGGCAAAAGCAGCCATGGATAGAACGCGATCACGCTGACGCTGCGCGCCTCGGTGAGCAGGATGCCCCAGCTGGTTATCGGCGCCCGCAGGCCGAGTCCGAGGAAGCTCAGCGCCGTCTCGCCCAGAATCATGCCGGGTATGGAGATCGTCGCCGTCGCGATCAGATGCGACATGAAGCCTGGAATTAAGTGTCGCCGGATAATGCGGCCGCTGCTGGCGCCCATCAATTGCGCGGCCAGAACGTAATCCTCTTCGCGCAAGGCTAGAAGCTTTGAGCGCACGGCCCGCGCCAGTCCGGTCCAGTGGAGCAGCCCGAGGATGACGGTGATGCCGAAATAAATCAGGATCGGACTCCAGGTTATCGGCATGATCGCCGCCAGAGCCAGCCACAGCGGAATGCTGGGGATCGATTGCAGAACCTCGATTATCCGCTGAACGATCAGGTCGAAGATACCGCCATGATAGCCGGCCAGCCCCCCGATGACGATGCCAAGGAGGAAGCTGAAAGCGATGCCGACGAGGCCGATCGTCAGTGAAATGCGCGCGCCGTAGATGATGCGCGAGAGCACATCGCGCCCCAGCCTGTCGGTGCCGGCCAGAAAGAGCTGGCCGTTCTCGGCAGGGCAGACAAGATGCCTGTCACCTTCGATCAGGCCCCAGAACCGGTAACTGTCGCCCTTGCAGAAGAAACGGATCCGCTGAACATCATCCTGATTGTCCATATAGTTCCGCTTGAGCGTGTCCATATCCAGCGTCATCTGGCGGCCGTAGACGAACGGCCCGACGAACTGGCCGTTGTGGAACAGGTGCACCTGCTGCGGCGGCGAATAGATGTAGTCCATGTTGCGCGTGTGCAGATTGTAGGGCGCCAGGAACTCGCAGATCAGTATCCCGAGATAAAGCGCTACCAGGAATATGCCGGATATTAGGGCAAGCCGGTGCCGCCGGAATTTCCACCACATCAGCCGCAACTGCGAGGCCTGAAAGACCTTCGACTGCTCCGGCGTCATCGCCTCGACCGACTGCAGGTCAAAGGGCGCAATGGAAACGTAATGTTGCAGCGGAGCACCCGGAGCGGGCAGCGGAGATTGCGTGTTCATTTGGTGCTGCCGCCCTGCAACCGAATTCGTGGATCAAGCAGCGCCAGCGCCAGGTCGGAAATCAGGACACCGATGACCGTCAGGAAGGCGAGGAACATCAGGAACGATCCTGCCAGATACATATCCTGGCTTTGCAGCGCCCTGATCAGCATCGGCCCGGTAGTTTCCAAGGACAGCACGATCGCGGTGATTTCGGCGCCGGAGATGATGGCCGGCAGGATGGAGCCTATGTCTGAAATGAAGAAATTGAGCGCCATGCGCAGCGGATATTTGACCAGCGCCTTGAAGGGATGAAGGCCCTTGGCGCGCGCGGTCACGACATATTGCTTGTGAAGCTCATCGAGCAGATTGGCGCGCAGCCGCCGGATCATGCTTGCCGTGCCCCCGGTGCCGATGATCAAGACCGGGATCCAGAGATGGGCGAGGATCGATTTCGCCTTGGCCCAGCTCATCGGCTCGCCGAGATATTGCGGGTCCATGAGATGGCCGATGGACGTGCCGAACCAGATGTTGGCGAAATACATCAGGATCAGCGCCAGCATGAAATTCGGAATGGCAAGGCCGAGAAGACCGAAGAAAGTCAGGCCGTAGTCGCCCCAGCTGTATTGATGGGTGGCTGAGTACATGCCGATCGGAAAGGCGATGAGCCAGGTGAAGATGATCGTGACGAAGGAAACCAAAATGGTCAGCCACATTCGGTCACCTATGACATCGCGAACCGGCAGCTCATATTCGAAGGAATAGCCGAAATCGCCGTGCAGCATTCCGCCGACCCAGTAGAAGTAGCGAATGACCGGCGGCTTGTCGAAACCATACTCCTTGCGCATCATCTGGATGCGATCGGAATCCACCGCTTCGCCCTGAGCCCGAAGCTCTGCAACATAGCTGTCGAAATAGTCGCCCGGGGGAAGTTCGATGATCGTGAACACCAGCGCCGATATGATCAGCAGCGTTGGAACCATCACAGCAATGCGCCAGACAATGTATCGAAGCACGCTCAGGACTCTCCAAGCCAGAATGTGTCCATCATATAGACACCGAAATAGGCGGTCGGGTCGTAGCCGTAGAGCGCCTTGTCAGGCAGATTGCGCAGCCGCGAGGACGCCAGAACCGGCTGATGCGTTCCGTTCACCGTGCCGATCGAAAACACCTGATCGGTGTAGATCGACAGCATTGAATTCCAGATTTCGGCGCGCTCCGCGGCTTCGGTCGAAACGTTCCAGCGCTTGAGCAAAGCCATCAACTCGACGACAGGCGGAAGATCGGGCGCCTCGCCGACCGTGCCATGGGACAGGTAGTGAGCACCCCAGAGCGGCCATTGCAGCTGGTCGTCCATGGTGGGGGCCAACTGGGACGGGTTCATGTCGGCGGTCGGCACACCATTGTCGATGCCCGACCAAATCGACATCATGATCTCGCCACCTAGCGCGCGGCTGCGGAAGATGTCTCGCTGCGAAGTCCGGACGAACAGGGCGATGCCGACCTGCCGCCAGTGATCGGTGACGAGTTCGAGCGCGTCCGTTTCCAGCGTGCTTTCGCCGGCCGTTTCCACGATGACCTGCGCCGGGCGTCCATCGGGGAGGATCCGCAGACCGTCATCGTCGCGCGCCTTAAGCCCGACCTCGTCGAGCAGCGCATTGGCCTTGTCGGGATCATGGGCAACCCAGGCTTTCGCGAATTCCGGCCGGTAGAGCGGGCTCTCCGGCAGGACCGTATCGGCACTTTCCTGCGCCAATCCGTAGAACACCGCCAAATTGATCTCGCGCCTGTCCACTGCGAGCGAAAGCGCGCGGCGCACGCGCACGTCGCGAAGAAGGCCACGCCACACCGGGTCGGCACAATTGAGGTTGGGCAGGAGCGCCAGCCGCGAACCCTGCGTGCGTTTCCACAGATGCATCTTCACCGGGTAGCGCTTCTCCGCATCCTTCAGGAAGGAGTAATCGGCAAAGTCAATTCCCATGCATTGCAGGTCGCTCTCGCCGGCACCGGTCTTGGCGGAAATGATTGCCGATGAGCTGACATTCATGACCACCCGGTCAACATAGGGCAGCTGCCGGCCATTCTCGTCTATTCGATGAAAGAACGGGTTCCGCTCGAAGACGAACTGCTCGGCCGGCGGCTTGGTCCGGTTCTGCCAGGGATCGAGCGTCGGCAGTTCCGGGTTCTCCGGGCGATACTGGCGCGACATGCGGATATGCAGGAGCGTCCATTTCTTGGCCCTGTTCTCCTCCATCAGGCCGGCAAGCCGGAATGGATCCTGGTATTTCTTGTGGAACTGCTTGAGATAGGTGGCCGGCAGAACAAGCGATAGCGGCGAAGCGGCAGCGAGCTTGGGCAGGAAGTCTGGATTAGGCGCATCCCAGCTATAGCGGACCGTCAACGGATCGACGATCTCGAAGCGTGGCGGCTTGCCGTCCACCAGCAGGGTCGGGGGGAGCCCGCCTTGCGTAAGCTCATCGTTCAGCCAGACATCTTCCCAGCAATAGCGAAAATCCTCCGGGGTCAGCAGGCTGCCGTTAGACCATTTATGTCCTTCCCGTATCTTGAAAGTGAAGACGCGATCGTCCGCCACGTCGAAACTTTCGAGAATGTCGGGTTGCAGGTTGAGCTTTTCGTCATAGCCGACCAGGCGAGCATATCCGTAGATCGTCATCAACCGGATATCTTTCTGGCTCCCGATGATCGTGCGCAGGGTGCCGCCATACTGGCCGGGCTGCCGGCCCATCGCAGCGAGGTTCACCACGCGCGGGCTCTTGGGTAAGCGTTTGGCGAGTGCCGGCAGCGCCAGCGCCTTCAGCAGCGGCTGAAGAAATTCCGGCTCCAGATCGCCGGCGCGCAACGTGCTCGGCACAAATGCCGAAGCCATGAGTCCAAGGACAGTGCGCCGGCTGATCAATGGCGTAGCTCGCTGACATCGGCCGAACGTCGGGCCAGCACGAGGTGGCCGCCGCCAAGATCGAGCGGCGACAACATATTCTCTTCGCCCTCGTCACGGAATTGCGGTCCCCAGGCGCTGCTGTCGGAAGCGCCGCTGAGTTTCAGTGTCTTGAAATCCATCGGCCTGTCGAGATCGGGAAAAGGCACTGCGGCGACCAGTGAGCGCGTGTAGGGGTGGATCGGTTTCCTGAGCAGGATTTCGCGCGGCGCAAGCTCGACGATACGCCCGCCGCACATCACCGCGATGCGGTCTGCCATGTAGTCCACCACCGCCAGGTTGTGGGATATGAAGAGGTAGGTCAGTCCCAGTTCCTTCTGCAAGTCCTTCAGAAGGTTCAGAATCTGCGCCTGGACAGAGACATCGAGCGCCGAAACCGGCTCGTCGCAGATCAGCAGTTCAGGCCCCAGCGCCAGCGCGCGCGCGATGCCGATACGCTGACGCTGCCCGCCGGAGAAACTGTGCGGGTAACGCTTGATGAAGCGCGGATCGAGCCCGATTGCCTGCATCAGGCTCTTGACCGTGGCTAACCGGGACGCGGCATTGCCGCGCTGATGGATTTCCAGCGGCTCGCTCAAGATGTTCTCCACCGTCATGCGAGGTGAAAGCGACGAAACCGGATCTTGGAAGACCATCTGGATTTTCGCGCGCAGCATGCGCAGGGCCTCTCCCTCGCCTGCCAGGACGTCGATCGGTCCAGCGCGGCCGTTGAAGATCACAGAACCACCGCTAGGGGTGACAGCCCGCATGAGAATCTTGCTGACGGTGGTTTTGCCGGAGCCGCTTTCGCCGACCAGACCCAGGCATTCACCCCGCTTGATGTCGAAGCTCACGCCGTCGACGGCGCGAACAGAGGTTTGATGATCCCCACCGAACCATCCGGACTTGCGGATTGTGAAGGTCTTTGTCAGATCCCTGACCGACAGCAGGATGTCGTCCGGCCCCTTCGATGCCGGTGCGGTCTGCTTGCCGAGCAGGTTTCCGACATTCACCGGCACCTCGCGCAGCGCCTTTAGCCTTTCGCCAGGCTTCAGGTCGAAATGCGGTACGGCTGCCATCAGGCCCTTAAGGTAAGGATGGCCTGGCCGACGGAATATCGCCTCGACGGGTCCGGCCTCCATGATCTCGCCATGGTACATGACCACCACCTCGTCGGCGACATTGGCGACCACGCCGAGGTCGTGCGTTATCAGCAGCATCGCCATGTTCAGCTTGGTCTGAAGCCCGCGCAGCAATTGCAGGATCTGCGCCTGGATGGTGACGTCCAACGCCGTCGTCGGCTCATCGGCGATCAACAGGGCGGGCCGGCAGATAAGCGCCATGGCGATCATGGCGCGTTGACGCAATCCTCCCGAAAGTTCGAAGGGATACATGTCATAGGCGCGCTTGGGATTGGGAAAGCCGACGAGGCTGAGCATTTCCTCGGTCCGCGCCCTGCGCTCCGCTCGAGCCATGGGCGTATGAATCTGCAGGGATTCGCTGACCTGGTTGCCGATCGTGTGCAGCGGCGACAGCGATGTCATCGGCTCCTGAAAGATCTTGCCGATGCGGCTGCCTCTCAACGCCCGGATTTCGGGCCCATCACGCGGCATCTTGAGGATATCCTGCGTCGTGCCGGGCTTTTCAGGATCGGAGAACAGGATCCGGCCGCGAACATGGGCTGTGTTCGGCAAAATGCCCATCACGGCCTGGCTGAGAACCGATTTTCCGGAACCGGACTCGCCGACAAGCGCAGTAACCTTACCGGGCAGGACGCGAAGATTTGCGCGCCTGACGGCATGCAACGGCCCCCCCATGATGGCAAAAGAGATGCCAACGTCTTCGATCCGCAGCAGATCGACACCCGAACTCATTCTCACACCAGCCCCACTCTGGCACCTCTCCAGAAAGCGAGACTAGCGCATTGCCAGCGCAGAGCAACTTGGATTCGAAGCGGTCGCCAGTGGCGGAACCGACGACCGAACTGGCCACCAAAGGCGATCGGGCCAGATCGCCGCGGTTTTACTGGAGCTTGCTCGGGTCGCCCGCCGCCAGCCGCGCGGCATCGCGATGAAGCAGCATGACCTGCTCGGCGTCCGATCTTCGGCCGTGAACCGGCTCCGGCGCACCTTCTTCATCGGGTGCGAGGGCTCCCGACAGATCGGGTGAAAGCACCGTCAGCTTCTGCTTGATGCCAGCCAGTTCCTCGTGGCCGAGCGTCAGCCAGTTGTTGGCACCGCAATAGCCGGCGAAGTCTTTGCTGGCCAGAACGCTGTGCGGATATTTCTTGGTCAGGGTCTGAAGGCGCTGGACCTCGTTCACAGCCGAGCCGAAGACAGAGAATGTGAGCCGGTCGGTAAGCCCGACATTGCCGAACATCACATTGCCGACATGCAGGCCGATACCGAATTTGATGTCGGACAACCCCTGCTTCTTTCGGCGCAGGTTGAGATCAATCATGCGCGCGCTGGCCTTGTGCGCGGCCGCAAGCGCGGCCTGGCAGGCGATCTCGGACTGCAAACGGTGCCGTTCGCAAGGGTAGACGGCAATGAAGCCATCACCGATGAAACTCATGATCTGACCGCCGTTTCGATTGAAAGGTGCGGCAACAGCGTCGAAAAACTGGTTCAGCGTATCGATATAGACTTCCCGGCCGGAGGTTTCGGCGAGCCTCGACGACCCCCGCATATCTCCCATTACCAGTGCGGCCCGGATTGTATCGCCCTCGCCGCGCTTGATCTGGCCGTCAAGCACGCGCCTGCCAGCATCGCCGCCGAGATAGGTGGTCATCATGTTGTCGGCGAGCTTGGTCAGCACCGCCATCTTGGTGGCAATAGCGAGATGGCTCTGGATGCGCAGCAGCGCCGAAATCATGCTGTCGCTGAAACCCGCGGCGCTGTCGGTGGACCAAGAGCCCATCATGCCCTGACTGGCGTTGCCGCTGAAGGGATGGACGAAAGCCATGTAATCGGTGATGCCCATAAGCCGGAGGTCATCGAAAACAGGAAACTCCGAGACCACCGACGGGTCGAGCCGGCGTCGCAGATGGTCGAGCTTATTGCTGAGCAGATGGTAGTATGGGCTGGTCAGGAATCTCTCAGACGGCACACCGGGCTCCTTGCGGAAGCCTTCCACTTCCATGCCCTGGCCGCGAACCCAGGTGAAGCCAAGCGCGTCATAAAGCGGGTGAAGCATCGAAAAGCTCAAATGCACCCGCTTAAGCGGCAGGCCGGCAGCAGCCAGCCGTTCGCAAAAGCCATTTACCAATGTTTCCAGATCGTTGCCCGCCAGCGCCGATTCGTTCAGCCAATCGGCAACCTTATCCATGAGAATCGTGGAAATTTCTGCGTACGATGTGCTCATGCTATCTCGAAACCCGTCGGAAGACGGAACCATTATCCTCTGATCTGTCATAACACAGTCTGTCAACGACCCAACGATAAGACACCCGAAGTCAACAAGGCCGGCCTCGGCGGCAAAAGCGACGAAGAATATCCCGAATGACTATCCTTCCGGCCAAGGGGAAGGCGTAAATGCATCTGTGTTCCGTGGCGTTATGTGGCGAGGCAGCCGGCGGAGTGCAACCACGATCCTGACACCGCGCAAGAAATTCGCCGGCTCAGATGCCGTCAGGCCTTCACAACTGTCTCTCGGTTCAGCCCGAGGCGGCCAAAAACATTGCGCGTGTCGACGATCAGAGGGGCGTGATCAGCGATCGTCTGATAGTCGATCGCGTCGTGGTCGGTTGCAACGACGACGGCATCGAAATCCTTCAGGGCCGCCTCGGTCAATTCGACCGAGCGGCGCCCCTTGATCGCCATATGCTCCCGTGTGGTCGGTATCTCGGTAACATGCGGATCGTGGAATTCCGCCTTGCCGCCCCAATCCTCGATGAGTTCAATGAGCCGCAATGAGGGGCTTTCGCGGATATCGGGCACATTCTTCTTATAGGCGAGTCCGACGATGAGAATGCGTGAGCGGCTGAGCGCCTTGCCGCAGCGCCGGTCCAGCGCCTTCGCCAGTTCATCGACCACATGACGCGGCATGGCCGTGTTGATCTCTGCCGCCAGCTCGATGAAGCGGGTCGGCAGTTCGTATTCGCGCGCCTTCCACGTCAGGTAGAAGGGATCGATCGGAACGCAGTGCCCGCCAAGTCCGGGACCAGGATAGAACGGCATGTAGCCGAAGGGCTTGCTCTTTGCCGCCTCGATAACCTCCCAGATGTCGATGCCCATCGCACCGAGCACGACCTTCAACTCGTTGACGAGAGCTATGTTGACCGAGCGGAAGATGTTTTCCGTCAGCTTGACCGCCTCGGCAGTCGCCGTGGTGGAAACGGGAACGACGGTCTTGACCACGCCATGGTAGAAAGCCTGCACGAGCGTCGCCGCTTCAATGCCGTCGCCTGCCACCACCTTGGGGATCGTCGCGACTTCAAAGCTGCGGTTGCCGGGATCTTCGCGTTCGGGCGAGAAGCCGAGGAAGAAGTCTATCTTCGACCGCAAGCCGGTTTCTTCCAGTATGGGCCTGATCACGTCGTCGGTGGTGCCAGGATAGGTGGTCGATTCGAGCACGACGAGCTGGCCGGGCCGCAGATGCTTGGCGATGGTGACTGCCGTGTTCCTGACAAAGGAGAGATCCGGCTCACGGTTTTTCGTCAGCGGTGTCGGAACGCAGATGATGATGACCTCGCAGACGGCGAGTTCCGAAAAATCCGCAGTGGCGCGGAACCGTCCGCTCGCCACCTGGCCGGCAAGGGCTGTCGACGTCACCGCCTCGATGTAGGATTGGCCGTTGTTCAGGCTCTCGACCTTGTGGGCTTCGATGTCGAAGCCCGAAACCGGGAAGCCGGCGCGTGCGACCGCAACCGCCAACGGCAATCCGACATAGCCCAGTCCGATCACGCCGACTTGCGCGGCGCGCGCCGAAATCCGGTCTAGAAGATGGTCATATGTCGATCGTGAGGCGTCCAAAAATCTGCTTTCCCGTCAATTCGGACAGGCTGTCCGTTCCATGGCGAGGCTGAGGCTCCCGGGACCATGGTCGAGGCATATTGCGGAAGATCGGTTTCCGCAAGCCGTCATCAAACCGGCACCTTCGACTTCAGGCTTGCGGCAGCCATCGCATAGCCGCCGGCAGCGCCATCGATGAAATGAAGGTGATCGCGCTGCAGCGGTGAGGCGACCAGGCATGTCATCAAGGCCGATTTCTGGCGGTGCAGGCCATAGTTGCAGATGCCCGCCTCTTCCGCCTTTTTCAGCCTGTTCTCGATCCGCTGCAAGACATCCGCGTCAACGTCGATGGTCATCTTCAAGCCATCGTCGAACTTCCGGAAGTCCGAATTGCTGGCCACTTCACGTTTATAGACCTTCGGATCGAAACCGCCGATCGTCCAGCCACATCGATCGGTGACAGCCGTAAGCGTCATGAGGAACACAACCCACAGCTTCGTCAGCCACCGTCGTCCAGCCGGCCCGGTGGCCCGCGCTTCGAGATCGAGACCGGCGGGTATCAAACTGTAGTCCGGCCCGTTCATCGGCACAGGGTGACCATCGCGTTCCTGCCTGCCGGCAAGGGCGATGATGTCGGAAACCAGCAATTGAAAACCGCGCAGGTCGCGCGACACCCCCGGTATCGCGATGATCGAGACGATTTCGCCGTGCCGGGCCTCGATAGGGTTCCAGCGGCAGGAGAGGCCGGTCAGGTCTGGCCGCGCGCCGGCCGGCGCCGGATCGATGCGGTAGCGCCCCGCTTTCATCTCGGCTTCCGCCCAACTGCCCCCGCCGCCGGCGAACATGGCGTAGAAGACCGCTTCGGAGGCTTGGAACCTCGCCACGCGGACGTCGAGGCCTTGCGCTCTGATATCGGTTATCGGCACGATTGCGGCACGCAAGGTCAGGTCCAGTTCGTCCGCCACCCACCTCTGTACAGCGGCAAGCGCGTTGCGGACGATCTCGAGCGCCGAGCCGGGAAACGCCACGAGCGCGCCGTCGCCGCCAAAGACAAAGGGAAAATCTTGCCGGCCCAGCGCATTGAGCAGCGCCGAAATAACGCTGGCGCCGGCCATATTGACGGTTTTATAGCGCCCAGCCTCGATCGCCTTGGTCGAGCCGACGATGTCGGCGGTGGCCAGCGCCCAGTCTTCGGGGAGAGGCCGATAGTTGTCGATATCGGCAACGCTTTCGAACTTTGCGAAGACCGGCAGAGAAGCGACAAACGGGTCGGGCGCGGCAGCTGTTTCCATAAGCATCAGATAGCACATTCCACTGCTTGAAGGTGACGACGATCATGCTTCGAAATTGACTTGGGCTGGCTTTGCGATGATAGGGTCCGGCGATGCGAATTGCCTTCTACGCGCCGCTGAAGTCACCCAACGATCCCGTTGCCTCCGGCGACCGCCAGATGGCAAGGGCGTTGATCAAGGCGCTTGAGCATGGAGGGCATAGCGTCGAATTGGTAACCGAATTGCGCTTCTATCTACGCGAACCGGAGTCGAAAAGTTTCGATGCGCTCAAGATCGAGGCAAAAGGGGAAACCGCGCGGTTGACAAGGCTTTGGGATCGTGACGGCAAGCCCGACCTCTGGTTTACCTACCATCCCTACTACAAGGCGCCCGACCTGATCGGGCTCGAGTTGGCGTCGGCCTTTGGCCTCCCCTATGTGACAGCGGAAGCCTCCTATTCGAGCCGGCGCAACGCCGGTTTGTGGGCCGATACGCAAGCGTTGGTGGCGCGAGCCGTCGAACAGGCGGCGCTGAACATCTGCTTCACGCGAAGGGATCGCCAGGGACTGGCGGATGCGGTACCTGGCGCCACTTTCGCCATGCTTTCGCCCTTCATCGACACATCGGGATTCCGTGAAACGCCGGCGCCGGGTTGTCCGACACGCCTCGTTACCGTCGCCATGATGCGCCCGGGCGACAAACTCGGAAGCTATCGCATGCTGGCGCAAGCGCTCGGTTCGATCGGCCACCTGCCCTGGACCATGTCGGTCGTCGGCGACGGGCCTGCCCGTGAAGAGGTCAAAGCGCAATTCGCCGGCTTGCCCGCCGATCGCATCGAATGGCTTGGCGCGATCGAGCCAGCCGCGGTGCCTGATGTCCTCTACAGCGGCGGAATTTACGTCTGGCCGGGTTTCGGCGAGGCCTATGGCGTTGCTTATCTCGAAGCGCAGGCCGCCGGCCTTCCGGTGGTGGCTCAGGACATCGCCGGCGTGCCGGAGGTCGTGCGGGATGGCCAGACAGGGTTCCTCACCCCGCCGGGCGATGTGCCGGCGTTCGCTTCCGCCATTGAAAGGCTTCTGGCCCGTAACGACGAAAGGACCGTCATGGCTGCAGAAGCCAGACATTTCATCCTCGAAGAACGCTCCCTCAGTGCTGCGGCAGCGCGTCTGGCCGAACTTCTTGCGAAGATCCAGGTTTCATGACATCCGATCAGATCTGGCAACCCTTGGCGGAAGAACTGGCGCGCTGGCAACGGGCGGACCGCAAGGCAGAGTTCTGGCTGCGCGACGATGACGCCGTGGATCCGACGCCTGCGCTTGATCGGCTGCTCGACCTCGCCGGTGAGGTCGCGGTCCCGGTCACTCTGGCCGTCATTCCGGCCCTGACTGATGAGAAGCTTGCCGCCCGGCTTTACAAGGCGCCGCATGCCGCAGTCGCCATCCATGGCTGGGCGCACCGAAATCATGCGCCGGAGGGCCAGAAAAAGCAGGAGCTCGGCCCGCACCGGACACGCGAGGCGGTGCTCGATGATCTGGCTCGCGGGCTGTCGCGCATAACCGGCCTGCACGGCGCACGTGCCGTTCCGATGCTTGTCCCGCCCTGGAACAGGATCGACGCCGGCTTGGTATCCGAGCTTGGATCGATAGGATTTGCGGCATTGTCGGTCTATGGGCCGCCGAAGCCGGCTTCGCTGGCGGTCATCAACAGCAATGTCGACATCATGGATTGGCATGGCACGCGCGGATGCCGCGATCACGGCATATTGGTTCAGACGATCATCGCGCAATTGCGGCACGCATTCGACGACGGCGAGCCGGTCGGCCTGCTCACCCACCATCTCGTCCATGATGAATCGGCCTGGCTTTTCCTCGAACGGCTGTTCACGGTCACCGCACGGAGTGAGGCCTGCGCATGGCTTCCGATCAGGACATTGATCCGGCGCGGCGCCGGTAGAGCAATTCCAGGAAAAGTGTGAGCGGCTTTCCGTCCGGAATTGCGTGAAAACAAGAAGAGAGAGGAAACAGCTCAGCGCGCTTTGTGCGATAAGATTGGAAATTCGAGCGTCTGGCCATCCCGCGCGGCGAAAGCGCCGGCAAACCTGTCCTTGGCCAGTTTCTCCATCTCGTCCAACTCATTGTCGGTGCGCGACGGATCGTGGTGAAACAGCGCAAGCCTCCGCGCGCGGGCGGCCTCACAGAGCTTGACACCCTGTTGCCATGTCGAGTGCCCGTTGCCGCGGTAGCGCTCCATTTCCTCCTCGGTGTAGGTGCAATCGTAGATGACGAGGTCGGCGTCTTCGATGAGGTCGAGGATCGCCTGATCGAGCTTGCCTGGCTCGTGTTCGGTGTCGGTGATCACCGCCACGACGCGGCCGCCCCATTCGACCCGATAGCCTATACAACCACCGGGATGGGTGAGACTTCCAGTTCGGATCACCACCCCTTCGCGCGGCCGAAGCACGTCTCCTGATACGAAATCGCGGCAGTCGAGGCTTGCCTTGCAGACGTCCAGTCTCACCGGAAACCAAGGCGGCCGCATGAACTCATCGACCATCTGGCGGGTCGTCATGCGTCCTGCAAGATGCCCGGACCAGAGCCTGACTTTGACGGTGCGGTCATAGATCGGCTTGAAAGCAGGCAGCCCGATGATGTGGTCGTAGTGGCAATGGGTGAAAAACAGGTCGAAATCGGTCACGCCCGACGTCCGAAGCGCCCAGCCGGCAGGCCGCAAGCCAGAGCCCGCGTCGAAGAGAAGCGTATGCTTGCCGCATCGCATCTCGATGCAGATCGTGTTGCCGCCATAGCGAGAGAATTCTGGCCCCGATACCGAAATGCTGCCGCGGACGCCCCAAAACCTGACCAGGAAAACGTCGTCGTCCATGCAAGCCCTTCGTGGTACCCCTCGGCCATCGTAGCCAAACAACTGCTGCTAGGCGAGACGGGTTTTCCTCTTGGTGACCCTTTCCGTGAGAGGCCAGTGCCATCACGACGGCAAGAATCGGCGCAAATCATTCATTGTTTGGCGCTTCGTGCGTCGATCAGATCCGCAGTCGTATGGCTCAAGCGATCGGCGAGGACCCGTACCATCTCGATGGTCATGTCCGGGAACTCCCTCATAAGCCTCAGGAAATGATCCTTTCGGATTCTCAAGGCTTCCAGCGGACTAGCGGCTCTAACGGTCGCTGTGCGATAGACGTCGCACAATATGGCAATCTCGCCAACGATCGAATTTGGCACCAGTTCGGCCACTTTTATCGATCCACCGTCGGAATCGACCAGAATATCCGCCCTGCCTGAAAGGATGACATAGGCGGCGTCTCCCTCGTCGCCCTGCCGGAAAAGGATCTCGCCGGCGCCGTAGCTCACGCGATCGGACGTGAACGCGAGCAGCTTGAGCTTTGCCGGCTCTATGCCGGAGAACAAGGGAACGCGTTGCAGCATTCCAACCTCATCCTTGAGCAGCATTGTCCCAAACCTTCCCAAAATTCACGTCTGCGAGACTAGAACAACCGACGCCCAGATGAAATCAGTTCCGTTTCCGGGTGGCAATACGAGCCACTTGAGGCGGCGAGCCCAACTAGCCGAAAGCTCAATCCCTTGACCTTGCAGCAAGTTCCCACCGGCGGAATGACCCATCTGAATGTCCAATGCACTATGACAGCAGTTCCTTGAGAATACCGCCCCCTGCCAAAAGCGTCTCGTGTGTTCCGTCTTCCACCAAACGACCCGAGTCGAAGACGACAACCCGATCGAACATCATCGCCATTGTTGGATTCGTCACGACCCACACGATTGCCGGCGAACGGCCGTCGCGTCTGGCTTCCTCGAGCACGTTTTGCAGCACCTTCTCCTGCACGCGCTGGTCGAGCGCCGACAGCGGCCGGTTGAGAATGAGAAAATCGGGACGCTTGAGCAGGGCACGGGCAACATCGAGCTTCTGCCGCTGTCCACTGGTCAACCGCCTGCCGCCGGCGCCGACGTTGAAGTCCAAACCGACATCCAGCAGTTCGGCATAAAGCCCCAGTTCATCAAGAATGTCATAGACGATGGAGCGTATGCGGTCCGGCGCGTCGGGATGGTTGCTGCCCAGACGCCCGAACAGGACATTCTCCATGACGGTAGCCGCGGCAATGTACTTGGCGGGATCGTAGCGTTCGACCGCGTTTTGCAGCTCGGGCGGCAGGTCTTCATAGAACCGGTTGCGTGCGGCGACGATCTTGTTCATCAATTCGTCGCTCAGCAAGCCGAAGCGATGCCGGGGCTCGATATAGGCAAAGCTCAAGGTGACGATCATGGCGCGGTCGCTCTCTGAAACCGTCTCGTAGGGACGGTTCTTGAGCCGTTGCAGCAAGGTTTCGTAGGCGGGTATCTCCTCAGCGCTCATGAAGGCGAGTTGCTGGAAGAACGGGTGATCGGGCGGCAGGTCGGCAAACAGCTCGATCGCCTGTTCAGCGATCTCCAAGCCCATTTCGTAGAGCGTGCGATCGAGGCCGGCTTGTCTCAGCACGGAAGCAAAATAGGGATTTGCCGCCAGAGCCCTGTCGGCCAGCTCCGGGCCGGCGGCAGCGCCGAAGAGCAGGTTCTGGCCGATCGTTGCTTCCTTATTGTAGGCGCCCGGTTCGAAAGGAACCACCAGTCCGCTCAATCCTTCGTGTTCCAGCCGGGTTCGCAGCGCCGCACGCAGTTCGACGATGCGCCCGGCAAGCTCCGTGTGACGCGTGAGATCGGCCGAAGAACGCAAGCCTAGATCCAGAATGTCGCGCGACAGAAGAACCGCGTCGAGCACCTGGCGCACGGCTTCAAAGAGGTCGTGCGGGCCGGTTGCCCCGGCGGAAGCATAGTCGATCCAGTCGCTGTGGATATCAAGGTCCGGGTTGCCCGACCGGCGCGCCTCGTCGATGTTCCAGCGCTGCTGGTCCGCCGCGGCACCGTCGTAAGTCACCGATGTCAGCGGCGCATGCTTCAACCCGTAGAGCAGATTGTCGCGGAGGCTTGCCTGGAACAGGAAGACATCCGACGAGGCATAGGACATGCGCCGGCCGGTCACTGCTTCGGGGAGTTCAAGCAGGTCGTCGGCGCCCGAAGCGACCCTTCCGCTTTCGGGCCAGTTCAGCCGTGCGAAGGCTTCTGCAAGCGCCTCCGCTCCACCTGTTGAAGTGCTGACCAGCGCCACCGTCTCACCGGGCTTGACCTGGAGGGAGATACGGTCGAGGAGCATTGCACCGCCATCGTCTGTCATGGACAGACCGATCGCCGACAGGGGGTTGGTCATCGGACCGGGATCGTCGATCGTCAGTGCCCCGATCCGCGGCGCAATGAGACCCTCGACGGTGAATTGTTCAACGACCTGTTGATATTTGACCTGGACATCCTGCCGGTCCTGATCCCAGTCGATCAATTCCTTCATCGGTCCAGGCAGATCCTTGTAGGCGCCGATCACGGCCACGAGCTGGCCGACGTCCAGCCGCCCCTGGATGACCAGATACCCGCCGACCATGTAGAACAGAAACGGCGTGATCTGCGCGAGAAAATTGTTGAGGAACTTCACCATGAATTTCCATTGGTAAAGATCGAAGCGGATCTTGAAGATGAGGCCGAGCCGGGCAGCTATGTCGGCGCGCTCGTAATTCGATGTATCGTGGACGTGAACCGCGCCGATGCCGTCGACGATTTCGCCGACGCGGCCCGAAAGTGCGCGCGCCGTCAACTGCCGTCTGCGCCCGAGCACGATCAACCGCCGCCGCATTCGCGGGATGAGCACGATCTGGATCGCCACGATCACGGCGGCGATCATTCCGAGCCAGAAGTTCTGGACCACGATGAACAGCATGGCCGTCAGCGCCTGGCCGCCGAGCAGCACCGGCTGCAGGAAGGCATCGCCGATGAAACCGCCCAGGGGCTCCACCTCGTCCTTGACCATGGTCGCCACTTCGGCGGATTTCACGCGCTTGAAATAACGCGGCGGAAACCGCAGCACACGATCGACCAGATCGAAGCGGATACGCCGCAGCATGCGTTCGCCGAGGCGGCCCTTGTAGGTGTTGATGTAATATTTGAACAGGCCGTTGATGATGACCAGCAGGAGGAACACAAGGCTCAGAGCAAACAGCGTCGTCGTCCGGTCGAGCTGAAAACCGGAGAAGAACTGGACCTCTCCGATGAACGGCAGGTTGTAGTGCAGCCTCATGAAGGGCTGGGTCGCGCCCGGTTGCTCGAAGCCCTTGCCTTGGATCGGGCCGTTGACGATCAGCTTCGGCAGGTCAAAGGACATGAAATACGGGATCATCGAAAGCAGGACGATGACCAATATCCAGAGCTGCTGCTTCTTGGTGTGCGTCCAGATATAGCGAGCTAGGCTGGGTTCCATATGCGACTGTGGACCTTCAGTTTAAGGAACAAAGTAGAAGCAGCTGGTGAACGGCGCATCGGCAACCATCGCCGGCGACACGTTCGAAGCCTGCGAGGCGCTTGGCGGGGCAAGATTGCGTTGTGTCGCCCGAAATCCCGAAATACAAGACGAATATGATGGATGTCACGCAACCACGCAATGCCGGCATGGACGGGCACGAGCAAGCCTTGGACCTCACGCGGGGAATTGCTGCCTATGTCAACCACCCTCTCGTGGCAGGGCTGGCGCGCGTCATCGCCAAACATCCGAATGCCGATATCGCCAACGCCTTCAACCACAAGCAGGTCGCCTGCAAGATGTGGGCGCTCGACAGGCTGTTCGAAAGCCGCGGCGGCCGGTTCGCGCGCATATGGGTTCTGGGTGGATGGTACGGCATATTGCCGGCAATGCTTTTCAACGACCCTCGCTTCAATATCGATGCAATCGACAGTATCGACATCGATGCCGAAGTCGCGCCAGTTGCCCGGACCCTCAATCGGGAGGCCGGCGACCGGTTCCGGGCGCTGACGGCAGATATGTACGCACTCGACTATGCGGCCGGACCGTCTGACCTGATAGTCAATACGAGCTGCGAGCACATCGCCGATCTGCGCGCCTGGCTTGCACTGCTTCCGCAGGGCACGAATGTACTGCTGCAATCGAATGACTATTTCAGCGAGCCGACGCACATCAACTGCGTGGCTTCACTTTCAGCCTTCAAAGCAATGGCGGCGCTTCGCGAGGTGCGGTTCTCGGGCGAACTGCCGACAAAAAAATATACGCGCTTCATGCTGATAGGAACTGTGTGATGCGTCTCGCCCAAAACTGCGCAGCGGTTTTGGGACAACGACATGCATGAAGACTAAGGCAGATACCAGGAAACGGTATTCCGTCCGGAACTGCGTCAAATCAAAGAGATAGAGCGGTTTGCCGTTTCCATGAAACGGTGAATCGCTCTAGCTAGGACTTGAGGCGCTCACGCAGGATTTGCGCCGAGCGACGCGCGCCTTCCAAATCGAGACGATGCGCGGATGGCGCCGGTCCCGAAAGGGCCTGTTCGATCGCCTGCGCCAAACCTTCAGGCGTCAGGTCCTTTTCCATCAGCACCGTTGCAAGGCCGAGTTCTTCGAGCATCAGGGCGCGAACCGTTTGTTCGGTTTCCCCGCCAGCAGCAAACGGCACGAGCAGGGAGCGACAACCCGCGCGCAGGACATCGCAGACCGTGTTGTAACCCGCCTGCGAGACCGACAGGCGGGCGCCGGTCAGCAGGCTGGCGAAATCCTCGCGGAAACGGAAGATGGACAGGCCCGGCGTGGCATCGCGTGCGATGGCGTCAAACTCGTCTTTCGGCAGGTTGGGGCCGGTGATCAAACACCATTTCCAGCCATTGTTAGCATTCCGGGCCGCTGCGATGGTGGAGCTTACAAGGCGCCTTCCGGCAGCCCCACCGCCAACCGACACCAGAATGTCGAAGCGCTCGGAGGCCGCGGGCGGTGGCGGCGCGGCAACGAGCCCTGTGTAGGTGACCTCGGCCCTGATCGCCCCAGCCAGTGGAAATGTCTTGTCGATGGTGGCGAAAGCCGGATCGCCGTGGACCATGACAAGGTCGAAATGCCGGTTGATGAGATCGACCGTTTCCTCGTTTCGGCCCGGCTTGACGCGCTCCTGAAGGATATCGCGGACAGACGTCGCCAGCAGCGGTCTGGGCGATGTCGCCTCGATGGCCCCGATCAGCGGCAAGAGTTCGAAGCGCATCTGCCGGCGTCCAAATGGAAAGGCCTCGACAATGACGATATCAGGCCTGCAATCCCGGTATGCCTGCAACAGCATCTCTGAACGCCGTTTCTTGAAATCGTCGTCGATGGGTTTGCCCTGCAGGTCGACAAGTCCGGAAAATCCTTCATCACCGGAGGTGACAGGCGGCAGGGTCACAGTTTTTACCTCTGGTGCCGGAAACCCCGCGATCGGCGCTCCGCCGGTCACGACGGTTACGTCAAACCCGTTATCGACCAGTGCCGCTGCGATGCGGCTGGAGCGCGCGAGATGGCCGATACCGAGCAGGTGCTGGACATAGAGGAAGACGCGCTTCAATCGGCGGCCCGCCACTCGCGCTCGAACAGTTCCTTGAGCTGTCCAATGCTTGCCGTATGATCGAAATTGCCGCGCACGCGCCGCTCAGCGGCGTCGCCGAGGCGGGCGCGCAGCACGGGATCACGGATCAGGCGCTCCAGGGCCTGGGCCAGGGCAATTGGGTTTTCCGTCGGAACCAGCAGCCCGGTTTCATCCGGCGATAAAAGCTCGGGCACGCCGGAAATGTCGGTCGACACGCAGGCAAGCCGCTGGCTGGCCGCCTCCACCAGGACATTCGGAAGACCGTCCCGGTCGCCATTTGCGGTGATCCTGCAGGCCAGGGCGAAGATGTCGGCGCAGCGGTAGTGCTCGAGCACCTCCTCCTGCGCAAGCGCACCTTTCCAGGAGACGCGGCCATCCAGTCCAAGCTTTCGCGCCAGTGCCTTGAGCCGTTCCAGTTCCTCGCCGCCGCCGATATGCTCGAAACGCCACGCCAAATCTCCAGGCAAGAGGGCAAGGGCCTTCAGCAGGGTATCGTAACCTTTCTTTTCAACGGCGCGCCCGACACTGAGAATGATGACCGGTTCGCCCGGCGCCGAGCCGTCATGCTGTTTTCGCGCCTCGCCGAAACTGCCGAAGCGATCGAGGTCGAGCCCATGGTAGCTCAGATGCACGGACGAGTTGCCGTTGGCGAGTTCTTTCAGACGATCGAAGCCGGTTTTTGTACAAGTGACCGTCCAGCGCGCCGAGGAAAGCTTGCCGGCCAGATCCCAGTCTGCCGAAGTCCAGATATCCTTGGCATGGGCCGAGCAACTCCAGGGCAGGCTACGAAGTAGGCTGGCATAGCGTGTCACCGATGCCGGCGTGTGCGCGAAATGCGCATGCAACCATTCCGCGTCTTCCGGCCATTCGGCCGCCAGCACGAGCGCTTGCCCGAAGCGGCGCACGCGATTGCGCGTGAAGTCGCGGGGGATATCGGCAGCCAGCGATCCGAGCGCGCGCCAGAAACCCGGCCGCAGCAGATAGGCAAACAGCGAGCGAAGCACGCGCAGCGGCTCTTCATGCAGATATTCCGGCAGATAACGGACGGGCGCTTTGATCTCGTCATGCACGGGGTGGCGTTTTTCGTCGGTCGGTCGCCTGAGCGCAACGAGTATCAGGTCGAACCCCGCGCGCTCAAGACCGAGCAGTTCCTGCGCGATGAAGGTTTCCGACAGCCGCGGATAGCCCTTCAGAACCACGACGATCTTGCGGCGTCGCAACTCAGCTCATTCCTTCAATGACCGAAAGCTGGGGGCTGGCCCGCCGGTCGAACAGTTCCGCGACGATTTCGGAAATATGGGGCAGCCCTTCCAGCCTCAGATGCGGATTGCTCTGGGATGGGCGGGGCCGGTCCGGCAGCGCCACCAGTGCATCGGCAAACCGCTGGGAATCCTTGGCTTCATCCGGCAAAAGCATCTCGATAAGGCCGAGTTCGGCTGCGCGCCGAGCGCGGATCAGTTGTTCCTCGCGGGGTTCAACGCGCGGCACGATCAGCGCCGGCTTGTCGAAAGACAATATCTCGCAATAGGTGTTGTAACCGCCCATCGCCACTACCGCCTTAGCCCCGGCAATCAGGTCTTCCATGCGGTTGTCGAACTCGATGATCTTGATGCAGGGGATCTTGGACCCCTTCTTGAGCAGCTTGTTGCGCTTTCGCGCCGGCATGTAGGGTCCGAGCACGATCAGCGCCCTGTGCTGCAACTGCGGGTTCTGCTGATAGGCATCAATGACGTCGTGGATCAGTTCCGCGCCGTCACCGCCGCCCCCTGTGGTGACGAGGATATACTCACCCTCCGGCCGGTGACCGGGCAACTCGTTCCGTTGCAGGCGCCGTTGCAGGAAACCGACGAACCTCATCCTTGCCCTGACAGCCGGCGGCACATCCAAGCCGGTCAACGGATCGTAGAAATCCGGCGGGCCATAGACCCAGACCTTGTCATAGAACAGGCCTATCTTGCGCATCACATCCCTGCGTGCCCACTCTGCTTCGAGCAGATGCGGCGCATCCATCACCTCGCGCAGCCCAAGCACGAGCGTGGTACCCCGCGTCTTGAGGTAGGACAGCGTGTCCTCGATCTCACCGCGCAGGCCGAGCGGTTCCTTGTCGACGATGAAGATATCCGGCCGGAAGGTCTCGGCCGTATGGCGGATGATCGACTGGCGCATCCTGAGCGTCTCATGCAGATCGATATCCTTTTCCAGCGAGGTGTACTCGCCGTTGCGCAACTTGATGACGCTGGGGATCTTCACGAAGTCGACACGGGCGCGATAATCGAAGGCGCCGGCGATAGGCGCGCCTGAAATGATCAGCACCTGAAGTCCGCGGAAATCCTCGACCAGCGAATGCGCGATGGTCCGACAGCGCTGCAGGTGGCCGAGCCCGAACGTATCGTGGCTGTACATGAGAATTCGAGCGTCTTGTGCGTGCTGGATCATTTCCGAACGTCTTTTTGAATTCTCGCCTTGGGAACCGGGGCGGTTGGGGAAGCCATCCTGGGGCCTAACCGACCTGTTGTGAAACATGAGGGCGCAATTTTCAATTCGTATTACTGAGGAGGCCGCAGATCGCCCCTCACCGTCCGCGAATTCATCGTCTCCCATGCGACCGGCGCGATGCGAAAAGTCAGATGGCGCTGTTCACTCTGACCCAGTTTTCGTGGTGTAGATGGACGGCAACAAGAATCCGAAGCCCTTCATGAAGCTACATTCGCACGAAGTGCTAGGTCCTGTCTTCCCCGACCTGAACATCTCAGCGCGTGCTCGTCACGACGAACGCGCGATGCAACGAAACCCAAGGTGGCAGGTGGAGGTGTCCACGGGCTGCGCCATGCGAGCAGCCGGGCGGTAACGGCGGCAGTAGCTGGGGGCGCACAGGAAAGACCCGCCTTTGGTGACCTTGCGCGGAATCCTCATGTCGGGCGTGAGCGGGTCGTAACTCGCCTCCCGCTCCCCGCCGCGCGGATTGTCCATCGTGCAACAGGGGCTCTCGATCCGGCGGTGCTCCTGATACCAGTCGGTGGTCCACTGCCAGACATTGCCGGCCATGTCATAAAGTCCATAGCCGTTTGCCGGGAACGAGCCGACCGGTGCGGTCCATTCGTAGCCGTCCTCACAGTCGTTGCGATAGGGAAACTCGCCCTGATAAGTGTTGGCCATATGCCGGCCGCCGGGCGTCAGTTCGGCGCCCCAAACGAATTCGGCGCCGTCAAGCCCGCCGCGTGCGGCAAACTCCCACTCGGCCTCGGTCGGCAGCGCCTTTCCCGCCCAGTTCGCATAAGCTTCCGCGTCCTCGTAGGCGATGTGCACGACGGGATGATTGTCTAGCCCCCTTAGGCCGCTGGCGGGCCCGCGCGGATGCCGCCAGTTGGCGCCGCGCACGTAAGCCCACCAGTTGTAATGATTGTTGCGATCAATGCCGCGCGGAGGCCTGACGAACAGGGCCGAAGCCGGCGCCAGTGCTTCGGCGCTGGCTCCGGGATAGTCCGCGGCATTTGCCGGGCGCTCGGCCAGCGTGACATAACCGGTCGCCTCGACGAAGCGCCTGAACTCGGCATTCGTGACGGTCGTGCGATCCATCCAGAAGCCGCCGACGACGACGCGATGCGCCGGCGCCTCTTCCGGATAGTGGCTGTCCGAGCCCATGAGGAATTCGCCGCCGGGGATCCAAAGCATATCGCCGTTTGACGAAATCGCCGGCCTTGCGACAAGTCGTGCATCGGGCGGCCTCGTCGGAACGGCAGAACGCATCCGCCTTTCAATCCCCCGCAGCGAACATTTCTTCAGGGCTTGGCGTCACCAGCGGCGTGAAGTACGTCAGCCGCACGGCTTCCATCAGCAACAGGGGAGGCTTCATCTGGGTCGCGAGCTCGGTGATCCTTGCCTGCAACGCCTTGACTTTGTCAGGATACTTGTCAGCCAGATTGCTGGCTTCCGATTTGTCCTCCGCCAAATTGAACAGCTCTATCCGTTGCGGCAACGCTGCCGCCCACATCAGTTTCCATTCGCCCTCGCGCACCGCACCGGCCATCGGATCGACATTGTAGACAATCTCTTTGCGCGGCGAAGGCTTTCCCTCGCTGATGGCCGGCCACATATCCATGCCGTCCAGAGGTTTGTCCTTGCCGGGCTTGGCACCAGCCAGCCCGGCCAATGTCGGCAACATGTCAACGACGTGCATGAGGCCATTGAAGACGCCAGGTTTGATCTTGCCGGGCCAGTTCATGAATGCGACCGAGCGGGTGCCGCCCTCATAGAGGGTGCCTTTTCCGTCGCGATAGGGGCCGTTATCCGCAGGCAGCTTGCCGCTTACCTTTGAGTCCCCCGAAAACATCGAGTTGGTGACACCGCCATTGTCGCTCATGTAAACGATCAGGGTGTTGTCGCGAATCCCCTTCTTCTCGAGGGCGGCGACGACATTGCCGACCTCGTCGTCGATCACCGAGATCATGGCGGCGTAGGCTCTGCGGTTCTCGTCGGCGATGTTTTTGTTGCGGTCGAGATATTCCTTCGGCGCCTGGAACGGCGTGTGGGGCGCGGTGAACGCGAGATAGAGGAACAGCGGCTTCTTCTGGTCGTGAGTGTTGATGACCCGGACGGCTTCCTGACCGAACAGGGTGTTGTCGAAGCCCGGCTCCTTGAGCGGCTTGTTGTTCCTGTACCAGTCCGCGATACCGTGCGAAGCGTGTTTGAAATGGTCGATCTCGCCGACCGTCGCCCCGTAGAATGAGTCAAATCCACGCTGCTTCGGCCAGTAGTCCGTCTTGGCATGGCCGAGATGCCATTTGCCGCTCATCGCCGTCTGATAGCCCGCGTCTTTGAGGATTTGCGGAAGAAGTGTCTCGTCGAGCGGGAGGCCATAGGTCCCCGCGGCGGGGACGACGCCAACCTGCATGCCATAGCGCAGCGGATAGCGGCCGGTCATGAGGGCGCAACGCGTTGGTGTGCACATTGGCTGCACGTAATATTCTTCGAGCTTCGCCCCGTCCGACGCAAGCTTGTCGATGTTGGGCGTCTTGATGTCTGATCCGTGATAGCCGACGTCTTTCCAGCCTTGATCGTCCGTAACTATGAAGACGATGTTCGGCTGCGAGGGCTGGGCCGCCGCCGGCTGAACGCCGGCGAGCCCGGCGAGTGCGCCTGAAAGGCCGACGGGTACCGCCAATCGCGAAACGGCGGCAGCCGTCCCGGCCATCAATGCATCCCGCCGCGTAATTTTGCTGGTTGTGCCGGCTTCAGCCGGGAAGTCACGATCGTTTCTCATCTTACGCCCCTGCTCTGCTAATTCACGCCGCTGCACTCAAACCCGATTTGCATCTAATTTTCTTGACGCTCCCGCAAAGCAGTCGCCGGCTACACAACAGAGGATTGCTTCAGGGGCACCAGATGCCCTGTGTGCACATCTCTGAAGTGGTTCAGCCAGCCCATGATCCCCACTCGCCGTTCGTCGGCGATATTCCTGCGCTGTTTGATCTCGCGCTATTCGGATTCCAGGTTATTCCTAGTACAACCGTGCCGCTATCCACTTTGCGCAAAGTTTTGACATCCGGGCCAGCATCGCCGGCAATAGGGAGCGCCGCCCAGGGGGATGAGCCTGCCAGGCGGTTTCAACGTTCCGGATGCGGCCAAAAAGGTATTCGACGGCGCAGTTCCTCACTCTCGGCAGTCGCAAGCGCCGCCGGGAACCAGCCACTTCATGTCAATCCGCTATTATCCCGGATGGGCTGGCGAGAATTGATAGGTGAACCCCAGCAATGGACCCTGCTGGGTGAGTTTGTTCACGAAGCCGTCGTGGTTGTAATTGTCGTGTACGGCCCGATAGCCGACGAACATCGACATCTTGTCGTTGAACTGATACCCGGCGCCGCCCATCACGTCCCACATCGATTTGGATCCGGCGCCGAAGCCACCGACGAGGCCCCAGCCGGCGAGGTAGAATCCATTGCCGACATCAGCCTTGAACTTGGCGCCGATCACCGGATCGACCCATGTATCACCGTCGCTCGCCGAGCGGCCGTCCAGCGCACCGCCGTGGAAGTCGAAACTGTTGTCGACCGACCAGAGACGGGCTCCGGCGACAAGATCGAAATTCGTCCCATCCTGATAGTAGACGCTGTAACCACCGAGCGCGGTGCCCATGAACGTGCTCACCGTCGCATCGATGTTGGAGGCGAGGATTCCTCTGGGGGTGCCGATGTTGGCGTCGAGCTTGGCGTACACAATGTCCGTGCTGATGGTGAAAGGCCCATTGCGAGCTTCCGTGAGCCCCATAAAGCCGAATTTGAGGTGGTGCAGCACGTCGCTGAAGCTCACATCGACGTCCTGAGGCGGGAATCCAAAGAGGCCGCTTTCGCCCTTGATTCCAGATGCCCACAGATACGGCGCGACAGTAAAGGTCCAACCGTCGTCCTGTGGCTTGGCGATGTCTGCTGCAAAGGCATTGGCCACACTAAGTACCAATGCCCCGGCCGTTGCCAGGGCGGCCAAACGAAATTTCTTCATCATCGTCCCCCATTTGTCGTTTTTGCTGCCCGACTATCCCAAGCAGAGACTACTCTTCCATATTGGATGAACCCTCGCTTTGCGCTCCGTCAACTTGGCCACACGGCCTATCCCCACTAGGCCGTTGGTCGGCGACCTAAGTGCCAATTGATCTCGCGCAATTTGTGCTTAAGCTATATCTAATACAATCGTCCTGCTATCCAGTTTGCGCAAAAGGACGTGCCTTGACTGCCTGGCCATCATCGCCTTCGTACAGGGATGTGCAACTTGGCCCTGACGACCTCACCAGCGCCGCCTCTGGTCTGCCGGTGAAAATAGACAGGCTTTCGCCCGGCTACGTTCCCTCCCGCATCCGGCAAATCCAGTCTCCCGGCAAGTGGGCGCTCGACCTGCCAGAATTCAATTGCGCCTTCCGCGCCAATGGCGGTTTCGATTCAGGCTCCGTGGCGTTGGTGGCCATCGAGCGGGCCTGTGGGTCGGCGATATGCGGGATCCCGCTTGAAGACGACTTGATCCTCGCGATCCCTGCCGGCACGACCGTGACTGCAACGGTCCGGCCTGGCCTCACTTACGTTGTCGCCATTGTTCCGACCGCAACCTGGATGGAAATCCAGTCGGTTGCCGCGGGAACGGTCCTCGAACAGATCAGCGATCGCCCCTCGGCAGTACGGCTCCCCGCCCACGAAGCGCAAAGAATCCGACGCCTGATGAAGTCGATGGCGGACCACCTCGGGGCAATTGCAAGTGACTCCGTTCTGCCGGAGCAGCCTCCAGGTGCGTTCGTGGAATATCTAGGGATGGTGGCTGACGCCTTCGCGGGCGCAGACAATCGTGAGACCGGGACAACCGGTTCCACGAGTCGTCATTTGAGACAAGCGTCGGCGGCCGAGGATTTCATTCGCACTCATATCCAGGAAGACATACGCATCGTTCGACTGTGCAAGGAAATCGGCGTCAGCCGTCGACAGCTGGAGTACGCCTTCCGCACTACGTTCGCTGTGACCCCGCTCGAATTCATCAGAGCGCTCCGCCTCAACGAAGCCAGACGGCTCCTTACCACGGCACGTGCTGACGGCTTGAGCGTTACCGCAGTCGCTATGGATGTGGGGATCACCCATCTGGGCCGCTTCGCCGCGAATTATCGACTCTTCTTCGGTGAATCTCCCTACGAAACACTGCAGCGCGCCGGAAGATCGTGACTGGGCGCAACCTGCGCCGAGAAATGCTGGTCCCCATGCAAGCGGTTCGATGGAATTTGCGCAATCCGGATAGAAGCCGAAATAGAGAATTAGTATATTCTAAAATGCTGGCCGTAGGGTCGGCAGCGGAGGCTGCGTAGGCCGGAAACAAAAACGCACGGAGCGGTGAGCTCTTGGGAGGATCAAGAATGATGAGACCTAGCTCGAGGTTGACCGGCGCTGCCGGAATCGTGGCCGCCCTGATGTTTGCTGGGCTGGTGGACACGGTTGGCCCGTTCGGCCCCTTTGTCAGCGACGCGCAGGCGCGAGTTGGCCATCCGCTCACGCCTGGCAGCGTCGCAGGCGTCGCGAGGCGCACCACGCGCCGAACGATCCGCCGCTCGACCATTTACGTGGCCAGGCTCCCGGCGGCCTGCGTGAAGACTTCCATCAACGGCACCGTGCTTTGGCACTGCGGCAGCACATATTATCAACCCTATGGCGGACGCTACGTCGTCGTCCACGTAAATTGAGTGGGAGCGAACCTCATCCCTTTGAACATTGTGGATCACATCCAATAGGGCGGGAAGCTTTGAGAGGCGCTTCGATCGCGCGCCCTGGGACGGCGACGTCTTGCACCGCAATGTCGGTTTCTTCAAGGTAGGGCAGTGATGGACGTAGATGTCCTTGCTTACCGATTTGACCGGAAGGTTGCAGCACGATGCCACTCATGATTCGACGATTGGGAGACAGGAAACCAGCGCACCTGGCAAGACGTCTCGGAGATTTGACGGCGATGTTGGTCATGATTGCCCGTCCGCTCGTCTTTGCGGTGGTCGCCCTCTTGTTGGCTGGTCCGGCACAGGCGCAGGCGCCGGCGACCGTCCCGCCTGAAAAGGTCAAACAACTGTTCGATCTTCTCGACGATCCATCAGTGAAGGCCTGGGTGGCCGAACAACGAAAGCAGGATGCCGGTTCAACGGCAGCCCCTGCCGCGGCAGGAGCTTCACCGGCCGGCGCATCGTCCGACGCCGCGGCCGCGCCAGGCCGGATGAATACGATGGCATCCTCGATGCTCGATCGGATCAAGCATCATATCGAAAGAATCGTGCGGACCTTGCCCTCGCTGCCAGGCCAGTTCGCGCGCATTCGGACCGAGACCATGGAGGATATGTCCGGCAAGAGGCCCGCCGGCGTGCTTTTTCTGGTCGCGATTTTTATCGCTGCCGGCCTGGCGCTCACTTGGGCAACGTACAAGCTCACCCGTCCGTTTCGTCTTTGGATCATTGCACAATCGAAAGATACGCCCATTGGGCGGGCCAGGAAGATTGGTGGCCGCACGCTTTACTCCAGCCTGCTGATCGTCTCGTTCGCGCTGGGCAGCGCCGGCGCGTTCATCTTGTTCGACTGGCCAATGCTTATCCGCGAGATCGTGCTGACCTTTCTGATGGCTGCGGTCGCCACAGCGGCGGTGCGCATGTACCTCGCAGCCCTGCTCGTCCCCTCCTTCATGCAGGTCGAGAACGCCGTCGAGGTTCGTGCTTTGCCGGTTACCAACGAAACGGCCGACCATTGGTTCTATTGGGTACCCAGGATCTTCGGCGTCTTCGCCTTCTTCGCCGCCGCGTTCATCCTCTTGCCGGGTCTCGGCATCGATCAGGACGGAATGTTGGTGCTGTCGGTAGGTGCCGATTTCGTACTGCTGCTGCTCTTTCTGATTGCCGTTTGGCGTAGGCCAAGAACACAGCGGAACGATGGGCACGGTCACACCGCAGCGACATGGTCTTTGACTGCTTACTTCGTCGGCCTGTTCCTGCTGCGCATCGCAGGCCTTCCCATATTGTTCTGGTTTACCTTCGCCGCATTCTTCCTGCCTTTCGCAATAGTGCTGACGCAGCGCGGGGTCAATTTCGTCCTGCGGCCGGGTTCGGAAGAGTCTGGCCGGCCTACGATCCCTGCGGTGACGATCGCTGTCATCGATCGCGCAGTCCGGATGATCTTGATCCTGGCGGCGGCTTACCTTCTTGCGCGTGCCTGGGGTCTGGACATGCAGTCGATGCAGGACAGCAACACGACGACCACGCTCATATTGCGCGGCTTGATCAATGTCGTGGTCATTGCCCTTGCCGCCGATTTCGGCTGGTCGATCATCAAAGCCTTGATCGAGAGAAAGCTGGGCATTGACACGCAGCACGCGGAGATCAGCGACGAGGAGATGCCGGTCGTCGATCCGCAGCAGGCGCGGCTGCACACGCTCTTGCCGATCATCCAAAACATTCTGCTCGCGGTGATCGTCGTCATGGCGGTGCTGATGATGCTCGCCTCGGTGGGTATTCAGATCGGCCCGCTGATCGCCGGCGCTGGCGTCGTTGGTGTTGCTGTGGGATTTGGGGCGCAGACCCTGGTCAAGGACGTCATTTCCGGCGTGTTTTTTCTGCTCGATGATGCGTTTCGTGTCGGCGAATACATTACAGCCGGCCGTTATGTGGGAACGGTGGAGAGCTTTTCGTTGCGCTCGGTGAAGCTGCGCCACCATCGTGGCTCGCTGTTCACTATACCTTTCGGTGAACTCGGGGCAGTCCAGAACCAGAGCCGTGACTGGGTTACCGACAAATTCAACATCACCGTCGGCTATGACACCGACATCGACTTCGCTCGCAAGCTGATCAAGCGAATAGGCCTAGAACTGGCGGAGGATCCCGAATTCAAACCCTGGGTGCTTTCACCGATCAAGATGCAGGGCGTACAGGAATTCGGCGAGTACGGTATCGTGTTGAGGGTCAAGGTCACAACCAGACCGGGAGGCGCCTTCGGCATGAAACGCAAATTCTATGTACGCGTCCGCCAGGTCTTCAAGGAGCAGGGCATCGAACTGCCATTCCCGACCGTTCACGTCGAGGGGCTGCAGAGCCCGCATGGGGCAGAGAATGCGCCTGTCGAGATTACACCCGAGTTGAAACTGGCAGTCGCGCAGTCGCACACCAGCCGGCGCAGGAAAAAAGCCAGCACAACGGAGTAGGAAAGCTCCACCAGGAGATAGATCAGGCCGGCGGTTCGACGAAACGTCATGCTGATCCAGGCCGACTGTCGTACAACCAAGGAAGTCAACCCATTCGCATCGCGCTGGTTTTTTAGTAGGCTGTCGCGAGGCAAGGCTGAGGATCGGGCGTGACGGTAGTCGACGATCGTCTTCTCGAAAGCAAGATGACCAAGGTGGAGCAGGCGCGCGCCTGGAGCCCGCGCGTCATCTCGAAATTCGAGACGCTGATCAGGAGCGCCGACGACCACTCGCTCTATCGTGTCAATCCCCTGGCCTTTGCTCGCGACCGCGCAATCGCCGAGCCTGAAGCGATCGACCTCTTCCTTCACGCCGCCCGCTGTGGGCTATTCGACATGAGCTGGGATGTGCTCTGTCCCCAGTCCGGCATGGTGCTCGACAGCTTCGGCGCCCTGCGCACGCTGAAGACCCACTACGTCTGTGGCCTGTGCGACGTGTCGGGCGACACCGACCTCGACGATTTCATCGAGGTCACCTTCTCGATATCGCCGAAGCTGCGGCGCCTGCCGCACCATGATCCCGAGACGCTGCCTGTCGAGGATTTTCACTGGAATCTGCACTTCGGACATGACGGGCGATTACCCGGGCAAGACGTTCGCTTTGTTGACGTTCTGCGCGGCTTCGTTCGGGGCATGACGTTTCTGCCGCCAGGCTCCACCACAGTGCTCCGCGCCGACCTGGGAGCGGGCGCCCTTGCGGGTGTCAACGTGCAGACGCAAGCCGCATTCGCTGTGCCGATATCAGGCGATCCGGTGTTGGCGCCGACGCTTCTGAAGATCGATTATGACGGCAAACGCTTCTTGCCGGCGTTGCCCGCCGTGCCGCCTGGTCCGATTGTCATTGAGGTGACAAACAGGGGGCCGGTGCGAGGTTCATTGCTTGCCATCAACTGGCCGCCCGAGCTTGTCGCGCTGACCACCAAGCCGGCGCTCGATTTCGACCCTTATGTCTCCGGCGGAGCGCTGCTTGCGCGGCAAACCTTCCGCCAGCTCTTCCGATCCGAACGTGTCGACGAGAAGGAGGGGCTCGGCATCCGGCAGATCACCTTCCTGTTCACCGACCTCAAGGGTTCGACCGCCATGTATGAGCGCCTGGGTGACCTCAATGCCTATGCATTGGTCCGCGAGCATTTTGCTCTGGTCAACGCGGCGGTTCAGCAACATTCCGGAGCGGTGGTCAAGACGATTGGGGATGCGGTGATGGCTGCGTTTTCGCAGCCGTCGGATGCGATTTCGGCTGCACTCCACATCTTTGAAGAAATCGATCGTTTCAACAGCGACCATGACGGGCCGGGGATCATCCTCAAAATCGGTGCCCATTGTGGACCGTCGATCGCCGTGACGCTCAACGACAACCTCGACTATTTCGGCCAGACCGTGAATGTGGCCGCGCGCGTGCAGTCCTTGGCGGAAGCCGGACAGGTCTGCATTTCCGAGGCCCTCCATTCCGCGCCGGGGGTCAGCGACATGCTCGCCGGCCATCATGTCGTGGCCTTTGACGCGCCTCTTCGAGGCGTGGAAGGTGATGCTACCGTCTATCGCATTATGCGGGGATAGAAGCGATTTGGATTGCGCCCTCGAAGCACGGCAAATCAGCCGCGGAGCCGCCACATTCGCACACGACCCGTGCCACGCAATTCCGTTTCTCCGAGCGGGTCGCAGGCAAAATCCGGTCCGAGCAATTCGTGGGTTGCATCCGAAATACGGATTTCATCGGGCTCCGCGGCCTTTTGAATGCGCGCGGCGAGATTGACGGTGTCGCCCCACAGGTCATAGACAAACCGCCTTTTGCCGATGACGCCAGCGACGATTGGCCCTGAGTGAATTCCAATTCTAAGGCTTAGCGGTTCTCCTGCGAAGCGTTCGCGCCTGGCCGACTCCCGCAGCTCGAGCGCATAGTTCGCAAGGGCGTGCGCATGATCGGATCGCGCGACGGGCAGGCCGGCAACCGCCATCACACAATCGCCGATGGTCTTGATCTTTTCGCAGCCATGCTGTTCCGAGAGCAGATCCGCCGCCCTGAAGAAGTAATTCAAGATAGCGAGCGTCGTCGTGGCTCCGACGCTCCGCGCTCTTTCCGTGAAACCGACTATGTCGGCAAAAAGCACACTGACCTCCGCGTGGTTGTCTGCAATTTGCTCGTCCGCCTTCAGCCGCTCCGCGATCGAGGCCGGAAGAATGTTGAGGAGCAGGGATTCGGCGCGCCGGTACTCGCGCGACAAACCCTCCTGGCTTTCCCTCAATGCCTCGTTCGTCGATTGCAGCTTCGCATTGAGTTGACGCTCCCTCTCCTGCAGGAGCGTCATTTCATACGCCTTCTGCTGAAGCCGCTGCTGGTGGTCGCGTTCGGGCGTGGCGTCGAGAAAGACCAGCCACACCGAGTCGCCATCGCCAAAGAAGTGAAGGTCCGCGACATGCCCGCCGGGCAGTTCCATCATCGGCATATGAAATGGAAGCTCGGGGCAAGGCAGCAGCCCTTCCATGAATTCAAGCTGCTCGGCAACGGGCTCGTCGATGCGAAGCGACGAGAGCCCGTAAAAGTCGAGGTGGCCGCCTTTTTCTTCTATGCATTGCCGGGCGTCGATCTTCAGATACGCTGCGAAGCGCCCATTGGAGAAGAAGTCGTATATCCAGCTTCTGACTTCTTTCGGCAAACTGGACATGGTCTACTTGGCGACCATCGAAGCAAGCTGACGAAACGCATCGTCGACATGTTCGCCCGAAAGCGCGCTCGTCAGATAGATCTGCCATCCACGTTGCTTGAGTTCGTCGATCTCGCCCTCCGGTATCGCCCACCGATCGGTCAGATCAGATTTGTTGAACAGCAAGATGAACGGCATGGCGCCGAATTCGGCCTCGCACCGTTCGCGCAGCGTGAGCGCCACGGCAAGAGTAGCGGGCCGGGTTCCATCGACGACAAGCACGAGCCCGGTCGCGCCTCGCACATAGCTAACGCGGAACGAGCCGATATCGTCTTCACCGGCCAGATCCCACAAGATCAGGTCAACGGTCTTGTCCGGAAACGCGACGCTCTTCTTGTCGATCTTGACGCCGACCGTGGTCAGGTAATTTTCCGAGAAGATGCTTTGGACAAACCTGCGCACCAGGCTGGTCTTGCCGACGGCGAACCCGCCCAACATGCAGATTTTTTTTTGCAGCATCCTGGACTCCGCACTACTCCAGGTTCACCGTAACCGAAACCCGGCGATTGGTGGAGTTCCCAGTTCGGCTATTTTCATTTTCGGGCACTGCCGGCTCAAAGGTGCCGGCGCCCCGAACCAAGAGCAGTTCCGGAGCGACGCCGCGCTTGTTGAGAAGCGCGCGAACTGTCTCGGCGCGGGCGGCGCTGATCGACGCGTTAGCCGTCTCACGGCCCGTCGTGTCCGAATGGCCGGTCAGCATGAACCGCGCTGTCACGCCTGCCTTGCGGGCATTTTCGGCGAATTCCTTCAACTGATCAGCCAATCTGTCGAGCGCCGGCGTCTGCTCCGGTCCCGGGACAACTCTACCGGAATCGAAGAAAATATCGGTCGTCTGGATGGCCTCTCTCAAATGATTAAGTTCTGCGAGGTTCAGCTCGCTCAGCTGCGAGACATCGAGGACCACTCCGTCCGCCGAAAGTTGGTCGGCGGCGGCCTGCGCCCGGCTGATCCAGCCGGCAGGTGCCTCGCCCACGACAACGATGCGACCCTGGACGATCGAAAGCCGAACCGATTTCGGCGGGGACAGCGAGGCCGTCAGCCGCTTCACCACGAACTTCGGATCAAGACTCTGATAGAACTGCCACTGTGAATGAACGCGGGCGGGATCGACCTGTGTTCCGGAGAGCAGAGCTTGCGGGTCGGCGGCAAGAGGATCTCTCAGTCCGGAAATGTAGAATTGTCCGCCCCTCGCCGATTGCTGAGCGACGATGATTCCCGGTTGGGCCTCAAGTCGCGACACATAATACTGCCAATGCTCCGCCGCGCGCGCATCGGGGCTCACATCACGAACCTTGGAGATGTCGAACTCCGGTCCGCCTTCTGAAAGCTGTCTTGCCGCTGCGCGCGCCCGATCTATCCAGGTGTCGGGAGCCTCACCCTCGGCAACGATGCGGCCATCGACGATCGAAAGTCGCACTTTATCCATCGGATACAGTGACGCCGTCAGCCGCTTCAACACGAACGCCGGCTCGAGGCTCTGATAGAATTGCCAGCTTGCATGAACGCGCGCGGGATCGACCTGCGTTCCGGACAGCAGCGACTGCGGGTCGACGGCAAGCGGGTCTCTCAGTCCGGTAATATAGAATTGGCCATCGCGCACATTCTGCTGGGCGACGATGATGCCCGGCTGCGTCTCCAGTCGCGACACGTAGGCCTGCCAGCGCTCTTCGGGGCTCACATCACGGACCCCGGAGATGTCGAAGACCGGGCCGCCGGCTGAAAGCTGCTGCGCGGCCGCCCGCGCCCGGTTGATCCACGCGGTAGTAGCCTCGCCTGCGGCAACGATGCGATCATTGGCGACTGAAAGCCGCACCGAATCCGGTGGCGTGAGCGACGCCGTCAGCCGCTTCAGCACGAACTGCGGCTCAAGGCTCTGGTAGAATTGCCAGCTTGCATGCACACGCGCGGGATCGACCTGCGTTTCGGCCAAAAGCGACTGCGGGTCGGCGGCAAGCGGGTCTCTCAGACCGGTAATATAGAATTGGCCGTCGCGCACATTCTGATCGGCGACGATGATGCCAGGCTGGGTCTGCAGTCGCGACACATAGGCCTGCCAGCGGTCCTCGGCGCTCACATCGCGGACCCGGGAGATGTCGAAGACCGGGCCGCCTGCCGAAAGCTGCTGGGCAGCGGCCCGCGCCCGATTGATCCACGTGGTTGTCGCCTCACCCTCGGCGACGATGCGACCATCGACAACCGAGAGCCGTACCGAATCCGGAGGCGCCAGCGACGCCGACAGCCGCTTCAGCACGAACTGCGGCTCGAAGCTCTGATAGAACTGCCAGTTTGAATGAACGCGGGCGGGATCGACGTCCGTTCCCGGCAGCAGAGACCGCGGGTCCGCGGCGAGCGGGTCTCTCAGGCCGGCGACATAGAAGTCGCCGCCACGGATTTTTTGGTCCGAAACGACGATGCCCGGCTGGGCCGCCAGCCGCGACAGGTAGGTCTGCCAGCGGTGTGCGGATTGCCAGGACAGAAAGAACCAGCCGCCCGCCACGATCAAAACCAGCAGGACCGCCGTCACCACCAGCCACGGAAATCCCTCTTTCGAATCCATGTGCTGCAGCTCGACGCAGGTCTGCAACTGCGTCTCCACGCCGGGCAACTGGGAACTGTCGCCGTCGAACCGCTCCAGGGCCCGCGACGATTCTTGATGGATGCGAAGCAGTACATCGCGGATGACTTCATGCAGTTCCTCCGGGGGATTTCCCCGGATCACCGCAACCAGGGTCGCAAACTGTCCGACTTCCGACCAGAGGCGAAGTTCCCCGAACCGGATGGTGTCGAGGCCGCTGTTTTCTTTCTCTTTGAAAGAGTCCTTCACAAAATCCTGGATCGCGCTCAGCATCGAGGAAATCAGTTGAGGGTCTTCGCTGGTTGCGTCTTGAGAAGTTACATGTGCAATCAGGAGCCCGGAAGCGCGACTGATGAGAAAGACATGTTCCACGCGATAGACAAGAGAATGCTTGAGAACGACTGCCGAGAAGCTTGTCCCCGTTCGCCAGGCTTCAAACCTCCACTTCAACCCATGCCACGTGAATATATGCCTTAGAGACTCATTCAACGACTGGAAGGTCTGGTCGATCTTTTCGCCGATCGACTTGCGAATGGCCGGCAGAAACACCGGATACAATATATCCGTTAGCGTGTTCGGATTCTTCTGGATGGACCGCTGCGCTGCCCGCTCGACGGCCGGGGCAAGAGCCTCGCCGAGTTGCGCATGGGACGCGCGCGCGGTTGCTTCGGGCAGAACGTTGCCCACCGCGGCGGCAAGCTGCTCGGGTTCGTCGAGCAGGTGCGTAACGCGTGCCAGCTCAGAGATTTCGCCGCCGACGAGCAGTTGGCGGAGCCTTTCCAGCCGATGGTCGGCGGCTGGAACGCCTTCGTAAAGGGCATGATTGTCCGGATCGACGTTCCGGGCAATTTCCACCAAAAGGCGGGCCAAAGCCTCGCGATCAATACCGGTATCGTTCGAAGCTTGTCTTTGGGATAGGCTGATTGGTTCGACGCTCGACGTCAAGTTCCGATCAACTCACTTTCCAGCCACGCTCCGAATTGCTCTTGCTGCCGACGGGATCCTGGTTGAGACATTTCGCGACCTCGACGAACAGGCCGGCCAGAAGGTTGCGGTCGGTCTTGACGTTGCTGAGATCGGAAAAGATCTTCTCCATCAGCATTTGAGCGCTTTCGTTCTTCTGCTTGATTTCCTCGCGCAGCAAATGGTCGCTTCTGCTCATGCGATCCGCGAATTCGCGCTCGAGTTCGCTCAATTGATCCGACAAGGCGCGCACCTGCTTTTCGAGCGCCTGGTTTTGATCGCGAAGATTGCGGTCCATCTCCTTGTCGGCCTCGGCGCGCGCGTCCTTTTCGTTGCGCAACTGCGTCGCCAGCGAGTCAACCTGCTTCTTGGCATTCGACTCGTAGGTTTCAAGATTGCGCTTGGTTTCGGATTCGACATCCTTGAATCGCTGCAGGAACCGTTCCTCAAGCTTGGAGAAGCGGCGATCATAGTCCTGCATCTGATTGCCGAACAAAAGATCGCGTATCTTGTCGACACCTGGAGCGTCACCGCCTGGCCCGCCCTCGCGAGCCTGGGAGGCCATGAAGTTCAGCCCGTTTCCCTCTGAATTACCTATCAGATTTGCATCAGCTTTATTTGCCGAAGAAGCGGCACTCGAAGATTCCTTCGCCATCTCTAAACCCCGATTACCCCACACAACATTAGCAGATGGTAAATTATGTCAGACAAATACCAGGCCTGCAAGGCGGAATCTCCTTGGCCTAGCCAATCCGTCCGTTCTTGTTCGCCTCTTGGAATGGTAGCAAATGCGCCGATTGCGTCGCTCTCGGTACCGCTTGCGCCTTTGGTTAACTCGGGCAGGCGACCTCATCCTCGCCAAGGTCACAGAATGGAAGGCGTGATCGGCTCTTTGTGGTCCGCTGCCGTGGTGCGGACACAGAAGCAACGGGCCATTAGTGCGACGGGAGTGCTGTCCCGCCGAGCAGGAGACACTGGTTTCCATAAGCGTAACCCACTCCAACTGGATCATACGGGTTCGCAAGCTATAACTGGCCCTGTCATAGGCAAGGCGTTCACCATTTGTCCGGCGATGCGCGCCTCGATCACAGCAGAAGAGTTCCGGCACTGTGCGATTCTCGCGGCTTTCGGCCACCGCCTTGTTCGGAAGGCTGACGATCTGCATGGCGACCTTGCCCGGCACGATTATCCCCTGGACATCGACCGGCACGGCCTCGACGCCCAGGAAAGCTTACCGTGCGAACCCGCGCCACCGTCGCCTCAAGCTCCGGATCCCGGTTCGCCCGGCCTTGCGATCAGCCCGCGAGCGAGATCAGTCCAGACAATTACAGATTTGCGCAGCGCAACAACATTACGAGCACACAAGGGGCGCCGTCTGCGGCGATCTTGGGCGGAGATGATACACAGTCCGGAACCGCGCACCTAGTACGGTCAAGCCATCGGCGCCGTGCCGCGCCGCTCCAGGGCGGTCTTGCGGATGATTTCCGCGATCTCCGGGCTGCTGCCGCACAGCATCTGGAAATCCGCCGAGTGCAGCGACAGGAGTGAGACCGCCGTTGCGGCGCTGACGGTCGCCATGCGAGGTTCCCCGGTGATCAGCGCCATCTCGCCGAAGAAGGCGCCGGGGCCAAGCTCCACCGGATTCGGCGTCGCGACGCTGACGCGGCCCTCCACGACGAAGAACATCTGATCACCGGGCTCGCTAATGCGGCAGATCACGGCGCCCGCCGGCACCGTGCGGGGTCTCAACGCGCGCACGATCTCGACCAGCATGGCCGGGCCGAGCTTCTGAAACAACGGCACGGCAGCGACCATTTGCCAATTACGGACGAAATCACCGCGACGGACTTCTTGATAGAAGCCGGTGGCAAGAATGCCGGCCCAGAGCGCGAAGATGCCGATGCCACTCATCATGACGGCCCCGGAAAGGACGCGGCCGGCGAAGCTTTGCGGAATAGCGTCGCCATAGCCGGTGGTAGACAGCGTGACCACCGCCCACCACATTGCCTGGGGGATGCTGCCGAACTTTTCCGGCTGGATGCCGCGCTCGATGACATAGCCCGCGAGCGCGACGCCGAACAGAACGACGCCGAAGAGCGTGGTGACGCCGATCAGATTGCGCGCTTCGTTGGCCAGAACTCTGCCCAGCACTGGGAAAAAAGTCGAGTCGCGCAGCGGTTTCAGCAGCCAGACAGCACAGTAGAGACTCCGGTCGGGTGTGCCGACGAGCAGAAATGCCGCGAGTGGAACCAAAACCGCAAGCACATCGATGGCGATTGCCGGCGTCCTATTCCGAACGTCTCCTTCCCGGCGCCCGAGCAGCGTCGCGACCATTTGCAGGAGATAGGCGGCCCAAATGACGGCGAGCAGGGCAGCCAGAGCCACTCTGCTTCGTCCGGACATGTCCGGCATCGTGAGCGCAGCCACCGCCAGAAGCCCAGGCGCAGCCAGTACCGCGTTGAGCGGCGCGTAGATTCGTAAGAAAGGCAGTACCGACATTCCATGTCCACGAGCGGCTATAATTCGCCAAAATAGAATGCCTTCAAGGCAAGCGCAAAGGTGCGTGTGGTCGCTGCGATGTGCATCACCAACGGTGAACTCAAATGTCGTGCATTGCTTCGCAAGCGGACACGACCAACAAGAATGACCGGTCCGGACAATTGTCTGCGCGACCGCCTTCTGACCGACAATGTCCGCGGCGTCCGCTTTGATTACAGAACACAGCAACCGACGTTACCGCAGGTCCGGCACAGGCGAAGATGAACCCACCGCGAGCCGGACTTGAGGCAAACCTCGCAGCCAAGGGCATTTGGTGTCACATCCCCGATCTGCTCCGCGTGGCGACATTCAAATGGCACCGGTTACCTCCCTGTGCCTTTGTCGATGCGCCTTCGCCAAAAATTCGTGAATGGCGGCAACGACCTGGCGCGCCTTCTCCGACGGCTGACGCTACGCGCTTGACCGAGCCGGCTCGGACGTCTCCTATCGCGAAGGTTCCAGGCAGACTCGTCTCCAGAGGATGGCTCGCAGCCGGCAAGCCAGTCCGCATTCGGATCGGCGCCGACCAGCAGGAAGAGATGGCATATCCGGCGCATGGTCTCTTCGCCCGTGTCGGCATTCCGCCAGCTTACGTTGGTCAGATTTTCGCCGCCGTGAAGCCCGGTCACTTCCGTGCGCAGTACCACCTTTATGTTCGGTTGCGCCTCGATGCGCTCAATCAGATATTTCGACATCGATGCGGCGAGGCTGGCGCCGCGAACGATCAGCCAGACCTTTTCGACCTGACCTGCAAGATACACTGCGGCCTGGCCGGCGGAGTTGCCGGCGCCCACCAGCGCGATCTCCTGACCTTCGCAAAGACGCGCCTCGATGGACGAGGCCCAATAATGCACCGATCCCCCCCTCGAACTGGGTGATATTGGCCAGATCCAGCCTGCGGTAGCGTGCGCCGCTCGCGATGACCACGGAGCGTGCACGCACTCGCTCACCATCGCCGACAGCGAGACTGTAGGTTGAGCCATCGCCGTCCCGCTCTAGGCCGAGATGATGCACCTGGTCGGGTATCACCATCTCAACGCCGAACTTCTGCGCCTGGTTGTAGGCGCGGGCCACGAAAGAGGGGCGAAACGGCGACGCCAGCAATCGAATGCCCCGAAAATTGCCGCTCCAAGCAGCGAAAATTAAACCAAAGTTTCCCTGAAGGCTGTTCTGAACCCTTTTCTTGGCGTCGTTTGCCACCAAGCGGTCCAGCTTGAACGGTTTCAAGAGCGTCGGTGATACTCGCGACGAGACCCCGGGCGGCTTTGTCCGGCATTTTGTCGCTCGCCCGATCCGACTCCTGTTTGCGGAAAGAGAGATAGTGCAACACCATCATTGGATTTCTGCGCTCGATCGCGAAAGCCGCCTTGGGCTCGACGCATCGGAGGCAGCCCGCGAAGTATCCGCTATGTAGCGATGGCAGTCGGTTCTCCCGCCCCCTTGCTCACAAGTACCTACGCCCGGGGCTTGGTGAGAGCGAGAAACTCCCACCAAGCCGGTTTTGTCAGTTCTTGCCGCAGGTGTCCGCCATGTCGGGCGTGCACTTCACGAAGCCGGTGTCGATATAGGGCGGCACCGTCTTGCCCTGCTTCAGGTCGTGCAAAGCCTCGATCGACTTGTAGCCCATATTGTACGGGCTCTGGCCGACGAGGTAGTGGGCAAGCCCGTCCTTGAGCAGCGGCAGCTGCGGCGCGAAGGCGTCACCGAAGGAGATAACGAGGTCCTTGGAATCGACGCGGTCCTTCACGCGCCCGACCGCCTGCCGGTAGGCCGACGGCGCGTATTGCGCCCAGCCGCCGACGGCGACGAAGGCATCGAGCTTGGGATTGGCCACCAGCACGTCGTTCATCTGCTGGGCGGCGAGGCTGATGTTGTCATTGTTGTAGATCGGGCAGCCGTCGACCTCGGTCCAGCCGTTCTCGCCGGCCAGACGTTTCACGGGCTTGTCCTTGGTGACGTTGGCCAGCGTGTCGCGGATACCCTGGACACGCAGATCGAGGTTGAGCGAGCCGGCCGTGCCGGTTTGGATACAGACCGTGCCGCCCTTCGGCTTGTATTGGACGACCTTCTTCGCCAGCTCGACCCCGAAATTGTAGTTGTCGGTGCCGATGAAGGTCGAGCGCAGGCCGGCATCTTCCTTCAGCAGGTCGCCGTCGAAGGTGACGATCGGGATACCGGCGGCCTTCGCCTTCTCCAGCAGCCTGGCCACGGATTTCGGATTGGTCGCGGACACCGCGATGCCGTCGACGCCCTTGGTCAGCACGTCGTTGATGACCTGAAGCTGCTGCGCCTCGTTCACCTCGGACGGACCGATATAGTAGCACTCGACGCCGAGATCCTTGGCGGCCTTCTCGCAACCCTCCTTCACCGGAGCGCTGAAGACGTCGTTCACCGTCTTGACGATCACCGCATAGGTCTCGGCCGAAGCCGGCGCCGAGTGGATGCCCGCGGCGAACACCGCCGCGATCATGGTCGCGCCCATTCGGGCGGTCAATCTGTCGATGCTTCTCATGGTTTTCTCCTCTCTGATGTTATGTGCACGAAAATGCGCGAACCTTCCGGGCAGGCGAGTTGCCTGCCCGAACTGGCTCTAGGCGCGGGTGGAGCGGAACCGTTCGAGCAGTACCGCGAACAGGATGAAGAGGCCGACGAAGGTGCCCTGCCAGAAAGGGTTCACGCCGGCGAGCAGCAGGGCGTTGCGGATCACTTCGATCAGCACCGATCCGATGACGGCACCGAACGAAGTGCCGAAGCCACCGAGCAGGTTGGCGCCGCCAATGACGGTCGCAGCGATGACCTGCAGTTCTTGGCCCTGGCCGAGTGCGTTGGTGGCGGCCCCCATCCAGCCGACGAGGAAGATTGCGGTCATGCCGGTCATGGCGCCGAGGAGCGCGTAGGTCGAAACCTTGACGCGATCGACCGGGATGCCGGAAAGACGCGCGGCGTTCTCATTGCCGCCGATGGCGCGCACGTATCGGCCCCATTTGGTCATCGACAAGAGCCACTGCATGACGACGGCCGAGACGATCACGGCCCATAGCACGTTCGGCACGCCGAGGAAGGAGCCGCTGCCCAGCGCAAGAAGCGTGTCGCCGGCCTTGCCAAAATCGTAGACCACCTGGTTGTTGGTGACGACCAGCGTCTGGGAACGCACCAGGCTCATCATGCCGAGCGTGACGATGAAGGGCGGCAGCTTCAGGTATGAGACCAGAGCGCCGTTGACGATGCCGACGAACGCGCCGACGAGAAGCACGAACAGCACGACGACGGCGAAAGGATAACCGCTGGCGCAGAACAGGCCGAGCAGCACGCCGGTCAGGCCGAGCGTGGAGCCGACGGAGATGTCGATGCCGCCGGTCATGATCACCGGCGTCATGCCGATCGCCATCAGCGCCGTGAAGCAGAAATTCTGCAGGATGTTGGCCATGTTGGCGGAGGTCAGGAATCGCGGCGCAATCATGCCGACCACAGCGCCGATTATCAGCACTGCGACGACGATCCAGAATTCCTGGCTGCGCAGCATCTCGCCGAGCTTGCTGCGTTCCGACAGGTTGAAGACCGAATCCAGGTTGCTGGCGTCCGGAGACTTGTTCATCTCTTCCTCCCCTTTGCCTCAGGCCGCAGCCTTGGCGCCGACGATCAAGGCGGTGATTTCCTCGGGCGAGCTGGTCGAAGCGAGCTTGTTGGCGACGAGGTGGCCGCGCCGCAGCACCATGATGCGCTCACAGACGCCGAACACGTCGGGCATGCGGTGCGAGATCAGGATGACGGCGACGCCGCGCTCCTTGAGGCGCTTTATCAGCGCCAGCACCTCTGCGACCTGGCGCACCGAAATCGCGGCGGTCGGCTCGTCCATCAGCACCAGCTTGGCGTCGGCCAGGCGGGTGCGTGCGATCGCGACCGCCTGGCGCTGGCCGCCCGACATGCGCTTGACCACGTCGCGCGGCCGCGTTTCAGATTGCAGCTCGCGAAACAGCTCGGCGGCGCGCTCACGCATCTTGCGGTGGTCGAGGAATTTGAACGGGCCGACCGAGCGCATGATCTCGCGGCCGAGGAAGACATTGGCGGCTGCGCTCAGGTTGTCGCAGAGCGCCAGATCCTGGTAGACGATCTCGATGCCGGCCCGACGGGCGTCCGAAGGCTGGTTGAACTGAACTTCATTGCCGTCGAAGACCATCCTGCCGGACGAGGCCGGGAAGTTGCCGGCGATCATCTTGACCAGCGTCGACTTGCCGGCACCGTTGTCGCCCATCAGGCCGACGATCTCGCCCGGCTCGATCTGGAACGATACGTCCTCGACTGCGTGGATGGCGCCGAACTGGCGTGAGATGTTCTTCAGCTCCAACAGGCTCATGACAGGGATTCCCGTTCTTGCTTCGCTTCGGATGCCGGTATCGATCGGCCTGCGGAATAGTCGTCGGCGGCCTTGAGGCCGCCATAGAGGACGGCCCGCCAGCCGAGCTCGGCCCAGCGCAGATCCATTGGGCGACCCGTCTCGGCGAAGGGCGACCGGAGCGCCACCTGTTCTTCCAATTGCCGGCGAGGGAATGCATCGGTCGTGCAGACCCCTCCCCCGAGCACGATCGTGGCCGGTGAAAACAGCGCCACCGCCGTGCCGACGGCGAGCGCCTGATCGCGCACGAACCGGTCAATGTCGGCGCCAAGCCCCGGGATGCGCAGGGACTGAACAAAAAGCTCGGTGACGGGAACGCCGTATCTCTCGGCAATCACTTCCAGGGCGCGGCCGGAAACGTAGGTTTCCAGGCAGTCGGTGCGCAGCCCCTCCAGCGTCCGGCCCTCATTGCCGAACGGCATATGGCCGATCTCCAGCGCCCAGCCGCCGCCGCGAAACGCTTCGCCGCCCTGCACGAAGGCGCCGCCGACGCCGGTGCCGAAGAACAGGCCGAGCACGCTGTCAGACCCTTTGGCGGCACCCGCGATCACTTCGCCTGCCAGCATCAGCACGGAGTCGCGTTCTATGATGACGGGGAAGCCGAGGAGTTCGCCAAGCTCGCTCGCCAGACGATGGCCGTTGAGCTCCGGCACGTTGCCCGCGAAGAGCACGCGGTCGCCGTCGGTATCGATGAAGCCAGGGACAGTCGAGACCATCAGGTCCGGGGTGAGACCCGCCTCGGCGCAGAACTCCGTGACGAGCCTGGCGAAGCTGCCGACCGGATCGGCGTTGCGCAGCAAGGCGGACGGGAAGAGCCGCTCGCCGGCCTGCGGAACACGGTCCACGACCATGCCGCACTTGACCGAGGTGCCGCCGACATCGACGACCAGGATCGAGCGGATCATCGATCGCCCCCAACGTCCGGGAGGAAGCTTGCCAAGGCGTTGCGAAACTCGGCGACATAGGCCGCGCGGTCGATCGTCTTCGACGTGATCTCGCACAGCCGGGCGCCGGGAATGAGGTCGGCCAACTCACGCGCATAGGCCAGCGGGTGGACGTAGTCCTGATCATTGCCGATGATGAGCGCTGGCCGCCGGATCCTCGCGATTTGGGCGCGGTTCACGCCCGGCCAGTCGAGCGGAATACGCGAGAGAAGCGCGATCGTGGTGTCGGGCCGCGGGCGCTTGAAGAAACCGATCAGCGAAGCCGCGTTGTCCGGCGAGGCCGCCTTGACCTCGAGGAACTCCGGCGAGGCGCGAAAACGCTCCGCACCTTCTTCGGCGCCGTATGTTTCGAGATACTGCGCGGCGACGCGATAGCCGTGCTGGCGCGCGATGGAAGGTGCATCCACCCAGGCAGGCCGCGCCAGCACCAGCTTGGTAACGCGCACGGCGTTGAGGCTTGCCAGCCGCAGCGCGATCGCCGCGCCCAATGAGATGCCGCCGACCGCTGCCTGTTCGATGCCGAGATGGTCGAGCAACGCCAGGGCATCGTCGGCGAGTTGCGAGATCGAGAGGCGCGACGGATCGCCAAGCGCGGAGGCGCCATGGCCCCGGCACATCAACGTGATGCGCTGCAGGCCGCTGTCTTGCGGGAACACTTCGACCGGCTGGTCGAGAGGCGCGCCGAGCCCGTGCTGCCACAGCACCGGCTGCCCTTTGCCCACGACATCGAAGGTCAGAGCGCAGCCGTCAACGGTGGTGAAGGTACCGGCGGTCACGAGACGTCCCCAAGAAGCATGCGCAGGGCCGCGCCAGACGCTGCCGCATCCTTGTGCTCGAAGCCGTGCGCGACGACCGCCTGGTCGTAGCCGCATGAACGCAAGAGCCGCAGGAACCGATGGAGGTCGACGGCGCCGGCCCCGGTGGCAACCACCTTGCCGGCCCGGTCGACGTCCTTGGCATGCGCCAGGATGATGTGCTCGCCGAGCAGGTCCACCGCCTCTTCCATGACGCGGGCCTGGTTGCTCAGCCTGTCGCCGACGAGATTGGCGGCATCGAGGATGATGCCAAGGCGCGGGCTCCTGACCTCGTCGAGGATCCACCCCGCGAGAACGGCATTGGCGACGACGTTGCCAGGCTCGGGCTCGATACCGAGCCGGATATCGTGCTTTTCGGCAAGCTCGAGCGCCGCGTCGAGCTCGGCGCGCAGATCGGTCCATGCGGACGGCGAGGCGTTGTCGGGGTGGGCTGCCCACATGTCGTCGGCGTTGCGCGAACCGGTGCACAGCGTCACGATCGGCGCGCCGAGCAGCGGCGCGGCGGCGACGACATTGGCGAAGCGGGCGCGGGCCGCACGGCGCATCGCCGCATCGGGATGGACCATGTTATAGGTGCCGGAGAGACCAGCGATCGCCAGGCCGTGCTTGCGGGCAGCCTCGGCAAACGCTTTCAGCTCACCGGCAGGGACGGAGTCCGGAAGGCTGGCCAAACCCAGGCACGACAGGTTGAGCTGCATGCCTTCGTAGCCATCCTCCCCGATTGCCGAGAGCAGCTCGTTGACAGGGCCGAGCGGATAGGTCCGGGCAAAGATTGCGGGATACATCAGACCGGTCCCGAGGCGTCCGCCAGATCGACGGGCTTGCCGCTGCGCACCGACTGGCCGATCGCCACCATGGCGCGGACGGAGGCGACGCCGTCCTCGATCGAAGCGCCGTTCATCGGCGCGCCGTTCAGGACGACGGCGGTGAAGCCTTCGAGCTGGCGGCGGTAGAAATGGCCGTCGGCGCCAAGCACGCGCTGGGAGGACGCGCTGCTTTCGCGAAAGATGTCGACCTCGCTGGACTTGTAGTACCAGGGATTGAAGATCTTGCCGGTGGCGCTGCCGTTCTCGCCATAAAGCTGGAAGCCCTCGTGCCAATCCATCCGGACCGGCAGCGTCAGATCGAGATGGCCGAGCGCGCCGTTTTCGAATTCCGTGTCGACGAACCAGCAATAGGCGCCGAAGCGCTCGAGCAGGCGCGCCTGGACGGACTTGATCGGCCCCGCCAGATAGCGCGCGAGATCGACGAGATGGCTGCCATGCGCCAGCATGAAATAGCGCTGGCGATCGGCCTTCTGGTCTCCGGCGGGCTTCAGCGCCTTGGCGCCAGTTCTCGGCACGGGCTGAATTGCATCGGTCATGGTGTAGCGGTGGGTGGAATCGCAGTACCAGGCTTTCAGCGCCAGCAGCGAGCCCATCTCGCCGGTGGCGAACTCATGTGCCGCCTGGATGCCCGGATCGAAGCGCAGCATGTGGCCGATCTGAAGCACAAGGCCGGTGCGCTCCACATGGCCTTTCAGTTCTTCCGCCTCCTCCACCGACATGGCGATCGGCTTTTCGCAGAGGACATGCTTGCCGGCCGAGAGCGCCTTTATCGCCGCCGGAACGTGGAAGGCGTCGGAAATGCCGATGACGATCGCCTCAATCTCGGGATCGGCGAGCATGCGGTCATAGTCGTTGTAGATGCTGATCGCGTCGTAGAAGGAGCCGAACCGCCGCGCCAGATCGACATCGGCATCGCACACGGCCTGGAGGACGACATTCCTGCCTTTCTGCGCCGATTCCAGATGCGCGAATTGCGAGATCGGTCCGCAACCGAGGATACCGACACGCAGACACCGGGCGTCTTTCTTGACGGGCACAGGCTCACTCCCTGATATTTGTTTTTGTCTTATACAAAAACAAATATCACAAAACGCCTCGCGTCAAGGCGCTTGATCAGAATTTCTGCAACGGTGTCGTACCAAACGCGAAGATGGCGCGGCTCGACGTAGCCCTCTCCGCGCTAACTCGTTCATGTGGTTTGCAAATGAGATGGCCGCGACCGCATACGACGCTGCGCGAAACGTGGCGGAAAAACGCTGTGAAATACGTTACAGCGTGTTGGTCTCGAGATCCGGCAGAGCGAAAAGCGTGTCGCGGATAGTGGCGGCCGCGCCGATCGCGGCGCCATCGGCGCCGAACTGCGCCACCCTGATCTCGGGCATGGCGAAGCCAGCCAGAAGCCGCCGCTTGATGTCGGCCTGAATCCGCCGACTGAGCTTGGGATAGAGGCCAGCCAGCGGGCCGCCGAGGACGATGCGCCCGGGATCGAGCAGGTGAATGGCGTTGACGAGGCCGGCTGAAAGGCCGCTGACCCAGGCGTCGAGCGCGGCGTCCACTTCCTTGTTGCCGATGCCTGCAAGCAGCATCTGAACGCCGTCGGCCACCGGCTGACCCTCTTCGAACAGCCGCGTGAAAAGCTTGGCCCCGGCCAGCATCTCGAATGTATCGACGCGTCCGCCGGCGGAAACGATGGTGTGCCCGATTTCGCCGGAATAGCCATGCCCGCCCATCACGACGCGGCCGTCATCGATGATGGCCCCGCCGATGCCCTCGGCCAGGAGAACGACCAGCATACTGCCGGCCTTCGCCGTGGCGGAGGCGGCAAGCTCGGCATTGGCGAAGGCAAAGGCGTCGTTCCAGACCATGACCGACCAGTCGGCCGGCGCCTTCCGCGTCAGCTCCGCCTGAAGCGGATAGTTGAGCCATTCGAGGAATGGCGCGTGCACCACGCTGCCGTCGCGGCCGACAAGGCCCGGCACCGAAATGCCGATGCCCTCCACCTTATCCTGCAAGGTGGGGCTTTCGCTGAGCAGCCTCTCGATCAGCGAGAGCAGCTTTGCCGATATATGCCCGGCGTCGCGGTAGCGCGGGCCGGTCGGCTCGACGATCCGGCTGACGACATTCATCTGCAGGTCGAGCAGCACTCCGGTCAAGGAGCGCGTGCCGACATCGACCCCAACAAAATAGGCGCCCGAAGGGTTGAGCGTCACGCCGACGCCCGGACGACCCTTGCGCGATTCGGGGGACATTTCGGCACTCTCGACGACCAGGCCGGCATCGAGCAGAACGCGCATGGCGTTGCCGATCGTGGCCCTTGTCAGGCCCAGCTGCCGAGCCATGTCGGCGCGAGAAAGCTGCCGGCCGTTTTGCAGCAGTCTCAGACAACGCCTGGCGTTGATATGGCGCAGTAGGCTTGTCGTGCTCACGGCCGCATCTTTTGGTTAGGTCAGCGCAAATACCATCGGAAGGGGCTGTCCCAAAGCCGTTTTCTCACGGAAGCGTCCAAAGTCGGCACAGCCATCGCGTGGGCAAGGATATAATACTGAACCAGAGCCGCTATTGGGTTGGCCGGGCTTGCGCGCCGACGGCGGCCACCCGCCAGTTCGGCAACAAGTTCGTCCGCGCCAGTCTAACGAGGCGAAACGGGAACCACCACTTTCGACCGACTCGCTGTCTTTCGAGGATCGTCGCGAGCCTCATGACAATGAACACAGTGGAGTCCACTGATCTTATGCGATCGACCAACCCCCATCGATCATGAGGTTCGCCCCGTTGACGAGAGCGCCCGCAGGTGACGCCAGGTACACCACCGCGCCGGCGACATCTTCCGTCTCGCCAATCCGGCCGAGCGGAATGTGCGCCAGCGTCTGGCGATGCGCCTCGGGGTCACTCAGATACGGACGCGTCGAGTCGGTCCAGATAAAGGTCGGCGAAATACTGTTCACAGCAATTCCCAACGGACCCCACTCAGCAGCCAGGCACCTGCTGAGATGATTGATGGCAGCCTTCGACATGCAATAGATCGATTCCTCGCGCAGCGTGACGGTCCCGGCCTGGGAACTGATGTTGAGAATACGGCCAGCACGACGCTCGATCATTGTCCTTGCCACGGCCTGCGTGAGGAAGAACGTACCCTTGAGGTTCGTGCCCAGGATCAGATCGAAGTCCTCCTCACTGACGGATTGCGCCAGGCTTCGCCGCGAAATGCCGATATTGTTGACCAGGATGTCGATTTGGCCGAAATGGGCTACCGCATCGCGCACGGCGTCTTCAATTCGTCGGGTCTCGGCTATGTCCAGCGGGACGATCAGGGCGCGGCGCCCAAGCGCTTCGACGGCGGAGGTCAAATCTTTTCCGGCATTATCGTCACGAACGATCGCAACGATATCAGCTCCCGCCTCGGCGCATGCCAACGCGCATGCCCGGCCAATACCGCGCCCGGCGCCGCTCACCATTACGACCTTCCCGTGAAGGCCGAAGCTTGGCAGAGAACTCTTTGTCATCGTCAGTACTCCAATGAGCGCCGCTTCCCGGCGCCTGGTTGTCTGATGCGGCTTTGGTAAGGTGGCAAAACACGACCAGTTGTGATGGCTCGCCGTGATCGCCTCACAAGATCCGGCGCCGTGATTTCACGAAAGTGTCGAACGCGACCGCCAGAACGATGATCATCCCGATGATGATCTGCTGGACGTAAGCCGAGACATCCAGAAGAACGAGGCCGTTGAGCAGGACACCGATCAGTACGGTGCCGATGACCGTGCCGAATATTGTCCCGGTGCCCCCAAAAAGGCTGGTCCCACCGATCACAACCGAGGCGATGACAGTCAATTCAAAACCCGTACCTGCCACGGCCTCAGCCGAGTTCAGTCTTGCCGCCAGGACAAAAGCACCGAGGCCTGCGAAGAAGCCGGTGATGACATAGACACTGAGGATAATCTTCTGGACGTTGAGGCCAGCGAGGCGCGCAGCTTCGGGGTTTCCGCCAACTGCATAAATCTGCCGGCCGTAGCGCGTGTAGCTCAACGTTATGTGCGCGATGATCGCGAACAGAACAAAGATCAGCACCGGAACCGGGACTGGCCCCAGCTTACCTTGGCCCCACCAGACAAATGCTTCGTCGAAGCCGCTGACCGGCCCGCCGCCGGAGAAAAGCAAAGCCGCACCGCGAAAGGCTGACATGCCGCCCAGCGTCACTACGAAAGGCGGCACCTTGAACCGGGTGATAGCCAGCCCTTGAACAAATCCTGCCGCGACGCCTACGCCTATCGCTGCCAGCGCTGCGACCTCCCAACCGAAACCCGTTGCAGCCGATCCATCGCCAACACTGAAACGATTGTCTAGGCCGCCCTTAGCTACCACCGCCGCGACAAGCCCTGCCAATGCTAGGATCGAGCCTATCGAAAGGTCTATTCCGGCGGTGAGGATGACGAAGGTCATTCCTATCGCCAGCAGTCCGTAGATCGAGACCTGGCGGAGCACGTTGAAAAGGTTCAGCGGCGTGAGAAATCGCGGCTCGAGGATCGAGAAGCCGATCATGAGGACCACAAGGAACAGCACTGGCGCGAAGCGCGCCACCACGTTGAACGGCCGAATTTGCTGTCGCTTCGGGACCGGTGCCTCCGCTGCCACTTGCGCCATGTCGTTCTCCCCTGGTTGATCACTCATGCCGCGACCGCATCCACGGTCATCAGGGCCATCAGCATTTCTGGATTGGCGTCGTCCGCTTGCACCTCGCCGGTGACGCGGCCCTCGCGCATCGTGATGATGCGGTCGCTGATGGCCAGCACCTCGGGCAGCTCCGAAGAGATCACGACGATGGCGATCCCAGTGCTTGCCATTTGAAACAGCAGATTGTGGACTTCGGCCTTGGCCCCGACATCGATCCCGCGGGTCGGCTCGTCCACGATGAGCACCTTGGGACCAAGAGCGAGCCAACGTGCCAGGACAATCTTCTGCTGGTTGCCACCCGAGAGGTCGGAGACGATCTGCTCCGGCCCCAGCATCCGGATGCGAAGCAGTTTCCGATACTCCGAGATCAGGGTGTCCTCGGCACCTGAATCGATGAAGACACCCAGCCGGGAAACCCGGTCTTGCGCGGCGACCGTCAGGTTTGCACGGATCGACTGCGACAGGAACAGGGCTTGCTGCTTCCTGTCTTCTGGCACGAGGCCGATGCCTCTTCGGATGGCGTCTTGCGGCGATGTCGGCCGCAACGACACGCCATCGATAAAGATATTCCCGGAATCGAACGGATCCGCGCCAAAGACCGCACGCGCCGTCTCCGTGCGACCGGAGCCCACCAGCCCGGCGATGCCGAGGATTTCGCCGCGTCGAACCTCGAAACAGACGTCATGCAAGGCCATGGCATTCAGCCCTTCGGCGCCCCTGCGCCGCGACAGATTCTCGACACGAAGGACGACCCTCTCGGTCGCGGCCGGCGCCGGGCGCCGTTGCATCGCGGTGATCTCGCGGCCGACCATGTGACGGATGATGGCATCTATGGAGGTATCGGCGACGTCTCCTTCGCAGACAAACGCGCCGTCGCGCAGGATGGTGAAGCGGTCGCACACGCGCATGACCTCTTCCAGGCGGTGCGTGACGAATATGACGCTGAGCCCCTCGTCCCGGAACCCGCTGACGATGTCGAAAAGCCGATCCACCTCGGCATTTGAGAGCGCCGCTGTCGGCTCATCCATGATGATGAGTTTCGACCTCATCGACAGGGCGCGGGCGATCTCGACCAATTGTTGTTCGGCCACGGAGAGATCGCGAGCCAGTATACGTGGGTTCTTCTCGAGACCAACCTTCGACATCAGACCTTGCGCCTCGTCGACCAAGCGTCCCCAATCCACGAAGCTTGCCCGTCCAGGTTCACGGCCAAGGAAGATGTTCTCCGCAATCGACATTCCAGGAACGAGCGTGAGTTCCTGGTAGATTGTCGCTATGCCACTGCGCTGCGCATCCTGCGGCGAGTTGAACGTCGCCTTCGCGCCAAGAAGATTTATCTCGCCGGCGTCCGGCGACTGAGCTCCCGACAGGATCTTGAGCAGGGTCGATTTGCCGGCACCGTTTTCACCCAGCAAAGCGTGAACCTCGCCTGCGCCGACGCGCAGATCCACCGCTCTCAGCGCGGAGATGCCGCCAAACGACTTGGTGATGCCATTCATCTGCAAAAGAGGCTGGCGCATTGTGAGATCCAAACGAATTCAGCAGCTCGAATAGGCGCAATGCCGTGCGCCATTGAGGGTGAGGCCGGAGCTTCGGGCCTCACCCTCGCCCGCGATCACCTTGGAGGATAGCAGGCGGCGCGGGCGACGAAGAGCTACTTCAGCTCTCCCAAACGTTCGCCGGCGTCGAGGTTGTCCTTTGTCACAGCGATCGGTGTGAGCAGTGTGATCTTCTTATCCGGCGCCTTGCCGTCACGCACAAAGGCCACGAGAATATCGACCGCCTGCCTGCCCTGCTTTCCCGGCATTTGCTCGATGGTACCGGTCATGCCGCCATCGCGTACCTTGCCGAGGGATTCCGGCAGAGCATCGAAGCCGATCAATTTCACCTTCTCGGTCAGGTCGCGAGCCTTCAGCGCCTCAAGGGCTCCGAGCGCCATATCGTCGTTTGCCGCGGCGATGGCGTCGGGCGGGGTCGCCATGGATGCCAGCGCAGACTCGGTCATGGAGAGACCCTTTGCGCGGTCAAATCCGGCCGTGTCCTCGAACACGAACTTGTATTTGGCCGCGAGGGGGTCCAGCGCGTTGTGCAGGCCCTTGTTGCGATCGATCGCAGCGCTGGTGCCCGGCTGCCCCTGCAGATTCATCACCCTGGCGCCGCCGGGAAACAGCTTGATTATGAGCTGGCCCTGCACCTCGCCGCCCTTGACATTGTCGGCACCGACATGAGCGAGGATTCCTTTGACGCTGTCGATCGAGCGATCAACGGTGACGACCGGGATCTTGGCATCGATCGCCTCCTGGATTGCCGGCGCAAGCGCCGCGGAGTCGTTAGGGCTGATCACGATTCCGTCAACACCCTTGGCGATAGCCGCCTCGATATCGGCGCTCTGTTTGCTGGAGTTGCGCTGACCATCGCTCACCACAACGTTGATATTGCCGAGCTTTGCTGCCTCGTCCTGCATCTCTTTCATGATGTGGACCGAAAATGGAAAGGCCAGATCCGGGCTGGAAAGCATGATCGTCAGGGGTTTGTCGCCGGCCCACGACAGAGCCGGCGTCAGCAGCGTTCCGAGAACCGCGAGGGTTGTCGCGAAGGTGTTTGTGCGCATTTTCATTTCTCCTCCTTGGTTTGTGCACGGATCGCGGACAAATGCTCTCCTCCCACGATCTTCGCCAATTTGTTTATGTTCTATACATATTATGCAAAAAAAGAGAATGCAAGCCCCTCTCCTGGGTTAGTCAGCCTGCGGTGCGACAACGCCCTTTTTCAGCAGGATGTTTCCGTAGAGCCGCCGATCGCCGCTGAGAACGATCGCGAAGCCGCATTTTGCGCGCTGCTTGAATTCGTCGGGGGTAATCGGCGCCAGCGACAGCGGCCGGTCGGCATGCCTTGCGACGATATCCAGGAATTCGCCGAAAATAGGCAGCTCCGTTTCGGGGTTGCCCTCGACGATCATGCGACAGGCTGCTTCGGAACCGCCGCTTTCAAGTGGCATTACCGAAAGCACCGCTTCGAGGATCCGAGTGCCCAGCACGCCGTCCAGGCGAATGACATGGGCATCGTCGTCGCAAGGATAGTTGGCATCGACGATCGCGATTTCATGACCATGGCCCATGGACCGCAAAGCATGGAGCAGATCGGGCGACAGGATTGGATCGATACCTTTCAGCATGACAGCGTCCTTTCAGATTTGGGTTCTTGTTCAATAAGCGTGCGAGGGTTCCGCCGCTCAGTGGTTTGACAGGAGACGCAAAAAAGTATCCCATAAACCCGGATGTCTTGTATTTGCATTGAACCTATACTAATTGGATTTAGTGACCGTCAATGGCAATTTGCATAAGCGTTGCGAGCGCGACGCTGCCGGCGACGTCCAATCGCTCTGGACGCACCCAGCCGGCTGACGCTAACAGGGCAGACGCCACCGAATTGACGATGGAAATGCGGGCAGGAAACTTGAAAACCACCAACCTCATCCGCCACGTCAATGAGACGCGGTGCCTGCGCCTTTTGCGAAGGGCCTCGCCCCTTTCGCGCGCCGACGTTGCCCGCGAGCTTGGCCTGACCCGGGCGACTGCCGGCAACGTCATTGCCGTACTGCTCGAGGCGGATCTGGCCATGGAACTGACCGAGCCTCAGGAAGCGGGCAAGGTCGGCAGGCCGGGAATACGCGTAGCGCTAAATCCCAAGGGAGCATTCTTCGTGGGTATCGACGTATCAAGCACCTGGCTGGCCGGCGTGCTCGTCGACTTCAGCGGGGCTGCGCTCAACAAGATCACCATTCCCAACAGCAGGAATTTCAGGGACCCGGAAACCGTTGCGCAGGCGATCGCCGATCTCGCGCGCCGCCTTGTTGTTGGTGCCGGTGTCGATACCAGGCGAGTTCGAGGTGTGGGCGTGTCCGTTCCCGGTATCGTGGGCCGAGACGGGGTCGTGGTTTCGGCGAGACTGCTGGAGTGGGAGGACGTCGATCTTGGACAACTGGTTGCCAGCTCTCTTGGGGCACCATGGCCGATCCGGGTGTGCAATGACGCCGTCGCGCTTTCTGCGGCCATTGGCGCGCTAGACACCCACGAGCCGGAAGACATGCTCGTGGTGTTGCTCTCGGAGGGGATAGGTGCGGCGATCATCCGCAATGGTCGGGTTGCCGAGGGCGCCAGCGGTTTTGCTGGCGAAATCGGCCATATGGTCCTTTCCGTCAGACCAGAAGATGCCAAATCCCAAACCCTAGGGCTGCTTGGGGGCTATAGCCCTTTCCTGCCGCTTCTTCCCGACGGCCAGTCGATCGCCGAGGGCCTGGCGGATTTGGCGGCAGAGCGGGACCACGGCAGCGTCCTGGAAATGAAACTCGAGACATGGGCCGACGTGATTTCAATCGGACTGCTCAATCTTATCCACATTCTAAACCCGGCACGCATCGTCCTCGGCGGCCCATTGGCTGTGTTGTTCCCAAGGATCCAGAGGAGGGTTGATGCGATTCTGCGAGCCAATTTGCTGCACGGTCTGGCATTGCCGCCCATCAAGATCGCCGGCATTGAAGCCGACACCGTCGCTGTCGGCGCCGCCGGGACTCTTCGAGACAGCATTTTCCTGCTTCCTGAACTGGATCAAATTGGAAATGGAATGCCGGTCGGCCGATCGCCCCAATTTGCCGAAATCGCTAGCTCCCACAGCGAACGCTAATTGCGGTCGGACACGCCTACGCGCCATTCGAGCCATCAACGCAACAGGCCGTCGCTCCTGAAATTTTCTCAGCCGCACAACTTGGCGTGAGACCCGTAAGAATTGCTCGTTTTACTGGAAATTGCCGTCGCGCGGCCACTCCCTGCGGACGCTTCACGGCGGCCTTCATCGCAGAAAAGCTCAAAAAGCAGGGTAATCGCCTCTCGAAATCATCTTGCGCGACCAACCACATGAGCATCGTCGGTGACCTTGACTTGGGCGTCACCGAGACTTCAGCGTTGTTGGCTTGTCTACAGAGCATCTGCAGGGCCAGAGCAATCTTTGAAGTAGCAGATTTCGGGAATATCCGAACTGCGCCAAGCCCATGCAGGGGCGCAAAGTGGTCATCGGCTGAATGATCGGACTGAATGTCTGAAATGGGGCCGACTGCGGACTGTCCGGTTGCCGAACTTTCCCGGCCTTGTCAGTTAGGCCTTCGCCCCATCCATAATCGAATGGCTGCCTACTTCCGGCGAGCGCCGCAGTTTCCACGGGATTCGGTGGTGGACGTCTCACTTTGCCCTGCTGTTCCGAGCGCCCTTCTGCTACAATCTCGCGCATGCAAAACACACCGTCGGAGAATAGCGAAGAAGAACCGGCGGCAAGCGGCTTTTCGTGCCGATCACACCGATGCTCTCCGAGATTTTGGATGCGGCCGACAGGCGCGGCGAGACTGTCCTGGTCAATAGCTATGGTGAGCCGTTCTCCGCCAAGTCGCTCACTGGAATGATGGCGCATTGGTGCAAGCTTGCCGGCCTGCCGAAGGGGCTGACCCTGCATGGACTAAGGAAGTCGCTTGGCGTCTATCTGGCCGAGGCAGAGGCTTCGACCAGACAGCTCATGGATGTGCTCGGTCACGACGACATTGATCATGCCGAGCTCTATTCGCGCGAGGCACCGCAGGTACGGCTGGCAGTCCAGGGGATGGATCGAGTCGTGCGTCTGGTCACGCGCAAGCCGATGCTTGGCGAACCTATTGGCGAACCTCGTGGCGAACCACCCTATAAGCCATTGATAAATAACGATAATGGTGGGCCCGGAGGGACTCGAACCCCCAACCAAGCGGTTATGAGCCGCCGGCTCTAACCATTGAGCTACAGGCCCCACGCGGGCTGGCTTAGTGTTTTTCGCTCTTCCGCACAAGCCTCTCCGAATGCGCCGGTTCGATCACCAGGGTCAAGCGCCCAATGCCGGCGGCCTGGGACAGGTATCTGCTGGCGCCGACAGATTTTGCCAAGCCCGCTCTGCCAGATCACTGGCACAGGCAATCTGCCCCAACGGAATAAGGGGCTATATCTTTGGTCCTTTCGGACCAATGCGTCCGGCAGGATGGACCTCGGTCGATTGTGGACCAGCGGGCAAATCAGACAGTCTCGCCATCGCGCCGGCTGATAACCCCAAGCCCCCCGCCCATCGGTTGGCGCATGCCCGGCTCGCGGACCTCAAAATCCTAACCACAAAAGCGAGCCGGGCTTCCATCCGCTTGCCCGCGCCGAGACGCAAATTGCCGGAAATGCGATGAGGAGTTGGACTGTCTATCACGTCGATTTCGCAGCAGGCGGCAACAGCCCGCTTCTAACCGAGATCGGAAGCGTTGAAGCAGAGAATCTCCTGGCAGCGGTTATGAAGGCACAGGCATTGTGGCCCGATGAAAGGTCCATGACCGTCCGCCCGGCGGGACAAGACAGCCAGTCGGCGCTGCCGCCGCCCCCTCAGCACGACAGCTATTGAAGACACTGCGCGATCAGGTCGCTCGCTTCGCCTGCGAAGCCCCGACACGATCCGGCAACATATGGAGCGCTGCCCGGCGCGCCAGGCAAGCGGCATCGACACCTCCACAATCCTGTACCACGTCATCGGCCCATTCTCGGCCATTGTCGGGAGTAGCTGTTGGTGGGAAACTCGGCCGGTCAGCATGGGAGGTCGAAATGCCCACTAGTTTCAAGACCGGAGACGTCGTCAGGCTGAGATCCGGAGGGCCGGAAATGACAATCAGCGATGGCGCGGCCTCCGGCACGTATCTGTGCCACTGGTTCAACCGCGAAGGCGACGTCTGGACGCCGCAGCATGCCGGCTTCAAGCCGGACCAGCTGGTGGTGGTCGACAACCAGAGATAGTCGCCGCTTCCGTTCGGGCGCATTCCGGTCCGGCGCAACCGGATCGGACGGATTTGCTGTCCGGCCGAAAGGACCGACGGATTTTGCTCCTCGCCGCGTTCAATGGCTGAAGCGTGGTCGCCAATGGCCGCGCCAACCGGAGACGAGAGCATGATCCGCCTATTCGCCGTTGCCCTTGGCCTGCAGACCGCTGTCGCGGTCGCCCAGACGACGACGGCTGCCCCCGCCCAGACGACGCCGGACACTGCGGCTGCCGCCAAGCCCGACCAGACCAAGTCCGGCCTGACGCTGGAAAAGTTCGAGGCGCGCCGGGAAAAGGCGTTCATGCGGGCCGACACCGACAATGACGGCAAGGTCAGCCTCGCCGAATGGACCGCTTTCCAGATCGAACGCAAGGCCAAGGGCGATCCGGCCAAATCCTTCGCGCGCATGGACGCCAACAAGGACGGCTTCGTCGACAAGGGCGAACTCGACGCCTTCCTGGCCAAGCGCTTCGCCAAGCTGGACAAAAATGGCGACGGGGTGCTCAGCGCCGACGAGCGGCCGAGCCACAAATCCGCTCCCAAGCAGGAGCAATGACCCAGAGGTTATGCCGCGCAATGACACATGCGAGCGCCCCTGTTGATGGGCGCCGATCCGGACGAGGAACTGGTACGCCGCATCGGCGCCGGCGACCCCGTCGCAATGCAGGCGATGGTGGCGCGCAAGCTGCCGCGCATCCTGGCTCTGGCCGCGCGGATGCTTGGCGATCCTGCGGAGGCCGAGGACGTCGCGCAGGAGACTTTCGTGCGCATCTGGCGCCACGCCTCAGGCTGGCGCCAGGGGCACGCGCGATTCGACACCTGGATCCATCGCGTCGGGCTCAACCTCTGCTACGACCGGCTGCGGCGCCGGCGCGAATGGGTAACGGACGAGCTGCCGGAGGTGGCCGATGACGCGCCGCTTCCCGATGCCATGCCGGGCGACGAAGAGCGCAGGGTCAACCAGGCGCTGCAGCGCCTCGCGCCACGCCAGCGCGAGGCGATCGTGCTGGTCTATTATCAGGAGCTGTCCAACATCGAGGCCGCCGGCGCCATGCAGGTCAGCGTCGATGCGCTGGAGAGCCTGCTCGCGAGGGGTCGTCGCGCCCTGCAGGCGATGCTTATCGGAGATGATGGCGATGACTGAGACAGCAAGGGAGTTGCCGGCTTCGCGGACGAGGGCGTGGGGGGCCATGTCAAAACGGTGGAAGGGGGAACGATATGGCTGAGAGGACGAGAGAAGGGCCGATGGATGCCGGGCGTTTCGCCGCGTTGGCTGACGCCTATGGCGGCGCGTTGCACCGCTGGCCGCGGGCCGAACATGCCGCCGCGACATTGTTTGCCGAGACCGAGCAAGGCCGCGCCATCCTGGCGCGCGCCGGCAGGCTCGACGTCATGCTCGACCGACATCGGGTCGAGGCGCCCAGCCCGGCGCTGCATCGCGCCATCGTCGCCCGGGCAACGACCGAGGTCAGGCAGGAGCGGCGCCGGCGGTTCTGGTGGCTGGGCTTCGGGCTTGCGGGCGTCGGGCTCGCTGGCGCCGTGGCAGGGCTGGCGCTGGTGACCGTCGTCAGCCCGGATATCCAGTCCGACCATTATGTGATGGACGCCAACGCGACGTCGTTCGGCGACGCCGGACCCGATGCCGACCAGGCGGAGGAGGACCTATGAACCCCCGTCTTGTCGCGGCATCCCTGGTGCTCAACGTCTTTCTGATCGGCGCGGTGGCCGGCGGGGCGGGCTGGCTGATCGGCAAATCCACTCCGGGCTTTTCGCTGGAATCGGCAGGCGGCCGGCTGCCCGCCGCCGACCGCAAGATTTTCCGCCAGGCGCTGCGCGAGGTGCGCCGCGAATCCCGCGACGTGATCCTTGATGGACAGGCCGCAAGGCGCGAAGCGGCGAACCTCCTGCAGCAGCCGACCCTCGACAGCAACGCGCTTGCCGCCGCCCTGGAGCGAGCGCGCAACGCCGATGCCACCGTGCGGGCGCGGCTGGAACAACGCATCGTCGAATTCGCCGCATCGGGCTCGCCGGAAGACCGCCAGTTGCTGGCGGACGCACTGCTTCGGCGTGCCGGCCGGCAGCCGCCACCCGCAAAAAAATCGCCATAGGCGGCGACGGAAAGAGCGGACACGCCCGTTCAAGGAAAAGAGGGACAGGCCTGTGACCGCCTTCGGCGGCGGGCAGGTTCTCTTCAACCTTGGAACTTGGGGAGCATCCCATGAACAGTCTGACGAAATATTCGCTCGCCGCCGCGCTCGCCACCGGCGGGACGGTCGCGGCAAGCGCTGCCTCGGCCATGCCGATCGCGCCCGTGGCCCCAGCGCCGGCAATGATTGAGCATGTCGCCTGGGGTTGCGGTCCGGGCTGGCATCCCAACTACTGGGGCCGCTGCGTCCCCAATCGCCGCGTGATCTACCCCGGCTATTATTACTGGGGCGGGCCGCGCGTCTATATCGGCCCGGCCTGGCATCCTTACCACCGCTGGCACCACTGGCGCCGCTGGTAAGAGCCGCCTCGCGATGCCAGTGCTGCGGCCGGCATCGTGAAGCCATCCGACGACGTGGACAGGCCGGCCGACGCGGCGAGCGCCGGCCGGCGAGATGGAGGCTGGATTGGCCTTACCCGCATCGCATGCAAACCCGCCGGACCCGGCGCTGGTGGCGCTCCACCGCTTCGGTCTCGGCGCAAGACCGGGCGACGATTTCGGCAAGATCGCCGCCGATCCGCGCGGCCACCTCAAGGCCGAGCTCAAGCAGCAGGACATCGCGCTGATTTCCCCCGACGATCCGAGGAATGCCGGGCTGCTGGACAGCACGGCGGCGATCCAGGCCAGCATGGCGGCGGCCATGGAGCGCAAGGCGGCGCGGGGTGAAAAGGCGCCGGCCGTCATGCAGCCGATGGCGGCGGATGATCCAGCCGGCCCGGCCGTGGCAAAACCCAAGCCAGCAGTTCCGCGCGTCGAGGCCGATATCTATCGGGACGAGGCGCAGGCCCGGTTCGACAAGGCGCTCGCCGCGGCGCCTGGCTTCGTCGAGAGGCTGGTCGGCTTCTGGTCGAACCATTTCTGCGTTTCCGTCGCCAAGGCGCCGGTCGTGCGGGCCTGCGCCGGCGCCTTCGAACGCGAGGCGATCCGCCCCTTCGTGCTTGGCCGCTTCGCCGACATGCTTTTGGCTGTCGAGCATCATCCGGCGATGCTGTTCTATCTCGACAACCAACAGTCGATCGGGCCTGATTCGCGCGCCGGCAAAAGGCGTGGCCGCGGCCTCAACGAGAACCTAGCCCGCGAGATCCTGGAACTGCATACGCTCGGCGTCGGCAGCGGCTATGCCCAGGCCGACGTCACCAGTTTCGCCGCCATGCTGACCGGCTGGACCATGGCGGGCCGCGAGGGGCGGCTGGGAGAACCGGGAAGCTTCGTCTTCAACGCCAATGCGCATCAGCCGGGCCAGGCGGCGCTGCTCGGCAAGACCTATCCTGACGGCGGCATGGGCCAGGCGGAGGCGGCGCTCAACGACATTGCCCGCCATCCGGCCACCGCGCGGCACATCGCCACCAAGCTTGCGCGCCATTTCATCGCCGACGATCCGCCGGCGGCGGCGATCGCCCGCCTGGCCTCGGTCTTCACCAAGACCGACGGCGACCTGCGCTCGATTGCGTTGACGCTGATCGACATGCCCGAAGCCTGGTCGACGCCGCTCACGAAGCTGCGCTCGCCCTTGGACTATGTCGTGGCGCTGCGACGGGCGGTCGGCGCGACCGCCGGCAACGAACCGCAGCGGTCGCTGCGCTGGCTGAACGTGCTCGGCGAGAAACTGTGGCAGCCGCCGGGGCCGAACGGCTTTTCCGACAGCACCGACGCCTGGGCCTCTGCCGAAGGTCTCAAGACGCGGCTGGACATCGCCTGGCAGACAGCGAAGCAGGCGGACGACATCGGCGATCCCGACGAGATGCTGGCATCGCTGATCGGCACATCCGTCTCGGCCGAGACAAGGCAAGCGGTTTCGCGCGCCGAATCCAAGCAGCAGGGCCTGGCGATGTTGCTGATGGCGCCGGAATTCCAACGGCGGTGATCCAACACGGAGATATGGCCATGAGCCTTCTTTGCGAAACCCCAAGCCTGTCCCGCCGCGCGATGCTGATGACCGGCGGGGCGCTGTTTGCCTGGGCCTATCTGCCGCGCTTTGCCCGCGCCGCCGACAAACGCGACCCGCGCCTGATCGTCATCGTGCTGCGCGGCGCGCTGGATGGGCTGTCGACAGTCGGGCCGGTCGGCGATCCGGACTATGCCGGCCTGCATGGCGATATCGCGCTTTCGCTCTCAGGCGCCAACCCGGCATTGCCGCTCGACGGTTTCTTTGCCGTCAACCCGGCAATGCCGGTGTTTGCGCGCCTGTTCAAGGCCGGCCAGGCGGCGGTGGTGCACGCTGCCGCCACCGGCTATCGCGACCGCTCGCATTTCGACGGCCAGGACGTGCTGGAAAGCGGCCTTCCCGGTCCCGGCAACGCCACCACCGGCTGGCTCAACCGGGCTTTGGCCAGCCTGCCGGCGGGTGACAGGATCGCGAAGGCCGGCGGGCTCGCGGTCGGGCCGTCGACGCCGCTGGTGATCCGCGGCGCAGCCCCTGTGCTCGGCTGGGCGCCGCAAGCCCTGCCCACGCCCGGCGATGCCTTGGCCGAGCGCGTGCTCGACCTTTACAACCATCGTGACCCGGTTCTGGCTGCAGCCCTGCAGAAAGGTCTCGACGCCGATCGGATGGCGATGGGCGACCAGCTCGACGGCAAGACGATGAAGCCGAAAGGCGGCCTCGACAATGCCGCCGGCATGCGGCAGTCGGCGCAGGGCGCTGCAAGGCTGATGGCGGCCGATGACGGGCCGCGCATCGCAGCTTTGGCCTTCGACGGCTGGGACACGCATGTCAACGAAGGCGGCGCGACGGGGCGGCTCGCCAACCTGCTCGGCGGCCTCGACGGCGCGTTCGAGGAATTCGAGAAAGGGCTCGGCGCGCGCTGGCAGGACACGGCGGTCGTCGCGATCACCGAGTTCGGCCGCACGGCGCGCATCAACGGCACGGTCGGCACCGACCACGGCACCGGCACCGTGGTGCTGCTCGCCGGCGGCGCGATCAGGGGCGGCCGCGTCATCGCCGACTGGCCGGGACTGAAGCCGGCGCAGCTCTACGAACAGCGCGACCTTGCGCCGACCAGCGATGTGCGCGCGGTGCTGAAGGGATTGCTGGCGGATCAGTTCGGGCTTTCCGCGGCAGTGCTTGGCGACAAGGTGTTTCCTGAGTCGGCGGCGGTGAAGCCGATGGGGGATTTGGTGGGGTGAGCCTGGGTTTGCCGGTCAGCGATGACCTTCGGCGCCCGTCAGTTCGTCATCCACGGGCGGAGCGGGAGCGAAGCGGACGCGCAGACCCGAGGATCCATTCCGTTACCTTCACCGAAGGGCGCAGCGGAGCAGAATTCTAAACCGCTGCGGCGCCTCAACGTCACGGAATGGATCCTCGGGTCTGCGCTGCGTCGCTTCGCTCCTTGCTCCGCCCGTGGATGACGAGGCTGAGGGGCCTCGGCCAATCACGAACGCTGGCGCGGCGGTTTCGAACCTGTGCGTGGGGACCTTAGCCAAACCGCCCGCCCCGTTTCCGGCGCGGCGTCAACGGCGATCCGGGTGCGATTGTCAGCTCCAAAAACCAGGATGCCAACGGCCGTGATGCCAGAAGCCCGGGTGCCAGTGGCGCACATGCATCGGGCGAATGATCGCCCGGCCGTTCGGCACGCATCTGCCCCAGCGGTTCATGTGCCAGCCGGGACCGCAGCGCCAGCCGACGGTCTGGACCGGCAGCGGCGCAGCGCTTGGCTTGACAAGCGGCATGGCCTCGGAGCCGACGGCGGACAGCGTCAACGTGCCGGCGGCCAGAGCGATGGACAGAAAGTATCTTGCGAACATGCATTGTCTCCGTAATTCATCCCTACGTCCGTGAAACGGAGTACAGGCCGATTTCCGTCGGAGCGGTGTGGATCACATCTTCGTTAACCCCCCTCGACGGTACCGCCCCGCGACGGTTCGGCACGCGTCGCATCGCGGTTGCGCCGCTGAAATGGGGTTGTCGCAGCCGGCATCAAATTGATCCATATCAAGGAGCCACGAGGTCCTCCGCTCTAGGCTTTAACTTGATAGAGGCCGATCGGCGGAGACCGGCCGACGGCGAGTTGAGACCAGGAGTCCACAGCGATGATGATCCGCACGCTCTCCACTTTGGAATGTACGAAATTGCTGGCTGCCAACCGCACCGGACATCTGGCATGCGTGAAGGACGGACAGCCCTATGTCGTGCCCTTCAACTACGCCTATGCCGACAGTCACCTCTATGCGTTTTCGCTGCTTGGCAAGAAGGTCGACTGGATGCGGGCCAATCCCCTGGTGTGCGCGCAAGTGGCGGAACACACACAGGGGCGCGGGTGGAAAAGCGTGATTGTCGACGGCCGCTATGAGGAACTGCCGGACCGGATCGGCCACAAGGTTCAGCGCGACCATGCGTGGGCAGTGTTAAGCAAGCACACCGACTGGTGGGAGCCCGGCGCGCTCAAACCCGTCACGCCTCCCACCTCGGATAACATGCCGCACGTCTTTTTCCGGATCCTCGTCGAGCAGGTTTCGGGACGGGAAGCGACCGAATAGACTGCTCGACGGTTATTGAACTGGGCTATCGCCCAGCGTCGCCACCGTCTTCAGCGCGCCGTCCAGCATGTCGCCCTTCTCGTCCTTCAGCGCCGCCTCGCGCAGGCGGCGGATCCAGTCGGCGGCGTCTTCGCGGCCCTTGAGCATCGGCAGCGCCGAGAGCACGCGGTCGAATTTCGACTGGGCGCGGGCATGGGTGTCGCTGTAGCCCTTGATCAGCCGGCGGCAGTTCAGGATCTCGGTGCCCAAAGCGTAGTCCTGGCGGGCATGACTAAGCGCCAAGCCGTACCAGCGCTCGAGATGCTCCAGCTCGACCTTGTGGCGCAGCAGGCGGCGGCGCCAGCGGCGCAGGCCGCCGATGAACCAGAGCATGGCGAAGCCGGTAAAGCTGTCGGTGCGGATGTGGCGGCCGCGATTGATGCGGCGGTCGAGGAAGGCGGCGAGCTTCGGCCGGCTCTCGATATAGCTGCCGAGCCCCGCCGGCAGCGTGCCGCAGAACTCCTCGATGCGCGGATGGAAATATTCGGTGACCTGCAGGACCGAACCTTCCTTGACCCCGACCTCCTTGCGCACGCGCCGGTCGCGGGTCGAGCGCGTCTTGAGATCGGCGACGCGGATCATGTCGTCATAGCACATGGCGTTGGCGAGATGCTTCGCCGCGGCCATCGACAGAGCATAGCCACGCTCCGCATCGTCCAGCGCGACGGCCTTGTCCAGCCGGTCGAGATATTCGCCGCCATAGGCGATATCCTGGTAGTCGACGACCTTCTTCAGGCCGCGCTCGGCCATGTCGCGCAGCGGCTGCGGCAGCGCCGCGACGCGGGCGGCAAGCTGCTGCCAGCCCTTCAGCAGGGTTTCCGGTCCGCTGACCTTCGCCGTCGGCTTGGGTTCGGCGGCGGCAGGCTTCGCCGCCTTCTCGCTTGTTGGCGCGGCCGCGATGCCGCACGCGCGATCACAGGCGGCGCCGAAGGCGGCAAGGCTGGCTTCCACACCACGGCCGCCGGCGCCGATCGCCTGTTCGTAGCTTTCGCGGGTGAAGGGCAAGGCGTCGGAGCCGGCCAGCGCGCCGAGCAGGCTGGCCGAGATCATGGTGCCGTTCTCGGCGGCGATCTTTTCCATGTCGAAGGCAATGAAGCGCTTAGCCGCGGCCTCAGCCGTCGCGTGCACCTTTTCCGACGAGGCGCGGCCATCGCCCGGCTCGATCTTTTCCGACACGGCGGCGATGCGGTGGGAGGAGGTGATCAGCGTCGTGCGCTCGGGCGTGACGAAGCCGCGGATGATGGCGCGGCCGGCTTCCATCAGCTCGGCTGCGATCAGGATATCGACGTCGCCCTGCGATGGCGATAGCGCGAAGACCGGCAGCCGGCCGGTGTCGCGGGCCATCTCGATGTAATAGATCGTCGCGCCGGTGCGCTGGGCGACGCCGGCCACCGAGGTCGATTGCGCGATGTAGCCGTTGCGCTCGGCGACATCGGTGATCCAGTCGGCCAGCACGCCGCCGCCCTGGCCGCCGACGGCCAGCACGGCGAGCTTTATCACCCGCTCGTCGTCTGAGGCGCCCGCCTTCGGGCGCAGCGCTGCGGTGGGATCAAGCATCGGCGAACATCAAACGGCGGCTCTCGCGGCGGCGCTGCAGCAGCCCGATCACGGCCCGGCGCGCGCTTTCGAGGAAACGGTCCCAGCGGCCGGGATTGTGCACCACATCGGCGCGGTAGAAGGACGGGCAGAGCACGGCAGCGTCCGCCACCTCGCCGCAATTGCCGCAGCCGACGCAGTTCTGGTCGATCGAGGCCACCGGATCGTCGCGCAGCGGATCGTCGAGCGACTTGACCGACAGCGAGGGACAGCCGGAGAGGCGCATGCAGGCGTGATCGCCGGTGCAGATGTCCTCGTCGACGCCGAATTTGGGCTTGACCACGCGCTCGCCGCCCTTGATCGCCTTGTCGACCAGCGGCTTCTCGCGGCGCTGGCGGTTGAGCATGCATTCGGACGAGGCGACGATGACCTTCGGCCCCTTCTCCTCGGTGGTCAGCGCATCGCGCAAAGCGGCGCGCATCTTGCCGACATCATAGGTGCGGTCGATGTGGCGCAGCCATTTGACCCCCATGCCCTTCACCGCTTCATCGATCGGATGCTTCGTCGACTTGGTGCGGTTGTTGGCGCGCGACGACAGGATGTCCTGCCCGCCGGTGGCGGCCGAGTAGAAATTGTCGACGATGACGATGACGCCGTCATTCCGGTTGAAGACGGCGTTGCCGATCGAGGAGGTGAGGCCGTTGTGCCAAAACCCGCCGTCGCCGACGAACGAGATCGAGCGGCGTTTCGCGTCCGGCGAGTTGAAGGCGGAGGCCGAGGCGGGCCCCAGCCCGTAGCCCATGGTGGTGGCGCCGAGCTCGAAGGGCGGCATGATCGAGAACAGGTGGCAGCCGATGTCGGAGGCGATGTGGTGCTTGCCGAGCTCCTGCTCGACCAGCTTGGTCGCGGCGAAGATCGGCCGCTCCGGGCAGCCGACGCAGAAGCCTGGCGGACGTCCAGGCACGACATTGATGAGATCGGCGGTGTCGACGCCTTCGCCCGTTTTGTTCGGCGCGCGGACATCACCCGGCAGCAGGTGCGGGGCGTTGGCGCGCAGGAAGGAGCCGATGCCGTCAAGCATGACCTGTCCAGTATATTCGCCGGCCATCGGCAAATGCTCCTTGCCGACGAGCTTGGTTCCGCGCCCGGCCTTGTGCAGCATCGCGGCAAAGGCCTGCTCGATGTAGTTGGGCTGGCCTTCCTCGACGACCAGCACCGCCTGCTTGTCTTCGCAGAAGGCGAGGAACTCGTCATCGACCAGCGGATAGACGGCGTTCAGCACATAGAGCGGCACGTCGGTGTCGCCATAGGTGTCGGCGAGGCCGAGCCGCTGCAGCGCGCGGATGACCGAGTTGTACATGCCGCCCTGCATGACGATGCCGACCGAGCCGTGGTCCGGCCCGAACATCTCGTTGATCTTGCGGCTCTTGATGAAATCGACCGCCGCCGGCCAGCGCTTGGCGACCTTCTCCTTCTCATGCAGAAAGGAGGCGGGCGGCAGCACGATACGGCCGGTGTCGCGGCGTGGTGCGGACAGCGCGTCGGCGACCGACATTGGCGGGCGCTTGTTATCCTTGGCGGTGAAGTGGCCATGCACGTGGCAGCAGCGGATGCGCACTTGCAGCATCACGGGTGTGTTCGACGCCTCCGACAGTTCGAAGCCGTCCTCGACCGCCTTGACGATCGAGGGCAGGTTCGGGCGCGGATCGAGCAGCCAGACCTGGCTCTTCATGGCGAAGGCGTGGCTGCGCTCCTGCATGATGGAGGAGCCCTCGCCATAGTCCTCGCCGACGATGATCAGCGCGCCGCCGGTGACCCCGCCCGACGCCAGATTGGCGAGCGCATCGGACGCGACGTTGGTGCCGACCGTCGATTTGAAGGTGGCGGCGCCGCGGATCGGGTAATGCACCGAAGCGGCAAGCATGGCGGTGGCGGTCGCCTCCGAGGCGCTCGCCTCGAAATGCACGCCGAGCTCGCCCAGAATGTCCTGCGCATCGGCCAGCACATCCATCAGATGGCTGATCGGCGCGCCCTGGTAGCCGCCGACATAGCCGACGCCGCATTGCAGCAGCGCCTTGGTGATTGCGAGGATGCCCTCGCCGGCGAATTCCTCGCCGGCCCCTAACCTCAGCTTTTCGACTTCCTTGGCAAAAGACCGTTCGGCCATCTCTGCCTCCTTCCGTTGCCGCAATCAGCGGCGCGTACGTCAACTCAGATGTCGTGCTTGCGGATGTTCTTCAGCATCTTCTGCAGGATCGCGATCAGCGCGGCATATTCGGCATCGTCGACATCCTCGAACATCGCCTCGAACGCGTCGTGCATCGCCGGCCAGGCGCGGGTGAACAGCGCGCGTCCGTCATCGGTCAGGAACACATGGCGGATGCGGCTGTCGGTGACGCCCTGCTCGCGCCGCACAAGGCCCTGGCCTTCCAGCGTGTCGAGCGTGCGGCTCAAGGTCGACTGCTCTATCACCGTATAGACCGAGAGGTCGTTGACGGTGACGCCGTCGGTGACCGAGAGCACGGCGAGCGTCCGCACCTGCGGAATGGTAAGACCTTGCTTACGGAAGTCCTCGCGCAAAGTGGCGTTGTAGCGGCCCATGATGCGGTTCATCAGATAGGGCGCGAATTGCTGCAGCCCGATCTGGCCGAGGGTCGAGATGCGCTGGCGTTTTTCGGCGAGCTTCTGTTCCATCAGAGCCTCCCCGCCAGAAGGAAGCCGGAGCCGCCGCCTAGGCCGGCTCCTGGATGGGTCGAAGCGCCGATATGGTAGAGGCCCTTGATGCCGGTCTCGTGGTTGCGGCTCGCCTTGAACGGCCGCCACAGGAAGGACTGGTCGATGGTCGACGAGCCGCCATAGGGATCGCCGCCGACCAGGTTGATGTTCATCGCCTCGAGATCGGCCGGCGAATAGGCGCGGCGCGCAATCACCGTGTCGCGGAAATCGTCGATATGGTTGGCGAGGATCGCCTCGACACGATCGGCATAGGCCTCGCGCAGCGCCTCGGTCCAGCGTCCGTCAGCCGGCACTTCGAGCTTGCCGGCGGCATCGCCCTTGATGTGGCGCGGCGCCTCGGGCAATTGCAGCCAGAGGATCGCCTTGCCTTCAGGACAGCGCGACGGGTCGAGCGCGTGCGGTTGGCCGACGCAGATGGTTGGAATTTCCGGCAGCAGGCCGCGCACCGCCTCGTTGCAGGCTTTGGAGACGCCGTCGAGCCCCGGCGTCAGATGCAGCAGCGCCACCTTGTCGAGGCCCTCGCCGCGCCAGGTCGGCGGCTTGTCCAGCGCATAGTGGATCTGGAAATTGCCTTTGCCGTAGCGATAGGACTGGGTGGCCTTGGTGGCTGCTTCCGGCGCATCCGTGCCGAGCAGGCGGCCGTAAAGCTGCGTCGGCGTGACCGAGCAGATGACGCTCTTCGTGGCGCTCAACGTCTCGCCGGACGCAAGCCGCACGCCGCTGGCGCGACCGCTTGTCTGGTCGACCGAGGCGACATCGGCGTTGACGCGGATCTCGCCGCCGCGCTCCTTGATCAGCGCCTCGAAGGCGGCGAGCAGGTTTTTAGCGCCGCCCTTGACGATCGGCGCGCCTGCCGCCTCCAGGGCGAAGGCGATGACCTTGGCGATCTGGCCGGAGAAGGCGTCTTCGGGTCCAAGCCCGGCATGCAGCACCCAGGGCGCCCAGAGCGCGCGGACGACGTCGGATGTGTAAGTCGTTTCCAGCCAGCCGCGCGCAGGCACCAGCGCCTCGCCCATGAAGGCGGCGAGGTTGCGCGGGCCGCGCCGCCAGGCCTCGCCGGCCAGCAGTTTTGTCGTTGGATAGGACCAGAGCGCGCCGCCGAGCAGGCCGAACAGCAAGCCGGCATTGCGCTCGATGTCGCCGACATCGCCGCCATGGCGGTCGCCGTCACTGGGCGCGATCCGGTTCAGCGCCGCGATGTTGGCGGCGCGATCGGTGGTGATAACAGCATGGCTGCCGTCGGGCCGAAGCACGCCGGTCGGCGTCGCCGTGTGGCAGAACTCCAGCCCGTGCCGCGCAAGGTCCTTGCCCAACGCAGCAAAGGCCGGCGAGGTGATGAACAGCACGAAGGTCGTCGCCATCACGTCATGGACGAAACCGGGCGCCGTGATCTCCTCGGTGCGCATGCAGCCGCCGATGCGGTCGTTGCGCTCGAGCAAGAGCACCTTGGCGCCTTTGGCGCCAAGCATCGCCGCGCAGACCAGGGCGTTGATGCCGCTGCCGACGATGATGTGATCGACGTCGCTCATCGTCGTGGCCTTGGCTTTAACCCCGCGGCACCAGCGCCAGCGCGCGGATCGGGCTGCCGGTGCCGCGCTCGATCTTGAGCGGGGCGGCGATCAGGATCGCGCCCTTCGGCGGCAGCTGGTCGAGGTTGCAGAGGCTGGCGAGGCCGTAGCGATTGGCCTTGTGCATCAGCGTGTGGGCCGGGAATGGCGGCTCCATGCCGCCGGCCTTGCCGGCATCCGTGCCGATCGTCTCCGATCCCCAGCCCTTGATATCCTTGGCTATCAGGAACTGGATGGCTTCCGCCGTCGGGCCGGGCGTGTGCGGGCCGGTTTCGTTGGCATTGAGGAACTCGGCTTCCGAGCCGTTGCGCTTGTACCAGTCGGTGCGCATCACCACCCACTCGCCGGGATTGATGGCGCCATGCTTGGCCTCCCAGGCCTTGATGTGGTCGACGGTGAGCAGGAAATCGTGGTCTTCAGCCGCTTCCACTGAGCAGTCGATGACGTTGACCGGGCCGATGAAATTCTGCGCCGGAATGGTGTCTGTGGCGCCGTCCGGATAATCCTTGCCGGTGATCCAGTGCTGCGGCGCGTCGAAATGCGTGCCCGAATGCTCGCCGAGCTTCAACCAGTTCCAGGCCCACCACGGACCGTTCTTGTCGTATTTGGAAATCTCATGGATCTCGACCTTCGGCGTGTCGACGGCGAGCTCCGGCGGCAGCTTGATCAGCGGCGTGTTCGGCCCGAGTGGCGCCGTCAGGTCGACCACCTTGATGGCGCCCGAGAGCAGCTGGCCGGCGACCTCGCCGAGGAGTTTCTGCGTGTCCATGGTCTTTGTTCCCTCTTCTCTCTGATGATCAAGGCTCGTTGCGGCCCTTAATATACCTACTAGACGAAAACATATGCATCTGCAATTATCTTTAAGCATAAAGCATTTTGGGGCGGGGCGTGAGCGAGTTCGACGCCATCTTTGTCGGGGCGGGCCACAACAGTCTGGCATGCGCCGCGCATCTGGCGCTCAAAGGCTGGAAAATAGCGGTTTTCGAGCGCAGCCAGACGGTCGGCGGCGCTGTGCAAACCGGCGAATACACGCTTCCCGGCTTCCGGCACGATTTCGGCGCGATGAATTTGAGCCTCTTTGCAGGTTCCGCCTTTCATCGAAAATATGCAAATGAATTGAAAAGCCACGGGCTGGAGTTCGCGCCCGTGGCCGACTGTTTCGCCAGCGCCTTCCCCGACGGGAAATGGTTCGGCGTCAGCAACGACCTGGAAAAGACCGCATCGCGGCTGGCCGCCTTCTCCGCGGCGGACGCGGCCACATGGCGCAGGCTGGTGGGCGCCTTTCCGGGCGAAGCCGAGCATCTGTTCCGGCTGCTCGGATCGCCGATGAGCGCGAAGGCGCTTGCCGGCACGGGCTGGAATCTCTGGCGCAAGAAGGGTCTTGCCGGCGCGCTGGATACGGCTCGATTGCTGCTCTCCTCGCCGCGTGCGTGGCTTGAGGAGAATTTCGAGACGCCGCATGTGCGCACGACGCTCGCCGCCTGGGGCATGCATCTCGACTTCGCGCCCGACATCGCCGGCGGTGCCGTATTCCCCTATTTGGAATCGATGGCAAACCAGAGTTTCGGCATGGTGCTGGGCAAAGGCGGCGCCGATACGATCATCCGCGCGCTGGCCGGCATGGTGACGGCGGCCGGCGGCCGGATCACGACCGGCGCGGATGTCGCCGAGATCACGGTTTCCGGCGGCAAGGCGACCGGCGTGCGGCTGGCATCCGGCGAAACGCATGTCGCGACCAAGGCAGTGATCGCCGGCGTCGCGCCGAAAGCACTGACGGGCACGCTGCTGCCCAATGGCTCGGGCGACGCCGGCTTCGACGCGGCGATGCGGAAATTCCGGCATGCGCCGGGCACGATGATGATCCATCTGGCGATGGACGACTTGCCGGACTGGAGCGCAAGCGCCGAGCTTCGCCAGTTCGCCTATGTGCATCTGGCGCCATCGCTCGACGCCATGTCGCGCACCTACCAGCAGGCGATCGCCGGCCAACTGCCCGATCAGCCCGTGCTCGTGGTCGGCCAGCCGACGGCCGTCGACCCGTCGCGCGCGCCGCAGGGCAAGCATGTGCTGTGGGTGCAGGTGCGCATGCTGCCGGCCGAGATCCTCGGCGATGCCGCAGGCAAGATCGCGCCGGCGCAGTGGGATACGGTCAGGGACGCCTATGCCGAGCGGGTGCTCGACATCGTGGAGAGCTACGCGCCGGGATTGCGCCGCAAGGTGCTTGGCCGCGCGGTCTTCTCGCCGCTCGACCTCGAGCGCGAAAACCCGAACCTCGTCGGCGGCGACCAGATCTGCGGCAGCCACCATCTGTCGCAGAATTTCGTCTTCCGCCCGGCGCGGTCCTTCGCACGCTGGAACACGCCGGTCTCGAACCTCTACCTCACCGGCGCGGCGACATGGCCGGGCGCCGGCACGGGCGCGGGCTCCGGCTTCATGCTCGCCCAACAGCTGGGAGGGAGTTGAGCTGAAGAAATTCCGGGATGGACAAGGCGCGGTTGCCCACCACCGAATGAAAACGCCGCGCGTACAATGACAACCAACAAGGGGAACGACCATGACCATCAACAGACGCGACTTGCTTGGATATGGCGCCGCCGCGATCGGCGCGGCGACGCTTGGCCTGCCGAGGACGGCCAAGGCAGCCGACGAGCTCACCATCGCCTACAACGTGAACCTGCCCTCCTGGGATCCGACCACCGGGCCCTCGGCTGTCAACCCGACTATTCAGGGCCTCTACCAGTCGGTGTTCGACCAGATCATAGGCCAGAAACCGGACCTTTCCTTCACGCCCGGACTGCTCACCGAATGGGGCTGGAACGACGACCGCACCAAGGTGACGATGACGGTGCGCGAAGGCGTCAAGTGGCATGACGGCTCGTCCTTCACACCGGAAGACGTCGTGTGGTCGCTAACCCGGGCTGGCGATGAGAAAACCGGCAACCCGATCCAGTTCGTCTGGAAGAACGTCAACAATTTCAAGATCGATGGCAACAAGATCACCGGCGACGTCGTGCAGTTCGATCCGGTCTATTTCAAGTGGATGTCGTTCCTGACTGGCTACATCCTGCCGAAAGCCTATTACGAGAAGGTCGGGGCCGAAGGCTTCGAGAAGGCCCCGATCGGCACCGGGCCATATATGGTCGACAAGTTCGAGCGCAACGCCTTCCTGCGGCTGAAGGCCAATCCGCATTATTGGGGCACGAAACCCGCCTTCGGGAATGTGACGATCAAGTTCGTCACCGACGCGGCGAGCCGCGTTGCCGAAATCGAGTCCGGCTCCTCGCAGGTGACGCTTGAAATCCCCTATGAGGAATATGACCGGCTGATCGCCAAGGACGGGCTTGCCGGCTCGATCAAGAACGTCTCCGACATCGGCATGATCTTCTTCAACGACATCGAGGCGATGCTGGACAAGAACGTCCGCCAGGCGGCCGTGATGGCGGTCGACAAGGAGCTCCTGGTCAAGCGCCTGCTGCGCGGCTACGGCCAGCCGATCGCGACGCTGGAGACGCCGGAATACACGGCCTTCGATCCCTCGATCAAGGTCGAGCACAACCCGGAGAAAGCCAAGGAATTGCTAGCCGCTTCCGGCTATTCGCCCAAGAAACCTGTCAAGTTCACCATCCAGACCACCAAGGGCTTCAAGCCCAAGGACTATGAGATGATCCAAGCGATCGTCGGCATGTGGCGCAAGGTCGGCATCGAGGCCAAGATCGAGGTCTACGAGATCGCCAAGCATTACGAGCTGCGCGCCGCCGACAAGTTGGCGCCGGCCGCCTTCTACAATTGGGGCAATTCCATCGGCGACCCGACCACCTCGACCGGCTTCGCCATGTACGGCCCAAGCCCTCATTCGGTGTGGGACAGCAAGGACCTGATCGACATGATCAACCCGCTCTGGGGCGAGAAGGACGAGGCCAAGCGCATCGCCGGCTGGAAGGCGGTCGACAAATACATCGCCGAGCAGGCCTATGTGCTGCCGCTGATGCAGTATGCGCAGCCGATCGTGCATTCGAAGAAGGTCAATGTCGTGCAGCACGTGTCCGGCGCGCTGCTGCCGGCGCTGATGACCCCGGCCGCCTGATCGAAATGAGGAGGCGCGGTAGCGTGCCTCTTTCAACGACGCAGCCCCCTCATCCGGCCCTTCGGGCCACCTTCTCCCCCAAGGGAGAAGAGGTCGCCGACGGCTGAGCCAGCCTCTTCTCCCCACTGGGGAGAAGGTGGCCGCGAAGCGGCAGGATGAGGGGGAGTCCGTTCAGAGTGATTACGCACGCATGCTGCTGCAGAGATTCCTCGTTCGTCTGTTGACGATGCTCGTGACGCTTTTTGGCGTCGCCATCGTCGTTTTCGTCGTCATCCGCGTCGCGCCCGGCGACCCGATCGCCATGATGCTGCCGCCCGGCGCCAGCGACGACGACATCGCCCGGCTGCGCGCGCTCTACGGGCTCGACAAGTCAATCGTGCAGCAATTCTTCATCTGGCTCGGCGGCGTGCTGCATGGCGATTTCGGCACCTCGATCTCGCTGCGCCAGGACGTGCTCGGTCTTGTCTTCGACCGGCTGCCGGCGACGCTGGAGCTGGCGACCGTGGCGCTGCTAATGGCGATCGTGCTCGGCGCCACCGCGGCGATCCTCGGCGCGCGCTCGCGCGGCACGGCAATCGAGGCCGGCATCGACGTCGTGAGCGGCGCGACGCTCTCCATCCCCGACTTCCTGTGGGGTCTAGTGCTGATCCTTTTGTTTGGCGTGCTGGTGCCGGTGTTCGACATTTCCGGCCGGGTGTCGCCGCAGCTCGATCTGCCTTTCGTCACGCAGTTCTATCTGGTCGAGAGCATTCTCAGGCTGCGCTTCGACCTCACCTGGGACCTGCTGAAACACATCCTGATGCCGGCCGTGGCCTTGGCGCTGCCGCTGGCGGCGATCATCGCGCAGTTGCTCAAACAGTCGCTGAAGGAAGTGCTCGACCTCGACTATGTCGTGCTGGCGCGTGTCAAAGGCTTTTCCGAGACACAGGTGATCCTGCGCGAGGCGCTGAAGAACGCGGCCCTGCCGACACTGACGCTGGTCGGCGTGCAATTCACCTTCCTCATCGGCGGCACCGTCATCGTCGAGCGGCTGTTTTCCTATGAAGGCCTCGGCAACATGGCGATCGACGCCGTCATCAACCGAGACCTGCCGCTGATCCAGGGCATCGTGCTGGTGTTCGCGCTGCTCTTCGTGCTGATCAACCTTGCCGTCGACATGATGTATGCGCTGCTCAATCCGAGGCTGCGGCATGGATGACGCACGCGTTGCCCGGCGCGGTTTGAGCCCGCGGCTGTGGCTGGCCGGCGGTTGGCTTGTGCTGGCGCTGCTTGCGACGATCTTCGCGCCACTGATCGCGCCGCAGGACCCGCTGGCGCAGGACCTGATGCTGGAGCGCCTGCCGCCCTTCTGGCTGGACGGCGCCGAGCCCGGCTATTGGCTGGGCACCGACAGCCTGGGACGCGATCTGTTGTCGCGACTGATCTTCGGCGGCCGCATCGCCTTCATCGTCGCTTTCGCGGCGGCGACATCCGCCTGCCTTCTCGGTTCGGCGCTCGGGCTGATCGCCGGCTATTTCGGCGGCTGGGCCGACCGCATCATCTCGCGCGTCGTCGATGTCTGGATGGCGTTCCCGCCGGTGCTGTTCGCGATCCTGCTGGTGGCGGTGCTGGGCACCGGCTTGAGCTCCGTCATCCTTGCCATCGCCATCATCGACTGGACGCGCTTTTGCCGGGTGATCCGCGCCGAGGCGATGAGCCAGGCGCGTATGGATTATGTCGAAAGCGCGCGCATCGCCGGCTATGGCCGCATCGGCATCATGCTGCGCGAGGTGCTGCCCAATGTGCTGCCGTCGGTGGTGGCGCTGCTGTCACTGGAGATGGGCATCGCCGTCATCGTCGAGGCGATCCTGTCCTTCGTCAACCTGTCGATCTCGACCGACGATCCGACCTGGGGCGGCATCATCGCCGAGGGCCGGCTGTCGATCCACCAGGCCTGGTGGGTGCTGGTGTTCCCGCTGATCACGCTGATCCTCACCGTACTTTCCTTCAGCCAGTTCGGCGAAGCGCTGAAGGCGCGCTTCGATCCGGTGCTGCGATGAGCGTGTGTCTCGACATCCGCGGCCTGAGCGCCGAGCTGCCCAACGGCCAGCGCGTGCTGCGTTCGGTGTCGCTCAGCGTCCAGCCGGGCGAGGTGCGCGCGCTGGTCGGCGAGAGCGGCGCCGGCAAGACGATGATCGGCAAGGCGGTGCTCGGCGTGCTGCCGAAAAGCGTGCGCATCGTCGAGGGCGACATGCTGATCGAAGGCGAGGATCTCGGCCGGCTCGATGCCAAGGCGCGGCGGACCCTGATCGGTGCGCGCACGGCGCTGATCCCGCAGGATCCGCTGACCGCGCTCAACCCGTCGCGCCGCATCGGCCCGCAGATGACCGACCGGCTGGTGCGCATCCTCGGCTGGCGCGGCGAGCGGGCCGACACACGCATCCGGCAATTGCTCGACGAGGTGCAGATCCGCGATCCGGAGCGCGTGCTGAAAAGCTATCCGCACGAATTGTCCGGCGGCATGCGCCAGCGCGTGCTGATCGCCGCTGCTTTCGCGGCGGAACCGAGGCTGATCGTCGCCGACGAGCCGACGACGGCGCTCGATGTCACCGTGCAGAAGCAGATCCTGCGGCTGATCGCGCAGTTGCAGCGCGATCACGGCACGGCGATCCTGTTCGTGACCCACGATCTCGGCGTCGTCGCCAAGATCAGTCAGAAAGTGTCGGTGCTCTATGCCGGCAAGGTGGTGGAGGAGGCAGAGACCGCCCAGCTCTTCGCCGCTCCGCAGCATCCCTATACGCGGGCGCTGATCGCTGCGACGCCGCGCTACACCGATCCATACGCCTCGCTGAAGCCGGTGGACGAAAGCGTGCTTGCCGGGCTCACGGCCGAGATCGCAGCCGCCGACAAGGATTGGAGGCCCGGCCATGGCTGAGCCGCTGTTTTCCGTGCGCGGGCTGAAAGTGGCGCTGCCCGACATGACGCGCAAGCCGCTGATCGGCCGCGCGCCGCTGGCCGAAATCCTGAAAGGGCTCGACTTCGACCTGCCCAAGGGCTCGGTCACCGGCATTGTCGGCGAGTCCGGCTCCGGCAAGTCGACGCTCGGCCGCGCCCTGGTCAGGCTGCTCGAGCCGAGCGCCGGCTCGATCAGCTTCGAGGGGCGCGACATCAGCCACCTTTCGGAGGCTGAGCTCAGGCCGCTGCGCCGCGACCTGCAGATGATCTTCCAGGACCCGATGTCGTCGCTCAATCCGCGACATACGATCTTCAGCATTATCGCCGCACCGCTTCGGCAGAACGGACTTGGCGACAGGCTGAAGGAGCGCGTCGCGGAAGCGCTGCAGCGCGTCGGCCTGCCGCAGAATTTTGCCAGCCGCTACCGCCACGAACTGTCCGGAGGCCAACGCCAGCGCGTCGGCATCGCGCGGGCGCTCGCGCTGGCGCCGAAATTCGTTCTGGCCGACGAGATCGTCTCCGGGCTCGACGTCTCGACCCAGGCGCAGATCCTGACGCTGCTGGAAAAGCTGGCGGCCGAGATGGGGCTGACGGTCGGCTTCATCAGCCACGACCTGTCGGTGATCCGGCGGCTCTGCCAGCAGGTCATCGTCATGCGCGAGGGAAGGATCGTCGAGGCCAGCGCCACGGACGCGCTGTTCGACAATCCGAAGGAGACCTACACGCGCGACCTGCTCGCCGCCATTCCGCTGCCGGAGATCGACGCGGACTGGCTGCGGCCAAAGGCGCCGGCATGAATTGAGCTTCGATATCCGCACGCCGACCAGTGGGCCTCGGACGTGCGCAAGGACAAGCAGGCCCGCCAACGGAGGGTGACATGAAATACGCAATCCAGGCAGCGGTCCTCGCGGCCTCCTTGTTCAGCGCAATGGGAGCGGCATCGGCGGATTCGATCCCCGGCATGCGTGGCCACGACCATACCGGCATCACCGTGCCCGACATGAAGCAGGCGGTCGACTTCTTCACCGATGTCGTCGGCTGCAAGAAGGCGATGTCGTTCGGCCCGTTTGCCGACGACAAAGGCACCTTCATGCAGGACCTGCTCGGCGTCGATCCGAAGGCGGTGATCCAGGAGATCACCATGGTCCGCTGCGGCACTGGCTCGAACATCGAACTGTTCAAATACACCGCGCCCGACCAGAAGGACTTGACGCCGAAGAACAGCGACATCGGCGGTTTCCACATCGCCTTCTATGTCGACGACGTCGCCGCCGCGAAGGCCTATCTCGACGCCAAGGGCGTGAAGACGAGGCTGGGACCGCTGCCAGTGAAGGAAGGACCCGCGGCCGGCCAGACCATCCTCTATTTCCAGGCGCCCTGGGGCCTGCAGCTGGAAGCCATCAGCTACCCGCAGGGCATGGCCTATGAGAAGGGTGCGGAGACCGTGTTGTGGAGCCCGAAGGATCCGAGCAAATGACCTCAACCGCCCGCGCCCAAACCATCGTTCAATTATAAAACTTTAAGCTTGAAATAATTGGCCCCGGGCGCAATACTGACGGTCGGAACCGCTGGTCCCATCCGGCGGTTCCGGACATCTTGTAGAGTTCACGCAATTCCGGACGGAAAACCGCTACGCACTTTTCCTGGAATTGCCCTAGAGGAGATCGCAAGATATGAAGGTTGCGGTTCTCGGCGGCGGACCGGCCGGACTCTACTTTGCCATCTCGCTGAAGCTGCGCGATGCCGCGCATGAGGTGACGGTGTATGAACGCAACCGCCCGGACGACACGTTCGGCTGGGGCGTGGTGCTGTCGGCGGAGACGCTCGAGAACCTGACCAGGAACGACCCGGTCAGCGCCGTCTGGATCAAGAAACACTTCGCCTATTGGGACGACATCGCGGTCATCCATGACGGCGTGCGCACCGTGTCTTCCGGCCATGGCTTCTGCGGCATCGGCCGCAAGCGGCTGCTGATCCTCCTGCAGCGTCGCGCTCGCGAGCTCGGCATCAAGCTGCAGTTCGAGACCGAGATTTCCGATCCCAGGCCCTTCATGGAAACGCACGACCTGGTGGTTGCTTCGGATGGGTTGAACTCGAAATCCCGCGCCACTTTCGCCGATGTCTTCAAGCCCGACATCGACACACGCAAATGCAAGTTCGTGTGGCTCGGCACGACGCAGAAATTCGACGATGCCTTCACCTTCATCTTCGAGAAGACGGAGCATGGCTGGGTGTGGGCGCATGCCTACCAGTTCGACAGCGAGACGGCGACCTTCATCGTCGAATGCAGCGAGCAGACCTGGAGCGCCTTCGGCTTCGGCCAGATGACACAGCAGGAATCGATAGCGGCCTGCGAACGCATTTTTGCGAAGCACCTCGGCGGCCATCCGCTGATGACCAACGCCAACCACATCAGGGGTTCGGCCTGGATCAATTTCCCCCGCGTGTTGTGCGAGCGCTGGTCTTACAAGAACCTGGCGCTGATGGGCGATGCTGCGGCATCGGCGCATTTCTCGATCGGTTCCGGCACCAAGCTTGCGCTCGAAAGCGCCGTGGCGCTGGCCGACTATGTCGAAACCGAGCCCAACCTCGAGGCGGCCTTCCGCAAATATGAGGATGCGCGGCGCACCGAGGTGCTCAAGCTGCAATCGGCGGCGCGCAACTCGCTCGAATGGTTCGAGGAAGTCGAACGATATCTCGGACTTGATCCAGTTCAGTTCAACTATTCGCTGCTCACCCGCTCGCAGCGCATCAGCCATGAGAACCTTCGCCTGCGCGACGCCGAATGGCTGGCGGGCGCCGAGGAGTGGTTCCAGCGCAAGGCCGGCGCCGGCGGCAACATGCTGCGCCGCGCGCCGATGTTCGCACCGTTCAGGCTGCGCGACATGGCGCTCGCCAACCGCATCGTCGTCTCGCCGATGGCGCAGTACAAGGCGGTCGACGGCTGCCCGACCGACTGGCATTTTGCTCACTATGCCGAGCGCGCCAAGGGCGGCGCGGGCCTGCTCTATATCGAGATGACCTGCGTCAGCCCGGAAGGGCGCATCACGCCCGGATGCCCCGGCTTCTACAAGCCCGAACATGAGGTCGCCTGGAAACGGCTGGTCGATTTCGTCCATGCCGAAACGGAGGCCAAGATCTGCGCCCAGATCGGCCACTCCGGCGCCAAGGGCTCGACCCGCGTCGGCTGGGAAGGAACCGACGTGCCGTTGCCTTCCGGCAACTGGCCGGTGATGGCGCCGTCGGCCGTGGCGTGGTCGCCGCAGAACCAGGTGCCGAAGGCGATGGACCGCGCCGACATGGATCTGGTCCGCGATCAGTTTGTCGCCTCAGCTCAGATGGCCGGGCGTTGCGGCTTCGACATGCTGGAGATCCATGCCGCGCATGGCTATCTGCTGTCGGCCTTCATCACGCCGCTAACCAATCGCCGCACCGACGACTATGGCGGCTCGCTGGAAAACCGCATGCGATATCCGCTGGAGATTTTTCATGCGGTGCGCGCGGTGTGGCCGGCGGAAAAGCCGATCTCGATGCGCATCTCGGCCAATGACTGGGTCGGGATCGAAGGCGTGACACCGGCGGACGCCGTCGAGATCGCAAAGCTGCTGCGCGAAGCTGGCGTCGATCTCTGCGACGTCTCGGCCGGACAGACGTCCATCGCCGCCAAACCAGTCTATGGCCGCATGTTCCAGACGCCGTTCTCCGACCGCATCCGCAACGAGGTCGGCATGGCGACCATGGCGGTCGGCAACATCTACGAGCCGGACCATGCCAACTCGATCCTGATGGCAGGCCGCGCCGATCTTGTGGCGCTGGCGCGGCCCCATCTGGCAGACCCCTATTGGACGCTGCATGCGGCGGTGACGCTCGGCGACCGTGGCGTCAAATGGCCGGATCCCTATCTGCCCGGACGCGACCAGATCTACCGGCTGGCCGAGCGCGAAGCAGCCGCGGGGCTGAAAGTATGAGCGCCGCGCGGGCAATCGAGGGCAAGCATGCGCTGGTCACCGGCGGCGGCTCCGGCGTCGGCAAGGCCATCGCGCTGGCGCTGGCGGAAGCTGGGGTGAATGTCACCATCTGCGGGCGGCGCGAGGCGGAGCTTGCCAAAGTGGCTCGCGAAGACGATCACATCCTCGGCATTGCCGCCGACGTCACCGATGAGGCGTCGATGGGGGCCCTTTATCAGCAGGCCGAGGTGGCGCGCGGACCGTTCGACATCGTCGTCGCCAATGCCGGTATGGCGGGCAGCGCGCCGGCGCACAAGACGTCTTTGGCCGACTGGCAGCGTACGCTCGACGTCAATCTCACCGGCGCCTTCCTGACGGTGAAGCCGGCGCTCGGCGGCATGCTCGCGCGAAAGGCAGGCCGTATCGTCTTCGTTGCCTCGACCGCCGGGCTGAAAGGCTACGCCTATGTTGCGCCTTACGTCGCTGCCAAGCATGGCGTCGTCGGGCTCATGCGCGCCTTGGCCGCCGAGACCGCCAAGTCAGGCGTTACCGTCAATGCGGTCTGCCCCGGTTTCGTCGAGACCGACATGCTGGAGGAATCTGTCCGACGCATCGTTGAGAAGACCGGGCGTTCGGCAGAGGAAGTAAGGCAGAGCCTGTCGTCCGTGAACCCGCAGGGGCGTTTCATCCAGCCGGACGAGGTCGCAGACGCGGTGCTGTGGCTGTGCAGCGATGCGGCGGGATCGATCACCGGACAGGCAATCTCCATTTCCGGAGGCGAGACATGGTAGCGGGACCGACCTCCACCGGGCCGGGCAAGGAGAGGCTGCGGCTGTGGATCCGCCTGCTGCGCGCCTCGCGCACCATCGAGGCGGAACTGCGCGAACGGCTGAAGAAGGAATTCGACACCACGCTGCCGCGCTTCGACGTGATGGCGGCGCTCTATCGCGTGCCGGAAGGGATGCTGATGAGCGACCTGTCGCGCTTCCTTCTGGTGTCGAACGGCAATGTGACGGGCATCGTCGACCGGCTGGTTTCGGAAGGGCTGGTGACGCGCGCGCGCCGCAACGGCGACCGCCGCACCTCGATGGTGCGGCTGACCGAGGAAGGCAGCAAAGCTTTCGCGAGGATCGCGGCCGTGCATGAGGGCTGGGTCGGCGAGCTGCTCGGCGGTGTCAGCGAGGAGGAAGCGAAGCGGCTCACCGGCATGCTGAAATCGTTCCGCAGCAATTGGGAGGGACGCGAATGAACGCCATGGCAAAGCTCAAGCCGAAGCATTTTCTCTGGGAGGTCGAAGGCAAAGTCGCGAAAATCCGGCTCGACCGACCCGAGCGCAAGAACCCGCTGACCTTCGACAGCTATGCCGAGCTGCGCGACACGTTTCGCGACCTGGTCTATGCCGAGGATGTCGACGCCGTCGTGTTCCTGCCCAATGGCGGCAATTTCTGCTCGGGCGGCGATGTCCACGACATCATCGGGCCGCTGGTCAAGATGGATATGAAGCAGTTGCTGGCCTTCACGCGCATGACCGGCGATTTCGTCAAGGCGATGCTGAATTGCGGCAAACCCATCATCTCCGCCGTCGACGGCGTGGCTGTCGGCGCTGGCGCGATCATCGCCATGGCCTCCGACATCCGCATCGCCACCCCGGAAGCAAAGACGGCCTTCCTGTTCACCCGCGTCGGGCTCGCCGGCAGCGACATGGGCGCCTGCGCGATCCTGCCGCGCATCATCGGCCAGGGCCGCGCCGCCGAGCTGCTCTACACCGGCCGCACGATGAGCGCCACCGAGGGCGAGCGCTGGGGTTTCTACAACCGGCTTGTAGATGCGGCCGCGTTGGAGGCCGACGCGCTCGACATGGCGGCGCGCATCGTCTCCGGCCCGACCTTCGCGCACGGCATCACCAAGACGCAGCTCAATCAGGAATGGTCGATGGGCCTCGACCAGGCGATCGAGGCGGAAGCGCAGGCGCAAGCGATCTGCATGCAGACCGGCGATTTCGAGCGGGCCTACAAGGCGTTCGTGGCGAAGGAAAAGCCGGTGTTCGAGGGGAATTGAGGATGTTGTCTTCGCTCGAGACGGACACGCTGGCGGGACAGCGCCCCCCTCTGTCCTGCCGGACATCTCCCCCACTTGGGGGGAGATTGGCAGTTCCGGCGCCGGCTCCAACCTTGCAACGCCGGCAATTGGCGAAATCGTGGGCGACGTCTGATCTCCCCCCTTGTGGGGGAGATGTCCGGCAGGACAGAGGGGGGCGCCGTGGAGCGCAAACCTCGCGGAACTGCGGAGGCAAACATGCCTGACCGTTCCTTCCTCAACTGGCCCTTCTTCGAGGACCGTCACCGCGCACTTGCCGAACGCCTCGACGCCTGGTGCGCCAAGAATCTCCCCGTCGATCACCACGACGTGGACGCCTCCTGCCGCGCGCTGGTGGCCAAGCTCGGCCGCGACGGCTGGCTGAAGCCGACGGCGCTCGACCTTGCCAACCCTGGACCGCTCGATGTGCGCACGCTTTGCATCACACGCGAGACGCTGGCGCGGCATGACGGGCTCGCCGACTTCGCCTTCGCCATGCAGGGTCTCGGCACCGGCGCGATCTCGCTGTTCGGCACGCCGGAGCAGCAGCGCTGGCTGGAAAGGACGCGAGCCGGCGATGCGATCTCGGCCTTTGCGCTGTCGGAGCCGCGCTCGGGATCGGACGTCGCCAACATGGAAATGACGGCCACGCGAAACGGCGACAACTACATCCTCTCGGGTGAAAAGACCTGGATCTCCAATGGCGGCATCGCCGACCTCTATGTCGTCTTCGCCCGCACCGGCGAGGCGCCCGGCGCCAAGGGGATTTCCGCCTTCATCGTGCCGGCCGACACGAAGGGTCTCGGCATAGCCGAACGGCTCGAGGTCATTGCCCCTCACCCGCTGGCGCGGCTGTCCTTCGACACTGTCCGCATTCCGGCTTCCGCCCTGATCGGCAAGCCCGGCGACGGTTTCCGCATCGCCATGTCGGTGCTCGACGTCTTCCGCTCGACGGTGGGCGCTGCGGCGCTTGGTTTCGCGCGGCGCGCGCTGGACGAGAGCGTCAAGCGCGCTGCGGAACGCAAACTCTTCGGTGCGCCGATGGCGGAGTTGCAGATGGTGCAGGGCCACATCGCCGAGATGGCGCTCGATGTCGACGCGGCCGCGCTGCTCATCTACCGCGCCGCCTGGACCAAGGACATGGGCGCACCGCGGGTGACGCGCGAAGCCGCCATGGCAAAGCTCTTCGCCACCGACAAGGCGCAAGAGGTGATCGACAAGGCGGTGCAACTGCATGGCGGCGACGGCGTGCGCAAGGGCCATATCGTCGAGAGCCTCTATCGCGAAATAAGGGCGCTACGCATCTATGAGGGAGCGTCCGACGTGCAGAAGGTGGTGATCGCCAGACAGGTCATGGGCGCGGCGTGAAACCTTTGCCAACCGCATCTGAAATGGGGGGAGACATGCACACCATCCTGCAGCCTGAAGGCTGGGCCAAACCGGTCGGCTATGCCAATGGCGTGGCCGCGCGTGGCCGGCTTGTCTTTATCGGCGGTCAGGTCGGCTGGAACGCCGAGTGCAAATTCGAGACCGACGACTTCGTCGGCCAGGTGCGCCAGACGCTCGCCAATATTGTCGCCGTGCTGACTGAGGCCGGCGGGGAGCCGCGGCACATCACCTCGATGACCTGGTATTTCACCGACAAGGCCGAATATGTCGGTAACCTCAAAGGCATCGGCGAGGCCTATCGCGCCGTGATCGGCCGGCACTTTCCGGCGATGGCGGCCATGCAGGTGGTGGCGCTGGTCGAGGAGCGCGCCAAGGTCGAGATCCAGGCGACCGCGGTCATACCGGACTGACTACTGACGCAGCCCGGCCTGCTTCAGCAGCGGCAGAACGTGATCGCAGAAATAGGGCAGTTCCTGCGTGTAGTTGACGAAGGACAGCGCGATGCCCTGGTAGCCATGCCCAGCTATTTCGGCCATGTCGGCCGCGATCGTTTCAGGGGTGCCGATCAGCGGGTAGGTTCCGGCGCCGCCGGCGAAGCGCTGGCGATAGCGGTCATAGGCGTGCTGGTCGTGCGACTGCGAGAATTCCTTCTTGCCGGCCATGTGCGCATCGACCGCCTCGTGGTCGGCCATCGTGACGGCATAGCGCGTGTAATAGGCCTGCGCCTCTTCCATCGTCGGGCGGCACACCACATGCGCCACCGTATAGACGCCGACGTCGCGGCCTGCCTTGGCGGCACGCTCGCCGATATCGGCGACATGCTTGCCGGCATCGGCCATTTCCGAAAAGGTCGTGAACAGGTAGTCGCATCGGGCGGCGGCGAAATCCCGGCCCGGGCCGCCGAAAGCGGCGTTCATTGTCACTGGGCGCGGCACCTGAAGACTGGTCGGCCGGCTCACCGCCTCCTTCAGACGATAATAGGCGCCCTCATAATCGAGCGGCTCGCTCGATGTGTAGAGCCGCTCCAGGATCTCGATCCATTCCGCCGCCTGGTCATACCCCTTTTCGACCAGCGGCGTACCGAACATGCCGAACTCCTTCGGGTTCCAGCCGCAGACGATGTTGAGCCCCGCGCGCCCCTGGCTGATATGGTCGACCGTCGCCAGCGCCTTGGCGGCGTAGAGCGGATGCACCAGCGGCACGTGCACCGTCATGAACAGGCCGATCTGCTCGGTCGACGCGGCAAGGGCTGCCGCCCAGGTAAAGGTCTCGAAGGAGAATTCGCGCACCTTGTTGCGGCCGCCGAAGCCGCGCCAGCGCGCGATCGGAAGTATGAATTCCAGCCCGGCGCGGTCGGCGATCTGGGCCGCCGTCAGATTGTCCTGCCAGCTTGCCGTCCAGCGCTCCGGCACATCGGTGATGGCAAGCCCGCCATCCGCGTTGGTCGAGAACACGCCTAGCTTCAGTCTGTTCGGGCCATGCAAGGGATGCGCTTTGATCATCTTGGAAACTCTCGGGCGGAACGCCACACGCTAGGCCGGCGTGAAAATATTTCAAGCCTGAAATAGCTTCGCGTCGTCGTCGTTTGCGGATATGGATTGGGCAACATGAAAGGGGATCGGCATGAGCGAGTTCCGCCAGAAATGCATCAGCAGGACCAACCTCGTCGGGTCCTTTGCCGCTATCCCCCATCCGGTCGCCGTCGAAGTCATGGCGTCGTCCGGGCTCGATTTCCTGTGCATCGACTGGGAGCATGCGCAGATCTCGCGCGAGATGATCGAAACCATGGTGCGGTCGGCCGACGTGCATCGCGTGCCGGCCATGGTGCGCGTTCCCGGCCATGCGCCGGAAGCCATTCAAGCGGCGCTGGACAGCGGCGCGCAGGGCGTGCTCGTGCCGCGTGTCTCGACCGCCGCGCAAGCTGCTCTCGCCGTGAAGGCCTCGCGCTATCCGCCGCTCGGCGAGCGCGGCGTCGGTCCCGGACGCGCCGCCGGCTATGGCTATCGCATTCCCGAATATCTTGCCGTCGCCAATGAGCGGATCGTCGTCGCGGTCCAGGTCGAGACGGCGGAAGGTCTCGCCAACATCGAAGCAATCGCAGCCGTGGACGGCATCGACTTGATCTTCGTCGGCCCCGGCGATCTCTCGGTGTCGATCGATGCGATCGGACCTGCCGGCACGGAGAAGCTCAATGCGGCGATCAGGACGATCATCGGCGCGACGTTGGCGCAGGGCCGGACCGCCGGCATATTCTGCGCCAGCCCGCAGAATGTCGGCCGGTGGGGCGCCCTCGGCGCGAGCTTCTTCGTGCTGGCCAGCGACACGATGTTTCTTGGCGCCGGCGCGGCGGCCAATTCTGCCGCCGCGCGGGATGAGTTGGCGTAAAGCGGAAGCGACCCGAGGCGTATCAGCGGGGGCCACAGGCGCGCCGAACTTTTTAAGCTTAAAACTTTTGCCTTGAAATACGCGGCGCTTTGGATAGCATCCTGATGGCGGCTGCCGCGGCAGAGGGGTTTTCCTGTCAGTCCGTCATCGCCCGGGTGGGAGGGGTTTCAGTCCTTGTCGTTTGTGTTGCCCCAGACATCGTCCAGCGCGCGCTATGCCTTCGATGGTGTGCGCGCCCAGATTCGCGACCTGCACACGGAAAACATCGCCAACCTCGCGGTCCGTGCGCGGGAGCTCGGCGATGTCATCGCGCTCTGGTACGGCGAAGGCGACTTGGTGACGCCGGCCTTCATCCGCGACGCGGCAAAGGCGGCTTTCGACGAAGGCCTGACCTTCTACGTTCCCAACATGCGCGGGCATGGCCCGCTGAATGAAGCGCTGTCGGAATACCAGACGCGTATCCATGGACGCCCGATCCCGATCGCACGCACCACGGTTACGCCGGGCGGCATGCAGGCGCTGTATCTTGCCCTGGAGCTGCTGGTCGATACCGGCACCAATGTCGTCTATGTCGCGCCGCAATGGCCCAACATCCAAAACGCCATCCACCTGATCGGCGGCGAGCCGCGGCCGTTCTCCCTCGACTTCAAGGATGACTGGCGGCTCGATCTCGACCGGCTGTTCGCCACCTGCGACGCGCGTACTCGCGCCATCTTCCTGTCGACGCCGTCGAACCCGACCGGCTGGACCGCGTCGCGCGAGGAGATGCAGGCGCTGCTGGATTTCAGCCGGCGCACCGGCATCTGGATCATTTCCGACGAGGTCTATGGCCGGCTCTATTTCGACGGCGACGTCGCGCCCTCGATCCTGCAGATCGCCGAGGACGGCGACCGGGTGCTGTCGGTCAACAGTTTTTCGAAAGCCTGGGCGATGACCGGCTGGCGCATCGGCTGGCTGGCGCACCCATCGGGCGTTGCCGACCAGCTCGGCGCCATGACGCAATATATCAACAGCGGCACCGCGGCGCCGATCCAGGCCGGCGCCGTCGCGGCGATCCGCCAGGGCGAGCCGCTGGTCGAAGAGATCAGGCAACGGATCAGGACCGGCCTCGACCTCGCCTATGACCGGCTGGCCCGGATCCCGGGCGTCATCCTGCCGACCAAACCGCGCGGCGGCATGTATGCCTTCTTCGCCATGGAAGGCGAAGCCGATGCGCGGCAGGTCTGCGCCAGGATCCTGGAGACGGCGCGCGTCGGGCTGGCGCCCGGTCACCTGTTTGGAAATTCGGCGGCGGCATTCCTGCGCATGTGTGTGTGCCGCGACAGCGGTCAGATAGAAACGGCGCTCGAGCGCATGGTCGCCGCCATGAATTGACGCCCCGCTGGGAGGCGGGACGGCAACAAACCGTGCGGGGCGAGCCCCGCCCGATCGACAACAGAGGGAAGACCCAGAGGGAAAACCAATGAGCTTTACACGTCGCAATCTGCTTGTTCTGGCCGCCGCCATCGGCATCGCCGCCGGCCCCGCCACCGCCTATGCCGCCGATGTGCTCAATGTCGGCGCCTACCCGACAAATCCGCCTTTCGAATACAAGAACGAGAGCGGCACTTTCGAGGGTTTCGAGGTCGACATCGTCAACGAAGCGGCCAAGCGCATCGGCATGACCACCGATATCGCCGATCTCGGCTTCCAGGCGCTGTTCGCGGCTGTCAGTTCCAACCGCATCGATGTCGCGATCTCCTCGATCACCATCACCCCGGAGCGGCTAAAAACGCTCTCCTTCAGCCAGCCCTACTATGATTCCGACATGGGCATCGCCACCAAGACCGACAGCGCGATCAGCAAGGAAGCCGATCTCAAGGGCAAGGTCGTCGGCGTGCTCTCCGGCTCGACCGGCGAGACCTGGGTCAAGGACCATCAGGCAGCCGACGGCTTCAGCGACGTGAAGGGTTACGACACGCAGCAGAACCTGCTGCTCGACCTCAGCGCCGGCCGCGTCGATGCCGCCGTCAGCGACATCCCCGGCATGCAGTATTCGTTCCAGAAGATGAAGGACCTCGTCGTCAAGGAACGCATCAAGACCGGCGAGCAGTACGGCTTGATGATGAGCAAGGACCATCCGCTGCTCGGCAAGCTCAACGACGCGCTGACGGCGATGAAGAAGGACGGCACGCTGGCCGCGATCCACAAGAAGTGGTTCGGCACCGACGCGCCGGCGGATTCCTCGACGGTCAAGGAAATGCCGCTGCCCAAGGCCTGAGCGGCCAGCGGCAAAACGAGCGACGTGCCGGCTCCAAAGGCCGGCACGTCTTGTTTGACGCGTAACGCCCCGGACCACCATGGTTTCGGCCAATCCGATTTGGGTAGTCCGGGTCCTGTCAAGGCATCGCATGACGCAATACGGTCCGGGAATGCTCCCATGTCGCTGATCGACACCTTCTTCAATCCCGAGGTCATTGCGTCGAGTTTGCCGGCGCTGCTGCGCGGCTTCCTCAACACGCTGCTGCTCGGAATCATGAGCATCGTCATCGGCATCGCGGTGGGGCTGGCGATCAGCCTGGTGCGGCTCTACGCACCGAAGCCGCTGCGCTGGCTCGCCATCGGCTATACCGACATCTTCCGCGCCCTGCCGGTGCTGGTGGTGCTGATCCTGATCTATTATGCGCTGCCCTTCCTCGGCATCCGCCTGTCGTCGTGGGCATCCGCGGTGATGGCGTTCGCGATCATCATGTCGGCCTATTCGGCCGAGGTGTTCCGCTCCGGCATCGAAAGCATTCCGAAGGGCCAGTTCGAGGCGGCGCAGGCGCTCGGCCTCCCCTTCATGCTCACCTTGCGCAAGGTGGTGCTGCCGCAGGCGATCCGCGTGGTGATCCCGCCAATGACCAGCAACTGCGTCTCGATGTTCAAGGATACCTCGCTCGCCTCGACCGTGGCGCTGCCGGAACTTCTGAAGGAAGCGACCAATGCGCAATCGCTCTACGCCAACCCCTCGCCGCTGATCGGCGCCGCGTTGGTCTACCTCATCTTCCTGTGGCCGATGGTGCGCCTCGTCAGCCTGCTCGAGCGCCGCTTCAAGGACGAGAAAGCGCGCTGACCGCCATCGATACCCCTCCCCGCCCAAGTCCCTCGCAGGAGCCTGCCCCGTGAACAAGCATCAGACCGACAGCACCAGCGCCGCCTTCCCGGTCGAAAAGATCCGCGCCATGTTTCCCGCCCTGCAGCGGGCCGGCGATTTCATCTTCATGGACAATGCCGCGGGCGCCCAGATTCCGCAAAGCGTGCTCGACGCGGTGACCAACCATCTGGTGTCGCACAATGTACAGCGCGGCGGCCGCTATGGCCGCAGCGTCACCGTCGACCAGTCGGTCGCCGAAGCGCGTGAAAGCGTCGCGCTTCTGATCAACGCCTACAGCCCGTCCGAAATCTGCTTCGGCATGAACGCCACCTCGTTCATCCGCCTGGTCAGCCTCGGCATCGGCCAGATGCTCGCCAAGGACGCGGATGGGGGACGCGACGAGATCATCGTCACCGACATGGATCACGACGCCAACATCGCCACCTGGCTGGCGCTGGAGCCGGCCGGCGCGAAGTTCAAATGGTGGCGCATGCGCGAGGACGGCAATCTGCATGTCGACGACCTCAAGCCGCTGGTGTCGGAGCGCACCCGCCTCGTCGCCTGCACGGTGACGGCGCATTCGATCGGCTCGATCGTCGATGTCGCTTCGGTGGCCAGGATCGCGCATGCGGCAGGCGCCGAAGTGTTCCTCGACTGCGTGCATTACGGCCCGCACGGGCTGATGGACGTGCAGGCCTGGGACTGCGACTATCTCGTCTGCTCCGGCTACAAGAATTTCTCGCCGCATATGGGCTTCCTGTGGGGCCGCTTCGACACGCTGAAGCGGCTGCCGACCTTCCGGGAGGATTTCATTCCGGACGAACCGCCCTACAAGGTCGAAGCAGGCACCTTCATCTACGAGAACGTGTCGGGCATGGACGCGGCGGTGCGCTACCTGGAGTCGATCGGCCGCAACTTCCTGCCCGAGAACAACCGCTCACGCCGCGACAACATCGTCGCCGGCATGAACGCCATCCGCGACTACGAGCTGATGCTGGCGCGCGAGATGATGAAGGTGCTGAAGGATTGCAATGCCACCATCTACGGCGTCGCCGACGAGGCGCGCATCACTGAGCGCGTGCCGACCTTCTGCTTCAATATCGGCAAGCTTTCGCCGCAGCGGATCATCGAGGAGATGGCGGCCATGCAGATCGGCATCCGCGACGGCCACATGTATGCTCCGCGGCTGATGAAGCGGCTCAACCTGTCGATGGACAGCGGCGCGATCCGCGCCTCGCTGGTGCATTACAACACGGTCGAGGAAGTGCACAAATTTGGCGAGGCGCTGCGCGCGATTATCGCGAAGCTGTCGTGATCTGCGTCTGGCCTAGCGCGCTGGCTTGCCTGCCAGTGACCTGACCCAAAGCAGTCAGGCTCAGATCGCTCGGCCCGCGAAGTCTTCGGACAGCTGCTATCGGCATTGCAACCAGGACGGAGCCGCCTTCCACCTTCGCAGGATAGGTTCGCAGATTTATGCAGGGCGGTGGGCGCGTGGCCGCGCCGGTGCGGTAATCGAAGGCGCCGGCATGTTTCGGGCATTCGACCTCGTAGTCTATGACCAGCCCATCGGCGATATGGACGGCCTCATGCGTGCAAAGGCCGTCAGTGCAGAACACCTCGTCATCGGGCGACCGGAAGACGGCGTAGGTCCGGCCTCCATGGTCGAAACGTCGGGCACCCTCCTGTTCGATGTCATCGAGGCCGCAAGCCCTGATCCAATTGGTCATTTTTCCCATCCGTAAAATTCGATCGCGGCGCAGCTCCGCATAGCCTTCATAGCCGCCCGGAGGCCCCGCACGCGGCTGTGCGTGCAGATGTCATTCGATTGCCGCCGCATTGGCGCGTGCCTTCTTCTTCTCGTAGCGCGCCTGCATGCGGGCCTCGCCTTCCTTGCTGCCGTCGTGGAAAGTGCCGAGCCAGCGGTCGAACGGAATCAGGCCGTCGCCGTAGTTCACCTCGAAATATCTGTGGTGGAGGTAGTGGATATAGGCGTGGCTATCGACGCCGGTGCCTTCGGCAAGCTCGATCTTGTCGAAGCCGACATGGCCGGGAACGGCACCGAAGCCGGCATAATGGAGCTGGTAGAGCGCCAGGAGCGGGTTCGACGGGATGATCAGGTGCCAGAAAGCGACGCCGAGATAGCCGAGCTGCTCCACCGGGTGCATCGACAGCGACGACCAGGGGGACGGGTTGACCGAATTGTGGTGCACCGAATGCACCCATTTGTAGAGGGGACCCCAATGGATTGCGCGGTGCAGCAGGAAGAAATGCGTCTCGTGGATGATCGGCACCACCAGCGTCAGGCAGAACAGGTAGACCGGATGCTCTGCGAAGGTCAGCCACGGTACATAGCCATTGGCGTAAGCGTAGAGGATCGCCACCTCGACCGCCGTCCAGATCGGCATGCCGGTGCCGAAGGTGCGCAGCATGTTGTCGATGTTCTGGTTCTCGAAGAAGAAGGCCTTGTTCTTCTGCTCCGAGGGCCATTTGCCGTTGTATTTGAAACGGTTGCCCTGGGCTCTCAGAATGTAGAGTCGAAGCTCGAACGCGCCGAAGAAAACCAGCAGCGCCACGCAGTTGACGAGGAACAGGCGCAGGATCCAGCCGGTGGAGAGCGTCTTCATCACCTCGACGTCGGGCAGCACGAAGCGCCACCATGCCACCGCCGAGAGGGCGAAAAGCAGATTATAGGGCAGGAAATAGCTCGGCAGCCATTTCAGCACCGCGAGCGGACGCGGCGGAAAGACGAACAGCGGCGCGGTACCGGCCGGTTCGTTCGGAGCCCAGTCGCCCCTTTTGTTGCGCGTGCCGAATTGCAGGTCATCCATGATGAGCCTCACAGAGACTGAGAGAGAGTGAGGAAGCGGTCATAGGCGGCATCATCCATGTCCACCTGGTGCTTGGCTTCGGGATAGCTGCCTTCGGCGACGTCGCGGCCGAAGGCGCGGAAGGCAGCGATGCGCTTTTCCTGCAGCTCGGCCTCAAGCGTGACGAAATCGGCATAGCGTTTGGCGTGGCGCGGATAGTGGCCGGTGTGGGTACCCAGCACATCGCAGGAGAACAGGTATTGTGTGTCGCAGGCGCTGCCGCAACCCATGCCCATGGTGATCAGCGGGGTCGAGCGCGTGATGTGATCGGCAAGTCGCACCGGCACCACCTCGACCTCGATGCAGGCGGCGCCCGCATTCTCGAGGTCCTTCGCCGCGCGCAGTACGTTGAGCGCTTCCTCGACGGTGCGGCCGACGGCGCGGAAATTCGTCCAGGTGGCGCGGTTAGGCACCAGGCCGACATGGCCGGTGACGGGAATGCCTTCCGCCGCCATGGCCTCGATGAAGCGCGGCGAGTGTGATGAATAGACCGCATCGGCGCCGCGCTTCATCATGGCGAAGCCCAGCCGCACTGCCTCCTCAGGCGAGGCGACCGCGCCATGCGGCATGCCGACGGAGAGGAACGCGTAAGGTGCCGCCCGTCGGATGGCTTCCAGATTGTGATCGGGCTCGCAGGAGAGGATGACGATATTGCAGGCCGCTGCGGCAGCGGCCTCGGCCGGCGTGTCGACATGGAGCTGCAGCCACTTACGGCTGCCTTTGGCGCTTTGCAGGTCGTATGTCGTCAGCCGCCTTGCCACTGGTCATCCTCCCGTTTCGCAAGGGGATAACACCGAGTGCTCGCTGGCGCCGCTTATTCCTTGATCAAATCAGATCAAACGTTTTCGGCCGTGAAGGTGATGAAGCGGATCGGCGGGTTTCCGACCGGCAGATCATGCAGGTTGAGCGCGGCGAGCACCAGGTCAATGGCGCGGCGCGCCTGCGCTTCTGGCGCCTGGTCGAGCACGACATCCATCGTGCCCTCGCGCAAGGCCTTGGTGCTGCGCTCGGTGAGTTCATGGCCGACGAAGAAGATATCGCGGCCTCTGCCGTGCTTGCGCAGCACCTTGTTCAGTGCGGTGTTGGCGCCGCCGGCATTGTAGAGGCCGGCGAGGTCGGGCCAGCGCTTCAGCGCCTCGTGCAACTGCTCGGCATTACGATCGCCATCGTCAAAGCCGAAAAGGGCCGCGACCGGTTCGAAGTCCCTGCCCTCCTTGATCAGATAGTCGAAGAAGCCGCGCACGCGGTCGCGGTGCACGCGGTAGATCTGACTATGGCAGATCGCAATCACCTTGCCCGGCCGCCGCTGCATCTTGGCCATGAGCAGCCCGGCCATGCGGCCAGCGGCGTAATTGTCGATGCCGACATAGGTGCTCTTGGTACGGGAGATCTGGGTGACGATCTGCACCGTCGGGATGTTCTCCGCCTCGAGTTTCCGCAAGGCGTCGCTGACCAGCGGATGGTCGGGCACGGCGAGAATGAGCGCCGCGCGGCGCAGATCCGGCTCCAGGATGCGTTTGGCGATCGCCGCCGGCTTCGCCTCGTCGAGAAAGGTACGGTGCACGGCGATAGAGCGGTCGAGTGTCGCGGCAATTCGCTCGAAGGCATCGGAAAGACGGGCGAAGAAGGTCGCGTCCGGCCTGACCAGGATCACCTCGATGCGAATGACGCCGCGATGCGCCTCCGGCAGCCGGCGCGGATAATCGAGCGAACGCGCCGCCGCCACCACCTTCTCGACGGTGTGCGGCCGAACCCCGCCCCTGCCGTTCAGCACGCGCTCGACCGTGGCCGTGCCAACACCGGCGCGGCGCGCAATATCAAGGAAGGTGGGCTTATGAATCTTGGTCCTCCGTTGCCTGTGCGCGGAAGCCTAGCCAGCCGCACATGCTTTTCCAAGACATGTGCCTCCCTTCGGCATCGAACGCGCGTGTGCGACCCCCAGCATAGTCAACCAAAATGTTTTCTTTCGGGGTGCGGTAACGGCCGCCTCGGTGGCCAAGATGAGGGGCGTTGCATCCCAATTTCAGACAGGCCAGTCGGTGATGCTGAGGGTGCGGCTGGATGCAGACCGGGAGCGCAGGAGGCCGCCATTCGCAGGCCGGCCTCACCTGAATCTCGACACGCCCGGCCTAAGCCGCCTTCTTCTTCGCCAGCCTCGCCTTGATCGAGGCAATGTCGGCGCGGGGCGTCGCGGCGAACAGGGTCTTGGTGTAGGCGTGCTTGGGGTCGGAGAAGACCTCGTCGCGCGGACCGTATTCGACCGCTTCGCCGAAATACATCACCATCACATCGTCGGCGATGTAGCGCACCACCGAGAGGTCGTGGCTGATGAAGACGTAGGTCAGCTGGAACTCGTCCTGCAGGTCGGCGAGCAGGTTGAGCACCTGCGCCTGCACAGAAAGGTCGAGCGCCGAAACCGGCTCGTCCAGCACCAAGAGGCTCGGGTTCAGCATCAGCGCGCGGGCGATGGCGATGCGCTGGCGCTGGCCGCCAGAGAACATGTGCGGATAGCGGTTGTAGTGCTCGGGTCCGAGGCCGACCTTCTTCAGCATCTTCATCGCCAGGTCGCGCCGTTCCTCGGCCGGCTTGTCGGTGTTGATCAGCAGCGGTTCGCCGAGCACATCGCCGATCTTCTGGCGCGGGTTGAGCGAGCCATAAGGGTTCTGGAAGACGATCTGCACCTTGCGGCGCATCTCCTTGGTGAGTCCGTCCCTGGCGATATCGACCTTGCTGCCGTCGATGAAAAGCTCGCCGGACGTGGCCGGATCGATGAGCGTGATGATGCGGGCGAGCGTGGACTTGCCGCAGCCGGACTCGCCGACGATTGCCAGCGTCTTGCCCTTCTCGACGCTGAAGGACACGCCCTTGACCGCATGCACGGTGCGCGCGCCACGGAACAGGCCGCCGCCGACATGGTAGTCGCGCTTGATGTCCTTGCCTTCGACGACCTTGGTCATGCGCCGGCTCCAGAGGGCGCAGCTTCGAACAGCATGTCGGTCACGGTCGGCAGCCGGTCGCCGACGGCGTTTTCCGGCAGTGCCGAGAGCAGCGCGCGCGTGTAGTTGCTCTTCGGCGATTCAAACAGCGACAGCACGTCGGCCTCTTCCATCTTGCGGCCCTTGTACTGGACGATGACGCGGTCGGCGGTCTCGGCCACAACGCCCATATTGTGAGTGATCATGATCAGGCCCATGCCGTATTTGGCCTGCAGCGAGACCAGCAGATCGAGGATCTGCTTCTGTATGGTGACGTCGAGCGCCGTGGTCGGTTCGTCGGCGATCAGCAGTTTCGGATTGCAGGCGATCGCCATCGCGATCATGACGCGCTGGCATTGGCCGCCCGACATCTGATGCGGGAAGGAGTTCAGCCGGTCGGCGGGATCCGGAATGCCGACCTGCTTGAAGAGCTCGATGGCGCGCGCACGGCGCTGGGCCTTGTCCATGCCCATATGGAAGCGTAGCACTTCCTCGATCTGGAAGCCGACGGTGAAGCAGGGATTGAGGCTGGCGATCGGCTCCTGGAAGATCATGGCGATGTCCTTGCCGATGATCTTGCGGCGGTCGGCCGGGCTGATCTTCAACAGGTCGCGGCCGTTGAACGTCATGCGGTCGGCGGTGACGGCGGCCGTCCATGGCAGGAGCCCCATCACGGCCAGCATCGACACCGACTTGCCGGAGCCGGATTCGCCGACGATGGCGAGCACCTCGCGCTCGTCGACATGGAGTGAGACGCCGTCGACGGCGCGGAACGGACCCGATGCGGTCTGGAATTCGACGACGAGGTTCTGGATGTCGAGCAGCGCCATCACGACCTCCTGAGCTTGGGATCTAGGGCGTCGCGCAGGCCGTCGCCGATCAGGTTGATGGCAAGCACGGTGATGAGGATGGCGAGACCCGGGAAGGTGACCACCCACCAGGCGCGCAGGATGAACTCGCGCGCCGAGGCGAGCATGGTGCCCCATTCCGGCGTCGGCGGCTGGGCGCCGAGACCGAGGAAGCCGAGCGCGGCCGCTTCGAGGATGGCGTTGGAGAAGGACAGCGTGCCCTGGACAATCAGCGGCGCCAGGCAGTTGGGCAGGATGGTGGCGAGCATCAGCCTGAGATGGCCGGCGCCGGCGACCTTCGCCGCAACGACATATTCGCGGCTCTTCTCGGCCATCACGGCGGCGCGCACCAGACGGGCGAAATGCGGCTGCAGCACCAGCGCAATCGCCAGCATGGCGTTGAACAGGCCGGGGCCGAGGATGGTGACCAGAACCAGGGCCAGCAGCAGCGACGGAAAGGCCAGGATCAGGTCCATGACGCGCATGATCGCGACGTCGACCCAGCCGCGGAAATAGCCGGCGAGCAGGCCGAGCGTGATGCCGCCGGTGAGCGCCAGCGTGACGACGACCGCGCCGATCAGCAGAGAGAAGCGCGCGCCATAGAGCAGGCGCGAGAGGATGTCGCGGCCCACCGGATCGGTGCCGAGCAGGTATTGCGTCGAGCCGCCCTCCTGCCACGCTGGAGGCCGCAGGAACGCGGTCTTGTCCTGGATGTCGGGCGCGTAGGGCGCGAGCAGCGGCGCGAACAGCGCGGCCAGCACCAGCAGGACGAAAACGAACAGGCCGATGACGGCGCCGCGGTTCACCGAGAAATAGTGCCAGAAAGTTTTCAGCCCGGTGAGGCGATCCGGACTTCCGGCGGCCATCGGAGCGATTTCGGTCTGGGTCATTTATGCCGCCCTGATGCGCGGGTTGATGACGGCATAGAGCACATCGACGATGAGGTTCACCGCCATGACGATGAGCGCGATCAAAAGCAGACCCGACTGCACGACGACATAGTCGCGCTTGAAGATGGAATCGACCATCCATTTGCCGATGCCCGGCCAGGCGAAGATGGTCTCGGTGAGGATGGCGCCGGCGAGCAGCGTGCCGACCTGCAGGCCGATGGTGGTGACGACCGGGATCAGCGCGTTGCGCAGCGCATGCACGCCGATGACGCGCGCCCCCGAAAGGCCTTTGGCGCGCGCGGTGCGGACATAATCCTCGCCCAGCACCTCAAGCATGGCCGAGCGCGTCTGGCGCGCGATCACCGCCAGCGGAATGGTGCCGAGCACGATCGCCGGCAGCACGAGATGGCTGAGCGCGGAACGGAACGCGTCCCACTTGCCGTAGAGCAGGCTGTCGATGGTCATGAAGCCGGTGATCGGCTTGAAGAAGAACTGCAGGCCGATGCGTCCCGAGACCGGCGTCCAGCCGAGATAGCCGGAAAAGAAGATGATGAGCAGAAGGCCCCACCAGAAGATCGGCATGGAGTAGCCGACAAGGGCGGTGCCCATAAGCGACTGGTCGAACCATGAGCCGCGCTTGACGGCGGCGAAGATGCCGGCGGGAATGCCGATGACCATGGCGAAGACCATGGCGAAGAAGGACAGTTCCAGCGTCGCCGGGAAGAGCGTCTTGAACTCCTCGAGCACCGGGCGCTTGGACGAGATGGAAACGCCGAAATCGCCGGTGGCGACCTCACCCACATAGCGAGCGTACTGCTCCCAGATCGGGAGATTGTAGCCGAACTGTTGCTTGAGCTCTTCGTAGCGGGCGGGGGCGACGCCATGCTCGCCGGCCATGGCCAGGATCGGATCGCCAGGCAGCAGCCGGACAAACGCGAAGGCGCAGATGGTGATGCCGACCAAGGTCGGGATCAGGAGGGCGATTTTATTGAGAAGATATCGGAGCATCGTCAAATGGAAGGGGGCGGCGCTGGAATTAGCGCCGCCCCGTTCGCAATATTATTCGGCCTTGTCAACGCCGTCGAAGCGATGAATGCCGAGCGGGTCCATCTTGAAGCCGCTGACATTATTGCGAACGACCGCATAAACCTGGCTGTGGGCCAGCAGGAAAGCCGGAGCCTGCTTGGCGAAGATCACCTGCGCCTGCTCGTAGAGCTTGCTGCGTTCGGCTTGGTCGCTGGTCTTCTTGGCCTTCTGGATCAGGTCCTCGAAGTCCTTGTCGCACCAGCTCGAATAGTTCGAGACGCCGATGGCGGAGCAGGCGAAGAGGGTGGCGAAGAAGTTGTCCGGATCGCCGTTGTCGCCGGTCCAGCCGATCTGGAAGGCGCCGGGACGGTCCTTCTTCTTGCCTTCCTCGCGATACTTCGTCCATTCGTAGTTGACGATGGTCGCCTTGACGCCGACCTTGGCCCAGTCGGCCTGGATCAGCTCGGCCGCACGCTGGAAGTTCGGGTTGTACGGGCGAACGCGGTCGGAAGCCCAGAGCTGGATTTCCTTCAGGCCGGCAGCCTCGAGCACCTTCTTGGCCTCTTCTGGATTATAGGCGTCGGTCTTCACGTCCTTGTCCCACGACCACATGGTCGGCGGGATCAGGTTTTCGGCGGGCGTCGCGCCGGCGTCCTGGAACAGCGACTTGATCAGCGCTTCCCGGTCGATCGCCTGGTTGAGCGCATGACGCACTTCAGGCTTGTCGAGCGGCGGGATCGTGGTGTTGTAGCTCATATAGCCGATGTTGAGGCCGGCCTGATCCATCAAGGTCACGTCCTTGTTGGCCTTGATGGTGGCGATGTCGGCCGGGTTCGGGTACGGAGCCACGTCGCACTCGCCGGCCAGCACCTTCTGGATGCGGGCGGTCGCGTCAGGCGTGATGGCGAAGACCAGATCGTCTATCTTTTCCTTGCCCTTGAAATAGTCCGGGTTGGCCGCATAGCGGATGACAGCATCCAGCTGATAGTCGACGAACTGGAACGGACCGGTGCCGATCGGCTTGGTCGAGAAGTCGGCCATCTTGCCGTCCTTCTCAAGCTGATCGGCATATTCCTTCGAGACGATGGAGGCGAAGTCCATGCCGAGATTGGCCAGCATCGGCGCGTTCGGCTCGGTCAGCGTCAGCTTGACGGTGAGGTCGTCGACCTTCTCCCACTTGGCGACATATTTCGGCATGTCCATGCCGGTGTAATAGTCCCAGGTGAGGTTCGGCAGATACTTGTCGCCGTTCCACGGATTCTGCTTGTTGAACTGGCGATCGAAGGAGAAGACGACGTCATCGGCGTTGAGGTCGCGCGTCGGTTTGAAATAATCGGTGGTCTGGAACTTTACACCCGGATGCAGATGGAAAGTGTAGACAAGGCCATCGTCGGAAATTTCCCACTTGTCGGCAAGACCCGGCTCGATCTCGGTGCCGCCATGCTTGAACTCGACCAGTCGCGAATAGACCGTGCGCGACGAAGCGTCGAAGTCGTTGCCGCCGGTCGTCGTGCCGGGGTCGAAATTGGCCGGCGACGCTTCCGAGCAATAAACGAGCGTCTTGGCACTGGCCATGCCGCTGAGGACGCTTGCAGCCAGCAACGCGGCTGCAAAAGTCATTGTCTTTTTCATTGAGCACTCCCTGATGTTCTCTCAAGCCCCTCTATCAGGCTCGCGAAGGGCGCATATAAGCACCGTTTCTTCGCCTTTGGAACACCTCGTATGCGTACCCCATGGGAAGCAGGAAAAGAATCTAGATTGTGCCCCAACAATAGAAAAAATGAGCATTATTTTCTGCTCACAACATTATTAACGACGGCATTTTTTTATTGATCGCCCGCTCTGGGAAACGAGCCGGTGAGGCCTCGCCGCCGGAGGTCCGCCTGCCCTCCAGGCATGACGCGGGAGGCCGTCGAGGAGTGGATTTCGACGGCAAATCTTTCCCGCCCTGCCGCAGGGGCAAGGCTTGCACGGTCGCAGATAGAGGCAATACATAGATGGTGGGCGGGATTTCCCGGAAAATCCGAACCGGCGTGGAGGACGCTTCTTGCGGAAGCGGGCGCCCAGACCGAAGGCGACAGGGAGAGACAGGTGGCAAAAGCAGCCAAGACGACAGGCCGGGCAAAAGCAAAAGCCAAGGCCGCTGAAAGCGATGCGCCCGAGGCTGCCAAGGCTGCCGCCGCGCCGAAGGTGAAGACGGCCGCGAAGGCAGCTCCCGCCAAAGCGGCAAAGCCGGCCGCCGCCAAACGCGCGGCGCCAAAGGCCAAGGCGGCAGCCGCGAAAGCAGCGGCCACGAAGCCGGCCACCGCCAAGCCTGCCTCGAAGGGCTTGCCGAAGGCAATCACCGAACTCACGGTCGGCCTGCCGGAAAAGCCGTGGCTGAAAAGCTATCCGAAGAACATGCCGGCGGAGATCGGCGCCCTACCCTACAAGTCCATCGGCGAGTTCCTGGTCGGCGCCTGCAAGCAATTCGCCGGGCAGCCGGCCTTCGTGTGCATGGGCAAGTCGATCACCTATACGGAGCTCGAGCGGCTGTCGGCCGCGTTCGGCGCCTACCTGCAGGCAAGAGGCCTGGAAAAGGGCGCGCGCGTGGCGCTGATGATGCCGAACGTGCTTCAATATCCGGTGGCGATGATGGCGGTGCTCCGCGCCGGCTACACGGTGGTGAATATCAACCCGCTCTACACGCCGCGCGAACTGGAACATCAGTTGAAGGATTCCGGCGCGCAGGCGATCGTCATCCTGGAAAACTTCGCCGGCACGCTGCAGGCGGTCATCGCCAGGACGCCTGTGAAGCATGTCATCGTCGCGTCGATGGGCGACATGCTGGGCGGCCTCAAGGGCGCCATCGTCAACCTCGTCGTGCGGCGGGTGAAGAAGATGGTTCCGGCATGGTCGCTGCCCGGCCATGTCAAGTTCAACGCCGTGCTCAAGACCGGCGGGTCCATCGCCTTCAAGCCGCCGACGGTGTCCGGCGACGACATCGCCTTCCTGCAATATACGGGCGGCACCACCGGCGTCTCGAAGGGTGCTGTGCTGCTGCATCGCAACGTGCTGTCGAACGTCGCGCAGAATTCGCTGTGGGTGGAGGACGCCTATACGGTGAAGCCCAAGCCGGCGCATCTCAACTTCATCTGCGCGCTGCCGCTCTATCATATCTTCGCGCTGACGGTGAATGCGCTGATGGGCATGCAGCAGGGGGCGCAGAACGTGCTGATCCCCAACCCGCGCGACATTCCGGGCTTCGTCAAGGAACTGGCGAAATACCCGATGCACATCTTCCCCGGCCTAAACACGCTGTTCAACGCGCTGCTCAACAATGAGGAGTTCCGCAAGCTGGACTTCAAGCCGCTGATCCTGACGCTGGGCGGCGGGATGGCGGTGCAGAAAGGCGTCGCTGAACGCTGGAAGGCGCTGACAGGCTGCCCGGTGAGCGAAGGGTACGGGCTCTCCGAAACATCGCCCGTGGCGACCGCCAACAAGTTCAGCTCCAGCGACTTCACCGGCACGATCGGGTTGCCGCTGCCTTCGACCGAGATCGCCATCCGCGACGATGACGGCAACAACGTGCCGCTCGGCGAGGTGGGCGAGATATGCATCCGCGGCCCGCAGGTGATGGCCGGCTACTGGAACCGGCCCGACGAGACCGCCAAGGTGATGACCAAGGACGGCTTCTTCAAATCCGGCGACATGGGCTTCATGGACGAGCGCGGCTACACCAAGATCGTCGACCGCAAGAAGGACATGATCCTCGTCTCCGGCTTCAACGTCTATCCCAACGAACTGGAAGAGGTGGTGGCGCATCACCCCGGCGTGCTGGAAGCAGCAGCGGTCGGCGTGCCGGACGAGCATTCCGGCGAAGTGCCGAAATTGTTCGTGGTCAGGAAGGATCCGGCGCTGACCGTCGAGGCGCTGATGGCTTATTGCCGCGAGAACCTGACCGGCTACAAGCGGCCGAGATACATCGAGTTCCGCACCGAGCTGCCGAAGACGCCGGTCGGCAAGATCCTGCGTCGCGCGCTGCGGGACCAGGCTTGAGCGATAGCACGGCCAGCCTGAGGCGAGAGCCGGCGAAGGTGCTCGATCCGGCGGAGTTCATCAAGGCGAATATGCGGCTGGCGCCGGTGCCGGCGCTGCCAGAGGTCCGGCTCTATCAGGCGCATCCGGGCAGCGGCCTGCGGCGGCTGCTCGAACCGGATGACGGTGACGAAGGCGGGGCAGAGCCGCAGCCGCCCTACTGGGCCTATGCCTGGGCCGGCGGCGCGGTGCTGGCGCGCTATGTGCTGGACCGTCCGTCGATCGTGGCCGGCAAGCGGGTGCTCGACCTCGGTGCCGGCTCGGGGCTGGTCGGCATCGCCGCGGCAAAAGCCGGAGCGCGCGCGGTGACCGCGGCGGAGGTAGACCGCAATGGTGTGGCGGCGCTCCGCCTCAACGCGGAAGCCAATGGCGTCGCCATCCAGATATGCGAGGGGGATGTCACCAACGGTCCGCCGCCGGCGGTCGAGCTGGTGCTCGCCGGCGATGTCTTCTATGCGCAGGATGTGGGGCAGCGGATGATGCCGTTCCTTGACCGCTGCCTGACCGCCGGCATCGACGTGCTGGTCGGCGACCCCGGTCGCGCCTGGCTGCCCCGACCGCGGCTTTGCCTGCTCGGCGAATACCAGGTGCCGGATGTCGGCGGAAACGGCGGCGGCGAGCCGAAGCCAAGCGCGGTGTTCGCGCTTGTGGCCGAACCCGGTTAGCCCGCAGGCACGCTCATCCGCGCCGCAAGAAAATCCGGCAGGTCGGCGACCGAGTCCAGGATGACATCGGCCATCGGCGCCAGCGAGTCGCGCGTGCCTGTGCCGGAAAGCACGCCCACCGCCAGGCCGCAGCCGCCGGCGCGCGCCATCTCCAGGTCATGGCGATTGTCGCCGACCATGGCGATCTCGCCCGGCTTCAGCCCGGTCAGATCGCAAAAGGCAATGACGGTGTCCGGCGCCGGCTTCGGGTTGGCCACGGCATCATAACCGAAGGCGGCGTCGAAGAGCTGTGCGATACCGAGCGTGGCGAGTGTCTTCTCGGCGCCGCTGGTGGAATCATTGGTGGCGACGCCCATGCGGTAGGATCGCGTGTGCAGCGCCCGCAGTGAATCGAGAACGCCGGGAAGCGCCACCGCCATCGACGAGCCCTGCACCGAGGTGATCTCGTTGAAGCGGGAAACGGCATGCATCTGGTCCTCGTCGGACAGACGCGGGAACCAGAGTTCGACGACGTCCATGTTCGAGCCCGAGGCAAAGATCGAGTCGGGCTTGAAGCGCTTGCTGACGAAGTCGAAGCCGGCGGCGGCGAGCAGGCGATCGGCCTTCCAGCGATCGCCTTCGGCGGCATCCATCGCCATGAAGTCCGCGACACCGAGCCAGGTTGCATTAAAGTCGACAAGCGTGCCGTCCTTGTCGAACAATATTCCCTTGATATCCGCCAATCCTTTTACTCCTTGCCGCGCAGTTGGTGGATATGAGCCACCAGTCCGGCAGTCGAGGCGTCGCGGTTTGCGGCAGTCTCCTTGCCCTCAACGACAGGCAGCAGGCCCGTCGCCAGTTCCTTGCCGAGTTCGACGCCCCATTGGTCGAAGGAATTGATGTTGAAGAGCGTGCCCTCGACGAAGACGCGATGCTCATAGAGCGCGATTATGCGGCCCAATGTGCGCGGATCGAGCTTGCGGTAGAGAATGGTGAGCGAGGGGCGGTTGCCCGAAAAGACGCGATGCGGCGCGATCCTGTCGACATCGGCCGGTTTCATGCCCTTGGCCAGCATCTGCGCGCGCGCTTCTTCCAGCGTGCGGCCCTTCATGAAGGCCTCCGACTGCGCCAGGCAGTTGGCGAGCAGGAGATCGTGCTGGTGCTTCAGTTCGGGCTCATGGCCGACGGCAGCGGCAAGGAATTCGACCGGGATGAAGTCGGTGCCCTGATGCAGAAGCTGGAAGAAGGCGTGCTGGCCGTTGGTGCCGGGCTCGCCCCAGACCAGCGGGCCGGTCGGCGTGGCGACCGCGGTGCCGTCCAGCGTGACGCTCTTGCCGTTCGATTCCATGTCGAGCTGCTGCAGATAGGCCGGCAGGCGCGACAGGCGCTGGTCGTAAGGGATGACGGCGCGGGCCGGATATTTGCAGACGACCCGGTGCCACCAGCCGATCAGTCCCAGAAGCACCGGCAGGTTCTTTTGCAGGGGTGCTGCGCGGAAATGTTCGTCCATCTCATGCGCGCCGTCGAGGAAGGCGCGGAAGTTGCGCGGGCCGACGGCGATCATCACCGGCAGGCCGATGGCGCTCCAGACCGAGTAGCGGCCGCCGACCCAGTCCCAGAAGCCGAAGACGCGGTCCTGCTCGATGCCGAACTTCGCCACCAGATCGAGGGCGGTCGAAACGGCGGCGAAATGCTTGCCGACCGCCTCCTTGCCAAGCGCCTTCTGCACCCAATCGCGCGCCGTCTCAGCATTCGTCATCGTCTCGACTGTGGTGAAAGTCTTGGAGGCGACGATGAACAGCGTCGTTTCCGCGGACAGGCCCTTCAGCGTGTCGTGGATATGGGCGCCGTCGACATTGGAAACGTAGTGCGCGCGCGGCCCGTCATGGTAGGGCGCCAGCGCCAGCGTCACCATCGCCGGGCCAAGATCCGAGCCGCCAATGCCGATGTTGACGATGTCGGTGATCTTCTTGCCGGTGGCGCCCGCAGCCTTGCCGGAGCGGATGGCGTCGGCGAAAGCGCCCATCGCGTCGAGCACGGCAATCACATCGGCCTTGGTGTCCTGGCCGTCGACCACGACGCTCTTGCCGGTCAGGTTGCGCAGCGCGGTGTGCAGAACGGCGCGGTTCTCGGTGATGTTGATCTTCTTGCCTTCGAACATGGCGGCGCGGCGTCCCGCGAGATCGGCGGCGTCCGCGAGCTTCTCCAGCATCGTCATGGTATTTGGGTCGACCGCGCATTTCGACCAGTCGAGCAGCAGGTCGCCGTCGGTGGCAGAGAACGTCTCGAAGCGCTTGGGATCGGCCGCGAACGCCTCGCGCATCGTACCCCTGGCCGCCGCGCGCTGATCGCGCAGGGCGGCAAGTTGCTTGTCGAAAGATGACTGATCCACTGGCGGGCTCCTGGCGGGTTTTTAGATTTATCTTAACAGGCCGGATGTTTCCGGCGCATGTCGTCGCGTGATTTTCGCATCATTCTATTGAGCCGATTTCCATTTCATTCAAGCGCGGCATTGCCGCAGTGCATCACGCTTTTATGATGCACTGCAGCATTGTTTTTACCGATCGCTAAATGAACCGCTTACGCGGCCAATAGATCACTGGCATAAATCCCAGCGATCAGAAAAATTGATTGGCGCAACCCCTTATGCCACCCATACACTCCACTGGTCCAGCCAAGTGAAAACAGCTGGCCATCCGAGGAAGATTCCCCATGCCACAGCGCAATGACACGGCCATATGGTCCGGCCTCTTCCGGATTTCGGCTGAATCCGGTCAAACCCTCCAGGCGCAGATCCGCCAAGCGATCGTCGCGGCCATTCTCGACCGACAGATCGCCGCTTCGATGCCTCTGCCGTCTTGCCGGATTCTCGCGGAAAAACTTGGGGTTGCCCGCGGCACGGTGGTGCTCGCCTTCCAGCAACTGGTCGACCAGGGTTTTCTCGTGGCGCGCGAACGGCGCGGCCATTTCGTCAACCCTGACGTGCTGGCCACTCCCGCCAAGCCGCACCAGAAGGCGCCCGACCAGCAGAACGAGATCGACTGGAAGGCGCGCAGACAGATTGCCGCAAGCGACATGCCGCCGCCGGCCAAGCACGACAACTGGATCAAGTCCTCCTACCCGTTCGTCTACGGCCAGTTCGACCCGGCGCTGTTCCCGACCGCCGAATGGCGCGAGTGCAACCGCATGGCGCTGGCCGTGCTGGAGATCCGCAACTGGGCGTCCGACATGGTGGACCGCGACGATCCGCTGCTGATCGAGCAGATCCAGGCCAGGCTGCTGCCGCGCCGCGGCATCTTCGCCAATCCCGACGAGATCATTGTGACGCTGGGGGCGCAGAACGCGCTCTACATGCTCGCCTCGCTCTTGATGACCAAGGGCTCGAAAGTGGCGATGGAGGATCCGGGCTATCCGGATGCACGCTCGATCTTCCGGCTGGCCGGCGCCGATATCCAGCCGGTGCCGGTCGACCAGCAGGGCATCGTCACCTCGTCGATCCCAAGCGATTCGGGCTTCGTCTTCGTCACGCCGAGCCACCATTGCCCGACCATGGTGCCCTTGTCGGCGGAACGCCGGCAGGATCTTCTGGCGCGCGCCAACCGCAACAACCAGATCATCATCGAGGACGGCTATGACAGCCAGCTGCTCGACGAGGCGCCGCAGCAGGCGCTGAAGAGCCTCGACCGCTCGGGCCGCGTCATCTATGTCGGCTCGATGTCGAAGACGCTGGCTCCGGGCCTCAGGCTTGGCTACATCGTGGCCTCGGCGGAGCTGATCGCCGAGCTTCGCGCGCTGCGCCGCTTCATGCTCAGGCACCCGCCGGCGAACAACCAGCGCGCTGTCGCGCTGTTCCTGTCGCTCGGCCATCACGAGGCGCTGGTGCGCAGGCTCTCGGCCGCCTTCGACGAGCGGCGCAAGCGTCTGGTCCATGCGATTTCCGCTTTCCTGCCAGAATGGCGCTCGACCGACTCGGCGGGCGGCACATCGCTCTGGCTGGAAGGACCGCGCGGCACCGATTCCCGCGGCCTGGCCGAAGCCGCCGCTTCGCGAAGCGTCATCATCGAGCCCGGCGACCGGTTCTTCGACCGCAGCGAAAAGCCTTCGCGTTTCATGCGCTTGGGCATCTCCTCGATCTCGCTGCAGCATATCGAGCCCGGCATCCGCGAGCTCGCCACCGCTGCCGGCCGCAGGCCCGCGGCCGCCTGATCCCCACGGACTTTCCAAAAAGAGCCGGCAGCCGCCGGCTCTTTTTGTTTGGGCGCATGCTCGCCGCTTTAGCACTCTGGCATATTCGACGGGATTGCTTGGCTCATAGGCTGCACCAATGCCGGCGGCATAGTCGGGGCCATAAGGGGACGAGGCAGGCCGATGGTGGACCAACCGCCGCGGACCGCGTCGCAAATAAAGACAAAAGGTGGAGTGCTTCCATGTCAGTGGCTCTCGAGAAGCAGGAAGCGTCGTCGGACCAGCGTTCGCGGCGTTCCGGCGGGCGCGAAGCGCGCCGCGCGATGCGGGCGGCGCCCTTGGCCGACGACATCCGTCCGGTGCGGCCGGGGCTTGAAGGCGGCAGCTACGGGCCATTGAGCCAGAACGACCAGGAACGCATCCACGAAGCGGTGCTGACGCTTCTGGAGACGGTCGGCTTCGCCAATGCCATCCCGTCCTGCATCGAAGCGTTGACCCGGGTCGGCGGCATTTATGGCGATGACGGTCGCATCCGGCTGCCGCGCGCGCTGGTGCTGGACACGATCAAAAGGGCGGCGCGCAACTTCACCCTCTACGGCCAGGATTCGAAGCACGACATGCTGATCCAGGGCAAACGCGTGCATTACGGCACGGCGGGCGCGGCGGTGCATCTGGTCGATGTCGAGAAGCGCGAATATCGCGAATCACTGCTGCAGGACCTCTATGACGCCGCCCGTCTCGTCGACGGACTGGACAACATCCATTTCTTCCAGCGCACCATGGTGCCGCGCGACATTCCCGACCCGCTCGATATGGATTTCAACACGCTCTATGCCTGCGTGATGGGGACATCCAAGCATGTCGGCACCTCGTTCACCGTGCGCGAGAACGTCAAGCCGGCGCTGGAGATGCTCTATGCGATCGCCGGCGGCGAGGAGAATTTCCGGGCACGGCCGTTCGTGTCGAACTCGAACTGCTTCGTCGTGCCGCCGATGAAGTTCGCCGAGGACGCCTGCGGCGTGCTCGAAGCCTGCGTCGAGGGCGGCATTCCGATCCTGCTTCTGTCGGCCGGCCAGGCCGGCGCCACCGCGCCAGCGGCGATTGCCGGCGCCGTGGTCCAGGCGGTGGCGGAAGTGCTGATGGGCCTGGTCTATGTCAACGCGATCAAGCCTGGACATCCGGCGATCTTCGGTACCTGGCCGTTCGTCTCCGACCTCAGGACAGGCGCCATGTCCGGCGGCTCGGCCGAGCAGGCGGTGCTGACCGCGGCCTGCGCGCAGATGGCGCAATATTACGACCTGCCCGGCGGCTCGGCCGCCGGCATGTCGGACTCCAAGCTGCCCGACATCCAGGCCGGCTACGAGAAGGGCATCACCAACGTCATGGCGGGGCTGTCCGGCCTCAACCTCGTCTATGAATCGGCCGGCATGCATGCCTCGCTGCTCGGCTTCTGCCTCGAAAGCCTGATCATCGACAACGACATGCTGGGACATTGCCTGCGCTGCGTGCGCGGCATCGAGGTGACCGACGACGCGCTGTCGATCGACACCATCGCCGAGGTCTGCCTCAAGGGCCCCGGGCATTATCTCGGCAACGACCAGACGCTGAAGCTGATGCAGACCGAGTATTTCTATCCGGCCGTCGGCGACCGTTTCTCGCCCAAGGAATGGAACGAAAAGGGTCGGCCCGACATCCTGTCGCGGGCGATCGCGGAGAAAAAGCGCGTGCTTGCGGAGCGTTTCCCGCGCCATATCCCGCGCCTGCTCGACGACAAATTGCGCGCCCGCTTTGGCGAGATGATCAAGCTGCCGCGCAGCGGCATGGGCGGCTAGGAGACATTGATATTCAGGTGAGGCCGGCCTGCAAATGGCGGTCTCCTGCGCTTCCGGTGCTCACGTACGAAAAGTACGCTCCGCTCCGGTTCTCGGAGACCACCTTGTTTGGTCGCTTCGCGCCCGTCTTCGACTCCGACTCGGCCTGACCTGAATCTCAACGTCTCCCAGCTGCCAGTCAATCGGCCCTCAACTCGTAGCGTTCAACCACTTCTGGATTGATCAGCTTGGCGTGCAGCGTCATCAGCACGATCTGCGCGTCGAAACTGTCGCCGGCCTCGAGCGCCGCCTCGATGCGGCGCTCGACCGCCAAGGTCGGTTCACGGCCATTGGCCTGCTCGAACACGTCCAGCCCGGCGACGCAATAGCCGCAAAGCTGCGCCACCGAGGTATAGGAGTCGGCCGGCGGCTCGTCCGGCCAGCGGTCGTGCATCAGATTGACGATGGTGAGTTTCACGCCTTCCGGCACCAGGGCAGGATGCAGGTCGGCCTTGCGCAACGCCTCATCCAGCTGTCGCAGGTCGCCAGAGCGGCCGAACATGCCGAGGAAGCCCAGGGAAGAACGCCGTTTCGCCACGATGATCCCCCCTTCGCGGCCTGCCGATCGACCTTATCTGTGGGCTGAGCGTGACCGAGACAAGGGGGCACGAAAAAGGACAGCCCGCCGTCGGCGAGCCGTCCTCGTGATTTGGTCGACTAACAAGATCAGTGATTGTCGCGCGGCACGCCGCTGGTGTGGGCGACGTCCTGATACTTCACCGCCGGCTTCAGCACCATGCCGGCCGAGAATTGGTCGACCATGCCGCGCTGGATCTCCTGCCACGGCGTCTGGTGCTTGGGATAGTGATAGCCGCCATTGCCTTCCAGCGCGGCGCGCCGCTTGGCGATCTCCTCGTCGCTGACGAGAATGTTGGCCGTGCCCTTCTTCAGGTCGATGCGGACGCGGTCGCCGGTCTTGAGCAGGGCGAGGCCGCCGCCGATCGCGGCTTCCGGTGAGGCGTTGAGGATCGACGGCGAGCCGGACGTGCCGGACTGGCGACCGTCGCCGATGCAGGCCAACGAATGGATGCCTTTCTTGATCAGGTAGGCCGGCGGCTGCATGTTGACCACCTCGGCGCCGCCCGGATAACCGACCGGACCGGCGCCGCGCATGAACAGGATCGTGTGCTCGTCGATGCCCTGCGCCGGATCGTCGATGCGGGCGTGGTAGTCCTCCGGCCCGTCAAAAACCATGGCGTTGCCCTCGAAGGCCTCGGGGTCGTTCGGATTGGAGAGATAACGCTCACGGAACTCCGGCGAGATGCCGCTCGTCTTCATGATGGCGGAATCGAACAGATTGCCCTTGAGATTGATGAAGCCGGCATTGGCCTTGAGCGGCTGGTCGGCGCTGCGGATGACCTCGTGGTTCTCGTTGACGGCATCCCGGCAATTGTCGCCCATCGACTTGCCGTTGACGGTGATCGCATCCGGATGCGGCAGGAGCCCCGCCTTCATCAGTTCGGCGACGACCGCCGGCACGCCGCCGGCGTGGTGATAGTCCTCGCCGAGATATTCGCCGGTCGGCTGCAGGTTGACGAGCAGCGGCACGTTGAGGCCGATCTTCTGCCAGTCGTCATTGTCGAGCGGCACGCCCAGATGGCGCGCGATCGCGTTGAGGTGGATCGGCGCATTGGTGGAGCCGCCGATCGCCGAATTGACGACGATGGCATTCTCGAAGGCCTGGCGCGTCATGATGTCGGAGGGCTTCAGGTCCTCATGCACCATGTCGACGATGCGCTTGCCGGTCTCGTAGGCGATCTGGCCGCGCTCGCGATAGGGCGCCGGGATGGCCGCCGAGCCTGGAAGCTGCATGCCGAGCGCCTCGGCCAGCGAGTTCATCGTGGTGGCGGTGCCCATGGTGTTGCAATAGCCGGTCGACGGCGCCGAGGAGGCGACGATGTCCATGAACTCGTCATAGTTGATCTCGCCGGCAGACAGGCGCTGGCGCGATTCCCAGACGATGGTGCCCGAGCCGGTGCGCTTGCCCTTGTGCCAGCCATTGAGCATCGGGCCGACCGACAGCGCGATCGCCGGAATGTTCACGGTGGCCGCCGCCATCAGCAGCGCCGGCGTGGTCTTGTCGCAGCCGATGGTGAGCACGACGCCGTCGAGCGGATAACCGTAGAGCACCTCGACGAGGCTGAGATAGGCGAGGTTGCGGTCGAGCGCGGCGGTCGGGCGCTTGCCGGTCTCCTGGATCGGATGGCACGGGAACTCGAAGGGGATGCCGCCCATCGAGACGATGCCTTCGCGCACGCGCTTGGCAAGCTCGAGGTGGTGGCGGTTGCAGGGCGAAAGATCGGACCCGGTCTGCGCGATGCCGATCAGCGGCTTGCCCGACATCAGCTCGGCGCGCGTCAGGCCGTAGTTCAGATAGCGCTCGAGATAGAGCGCCGTCATGCCTGGATTGTCGGGGTTGTCGAACCACTCCTGCGAGCGAAATTTCTTCTTCCTGGTGGGGGCGCCTGCCATGGTGGTCTCCGTATTTGTATGACAAATCGATAGGACAACGCGCGAGCGCAAGCAAGAGGCAGACGCAGCCGGGACCCGGACTTTGGTGCGATAGACTTGTTAGAGGCCGCGCGCTACGACCAATCGATAACAGCAATCCGGGAGGGTTTGATGGCTTTGGTGATCGAAGGCGAGGAGCGGATCGCCGCACCCGTCAAAAAAGTGTGGGAAGCCCTCAACGACCCGGAGATCCTGAAGGAAGCCATTCCGGGCTGCCAGAGCCTCGAGAAGAATTCGGACACCGAGATGGCGGCGACCGTGGTGCTGAAGATCGGGCCGATCAAGGCGACCTTCAACGGCGAAGTGACGCTGAAGAACCTCAAGCCGCCGCATTCCTACACCATCCAGGGCGAAGGCAAGGGCGGCATTGCCGGTTTCGCCAAGGGTGGCGCCGACGTGACGCTGACCGAGGACGGGCCAGACGCGACAGTCCTAAAATACGCCGCCAAGGCCGAAGTCGGCGGCAAGATCGCGCAGCTCGGCAGCCGGCTGATCCAGTCGACATCGAAGAAGCTCGCGGGGCAGTTCTTCTCGACGTTCGGCGAGAAGGTCGGCGCCTAGCGCCAACCGAGCAGGACTATTCGAACACGATGCTCGGCACGGCGGCTTCGGCCGCGCCGCGCTCTTGCTGGACCCGATCCCAGACCTTTGAGGCGATGTCGCGATAGATTTTCGCCTCGGCGCCCTCGGGCTTGGAGGCGACGACCGGGGCCCCGGCGTCCGAGCTTTCACGAATTCCCATTTCCAGCGGCACCTCGCCAAGGAAGGTGACGCCGAGGCGCTCGGCTTCGCGCCGCGCGCCGCCATGGCCGAAAATGTCGTAGCGCTTGCCGGTATCGGGCGCGAGGAAGTAGCTCATGTTCTCGACGATGCCGAGCAGCGGCACGTCGACCTTCTTGAACATGTTGAGGCCCTTGCGGGCGTCGATCAGCGCCAGGTCCTGCGGCGTCGAGACGATGACGGCGCCCGCGAGCGGCACCTGCTGGGCCATGGTGAGCTGGGCGTCGCCGGTGCCGGGCGGCATATCGACCACCAGCACGTCGAGCGGACCCCATTCGACCTCGCGCAGCATTTGCGTCAGCGCCGACATCACCATCGGGCCGCGCCAGATCATCGGCGTCTCCTCATCGACGAGGAAGCCCATCGACATCACCTTGAGGCCGTAATTCTGCATCGGCTTCAGGATCTTGCCGTCGACGGTCTGCGGCCGGCCGTGGATGTTGAGCAGCCTGGGCATCGACGGCCCGTAAATGTCGGCGTCGAGCACGCCGACCTTCAGCCCGTAGGCCGCAAGGCCAAGTGCCAGGTTGACCGCGGTGGTCGACTTGCCGACGCCGCCCTTGCCGGAAGCGACCGCGATGATGGCGTCGATGCCGGGCACCCCGCGCCTGCCCTGGCTGTGCGAAGCTGACGCCTGTGGCGCGGGACGCTGTGAGGGCTGCGGGGTTGCGGGCCTCGGCGCTGCCGGGCGCGCCGGAACGGGCGCTTCCATGCCGCCGCCCTTCTTCTCGGCCGTCAGCGCGACGACGGCGCTGGCGACGCCAGGGATGGCCTTCACCGCGCGCTCGGCCGCGGCGCGCAGCGGCTCCAGCTCCTGGGCGCGCGCGGCGGGAACGGTGATCGAGAAGAACACTTTGGAATCGGCGATGAAGATCTCCGAGACCATGCCGAGGTCGACGATGTTGCCGGTGAAGTCCGGTCCGTTCACCGTCTTCAGGCGCTCGACGACGGATTCCTTGGTAACGGTCATGATCTCTTTCCCGGGGTGTTTGCCGGGTCAGATAATGCAGTCGCGGGCGAGAACCAAGCTTCGGAGCGACATATGCGGCGACATGCCTTCAAAAACTTGCACGCGCCTGTCGGGTTTCGCGAGCGCCCTTCGTCTTCCAGACAGATGCATCCGACTGCAGTCGCCGGAAGACGGCGCAACCCTATCTTCCCGGTTTCTGGCGCGGCGGCCAAAACGGAACACCCACAAAGAAAGGAGAAATCCATGCTCGCAAACAGCAACGCCACTGCCAATCTCGCGGTGAAAGACCTGGAAAAGGCCAAGGCTTTCTACGAGGGTACGCTCGGCCTCAAACAGGTCGACGACATGGGCGGCGAGCTCGTCGTCTACAAGAGCGGGGACACGCTCATCAACGTCTACCATTCGCAATTCGCCGGCACCAATAAGGCGACGGCCGTAACCTGGGCAGTCGGCGACCAGATCGAGCCGATCGTCGAATCGCTGAAATCGAAGGGCGTCACTTTCGAGCACTATGAAATGCCCGGGCTGACGCTGGAGGGCGACATCCATGTCGGCCAAGGCATGAAGGTCGCCTGGTTCAAGGATCCCGACGGCAACATCCTGAACCTGGTGAGCGAATCGTGACACGGCGGCGATCTCGGCCGCATCATGCGGCCAGTCGCGTCGCGAGATAGGTCAACGCCGAGATCGCGGCCGTTGCCGGCAAGGTGATCACCCAGGCGACGACAATGTTGCCGGCAATGCCCCAGCGCACGGCGGAGACGCGGCGGGCGGCGCCCACGCCGATAATGGCGCCGGTGATGGTGTGAGTGGTCGAGACCGGAACACCGAGCCAGGTGGCGGCGAACAGCGTTATGGCGCCGCCGGTCTCGGCGCAAAAACCCTGCATTGGGTTCAGCCGCGTGATCTTCGATCCCATCGTGTGCACGATGCGCCAGCCGCCGAGCAGCGTGCCCAGCGCCAGCGCCGACTGGCAGGTGAGGACCACCCACAGCGGCACGTAGAAGCTCTGGCCGAGCATGCCTTGCGAATAGAGCAGCACGGCGATAATGCCCATGGTCTTCTGCGCGTCGTTGCCGCCATGTCCCAGCGAATAAAGCGAGGCGGAAAAGAACTGTAGCACGCGAAACGTGTTGTCGACGGCGAACGGCGTCTGGCGCACGAACAGCCAGGAGACGACGAGAACCAGGACGAGCGCCAGCACGAATCCGGTCGCCGGCGAGAGCACGATCGCCGCGACCGTCTTGCCGAGCCCCGACCAGACGATGGCGCCGGTTCCGGCCTTGGCGACGCCGGCGCCGACCAGCCCGCCGATCAGCGCATGCGAGCTGCTCGACGGAATGCCGGCGACCCAGGTGACGATGTTCCAGACGATGGCGCCGACAAGTGCCGAGAAGATCACCGCCGGCGTGACGATGCTGGCGTCGACAATGCCTTTCCCCACCGTCTCGGCGACATGCAGGCCGAAGAACAGGAAAGCGATGAAATTGAAGAAAGCCGCCCAGAACACCGCGTAATGCGGCCTGAGCACACGCGTGGAGACGATGGTGGCGATCGAATTCGCGGCATCGTGCAGGCCGTTGAGGAAATCGAAGAACAGGGCCACGGCGACGAGGCCGATCAGCAGCGGGAAAGCGATCGTGGCGTCCATCGCCTAAACGTTCTCGATCACGATGCCGCTGATCTCGTTGGCGACGTCCTCGAAGCGGTCGACCACCTTTTCCAGCTGGCTATAGATTTCCGAACCGATCAGGTAAGCCATCGGGTCGCTGCCGCCATGATGCCTGAACAGATCCTTGAGGCCCTGCTCGTGCAGGTCGTCGGCGCGGCCTTCGACGCGCATGACCTCCTCGGCGATGGCGTTGAGGCGCGCTGCGTTGGCGCCGACCTTGCCGAGCAGCGGGATCGCCTCCGCGACGAGCCGGGCAGCCTGGACGATGACGCCGCCCATTTCCCGCATCAGCGGATCGAACTCCTTCACCTCGAACAGTTTCACCGTCTTGACAGTCTTGTGCATCATGTCGATGGCGTCATCCATCGACTGGATCAAATCCTTGATGTCGCCGCGATCGAAGGGGGTGATGAAGGAGCGCCTGACCGCAAGCAGGACCTCGGCGGTGATGCCGTCGGCCTCGTTTTCGAGATCGACGATCTTCTGGCACCAGCGGTCGATGTCGTTGCCGCCGAGAAGCTGCTGAAGGGCTTCGGCACCGCCGACCACGGTGCGCGAATGCCGCTCGAACAGATCGAAGAAGCGATCCTCGCGCGGCAACAGCTTGCGAAACCAGCCCAGCATGTCGTCCTCCTCAATCCGCCCTACCCCCACATAGCGCCATGTGCGGCGTGGGAAAACAGATAGCCGGCTCAAAAATGTGGACGAGGTCCGATTGCGCGCGCGTCTTGCGAAGCTATGCGATTTCCCCGACCTTGGGCTAAACCGCGTTGGATTGGATCGCATGATCGACAAACTGGAGTTCTTCCTGGCGCTGGCCAAGGAAGAGCATTTCGGCCGGGCGGCGGAGGTGTGCGGCGTCACCCAGCCGACTTTGTCGGCCGGCATCAAGCAGCTCGAGGAGCAGCTCGGCGTCATGCTGGTGCTGCGCGGCTCCCGCTTCCAAGGGCTGACGCCGGAAGGCAGGCAGGTGTTGGGCTGGGCGCGACGCATCGTCGGCGACACAAGGACGATGCGCGAAGAAATGCGGGCGGCGCGCCACGGCCTTGCCGGCCGTATCCGCATCGCCGCCGTTCCCACGGCGCTGGCCATGGTGGCGCGGCTGACGACGCCGTTTCGCGAAAAGCATCCGGGCGTAACCTTCTCCATCCTGTCGCGGACCTCGATCGAGGTGCTGTCGCTGCTCGGCAATTTCGACGTCGATGCCGGCATCACCTATCTCGACAACGAGCCGCTCGGGCGCGTCATCAGCGTGCCGCTCTATGACGAGCGCTACCAACTCATCACCGCGATCGGGAACCCCTATTCCGATCGCGACAAAGTGACGTGGGCCGAGATCAGCCAGCTGCCGCTCTGCCTGCTGACGCCGGACATGCAGAACCGGCGCATCATCGACCAGCATCTGGCGGAGGCCGGCGTGCAGGTGCGGCCGACGCTGGAATCCAACTCGATGATCGTGCTGTTCTCGCATATCCGTACAGGCAAATGGTCGTCGATCATGCCGCTCAACCTCGCGGAAACATTCGGCTTTTCCGAGCCGATCCGGGCCATTCCGATCGTCGAGCCGGACGCCAGTCACACGGTCGGTCTGGTGGCCGCGCCGCGCGAGCCGCACACGCCGCTGGTGCAGGCGCTGCTGGACGAGGCGATGGCGCTGGCAGACGATTTCCGTCGTCATCGCTAGGTTAGAGAATGCGAGCCGCCGCTTTTTGATAGAAAATTTCTATCGATCGACGGGAGCGCTTTATTGATTTCGGAGGTTTCCTCTGATTTCGTAAGGACTTAGCGATATTGCGCCCTATGCATGTCGTTGCCCCGAAACCGCTCTATATCCAGGGGTGACATACATTGGCCGCCACGACCAGGGAGGGCGCTGCGTGACCATGCAGGCCGCAAGTACCGAGATCGCGTCGCGCACGGCGGCGATCATTGACGAGATGAAGGGCCTCGAAGGCCCGCTGCTGCCGATCCTGCACAGCATACAGGACGAGTTCGGATACGTTCCGAAGGACGCGCTGCCGGTGATCGCCGATGGGCTGAACCTTTCCCGCGCCGAAGTGCATGGCGTGGTCAGCTTCTATCACGATTTCCGCGCCAAGCCCGCCGGACGGCATGTGCTCAAGCTCTGCCAGGCGGAAGCCTGCCAGTCGATGGGGTCGGATGCGGTCGCGGCCAAGGTCAAGCAGCTGCTCGGCATCGATTTCCACGAGACCACGCGCGACGGATCGGTTACACTGGAGCCGGTCTACTGCCTCGGGCTTTGCGCCTGCTCGCCGTCGGCGATGCTCGACGGCGAAGTCATCGGCCGGCTCGATGACGAGAAGATCGGAGAGATCGTCGCGGAGGTGCGTTCATGATCCCGCGCATCTATATCCCTGCAGATTCCGGTGCGCTGGCCCTCGGCGGCGAAAAGGTCGCCAGGGCGATAGAGAAAGAGCTCAAGGAGCGCGGCGTCGAGGCCAAGATCGTGCGCAACGGCTCGCGCGGCGCCTATTTCCTCGAACCAATGGTCGAAGTGGCGACCGACAAGGGCCGCGTCGCCTACGGGCCGGTCAAGCCATCCGACGTCAAGAGCCTGTTCGACAGCGGTTTTCTCACCGGCGGTCACCACAAGCGCTGGCTGGGCGCGCCCGACAAGATTCCCTTCTTCGCCAAGCAGACGCGGCTGACCTTCGCGCGCTGCGGCATCAACGACCCGCTGTCGCTCGACGCCTATAAGTCGCTGGGCGGCCTGAGCGGCCTGCAGAACGCCGTCGCCATGGCGCCGGCCGATGTCGTCAGCCAAGTTACCGAGTCCGGCCTTCGCGGCCGCGGCGGCGCCGGCTTCCCGACCGGCATCAAGTGGAAGACGGTGCTGGATACGGCGGGCGACCAGAAATACATCGTCTGCAATGCCGACGAAGGCGACAGCGCCACCTTCGCCGACCGCATGATCATGGAAGGCGATCCCTTCGTGCTGATCGAAGGCATGGCGATCGCCGGCATCGCCACCGGCGCGACCAAGGGTTTCGTCTATATCCGCTCGGAATATCCGCATGCGGTGGCGACGATGAACAAGGCCGTCGCGATCGCCCGCAAGGCCGGCGTGCTGGGCCTCAACGTGCTGGGCTCGCCCAACGCCTTCGACATGGAGATCCGCGTCGGCGCCGGCGCCTATGTCTGCGGCGAGGAAACCTCGCTGCTCAACAGCCTCGAAGGCAAGCGCGGCGTGGTGCGCGCCAAGCCGCCGCTGCCGGCCATTCAAGGCTTGTTCGGCAAGCCGACGGTGATCAACAACGTGATCAGCCTGGCCTCGGTGCCTGTAATCATGGATAAGGGCGCGGCCTACTACAAGGATTTCGGCATGGGCCGCTCGCGCGGCACGATCCCGATCCAGATCGCCGGCAACGTTAAGCATGGTGGCCTGTTCGAGACGGCCTTCGGCCTGACGCTCGGCGAAATCGTCGACGAGATCGGCGGCGGCACGGCTTCCGGTCGCCCGGTGAAGGCGGTGCAGGTCGGCGGACCGCTCGGCGCCTATTTCCCGCGCGCTCTGTTCGACACGCCCTTCGACTATGAGGAATTCGCCAAGCGCGACGGCCTGATCGGCCATGCCGGCATCACCGTGTTCGATGACACGGCCGACATGCTGAAGCAGGCGCGCTTCGCCATGGAATTCTGCGCCATCGAAAGCTGCGGCAAGTGTACGCCCTGCCGCATCGGCTCGACGCGCGGCGTGGAGGTTCTGGACAAGGTCGCGGCCGGAATCGAGGCGGAGAAGAACCTCGCTCTGGTTACCGACCTCTGCAACACGATGAAGTTCGGATCGCTCTGCGCGCTGGGCGGCTTCACGCCCTACCCGGTGATGAGCTCGATCACGCATTTCCCCGAGGATTTCAAGCCCGCGCCGGCGCGCGTGGCGGCTGAATAGGAGCTGGCAGATGAACATCAAGGCCGACTTCCCGACACTCATCCAGGAGATCGACTACGGAACGCCGGAGTCGAAAGCCACCAAGCAGGTCACCCTGACCGTCGATGGGCAGAGCATCACCGTGCCGGAAGGCACCTCGATCATGCGCGCGGCTATGGAAGGCGGGGTCGAGATCCCGAAGCTCTGCGCCACCGACATGCTGGATTCCTTCGGCTCCTGCCGCATCTGCCTAGTCGAGATCGAAGGGCGCGGCGGCACGCCCGCCTCCTGCACGACGCCGGTCGGCGAAGGCATGGTGGTGCGCACGCAGTCGGACCGGCTCGACGCCATCCGCCGCGGCGTCATGGAACTCTATGTCTCCGACCATCCGACCGGCTGGCACGAGAAGGCCGGTACCGGCGCCAGCGAATTCGACGCGGTGGCGAAGTCCGTTGGCCTCACCGAGAACCGTTACGGCACAGAAGGCCGCAACCACGTCAAGGAAGAAGGCGGCGTGGCGCCCGGCCATGGCTCGTTGGCGGTGGACTATATCGCTCGCGACGAATCCAACCCCTATTTCACCTACGACCCGGCGCAGTGCATCGTCTGCTCGCGCTGCGTGCGCGCCTGCGAAGAGGTGCAGGGCACCTTCGCGCTGACCATCGAGGGCCGCGGCTTCGAGTCACGCATGGTCGCCGGCATGCATGAGAATTTCATCGCTTCGGAATGCGTGTCCTGCGGCGCTTGCGTGCAGGCCTGCCCGACCGATGCGCTGCGCGAGAAGACGGTGCTGGAAAAAGGCATGCCGGAGCGCTCGGCTGTCACCACCTGCGCCTATTGCGGCGTCGGCTGCTCCTTCAAGGCCGAGGTCAAGGATGACGAGGTCATCCGCATGATGCCCTACAAGGACGGCAAGGCGAACCACGGCCATAGCTGCGTCAAGGGCCGCTTCGCCTATGGCTATGCCACGCACAAGGACCGCATCCTGTCGCCGATGATCCGCGAGAAGATCTCCGATCCATGGCGCGAAGTGACATGGGAAGAGGCGATCGCCCATACGGCGAAGGAATTCCGCCGCATCCAGTATCAGTACGGACGCACCGCGATCGGCGGCATCACCTCCTCGCGCTGCACCAACGAGGAGACCTATCTCGTCCAGAAGCTGGTGCGCCAGGGCTTCCGCAACAACAATGTCGACACCTGCGCCCGTGTCTGCCATTCGCCGACCGGCTATGGCCTCGGCCAGACCTACGGCACCTCGGCAGGCACGCAGGATTTCGATTCGGTCGAATACACCGACGTCGCCGTCATCATCGGCGCCAATCCGGCGTCCGCCCATCCGGTCTTCGCCTCGCGGCTAAAGAAGCGGCTGCGCCAGGGCGCCAAGCTGATCGTGCTCGATCCGCGCCGCACCGAGATGGTCAAGTCGGCGCATATCGAGGCCGACTATCACCTCCCGCTGAAGCCCGGCACCAATGTGGCGGTGCTGACGGCGCTGGCGCATGTCATCGTCACCGAGGGCCTCTACAACGAAGCCTTCGTGCGCGAGCGCTGCGACTGGGCGGAGTTCCAGGACTGGGCGTCCTTCGTTGCGCTCCCGGAAAACAGCCCGGAGACGGTCGGCAAGCTGTCGGGCGTCGACCCCGAACTGATCCGCGGCGCGGCGCGCATGTACGCCAAGGGCGGCAACGGCGCGATCTATTACGGCCTCGGCGTCACCGAGCACAGCCAGGGCTCGACCACGGTGATGGCGATCGCCAACCTCGCCATGGCTACCGGCAATATCGGCCGTCCGGGCGTCGGCGTGAATCCGCTACGCGGCCAGAACAATGTGCAGGGCTCCTGCGACATGGGCTCCTTCCCGCATGAACTGCCGGGCTACCGCCACATCTCGGGCGAAGCGGTGCGCGACATCTATGAGAGTCTGTGGGGCGTGAAGCTCGACGACGAGCCGGGCCTGCGCATCCCCAACATGCTGGATGCCGCCGTCGACGGCTCGTTCAAGGGCATCTACATCCAGGGCGAGGACATCCTGCAGTCCGATCCCGACACCAAACACGTGGCCGGCGGCCTCGCCGCGATGGAATGCGTGGTCGTGCACGACCTCTTCCTCAACGAGACGGCGAACTACGCGCATGTCTTCCTGCCGGGCTCGACCTTCCTCGAGAAGGACGGCACCTTCACCAATGCAGAGCGCCGCATCAACATGGTGCGCAAGGTGATCGAGCCGAAGGCGCGCTATGCCGACTGGGAAGCGACGCAGGAGCTTGCCCGCGCCATCGGGCTCGACTGGAACTATACCCATCCGTCTGAGATCATGGACGAGATCGCCAAGACGACGCCGAGCTTCGCCGGCGTCTCGTTCGAGCTGCTCGACCGCGTCGGCTCGGTGCAGTGGCCCTGCAACGAGAAGGCGCCGCTCGGCACGCCGATCATGCATGTCGACGGCTTCGTGCGCGGCAAGGGCAAGTTCATCCGCACCGAATATGTGGCGACGGACGAGCGCACCGGCCCGCGCTATCCGCTGCTGCTTACCACCGGCCGCATCCTGTCGCAGTACAATGTCGGCGCGCAGACCAGGCGCACCGAGAACGTCGCGTGGCATGCCGAGGACCGGCTGGAGATCCATCCGCATGACGCCGAAGTCCGCGGCGTGCGCGAAGGCGACTGGGTGCGGCTGGCCAGCCGCTCCGGCGAAACCACGCTGCGCGCGCTGATCACCGACCGCGTCTCGCCGGGCGTCGTCTACACGACCTTCCACCACCCGGACACGCAGGCCAATGTGATCACCACCGACTTCTCGGACTGGGCGACCAACTGTCCGGAATACAAGGTCACCGCCGTGCAGGTGGCGCCGTCGAACGGTCCGACCGACTGGCAGAAGGACTATAACGAACAAGCGCGCCAGAGCCGCCGCATCGCCCCGCTGGAAGCGGCGGAGTAGTCCTTGGGCGCGCGCCGCAAAGCGACGACGCAAATTACGCGGCTCGCGCATCGCGCCGGCGGGACCGCGGCCGCGAACCGCATGGTGCCGGAAGAGACGCCGGTGGCGTTCTCCTTTGCCGGCACCACGCATGCGGTGATGATGGCGAGCCCCGCGGATTTCGAGGATTTCGCGCTCGGCTTCTCGCTGACCGAGGGCATCATCGCCGACCCCAAAGAGATCGAGGCGATCGAGGTCGAGGATCTCGGCGCCGGCATCGACATCCAGATCCGGCTGAAGGACCAGGCCAACACACGCTTCCAGGCAAGGCGTCGGCGGCTGGCTGGGCCGGTCGGCTGCGGCTTGTGCGGTATCGAATCCATCGAGGAAGCGATGCGCTCGGTCGACGCAGTTGGTGCGTCACGACTTACGCTTCAAGCGGAAGATATAACGAGCGCCGTCCGCCTGCTGTCGAAGCAGCAGCCGTTGCATTCGGAGACCGGCGCGGTGCATGCCGCGGGCTTCTACGTCCCCAGCAAGGGCATCGTGATGGCGCGCGAGGATGTCGGCCGCCACAACGCGCTGGACAAGCTCGCCGGCGCGCTGGCCAAAGTCGGCATCGATGGCGCGAGCGGCGCTGTCGTGGTGACCTCGCGCGTCTCGGTTGAGATGGTGCAGAAGACGGCCGCCATCGGCGCTTCGATCATCATGGCGGTTTCGGCGCCGACGGCGCTTGCCATCCGCACGGCGGATGCCGCCGGCATGACGCTGGTGGCGCTGGTGCGCGGCGACGATTTCGATATTTTCACCCACCCCGAACGGGTGGCTTCCGGAGTTGCCAAGCATGTCGCATGACGAAGACCACATCGCCAGCACCAGGGAAAAGCTGGTGCGCATGGCCAACCAGATCGCCACCTTCTTCCATTCGAAGCCGCGCGAAGAAGGCATTGCCGGGCTGGCCGAGCATATCAACAAATTCTGGGAGCCCAGGATGCGGCGGCAGTTCTTCGAACTGCTCGACGGCGACGCGGAGGATTTCGACGAACTGGTGATCGCCGCCTCGGCCAAGATCAAGCGGCCGATCTCCCCTGCGGAGGCCGACAGGAAGCTTGGACTCACAGCCTTTCCGGCCGATATCGCGGCTTCGCAAAAATAGCCGCGACGACCGAACGACCTTATATTTCTTTCCGCTAAAGTTTAAGCTGCCGCTATCGGCGCGGCTCTGCTATGGTCGGCGACAGGAAATCGTCTGGCCGGCGGGGTAGTTTGCGTGAGGCCGATCGAGACCAGATACGCCCGTAGCGGGGATGTGCGGATCGCCTATCAGGTGGTCGGCCAAGGTTCGTTCGATCTGGTCTTCGTGCCGGGCTTCATCTCCAATCTCGACCTGCAATGGGAAGACGAAGGTTACAGCCGTCTCTTGAAGCGGCTTTCCGCCTTCTCGCGGTTGATCCTGTTCGACAAACGCGGCACCGGGCTGTCCGACCGCGTCGATCCCCATCGCCTGCCAACTCTCGAAACCCGCATGGACGACGTGCGCGCCGTCATGGACGCCACCGGCAGCGGCCGCGCGGCGATCCTGGGTGCGTCGGAAGGCGCGCCTATGGCAATGCTGTTCGCCGCCACCTATCCGGAGCGGACGCGCGCGCTGGTGCTTTACGGCGGCTATGCGCATTTCCACAAATGGGTGATGCCGCCGGAACGGCTGGAGGCCTTCATCGAGGCGGCGGGGACGTCCTGGGGCACCGGCGCCACATTGCCCAATTTCGCGCCGGGCCGGGTCGACGATACCCACTTCACCCACTGGTGGGCCCGGTTCGAGCGGCTGTCGGCCAGCCCGACGGCCGCGGCCGCGCTTGCCCGCATGAATGCCGGCATAGACGTGCGCGACATGCTCGGGACGATCAACGTGCCGACATACCTGATCCATCGCCGCAACGACGCCCGTGTCGACCCCGACGCCAGCCGCTTCCTGGCCAGGAAGATCCCCGGCGCCCGCCTGGTCGAGATTTCGGGGCGCGACCACCCGATCTGGACTGGCGACGTCGATCGCGTGGCCGACCTGATCGAGGAATTCCTGACCGGAGAACCGGCGGTAGCCGATGTGGAACGGGTGCTCGCAGCGCTGCTGGTGACGCGCATCTACGACACTGCGCGGCTTGGCGACCGCTTGTGGAGCGAACGCAGCCTGCGCTTCCAGGAGAACTGGCGCACGCTGGTGGGACGTCATGGCGGCCGCATCGCCGGAACGCATGGCGAGCTGATGATCGCGCGTTTCGACGGCCCGGCGCGTGCCGTACGCTGCGCGGCGCTGCTGCGCGAGGCGGCGCAGGAGATCGGCGTGGCGAGCGCGCAAGGGGTGCATGTCGGCGAGGTCGAGATGCGCGGGCCACCGGCGGGGCTGACAGCGCGTGTGGCCATGCAGCTTGCCGCCCATGCCGAGCGGGGCAACATCCTCTGCTCAAGGCTGGTGGCCGAGCTGGCGGCGGGCTCCGGGCTGCATTTCATCGATGCCGGGCGTATCAGCCTCGACGAATTGGACGAGCCGCTGGCGCTGGTGCAGGTGACCGCCGAACAGCACCTGGAGCCGGCCTGCCGCCCCAAGCCCAAGCCGGCCGAACCGGCAACGCTGACGGCTCGCGAGAGCGAGGTGGTGAGCCTGATTGCCGACGGCAAGAGCAATGCCGCGATCGCCGCCGAACTCGACCTCAGCGAGCACACGGTCAAGCGGCACGTCGCCAACATATTGCTCAAGCTCGACCTGCCGTCGCGGGCGGCTGCGGCGGCCTTCTCGGCCAGGCACGCTGGCCCGGACGGGCCATGAGAGCCATGGCGCTTTCGGGCGAAGCGGTCGGGACGGCGTAAGAGGTATCAATTCTCCCCATGCAGGCAGCCAGGAAGGCACTGCGAATGGAGGATGAAATGCTGAAACTCAATCGCAAGATCGGATTGCTGGCATTTGCCGCGGGCGCATTGCTGGCCGTCACCCCGGGGCGGGCCGAAGACGCTTCGGCGACCGCCGCCTACAAGGACATCCAGGCCACGCTCGGCACGGTGCCGGATATGTTCAAGACGCTGCCGGATGTCGCGGTGGCCGGCGCCTGGGCCGAGATCAAGGGCGTGCAGCTCAATCCGAATACCGCCCTCAACGGCAAGACCAAGGAACTGATGGGCCTCGCGGTCGCCTCGCAGATCCCCTGCCAGTACTGCATCTATTTCCACACGCTGGCGGCCAAGGCGAATGGCGCGAGCGACGAGGAGATCAAGGAGGCCATCGCGATGGCGGCGATCGTGCGCCACTGGTCGACGATGCTCAACGGCAGCCAGGTAGACCTCGCCACATTCAAGAAGCAGACCGACGACCTGTTCGCGGCAGTCAAGGCCAAGTCGCAGTGAGGAGCTCCCTGCCCGGCGATGTTCGCTGGGCAGGGCTTCGCCCATATATCGCCTGAAGAACGGGCACATGGAGGATGAAATGCTGATTAAGACACAAACAGTGGACGGCGCCGCGATCAAGAGAGCGATCGAAGGCCGCGACGGCAAGATGCTATCGAGCTTCTACAACGATGATGCGGTCGTGCGGGTGATCGACCGCAACAATCCGCCGAGCAAGCCGCGCGAGATCCGCGGGCGTGCGGCCATCAGCACTTTCTGGGACGACATCTGCAGCCGGGCGATGATCCACAAGGTCGATACCACCATCGCCGAGGGCGACAGCCTCGCCTTCACCCAGGCCTGCGCCTATCCGGACGGCACGAAGGTGTTCTGCGCGGCGATGCTGGAGCTGAAGAACGGCCGCATCTCACGGCAGACGGTCGTGCAGGCCTGGGACGAGTAGGTCAAGAGCGGACTTTATCTGCGAAACAGAGAGGAGAACCAAGATGTTCAGCGCCAGATGGCAGATCGACGCCAGGTTCGGTCACAAGCAGACCGCGCTCGAGCTGATGCGGAAATGGGAGCGCGAGATCGGCTCGCAGGTCGGGCTCGCCGACCTGAAGTTCCAGCTCATGACCGGTTCTGTCGGCGCGCGCGAAGCGACGATCGAGGCCCATCATCAGGTCGAAAGCCTGGCCCAGTTGGAGGCGTTCTTCGCCAAGATCGCCAAGATCGACGCGCACGCCAAATGGGGCAAGGAGCTGGAGCCCTATGTCGTGTCGGGCACCAGCCTGTGGAATATCTACCGCATCGTTGAGTAGTGGTCTGCATTCTTCTGGGGAGAAGATGCCGGCATGCAGATGAGGGGCGGAGCCAGGTTCCGCAAAGTTGGCGCTGTCCCTCATTCGGCCCTTCGGGCGCGCTATCCGTGCGCGACCATCACGTGGCGAACGGCGGTGTAGTCTTCCAGCGCGTAGAGCGACATGTCCTTGCCGTAGCCTGACTGTTTCAGGCCGCCATGCGGCATCTCGTTGGTCAGCATGAAGTGCGTGTTGATCCAGGTGCAGCCATATTGCAGACGGGCGGCGGTCGCCATGGCGCGCGCGACGTCCTTGGTCCACACCGATGAGGCAAGGCCGTAGTCGCTGTCATTCGCCCAGTTCACCGCCTCGTCGACATCCGAGAAGCGGGTGATCGAGACGACCGGGCCGAACACCTCGCGGCGCACGATCTCGTCTTCCTGCAGCGCCCCGGCGACCACCGTCGGCTGGTAGTAGAAGCCTGAGCCCTCGCCCGGCTTGCCGCCGGTGGTGATCTCGATGTGCTTCAGTTCGGAAGCGCGCTCGACGAAGCTCGACACGCGGTCGCGCTGGCGGCGCGAGATCAGCGGGCCGATCTCGTTCTCGGTGTCGTCCGGCTGGTTGTATTTGATCGTCGAGACCGCCGAGGAGAGATCGGCGACCAGCCTGTCGTAGATCTTCTTGCCGGCATAGATGCGGCAGGCGGCAGTGCAATCCTGGCCGGCATTGTAATAGCCGAAGGCGCGCAACCCGTTGACCACGGCGCCGAGATCGGCGTCGTCGAAGACGATGACCGGCGCCTTGCCGCCGAGCTCCAGATGCGTGCGCTTGACCGATTTGGCGGCCGCCTGCAGCACCTTCTTGCCGGTGGCGACATCGCCGGTGATCGAGATCATGTTGACCTTGGGGTGGTTGATCAGCGTGTTGCCGACGCTGTCGCCGCGGCCGAGCACGACGTTGACCACGCCCTCGGGCAGGATTTCGGCGAGGATCTTCGCCAGCTTGAGCGATGTCAGCGGCGTCTGTTCCGATGGTTTGAAGACGACCGTGTTGCCGCCGCCGATCGCAGGCGCCAGCTTCCAGGCCATCATCATCAGCGGATAGTTCCAGGGCGCGATCGAAGCGACGATGCCGATAGGGTCACGGCGCACCATCGAGGTGTGGCCGGCAATATATTCGCCGGCCACCTGGCCGGGCATTGAGCGCACCGCACCGGCAAAGAAGCGGTAGCAGTCGACGATCGCCGGGATCTCGTCATTGAGCACGGCATTGATCGGCTTGCCGCAATTCAGCGCCTCGAGCGCCGCGAACTCGTTGGCTTCCGCCTCGATGCGGTCGGCGATCTTGAGCAGATAGCCGGAGCGCTGCGCCGGCGTGGTGCGCGACCAGGTGACGAACGCCTGTTCGGCGGCACTGACGGCCGCCTCGATCTGGGCCGGGCTTGCTTCCGGCAGGTTGAGGATGGTTGCCCCGGTCTTTGGATTAAGGATCGGCTCCTCGGTTTCGGTGCCCTTCTCGAATTTCGAGCCGATGAGCATCTGGGTGTCCATTGGGTTTCTCCCTGATTAGGAGCGAATAGGGAGTAGCGAATAGCGAACAGGGAGATCGACAGCTGAACCCTATTGGCTACTCGCTATTCGCTACTCGCTGTTTCATTTTCCACTCCCCGCGATCTGGTCGCCGTCGCGGGTCAGGTAATAGGCAAGCAAGATCGGCAGCAGCGTCACCAGCACGACGACCATGGCAACGACATTGGTGACCGGGCGCTGGCGCGGACGGATCAGCTCCTCCAGCATCCAGATCGGCACGGTCTGCTGCTGGCCGGCGGTGAAGGTGGTGACGATGACCTCGTCGAAGGACAGCGCGAAGGCGAGCATGCCGCCGGCGAGCAGGGCGGTCGCAATGTTGGGCAGCACGACATGCCGAAAAGTCTGGAAACCGTCGGCGCCGAGATCCATCGAGGCCTCGATCATCGATCCCGAGGTGCGGCGGAAGCGAGCGACGGCGTTGTTGTAGACGACGACCACGCAGAAGGTGGCGTGGCCAAGCACGATCGTCCAGAACGAGAACGGGATATCGGCCAGCGAAAAGGCCGAGCGCAGCGCGATGCCGGTGATGATGCCGGGCAGAGCGATCGGCAGGATGACCAGCAGCGAGATGGCCTCGCGGCCGAAGAAGCGCGTCTGTGAGACGGCGGCGGCGCAGAGCGTGCCGAGCACCAGCGCGATGGCGGTGGAGATGGCGGCGACGCGGACCGACAGCGACAACGCCTCCCAGACGTCCGGGCGGTTCCAGGTGACGGCGAACCACTGCGTGGTGAGGCCCGGCGGCGGCCAGACGAAGCTCTTCTCTTCGGTCGTGAAGGCGTAAACGAAGATCAACAGGATCGGCAGGTGCAGGAAGAGCAGACCGCAGGCTGCGGCGATCTTCAGGCCGAGCGGAGCACGTTGGCCACGGTCAGAGCGCATCGAAAGCCCCCATGCGCTTGGCACCCCAGAGGTAGAAGCCCATGATGACGATGGGCACGACGGTGAAGGCTGCCGCGAGCGGAATGTTGCCGGCGGTGCCCTGCTGCGAATAGACGGCCTGGCCGATGAAGAGGCGCGAGGTGCCGATGATCTGGGGGATGATGTAGTCGCCCAAGGTCAGAGAAAAGGTGAAGATCGAACCGGCGACGATGCCGGGCAGCGCCAGCGGGAACAGCACGTTGCGGAAGGTCTGCCCGGGCGAGGCGCCGAGATCGGACGAGGCCTCGACCAGGTTGCCGGGCACGCGCTCCAGCGCGGCCTGAACGGGGAGGATCATGAAGGGCAGCCAGACATAGACGAAGACGATGAAGGTGCCGGTGAAAGAGACCGACAGCGAGTTGCCGCCGACGATCGGCAGCGACAGCCAGGCGTCGAGCAGCCAGAGCAGGTTCAGCTTGGCCAGCAGCCAGGTGAGGATGCCTTCCTTGGCGAGGATCAGCTTCCAGGCGTAGATCTTGACCAGGTAGCTCGACCACAGCGGCAGCATGACGCCAAGATAGAACAGCGCCTTCCAGCGGCCGCGCGCGTATCGCGCCGCGTAATAGGCGATGGGGAACGCGATGATCGCGGAGGCAAGCGTGACCAGCGCCGCCATCGTCACCGTGCGCAGGATGATGTCGAGGTTGGCGGCCTGCAGCAGATCGCCATAGGTCTTCAGCGTGAACTCGCGGTTGATGAGGCCGGAGAACTCGTCGATCGAGAAGAAGCTCTGCGCCAGCAGGGCAAAGAGCGAGCCGATATAGACGATGCCGAGCCACAAAAGCGGCGGGGCGAGCATCAGGGTGAGCAGGAATTTCGGGCGGCGCCAGAAGAGGTCGGAAAGCGCGCCGCGCATGCCGCCGCTGCCGGGCAGGATGGCGGGGGTGGGGTCGGATTGAACAGCGGCGATGGTCATGGCGCCACCGTGTTTTCGCGGGGATTACCCGAAAGGCCTCGTTCCTTCGCGCCCCCCTCTGGCCTGCCGGCCATCTCCCCCACAAGGGGGGAGATCAGCCGTCGCCTGCGATTTCGCCAGTCACCAACGTCGGAGCACCGAAACTGCCAATCTCCCCCCCAGTGGGGGAGATGGCCGGCAGGCCAGAGGGGGGCGCCGTAGAGCGCCTCGCCTGCTCGACTGGCCACCATCTCAAGCGCGATCACGCCGTCTCGTCCATCAAATGCAGGCTGTCGCGGTTGAAGGTCAGCATCACCGCCTCACCTTCGGCCGGCAGCGATGTTCCCGCCGGCACCACCGCGTGCAGCCTCAACCCCTCGGCATCGAGCGCCAGCCTCGTCGTGGCGCCGAGATAATTGGTGCCGACCAGGCGCGCGGCGACGCCGTCGCCACTGGTCGCGCTTGATACGCGGATGGACTCCGGGCGCAGGCTTCCCCAGCGATGCTGGCCGGAATAGCGCTGGACGAAATCCGGCGGCAGCACGTTGGACGAGCCGACGAAATCGGCGACGAAGCGCGTGTTCGGCCGCTGGTAGATATCTTCCGGCGTGCCGACCTGCATGATCCTGCCGTCGTTGAAGACGGCGACGCGGTCGGCCATGGAGAGCGCCTCGCCTTGGTCGTGGGTGACGAAGACGAAGGTGATGCCGAGCGCCTTCTGCAGCGACTTCAATTCCTCCTGCATGTTCTCGCGCAGCTTGAGGTCGAGCGCGCCGAGCGGCTCGTCGAGCAGCAGCACCTTGGGCTGGTTGACCAGCGCGCGGGCGAGCGCGACGCGCTGGCGCTGGCCGCCGGAAAGCTGGCCTGGGCGGCGCGCGCCATACCCCGGCAGGCGCACCAGCGACAGAGCTTCTTCCGCCGCCTTCAGCCGCTCGGCCTTGCCGACGCCCTTGACCATCAGGCCGTAGGCGACGTTGTCGAGCACGTTCAAATGCGGGAACAGGGCATAGTCCTGGAAGACGGTGTTGACGTTGCGGCGATAGGGCGGAACGCCTTCGGCGCGCTCGCCGAAGATGAAGATCGAGCCCGCCGTCGGCTGTTCGAAGCCGGCGATCAGGCGCAGACACGTCGTCTTGCCGGACCCGGACGGCCCCAGCATGGCGAAGAACTCGCCCGGCGCGATCTCCAGATCGACCGCGTCGACCGCGCGCACGCTGCCGAAATGGCGTGAGACTTGTTTGAAGGAAACGGCAGAGGTCATGGGCCTGTTCGTTTCGTTGCCGGTTTAGAGAGAACGCACCACGCCTACCTCCCCCTCGATGGGGGAGGTCGCGGCGAAGCCGCGGGTGGGGGTGACTGGGGCGAACCTATCAGACTGCCCCCACCCCGACGCTCAAGCGTCGACCCTCCCCACAGAGGGGGAGGGTAAAGAGCGTTACCGCCCGCCGATAACGCCGATATAATCCGACACCCAGCGGTAATAGGGCACGCACTGGTCGTTCTGGCTGGCGCATTTCGACACCGGCGTCTTCCAGAACTTGATCTTGTCGAAATTGTCGTAGCCGTTGGTCTTGCAGCCTTCGTCGCCGAGCAGCTCATTGCCCTTGCAGGCGGCGGGCACGACCGGCAGCGAGCCGAACCAGGCCGAAACGTCGCCCTGGACCTTCGGCGAGAGCGAATGCTCAAGCCACATATAGGCGCAGTTCGGATGGGCGGCGTCGGCTTCCATCATGGTGGTGTCAGCCCAGCCGGTGACGCCTTCTTCCGGCACGGTCGAGGCGACCGGCTTCTTGGCGGCGACCAGCGTGTTGACCTGATAGGGCCAGGAGCCGGACGCGACCACGCCCTCGTTCTGGAAGTCGTCGACCTGGATCGCGGCATCGTGCCAGTAGCGGCCGACCAGCGTGCGCTGCGTGCGCAACAGATCGAGCGCCGCCTTGTACTGATCTTCGTTGAGCTCGTATGGGTCCTTGATGCCAAGCTCCGGCTTGTGGAACATCAAATAGTTGGCGGCATCCGCGATGTGGATCGGGCCGTCATAGGCCTGGACACGGCCCTTGTTCGACTTGCCGTCGGGCAGCTTCATTTCCTCGAAGACGACGTTCCAGCTCTTGGGCGCTTCCTTGAAGACATCGGTGTTGTACATCAGGATGTTCGGGCCCCACTGGTAGGGAACGCCGTAATGCACCTTGTCGACGGTGAACCAGGGCGCATCCTTCAAGCGGTCGTCGACTGTCTTCCAGCTCTTGATGAGATCGGTGTTGATCGGCTGCACGCGCTTGCCGGCGACGAGGCGCAGCGATGCATCGCCCGAAGCGGTGACCAGGTCGAAACCGCCCTCGTTCATCAGCGAGACCATCTCGTCCGAGGTGTTGGCGGTCTTGACGTTGACCTTGCAGCCGCTTTCCTTCTCGAAAGCCGTCACCCAGTCATAGCCCTTGTCGGTCTCGCCGCGCTCGATGTAGCCCGGCCAGGCGACGATGTTGACCTCGCCCTCGCCCTTGCCGAGTTCCTTGACCTGGGCCATGGCCTGACCGGAAAAAGTCAGCGCGACAGTCAGCGCCGTGCACGACTTCAGGAATGTATTCATCATCGATCTCCCATTTTGGCGCATGACCCCGAAACCAGTTCGGCTTTCGGAAAGGATCATGCGCAAACTGCAAAGGGTCGGAGCTTCATGCTCCGACGGCAGCGCTCTCAGGGCGCGGCTTTGTTCCCTGAGCGAAAGGTGCTGTGAAAAATCCGGTTTCGCAAATTCATTTATCAGAAAGCCGATATCGGTTTTTCCGATATCAAAATACCTTCAGGCCAACGCCGTGACCAGCCAGCACGCGGCAATGAAATGAGCCTCCCGTCCGCCACGAAAGGCTTGAATGCAGCAGGCAAGGCCGCGGTGATTTTTTCGGCCGTCGCCTGGTCAGCTTCCCGCAACGCAGCGCCGATCGGCCCTAGCCGGGTGGCATATGTCATTAGATGGCTTTCGGCGATCTGACACGGGACGTCCGCCTGTTCGACCTTGACTGACGACCAGCCGCTCGCCTCAAGAATCCGCCTCACCCTGGCGCCGTCGGCAAAGGCAAACTGTCCCGGCGCATCGGGGTCCGGCGCGGGCGCCTGCGGCAGGAAGGGCGCGGCCGCTCGCGCGGCGGTCGTCATGAAATCATTCTCGCGCGGACCGCGCCAAGCGACAAAGGCAAGTTTGCCGCCGCGCCTTGCTGCCTGCCTTATGTTGGTGAACGCCGCCACGGGATCGTCGAAGAACATGACGCCAAAGCGCGAGACAGCGGCATCGAAGCGCCCGGTGGCGAACGCATATGCCTGGGCATCGCCGACTTCGAAACTTGCGTTTGCCACTTCTTCCACCCGCGCGCGCTCCCTGGCCAGGGCGACCAGCGGCCGCGAGATGTCGAGCCCGACACATCGGCCGCCATTGCCGACGCGGCGCGCCATCGCCAGGGTCGTGGCGCCGGCGCCGCAGCCGATGTCCAGGACGTTGCCTCCCTTTCCGGGATAGCCGGCATCCACCACCAGGCTTGCGAACGGCGCCAGCATGCCGTCGAGGATGGGCTGCATGTCGACCCAGGCCTTTCCGCTGGCGTCGTTCCAAAGAGCGGCTTGCTGTGTGTTCGGCTGCGCGGATTGCGGCATGGCGGACCTCGCTTTCAGTTGCCCTTATCGATCGCTGTGGGCACTCTACGAGTTCAAGCCGACCGTTTCACACTTTTCCTGGAATTGCTTCAGCGGCGCACCATGCGTTGCGACTGGGCGAGGCCGATGAAGTCGCGCGCGGCCTGCGGCAGGCCGGAGCCGCGGCGCCAGACGGTGCCGACCTGGACCACCGGCAGCGAGCCGGAAATGTCGCGCGATTCGATGCGGTCGCCTTCCAGAGACCAGGGCCGGTAGACGAGGTCGGGCAGCAGCGCCACGCCGGCGCCGGTGGCGACCAGGCTGCGCACCGCTTCCACCGAACGCGTGCGGAAGGCGACATGGGGTCTCGCACCGATCGCCGACAGCAGCTTGCCGGTGTTCTCCTCGATCTCGTCGACGGTAAGCATGATCAACGGCTCGGACGCGATGTCGCCGATCGAGATGATGTCGGCGCTGGCGAGCCTGTGGCTGAGCGGGATCCACAGCCGGTAGGCCGAGACTTCCAGGATTTCCGACTGCAGCGCCGTGCGGTCGCGCAGGTTGGACGTGACCATGACGGCAATGTCGAGCTTGCCGCCGACCAGAAGGTGCTCAAGATAGTCGCCATTGTCCTCGATGGCGGAGACCTCGACGCCGGGATAGGCGCGACGGTAGCGGGCGAGCAAATCCGACAGAACATAGCCGGCGACCAGCGAGGTGACGCCGAGCTGCAGGCGGCCGCCGGCGACAGCCTGCTCGCTGGAGAAAGAACGGCGCGCATCCGAGACATCGGCCAGTATCTTGGTCGCATGGCGCAGGAACTGGTGGCCTTTGTGGGTGATGTTCAAGCCGCGCGGATGGCGCTCGAATAGCTCGACGCCGAGATCGCTCTCCAGCTCCTTGATTGCCTCGGTGACCGAGGACTGCGAGATCGACAGATTCTGCGCGGCGCCCGAGACGGTGCCCTGCTCGGCGACGGCGACGAAGAACTGGAGCTGGCGGATTGTGAAAGCCATGGCCGGACTAAACACCGGCGCGCGCGGGAAGGAAAGCAGGCTTTGTCCGCGGCGGCTAGGCCGCCGCGATGCTGAGCCGCGCTCCGGCCCGGCTCAGCGCGGCGGCTATGTCGGGCGGCGGCGGCTGGTCGGTTGCGAGTTCGGAAAAGCCGTCGAAGCCGCACACCCTGACCAACCCCTGGCGGCCGAACTTGGTGTGGTCGGTGACGACCAGCGAGCGCTGGCCGCGCGACAGCACCATGCGGGCGAACTCCGCCTCCTCCAGCTCGTAGTCGGTCAGGCCGGCGTCGGCGTCGACCGCGCCGATCGAGATCACCGCATGATCGACCGAAAAGCGGCTGACGAACTCGATCGCCGAAATGCCGAAAGCAGCACCCGAATCGCTGCGCAACTCGCCGCCGGCCATATAGACCTTGTTGCCGTTCACCGTCGCCAGCGTGCGGGCGATGTCGGAGGAATTGGTGACCACCGTCAGCCGGCGGTGGCCGAGCAGCTCGCGCGCGAGGAAGGATGTGGTCGTGCCGGTGTCGAGCATGATCGCCTCGCCATCCCGGATCGTGGCCGCGACCATCCTGGCGATCAGGCGCTTGGCGTCGGCATTCTCGCGCATGCGCCGCTCGAACGGCGCCTCGCCCGCCATCGAGGCAAGGCCGACGGCGCCGTGCATCTTCAGCACCGACCCCTCATCGGCGAGCGGCTTGACGTCGCGTCGCACCGTTTCCTGCGAGACGCCGAGACGTTCGGCAAGGCTGGCTATGCTGATCGTGCCCTCCTCGTTGAGGAGCCGCAGGATTTCGCCATGCCGTTTCGAATGGATCATGTGGAATGCCCGGCATTTTGACCGAATTTAAGGCTTTGACAACGCTTTGAAAGGAGTTGCTTATATTTTCGGGCAAAACACCCAAAAAAAGTCACAGCTTTTGATTGACAGCTCTGCCAACACCGCATGAGAGTGGTTGTAAGTGACAGGGCTCGGAACTGCTACGGGAGGGTGATGGCAGAGCCGCAACCTGGTGAACAGATCGTCTGGAACCAGTCAGGCGTGAGCTTTTATCGAATCCGCGGGGGCGGATGCCGGGATCCTGAACCTGGCCAAGGGGCTCGTCGGTGCGGTGCGGGATACCGATCCTGGCGTCTCGCACCGACGAGGCTTTTTTGTTTTGTCCCATCGTCATTTTCCGTGGGACCGGTTGAGGCCGGAGCGCAGCCGTGAGCGCCGAAGACCGCATCCGCGCCTTGCCGTGCTGGAACGGCAGCATCGAGATCGAGCCGTTGCCGGGCGGCCTCAGCAACGCCAATTTTGTCGTCACGGATGCCGCGGGGCGGCATGTCGTGCGCTTCGGCCAGGACTTTCCGTTCCACCACGTCTTCCGCGAGCGCGAGGTGATGACGGCACGGGCCGCGCATGCCGCTGGATTCGCGCCAGCCGTGCATTATGCCGAGCCCGGCATCCTGGTGACGGCGTTTCTCGGGGCGAAGACCTTTCTCGCCGAGGATGTGCGGGCCAATCTGGGCCGCGTGGCGGCGCTGCTGCGCGGCTTCCATCGCGAGATGCCGAACCATGTCTCCGGCGCCGGCTTCATGTTCTGGGTGTTCCACGTCATCCGCGACTATGCGCGCACGCTGGACGAAGGCGGCAGCCGCAAGAAGGATCAGTTGCCGCGCTACCTTTCGCTGGCCGACGAGCTAGAGCGGGCGCAAAAACTGCTGCCGATCGTCTTCGGCCACAACGATCTTTTGCCGGCCAATATCCTGGACGACGGCAAGCGGCTGTGGCTGATCGATTTCGAATATGCCGGCTTCAACACGGCGATGTTCGATCTCGCGGGCGCCGCCTCCAACGCCGGCCTGAGCGATGAGGAGTCCTTCGCCTTCCTGACCGCCTATTTCATGAAGGAGCCGGACAGCGAGATCCGCCGCTCGCATGCCGCCATGCAATGCGCCTCGCTGTTGCGCGAAGCGATGTGGAGCATGGTCTCCGAGCTTTATCTCGACGCGCCCGGCATCGACTATGTCGCCTATACCGAGGAAAACCTCGTCCGGCTCGACGCGGCGCTGGACAACTACCGGACGAAATACGGGACCAAGCCATGACCTTGCCCAGCCATGCCGAAATCGTCGTCATCGGCGGCGGCATCATCGGCTGTTCCACCGCCTATCATCTGGCGCGCGACCACAAGGCGGACGTGGTGCTGCTCGAGCAGGGCAAGCTGACCTCGGGCTCGACCTGGCACGCCGCCGGCCTGGTCGGGCAGTTGCGCTCGTCGGCCTCGATCACGCGCGTGCTCAAATATTCGGTCGAGCTCTACAAGGGCCTCGAGGCCGAGACCGGCCTGGCGACCGGCTGGAAGATGACCGGCTGCCTGCGGCTGGCGACGAACACCGACCGCTGGACCGAGTTCAAGCGGCTGGCGACCACGGCCAAAAGCTTCGGCATGGACATGCAGTTGCTTTCGCCGGCGGAAGTGAAGCGCATGTGGCCGCTGATGGAAACGGGCGACCTGGTCGGCGCCTCGTGGCTGCCGACCGACGGGCAGGCAAGCCCCTCCGACATCGCCCAGTCGCTCGCCAAGGGCGCGCGCATGCATGGCGCGAAACTGTTCGAGGACGTGCGCGTCACCGGCTTTACGATGAAGGACGGCCGCATCACGGCGGTGAAGACCTCGAAGGGCGACATCGCCTGCGACAAGGTGGTGAACTGCGCCGGGCAGTGGGCAAGGCAGGTCGGCGCGATGGCCCGCATCAACGTGCCGCTGCAGCCGGTCAAACACCAGTACATCATCACCGAGAGGATCGAAGGGCTGGCCAACGACGCGCCGACGATCCGCGACCCCGACCGCCGTACCTATTTCAAGGAGGAGGTCGGCGGACTGGTGATGGGCGGCTATGAGCCGAACCCGCAGGCCTGGGCAACTGGGCTTGCCGGCGGCGACGTGCCCAACGACTGGGAGTTCCGCCTGTTCGACGACGATTACGATCATTTCGAACAGCATATGAGCCAGGCGATTGCGCGTGTGCCGGCCCTCACGCATGTCGGCGTCAAGCAGATGATCAACGGGCCGGAAAGCTTCACGCCGGACGGCAACTTCATCCTCGGCGTGGCGCCGGAATGCGCCAACATGTTCGTCGGCGCCGGTTTCAACGCCTTCGGCATCGCGTCGGGCGGCGGCGCCGGGTGGGTGCTGGCGCAATGGGTGGTCGATGGCGAGGCGCCGCTCGACCTGTGGGTGGTCGACATCAGACGTTTCTCCAGCCTGCACCGCGACCGCGACTGGGTCCGCGACCGCACGCTGGAAGCCTATGGCAAGCACTACACGATCGCCTTCCCGCACGAAGAGTATCTCTCGGGCCGGCCGCGCATCGTCTCGCCGCTCTATGAGCGGCTGAAGACGCATCGCGCCGTGTTCGGCTCCAAGCTTGGCTGGGAGCGGCCGAACTGGTTCGCGCCCGATGGCGCGGCCGCCGAGGACGTCTATTCGATGGGCCGCCAGAACTGGTTCGGCCCGGTCGGCGACGAGCACCGGCACGTGCGTGAGAAGGTCGGCATCTTCGACCAGTCCTCCTTCGCCAAATATGAGCTGACCGGCACGGACGCGCTGAAGGCGCTCGACTGGATCTGCGCCAACGACGTCAACAAGCCGGTCGGGCGGCTGACCTACACGCAGCTTCTCAACACGCGCGGCGGCATCGAGGCCGACCTCACCGTGTCGCGGCTGGGCGAGGAGCGGTTCTACATCGTCACCGGCACCGGTTTCCGCACGCATGACCTGTCCTGGATAAGCGACCATATCGGCTCCGGCCTTGATGCCAGGCTGGAGGACGTCACGGAGGAGTACGGCACGCTGTCGCTGATGGGACCGCGCGCCCGCGACGTGCTGTCGGCGGTGACCGATGCCGATGTCTCGAACGCCGCCTTCCCCTTCGGCCATGCGCGCGAGATCGCAATTGCCGGCCACACGGTGAAGGCGCTGCGCGTCACCTATGTCGGCGAGCTCGGCTGGGAGCTGCATGTGCCGATCGCGGCCACCGGCGAGGTCTTCGATGCGCTGATGGCGGCAGGCAAGGCGCACGGCGTTCGGCCCGTCGGCTACCGGGCGCTGGAATCGCTGCGGCTGGAAAAAGGTTATCGCGCCTGGGGTTCCGACATCACGCCGAACGACACGCCGCTGGAGGCGGGACTCGGCTGGGCGGTTAAGCTTCGCAAGAACACCGACTTCGTCGGACGCAAGGCGCTGGAGAAAGCGACCGGTAAGGCGCCGACGAAGCGCTTTGCCGGCTTCACGGTGGACAACCCGGAGGTCGTGCTGGTCGGGCGCGAGACGATCCTGCGCAATGGCGAAGCTGTCGGCTACCTCACAAGCGGTGGCTACGGCTACACGGTGGAGAAGAACATCGGCTACGGCTATGTGCGCAATGCCGACGGCGTCGGCGACGAGTTCCTCGCCTCCGGCGACTACGAGCTGGTCGTGGCGATGGAACGCACGCCGGCAAAGATCCATCTCGAGCCGCTGTATGACCCGGCCGGCGCGAAGATAAAGGCTTGACCGCCGCGCCGGTCAGTTGACGCGCAGCACCAAGCCCCGGCTCGGCACGGTATCGGTTTCGCCGGGCATCGAGGCGTAGGGCCGCGTCTCTTCGAGACGGCTTATCGCGCCGCACGCTTCCAGGCCGGCGATCCGCTCCGCAAAGCCGGCATCCCACAGCGTGTTCTTGACGGTCAGCACGATGACGCCACCTGGACGGCAGATGCGGATCAACTCGTCCAGGCCCTCGACGCCGACATGGCCCGAGGTGAAGACGCCCGCCGAAATGATGCCGGCATAGGCGCCGTCGGCGAAGGGCAGCGTTTCGCCCATCGCCAGGCGATGCAGCGCCGTGTAGACGCCCTTGGCGCCGGCCTTGTCCAGCATGCCTTGCGAGATATCGAGCGCCTCGACCCGCGGATAGCCGGTGATGGCCAGCCATTCACCGATCAGGCCGGTGCCGGCGCCGGCGTCGAGCAAGGGCTCGGCGCCGCGCGGCAGGTGGCGGGCAAGCAGCGCCAGGCAGATCGTCGGATGGCGATAGCCGGCGGCCGACATGTCGGCATCGTAGGTCTCGGACCAGCTGTCATAGATCGCGGCCACTTCCTCAGGCCGCTTCGCCGCATAAGCGGCGCCCAGCGCGCTGTTGTGCTTGCTGTCCGTCATTGCCGCTCCCGACGCCCGATTCTCGTTCAACCGATGATAGCCAAGCCGCTAAAATTGTGGAACCGTCAGAACGACAACAATGGCGTGAAGGGGACACGACATGACCGACGAGCTGCGCTCGGCGCTCGCGGCCGTTCCGGTGCTGGCGGGCTATGAGGGACCGCTGGAGCGCTTAGGCGGCCTGACCAACAGAGTCTACAGGGCGGGTGATGTGTGCCTGCGCATTCCCGGCAAGGGCACGGAGGAATACATCAACCGCGCCAACGAGGCGGTGGCGGCGCGCGAAGCGGCCAAAGCCGGCGTCAGCCCGCAGGTGCTCTATGCCGATCCGGCGTCCGGTGTGATGGCGATGCGCTTCATCGCCGGCGCCGAGACGATGTCGCCCGAAAAATTCAAGGCGCGGCCGGGCAGTCCGGCGCGGGCTGGCGAGGCCTTCCGAAAGCTGCACTCTTCGGGTGCCGTGTTTCCCTTCCGCTTCGAGCTGTTCGCGATGATCGACGACTATCTCAAGGTCCTGTCGACCAAGGGCGTGGCGCTGCCGGCCGGCTATCACGACGTGGTGCGCGAGGCAGGCGTGGTGCGCGCGGCGCTTGCCGCGCACGCCATCCCGCTTGCCGCATGCCATTGCGATCCGCTGTGCGAGAATTTCCTCGATACGGGCGAGCGGATGTGGATCGTCGACTGGGAATATTCCGGCATGAACGATCCGCTGTGGGATCTCGGCGATCTCTCGGTCGAGGGCAGGTTCGATGCCGCCCAGGACGAGGAACTGATGCGCGCTTATTTCGGCGGCGAGGCGCGGCCGGCGGAGCGCGGCCGCGTCGTCATCTACAAGGCGATGTGCGACCTCTTGTGGACGCTGTGGGGCTTGATCCAGCTTGCCAACGACAATCCGGCCGACGATTTCCGTGCCTATGCCGACGGGCGCTTCGCCCGCTGCAAGGCGCTGATGGAGACGGCGGAATTTTCGCGGCATCTGGCGGCTGTACGCCTTGGCTAGAGCCATCCCAACAGGTTACCTGAAAACCCTTTGTATCTCGTTCAATGACCCTGTTTCGTCGGATTTTTTGCAATACCAGATGAGCAGCGCGATGGTGCCGATGGGGAAGAATCCCGCAAGCAGCTGATGCCAGCCGCTTCTGTTGATGTCATGCAGCCGACGCGCGGTCATGGCAAGTGTCGGCAGAAGGACGGCAAGATTCCAAAGCGACGAGACGGCTTCGTTTCCGACAAAGATATCGACTATACCCATAAGAACGGCGACGATGATTATGAAGAGGTAGGAATACCAGAACTCCGAGCGACTGGCCCTGCCGGAAAAGTTCACATAATTTCGGAAAAAGCTTGCAATCGCTTCACCAAAATTCATCGACGGCGGGGTGTCACCGAAACGATTGACGCCGGCTGGCGGCGTCCTCAAGACAAACAACAACGGCAAGCCGATAATGATCAGAACTATCAGCCAATGCCATATCGAGAAACTGCCCATGATTTCCCCCCAATAGCGCAATTTTCCGGGCCATAGATATCCTGCCGGTCTCGCCGAAATCAATCGCAGATTGCACCCGGCAGGCGATTTGCACCCGTAAAATACTTTCGTGAATCGCGTTGGTGCGTTTGACCGTTTCAGCGAAAACGACGAAACGTCCTATCTCTTTGTTTTTAGCGGATTCCGGACGGATGATAACGCGCCTCGAGCGGTGTATCCGTCAAGTTGGCGCAACACGAAAGAAATAAAAAAGCTCACCAAGGATCAATCTCTGGCGCCAGGAATTATTTGTCTGAGGGGTCATGACACGAAGCCGATTGGTGGCGACAGACATTTCCGAAGATCAAAGCAGGAGAGCAGAATGACAAAGTTCGCGCTGTACGTTCCGCTGGAAGCAAAGCCCGGCAAGGAGAAGGAGGTTGCGGACTTCCTGCAGTCGGCGGTTCCTTTGGTGAACGCCGAACCCGGAACGATCTCATGGTATGCGATCCAGGAAGGACCTTCCTCTTTCGCAATATTCGACACATTCGACGACGAAGCGGGACGCGATGCGCATCTCAACGGCAAGGTCGCTGCGGCGTTGATGGAGAAGATCAACGCAGGGGATCTGTTCGCCAAGACACCGGAAATCCATAAATTGGGTATCATCGCGGACAAATCGGCCAAGTGAAGGGTGCGGCCATCTCTCCGGTAGCGACCGCGTGGTTAGCGCTCCCGCACCACGACATTCTGGTCACCCGACGCGTCATTTCGCAGCGATGCGGCAATCCAGCGGCATTTGACGCCAAGCGGAGCGGTCGAAGGCCCGTCTGATCTATGAGTTCACGGCCTAGTTCACGCCCTTCGGCACGTTCTCGGGCGGCACCGCGGTTTCCACCACCTTCTGGCGATGGAAGATGAAGATGCCGGCAAGCACCACGATCGCGGAGCCGGCCAGGATGCGCGGGCTCGGCATATCGCCGAAGAAAACCAGGCCAAAGACAATGGCCCACAGAAGCAGGCTGTAATGCAGCGGCGCCAGCGTCGAGGCCGGCGCCAGCTTCAGTGCCCTTGTGATCATCAAATGGGCCGCGCAGGAAACGATGCCAAGCAACAGCATGGCGCCGAAATCGAGCGCCGACGGCGTGCGCCAGGCGCCGGTGGTCAAAGCGGCGCCGACAATCAGCGTGCCGATCGTCTGCCAGGTTACCAAAGTCGTGTCGCTGGTGCCGCGCAGCAGGCGGCCGAGGATGATGGCGAAGCCGAAGGCGATGCTGCCGACCAGCGCGAAGCCGGAGGACATGGAGAAGGCGGCCGAGGACGGTTTCAAAATGATGAGCACGCCGCAGAAGCCGACCAGGATCGCCAGCCAGCGCCGCCAGCCGACCTTTTCGCCAAGCAAAAGGTGCGACAACGCCGCAACGTAGATCGGCCCGGCCATGTAGAAGCTCATCACGTCGGCCAGCGGCAGGTAGACGACCGCGGCGTAGAAGAGCCCGGTGTCGGTGGTGGTGGCCACGACGCGCAGGAGCTGCAAGAGCGGACGGTCCATGTGGAACAGCTTGCCCGCGCCCTGGTTGGCGATCATCGGCCCCAGCACGATGAAGGCGCCAATCGAGCGGATCAGCACAACCTGGCCGACCGAGAAGGAAGCGACCAACCATTTGCCCATCGCGTCGTTCAGCGCGAACATGAAGTCGCCGGCCAGCATCAACAGGATGCCGGCGAGCAACATGTTCCTGATCGTGAAATTGCGGGCGATGGTCTGAGCCATGGCGCTCCCTAGCCGCAGGCCGCCGGTTTGACGAGGGAAATCGGTAAGACCAGCGCCGGGAATCAACGTTGGCCGAAGCGCCGGAATTTCGTCATCCACGGGCGGAGCAAGGAGCGAAGCGACGCGCGCAGACCCGAGGATCCATGCCGTGACCTCGCGCAAAGAGCGAAGGCGGCGCAAGACAAAGGTCTTTTGCATCGCTGCGGGGCTTAGAAGTAACGGCATGGATTCTATGGTCTGCGCGTCGCTTCGCTCCTTGCTTCGCCATAGAATGACGAAGTTAGAAGCGTTCCGGCCAATCGCGAACGGTTAATGGTGCTTCGCCCTGGGCGAGGTAAATCGCTGACTTTGGCGATTGGCGGACGCGCGCTGTCAGCCGGGGGTACGTGACCTACGCCGTCTTGTGCCGCCGGTTCACTTGCACCGGACGTCCTGAAATCGACAGCCGCGTTTCCTGCTTCGTCCGCTCGGCCACCACCTTGCCCCTGGCGATGACGCAGAGGCGCTCGGGGCGCAAACGAACGGCCTCGATCGCATTGCCGGCGTCGAGCACGACAAGGCTGGCGCGCTTGCCGACGGCGAGGCCAAGGTGGTCAAGCCCCATGATCGCGGCGTTGACGTTGGTGACCATGTCGAAGCAGCGCGCCATATCGGCCGGGCTCGACATCTGCGCGACATGCAAACCCATGAAGGCGACGTCGAGCATGTCGGCGGTGCCCAGCGAATACCAAGGGTCGAGCACGCAATCCTGGCCCCAGCCGACGCGGATGCCGAGCGACAGCATCTCCTTCACCCTGGTCAGGCCCCGCCGCTTCGGGAAAGTATCATGGCGCCCCTGCAGCATGATGTTGATCAGCGGGTTGGGGATGGCCGAGACACCGGCTTCGGCGATCAGCGGCAGGAGCTTCGAGACGTAGTAATTGTCCATCGAATGCATGGAGGTGAGGTGCGAGCCGGCCACCCTGCCCTGCAGGCCGAGACGCTGCGTTTCGTAAGCGAGCTGCTCGATATGGCGCGACAGCGGATCATCGGTCTCGTCGCAGTGCATATCGACCATCAGGCCGCGTTTCGCCGCGATTTCGCAAAGCTCCGTCACCGAGCGGGTGCCATCGGCCATGGTGCGCTCGAAATGCGGAATGCCGCCGACGATGTCGACGCCCATGTCGAGCGCCCGGATGGTGTTCTTGAGCGCCGTCGGCGAGCGATAGAGGCCGTCCTGCGGAAACGCCACCAGTTGCAGGTCGATATAGGGCGCGACGGTTTTCTTGACGTCGAGCAGGGCTTCCACCGCGAGCAGCCGGTCGTCGCAGACATCGACATGGCTGCGGATGGCGAGCAGGCCCATCGACACGGCCCAGTCGCAATAGGCGAGCGCGCGATCGCGCACGGCCACATGCGTCAGCAGCGGCTTCAGCTCGCCCCAAAGCGCGATGCCCTCGAGCAGCGTGCCAGACGCGTTGATGCGCGGAATGCCGTAGGACAGGGTGGCGTCCATGTGGAAATGCGGATCGACGAAGGGCGGCGAAACAAGGTTGCCGCGCGCGTCGATCTCGGTCGGCGCCGATCCTGTCAGCTTCTGCTCGATCGCGCGGATGGTTTCGCCGGCAATCCCGATATCGGCAATCCTGCCGTCCGGCAGCATGCCGCCGCGCACGATGAGGTCGAAATCCATCTGTCGTTACCCTCTCCAAGTATCGGAACTCAACGTGGCCGAAAAGACAGCCTCGCGCAGCCTTTTCTTTCCCCGGCAGCCGAAAGGTTCCATCGCGCCGCAACTCGCTCTATAAGCCGCCTCGCGCCCTCGTGGCGAATCCGAAATCCTTTACAAGTCAGATACAGGATCGGCCGTTGTTTCGCTTCTTCCGCTCCACAGAGAACCAGCGCCTTGTCGCGAGGCTCGTGAGGGAATCCTTCCAGGAGCACAAATTCGGCTATGGCGCCGCCATCGTGTCGATGCTGGTGGTGGCCGCCATGACCGGCGCCAGCGCCTGGATCCTGCGTGAGATCACCAACGAATTCGTCGTCTTCAAGAGGCTCGACCGCGTCAATTTGATCGCGGCCGGCGTCGCGGGGATCTTCTTGCTCAAGGGCCTCGCCACCTTCGTCCAGGCCTATTTCATGAGCCGCGTCGGCAACGCCATCATCGCCGACCGGCAGCGCAAGATCTACGATCGCATCCTGGAACAAGGCATCGAGTTCTACCACTCGACCTCGTCGGCCGATCTGATCGCCCGCATGACCAACAACGCGCAGGCGGCGCGCAGCGTGCTCGATCTCGTCGTGACGTCCTATGTGCGCGACCTGGTGACGCTGGCCGTGCTGGTCGGCGTCATGATCTGGCAACAGCCGGCGCTGTCGCTGATCTGCTTCGTCGTCGGGCCGGTGGCGATCTACGGCGTCAACCGCATCCTGAAGCGCGTCCGCAACATCGCCGCCATGGAGTTCCGCTCGCTTGGGCAGATCGTTCATGTCATGCAGGAGACGGCGATCGGCGTACGCGTCGTCAAATCCTTCAACCTTGAAGGCGCGATGCGCAAACGCATGTACCAGGCCGTCTCCGACGTCGAGAACCGAGCCAACAACATCGCCACGCTGGAGGCAGCTACCAGCCCGGTGATGGAAACCATTGCCGGCCTGGCAATCGCCGGCGCGGTCTTCATCAGCGGATTCCTGGTGCTGCAGGGCGGGCAGATGCCGGGCAACATCATGGCCTTCATCGCATCGCTGCTGCTCGCCTATGAGCCGGCTAAGCGCCTGGCCCGCGTTCGCATCTCGCTCGAGACCGGGATCGTCGGCGTGCGCATGATGTTCCAGCTCGCCGACCGGCCGCTGACGCTCGCGGAAAAGCCTGGCGCGAGGCCGCTGCAACCCGGACCGGGCGAGATCCGCTTCGACAATGTCAGCTTCGCCTATCCGGAAAGCCCGCCGGTGTTCGAGGGCCTCAACCTGACGCTCGAGGCCGGCAAGATGACGGCGCTGGTCGGGCCGTCGGGCAGCGGCAAGTCGACGATCCTCAACCTGATCATGCGCATGTACGACCCGCAGACCGGCAGGGTGATGTTCGACGGCCAGGACATCTCCTTCGCGACGCTCGATTCGCTCAGGAAGAAGATCGCCTATGTCAGCCAGGACACGTTCCTGTTTGCCGGCACGATCATGCACAATATCCGCCTCGGCCGTGAGGATGCGACCGATGAAGAGGTGATCGCCGCCGCCAAGGCCGCCAATGCGCATGATTTCATCAGCGCCATGGCCAAAGGCTACGAGACGGAGGTCGGCGAGAACGGTTCGCTTTTGTCCGGCGGCCAGCGCCAACGCATCTCGATCGCGCGCGCCATGCTGCGCAATGCCGAGATCCTGCTGCTCGACGAAGCAACCAGCGCGCTCGACGCCGAATCGGAAGCGCTGTTCCGCGACGCGCTGCAGCAGCTGACGGTCGGACGCACGACGATCGTCATCGCGCACCGGCTGTCCACAGTGCACCAGGCCGACACCATCGTGGTGCTGGAAAACGGCAAGGTGCAGGAGAGCGGCCCGCACAAGACCCTGCTCAAGCAGGGCGGGCTGTATCAGAAGCTCTATGAGTATCAGCTGATGCCGTAACGCCGGCGCCCTCCTTCTCCCCTTGCGGGAGAAGGTGGCCGCGAAGCGGCCGGATGAGGGGTGTTCCAGCTTGGCGGCGCCGTTTATCCAGTCGGAATTCGCCAGCGTCTCACTCCGCTGGAACACCCCTCATCCGTCTCGGCGCTGCGCGCCGATCCACCTTCTCCCACAAGGGGAGAAGGAGAAGCGCTCGTTACTCCGGCACCTTCCTGACAGCGCCCTTGTCGGCGCTGGTGGCGAAGGCGGCGTAGGCGCGTAGCGCGGTCGTCACCTTGCGCTTGCGCTTTTCGGCCGGCTTCCAGGCGTCCGGGCCCTTGGCGTTCATCGCCGCGCGGCGCGCTTCGAGCTCGGCATCGCTGACGGCAAGCCGGATGGTGCGGTTGGGAATGTCGATCTCGATCGTGTCGCCTTCCTGGACCAGGCCGATCGCGCCGCCCTCGGCGGCTTCCGGCGAGACGTGGCCGATCGACAGGCCCGACGTGCCGCCGGAGAAGCGGCCGTCGGTGATCAGCGCGCAGGCTTTGCCGAGGCCCTTCGACTTCAGGTAGCTGGTCGGGTAGAGCATCTCCTGCATGCCGGGGCCGCCACGCGGCCCCTCATAGCGGATGACGACGATGTCGCCGGCCTTGATCTCGTTGCCAAGGATCGCCTTGACGGAAGCGTCCTGGCTCTCGAAGACGCGGGCCGGACCGGTGAATTTCAGGATCGACTCGTCGACGCCGGCGGTCTTCACGATGCAGCCGTCGAGCGCCAGATTGCCCTTGAGCACGGCAAGGCCGCCATCCTTGGAGAACGGCGTCTTGGCCGAGCGGATCACGCCCTTCTCGCGGTCGAGGTCGAGCTCGTCCCAGCGGCGGTCCTGGCTGAAGGCGACCTGGGTCGGCACGCCGCCGGGGGCGGCGCGGAAGAAGTCGCGGACATTCTCGGCCGAGCTGCGGGCGATGTCCCAATGGTCGAGCGCCTCGCCGAGCGTAGCGGTATGCACAGTCGGCAGGTCGCGGTTGATCAGGCCCGCCTGGTCGAGCTGGCCGAGGATCGCCATGATGCCGCCGGCGCGGTGGACGTCCTCCATGTGCACGTCGGACTTGGCCGGCGCCACCTTGCAGAGCACCGGCACTTTCCGCGACAGCCGGTCGATGTCTTCCATGGTGAAGTCGACCTCGCCCTCATGGGCGGCGGCGAGGATGTGGAGCACCGTGTTGGTCGAGCCGCCCATGGCGATGTCGAGCGCCATGGCGTTCTCGAAAGCGCCCTTGGATGCGATGCTGCGCGGCAGCGCGCTTTCATCGTCCTGCTCGTAATAGCGCTGGGCGAGATCGACGGCGAGATGGCCGGCCTCGACGAACAGGCGCTTGCGGTCGGCATGGGTGGCCAAGGTCGACCCGTTGCCCGGCAGCGACAGGCCTAGAGCCTCGGTCAGGCAGTTCATCGAATTGGCGGTGAACATGCCCGAGCACGAGCCGCAGGTCGGGCAGGCCGAGCGCTCGATGACCTTGACGTCCTCGTCGGATATCTTGTCGTCGGCGGCAGCGACCATGGCGTCGACGAGGTCGAGCGCCTGCGCCTTCCCGGCCAGCACCACCTTGCCGGCCTCCATCGGGCCGCCGGAGACAAAGACGGTCGGGATGTTGAGGCGCAGCGAGGCCATCAGCATGCCGGGAGTGATCTTGTCGCAATTGGAAATGCAGACCATGGCGTCGGCGCAATGCGCGTTGACCATGTATTCGACCGAGTCGGCGATCAGCTCGCGCGACGGCAGTGAATAGAGCATCCCATCATGGCCCATGGCGATGCCGTCGTCGACGGCGATGGTGTTGAACTCCTTGGCGACGCCGCCGGCCTTCTCTATCTCGCGCGCGACGAGCTGGCCGAGATCCTTCAGGTGCACGTGGCCGGGCACGAATTGAGTGAAGGAATTGACCACCGCGATGATCGGTTTGCCGAAATCACTGTCCTTCATGCCGGTGGCGCGCCACAGGCCGCGGGCGCCGGCCATGTTGCGGCCATGGGTGGTGGTGCGGGAACGATAGGCAGGCATTGCATTGTCCTTGCTGGCTGGCCGCGCCGATGCGCGGCGGGCGGCGCTCAAATTTTGGTCGGCAGCGGTTATAGCGACCATGATCCGGCCTTGCCACAATTTTGCGCTGCGCCAGGATTCTTCAGGAAAATGCGAAATCGCTGTCGGATAGCGCCCTATCGATCCGTCCTTGAGGCAAACGGTTTGAACGGCACAAATCGCCGACTGCCGTTGACGATGTAACAACATAAGTCCGAGGAGCACGATATGCAAAAGATCACCACCTGCCTGTGGTTCGACGGCCAGGCCGAGGAGGCGATGAACCACTACATCTCCATCTTCAAGAACTCGAAGGTGCTGAGCGTTTTGCGCTGGCCCGCGGGTCACCCCGATGAGGGCAAGGTGCTAATGACCACGTTCGAGCTCGACGGCGTGCCGTTCCAGGCGCTCAATGGTGGTCCATACTTCAAGTTCAACGAAGCGATGTCGCAGTCGATCGACTGCAAGACGCAGGAGGAGGTCGACTATTTCTGGGAGAAGCTCACCGAGGGTGGCGAGCCCGGCCAGTGCAGCTGGCTGAAAGATAAATTCGGCGTCTCCTGGCAGGTCGTGCCGGAGCAGTTGCCGAAACTGCTTCTGGATCCGGACAGAGCGAAGGCCGGTCGTGTGATGTCGGCGATGATGCAGATGGGCAAGATCGATATCGCCAAGATCGAGGAAGCGGCGAAGGGGTGAGCGCGACTTTCCCTTCTCCCCTTGTGGGAGAAGCGCAACCATTAGCTTAGGCGGCGTGGTTTGCGG
>NZ_SUGA01000019.1:46977-107477 GCF_004963255.1 Mesorhizobium sp. | reverse complement strand
GGTCCGTACTGTCTTCCGCCAATCCCAGACGCTCGAGATTCTCGCCGACAATCTTGAGATGCGTGCGCCGCATCTCCTTGCCGTGCAGGCTGGTCACGCTGCCGGGGTGGACCCGGTAGACCAGCAGGCTCTCCGGCATCAGCGTCGCCGGATAGCGGTCGGCCAGCCGCCGGAAGAGGTCGAAATCCTCGGCATGCCGGTAGGCGCCGTCGTAGTGGAGGTCGGCCTCGGAGATGACCTTGCGGTTATAGACCACCGTCGGATGGAGGAAGATCGTGAAGAATTTTGCTAGCTCGGGGAGGCTGAGACGGAACACCGGGTCGAGCCGGCCCTTAAGGACGCGGCCGTGCAGCAGCGTGTCGACGAGCGCGCCGCAGAAGCCGAGCTCCGGCCGCGCGGCAAACAGCGCCGCCTGGCGCGAGAGCCGCCAGGGATAGGCGAAGTCGTCGGCGTCCATGCGCGCGACGAGTTCGCCTCGCGCGACCGCCAGCCCTTCGTTGAGGCTGGCGACTAGGCCACGGTTTTCGCGCGAGATGATCGATACGCGGCTGTCGTCCCGGCGGCAGCGTTCGAGGATCTCCAGCGACCGGTCGGTCGATCCGTCGTCGATGGCGATGATTTCGAGCCGGCCGTAGTCCTGCCGCAGGATCGACTGCATGGCGGCCGCCACGTAGGGCTCGGCATTATAGACCGGCAACAGCACGGAGATGAGCGGTGCTGCGGTCACGGTCGGCTCCGGTCCGTCGACTGCAGATCGAGCGCCGGGGCGGCGCCGAACCGCAGGGCCTCGCGCGCGCCACGCGGATGAGCAGGCGCGACATAGGGGAAATAGCGCTTGAGACCGTTGAGCGGCTTTTCGAAGAACATCCAGGAAAGCGAGGCGACGACTATCGTGGCGGTGCCCGCGACGAGGAACCGTCCCGGCCCCTGTTCCGAGACGTTGACCGGGATCCATGGCTGCGCCCTGACGGCACAGGCCAGAAGGATCGAATGATAGAGGTATACGCCGTAGCTGATGCGGCCGAGCCATAGCAGCGGGGGGAGTTCGGCCAGCCTGCCCATTGTGCCGCGCAGGCCGTTCGAGCATGCGGCGACGATTGCCAGCATCGGCACCAGCGGCAGCACCTGCACCAGCGCCCAGCGCGGCCACTCCCAGGCCGAATCCGCCGGCCCGGGATCGGACTGGACCACGAACAGGAACGCCACCGCCAGGGCAGGCCAGCAGAGCCGCATCCATTGCGGCGCATCCGCGCCCCTGGCGCGGCGCACGGCAAGCAGGGCGCCGCAGCCAAGCGCGTCCATCGAGGCCGGCGGCAGCAGGTCGCGGGCCAGCGCCGGGCTGGCGGCGATCGGCCAGTAGAACCGGTAGGCGAGCGAGAACGCGATGACGCCGATGGCGATCGCCTCGATGCGCCGGCGCGGCGCCAGAAGCACGATCAGCGGCCAGGCGAGGTAGAACTGCTCCTCGATGCTGAGGCTCCAGAAATGGCAGAGCAGCCAGGGCGTCCAGTCGTTCTGCCGCGCATACCAGAAATTCGAGAGGTAGAGCGCATGCCAGGCGAGCGAGGGCCTGGATTGTTCCGAGGCGAGCCATGCGAGCGCCAGCACCGCGAAGTAAGGCGGGAATATCCGAAGCATGCGCCTGGCATAGAAGGAACGCAGCGCCGGCCCGGCCGCGAATGCGCCGGTGTCGCGCGCGTCGAGCAAAAGCCGGGTGATCAGGAAGCCGGAGAGCACGAAGAACAGCCTGACCCCGAGATGGCCGACGAAGGACGAGCCGCCTGAAGCGAAGAAATGCGAGTAGAGCACCAGCATCACCGCAACGCCCCGCAAGGCGTCGAGCTGGATATCGCGCGCGTTCGCCATCAGCGGCATCCGCACAGCCGGTCACGCAATGCGGCAGAGGGCAGGCAAATCTCGCCGCCGCGGGCCAGCCGCTTGCCGTCGTGGCCGGGGGCGCAATCCCTGCCGGCCGGCGGAATGCCCATCCGAGTCACAATAATGGCATCCTCCAACGAGCATGCCCCCGCTCCACGATTGTCGCGGCGGATGTTGCGGTGCAACACAAAATGCTTACATTCCTGAAACAAGATGTGATGCCGTTGTGGGGCGAAAATAGTTGTGATGTGAAAATATGCGTATGGCTGCCCAATGGTCCTATGAAGTTATAGGTAATTGGTCTGACTTTCAGGAAGTATCAATCGCAGGGATGTCGGAGAGTTATCACGACAACCACAGCGGGTATGATGGGAACATTGAGAAAATGGCTTGATCGCGGTGCGAAGTTCTGCAATGGCGTCTGTAAAAAAATCTTGAATTTCAAGTTATTGTGCGGTGCAGCGGGCCTGCCCCGAGTAAGGGGCCGCCTTGTCCTATCATCCGCCGCCCGCTGCCTCACGACGGCGCTGCCGCAAAGGCCTTATCTCCGATCCCGACCAAGGCAGGGGACGGAGACCAAGTGACGTCGACGCCGATTGCAAAACCGCAGGCCCAAATGGGCGCCATGCCCGTGCTCGGCCTGCTTGGCTCGATGCTGTCGGTGCAGGTTGGCGCCGCCTTTGCCAAGAGCCTGTTCCCGGTGCTGGGGCCGGAGGGCACGACCATGCTGAGGCTTGCCATCGGCGCGCTGATGCTGGCCGCGGTGCTGAGGCCATGGAAGGTGCTGCCCTCGCGGAGGAACCTGCCCTGGCTCGCCGCCTACGGCATCACCGTCTGCGCCATGAACCTGCTGTTCTATGCCGCGCTCCAGCGTATTCCGCTGGGCATCTGCGTGGCGCTCGAATTCACCGGGCCGCTGTTCGTCGCGACCCTCGGCTCCAGGCGCCTGCTCGACCTTGTCTGGGTGGGGCTGGCGATAGCCGGCATCGCGCTGCTGTCGCCCTTTGCCGGGATCAGCCGCGGGCTCGATCCGCTGGGCGTCGCGCTGGCGCTTGCGGCCGGCGCATGCTGGGGGCTCTACATCATCTTCGCGCAGAAGGCCGGCGCCGAGCTCGGCGCGCGCACCTCCGCCTATGGCATGGCGATCGCCGCGGTGCTGGCGCTGCCTTTCGGCTTCGGCGCCGCGCAGCCCTATTTCAGTGACCCGCACGTTATGGCTGGCGCCGCCGTGGTCGGCCTGTTCTCCAGCGCGCTGCCCTTCTACCTGGAAATGCTGGTGCTGGCCCGCATGCCGGCCAGGGTCTACGGCATGCTGGTGTGCCTGGAGCCGGCGGGCGCCGCGCTGACCGGCTTCCTGTTTTTGGGGGAGAAGCTCAACCTTCTGCAATGCGCCGGCATCGCCGCCGTCATTGCCGCCGCCTTCGGCACGGCGGTCGCAGCGCGGCGGCCCGCGCCTTCGCCGGCCTGACTCCCGGAAGCCGTCGCGCGCACCAGAAACCATTTCTGAGCGACGGGCTCCAAAGCGTTGCCCGGCTTGGAGAAATCGATGCGCGCACGGCAATATCCGACCACATCCGGTGGTTGAAATAAGACTTAGGTCCGATCGAAAATAGCAATAAGTCCGAGTGGACAAGACAAGGGTCGTGGGCCACTTCCTAATCATGGGCTGATTGGGGATGCTTATGCTGCGACATTGCCGGTGGGGTAGTTCGGCCGACGGGCCGAAGGGCTGGCGTGGGGAGAGCGGGATGCGCTTAAAGCGCAGGGGCTGCAGGCTGGTCTTGCGAGCGCTGACTGCGTTGGCGCTAGTTGTCGCTCCTTTCACTCTCTCCCTCGATGGTGTCGTTGTGACCAAGGCCTATGCCGGCAAAGGCGGCAATGGCGGTGGGAACGGCGGCGGCAATGGTGGTGGAAACGGCGGCGGTAACAGCGGCGGCAACGGTGGCGGCAACAGCGGCGGCAACAGCGGAAACGGCGGCGGGAATAGCGGAAACGGAAACGGCAATAGCGGGAACAGCAACAGCAGCGGGAACAACAGCTCGAGCAACAGCGCAGGCGCGGCAAGCGCCGCCGATGTCGACAGCCACGTGAACGCGGCGACCGGCGATACGGTCGAGGCCACCGCCGGCAGCATCCAGGTCACGCACCGCAATGGAATGAAGGAGACGATCGAGAAGGGCCGGTTCAGGATGGAAGACAAATACGGACGCACCATCGTCGACCGCAAGGCCACCATGGCCGATCTCAATCGCCTGAAGAGTTTGTGAAAGCAGAGTTTGTGAGAGCGAGGTTTTATCCGGATTAGATCTTAAGGGACCGAAGGTCAGCGCTGCAAAATCAGGTTGCCACCTTTTGCTTCGTCTCTGCGGTCCTGATCGTCTTGCGATGGAATCTGGCTACTCACCTTACCCCCGCCTCCGTGCGGGGGTAATTTTTTCAAGCTGTGGCAATGATTGCTGTTGCGACATTGGTCACCCGTGGCGGCGGAAATGGTCTGATCGGCCGGAGCATGGGTCGTGGGCCGCTTTCGTCGCGTCGGAGGAATGTGATCCTTGCCTCTGTCAAGAGACCGGTTCCATGTTGCCCGTGCTGAGAGCGGACCTTCGGCAAACCGATGTGGAACCGGCAAGAAGGAAAGAATGCGCCCACCCGCCCGCAAAAGGCTAGCCGACCTCTCGCTGCGCCTCGCTGCCGCGCTGGCGGTTGTGGTCGCGCCCTGCCTGCTGGCGTCGGGCAACGTGACAAAGCTCGTGTCCGCCGCCTACGCCGGCAACGGCAATAGCGGCGGCAATGGCAATGGCGGCAACTCGGGTTCCGGCGGCGGTTCCAACTCCGGCTCCGCAGGTGGCTCCAATTCCGGCTCGGCCGGCGGCTCGAATTCCGGCAACGCCGGCGGCAATTCCGACAACAGCAATGCTGGCGGGGGCAACCCCAATGCGGGACCTGGCAACAACAGCGGCAAGGGCCATGCCAATCCCGGCGGCAAGAACAGCTATACCAACGCGGCAACCGGCGACACGCTCTCGATCGACGGCAACAAGATCACCGTCGTCCACCGCAACGGCATGAAGGAAGAAGTCCGGAACGGCCGGTTCGAGATGACCGACGCGCAAGGCCGCACCATCATAGAGCGGCAGGCGACGGAGGAGGATCTGAATCGTCTGCTGAGCTTGTGAGGGCCGGGAAAGGCTACCCCCTTTTTCCGATGCCCTCGCATGTCACCCCCGTCCCTTGAGGCGGGGGTGATTTGCGCTGGGGGCACTCCAGCCCCTCAGTTCCTCTCCCTCGCCTCATGCATCAGCAGCGCCGCTTCGGTGCGGTTGCGCACGTTGAGCTTGGCGAGCACCCTGGTCATGTGATGCTTGACCGTCTTTTCCTGCAGCGACAGCCGGGCGGCCACCTCCTTGTTGCTCAGCCCCTCCGCGACCAGCTTCAGGATCTCGGCTTCGCGGCCGGTGAGCTGGGCGAGCGGGTCCGGCTTGCTGCCGGTGGGCTGCAGAAGGTCGGAAAGCAGCCTGGCCGAGAGGCTCGGCGAAACATAGCTCTGGCCGTTGGCGACATCGCGCAGGATCTCGGCCAGCGCCTTGGAGCCGACGCCCTTCAGCACATAGCCGCGCGCCCCGGCCTTCAGCGCCTGGGCGACGTCGGCATTGGTCTCCGAGACCGTCAGCATCACGATTTTCTGCTCGGGCGTCGCTGAAAGGATGCTGGCGAGCGCGCTGAGGCCGCCGCCCGGCATGCTGATGTCGAGCAGAAGGATATCGGGCGTGCTGGCGCGCACCAGCCTTTCGGCGTCCTCGGCGCTGGCGCCTTCGCCCACGAGTTCGAAGCCGCCTATCTCGCCGAGGCTGCGCGCAACGCCCTCGCGAAACAGGGGATGGTCGTCGACTATTGCGATGCGGATGGATGTGCTCACGGTTGCTCCTCGACAGACAAGGTGATCACCAGTCTTGTTCCTCCGGGGCCTGTCAGTGTCTCGAACTGACCGCCTATGCTTTCGATACGTTCCCTCAGGCCCGCGAGCCCAAGTCCCTCGCTTCGGGCCGGGTCGAAGCCCGGGCCGGTATCCACGACCTCGACGAGAAGCTTGCCGCCTTTCGTCGTGGCCCTGACCTGCTGGCCCTTGCCCTTGCCGTGCCGGAAGGCGTTGTTCAGGCCTTCCTGCACGAAGCGATAGATGCTGATCTTTTCCGAGGTGCCCAGTTCCGGCAAGCGCTCCGGCAGGGTTAGCAACACATTGGTGCTGGTGCGGCGCTCATGCTCGGCCACCGCCAGCCGCAAAATGTCGGCGACGGCCTGGGTTTCGATCTGCGGCAGCACCAGCCCGTTGCAGATGCCGCGTATCTCGCGCATCGCTTCGCCGAGCGTCTTGTGGATTCCGGCGATCTCGGCTTCGCGCAGCTTGCTCGACGTGGCCGGATCGACCAGCGCCGGGCTGTCCATCCTGAGCGCGGCGAGCGCCACAAGTTGCGCCGGTCCGTCATGCAGGTCGGCGCCTATGCGCCGCAGATAGCGCTCGTTGATGGCGGCGGCGCGGCGCGAGGCGCGCTGAACGCGCTGCCGCAGCGTCGAGTTCTGCGCCAGCGCCGCCTGCAATTCCGAGACCTTGGCCTCGAGCGCTGCCTGCTGGGTGACGATGGTGCGGCTGCCCCGGAAAACGATGCCCGAGAGCAGGGCAAGCGCCGCCGCCGTGGCGCCCGCCACCACCAGCCAGCTCCACAACAGAGCCGAGTGCAGCGATTCCTCGAAATCGCCGGACAATTCGTAGAATTCGCTCACGGCCACCACCTCGCCCGACCAGGGTTCGCGCACCGGGTTGTAGATCTCGAGCAGCGGCACCCCCATCGACCGTTCCTTTTCGTCTTCCTCGTCTTCGAGCCTGTTGGAGTTGTATTTGACCATGACATTGCCGGCGAAAGCGGCGACGAGATTGGCGTTGGGCTTGATCTGCCTGCCGATGAGGTCGGCGTCCTTCGAATAGAGAATCGTGCCGTCGCGCCGCCATAGCTTGAACGAGACCAGCCTTTTCCCAAGCGCCCCCTGGCCGAGCGTCTCGTCCAGGGCCCGTTTGACGGTATCGTCCAACTCCTGGCTCTTGCGCATGTCGGGCAGCAGCGGCGCGATCACGCTGTCGACATAGAGCGCGGTGGTGGCGGCGGAATTGTGCAGGACGCCGTCACGAATCTGCGATGTCACCCACAGCCCGACCACGAGCATCACCGCCAGAAGGCCGATGCCGCCCGCGATCACGAACTGCCAGGCAAGCGAGAGCCCGCTCCAGATTCGTGCAAGCTGTTTCAGATACCTCCCAAACATCGGCACCGTTCACCCACCCGTTCGCGACAGTATAGGCGAGGGCAGGCAATTGCGACACCGACCTTGGTCCGTGCCGGTGGGGAAGGTTAATGGCGGGAGATTTGACGGCCCGTACCGGCCGGTGGCTCCGATTCGCAGTCGGGGAAGGCTGCTCGTGCTTGGCAATGGCAAAAGCCCGCGCCACTTCTGTTGACGGGAAAGACGCGGGCCGGTTGCCACCTGGATTTGGATCATGCCTTGCGGCTCTGCATTACACCAATTGGGCTCGAGGTTCACACTAAAAGACATATGCTTCGGCGAATACAGCGCTACACACGGCCGGTGGCCGCCGCCCATTGCCTTCTGGCTACCCGTTATAGACAGATATATATGTCAAGTGGTCTATTGAAACAGGCCGGCTCGCAACGCCGCGTTCCTACCGGCTGTTCCATTCCGACATAGGCCGCGGGCGCGCAACAAGAATTGCCCCCAAAAGAAGTCAGGGCCAGGCTGTTGATGGGGCGAACAACTGCCGGATATATAATGGGTTAAAACCCTGCGGGTCTTGGCAACGCGTTATGGACGCCGGCACAAAAAACCATAAAAGAAATCAGCGGCTGTCGATCTTTGATCTCGACGCATTGCGGGAAGCTTTCAGGCAGTCTGTTCGGAAGAACGACGTCACGGAAGCCGAATGGGCGCGGCACGCCGAGCATTTCGTCAAGAGCACGCTCCAAAAGGGCAGCCGGCTTACGCGGGCTTGAGCGTTCGTGCGTCCGGGATCCGGGTGATTCCAGGCAGGAACGTTTCGGCCCTGGCCGCTCGGACCATTGCGCCGGCGCATAGGACCTCAGCGACAATTGCGGGAGCAGGTGGAAACGGACACTGTGTCCGGGCGCCGGCTACCCCCCAAGGAAACCCAATAGTCGGCGCTTTAGCCCGGCTTGCCTGTAAGAGAGCCGTACTCTTTTACCGCCAAGGCAAGCCGGGCTACCCCACTCCCCGAACGCTCCAAGGCTGGTCCGTCGTAAAAGCGCGGCGCCGAAGAATGTATGGCCGTGGGCCATTCCAATGCTGCGGAACGAAAAGCAGGTCGGGCGCGTTCTAAAGCGCTTGCGATCTTTCAGATTCGCTCCATGCGCTTTAGTTTTTTGATTTCTACGCATGTCTTTATCCCGAAACCGGTTCCCGCTTTCGGGAGACATGCTTTAGGCCCCGATGTCGAGGAGTCCTCACCTTCACAAGACCGAAAGGCCGGTTCAGGCTTCAACAGACGAGGCGGAGCGCTTGGCGCGTGCGGAAAAGAACGCCAGGCTGAAGGAGCTTCGCACCCATGCTTCCTGGCTGGTGCTCGATCCGCAGGCGCATTTCCAGGAGGAGATCGACTGTTCGGCACTGTTCGGCGACCTGTCGATCCGAAAGGTCGGCCGCGAGGGCTAGGACAATTCCAGAAACGGGCTTTCAGCCCGTCACGCGACCTGCAATCCGGCCGCGCCATCCTCGCGCGCGATCTCGATCAGCCGCGCGATCGCCCATGGCGTCATCAGCGCAAAGAAAGCAGTGAGATCGAGTAAGAGCGACCGCGCCAGATCGAACCCGCTGTGGTCGTAGCAGACTGCCATAACGCCTTACCCCCTTTTGACCCACCCGCATCGCATGTGATTTCGCGCACTCGTCAGCATGATCCTGATTTGCATCGAATACAAGGGGTCGCTAATTCAACCGAATTTGGCCTCTCAGGCGCAGTCCTTCAACTCCACAACCTCGACGCCGAGGCGGAAAGCCTGGCCATCGGCGTAGGAACGCGCATATTGCTCGGCTTCGAAGGGGAAGATGAGCGTCGTACCGTAGGCGGTGACACGCACCGTCCACTTCTGTCCCCTGACGAGTTCAACACCGTGAAGCTTCGCCGTCGCCATCTCACCCTCCTCAGATCCGGCACGCTCGCAACATTTGCATAACGTCGCGAAAGTCATTTGAATACAAATAATTCGACTTAATCGTGTCGTTGCGATGTCGATTCCGACATTGGGTCGTCTGCGTCCGTGAAATGGTTCACCGACAGAAGCGTTTTTGCCGCCGGCCGCGCGCGGGCATCATGGTGAATCGGAACCGAGGCAGGCCCCGGGGGGTTGGAGTCATGGCCCCGCACAGGAGGTGCCCATGATCCGCAAACTGAAAACCGGCGAATACCGGCTCTATTCGCGCAAGATCGATCCAAGGACCGGCAAACGCCGCAATCTCGGCACGTTCAAGTCGCGCGAAGCGGCCGAAAAGCACGAACGCGAAGTGCAGTATTTCAAGCGGCACTAGTTGGTTTTCGTTTTCGCCTCCGGTGGCGATCGCATCACCCGTGCGGCGTCGGCTGCGTGCGCGGGCGAGGGTGGCCAGACACGTTCGAGCCGATATGGTCGAGGTCGCAACGTCTCGTCACCATCTCGACCGACCCGGTGTCGACGGTCACCCGCCCCAGCACCTGCACTGTCGTGCGTCCGAGATCCTCGTCGACATGGACGACGTCGCCCTCCAGCCTCAGCTTGTCGCCTGCCTTGGCGTTTGGCTCGACCATCGAATAGCGATGGCCGTTGCCGTCGAGGCTCAGCGTCACGCGGTCGTTGACTCGCTCGACCACGGTGGCGATCACAGCCACCCTGTCGCCGATCTCCACTCCCGGCCGTGCCATCGACGTCTCCTTTCCGCTCCGTGGTTTCGCCGCCGGAGCCGGCTGACGGCACGATGAGCGCCGGCAACCACTGAAACAAACGGGAAAACAAGGATTTGGTTGCCGCCCAATTGCCTGTCGAGAGGCGACGGAGGAGCTGAATACAAGGAGAAGTCCGAGGCCGCGCCTGTCGAGGCAGGCACGGGCCCGGTGTATTGCAGGCGAATGGGCAGCGCCGAAGCCTCGGTCTGGACTATGCGGCCTGCGCCAGGGCGACTGCGTCCGCGCCAGCGGGAAAGCGCAGTGTGCCGGTCGTGTCGTTGACGGCCCGCCAAACGCCCTCGGCGACATCGATTTCCCTGGTGGTCAGCGCCCCGGCCATCGCCGGATCGGCGAGATTGCCGAAGACTGCCCTGGCAAAGTCGGCATAGGCCTCGGGGATAAGGTCCTGGACATTGACGCCGGTGTTGGCGGTGAACCTCGTCGTCGGTCCGTAACCGGGTTCGACGAGCTTGGCTCGGACGTTGAAGGGCGCGAGCTCCAGCGCTAGCGAGCCGGTGAAACCTTCGATCGCCTGCTTGCTCGCCGTATAGGCCGCCGCCAGCGGGAAGGGCGCCAGCGTGGCGCTCGACGTCACATTGACGATGACGCCGGAACGGCGCTCGCGCATCTGCGGGATCACCGCCCGGGTCATCGCCATGACGCCGAACGTGTTGGTCTCGAAGACCTTGCGGATATGCGCCATCGGCGTCGCCTCGAAAGCTCCGGCGATGCCGATGCCGGCATTGTTGACCAATGCGTCGATCGGCCCGGCCGCTTCGAACGCCGCCGCGATGCTTTTGTCGTTCGTCACGTCGAGCGGCAGGATGCGCAGCGCCGGCGAACCCGGCAGCACATCCTCGCGCGGGTTTCGCATCGTCGCGACGACGTTCCAGCCATTCGAGAGGAAATGGCGCGCCGTCTCCAGGCCATAGCCCGAGGAAGCGCCGGTGATCAGGATGGTTTTCATGGGGTCCTCACTGTTCGGTTTGTACGGCGGCAAGTTACCGGCAGCAGACAGGACTATCTATGATTGACGGTCCTGATTTTGTTTGCAAGAGTCCTGAAATGGTCGACCCGCTCTCCGAAGTCATAGCCTTGCTCAGGCCGCGCGCCGTGTTCACCAAGGGCATCAGCGGCGCCGGGCGCTGGGGTGTCCGCTACGCGGACTTCGGCCATCCGAGCTTCGCAGTCGTCATCGAGGGAGCCTGCCTGCTGGCGGCTGACGGCCAGCCGCCCTTGACGCTCGAGGCCGGCGATTTCGTCCTGCTGCCGAAGACGCCCGGCTTCACCATGACCGGCTTCGAGCCGGTCGTTCCGACGCTGATAGATCCCAACCTTGCCATGGCCGCCAAGGAGGAGGTCCGGCACGGCCGGCAGGACGGCCCGCCGGACCTGCGCATGCTCGGCGGCTACTTCCTTTTCGACGGCGAGGATTCCGGCCTGCTGGTTTCGCTGCTGCCCGCTCAGATCCATGTCCGTGGCGTCGAGCGGCTGTCGGTCCTAGTGAAGCTGCTGGTCGAGGAGACGGCGGGCCGGCATTCGGGGCGCGACCTGGTGCTGACCCGACTGATCGAGATCCTGCTGGTCGAATCCCTGCGGCAGGCGCAGACGTCCGGCGCGCCGGCTGGCCTGCTGCGCGGCCTGGGCGACGCGCGGCTGGCGGAGGCGATCCGCCGGATGCATGCCGATCCGGCGCGGCCGTGGACGATCGCCGAGCTGGCGAAGAAGGCCGCGCTTTCGCGCTCCGCTTTCTTCGACCGCTTCGTGCGCGGCGTCGGCGTGCCACCGATGGAATATCTCTTGGCCTGGCGCATGGCGCTGGCGAAAGACCTGCTGCGCCGTCAGGAGGCCGATGTCGCCGAGGTAGCCGAGCGCGTCGGCTACGGCTCGGCCAGCACCTTCAGCACCGCCTTCAGCCGCTATGTCGGCCAGCCGCCCGGACGCTACGCCAGGGCGGCCGCGCATTAGAGCAATTCCAGGAAAAGTGTGAGCTGTTTGCCGTCCGGAATTGCGTTAAACAACGGGGGTAGAGCGGTTCGCCGTTTCCGTGAAACGGTGAAACGCCCTTGCGGTGCCTTCGCCGCGCGGAACCACGCGGGTCGCCAGATGTTCCTGTTGATCGCAACGACAACAGGAATGGCACATGGTTGCGCCACGCGCGGTCTGGAAGGGTTTTCTCAAGGTCGGGTCGGTCTCGTGCGGCGTGAAGCTGGTCGGCGCGACCAGCGAAGCCGGAAAAGTTCATTTCAGGATCCTGAACCGCAAGGACGGCCTGCCGGTGAAAAGCGCCTATGTCGACGAGCAGACCGGCGATATCGTCGAGACCGAGGACCAGACCAAGGGCTTCGAGGCGGAGAAGGACGATTTCATCGAGATCGAACCTGATGAGATCAAGAAGCTGAAACTCACCTCGGCGCATACATTGGAAGTTGACGAGTTCGTCGCCCTTGACGAGATCGACACCCGCTATCTGGAAAAGCCCTATTACCTCATCCCCGCCGATGGCGCCGCGCTCGAGGCCTTCAGCGTGCTGCGCGAGGCGATGAAGAAGAAGCGCGTCGCTGCAAGATCCTGCGTCGTGCTCTACCAGCGCGGCCGCGAGGTCGTCATCCAGCCTTTCGGCAAGGGCATGCTGCTCACCGAACTGCGCACCCGCGACGAGATGGTCTCGGAGAAGAGCGTCTTCGAAGACCTGACGTCACCGAAATACGACAAGGACCTGCTCGAGATTGCCGAGCTTCTGATCGACAAGAAGGTGACGAAGTTCGATCCTTCGAAATTCGAGGACACCTATGAGGATGCGCTGATCGCGATGATCGACGCCAAGCGCAAGGGTAAGAAGCCGCCCAAGGCCGCGCCGCCGCCAAAGCAAAATGTCATCGACCTCGCCTCGGTGCTGAGAAAGAGCCTCGCCAAGGAAGGCATCAAGGCGCCCTCAAAAGCCAAGCCTGCCCGCAAGTCGGCCTGATCGGCCGGCTGACAGGATCGTCCAAGTTCGATCGGCGGATCCGCTCACTCAGCGAGAGCTAGCCCTTTGCCTGATTGCAGTATCCTACCCTGGGGGATAGGATGTAACCATGACGATACACAGCTCCCATCCTGACATCATCGCCCGGCTCAAGCGCGCGCATGGCCATCTTGCCGCCGTGCTCACCATGTTCGAGCAGGGCCGCTCCTGCCTTGATCTCGCGCAACAGCTCCATGCCGTCGAAAGCGCCGTCGGCAACGCCAAGCGCGAGCTGATCCACGACCATATGGAGCATTGCCTTGTCGAGGGCGGCGAGCCGACCAGGGACACGCTTAAAGAGCTGAAGCAGCTCACCAAATATCTGTGAGGCCGCTCATGTTGACGAGGATTCTCGACTGGTTCGGTTTCGGCTCGCACGGGCATGACCACGGCGGTCATGGCGGGCACGATCATGGCGGGCAGGGGCATGACCATCATGGGCCGCACGGGCACACGCATGGCGTCATCGATGCGACGATCGCCACGACTGAGCGCGGCATCTGGGCAATCAAATGGTCGTTCGTCATCCTGGCGATAACGGCCGCGCTGCAGCTCGCCGTCGTCCTCTTTTCGGGCAGCGTGGCGCTGCTTGCCGACACCATCCACAACATCGCCGACGCGACGACCGCTATCCCGCTCTGGATTGCCTTCGTGCTGGCGCGACGCAGGCCGACCCGAACGTTCACCTACGGCTTGGGTCGCGTCGAGGATCTTGCCGGCATCGTCATCGTGTTGATCATCCTGGCGAGCGCGCTGGTTGCCGGTTATGAAGCGATCGATCGCCTCTTCAATCCGCAGCCGGTGCGGTTCCTGGGCTGGCTGGCCGCTGCCGGCGTCATCGGCTTCCTCGGCAATGAGGCGGTGGCCATCTTCCGCATCCGCGTCGGCCGTCAGATCAACAGCGCGGCCCTGATCGCCGACGGCTACCACGCGCGCACCGACGGGCTGACCAGCCTCGCCGTCGTCGCCGGCGCGGTCGGCGTCTGGCTTGGTTACCCGCTTGCCGACCCGATTATCGGCCTGCTGATCACCATCGCCATTTTCGGCATCGTCTGGCAGTCGGCGCGTTCCGTGCTGACGCGCATGCTCGACGGCGTGGAGCCGGGGCTGGTCGACGAGGTTCATCACGCCGCTGATCATGTCGCCGGGATCGACAGGGTGGTCGACGCGAAGGCCCGCTGGCTCGGCCACAAGCTGCATGTCGATGTGGAGATCGCGGTCAATGACGGGCTGCTGCTCGCCGCCGCCAACAACATCGCCGCTTCGCTCAAGGCCGAGCTCTTCGCGCACATTCCCGCGCTCGACGTCGCCACGGTGCGCTTTGCCGCGCCCGAGGCCGAGGGTAGCCACCACCACGCGCCTGACCCGTTCCTGGTATCGGGCAAGCTGGCCAGCGGACTGCTCGAGATCGTCGACACGCCGCAGGGCGAGCGTATGCGGCTGCGCCTCTCGCGCCATGCCGAGGGCTTGCAAGCGAACGTCGCCATCGAACGCGCCGGCGGTGCCGTCGAAAGCCTGCCGCTGTCGCCGGTCGGCGGCGACCATCACTATCTGCAAAGCCTTGTCGCGCCCGCAGAACCACACGAGTTCAGCGCCAGGCTGCAACTGGCGGCCGGTCAGGACAGCGAGGACCTGCCCTTCGCCATGGCCGAGCCGGAAGGCCACCACCACGAGCACGCGCATGGATGATACAGGCGCTCTTTGACTATCAACGCGAGATTTACCTGGCGGTGGCGCAGCACCTCAAGGCGTTCGCCGGCGACGGCAACTGGCTTACGCTCCTTGCGGTCCTGCCGATGGGCGTCGTGTTCGGGGCGGCTCACGCGCTGACGCCGGGCCATTCGAAGACACTGCTCGCCGCCTATATCGCCGGCTCGCAGGTGAAATTGGCTCGCGGATTGCTCGCCTCGCTTGCCCTTTCCTTCACCCATATCACGCTGGCGGTGCTTATCGCGGTGCTGGCGCTGCCGCTCGTGTCGATTTCGCTGGGCAGCGTCGGCCGCGCTACCGCGCTGGAAGCGCTGAGCCGTGGGCTGCTGGGTCTGATCGGCGTGTGGATAATCTGGCGCGCGCTACGCGGCCGTCACCATCATCACGTCCATGAGGGCGAAGCGGTCGGCTTCATGGCTGGACTGATCCCTTGCCCGCTGACGCTGTTCGTCATGACTTATGCCATTTCGCGCGGCATACCCTGGGCCGGACTTGTCTTCGCTGTCGCGATGATGGTGGGCGTCGCGATCACGCTCGGTATCGTCGTGCTGCTGGCGGTGCTGTTCCGCAGCGGATCGGTTGCCGCGCTGGAACGGCTGGGATCGAGCACGGCCGGCGTGGCCACCTTTCTGGAGATCGGGACCGGGATGATTCTGGTTGGCGCGGCATTGCATCAGATCTTCGGGTAGCGCGTCACCTCACGCTGATCAGCGCGGTGCCGGCGATGGCCAGCAGCGCGCCGGCCCAGGCGGCCGCGGTCGGCCTTTGGCCGCTGCGCAGCCACACCATCGGCAGGATGATGACCGGCGTCATCGAGGATAGCGTCGAGATGATGCCGACATTGCCGGTGCGCAACGCGGCCATCAGGCAGGACATGCCGAGCGAGGTGCCGACGAAGGCGGATAGCACGGCGAGCCCGACCGTGCCGAACTGGACGGCCTCCCTTCTGCCCTTGCCGAACGGCGTTGCCGTGAGCGCGATGAACAGGATGACGGCGAGGCCGGAACGCAGCGCCATGGCCGAGAACGGCTCGACGCCGGCAGCCATGGCCGGTCGCGCCAGAAGGGTGCCGATCGCCTGGCCGAGCGCCGTCGTGACGCCAAGCACGATGCCTGGTCCCATGCGGCCGGTGAGCGGCGGGCCGGGCACGGTGCTGACCGGCACGGTGGAAGGGGTGACGACCGGCATCGCCGGCGCCAGGTCGCCGCGCTTGAGGAAGCGCCGCGGCATGCCGATGGCAAGCACGATGCCCGCCAGCACCAGCGCCACGCCCAGCGCCTGCCAGCGGCTGATGGTTTCGCCGAGCACCAGATAGCCGAGCGCCAGCGCGAATGGCGAGGTGAGCGAGAAGAGCAGCGCCGTGATGCGCGGGCCGACCGAATAGATGGTGGCGAAATAGGTCGTGCTGGCGATGCTGATGCCGGCGAAGCTCGACCCGGCGAGCAGCCAGAATTCCCTCGCGCCGATCGTATGCCAGCCGCCGATCGCCAGCGACACCGAGCCGGTCATCACGAAGGTCGCGAGCATCTGCCAGCGGGCAAGCTGAAGGAGAGGAACGCGCCCCTTGAGCTCGCTGAGGAACATGGAACTCAGCGCGCTGCACAAGGCGGCGGTGACGGCAAGGGCTTCGGAGACGAACATGGTTGGCGGCTGCGGCGATTCCACCCAGGATTGGGCAGGCGCCGATGCTTACGTCAGCTCGCCGCAATGCGCTAGCCCGGCGACCGCATGGGCGGATGCACCGGGACATCAAGTCGAGAACACGGCGGGCTTGGCCCGAACACAGGAGCGGTGGGGCGGTGCCCTGCTGCTTCCTGTGTGTCATTCCGCAAAGGGCGATACGACGGTCTATTGCATGGCTGCGGGGTTCATCCAAAGGAACTCCCAGACATTGCCATCCGGGTCTTCTATGTGACGGTTGAACATGAAGCCGAGATCCTGCGCCGGGTTGGGATCGGCGCGGCCGCCCGCCGCGACGCCTTTCTCGATGGCCGCGTTGACCGCGTCCTTGCTGTCGACGGTCAGCGCGATCAGCATTTGGCTCTCGCGCCTTGCATCGCCGATCGGCCGGGCTGTGAACTGGCTGTAGTGCTGGTGCGTCAGCAACATGACCCCGATCGATTCGGAGAACATGATCGAGCTGGCCTGGTCATTTGAGAACTGCGGGTTGAGCGTGCCGCCGATCGCGAGATAAAACTGGGTCGCCGCCTGCAGGTCGCGCACCGGCAGATTGAGGAAGACCATGTGGGTCATCGAGTTGAAATCTCCGTTTCACTGACGGGTACTAGTCAGTCTAGTACTGTAGCGATGGCTATCATGCGGGAACGGTACCGTCTAGTACCGATCGAGGAGCGCTTATGAAAATTGCTGTTGAGACCAGATCGGCCCGCAAGGATCGTGAGATCATCGAGGCGGCGACCGCCGCGTTCATCGCCAAGGGCTATGATGGGACCAGCATGGAGGAGATCGCCACCAGGGCAAGTGCTTCCAAGCAGACCGTCTACAAGCACTTCAAGGACAAGGAGACGCTTTTCAGCGAGGTCGTGGAGTCCACCGCTTCTCAGGTCAACGACGTTGTCGAGTCCGTGACGATGCTGCTTTCCGAGGCAAAATTCCTGGAGGGCGGCCTGCAGCAGCTTGCCCGGCGATTGACCACGACGTTGATGAACGACGAGTTGCTGAAGCTCCGGCGTCTGATTATCGCCAATGCCGATCGGATGCCGCAGCTTGGCCGTAGCTGGTACGACAAAGGCTTTGAGCGCATGCTTGCCTCGGTGGCGGAGTGCTTTGAAAAGCTCACCAGCCGAGGCTTGTTGCAGACCGGCGATCCTCGTTTGGCGGCCAGCCATTTCTTTGGAATGCTGCTTTGGATTCCGATGAACGAAGCGATGTTCACCGGAAGCAACCCGCGCTCGAAAGCCGACCTTGAGCGCCACGCCGATGCCTCGGTCGAAGCGTTCCTCGCCGCTTATGGGGTGCGCTCGAAGTAGTGGCGGCGCCTGACGCGACCTGCGCAGCGCAACGAACCGCGTTATGTCGCCTGGTATCTCGACGTAGTTGGCCGGCCCGAGTCGGTTAAACAGCGCCTACCCATTTCGCGCCGAAGATCGACCACGCAGCCGTCATCAGCGCCGCCATCGTGACCAGCAGCACAGCCAGGCTCGGCAGGTGGAACACCATGTCCCGCCATCTGGGCTCGATCACCGCGCCGGTGCTGAAAGCCTCGCCGCTGAACTGGCAAAGGATCCAGGACGCGCCGCTGCGCACCATGTCTTCGTCGACGTCGGAGATCAGCGCCTTCGCCTGGCGTTCGGCCGCTGGCATCGTCGCCATATAGGTGAGCAGCGCCTTCGCCGCGGCGAGATAAGCGTGGCTGCATTCGTTAAAGGGGCTTTCCTCATCGCCGAGGCTTCCCGGCATCAGGCCCCAGAGGCAGTAGGTGAATTGCAGATTGCCGTGATTGTAGAGCCGCCGGAAGGTCGGGTCGGTCACGGTCTGGCGCTGGGCAAGGTCGAGGATATCGCCGCGATAGCGCGCGATCACCGCCATCTGGCCGTGGGTGAGGCTGGGGATCTGGATGCCCGGGGGAGGCGGAGCGGAGGAGCCACTATGCGCCTGCGCCGAGGCTGCCGCCAGCAGGGCGAACAGTGCCGCAACCGAGCAATTCCAGGAAAAGTGTGCCGCGGTTTTCCGTCCGGAATTGCGAGAAAACAAAAGACCAAAGCGGCTCAGCGGTCGTGTCGACCGTTGAGCCGCTTTGGCCGCCAGGGCAAGGAACCGTGGCGGCCAGCGCATGGGCTTCAGGCGTAGCGGCGGGCGGAGCCGCGCTGGTCGCGCACCGCGACCACGCGCTCGACAACCGCGCCGAAGCCGAGCCCGACGACGGTCCACAGCACCAGCTGGATGCCGAGCGAGGCGACGCGGAACTGCCACAACACCGTTGCCGAGAAGTTCTCCGGCACTTCGTTGATGTCGGGCAGGGCCGCCTTCACCAGCGCGAAGACGACGATGAAAGCGAGCCCGGCGACGATCGAGGCATTCCAGGCGCCGAGCCTGCTCCACAGCCGCTGCGCCAGGCCGACCGCCGCCACCATCGCGGCGATCGAGATGACGATCATGATGAAGAACAGTTCGGTGCGGTAGGCGATGGTTTCGGGATTGCCGACCGCGGGCGGGTTGGCCGGGTATTTGAGGCTCGGAACCACAATCACGGCAAGGAAGCCGAGCAGCGCCAGCAGCGCCGAGGTGCCGCGCGGGCCGAGCGAGCCCAGCCGGCCATAGGCATAGGCGAAGACCAGCGAGAACAGCCCGCCAAGCGCCGCGCCATAGACCAGCACGCCGGTCGCGAGACCGATGCCTGCCTGCGTGGCGCGGCTGACCATCTCGGGCTCCGGCGCCTCGCCGGCGGCCTGCGCCTGCTGTTCCTCGAAGGCGATCGCCTTGTCGACCTGCGGCTCGCCATAGACGCGGGCGAAGGCGAACGCCAGAATCCCCGCCACCAGCCCGACAAGCATGCCGCGCAGCAAAAGTTTTCCGACCATGTCAGAGTCCCTTCAAGCAATTTCCCGGAAAAATTAAGCGTTTTTCGCCCGGAATTGCGTTAGGCCAAAACTCAGAACGGCATCAGCGATGCCGAAGCCGCTCCAGAGCAATTCCAGAAAAGTGTGCAACGGTTTTCCGTCCGGAATTGCGTCAGACCAAAACCTAGGACGGTTCAGCCTTCGCTGAACCGCTCCTAGTGGCAGGGGAAGCCGAGCAGGTGGCGGCCGTCATGCACGAATTCATGCACCATCGTGCCACGGATCAGCGAGGTCGCGCCTTCTTCCGCGCCGACGAAATAGATCATCAGCATCAGCATCAGGCCGGCGAAGATTGCCCAGGGCAGAAGCTCGCGGACGGGAATCGCAACCGGGCCGTAGGTCGGGGCGAAGGTGGTGTCGGACATTTTGACCTCCTACTGGGATGCTGCGTCCCGTTGATCCAACTATGCTGCGGAATAAGGCCTGACTTTCGGCTGGTGCCGATCACAGTGGCGCGACCGTGCCGGACTCGCACCGGCTTCCAATCCCGTATAGCGCTAAAACACTTGTCAGCACTTCGTTCGCCTGTCAACGACATGTAATGGCCAACGCGGCTTCGCCTGGCCGAAATTTCACTGGACCACGGAGTTTTGGGATGCTCGCCCGCCTGACGATGATCGCAAGCGGCGCGACGCCCGGTATGCGCAAGGGCCGCTTTCCGACGGACGAGGCGCCGGAGGCGAGCGCCTTCGACAGCGCCGGCGCGATCGCTTCGTCGCTGCGCCGGGCCGACCGCGTCTGGACAAGTCCGGCGCTTGCCGCGCGCAGGACGGCCGAGGCGCTCGGCCTGGAAGCGACCGTCGAGCCGCTGCTTGCCGAGCAGGATTTCGCGCGCTGGGCCGGCAAAAGCTTCGAGGAGGTGCAGGCTGAGGACCCGGCAGGCATGGCGGCCTGGTTTGCCGATCCGGACGCAGCACCCCATGGCGGCGAATCGCTTGCCGCGGTGGCCCGGCGGGGTGCCGCTCTGATGGAGCGGCTGGCCGGCGAGCGCGGCCACACCATCGCGCTCACCCACGCCGTGCCGATCCGCGCCGCCATCGTGCATGTGCTGGGCGCGCCGCTCTCCTCGGTCTGGAAGATCGACGTCGAGCCGCTGTCGTTCACCGAGTTCCGCAGCGACGGCCGCCGCTGGGTGCTGCACGCGAGCGGGGTCGCCGGCGCGAGATAGCGCCGGAACAGCTTTTCTGCTGACAATGGGCCGCGGTGAAGACGAATCCTGCTGTTTCAGCAATCGCTAACGGAACGGAAACGCCTTGCTGCTATGGTGCTGCCCTGTGGCGAGGAGAGCCTTGCCTTAGGAGCCGCCGGATATGGCCAATTATCCCGAGACCGAGCGCCGTCTTCATGCGCGCGAATTCGTGCTCAAGGAAGCCACGATCATTGCCGGAGCCGTCAGGATCGGCTGCTCGGTCAGGAATCAGCACGAGCAGGGCGCGGAGTTGCGCGTCGCCGCCGATACGGAGATCCCGGAACGCTTCCTGCTCGAGGTCCCAGCCGACGATATGACCTATCGCGCCCTGGTGCGGTGGCGGCGCAACGATCGCATCGGCGTGGCGCTCTACAGCAACGCGCCGAGGGGCTGACGCGCGGTTCTCAGCAATTCGTGACTTGATCCTGTCCGGATGGAATGCAACCCGGCACATCGGGAACGCAACCGCGGCGCGTGCGTTCATGAGGGCCGATCAACTGGGATTTTCGCGCATGAGCAGGACAGCCGTTTGGGTGGCGCTGATCGCTATCATTCTCGTGGGCCTCTATTTGTTGCAGGCCAATGGCATGATCAGATTCTGAAGCGGCGGCGCTTGGGCGCCGTTCGCCGGGTCAGCAGCAGCTGTTCTCTCCGCAGCACGGCTTGCCCGCGGCCGCCTGTTCCTTCAGCCAGCGGTCACGCGGCTTGCAGCTCGCTGGCCGCGGCGAAAGCTCGACCTCGATGGCGCCGCCAACGACGCTTGGCTGGGCCGCGCGGTGCAGTTCCATCGGGCGGACGCCGTCGCTGACCTCGAAGGTCAGCTTCGCCGACTGGTCGAGGGCCACGTGATCCGAGACGTTGCGGATGATCGCCGCGAACTTGCCGGCCGGCATATGGACCGGCCCGCCTTCGTCCACGTCCCATAGCTGGACGAAGATCTCCGACCAGGATTCCGGATTGGCCTCGCAATCCAGCGCCGAGAACTGGCCCGCCTTCACCTCGGTGACATGATAGCCTGGTTTAACAGGCCGCCCGTCATAGCGGAAGACCAGCGGCCTGTCCTTGTAGTCGGCCAGCGCGCCCAGCAGGTCGCCGATGGTCAGGTCGGAGGGGTCGATCGGGGCGGCGTTTTTATGATTGTCAGAAGACAGCATGTCGGCTATTCCTCATTTCAATATTTCAAGGATTATTGAAACGTGGATGAACGTCAAGCCCTGATCGCCTTTGGCGCGCTGTCGCAGGAAACCCGCCTGCGCCTGCTGCGCCTGTTGGTCGTTGCCGGACCGGAAGGCATTTCCGCCGGTTCGCTCGCCGAACAGGTCGAGGTCTCGCCCTCCAATGTCAGCTTCCACCTCAAGGAACTGGAACGGTCCGGCCTCGTCACCGCGCGGCGTGATGCCCGCTCGATCGTCTACAGCGCCGAGTACGACGCGCTGTCCGGCCTGATCCGATTCCTGATGGAGGATTGCTGCTCGGGCCGCCCGGAAATCTGCGCGCCGGCGCTTGCCGCGCCTTGCTGCCGGCCGGGCGAGGGGACCACGCAATGACTGCCGCGCCCTTGGCCCAGCGGGGCAAACCGATGAGCGGCTTCGATCCATTGCGCCGGTTGGTCGCCGAAGCCCTGGGCACCGGTCTGCTGGTGGCGACGGTCGTCGGTTCCGGCATCATGGCCGAGACGCTGACGCACGACATCGCGCTGGCGCTGCTCGGCAACACGCTCGCGACCGGCGCCATGCTGGTGGTGTTGATCACCATCCTCGGTCCGATCTCCGGCGCGCATTTCAATCCCGCCGTTTCGCTGGTGTTCTGCCTCAATCGGTCGCTGCCTGCCCGCGATCTCCCTGCCTATATCGCCGCGCAGTTTGCCGGCGGCATCGCCGGCACCATCGCCGCGCATCTCATGTTCGCCCTGCCGGTTCTGGAGGTCTCGACGAAGCTGCGGACCGGGCCGGCGCAGTGGTTTTCCGAAGGCGTCGCGGCATTCGGCCTTGTCGCCGTCATTCTCGCCGGCATTCGCTTCGACCGGCGGGCCGTGCCGTGGCTGGTCGGGCTCAATATCACTGCGGCCTATTGGTTCACCGCGTCCACGTCCTTCGCCAATCCTGCGGTTGCCGTTGCGCGCTCGCTCACCAACAGCTTCTCCGGCATCAGGCCGGTCGATCTGCCGGGCTTCATCGTCGCCGAGCTGCTCGGCGCCCTGATCGCGCTTGCGCTGATGGGCTGGCTCCTCAAGCCCGAAACCGTTCAGCAATCCCATCTCTTGAAAGCCGAACCATGACGGTCACGATCTACCACAATCCCGCTTGCGGCACCTCGCGCAACACGCTCGCCATGATCCGCGCCAGCGGCGAGGAGCCGGTGGCGATCGAATATCTGAAGACGCCGCCGAGCCGCGAGCGGCTGCTCGAACTGATCGCGGCGATGGGGATCACACCCCGCCAGTTGCTGCGGGAGAAGGGCACGCCTTACGACGAGCTAGGCCTCGCCGATCTGACATGGAGCGACGAGGAGTTGGTCGATTTCATGCTTGCCCATCCGATCCTCATCAACCGGCCGATCGTCGAGACGCCGAAAGGGACAAGACTGTGTCGGCCGTCGGAAGCAGTGCTGCCGCTGCTCGACAATCCGGTGCGCGAATTCGTCAAGGAAGACGGTGAGAAGGTCGCCTATACGTCCGTCGCTTAGGGCGCCAGATGCTTCATGAAATAGATGGACGCCCTGGGTTTGCCGAACGGGTCGACGGAATGATGCGGCACGACGCCGACTTGCCGCCAATTCATGCGCCGATAGAGCCGCTCGCTCGCTCCGCCCTCGGCGGTGTCGAGAAGGAGAAGGGAGCGTTTGCTCTTCCTTGCCTCGTCTTCCAGGGACGCCATGAGCGCGGAACCGATGCCTTGCCGCCGGAAATCTCGATGCACGAGCAGCATGTAAACCTCCGCACGGTGCAGCGCATTCGGTTCCGGCGACAGATAGAGCTGGACGGTGCCGACGAGATTGTCCTCGAGATAGGCGCAGATGAGAAGGCGTTCCCCGGCCGCCAGCGAAGGGAAGATGCCTTGCCAATAGGACCGGGCCTGTTCGGCATCGAACGGCAGGACGAAGCCGACGAGCGCGCCATCCTCGATGCTCTGCATCAAGAGCCCGGCGAGGGCGTCGAGTTGCGCCGTTGCTTCGGCCTCGTCGATTACCGCGATACGCATGTGCACTCCCCTTCGAGGCTCGATTGATAATGGGCTTTGAGCAATCCGTGAAGGCCGAAGCGCCTGCGCCTGTCCAGCGCAACCGTCATGTTCTCGTCACGGCCCTCGGCATCACTCAGATCCTCGCCTGGGGATCGTCCTACTATCTGCCCGCGGTTCTTGCCGCGCCGATCGCGAAAGAAACCGGCTGGTCGCTCGCCTCGATCGTTGCCGGCCTGTCCTGCGGGCTGCTGCTTGCCGGGTTTGTATCCCCCATCACGGGCCGGCTGATCCAGCGCCATGGCGGCCGTCCGGTGCTTGCCACCGGCTCGCTGCTGCTGGCGGCCGCGCATTCGTTGCTGGCGACGGCAACCGCCTATCCGCTTTACCTGGTTGCCTGGCTGCTGATGGGCCTCGGCATGTCGAGCAGTCTCTACGACGCCGGCTTCGCCACGCTGGGGCGGCTCTATGGGCAAGGCGCGCGCAGCGCCATCACCAACCTGACGCTCTTCGGTGGTTTCGCCAGCACCGTCTGCTGGCCGCTCAGCGCCTACCTTGTCGAGCATGGCGGATGGCGCATCGCCTGCCTTTCCTATGCCGCGATCCATCTGGCGATCTGCCTGCCGCTCCATCTTTGGGTCATACCGCCGCCTCCGCCCGCGGCGCCCGCCCCGGTGAGAGGCAAGTCGAAAGAGGCATCCGCGACGGGCAGGACGCGGGCACGCTTCATTCTGCTTGCCTTGATCCTGACAGTGGCCGCGATGATCGCATCCACGCTCTCTGTCCACCTGCTCACCCTTCTGCAATTGCGCGGCGTCGGCCTGGCGGCGGCCGTCAGCCTTGGCGCCCTGGTCGGCCCGGCACAGGTCGGCGCGCGCGTGGCCGAGCTGCTGATCGGCCGCAACCGGCATCATCCGATCTGGACGATGCTGGCATCCGTATCGCTGCTCGCGGCCGGGATATGGCTGCTTCTGGTGGGCCACGCATTCATCGCGCTCGCCCTGATCCTCTACGGCGCGGGCAACGGCATCCACACGATCGCGCGCGGCGCGCTGCCGCTGGTGCTGTTCGATCCGCAGCAATACGCCGTCCTGATGGGCAAGCTCGCAACGCCGAGCCTCATCATCCAGGCGGCGGCTCCTTCCATCGGAGCGCTGCTTCTGGGCATGGGCGGCGGCAATCTTGTCCTGACCGCGCTGGCGCTCGCGGCGACGCTCAATGTGGGGTTCTCTGTCTGCCTGCTTGCGGCCGTGCGCCGCTGATCCTCGGAGCGGTTTGACGCACGGTGAAATCGCCGAATCTGTCCCGGGGATCTGCTTTCAGGCGGCTCCCGACGGACGCCGCCGCACATCTTTTGGACGAATTGTGCAATGCATGTCGCTCAAATGCGCCGTGGTTTCGGCTGAGCGACATGCATCGGATAAGGCTTAACTGTGGGTAGCGAATCTGAACGATCGCGAGGCGCTCAGAAACGGTAATTCACGAAGGCCTTCAGCGTGTGGAAAGCCACGTCGTCCTTGACTGTCAACCCCTCGCCATTGTCGAGTATCTGCTTCGAGCCAAGGTCGACATAGGCATACTCCGTGCCGAAGGAGATGCGATCGGTGATGGCGTGCTCGAGGCCAGCACCGATCGTCCAGCCGGTGCGTGTCTGCTCCTCGTTGAAGACGGTCGTCCCGCCGACCGTGAGTGTCTGCTCGGTCTTGCCAAAGGCAAGGCCGCCATGGCCGTAGATCAGCGTGCGGTCCCAAGCGTGGCCCAGCCGCGCGCGAACGGTGCCGAGATATTTGAGGTCCACGTCGCCATTGAAGATCTCGGTGCCGCCCACCGAGGCCGTAACCGAAGCGCCGTAGCTGGACGCGGCAAGATCCGCCACGGCGCCGATCACCCAGCGGTCGGCGAACTGCCAGTCATAGCCGGCCTGGATGCCGCCGAGAAAGCCGCTGGCGGAAATCTCGAACGCGCCGTTGATCGGCGGCGGGTTTCCGTCGGCAAAGATCTGCCGCGAATTGAGCTTCATGTCGCCAACCGCAAACGAACCGAATCCGCCGAGATAGGGCCCCGTCCAGTTGAAGCTCTCCTCCGCCGGCGGGGTCGGGGCCGCTTCCGGAGCGAGCGCATCGGCCGCGAAAGCGCTGCCGGCGGCAAGAACGATCGCCATGGCAGCCATGGACGTGGGTATGATCTTCATCGGATACGTTCCTCGTTGAATTGCCAGTTTCGAAATTGCGTCCACATTCCTTCCCGCCCATGCATGAGCGGGCTTCCGGAGCCGGCAGCCAATCTGCAAAGACATGTCCGCTCATTGCGGAAATGAAAATCGAGTGCCACCCCTTCAATGCACCGCTAGCAGAGAAAATCCGGGCGCGTGTGGCGGATACGGAAGTCAAAATTGCAATAACGGAACAGTTGTTGTTCCGGAATTTCAGTCTTGCAAATTTGTCACACTTAACTCACTTTCCGAAAGCTGAGAGACCATTCTGGATCGGGCTCAAACCAAGGCGGAAATGGTGTTTCTCAAGCGCCAACGGACAGGCAAACGCCAATTGCGGGGCAGGCGCCGTCCAACTTCATGCAGTCTTCGACAGGGAGCACGATGGCGAGCGCTGATCGGGTGGCCTTATTCTCGGCGGACGACATTCCCGAAGATCATCGGGACGAGTTCATTCGCGATTTTTACGGTCGCATCCAGATGCGGCTGGACATCACGCCGCGTGCCGACACGCCTCTCAAATTCTCGGCTCGCACCCTGATCCTGCCCGAGATGAATCTCACCAAGGGCACCGTCTCTCCCATGGTCTGGGAGCGCAACAGTGCGCTGATGGCCGACGGCAACGACGATATCATCCTGTCCTGGAACAAGGGCGGCTACCGCTTCACCATGCCTGGGCGTGGCGACTTCAGCACCGATCCCGGCACCGCGGCGATCCTGCCGATGGACCGCCGCTACTCGGTCGCCAGCGAGGATTCGCAATGGACCATGGCGCTTCAGTTCAAGCGCTCGCTGCTGGCCCCGCTGGTGAAGAATCTCGACGACGTGCGGCCCGACAGTCTCGGCCGCACGCTTCCGGCCCACCGGCTGCTGTTCGATTACCTCTGGTCACTGCTGCATATGGAGGAGCCCGACGCGCTCGCGCCTCTTGCTTCCCGCCATATCACCGATCTTCTTGCCGTTTCCTTCGGTGGGATGGAGGCCCATACGCATCCTCCCGGTGTCCGCGCGGCGAGGCTTGCGGCCATCAAGCAGCACATCGCCCGCAATCTCACCGATCCCGGGCTCAACGCCGGGCAGATATCGCGCAAATTCGGTATCAGCGAGCGCTATGTCCGCCAGCTCTTTGCCGGGGAGGGCACAAGCTTTTCCGACTATGTCAACGGGGAGCGGCTCGCCTATGTCCATAGCTGCCTCACCGATCGCCGGCAGTTGCTGCGGCGCATCGCTGACATCGCCTTCGAGGTCGGCTTCAATGAGCCATCCACTTTCTATCGGCAGTTCCGCCAACGCTACGGCCTGACGCCGACGGAAGTTCGTGCTTTGACCGAGAAGGGCGATAGCGGCTGAAGAGCCGGGGTTCGTTGCCGTCTTCACCCGATGCCGCGCATCGGCTCGTTTGCCCGCAGCCTGATTTCCGCGCAGCTATTTGTCCATCGCCAGCGTCTCCGTTGAGCATGGTCGCCAGGGGAGCCGCCGAGCGTCAGCTCGATCGCGCCGCCTCCAAAAAAGACCCGGCAATTGCCGGGTCGGGTTCGTCTCATTCATTCCACGAGCGCTTCCGCCTCAGTCGCGATGTTCCGGCATCGCCTTCAACTGGTCCTTCGTCCAGCTGGTGACGGCATGGACGTCGCCGTCCTCGTCGCGCATGAAGTCGAGCTGGCTGGCGGTTACGGCCACCGGCTTGGCGCCGATGCCGAGGAACCCGCCGACATCGATCACGACCTGGCTGCCGTGCAGGTGGTCGACCGAGCCGATCTTTTCGTCATCCGGGCCGTAGATGGTCGCGCCTTCGAGGATGGCGGGCGTGAGCTCGGCATTGGTCAGTCTTACGTGACTGGTGTGGTCCATGGCGCATCTCCTGTGGGTGTACAGGAGGAACCGCCGATGCGGCCGAGGGTTCCGCCGATGGAGCGAAAAGCGAGCGCTGCTCAGCGAAGCGCTGCCCGTCCCATCACGAGGCTGAGGACGAGCGCGACCAGGGCGCCTGAGATCGCGAGCCGGGCGCGGGCGCCGGGGGCGTGTCCTGGGCATGCCCGTGGTTCTCACCGCGGATAGGTTGTTTGCCGGCTCGTCAGCTGCGCCGCTTGGCCTCGAGACTCCGCGCCGCCTCCTCGATCGCCGCGCGATCGTTGCCCAGCCGGTCGAGCAGTTCCTGCGCCTCGTCGCCCGAAATGCCAGTGCGCATGGCAAGCGCCTCCACCGTCAGCACATCCGCGCTGTCGATCTCGCGCGTTTCGGGCAGGGCGTCGCCCGCCGTCAGCGGCAGGGCGGCCTCTCGGTCGATCTCCAGCTCGGCCTGTTGCCAGTGCCGTTCATGATTGCCGAGGATGCCGCCCTCGCGTTGAAAGATCTCATAGGCTCGCTGCCTGATCTTCTCGGTCCGATCGTCGTCCATCGCCGTTCCTCCTTGCGTGTCACAAGAACGCGGGACAGGGCGGAACGATCCGTGTCGTTCACGAAGTGATCGACCAGCCTACGGCCCGTAAATCGCCACCGGCTTGCCGAACATGCCGGGCTCGGGTTTCACGCCCAGCCCCGGCCGCTGCGGCACGTCGATATGGCCTTGCCTGATGACGACCGGGTGCTTCTGGTCGAAATGGCCCTCGATGTATTCCTGGGCGATCCAGGCGCCTTCCATGCGGCGCGGCTCGACGGTGGCGGCCAGATGCACGCAGGCCGCGGCGATGACGTCGCCGCCCCAGGCGTCGTCGCAGCTATGCGGCAGCGAGCGGATGGCGCAAAGGTCGCGCACTGTCGCCATTTTGGTCAGCCCACCGAGGCGCGTGACCTTGAAGCCGAAGCCGTCCGCGATGCCAAGCGAGATTGCCCTCAGCACCGCGTTCTGGTCCTCGGTGCTCTCGTCGAGATAGACCGGATGCGTGACGCGGCCTTTCAGCGTCGCGATCTCGTCCATCGTGTTGCAGGGCTGTTCGAACACGAAAGGAATCGCCTGGCAGAGCCGGTCGAGATGGATCGCGGCGGCGACCGTCAGGCCACGGTTGCCGTCGACCGCCAGCCGCGCCTTGTAGCCGACCGCTTCCCAGACCTTGTGGACCACGGCGACGTCCTCTTCCAAATCGCGCCCGCCGATCTTCACCTGCAGCCGCGGATAGCCGGCCTTCGCCTTGTCGGCGGCGATCCGCGCCGTCTCCTCCGGCGCCCCGACGATCAGTGAATAATAGGTCGGCACGCGGTCGGTCAGCGCCCCGCCCAGCAGCGTCGAGACCGGCACGCCGAGCTTTTGTCCGAGCAGGTCGAGGAAGGCCATGTCGAACGCGGCCTTGGCATAGCCGTGGCCGTTGAGCCGCTCGTCCATCCGCTTCGCAAGCAGCCTGATCGAGGCGATCTCCGAACCGATCAGGCCGGGTGCGATTTCGGCGATGGCGGCGCGCGCGCCCAGCGCGTGATGCGGCTGGTAGACCGGGCCGATCGGGCAGGTCTCGCCCCAGCCTGTGAGCCCGTCATCGGTGATGATCTCGACCAGCGTTGAGTCCAGCGCTTCCACATCGGCGCTGGCCATGCGGTAGACGCCGTTCTTGACCGGCAATTGGGCCGAATAGACGTTGATCCGCTCGATGCGCATACGGGCTTCCCTCCAAAGGACAGGTCGGCAACAGGGCCCTTGCAGGCCCCGCCTGTTACATCCGCGCCCTGGCCGAGGTCGGGTCGTAAGGCGAGTCCGCGATCACCTCCGCGACCTTCCAGTCGCCCAGGATCGCGACGTCGAGCTTGGTGCCAGGCCTGGCAAAACGCTCGGGCAGCAGCGCCAGCGCCACGTCGTGCCCGAGCGCGTAGCCATAGCCGCCGGAGGTGATGCGCCCGACCAGCTTGCCGTCGCTGTAGAGCCCCTCATTGGCAAAGGTGCTGGCGCCGTCGGTGTCGATCCTGAGCGTCACCGAGCGGCGCTGGTCGTTGCGCTCCTTGTATTTCAGCACCGCGTCGCGCCCGACGAAGTCGCCCTTGTCGAGACGGATGAAGCGCTCCAGCCCGCTCTCCAGCGCGTTGAGCTCCGGGTTCATGTCGCGGTACATGGCGCGATAGGATTTCTCGAGCCTGAGCGACTCCAGCGCATGCAGCCCGACCAGCCGCATGCCGTGCTTCTCGCCCTCTCTCAGGATCGCGTCGAGCAGATGCCGCTGGTAGGGCAGGGGATGATAGAGCTCCCAGCCAAGCTCGCCTTCATAGTTGACGCGCAGCAGCCGCACGTCGCTGGCCAGAGCCACGCTGCCGGTCTTCACGCCGAACCAGGGGAAGCTTTCGTTGGAAAGGTCGATCCCGGTCAGCGGCTGCAGCACTTCGCGCGCTTTGGGGCCGACAACGGCAAAGCAGCCGCGATCATTGGTGACGTTCCTCAGGCCCACGCTGCCGTCGGCGGGGAGCAGCCTGGACAGATCGTCGAAATTCCAGCGCTCGGCGCGGGGCGTCGAGATCAGGTAGAACAGATCCTCGCCGAGACGCGCCACCATATACTCCGCCTGCACGCCACCGGCGGGCGTCAAATGATGCGCCAGCGTCACCTTGCCGACCGCGGGAAGACGGTTGGCGATGATCCTGTCCAGCCACCGGGCGGTATTCGGGCCGGAGACCTCGAATTTGGTCATCGGCGTCATCTCGACCAGGCCGACGGCGTTGCGCACCGCCAGCACCTCCTCGCCGACGAGGTTCCCCTTGGGCGTCCAGAGCCAGCTATACTGGTCCTTGGCCTCGACGCCGCCACGGGCGAACCAGTTCGGCATCTCCCAGCCGTTGAGCACGCCCCAGACCGCGCCCAGCTCGGTCAGCCTGTCATAGGAGGGCGCGGTCTTCTGCGGCCGTGCTGCAGGCATGTCCTGCCCCGGATATTTCTGCTCGGCATGCGTGCCCCAGGCCTCACGCACCTTCGCGCGCGTCCATTCCTTGTTGGCGTAGTCGCCGAAGCGGCGCGGGTCGAGGTCGGACGTGTCGAGACTGTTGGAGCCCTCGACGATCCGCTCCGACAGGTAATAGCCGATCGTACCGCCCCACAGGATGCCACCCGGCACGCCTTCGGCGAGCCAGACATTGGGCAGGCCCCAGGCCGGTCCCATCAAGGGCAGTTCGTCGGCCGTCATCTGGAAGGGCCCGCGCACATTGGCCTTGATGCCGACGCGCCCCAGCGCCGGCACGAGCCGCAAGGCCTGCTCCCAGTTCCACGACACCGCCTCGAAATCCTCTTCCAGCAGGTCGGCGCCGAACCAGGCGGGAACACCGTCCTCGGCGAACAGCTTCAGGTGCTCGGTGCGCTCGTAAGGCCCGAACATCAGCCCGTCGCCTTCCTCACGCAGATAGCCCTCAAACCCTTCATCGCGCAGGATCGGCATTTCGGGCCGCCCGGCGCGCTTGCGCTCCACCACTTCCGGCACCGCTTCGGTGATCCAGTATTGGTGCAGGATTGGGATCGCCGGGATGTCGAGCCCGAGCATCGCGCCGGTCTGGCGCGCGTAGTTGCCGGTGGCCGTGACCACATGCTCGCAGGTGATGTTGCCCTGATTGGTCCGGACCAGCCACTCGCCACTGGCCGTTCGCTCGAAGCCGGTGACTTCGGTGTTCAGATAGACCTTGGCGCCAAGATCGCGCGCGCCCTTGGCCATGGCGTGCGTGACATCGGCCGGCGCGATATGGCCGTCGTCGGGATGGTAGAGCGCGCCGAGCATCTCCTTGTTGTCGAGCAGCGGCCAGAGCTTTCGCGCCTCGTCGGGCGTCAGCAATTGCGCTCGCATGCCTTGCACCTCGGCAACGCTCATATAGCTCTTGAACTCGTCGAGCCGGTCGCGCGAATTGGCGATGCGCAACTGGCCGCATTTGTGCCAACCCACAGGTTGGCCTGTCTCAGCCTCCAGCCCCTCATAGATCTCGATCGTCTTGTTGATCATGCGCCCGACATTGATGTTGCGGGCATAGGACGGGATCAGCCCCGCCGCATGCCAGGTCGAGCCGGCCGTCAGCTGCGTGCGCTCCAGCAGCGCCACGTCGGTCCAGCCGCGCTTGGCGAGCCCGTAGAGGATACCCGCGCCGACGCAGCCCCCGCCGACAATCACCACCCGCGCATGTGTCTGCATCAAATCACCGATTTTTTGACCGAGCCGAGAACAACCGCGGTCGAAGCTACAGGCGGTGATTGGCGCTGTAACGTCTTCAAAAATTAGGGGTCATGATAAGCTGGATTTATGCAGCAGCCTGCTGGCTGCCGCAGTCACTGCGCCTGCCCGTCCTGAGCCGTCTCGTCCTTGAAGTCGACCTTCGTTCCCGGCTTGACCATGGCGGCGAGGTCTTCGGCGTCCCAGTTGGTCATCCGGATGCAGCCATGCGAGAAGGTGGTGCCGATCTTGCCCGGGTCTGGTGTGCCGTGAATGCCGTAGCTCTCGATCGAGAGGTCGATCCACACCGATCCGACGGGATTGTTGGGCCCCTTGGCGATGGTGAAGGGATGCTTGGTCTTCACCCCCTTGAAGGCGAATTTCGGATTGTAGTGATAGGTCGGATTGCGCACCACGCGCTTGACCTCGGCCGCGCCGCTCGGCGCCGGTTTCTCCTCGCTGCCGATCGAGGCCGGATAGACGGCAATCGCCTTGCCCGACGCATCGAGCGCGCGCACCTGGCGCGATGCCTTGTCGACCTCGACGCTGGCTATCTGTGAAGGCGGATCGCCGCGGCCGACATCGGGCACGACCAGAGTCGTGCCGGTCTTGCTGAATCTGGCTTTGGGATTGAGCATCCTCAGCAAGTCTTCGCTGACATGAAACCGCTCGGCCAGCTTCTCGCGCGCGTTGCGATAACCCAGGCGCTTGAGATGCGCCATGCGCTCCATGCGAGCCGGGATGCGCCTTGTAAAGGGGCCGCGCACATCCTTCGCCTTCGTCTCATAGCTCGTCAGTACCGGGCCGGCGAAGGTCGCCGCGACCTTGTCCCACGTCTCCCGCGTGAGCTTGCCGTCGGAGGGCAATCCGTTCGCTGCCTGGAAGGCCGCGACCGCCTTGGTGAAGTTCTGCGACGCGCGGCCGTCGATCAGGCCGGGGGAGAAGCGGGCGCGATCCAGAAGCACCTGCGCCTTGAGCAGCATGGGGCTGACGCCTTTGGGTTCGGCTTCGCTGAATTGCGCTTGATTGACGGCGTCGGGTTCCAGTCTCGCTGCCTGCGTGGCGCCGCACGCGATGCCGAGCGTCACCGCGACGAAAACAAGGAACCTGACCATCGACGTCACTCCGAACCGCGACAAGGACCTGCCTCTATGACGCGGCAGCCCCGATCTGGTTCCTATCGAGGGGCAACGTGTCGTGCTTCGCTACCGGCGATCGTGACGGAGAACGAATGAGGCGGCGCTGGCCGCCGCCTCATCTGCATCAGGCATGTTTTGGGTGAGCTTTTTCAAGCATGGGGGGAATGGTGCCATCCTCGATGAGGATGTCCTTCTTGCGCGCAAAGGCGACGAAAACGCCTCTCGCTGTTTCCGCATCGACATCCCCGGCCAGGGCGGCCCTGCAGGCACGGATGGCCGCCTTCTGCTCCGGGCTGTTACCGCACCAGTCGATGACGAACTGATAGGCGTCCACGACGGTGTTCAACTGACGCGGAAATCCCAGTCCTACCCAAACGCGAATTGGTTTTTCGAACGGTTTGGCGAACATCGCTAACGTCCTCGATCCGCGACGATGCTAGGCGGTCAGCCCGCCGCCCTTGCGGCCTTTGCCGACCATCCAGGGCAGGGTGGTGCTCACGTCTTCATGGATTCTGGCGGATTTGGCGAAACCGCAAAATGCGTCTCTGGCCGCCGTCAGCGGCAAGCCGCTGTCGAAGGCCCTCTGGCAGGCGCGCAGCGCCGTTTCATAGATCGGCCCGCGCCGGTTCTTGGGCCATTCATAGAGGAATTCCAGGGCGTCCTCGAGGCACGCGATTTCCTGGATGAGGCTGTTCCCGCTGTTGACGAAAACAGGGCTGTCGAACATCCGATCGTTCATAAGATCCTCCAAGTCGAACGAACAATTTGAGTTTGATAGGGGCGGGGGCCGCGGCGGCCCGCGCCCGACTTCGATATGGGTTTATGAGTTTGAACCGTCAAGCACTTGGCGGATGCTCTCATGCCCCATTGCTCGGGACCGATGTTCGGCGCGCCGCTCGGTCGATCAGCCGGCATCCGAGCCGCCGTCGGGCGGCCTTCTCACCGACTGGAATTGAGCTTCTGGATACGCCCCTTGTCCAGCCGGAAAACGCCGTCGGTGCCGCCTTGTTGCTCGAAGTCGGTTTGAAGCTCATCCCACGTGCCGAGATATTCGCCGCACTCGGCGCAGTGGATCGGCGTTGTGGGTTGGGCATCGGCTGGAATGTTCAAACGGATGACGCCGCAAAACGGGCACTCAAGTTTGTGGTCCAGATATTGGGTGGTCATCACCGTTCAGCATCGCGCAAACGGCACGCCCGTGCAAGCCGGCGGATTTGGACGAGCCGCGGCCTTGTCCAGCGCCGCACTGCGCCGTTCACACGCGCCCTGACGTGGACGTTTGGGCACGCGCCCTTATGATCCGGGCTTCCCGCAGAAGCGACGGACGGTCGCGCCCGACGGACTTTATCAGCCTCCTGGCCTGAGCGTCGGAGATGCCGGTTTTTTCCTTCAGCAGAATGACGAGCTGCTTGTCGTCAATTCGACCATGGGAGCTGCCTTCACCGGGTTCAGTCATGTCGAAGATCCTCCTGCCAACCGAACCGGAAAACCCGTCGAAAGTTTCATCACGGTCTCTTGCTTTGTCCGGCCGCCACGCCGCGCGTTATCTGCCCAGCGGTCTTCGCGATAGCTCAGCCAGCTCCCGCTCGTCGGTGATGCCCGCCATGTAATTCGCGATGATGCGCGCTGCCCGCCGCTCGCGCTGCTCGTCGGTTTCATCCGCGCCGGCGCTGAGTTCAAGGACGCGGCCAAGGAAGGTCACCTCGTCCGGCAGGAATGCGCCTTTCGACAGTCTCGTAATCGGCATGTCTCCTCCTCCGTGCCCCGAGCCCAAAGGATGCCCGGCCGGCGGACAGGTTCGTCACACGAAGACCACCGATCGGGCGTGCCACCCCAACATTCTGGCACGTCCATCCTGCACGTTTGTTGATGATCCGCTCTAACCCAGGTGAATCGGTCACGAAACTCTTCGCGCACCGAACCTAGAGCTGCGTGTGCAGCTTGCTCGCAAGCCAATCGGTGACTTTCTCGGTCAGCGGACGCGCCTGCCACTCCGCCAGGCTGATCTGCCTCGACCGTTTCAGGTCCTCGTCGAACAAGTCGATCTGCGTCTGCGCAAAATCCCTGCCGTAGACATTGAGGCTGGCTTCGTCATTCAAGCGCAACGAGCGCTCGTCCAGGTTGGTGGAACCGAAGCTTGCCCAGACGTCATCGACGATGAGCAGTTTGGGATGATACATCGTCGGCTGAAACTCGTAGATGCGCACGCCCGCTTCGAGCAGTTCTCCCCAGAAGTGGCGCGAGCCCTTTCGCACGATGGGCACATCGGTCAGCGAATTGGGCACGATGACGTCGACGGCCACGCCTCGTTTCCTGGCGTCGAGTATCTGCTGCAGCGCGATTTCGTCCGGCACGAAATAGGCCATGCCGATGCGCAGGTGATCCTTGGCCGCGGCGATCGCGGCCAGCATCATCAGCTCCATGTTCTCGGAGCCGTTCGGTTGCGATGAAAGGACCAGCTGGGCGCTAAGCGCGCCTGCGGGTTGGGGTGGCGGATAGAACTTCTCTCCTTGCAATGTTTCGCCTGCGGTCTCCAGCCAGTTCTCGGCGAAGGCCGCCTGGAACGCGCCTACCGAAGGCCCTTCGATCCGATAATGGGTGTCACGCCACTCGTTCGGATTGCGCGCATCGCCCAGCCAGTTGTCCGCGATGCCGACCCCGCCGGTGAACGCGACCCGCCCGTCCACGATGAGCAGTTTGCGGTGGGTCCGGTTGTTCACCCGGTCCAGCGTGTACCAGTGGATTGGCCGGTAGCGCTGGAACCGCACCCCGGCGCCCGTCATGATGTGGATGAGGTTCTCGTCGAAGGGCAGGCTGCCGAGCCAGTCGACCAGCACTCGGACCTCGACGCCTTCGCGGGCTTTCGCGGCCAAGGCCGCGGCGAATTGATAGCCGACCGAGCCCGACCAATAAATGTAGGTTTCCATGTCGATGCTGGATCGGGCCGTGCCGATCGCTTGCAGCATCGCCGGGAAAATTTCGTCGCCGTTGACGAGGGTTTGCACGGCGTTCTGCCCGGAGATCTGCCCTTGCGAATAGCTGCTCATGCTTTGCACGAATTGCGGATCCGTCGCGTCGAAACGGTGCGGAACGATCGTGCGGATGACACGCGACTCCGGGGTCAGGTTTACCGCGGCCAGCGTGACGACGGCAGCGGCGACGGCCACGGCGACATATTTGACGATGTCGAGCCAATAGCCGGCCTTGCGCCCGGCAGCGAGTGTCTTGCTGGCCAGCAGCGCTCTAAACCCCTGAGCCTTCACGTCTTTCGCCTGCGGTCAGTTTATCCCAACAGCAAGAATGTTCGACCGTGATTCAGGTTCCCGGCTGGGCCTGCGCGGGCCCCGACCGGCGCTTCGTCAGCCGATCCCCGGCCCACCGCTCACCATCAACCGAGCGCTGCATCCTTTGTGACCAATCGGCGTTGAAGAAGATCATTCGAGGATCGTCTTGCATGGATATCAAGCTGGAACAGCCCGTAGCCGAAGCCTCGCCTGAGGCCGACATGCTCGTGAACAAGACGGCGCATTTCGTGGAGGAATGGATCAATGAGCATAAGGCCGAACCTCGGGTCTCGATGCCGGCCGAGATAGCCGCCGCCGAATTGGCCGACCAATGTATCGCCGACGCCGAAAGCCAAGGCATAGAGCCTGACGAGATCAGCGAGGAAGTGGGCGACCTCAAGGAATATATCGCCGAGACCGTGCTGGAGGAACAACGCGACGGCGGCGGCGATGATCATGGATCGATTGCGCCTGCGCCGCCCGCTGCTGGAAACGGAGAGCCGAATGCCGAAATTCCGCTTTGAGTTCCTCGAATCCACGAGGCAGCCGCCGATCCACGTCGAGATGGAAAATCTCGAAACGGCGAAAGCCGAGGCCAAGCGAGCTGCGAAGGAAGCCATGCTCGACGGCATTGCCGCCGGGTCGGACCCGACATCATGGGTGACCAAGATCTACGACGAGGCCGGCTACCTGGTGACGATCATCGAATTCCAGGATCTGGTGTCCGAAGCCCAGCGGCCCAGTCAGGCGGACGAGGCCGGAGAGCCCGGCGTGATGCGCTCAGGTTGAGGCTTGATTCCACGCCGGCGGGGACTGCTCGCGTTAATATCCGGGCCCTTATTCGTCACCCTTGTAGGTCTTGGCGGCTTCCTCGATCTTGCGCCAATCGTTGCCATAGCGCCGCACAAGTTCCCGCGCCTGCGCAGGTGACAGTCCCTGCGTCTCGACGACGTGCTTCACCTCCGTCTCTTCGCCCTTCAGCGGCCGCGAGCGCGGCCGCCTGGAATGTCTGGCCGTCGCCGTTTTTTGTCTCGCCATGAATGACCCTCTCTCGGATCGGTATCAACCGCGGAGCCGAAGGAAGGTTTCCTGAACCCGCGCGTCAGCCCGGCTCGATCTCCTCAAACAGCCAGTCGCGAAACGCCTTGACCTTGCGCTGGCGGATCGCTTCCGGCGGGTATACCAGATAGAAGCTGGAGACGGCCTTCAACGCATGGTCGAACGGCCGCACCAGCCGGCCGGTGGCAAGGTCGGCGGAGACCAGCATGGTGCGGCCGAGCACCACGCCTTCGCCCTGGACGGCGGATTCCACGGCGAAGGTGGCGGAATCGAAGGTGAGCCCGCTGTTGGGATCGATGCCTTCGACGCCGGCGCTGGCCAGCCACGCCGCCCAGTCGATGCGGTAGCCGTCGCGGATCAGCGTGTGGTGCTTGAGGTCCTGCGGGTGCCTGAGCGGATGCGGCCCTTCCAGCAGCTTCGGGCTGCAGACGGGGAACACCTCCTCGCCGGTGAGGAATTCCGAGGTCAGCCCGTGATAGTGGCCGCCGCCATATCGTATGGCGACGTCGATGCCGTCGCCGCGGAAATTGGTGAGCCGGCCGGTGGTCGAGACGCGCACGTCGATATCGCCATGCGCGCGGTGAAAACGGTAGAGCCGCGGCACCAGCCATTTGCCGGCAAACCCGTCCGACGTGCTGACGTTGAGCGTCGAGCCGGAGTGGCGCGAGGTCGCGGTCTGCGTCGCCAGCGCGAGCTGGTCGAGCGCCTCGCGCACGGCAACCGCATAAGGCTCGCCGACCGGTGTGAGCCGCACCGAGCGCGTCGCGCGCTCGAAGAGCTGAACGCCGAGCTGATCCTCCAGATGTTTTATCGCCCGGCTGATCGCGCCATGCGTGAGGTTGAGCTCGTCCGCGGCCCTGGAAAAATTCAAATGCCGTGCGGCGGCCTCGAAGGCCGGCAAGGCGCTAAGCGGCGGCAGTCTGCGGGTCATGGCGAAGCTATTTGTGAGTTATGGTAACAGATACTTGCCAAACTTTGGTTTGTCCGTCGAGCTTTTTCCAGCCAAAAATCCTCACAGAACTTGTGATCAAAACTCACCAACGTGCGAGGACGCCATGGCCACCGTTCATCCCTTCCTCTGGTTCAACCTCGATGCCGAGGCCGCGCGGGATTTCTATCTGTCGGTCTTCAAGAACAGCCGCGCGCTCGGCGCGATCGAGTTCACCGACAAGCCGCATGCGATCTTCGACTTCGAGCTCGAAGGCCAGCGCTTTACCGCGCTCAACGCCGGCGGCGTGCCGCCTTTCAACGAGCGCATCTCGCTCTACATCGAGACAGGGGACCAGGAAGAGACCGACTATTTTTGGAACGCGCTCACCGCCGGCGGCGGCTCGGAACAGCCCTGCGGCTGGCTGAAGGACAAGTTCGGCGTCTATTGGCAGGTCATCCCGGGCGAAGCCTTGCGGCTGATGAACGATCCGGATCGCGCGAAGGCAGACCGGGCGCGCCAGGCGATGTATTCGATGAAGAAGATCATCCTCGCCGACATCGCCGCCGCCCACGCCGGCCGCGCCTGATTCAACTCATTACTGCAAGACGGAGAAAACCCATGACCAGTCTCACTGGAAAGAAGATCATCGTCGTCGGCGGCAGCTCCGGCATCGGCTTCGGCGTCGCGGCAGCCGCGCTGGAACACGGTGCGGAAGTCGTGATCGTCGGCCGCTCCGAGGACAAGCTGAAGGCCGCCGAAGAGCGGCTCGGGGCAGGGCGCGTGACGGCCATCCCGGCCGACATGGCCAACGAGGCAGACGTCGCTCGCCTGTTCGACGCGGTCGGCGCCTTCGATCATCTCGTGGCGACGGCCGGCACGCCGCCGCCCAACTTTCCGATCGGCGAGACCGACATGGATTTCGTGCGCGGCTTCGTCGACGGCAAGCTGATCGGGTCGGTGATGCTTGCCAAGCATGCTGTGCGCAAATTGAACAAAGGCGGCTCGATGATCTTCACCTCCGGCATCAACAAGGACCGCCCGCCGGTTCCGGGCGGCGCGGTGGTCGCGACGGTCGCCGGTTCCTTCACCTATTTCGCCCGCGCGCTGGCGCTGGAGCTCGCGCCAACCCGCGTCAACATCGTCTCGCCCGGCTGGGTTGACACCGAAATGTGGGACGAGATCGTCGGAGAAGCCAAGACAGGCTATTTCGAGCAGATGGGCGGCCGCATCCCGGCCGGCAGGATCGCCAGGCCCGCCGACATCGCGCCGGCCTATCTCTATTTGATGCAGAACGAATTCATGACCGGCGAGACCGTCCATATCGACGGCGGGCAGCGGCTGGTCTGAGCGAGCGAGCACAGACTTGATCAGGACGTTCGGTTCCGCCGGTGGCGATGGCTTCGGTGCCAAACGCGATGCGGATCTTGCAGTTCCAATCGCTTCATCGATCCGTATCCGGCCGGGGCAGGGGACGTCGAGGGGACGCCGGCCTTTTATCTATCCCGCAGCGTCGGATCGATCGGGCCCGGCAAAGAGACACCCTCGGAGCGGGAAATGTCACTGGTCAATACTGTCACCCACCATCGCATGCTCAAGGCTGTTGCCGAGGATGGTATCTTTATCGCTTACGAGGACCTGGGTCGTGGCGAGCCGCTCGTACTGCTGCATGGCGCGACCGAAACCAGCGAGTCCTGGCACGAGGCGGGTTACGTCGACCGATTGCTGCGACGCGGGCGCCGGCTGATCCTCATCGATTGCCGCGGCCATGGCCGGAGCGGAAAGCCTTATGACCCGATCGCCTATTCCGACCGCAGACGGGCAGCGGATGTCGTTGCCGTGCTCGACCGTGCTGGTGTCCAGAATGCTGCTTTGATGGGGCATTCGATGGGCGGCGTGGTCGCACTTGCCGCGGCGGTCCATCACCCGGACCGCATCAGCGCGTTGGTCGTCAACGGCGCGCATCCATTCGCGGAGGATATCACCTTCCTGCGTACGACGCTCAAGAATGACTTCGAGGCTTGGGTCGGCCTCTTGACGCAACTGGCCCCCGGCCTTTCGCAGGCCGCATGCCGGCGGATCCGGGCCAACGACATCGCCGCTGTTCAAGCAAGCCTCGCCACGGACAGGCTAGATTTCTCGGCAACCTTCGCGGAGCTGGGCATACCGGTGCTCGCAATCAGCGGCACGCTCGATCCGCGCTGCCAGTCCGTTCGGAATTTCGCCGAACTGGCGGGCGGCGAGTTTCTGGCGCTCCCGGGCAAGAACCATGTCACGGCCTTCCTCGATGTCGACACCGTGGCGCCGGTTGTCGACTCTTTTCTGGAGCGTGTCCGCGTCCAGAAGACCAGGCAAGGAGGCTAAGCGATGTGCCGGTCCTGTCCATCGTGTCGGAAATTCCTTCGCTGGCCACGATCACGATGCGACCATGACGATCAAACCCCGGTCAGTGCGTCACGCGCAGGCCGTCCTCGATCAAATCAAGGATACAGTCTATGATTTCGACATGCATCACCCGGGACTTCGGCCTTGCAACGCCAATAGTCAATGCAGGTATGGCGATGATCGCCCGTCCCGCCCTCGCGGCTGCTGTATGCGAAGCCGGCGGGCTTGGTACGATCGGCTCCGACATCAACCCGCCCCACGTCCTGCGCGAACTCATCCGGAAGACCAGGGCACTTACGAAGCGGCCCTTCGGCGTCGACCTGATCGGCGACTTTGTCACCGACGAACACATATCCGTTCTCGTCGAGGAGCAGGTGATGCTCGCGATCTTCTTTTGGACGTTGCCGACCTCCGAGCATGTCGAACGTCTGAAGCAGGCCGGCATCAAGCTCTGGATGCAGGTCGGCCGCGTCACCGAAGCTGAGCAAGCGGTTGCCCTGGGCGCCGAAGCTCTCATCGTCCAGGGTGCCGAGGCGGGCGGCCACAATCGGGCGGAAGCGTCCACCATGACGCTCTTTCCCCGTATTCGCAGACGCTTCCCCGGTCTGCGGCTGCTTGCTGCAGGCGGCATAGTGGATGGTACGACCATGGCCGCCGCACTCGCGCTCGGCGCTGATGCGGTCTGGTGCGGCAGCCGTTTCCTCGCCTCGAAAGAGGCCGAAGCGCACGATGCTTACAAGGACCGCGTGCTAGCGGCCGATGTGGGCGACACGGCGATCCTATCCATCTACGGTCCCGAGTGGCCCGATCAGCTCATGCGGGCCATCGTCAATGACGGCGCACGTGCGGCGCTGGGTCGGGAGACCCAAGCCACCAAGGATGCAGAAGGCCAGTTCATCGGCTCTACTGTCCTCAACGGCCAGACGGTCCCGGTGCCGCGCTACAGCGCTATCCTGCCGACGCCTGATTTCAACGGGGACATAGAGCAGGCATGCCTGACGGCCGGGCAAAGCGCCGGCAACATCGACGAGATTCTGCCGGCGGGCGAGATAGTCCGGCGCATGACGGCCGAGGCAAATTCCGTGCTCCAGCGCTTGACCAGAGCAATTCCAGGAAAAGTGTGAGCGGTTTTCCGTCCGGAATTGCGTAAAAACAAAGGCATGGAGCGGTTCGCCGTTTCCGAGAAACGGTGAAACGCTCTAGCATAGCGGAGGCCGCCTGACGCGCGGCCTTCACAGATCCATTTGCAACGATCATCCCGGGCAGCGCGCTGCGGCCAAGCGATCAGGCGCGTCGAGCAAACGCGCTGATGCTGTTGAGCAGCGGCTGTTGGTCGCCCACCCAGAACCAGTGGTCGTCACCGTCGATTTCGATGAACCGCGCACCTGGGATCTTGGCCGCCAGGAACCGCCCGGCCTCGACACGCACGGCGCGGTCGCCGGAGCGGTGCAGAACCGTCGTCCGAGCCGAGACGTTTGCGAGCAAGTGACGGACATCGGCATCGCGCAGCGCTTCGAGCAGGCCTGCGACCGCGCCGGGACTAGACGCTGCCCTCAGCAATCCGGCCCACCAGGTTTCCGCTTGGCGGTCTGCGGCGAGGCTCGGGGCGAAAGTTTGGATTTCCGCCGGGCCGCCCCAGCCGGCGAGCAGGCGTTGCTTCCAGAGGTCGTATTGCGCGACGGTCAGGGCGAACGGATAGTCGGGCGCGCGGCTTCCTTTCGCCAGTGAACCCCAGAGAATAAGGCCGATCAGGCGATCGGGGTGATCTACAGCAAAACGGATGCAACCCGGCCCACCTTCTGACGCGCCGACGAGCAAGGCCCTGCGGCTGCCAGCAGCATTCATGACGGCCAGAATATCCTGGGCCGTCGCTTCGACGGTCGGGCGGGCGCCGACGCGGTCGGAAAGTCCCATGCCGCGCCGATCGAACAGGATCAGGCGACCCAGGCGCGAAACAGCGCTGATCCAGGCGCGGCAGCTCCTGTCTTCCCAGATGCGCTCGACATGCGAAATGAAGCCGGGAACAAGCACGATGTCCGTCGGGCCGCTGCCGACGATCTGATACGCGATATGGATGCCGCCCACTTCGACGTAGCGCGTTCTGGGCAGGTCCAAGGTGGCATCGCGCGTTGGCTCACGCAGCATGGCAAGCGTGGTGGGGTCGGGCGCTATGCCGAGTTCCTCCCGCAACAGGCGGATACAGGTTTCGCCCTGGCGCTCCGCGGCCGCCCTGTCCCCGGCCGCCAAGTGGGCCCGGATCAGGTGACGGTGCGCGCTTTCGCTCAGCGGGTCCAGTCCCGCCAGGCGCGTCGCGTGCACGACCGCGCTACGCGGCTCGCCGTCGGCGATCTTCGCCTCGATCAGCCTTTCCAACGCCTGCACCAGCCGGCTGCGCAAGGCCTCGCGCCTGAAGAAGATCCATTCCTCGATTTCGGGACAGTCCGGCAGTGAGAAGCCGGCGAGATAGTCGCCCCGGTAAATGTCGGCGGCCGCATCGAGAGGGCCGACATTGCAGGCATGCTCGAAAACCCTGGAATCGGCCTCGACGGACAGCGCGGGGTTCAGGCTGAGCGATGCTCCGGCCGCAGCGATGACCTCGCTGCCGAACGCGATGCGGATTTTATACAGGGTGCGCCGAAGGCGTGCCCGTGCGGCTTCTTCGTCGGTCTCGGGCCATAGAAGCGTGGCGGCGACCTCCCGCGCCACGGGCCCGCCGGCTTCGGCGAGGTAGATGAGGAGTGCCGCCGCCTTGCGCAAGGCAAGCTCCACCGTCCGGCCGTTCAGACGGAACTCCGGAAAACCCATAAGTTGGAGTTCCAACCGCTTCATCGATCGGTATCCGGCCGGCGGGGGGGACGTTGAGGGGACGCCGGCATTCTATCCACCCCCATGACGTCGGGCCGATCGGGCCCCATCAGGAGACTCCCTTGGAGCGAGAAATGTCACTGGTCAATACTGTCACCCACCATCGCACGTCCGAAGCTGTTGCCGAGGATGGCGCCCTTATCGACATTCGGACGACCGGACAGGGAGGTTGAGACATGTGCCAATCCTGTCTCTCCTGGTATGCGCGCTGCATTGCTCCCTACCTCGTCCACGCCGGGTGTTCGGCCGGCGCATTCGCGCGCATGCGAAGGCGCATGATCCCACGGGCAGAGGGCATTGTCGTCGAAGTCGGCTTCGGGTCCGGCCTGAATCTTCCCTATTACGACGCCGCCAGGGTGGAAAGGCTGGTCGGCGTCGATCCCGACGGCACGATGCTCGGTCTCGCCGAATCGAAGAGCCGCTCCTTGTCATTTGAGGTCGAATGCCTACGCGCCAATGGCGAAAGCCTGCCGTTGAGCGATGACTTGGCCGACACGGTCGTCGTGACCTACGCCTTCTGCACCATTCCCGACCCTCAGGCGGCGCTGGACGAGATCCGGCGCATCCTGAAGCCCACGGGCCGGCTGATCTTCCTCGAGCATGGCCAGGCGGAGGGACCGCGTTGCCGCAGGTGGCAGGCGCGCCTGAATGGGCTGTGGGGGCGGCTCGCCGGCGGTTGCCATCTCAACCGCGATCCACTGCGCTTGATCCGCGCGGCGGGCTTCCATGTCCTTGAAGAGGAGCGCGGGCGGTTCCAACTGCCCTTCTGGCAATTGGGAAGTCACCACGCTGGCGTCGCGGCACCCCCGAGACGTTGATGGCCCGCGAACCTGCACTTCCGAAAACAAATAAGACGTCCGCGTACCTCTATGGATAGGCGAGACGTTTCATGGGCGGTGGCCGGGGCGGGTAAGACTTAGATTGAAATTCCGCTTTCATCCATTGCGGTCTTTCAGTTCCGAGCGCCGCTTGCCGGAGCAGCGTCCGCCCCTCGCGGACCAATGGCATCTTTAGCGGAACGCTATATACGTTGACGCTTGAGCAGCGCCTCCGCTTCGTCGAGGAACGCCATGCGAAGGGTCATCGTCACCGCCATCTGCCTTGCCGCCGCGACAGGCGCCAACGCCCACGACTGGTACCAAAACAAGGTCGATCCGATAACGAACTTCAAATGTTGCGGCGGCACGGATTGCCGCCCCATACCGGAGTCCTCGGTGCAGTCCAGGGCCGACGGCGGCTATGTCTATCTGCCCGATGGCTTCAACATCCCGCGCGAGCGCGTGCAGGAATCGCCGGACGGCCGATACCATATCTGCGAGAACAGATACGTCATCACCAACCAGCCCTATCTGCGCTGCTTCTTCGCGCCGCGGCTCAAGGTCTCGCGGTTGCTCACGCAGTAACCACCGGCACATGCTCTTTAGGCGCTCACTGCCGACTACCGGCCCGCTGGGCGCGCCCAAGTCCATGCTGACGACGTTGCTGACCGGAGCAAAGCGCGCCGCAAACCGTTAGACCCGACAGTGCTGCAGGGAGTGACAAGGATGGCGCAACAGGTCAAAAGGCAGGAGCCTCTCACCTTTCGCTTCGCCGATGACGGGCTGGTGCCCAATCATCCGCGCTGGCCCATGCTTGTCTATCCCGGCGCTGTGCCGCTGCCGGACGGCGCCGATCCGGCGGCCGTCTTTGAGGATATTTTTGGCGCCAATGGCTGGGGCGACAGCTGGCGCAACGGCATCTACGGCTTCGTCCATTATCACTCGCGCATTCATGAGGTGCTGGGCATCGCGCGCGGCTCCGCCGAGCTGCGCTTCGGCGGCGACAAGGGCAAGGTGCTCGAGGTCAAGGCGGGCGACGTGGCGGTGCTGCCCGCCGGCACGGGCCACCAGCGCCTGTCCGGCTCGGCCGATCTCCTGGTGGTCGGCGCCTATCCGCCCTTCGGCACTTACGATCTGTGCCGGAGCCCCGAGCAGCACGCCGAGGCCCTGCGCTCGATTCCGGAGGTCCGCCGGCCGGACAAGGATCCGCTTTTTGGCGAAGATGGCCCGCTGCTGAAGGCGTGGAGTTAGTTTGCGCCTGAACCGCAACGCGGCGGTCAGCTTACGGATAATGCTCCTTCTTCGGCGCATAGATTGCCGGATCGAAATCCAGCTCCTTCGGCAGCGGCCGGCTTGAGCACTGCAGGTGCGTCTGGCGGGCGAGCAGCAGCCGCTGCTGCCGCTCATGCTCCTTCACGGCCGCCACCATCCCCATGCTGTAGGGTCCAAGCAGCACGCCCATGCCCCAGCCGGGATGGTCCTTCTCGCGCTGCGCATAGTCAGCGGCGGCGGCGCGGGCCTGCTGGCAGCCCGGCGATGCCCATTTCGGATCCTGTTGCGACAGCGACGCGCCGTAGTCGGCCGGAGAGGACACGCATCCAGCCACACCCGCGCAGAGCGCGGCGATCACCGCATGTCTCATCCTTGAGTCCTCGCTAATTTAAGGCCGGAGAGACCACAGAATCCTTCTTCGCACAAGCGAGATGGCGGCAAAGGAGAGAGCCGGACAAGCGCTGTCGCCGCCCGTCGAGGCGTTCTCCGAAATTTTTCAACACCTCGTTCCGTTTTCACCCGCCGCTTCGTCCTTGGTTCGTCCGCACCGAAAAGGAGAGCCGCAATGGCTGGAATGATCGTCATCTACAAGCAGCCAGCCGACGCGCAGGCGTTCGACAGGCACTATTTCGAGACGCATATACCGCTGGCCAAGAAGATACCGGGCTTGAGGAAATACGAAGTAAGCCGGGGGCCGATCACGGCGCTCGCCGGACCGTCCGACGTCTACCTGATCGGGACACTTCATTTCGACGATCTCGACGCCATGAAAAAGGGCTTCGCCAGCCTCGAGGGAAAAGCGGCCGGCGCGGATCGCCGGCTCTACGCGCCGGATGAGTCAGGCGTTCAGATTTTCATTTTCGACAGCATGCTAGTGTGAACGGAAGGGCAGGGCTCGGCGGTCCGACGCCGGATAATCGTTTTCAGGCTGCAACCCCGATTGGCGGTGTGCGTTGTGCAAGCACCCCACCACAGGAGTTAATCCATGCCCGCCATGCGCTTTTCGAGGCCCGTCGCTGTTTTCGTCGGTCTCGGCTTTCCCCACGAGATCGACTCGGTCATCGAGGCTTATCAGTTTCTGGACGAATGGACGGGCAGCCGCAGTCCCAGCCACGCCGCGACATTGGCCTTATGTCAGGCCGCTCTCGGCGGCGAATGCGATGCCGAGGCCGTTCGCGTTGCCTTCGAGGCCTTCGCCGCTGCCCGCGGCATTCTGGCGCCAGACGCATTCGAGCTCGCGGCGGCGCGAGCGGCCGAGGAATGGATGACGCCTTCGCAGCCCACGTGAGGAGAGCGGTCGCCGCGGCTCCCCGGCCGCGGCGTTCGACGATCGACGTGCCCAGCACTCCCGCCGGTGGCGCAGCTTCCGCGAGCCCGCGACCACCCACATCTATCACGATGACGGCTCAGCCTTTGCGCCGGCTGCGCTTCGTCGGGGCCGGATTGTGCGCGGGCCCGTCGGGTCGGTTGCTCGTTGCTTTGCGCGCCAGCGCCTCGGCTGCCAAAGGATCCGGTTGGCCGACAGGGATCGTCACCGCTCCGGGCATCGCGGCGCCCGGCTGTTCCCCCAAGCCTTTGTCCTCGCGCTCGATCTCCTCGCGCGCCTGGTGCCAGTGCTCCTCGTTCTGACCGTGGCCTTCGCCGCTCTGCTTCCAGATCTCGTAGGCGCGGCGCTGGATACGTTCGTATTTGTCGGTCGCCATCATCTCCTCCTCAATCACTGACCTCAACGCGCGCTGACCGCGATTGATCCGCGCAGGAGGCGGAAGAGGACAAGCAGGATCAGAACCTGCGGCTGAGATAGGCCGACCCGGCAAGCCCGAACCGCCACTCGAATTCCACCGCCTTGGTCAGGCCGATCCGGCGGCCGCTGACGATGGCGGAGGGATCGGCCCGCGACGGGGCGAACTCGAAAGGCGGCGTGGAGAGCGGCAGGCGATTGTGCGAGCCGTCGATGCCCAGCGCCTGGCAGAGCTTGCCGGGACCGGAGCAGAGCAGCCGCTCGTCATCTACGCCGCGCCGGCCCCGCATCTCGGCGATGCCGGATAGTGGCTGGAGCGCGCGGATCAGCACGGCGCTGCCCGGCAGGCATACCGCGTTCAGGCACCAGTGCAGGCCATAGGAGCGGTACACATAGGCCGAGCCGGGCGCGCCATACATCGGCGCGTTGCGCGGCGTGCGGCCACGATAGGCATGCGAGGCGGGATCGTCGGGCCGGTAGGCCTCGGTCTCGACGATGATGCCGCCGACACCGGAGAGCGCAAGCGTGGCGCCGATCAGCGCGCGGGCGACCACAAGCGCGTCGCGGGCGAAGAAATCGGCGTCGGCCGGATCGACCATCGTAGGCGTTCGATCAGCCAAGCAAATTGCGCGCCGCGCGCATGAAGATCCGCGAGCCGATCGGGATCAGGTCGTCGGGAAAATCATAGTCGGGGTTGTGCAGCGATGGGTGCCTTTCGCCGGCGCCGAGGAAGAACATGGCCGATTTGGCGCTGTGGCCGAAAATGCCGAAATCCTCCGAGGCGCGCATCGGCAGGGCCGCCTCGCTGCGGGCAACGCCTTCCTGGTCGAGCGCGCGGGCGAGATGTTCCACCGCGTCCGGCGCGTTGACGCTGGCGACGAAGATCTCGTGATAGTCGAAGCGCACCGAGAGACCGTGCTTGGCCGCGATTTTCCCGGCAAGCGCCTCCGCGGCGGCGACGAGTTCGGCCATGCGCTCGTCGCGCCTGGTGCGCAGCGTCGCCCACACTTCCGCATAGCCCGGCGCGATGCCGAACACGGCTTCGCCCATCGAACAATGGGTGACGGTCACCATGCCGAAATCGTCGTCGGCGAAGGTGCCGCGCCCGAGCGCGGGCAGCGCCGGCATCAACTCGCTCACCGCCGGCATCGGCGAGGTGCCGGTTTCCGGCATCGAGGAATGCGCGGTCTTGCCCTCGAGCACGATGCGCATGCCGCGCGAGGCGCAGTTGACGGTGCCGGCCTTGAGCCGCGCCTCGCCGAACGGCACGCCGGGCAGATTGTGCAGCGAAAAGGCGAAGTCCGGCGCGATCTCGGCAAAGCGCGGATCGGCGACGACGCCGGCCGCGCCATTGCCGGTTTCCTCCGCCGGCTGGAACATCAGCACGACGCGCCCGCGCGCCGGCCGGTCACGCCCGAACTGGCGGCCGAGCGCGGCCAGGATCGCGGTGTGCCCATCATGCCCGCACATATGCGACTTGCCCGGCACTTGCGAAGAATGCGCGACGCCCGAAAGCTCCTCGATGGGCAGCGCGTCGAGCTCCGAGCGGAACAGCACCGTCGGCCCGACCTGGCCGCTGTCATAGACCGCCGCCACGCCATGGCCGCCGAGCCCCGTCAGCACCTTGTCGGGCCCGGTATCGGCGAGGAAGTCCACCACTTCCTTCGCCGTCTTCTCCTCCTCGTTGGAAATTTCCGGCTGCCGGTGCAGCTTGCGGCGCCATTCGGTCAGCTCGACGATGTCTCGATTGGTGAGGGTCATGGGTTGGAACTCCGCTTGGGCTTGCCGGTCACACAAACACGATAGGGTTTTTCTCGCGCCGTGCCATGGCGATAAATTCCGCTAGGCCATCGGCGCCCTGTTTTCTCCGAGCTTCTGGCGCCGTCAGTTCCTAATCAGGAAATGCTCCGTAAACCGCTGAAATCCTTAACACGATTTTCATCCCGGTCGCCTAACCAATTAGGTCATGACATGGCATGATGAGCGGCTGGCTGCGGGTCCCTCTTCCGGAGGGCGGAGCGAAGCCGTGGACGCCGGCATCCTGCGCGATCAGCTTGCCGATATGAGCAAGGGCGTCTTCATCTCGATGCCTATCGGCACGGTGCTGGCGGCCCTGATCCTGGCGGTGCAGCTTCTGTCGGGCCGCGGCCTTGCCGCGGTGGCGTGGTTTGCCGCGATCGCCCTGGTCAATGGCGCGCGCGTGGTGCTCGCGCTCGCCCAGTCGGGCGCGGCCGACGAGCGGCCGGAGGCGGTCGGCGTCCGGCTTTCCCTCTATGGCCTGCTGGCGCTGGCGTCGGGTATCGCCTGGTCGTTCCTGGCGCTGCTCAGCGACGGATACACCACCGCCCAGGCGCCGCTCTATCTGATCGTGCTCGCCGGCGCCTCGGCCGGCTCGGTCACCTACTGCACCTCCCACGCGCCGGCCTCGATCAACTTCATCACGCTGCCGCTTCTCACCGCCGCCGCCTGCGTGCTGGCGCAAGGCCGCGTCGAGAACGACGTGCTGGGCTTCACCATCCTGCTGTTCCTCGGCGGCATGATCAGAAGCGCGCTTCTGGGACAATCTCGCTTTCGCGAGACGAGCCGGCTCAAATACGAGGCGCGCGAGTTCGCCGCCGAGATGGAACGCAACTCCAGGCGCGATCCGCTGACGGGCCTGCTCAACCGCAACGGGCTGGAGCAGGCGATCGCCGGGCTCGGCGTTTCCGACGGCCCGTTCGTGGCCATGCTGATCGACCTCGACGGCTTCAAATCCGTCAACGACACCTATGGCCACACCATCGGCGACGGCCTGCTGGTCAAGGTGGCGCGCCGGATCGAGGACCACGCCCCGCATGGGGCCACGATCGCGCGCATCGGCGGCGACGAGTTCGTGCTGCTCTTCTCCGCCTGCAGGTCGCCGCAGGCGGCCGGCGAGCTTGCATCCACCATCATCGCGGCCATCGCCAATCCGGATCCGGAGCTGAATTCGGTGCGCGTCGGCGCCTCGATCGGCATCTATCAGGCGGACAAGCCGCAATTGACGGAGATGCTGCTCAAGGCCGATTTCGCGCTCTATTCGGCCAAGCGCGGCGGCAGGAACGAATACTGCCTGTTCGACGCGGATCTCGACGCCGCGCTGGAGCGCAGGAACCGCATCGAGCGCGATCTGCGTGGAGCTATCGAAAACGGTGCTCTTTGCTGCTGGTTCCAGCCGCTGGTGCGGCTCGACACCAGCGCGGTCGTCGGCTTCGAGGCGCTGCTGCGCTGGCAGCACGAGGTCCATGGCGCCATCTCGCCGCCCGAGATCGTCACCGCCGCGCGCGAGACCGGCCTGCTTTCGCTTTTGACCGAAACGGTGTTCCTCAATTGCTGCGCCATGATCGCAGAGCTGGTGCGGCAGGGTCGGCCGGATGTGCGGGTGGCGATGAACCTTTCACCGCGCGAGCTCGAGGCCGGCAATGTCGACGACATGATCCTCGACGGCCTCAAGGCGAAGAACGTGCCGGCCGCGATGCTCGAGATCGAGATCACCGAGGAGGCGCCGGTCGACCGCGACCGGGTCGGCCAAAAGGTCGGGCGCCTGGCGGATGCCGGCATATCGATCGTTCTCGACGATTTCGGCACCGGTTTCTCGACCCTGGTGTCGCTGAAGGACAGCCGCATCCGCAAGATCAAGATCGACAAGGATTTCGTGCGCGACCTTGCGAAATCCGTGGAGGACCAGGCCGTGGTCGAGGCGGTGATCGGCCTTGGCCGCACGCTGGGGATAGAGGTGATGGCCGAGGGCGTAGAGACGGATGCCGACCGCATGATCCTGCGCTCGCTGGGCTGCATGATCGCGCAGGGCTATCTGTTTTCGGCGGCACTGCCGATGCACGACGCGCTCGCTTTCGACGCGGCCGGCGAGGTTATTTTCGAGCCGTTGCGCAATCCCCGCAGCGGCAGCGCCGCCTGACAAAGGCGGGGGAGAGGTGGCTGGGCGAAGCCGAGACGGAGAGCGGGGCGCCCTATGCGATTGCTTTGGGTGGCGCTCTCGTGAAACCTTTTGATTTTTGGGCCGTTGTCGCGCGATGCCCCCGGCCAAGCGCAAACCGAAACCGGACGACAGTGCCATTGAGCGCGGTGAAAGCAAGCCGCGCCCGGCGTCGCGCGCCAATGCCCCGCGCCACGAAAAGCCGCGCCAGCCGAAACCGCGTGGCGCTGTGAAGCCGCGCGCGGATAAGGCAGCGGAAGACGAACCAGAAGACAGGCTGAAAGGCGACAAGGCGCGCCAAGGCAGGCCACCGGCCGGCGGGAGCCCGCCGGAGGAAAAGCCACCCGCCGATGCCGCGCCCGAGGCCATCGGCCATGCCGGGTCGCCGCCGCCCGAGGCCGCCGAGCCGGGTCCTCAGCTTTCGCCCGAAGAGGCCGAGCGGGCGCGCAAGAAGTATCTTCTGCGGCGCTTCTGGATCAGCGGCCGCGGCTATTGGGGTTTGCACGGCGACAGGCTCGCCTGGCCCCTGACCATCGGGCTGCTCACGCTGATCTGCGTCAATGTCGGTTTTCAGTACGGCATCAACCGCTGGAACCGCGCGATCTTCGACGCCATCGAGCAGCGCGACGCCCACACCGTCTATTGGCTGAGCGCCATCTTCCTGCCGCTGGTCGCCGGCAGCATCACCTTGGTTGTCGCCCAGGTCTATCTGCGCATGACCATGCAGCGCCGCTGGCGCTCCTGGCTGACCACGGCGGTCATCCAGCGCTGGCTGGCCAGCGGCCGCTACTACCAGCTCAACCTCGTCAAGGGCGATCACGCCAACCCCGAGGCCCGGCTGACCGAGGATCTCAGGATCGCCACGGAATCGCCGGTGGATTTCGTCGCCGGCGTCCTCAACGCCTTCCTGTCGGCCTCGACCTTCATCGTGGTGCTGTGGACCATCGGCGGCGCGCTGAGCTTTTCGCTCGGCGGCTCGGTCATCACCGTGCCCGGCTTCCTCGTCGTCACCGCCGTCATCTATGCGGCGATCACCTCGACCTCGATGTTCTTCATCGGCCGCCATTTCGTCGAGCTTTCCGAGCAGAAGAACCAGACGGAAGCCGAGTTCCGCTACGTGCTGACGCGCGTGCGCGAAAACGGCGAGAGCATCGCGCTGCTCGGCGGCGAGGAGGAGGAAAATGCCGGCATCTTCCGGTCCTTCGCCGCAGTGCTCAGCCGCTGGGCGCGCCTCACCGGCCAGCACATGCGCACCACGCTCGTCTCGCAGGGCTCCAGCCTGTTCGCGCCGGTCGTGCCGGTGCTTTTATGCGCCCCGAAATTCCTCGACGGCTCGATGAGCCTTGGACAGGTCATGCAGGCGGCCTCCGCCTTCGCCATGGTGCAAGGCGCATTTGGCTGGCTGGTCGACAATTATCCCCGGCTTGCCGATTGGAACGCCTCGGCCCGCCGCATCGCCTCGCTGATGATGTCGCTCGACGGGCTGGAGCGGGCCGAAGCGAACGACAGGCTGGGCCGCATCCAGCGCGGCGAGACCGAGAACGGCGCCATGCTCAGCCTCAGGAATCTCTCCGTGACGCTCGACGACGGCACTTCGGTGGTGAAGGAAACCGAGGTGGAGATCCAGCCCGGCGAGCGCGTGCTGGTCTCGGGCGAATCCGGCACCGGCAAGTCGACGCTGGTGCGCGCCATTGCGGGCCTGTGGCCCTGGGGCAGCGGCAGCGTCGATTTCCACCCGGGCAAGCGGCTCTTCATGCTGCCGCAGCGTCCCTATATCCCGTCCGGCACGCTGCGCCGCGCCACCTGCTATCCGGCCGCCGCCGACAATTGGAAGACGAAAGAGATCGCCGCTGCCCTCGACAAGGTCGGTCTCGGCTATCTGAAGGACCGGCTGGAGGAGGAGGCGCCGTGGGACCAGACGCTGTCCGGCGGCGAGAAGCAGCGCCTCGCCTTCGCCCGCCTCCTGCTGCATGCGCCCGACATCGTCGTGCTCGACGAGGCGACCTCGGCGCTGGACGAGAAGAGCCAGGACACGATGATGCAGACGGTGATGAAGGAACTGCCCACCGTCACCATCATCAGCGTCGCCCACCGCGCCGAGCTGGAAGCGTTTCATACGCGCAAGATCACGCTGGAGCGGCGTGAGGGCGGCGCGCGGCTGGTGAGCGATGTCGAGCTCGTGTCGAGGAAGAGGAAGCGCGGCCTGATCCGGCGGGCGCTGTGGGGAAGTGGCGTGAATGGCAAAGGGTAAGGGGAGCGGACCGAGGTTGCGCGCAGCTTGGCGCATGCATCGTCCAACGTAGCGCTGGTCGACCCCCACTCCGTCTCGACTTCGCCGAGCCACCTCTCCCCCGATCGACGGGGTAGAGGAAAGGCGCCAGCAGCGCTCCCTTCCTTTCCCTCCGGAGGGGGAAAGGTGGCGCTGCGAAGCAGCGACGGATTGGGGGAACCACGTGCAATCAAGCCTCAGGTCTATCAGTCACGCCAATCACAGAGGATGTGCATAGCGTAGACGAAGTGGGGGAGAGGTGGGCTCGGCGCGCAGCGCCGAGACGGAGCGGGGGCAGCGCTGTCCGGCGATTGTCCACCACGATTGGCCCGCCAAGTCTCGCCGACCCTGAACGCACCGTTGAGCGGTTCACCGTTTCCATGAAACGAAGAACCACCTAGAGTCCCGGACGGCAGACGGGAAACTACGGGGAGGGAACACCGAGATGAGCGAAGTAAGGCAACTCGGCGAGATCGCCAGCTATCACGCCCATATCTATTTCGACGGGCCGGCCGAGCGCCGGCACGCCGAATGGCTGCGCGAGCGCATCGGCGAGCGGTTTCGCGTGCGCCTGGGCAACTGGCATGACAGGAAGGTCGGCCCGCATGACCAGGCGATGTACCAGGTCTCCTTCGCCACCGGCCTTTTCGCCACGCTGGTTCCGTGGCTGATGCTGAACCATGGCGGCTTGAGCATCCTGATCCACCCCAACACCGCCAACGCCAGGCGCGACCACCTCGTCGACCCGCTCTGGATCGGACAACCCCTGGCGGTGCATGGCGAGGTCCTGCCCGACGAGGATCACGAGGCGGAAGCGGCGCTGGAGGTCAACACCGAGCCGACGCTCGCTGTGTAGCAGCCCGTCGGCCTAGCCCCCAAAATCAGTGGTGTCGGGGCGCGTCGCCGCCCGGTTCTCCGCGTAGGTCGCTCTTTCCGGGACTTCTGTCAGTCGGTTGTCAGCTTGGATTCGCTATGCCTCGCCAATGACGCGCCCAAGCCGTCACGGCCTGTGGCTGAATCCTCAGCCGCGCCGCAACCTCCCAACCAGATGGAGATCCCATGTATCGCACTCTTCTTATCGCCGCCCTCGCGGGCGTGATCGCCGGACCGGCTCTGGCGGCCGGCACCTGCAGCACCGCCGCGAAATCCAAGTTCCAGCCCAAGGCGACGCTCGAGGCGCAGTTGAAGGCCGAGGGCCTCAAAGTGCGCCAGATCAAGACCGAGAAGGGCTGCTACGAGGTCTATGCGATCGACAAGGACGGCAAGAAGGTAAACACCGCCTACAATGCCGAGACGCTGGAGAAACTCGACAATGCCGAAGCCGGCGAGAACTGATCGGGCCTTGCCGGCACAGGCCCAGGCGCACCGCGACGTGGTGCGCGTCTGGGACCGTGTCGTGCGCGGCTTCCACTGGGCGCTGGTGCTGAGCTTCGCAATCGCCTGGTTCACCCCTAAAAGCGCCGAGAACATCCACCACTGGGCCGGCTACGCCGCCGCCTCGCTTGTCGCAATGCGGCTGGTGTGGGGCATCGTCGGCACGCCCTATGCGCGCTTCTCGCAATTCGTGCGCGATCCCGCGACGGTGCTGCGCTATCTCCTTGCCATCATCAAGGGCAGCGAGGCCCGCTATATCGGCCACAACCCGGCGGGCGGCGCGATGGTGATCGTGCTGATGGCCATGATGGTGTCGGTGGCGGTGACCGGGTGGATGCAGACCACGGACGCGTATTTCGGCGTGTCATGGGTGGAGGACGCGCACAGCCTGGCCGCCCACGGCCTGCTCGCGCTGGTGCTCGTCCATATCGGCGGCGTGGCGCTGGCAAGCCTTCGCCACAATGAAAACCTTGTTCGCGCCATGATCACCGGCCGCAAGCGCAAAGCCGCGCCTGCCGACATCGCCTGAACGCGCCCCGGACGGGGCAACCGCGGGCGCCTGCCTGACGCCCGCGGAAACATATGAACGTTGCGCGCCGAGGCGTTCCCGGCCTCGGCATGTGCGCGTGCCTGAAAAGACGGAGCAAGCCCGATGCGGCGCTATTCACAGATCACCATCGCCATTCACTGGCTCACGGCCCTGCTGGTCGTCATTACCTGGTTGACCGCCGAGGGCGGGCGCCATGCGCGCGCCGACCCGCCCTACCTGCATTTCACCCTCGGCCTCGCCGTGCTGCTGCTGGTCGTGCCGCGCCTCTTGGCGCGCTGGCTGGGCGCTGCCCCCCGCGTCGAGGACCCGCAGAGCCGCTGGATGGACCTTGCCGCGCGCGCCGGGCACACGGTGCTCTATCTGTTCCTCATCGCGCTGCCGCTGAGCGGCTGGTATGCCGCCTCGCGGCTCGGCATCCAGATCTCCTTCCTGGGGCTGGACCTGCCGGCGCTCGCCGCGCCCGTGCAGGGCGCGCCGGGCCTGATCGCCGACCTGCACGAAACCGGCGGCACGCTGATCCTGTGGCTGGCCGGCGCCCATGCGCTGATCGCGATATGGCACCAGTTCGTCATGAAGGACGGAACGCTGGAGCGCATGAACCCGCTCGCCTCGAACGAGCTCGCCGACAGCCGCGAATAGCAGCGCCCGGGCTGGACCGAAGGCTGCGCCGGCGTTGGCTGCGCAAGCGGCGCCGGCGGTCAACACCGGTCCGACGCGTGACCAGCAGGCCGCGTTCCGGGTGGCCGGCGCCTGTTGCCTGATTGGGAGCACCCGCCCCGACGCCGGCCCGGCGAACCTGCGTCCGCCGCATATTCAAGATAGCTAAAAAACAGCCGCCGCGGGATGGCGCGATCGCATAAGCCTTGGCGGGGGCCGTCGTCCCACAACTCCGCCCGGTTCTCCCGCGCCGGCCGGCCGAGCGCACGCGGCTCGCCGGTGGCCGGCGCGCAGGCGTCAGCGCCAAGCGGCCCGCGAAACGGCGCGAATCCCGGCATCCGCGCCGCCGCGAAAATCGGTGCGTGAAACCCCTTTCATGCGCTATGATGCGCTCCGCCGCATTGGGGGGCGGCATGCCTGTCGAGACGGCACTGGATTGTCCCCATCAATGCCTTTCCACCGCCGGAGGGACATCGTGAACCTCTTGATTGTCTATGGAACGACTGAAGGGCAGACCAGGAAAGTCGCCGATCGGATGGCGACCGACATTCGCGGGCGCGGGCATCAGGTCGAGCTGCTGGACAGCGCGAAGTTCACGCCCGATTTGAAGCTCGGGCATTTCGACGCCTTCATTATCGCCGCGTCGGTCCACCAGGAGCACCATCAGGAAGCCGTCACGACCTTCGTGTTCGCGCATCGCGACCTGTTGAGCGGCAAGCCTTCGGCGCTGATATCGGTCAGCCTGTCGGCGGCGCTGGAAGGCCACGAGGCCGCTGCCCAAAAATATGTCGACCGCTTCGTCTCCGTGACCGGGTGGCAGCCCAGCATGACGCTTCTGCTGGGCGGCGCCTTGCGCTTCACCAAATACGATTACTTCCAGGAGCAGTTCGTCAAATTCGTCGTCATGAAGGGCGAGGATCCAGGCCCCGGGCAGGATCACGAATTCACCGACTGGAACGCGCTCGCCGGCTTCACCGACCGGTTCCTCGCGATGATCGGGCAGGCATAGGCTGAGCCGGCCGGTCAAGCACCGGCTCCCGGCTCATGCAAGCGCGCGGTCAGCGCCGTTTCGAAAGCCGGTCGAAATTGCGCCGCACCTGCCTGGCCGCGGGCAACAGGGCAGCCGCCGCCGCCTCCATCGCCACCGTCCCATCGCAAAGCGACGGGCTTTTGCCGGAAAGGACGTCAGGCCAGAAGCGCAAGGCCGCCTCGAGCATCTTTGCCTGCGCCGCGAACAGCCCTTGTGTTCCCGCAAGCGCCTTTTCCTGCAACGCCTGCAAGGCTTCCCGCCCGTTGGGCGCGTGGCTCATGGCATCCAGCACCAGCAGCGGCACCCGCATACCGATCACCGCTGGTGCCAGCAAGAGATCGCTGCCGGAGTGCTTCCTGCGTTTCCTGCGAACAGCCATGGATACCTTGCCTCTTGTGCCGGGAACGATGGCGAAACTACGCGCCAGCGGCAGGATGGTTCCACGCCAGGGGTGCAACTGTGCCGGGAAGGGGACAACCGGACCAGCTAACATATTCAGAGTTGCTAAATTAGCCTGTGCGACACGCGTGTGTGTGTCCAGTTCATGTCGGGGCCGCGCAACGGGTGGCATAATCCAGGCTGGAAAAGAATCTGAACACAGCCCGGCCGTTACTGGTGATGTTCTGGGAACACACCCGCGATAAAGCCCGGTAGCGAGCGCTTCTACTGCTTGCCAAACCGACGGCCGGCACATAAGCCTGCATATCTGCGATCATCGATCCTCGGGGGAGGGGCTTGTGGCGAAACCAAAACAGCTTGCGGCGAAATGCGTGGCGTTGCGCCTCGGGGCAGCGATCCTCGCCATGCCGGTCGCCGACGCGCTGGCCGATAATGTCGTTCCGGACGACCAGATCGTGCAAGGAAGCCTCTGCGTCGGGTTCGACTGCGTCGACAACGAGTCCTTCGGGTTCAACACGATCGTCGTGAAGGAAAACAACACGCGCATCTACTTCGACGACACGAGCACGAACGCCGGATTTGCCGCCAATGACTGGGCGCTGATTGCGAACGATCCCGGCTCCGGTGGCGCCAACTACTTCGGCATCCAGGATGCGACGAGCAACAAGATGGTGTTCCGCGTCGATGCGGGCGCTCCCGAAAATTCGGTCTATGTCAACAGCTTCGGCAATCTGGGCCTGGGTACGTCCAACCCGGCTCTCGGGCTGCAGATAACCCGAAGCGACACGCCGGCGATCCGCCTGGAGCAGACAAGCGCCGGCGGCTTCACGGCGCAGACCTGGGACGTCGGCGGCAACGAAGCGAATTTCTTCATACGCGACTTGACGAACGGCAGCCTGCTTCCTTTCCGCATCCGGCCCGGCGCGCCCACGAGCAGCCTCGACATTGCCTCGAACGGCAATGTCGGTCTCGGCACCGCTGCCCCCACCAGCAAGCTGCATGTCTATGGAGCCGCCAACCAGGATACGTTCGAGACGATCGGCGTGTCCTCGGCGGCCAACGCCGATGCGCTGACCTTCGGCTATGGCGGCGCGAGCCTTGGCGTCGGCACCTCGCTGATCAACGCGCATTCGGCCACCGGCTCGAGCGGCCGGCTTCTGCTTGCCACCGATGGCGTGACCCGCATGACCATCGCTGCAAACGGCAATGTGGGCATCGGCACGACCGCGCCGGCCGCCGGCCTCGATGTCGTGGGCACCGTTCGTTTCGCATCGCTTGCGGGTTGCACCTCCGGCATCGGCACCAATGCCGCGGGCGACCTGGCCTGCATCAGCGGTGGCGGCGGAAATCCGCCCTATTATGACACGACCGCCTCCGGCACGCAGCCGAACGCCAGCGGCACCAACTCCACCGCGGCCGGCTCCGGCAGCAACGCCAGCGGCACCAATGCACTGGCCGGCGGCACCAACAACCAGTCGCAAGGCGACAACACCACCGTCATCGGCTCGAACAACAGCGTCACCGGCGACGACAGCGGCGCCTTCGGCACCGGCAACACCGTCAGGGGCAATGGCAGCTACGCGATCGGCGACCCCAATGTCGTCAATGGCGACAAGTCCTTCGTCTATGGCGACGACAATGTCGTCAACGCCCCGAACGTCGCCGGCAACGGCAACGGCATCCAGGTCTTCGGCTCGAACAACATTGTCGCCAGCACCGCCAATTCGTCGGGATCGGTGGTGATCGGATCGGGCAGCACGGTCAACGCCACCAATGCGATGGCGTTCGGCAATGGCACGACGGTGACCGGCGCCAACGCGATCGCCATGGGGTCTGGCGCATCCTCGGCCGGCCTGAACGCCGTTGCGATCGGCACCGGCGCCAGCGCCGCCTATGCGGGCTCGGCCGCCTACGGCTCGGGCGCGGTCGCCACAAGGCAGAACGAGCAGGTGTTCGGAACGGCGGGCAACACTTATTCGATGCCCGGCCTGACGTCGTCGGCGAGCTCATCGGCCCAGAGCGGCGCGATCGAGATCGTCACCACCGATGCCAGCGGCCATCTCGCTTCCGTGACCCCGGGCGCGCTCGGCTTTGCCGATCCCGCGCAATTCAACAGCCTCAACTCCCGCATCGACAGCGTCGGCAGCCGCGCCTATTCCGGCGTCGCCATGGCGATGGCGCTGGCCGGCGCGCCGACCGTGCTGCCGGACGAAAAATTCGTCACCACCTTGAACTGGGGCACCTTCGAGGGCGCCAACGCCTTTGCGCTCAGCGCCGGCGCCCGGCTCGGCTCGCAACTCCAGCTCAATGGCGGCATCGCCTTCGATCCCAACCGGAACATGGCCGGCGGACGGCTGGGCCTGAGGATGAGCTGGTAGGAAGCGCCGGCGCGCCAGGATGATCCCAATGCGAACAGTGACGATTCTCCTGGCGGCGATGCTGGCCGTGTGCGCCGCCGGACCTGGCCTTGCCCAGACGCAGACCCAGGCGCCGGCGCCGGGCAAGAAGAAGGCGGCGCCGGCAGCGCCGGCGCCGGCGGCCCCCGCCTGGCCGGCGAACGCCGCGCAGGCCATCTACCTCGCTCGCAGCACGATGATGGCCCTCCAGCAGGCGGTGGAAACAGGCAACTTCACTGTGCTGAGGGACATGGGTTCGCCAGGCTTCCGCGCCCAGAACACCGCCGCCGACCTTGCGATCAGGTTCCAGGCGCTGCGCCAGTCCGGCGCCGACCTGACGGCGGTTGCCGTCATCGCCCCGCAGCTCTCCACGCCGCCCTTTCTCGATCCCCAGAAGCAGCTGCACCTTGTCGGCCTGTTTCCCACGCAGCCGCTGGAGATCGATTTCGACCTGTCTTTCGAAAACGTCGACAACCGCTGGCGGATATCAGCCATCGGCGTGACGACCGCCCCGGCGCCGAAAGGGC
>NZ_SUGA01000019.1:0-46967 GCF_004963255.1 Mesorhizobium sp. | reverse complement strand
CGGATAAGGGGAAGGCGGCGAAGTAGGGCGCGGGCGAGGGCGGTTGCGATGGAGGAGATCGCGAGGCGGCAGCGGTTTAGTTGAAAAGATTAGTTGCCCCGAAAAGAGATTAGAAACAGCGCGTGCGGCGGAAGGGTTGTCCGCCAGCCTTTCTACGCGTCCAGCTCTAGCGGGGAATGTTTTGGCTGCTCATGCCAGATAACTTGCCTCAGGTCGCGCCAATCGACCGCTTGGCCGCAGAGGGGACACCTATGAAAATGCTCGGTTTCGCACGTCGGCTGCTTTCCGTGTCGGATACCTATGATCGGCGGCCCAAGGTCCGATAATTTTGTCATACGCATTGAACATTCAATTTATCTAAAATGTTCCGGAACTAAATTAGCCGACGTGCCTTGTGGCATCTGTTGGGGTTCCGCGTATGCGTTTGAAGTTCATCCCGCCTTTGATGCCCACATTGGTCGACCGGCCACCAGAGGGTGAGGCGTGGCTTCACGAAGTGAAGTTTGACGGCTACAGATCGCAGATCGTGCGAGACGATGATGGCGTTCGCATTTTCACCCGTCGTGGCCTCGACTGGAGGGCGAAATACCGCGACCTTGCCAATGCGGCTGCGTCACTCAACGTTGGGAGTGCCATCATCGATGGCGAAGTCATTGTCTTAAACGATGCCGGACTTTCCGACTTTGGCGAGTTGCGCAAGGCTATCACTCGCCGGCAGCATGACCTCTATTTCGTCGCCTTTGATTTGCTGCACCTCAACGGCCACGATTTGCGCGACATGCCGCTTGTGGATCGGCGCGACATTCCTCAAGCCATGATCCCGACTGGAGAGCGCATCCAATTCAGCGAAGCACTGCGCGGCACAGGCGCCGCGGTGTTTCATCTTGTCGAGCAGGCTGGCCTTGAAGGCGTCGTGTCGAAACGCAAGGACAGCGTCTACCGCAGCGGTTCTTCGACAGCCTGGCTAAAGGCGAAATGCTACGCCCTGGATGAGTACGAAATTCTCGGCGTCGAACGTGAGGCCGGCAAGCCGGCATTCGCCTTAATGGCAGAACGCGACACCGGACGATATGTCGGCGCGGCGTTCATCACATTGAATCGGGAAATGCGCGAGCGGCTTTGGCAGCGCGTCCAAGAGCATCCCGGCACAGCTCCCAAGGGCATGAAACGACCCGCAACGCAATGGGTCAAGCCGGGCTTGATCGGCCGCGTCAAGCACATGCGCGGCGAGGAAGATCTCCGTCACGCTTCGTTGCAGGATTTTAGAGAAGACGATTAACAGCTTGCATGCCGACCCCTTGTTTTTAGACATTCGTCGGGCGAGTTTAGCGCGATCGGATGGGAGGGTGGCAAAATGCCGGATGCGAAGGCGAATGCGGGGTCGAAGAAGAAATCATGCTTTGTTGTATGTCCGATTGGTGATGAAGGCAGCACCACACGGCGACACGCCGACTGGCTATTTCACGAGATAATCGAACACGTCCTTGAAGCTCATTTCACCAATCAATTTGAATTGATTCGCGCGGATAAGATCGACCAGCCCGGTATGATCGATGCACAAATCATTAGCCACCTTTTGGACGACGACTTAGTGATCGCCGATATGACGGAGTTGAACCCCAACGTCTTCTATGAAATTGGAATAAGGCACATGAAGGAGTTGCCGATAGTGCACATCGTAAAAAAGGGCGGGATCATCCCATTCGATGTGAAATTATTCAGAGCAATCCCTTATGACTATGCCGATCCGACCGAACTTCGTGCGGCCAGAGGCGACTTGCAGCGGGCCTTAACCGCCGTACTGCAACCCGACTACAAGCCAGACAATCCAGTCATTCGAGCTCGCGGCGTCGTAAAGCTAGCCGAAAGTGCTGCGCCCGAAACCGCCGTTATCCAACAGCAGCTTAGCGAAATTTCGAGACGGTTATCGGCGATCGAGAATGATGATGTGCTTTCCATAGCTAGATACGGACAAACTCGTGCTGATATTGAACTAGAAAAATTCCTTTCAAAAAGGCCACCGGGTGGAACTGCGCTTATTGTAGAAACTATGGATTACATAACGGAGGCACAGCTTAGTTCTCTGAATTCCTATTTAAGAGATGTTTGGCGAGACGCCTCGGAAAACGTCGCGATTTACACATTCGGAAATTTGATCCTAATTAAGTTTAACGACTTTATCTCGGATACCCGCCGCAATTCAATGGTGAGCGCAGTAAAATCGCATCCGCATGTTAAGAACATAAAAATTGTTCCGGCGCAAAACGCGTAAAGAGTTTTTGGCTGGACCTCCCACACTCGGGTGCAGGAACGCAACGCAACTGTTGAGCAGCAAACATTTCAAACGGGCGCTGGATTCACAATTCACAACGAATGGCTGGTCGAAAAGGTTGGTCGTTCTGAAAAGCGATTAAAATTCAAGGACCGGGGCGGAGAATGCCTCCGTTCGTTCAGAATCGGTCAAGGATAGACTTGATACCCGCACCTACGATGATGCCGATCGCTCCAACAATGATCTTTTCTATGTTCCTGCGGAAAAATCCTTCGGACGCTCTATAATAAACTGCCTTCCGGATGTAATGTATATAGCCAGCGTTCAAATATATGATAAATGCTATCGAAAATACTACTGGAACAACTTTCGACGTAAAAAATTCAAAGTAAACATCCATCGATGGTGATTTCTTGTCTGAAAGCTTAATTCCAATAAAACTTGCTAGAACGAACCAGTATGGAATTGTGACAATTTTTTGGTTATCCCTTACATAATCTCCAATCGTCTTTCTTGCTCTAAATTCTGCCTCTATTGCCTTCGCGGCGCTGTAGCTATGTTCAGAATTTCCATAAATATTTATCGATTGACCGAAAAATCCATCGAAGTCAATTCCAATATCATCGCATCTTAGGGTTGGATTGCCAACTAAGAGGGCTTTATTCTTTTTGAGGTCGGCCAAATCATCGAAGGCGATGCTCTTGTTTTTTGCCGATACCTTTGAGAATTGTTGCCCTTCAATAATTTGAATTAATTCATCAACCGATAATGCAACCGACCCAAATTTGATCGAATTCGCTCGGGACGGAATTAAACGGACCATTCTGTTGCCTGTGAATCTTGATTCGGGTTGGCACTGTGATCACAATGAGGCACCTTGCCTGCAATGTGCAATCTCTACAACATCACCACCAGCCAAGACGCCATCCGCGAATGGACAGCGCCGGACGATGCTCTGGTGATAGTCGATAAGCCAGCCGCGCGCAGATCAATTTTCGGCAGGGAGCCGACGCTAGCGGGCAACTGCCATTGCTTTAAGCGCCTAGATCACGGAGGGGGAGGATATGTGGTGCCGTACGGTCTGTTTTGGGTTCGCAATCTGCTTGTTTGGCGCGCCGCCGTCTGCATTTGCAGGGATCGCCGTTGAGGGCGTTGTTGACTGTGGGGAATGGGTCAAATCGAGGGCCGAAGGCCAGTCTGCTGTTCTTGAAGGGTATTTGCTCGGCCTAATTAATGGGCTCGCGCTCGCCTCTGGCACAGAGTTTTGGCGGGCTGCCGGCGCCCCTATTAGTAGGGATCAAGCCTTCCTGTGGATGGACAACTATTGCCGTCAATCTCCGTTGTCAGGAATAGTGACCGGTGCGTATCAACTGATGAATTTGCGGACGGAACACCAATTCCAGCAGAGAATATCGCGGTGAGATTTGTCTGTCATTCGCCGCGCCAGACGGGGCTTTTCCGGATCTTGATCTCAACGAGACGGCGCACGTTCATCCGCTCGCGCTCGGCCGCGACCGGCACGATGACATCGCATTCGATGTTGTCGCTTCGACCGCAGCGCTCGCATTTCATCGCACGGTTGAGGCGCCTCACGTCGACATCGCCGAAGACCTGAATGAGGTCGCCGGGATCGTAGTAGCGCCGGCCATGACGGTCATGGCAGTAGCCGCAATCAACCCACACCAACTGCCCGTGCTGGACGGCGGAACTGAGGAACCAGATGGTTGTTCGGCGCTTTGGCGGCTGTTCGGGCATGGGACACGAATAGGAACAAATTCCTTGCCAAGTCAATTCGAGCTTGACAATTTTGTTCCCATTTTGTTCGCTATGGCATCGACCATTAGGAGTCAATGAAATGGACCGCATTGTCAGGCTCGACAGTCGGCAGGAGGCGGCATTGCAAGCCTCCGCCGACAAATTCATTGCCTTCACAAAAGGCCCCCCTGAAGGCGCTAAAGGAAATGATTGTGCTTAATGGACACCTTCAAGAGCGGCTCGATGCGCTGGTCGGAGCGCGGCAACGCCAGTCACACGAGAGCTTAAGAGTGCGTCGGACACCATCGGCGATAATCGCCGTTCCGCGAGCGCCCAGGCTTATTGATGAGTTAAAGCCGCCACTGTTAAGTAAATGATGCCGCCCGCCGACAGGGAGATGAAAAGGAGAAAAACCACCAAAAATATTTGAAGAAGCATCGGCATTTCTCGCCGTGATCCTGTCAGAATTGGTATCAGAGCATCGCCTATCTGATGGACTATAGCCACCATTCTTATGCATATAAAGGCCGCAAAGCATACCGGGGCAACCAGCGGCAGCAGGCGAATAACTAGGTCGTACCATGAGGTATGTTTTTCGATCGCGTACTTTACACCAACGAAGCACGCAATCGCAAACCCAAGGGCAGTTAGGACCATTCGAGCCAAATCAAACCACGGCTTTTCACGGTCCACTACAACTTGGATTGCTTTAGCAATCGTTGGCGAATCACTTTGCTCCATCCGACCACCATTCTAACGAAACAAAGGGCTGCGCGTTAGTTTCCGGAGCGCCGAAGCGGCGTCATTGGGGCAGTCAAGCGATTGCTGGTTAGTAGATTGGTTAGTCGGTCACTAACCGAAAATCGCCAAACCCCACGGTTTCCAAGACATTTTAGGGGTTGACTGGCGGAGGGAGTGTCCGTCCATCACCCTACACCAAACGGGTAGGAAATTCTCCGCGTCCTTTGGCAGTTCCTGGCTCCAATTGTTCCGGTAGATCATCCGTCGATCGTCACCGCGATCCCGCGGTCGATCTAGGGTTCGATGCCGGGACACTATGCCGCCAGCTTGCAGAATAGCTCCCTGATGGTCCTTGGCCGCGATGTCGCGCCTTGCCTTTACCTCCGTCCACAGCCCTGAGCGATCCCCCAGAGGGAGAATCTCGTCCAAGCCGGACGCCTCCCGTCTCCCCCTTAATCCTCATCCTCCACCACAAACGACAGCGCGATCAGGTCGTCGAGGTCGATGCCGCCATGGCCATTGTCCAGCACGTCAGCGACCTTCTGGAAGGCCAGCATGTCATCCATGCTGAGCTTGGCGGCTTTCAGCCTGTCCTGCAAACCCGCCACCCTGCTTTCCAATGTCGTGGTGAGCATGCTTGCCTCCTTTACTGTCCAACGCCGCGTTCCGGATGCCCGGCGTCAGGCACGAGAACATCCCCGGCCCGGTAAGGGCTGAGCGCTTTGTCGTCAGTTCGCCCACCACCTGGGGGCAGGTGGCGGGCGATCCAGCACTGACGATGAAGGGACTGATCGCTCGTCAGCGCAGCCCTAATGGGATCGCCGGGCTTATGTTTCACGTCAGGGACCAATGCGCCGGCGCGCGGGACCTCAGTCCGTATCAGCGGAACCTAATGTTGCCCGCGCGCTTATGGCCACATGAGCAGGCGCGGTCTCGACTTCTTCGACAAATGGATGGCGGAGCATCTGCCGAACGTGCTGACGGACGATCCGGTCGCAGTGAGCGATCTTGCCGACGAGATGATGAAGGCGGCCGCGCGCGAAGGCATCGCGGCCAGCGAGATCGACGAGGAAGTCGACAGCGTCTTCGAAGTGATCTTCGAGGCGCTGCAGCATCGCGAAGGTAGCCTGGGCGAGAGCGATCAGGCCGTCTTCGAATTGCTGGCAGGGCGCCTGGCAAAGGAAGCCGGCATCACCCAGGAACAGGCCGGCGAGCTGATCGAGACGACCGGAACCGACTGGGAAGCGCTGCTTCGCGAGGCGCATTTTGTGAAAAAGCAGGGCGAATGAGCGAGCGTGGCGCGGCGTTCTTTGGCCGATGGATCAACGACAATGTGATGCGTGGCAAGGTCGGCGCGGACATCGTCTCGGTGGCCGAGCTCACGAGCAAGCTGTTCGCCGATGCCAGGGCGGCAGGTATCTCCGAGGAGGAGATCGAAGAGGAGATCGGAAGCGCATACGAAGCGATCCTGGCGGCGATCGTCGGCTCCGAGAAAAACGACAGAGCCTGAGCGTTGCACGGCCGTCCGTGTCTATCCTTCTGTTGTTGCGCAATTCCGGACGGAAAACCGCTCACACTTTTCCTGGAATTGCGCCAGGCGCGGGCACCCAAGATCGCCGCCGGCCGTCAGGAACATTAGCGCGTCCTGAAGGTTCTCCCGGAGAAGTCCCTCGCATCCTAGGTTGGAGCCATGGCTGAGCTGGTATTTGCTTTCGTGTATTATTCCGGGCTGACCGGGCATGACGTGGTGGGCGCCGTGGTGTCCTTGATGGCTGGCCTGCTGCTCTACAACGTCATGCGCGAAGACCGGCCAACCCGGTAAACGATCCGTCCGGGAGCGGCCCGGCCCGAAAGCGGGGAAGCCCACGAGCCCCGCCTTTGTAGGGCTCCCCGGGGGCGCGCGGATCGGCGAACCCAGCGATGGCGGAGGCCGCTCGCTCGCTCGCTACCCCCCAGCCAACCGCGGCAGCAGAAAAATCTCCGCCCCCTCGGGCAGTTCCTTGCTCCACGTATCGCGATAGATCGTCCCGTCGATCGCCACCGCGATGCCACGGTCGATCCAGGGCTCGATGCCGGGATACTGTTCCGCCAGCTTGCGGAACAGCTCCCTGATGTCCTTGGCCTCGATCTCGTGCCTGGCCTTGCCTCCGGCGACGGCGCTGAGCGAGCCCCAAAGGGTGACCTCGACCATTACCCCAGCCTCCTCATAGAGCGGGGGCGTGAGCTGAAAAGCGCTTCGCGCTTTTCAGCATTAGCCTTCCCGTTCCGCGTCCAGCGCCGCCAGAATCCGCGGCGGCGACATCGGGATGTGGGTCATGCGCACGCCCACCGCGTTGGACACCGCGTTGGCGATCGCCGCCAGCGGCGGCACGATCGAGGTCTCGCCAACGCCGCGCACGCCATAGGGGTGGTTGGGGTTGGGGATTTCCAGGATCTGCGTGTCGATCATCGGCAGGTCGGAGCAGACCGGGATGCGGTAGTCGAGGAAGCCCGCATTCTGCAGCCGCCCGTCCTTGCCGTAGATATACTCCTCGTTGAGCGCCCAGCCGATGCCTTGCGCGGCACCGCCCTGGTACTGGCCCTCGACATAGGTCGGGTGCACCGCCTTGCCGGCATCCTGCACCACCGTGTAGCGGATCACGCGAGTCGAGCCGGTCTCGGGGTCGACCTCGACGTCGCAGATATGCGTGGCGAAGGAGACGCCGGCGCCGTCGGCGACGAGCTCGCTATGGCCGGCGATCGGCCCGCCGGTCTTGCCGGAAGCGGCAGCGATCTCCTTCAGCGACAGCGGCGACAGGTTGCCGTATTTCTCGCCCTTGGCGATGGCGTGGCCCTTTTCCCAGTGCACGTCCTCGACCGGGATGTCCCACGTCTGCGCGGCGCGCTCGCGCAGGATCTTGATCGCGTTGCGCGCGGCCGAGATCGTCGCCATCGAGGAGGAGAAGGTGCCGCGGCTGCCGTCGGTCATGTCGTTGTAGCCGAGCGACGAGGTGTCTGCGACGATCGCCTTGACGTGGCTGTAGTCGATGCCGAGCTCTTCCGCCGCCACCAGCGACAGCGAGGCGCGGGAGCCGCCGACATCCACCGTGCCCACGGCCAGCGACACCGAGCCGTCCATGCCGATATTGAGATCCGTGCAGGTCTGGCCGCCGAAATTGAACCAGAAGCCGCAGGCCATGCCGCGTCCCTGGTTGGCTTTCAGCGGCGCCTTCATGTGCGGATGGTGCTTCACCGCTTCCAGCGTCGGCCCGATGCCGATCGGCCCGTAGACCGGGCCATAGGAGGCGCGCGTGCCTTCCTGCGCGGCATTCTTGATGCGGAAGTCCACCGCATCCATGCCGAGCTCCTTGGCGAGCTCGTCGACAGCGCTTTCCACCGCGAAGGCCGCCATCGGCGCGGAAGGGGCGCGATAGGCCGCCGTCTTCGGCCGGTTGACCAGCACTTCGTAGCCCACGGTCTTGACGTTCTCGAGCTTGTAGCAGGCGAAGGCCGTCATCGCGCCGATCTCGGCCCAGGAGCCGGCATAGGGGCCGGAGCTGTAGCGCAGCGTTGCTTCCGCGGCGGTGATGGTGCCGTCCTTCTTGGCGCCGATCTTCACGTCGATCGAGGTGGCGCTGGTCGGGCCCGACGCGCGGAACACCTCGTCGCGGGTCATCACCAGCTTCACGGGGCGGCCAGCCTTGCGGGAGAGGGCCAGCGCCACCGGCTCGGCCCAGACATGGGTCTTGCCGCCAAAGCCGCCGCCGATCTCCGACGAGGTGACGCGCAGCTTCGAGGCTTCGAGCCCCAGCAGCTGGGCGCAGTGCTGGCGGTAGACGAAATGGCCTTGCGTGCAGACCCAAAGGTCCGCCGTGCCGTCGGCATTGACGCTCGCCACGCAGGCATGCGGCTCGATATAGCCCTGATGCGTCTGCTCGGTCTTGAAGGAGCGCTCGACGACGAAATCGGCCTCGGCGAAACCCTTATGCACGTCGCCATGGCCGAACTGCGTGCGCTTGGTGACATTGGAAGGCTTGGCCGGTTTTTCCTCCAGGCCTTCGGTGAAGACCTGGTCGTTGATCAGCGGCGCGTGGTGGTGCGCGGCCTCGTCGACATCGGTGACATGCGGCAGCACCTCATACTCGACCTCGATCAGCTTCAGCGCCTGGCGGGCGATGCGAGCGTCGATCGCCGCCACCGCGGCCACCGCATGGCCGTCATAGAGCGCCTTCTTGCGCGCCATGCAATTGTCGAGGATGTCGTACATGGCGGCGTCGCCGTCGGTGAGGTCCGGCAGGTCCTTGGCCGTGATCACCGCCTTCACGCCGGCGAGCTTCTCCGCCTTGGACGTGTCGATGCTCTTGATCACCGCGTGGGCGTGCGGGCTGCGCAGCACGCGGCCCACCAGCTGGCCGGCCATGTTGAAGTCGGCGCCGTAGCGGGCGCGGCCCGTCACCTTGTCGATGCCGTCGGGGCGGATCGGGCGCGTGCCGACGGAAGCGAACTGGCGTCCTGAAAAGCGCGGATCGAAATTCATGGATCAGGCTCCCTTCATCACGTTCGCCGCGTCCTGGACGGCGCGCACGATCTTGTCATAGCCGGTGCAGCGGCAGAGATTGCCGGCCAGCCCGAAGCGGATTTCCTCCTCGGTGGGCGAGGGGTTCTTCTCCAGCAGGTCCTTGGCCGCGATCAGGAAGCCCGGCGTGCAGACGCCGCATTGCAGCGCCGCGTGCTCCAGGAACTTCTGCTGCAGCGGATGCAGCTGGTCGCCATGCGCCATGCCTTCGATGGTCTCGACCTTGCGGCCTTCCGCTTCCGCGCCCAGCACCAGGCAGGAGCAGACCAGGCGGCCGTCGACGATGACGCTGCAGGCGCCGCAGTCGCCGGTGCCGCAGCCTTCCTTGGCGCCGGTCAGGCCGAGCCGGTCGCGCAGCACTTCCAGCAGCGTCTCGTCGGGCTGGCAGAGATATTCGACGGCATCGCCGTTGATCGTGGTTGATACAGCTACACCGGCCATTATTTGCCTCCCGCACGCTTGTAGGCGATGGCGGCGGCACGCTGTGCCAGCACGCCCGCAACTTTCCGTCTGAATTCGATTGTGCCGCGCTTGTCGTCGATCGGCCGGCAGGCGCCGGAACATATCTTCGCCAGCCGCTCCAGCGTCGCTTCGTCGAGCTTCGAGCCGACCAGCACCTGGCCTGCTTCCTCGACAAGCAGCACCGTCGGTGCCGCGGCACCGAGCGCCACGCGCGCGGTCTTGATCGCGCCGTGATCGTCCAGCGTCAGGTTCACGCCGGCGCTCACCACCGCGATGTCCATCTCGGTGCGCGGAATGAAGCGCAGATAGGCATCGCCGGCATGCTCAGGGCGCTTGTCGAGCAGGATCGCCTCGATGATCTCGCCCTTGGCGAGAGAGGTGCGGCCAGGCCCGGTGGGAACGGTCTCGACGGCGATCGTGCGCTTGCCCGAAGGCCCGGCGACCACCGCCTTGGCGCCGGCCGCCACCAGTGCCGGCACGCTGTCGGCGGCGGGCGAAGCGTTGCACAGATTGCCGGTGATGGTGCAGCGGCCCTGCACCTGCTTGGAGCCGATCAGGTTCGCCGCCTCGACCACGCCCGGCCAGGCCTTGCGCACGGCTTTATTCTCGCCCAGCACCGCGCAGGGCACCGCGGCGCCGATGCGGAATCCGTCAGCCGTTTCCTTGATGTCGGCCAGGCCGCCTATGCGCTTGATGTCGACGATCAGCTCAGGCTCGATGAAGCCGCCCTTCATCCTCACCAGCAAGTCGCTGCCTCCGGCCAGGATGGCGGCCGGTCCTACCGCCTTGGCGAGCTCGCCAACGGCATCTTCTATTGAAAGCGGACGTATGTAACGCATCGTCTCCCCTTGGTGATCGCTTTGTCAGCGACCGTTATAAAGCGTCTGGTTATAATGGCCATCCCGTTCATGCATGTGCGGGTTGGGCCAGAGCCATGCTCCAGATGCGCCCAGAGGCCGGGCCAGGGCGTCGCGGCCTCTTCCTTCGCCCCGTCTCTGCCGCAAACCGCAAAACTGTTATTCGTCCGATGTCCACACCGGCTCGAACGAGACATTGCGCAATCCGGCCTTGCGCACCCGCTCGACGAACACGTCATTGACGAAGACCGGGGAAGCCCGCATCGGCAGCCTGAACACTTCCGCTGTCTCGATCTTCCTCCCGTCGAAGGCGTAGCGCTCGATCGCAAGGATGTCGCCGCCGTCGAAGCGCACGATCTGCGAGCGCGCCTCGTCCAGCGCGTCGATCACATGGGTGACGTTGAGCAGCCAGACCTCCTCGCCGCGCAGCGCGACAAGCTCGCCATAAGGCCGCAACGCCGCCGCCAGCGCCTCGACAGCCGGCCGGCGCAACAGCGGCGCATGCTCGCCGAGCCAGGGGAAGTCGGAATAGAGCCGCTCGCCTTCCTCGACGCGCCGCATCACCGGCGGCTTCCAGCCCTCGAGCGATCGTCCGTCGAGGCCGAAGAATTCCTCGTAGGCGTCGTCATCGGCCGGCAGCACCCATTCCTGCCCCTCCGACACGGCGAATTGATGGATGGTCGTCATCGCCCGATCGCTCCGCTGGTTTCGTCCGAGGATCGCGGCTCCAGGCGGTTCGCCGAAAGCGCGCGGGGGCAACATGCACCGGCCCCGCGCGCCGTTCAAGGAAGCTCAGCCGCGCAGCAGGCCAAGCCGGATCAGGCTCTCGGCGCAGGATATGATCGCCTCCTCGCGTGAGCGGGGCGTCCAGCCCAGCAGGCGCTCGGCCTTCCTGCCCGTGGCGCTCATGTCGTAATGGAGCAGCGGCACCACGCCCTTGAGCTGCGCGTTGGTTTCGGCGGCGATGCGCACCTGCTCGTCGGGCCACACCTGCGTCGAAACCTTCTCGGCGGCCTTGCCCAGCCGCTGCCGCAGCAGCTCGGCGATCTCGACCATCCCCATGCTCTCGCCGACGGTCGCCAGGAAGCGTTCGCCCTTGGCGGCCGCATCGGTCATGGCGCGCAGATGCAGGTCCGCCACGTCGCGCACGTCGACGCAGCAGGAACTGACATTGAGGCATCCCGGCTGCCCCTCCAGCATGTTGGCGATCAGCCTGATCGAATGCGAATAGTCGGCGCCCAGCACCGGCCCATAGACGGCGACCGGATTGACCGCCGCCAGTTCCAAGCCATTGCCTTCGCGCGCCACGAAATCCCAGGCGGCACGCTCGGAAAGCGTCTTCGACTTCTGGTAGGGCGCGACATTGCCGTTGAGGTCGCTCCAGTCGGTTTCGTCGAAGGGCCGCCGGTGATCCGGCTTGTGGCCGACGCCGATCGCCCCGAAGGCCGATGTCAGCACCACGCGCTTGACGCCGGCGTCGCGCGCGGCCCTGAGCACCCGAAAATTGCCGTTGACGGCGGGCCCGATCCAATCCTCCTCGCGGGTCTGGTCGCCGGAAGGCGTCGGCGAGGCGCCATGCATCACATAGTCGCATCCGGCCACCGCTTCCGCCCATCCGCGGTCGTCGGTGAGATCGGCGAGGACGAAGGAGAGGCGGTCGCCCGCATCGACGCCGCCGACCTCGAGATGCGCGCGCACCTCCGCTTCCCGCCCTGGCGAGCGGATGGTCGTGCGCACGCCGTAGCCCGCGTTCAGCAGGGCCAGCATGCAATATTGCGCGATGAAGCCGGTGCCGCCGGTCACCAGGACGAGTTTGTCGGTCATTTGATGCCTCTGGGTCTGGAATGGAGCGCCGCGCTCTATGGCGGGGGTCGGATGGGCGGTAGGTAGGACGGCGCTATTGAACTGTGAATGCTTGAAAATCCGCATTTCCTGCGCGAGAGTACCGAAATGGCCGTCGATCCCTTCTCCGATGTTCTCACGCTCACCAATGCCGAGGCGGTCGTCACCGGCGGCTTCACCGCCGGCGGCCCGTGGGCGATCAGCTTCCCCGGACGAGACAAGATCAAGTTCTTCGCCGTGGCAAAGGGCAGCTGCTGGGTCACCCTCGAAGGCGAGCCAGAACCCTTCCGCTTCGAAACCGGCGATGTCGGGCTGCTGGCGGCGCGGCGGAGCTTCGTGCTCGCCAGCGACCCAAGCGTTCCACCGGTCGACGCGATGAGCCTGTTCACCGGCGCCGGCCGCACGCTGGTGACGCTGGGCGACGGCTCGGAATTCGCCCATATCGGCGGCCATGTCCTGCTCGATCCGGCGCGCGGTGGGCTGCTGGCGGATCTATTGCCGCCATGGATCCACACGCGGGCGGCGTCACCCCAGGCGGCCATCTTCCGCTGGCTGCTCGACCGGCTGATCGAGGAGAGGGACGCCGGCCAGCCGGGCGCTGAGCTCGCCTCGGCGCAGCTGACGCAACTGCTCTTCATCGAGATCCTGCGCTCGCATCTCGACAGGGCGAGCCTGATGCCCGCCGGCTGGCTCAAGGCGCTGGCCGAGCCGCGCATCGCGCCGGCGCTGCGCCTGATGCATGGCGACCCGGCGCGCGCCTGGCATCTGGAGGAACTGGCGAAAGCCTGCGCCATGTCGCGCACCTCATTCGCCGTCCATTTCAGGACGGTCGCCGGCATCGCGCCGCTGACCTATCTGACCGAATGGCGCATGCGCCTTGCCGAGCGCGCCTTGCGCGAGGAGCGGACGCCCGTGGCCGTCGTCGCCCGCACGCTCGGCTACACCTCCGAAAGCGCCTTCAGCAACGCCTTCAAACGCCTCAACGGCAAGTCGCCGATGGCGTATCGGGCATCGCTGAACGGCGGGAAAGACTTCAGCCAGCCATTGCCGGGCAGGGGCGCCGATACCGTGTCGGCCTGACGGCGTTTGTTCCAGATCTATTCCATGGCCGGGTAGGCACGGGCGCCGTCGGCGCGGGCGGACCAAGCCACGGCTGGCGCCGGCAAATATTGTTATCGCGGCCAGCGGCCTGTAAGAGCGGGCATGACCTCCATTTCCCGTCTCGCCGCGCTCGCCCTCCTGGCTCTCATCACCTTCGCGACGCTGTCGCCGATCCAGCTGCGGCCGCATCTGGGCGACGCCAACATCGAGCGCGCTTTGGCCTACGTCCTGCTGGGTCTGGCCCTGGCGCTCGGCTTCCCATCTCGCGTGACGCAGACCGTGCTGTTCGTTTGCGCGGTGGCCGGCGTTCTCGAGTTCCTGCAGCTGTTCGACCCTGGCCGGCACGCGCGTTTTGTCGATGGCCTGCTCAAGGCGGCGGCGGGCGTCGTAGGGATCATCCTGGGGCGCTTCGTCATCACGTGGGTAAGCCGCGCCGCCGAGCGACGCTAGAGCAACTTCAGGACAGGTGTTGCGACCTCATGCGCGTCGTATTCAGAGGGCTCGCCGCGAGGATTTCCGCATAAGCTGCGGCCGAACGATGGACGATCCCGGAAGCAGATGGCCAAGAAGTTCGCATTTCTCCTGGTGCGCGATTTCACGCTCTCGCCGCTGTCGCTGTTCATCGACACGCTGAGGCTCGCCGGCGACGAGGGCGACCGCAGCCGCCGGGTCGAGTTCGACTGGGAGATCGTCGGCGAGCGCGGCCTGCCGATCCGCGCCAGCTGCGGCGTCGAATTGCTGCCGACGAAGGCGATCGGCAATCCGGAGGATTTCGACAATGTCGTGGTGGTCGGCGGCCTGCTCGACACCAGCCGCGGGCTGAGTTCGGAAAAGGAGGCGTTCCTGATGCGCGCTGCCGAAAAGGGCGTGCCGATCACCGCGCTCTGCACCGGCAGCTTCGTTTTGGCGCGCTACGGCTTGCTCGACGGCTACAGCGCCGCCGTCAGCTGGTTCCACATCAAGGATTTCCGCGCCGAGTTCCCCGATGTGAGCGCGCATGCCGACAGCCTTTATTCCGTCGACAGGGGCCGCGCCACCTGCGCCGGCGGCACCGGTGCGGCCGACCTCGCCGGCTATTTCGTCTCGCAATTCATCGGCCAGAAGGCGGCGGAGAAGGCGGCCAAGATCCTGGTGCTCGACCGTATCCGCTCCAGCCGCGACGTGCAGCCGGTCGGCGATCTCTTCCCCGCGGCCGCCAGCCGCGCGGTGAAGCGGGCGCTGCTTTTGATGGAAAGCAATTTGCAGGAGACGCTCTCGGTCGCCGAGATCGCCGCCAGGATGAACTGCTCGCGTCGCCAGCTCGAGCGCCTGTTCGGCGCCGAGCTCGGCATCGGCCCGATGGCCGCCTATCTGGCGCTGCGGGTGCACTACGCCAAATCGCTGCTGGAAGGCAGCGACCTCGCCATCGGCGAGATCGCCTATCGCTGCGGCTTCCCCAATGCCGGCCATTTCAGCCGCGTCTTCCGCCAGCAGACCGGCATCACGCCGACCCATCTGAGGCACCCGAACCGTGCGGCGGCGAATGACGTCGCCAAGTAGCGGTCCCTGTGCGCGACATCGGCAGGGCGGTCAACTCTGCCGTTGTCCAGGCCAACGGCCGGTTACTACGTTACCGCGATCACCTTTCCCGCCGCATCGAGGCGACAGAGGACTTTCGCTTGCCGCACCTGGATGCCACCTCGGAGCGCATAATTTATCCGCACCTCGATCGGCGCCGCCAGACCGGCTTTGCGTTGGCGCATCGGACCGGCGCTGACCGCGTATACGCGCACGGCCCCAAGCGGCGTCGCGGCCGACGCGATCGCCAAGCGGCACGCGCTCACTACTTTGGGCGGCGTGCCCGGCGTCGCTTTCAGTGATACCAGGGGCGCAAAGGGATAGCCCCCCGTAAACCGCCCAAACTCACCGCCACCTGTGCTGGAAGGCCTGAGGACGGATGGCAGGTTGATCGCGGTTTTTCCGCTTGTCGCAGAGAAAGCGGTGGGGTCGTCGGGGGGCGCGGCGTCCGTGGTGCCTGAGGTGCTGGTCCCTGTCGAAACGCCTGCACTTGCGCTGCCTGGAGCATTGCCCACCGAAACGCCCGCGCCGACCGACCCTGTGTCAGCGTTCGCGGACGCGCCGACACTCGTCCCGCCTGCGCTCACTGAAGCACCAACGCTTGCGCCTCCTGTGCCCGCTGACGCGCCAACACTTGCGCCGACCGAACCGCCGACACTTGCCCCCACCCCTGCGGAAACACCTTGCGATCCGGCGCTCACTCCAGCGCCAACGCCAACGCCGCCGATCTTGCCGCCACCACCGATATCAAGGGCCGCCGCCGGCCCGGAAGCGACTGCGATCATCATGGCGACTGCCACGTATTTGCCCATTTCGGGACCCTCCTGCGGCATGCGTTCGTGTTAACCCAATTGTGTTCCTGGCGATGGTCATTGAGGTGGGAGCGGCAGCAAGGCGTCGGGGAGCCTGATCGTCGTCGCCGCCAGATCCCGTTTCGGTGATCCTGCCATCTTCGCTTTGCTTTTGCCCTGCAAGCCTGTTTGACCGACAAGTTTGCCATCCTGGCCGGTAAGGGAAACTGCGGTGGAACGCGTGCTGGGTGCGCGCTCTATTTGTGCTGTGCGACGCGCACCTTGCGCGTTGACCAGGTCGATCGCCTTTCGCGCAGCGGTAAGGGCAACGGACATATCGATCAGTTTTTGACGCGCTTGCTCCAATGCTGCGCTCAAGTCGGCGGATGCCTGCTTTGCCGCGTCTCGTTCCCGACGGGCACCGTCGAGATCGCTTGCGGCCGAAACCGCGCGGGCACGTTCCAGGTCCAATGCTTCGTTGGCATGCTTTGCGGCAGCGACCGCCAGCTGGAGGTCGGTGGCCCGGTCGGCCACGGCCAAATCTGCGCGTTTCTTTTCAGCATCGGCGGCCTGGCGGACCATGGCGAGTTCTTGCTCGGATTGCTCCACCTTGTGCCGCTCATCGGCGAGCGATTGGTTCGCCTCGGCCAGGGACGCTCCCATGGCGTTGCGCGCTTCGTTCGAGGAAATGGCTTGTGCTTTCAGGCCTTCGATGACGCGCTGCGCCGCCTCCAGATCGAGTTTGAGGGCTTCGTTGCTCTGGTTCGCCTCATTCAAGGCTTTTGCTTGCTCCGCGGAAGTGCCGGCCAACACCTTTGCCTGCGTGCTCGCCGTACGCTCGGCGTGCTGGCTTAGGTCCAACTGGGCCTTTGTCGACGCCAGTTCACTCCGCGCCGCAACGATCTGCTGCTGCATTTCGGCGCCATTGTCTGCGGGAGATATCGCCGCCAGGAGGAGGATGCATACCGGAACGGCGCTCCACCTCCAGTGGCGCATGCTGAAGCGAACCCATGCCGGGCGCGTGTCGAACTCCTCGTAAGATCCATGTGTGAGTGTCACTGGCCAGGGTCCTCTGTTTGCTAGGCACTCCTCGCGGTGCTTAAGAAACACGCCATAGCGACTGCGCGTGCGTGGATTAAGATTTTTCCTTGTAACAGTTTGCCTCAAGTTGAAGTGAATAAACAATCGTGAAAAAATTGCCTTGTTTAGAATTGTTTCGCCCTTCTATACCAGATACGTCTTCCGACGTACGTAGCATCATCCAAATGGACTAGATGTCGAGCGTGGCCGTTCCGATGTGGAACTTGTCGACAGCCGTTGACCAGCGTCGGACGCTCAAAGCGAGATCATGCTTCGCATTCATGCGCTGGTCGGGTCGCATGCCCGGCCTGGCCGATTGCGCCGGCGCGCAAACGAACCGTAGCTTCGTGAAGCGCGGCCATTGCGCCGCTGTTCAACCATCTAAGTCGCCTCGGAGAGCCATGCCGCATTATCCCGACGCCATGCCCGGATCGAAAGCCCTGTTCGAGCGCGCCAGGAAGGTGATGCCAGGCGGCAACACGCGGACCACGGTCTTTGTCGATCCGTTCCCGATCTATGCCGAACGCGGGGAGGGCTGCAGAGTCTGGGATGTCGACGGCAATGCCTATTACGACTGCATCAACAATTTCACCGCGATGATCCATGGCTATGCCCATCCCGACGTCACCGCGGCCGTGGCCGGGCAGCTGCCGCTGGGCACCGCCTTCGGCGCCCCGACGCTGAGCGAGATCGAGCTCGCCGAGCTCCTGGTCGAGCGGCTGCCCTCGGCCGATCAGGTCCGCTTCACCAATTCCGGCACGGAGGGCGTGATGATGGCGATCAAGGCCGCGCGCGCCTTCACCTTGCGGCCGAAGATCGTCAAGATCGAGGGCGCCTATCATGGCTCCTACGATTTCGCCGAAGTGAGCCTGGATTCCTCGCCGGCCAATTGGGGCGACCTGCCGAGGTCGACGCCCTATGCCAGGGGCACGCCGCGCGGCGTGCTGGAGGACGTGATCGCCGTGCCCTTCAACGACGCCGAGGCGTTGCGCGCCGTCTTCGCCGCCGAGGGCGACAGCATCGCGGCCGTGCTGATCGATCCGATGCCCAACCGCGCCGGGCTAATCCCGGCGCGCCGGGATTACCTTCAGGCCATGGTCGAGATCGCCCATGCGGCGGGCGCGCTGGTCATCTTCGACGAGGTCATCTCGTTTCGCCTGGGATGGTCCGGCGCGCAAGGCTTGTGGGGTATCGAGCCCGACCTGACGGCGCTTGGAAAAATCATCGGCGGCGGTTTTCCGGTCGGCGCCGTGGGCGGACGCGCCGATATCATGGCGGTGTTCGATCCAACCTCCGGCAAGCCGGCGCTTCCGCATGGCGGCACCTTCACTGCCAATCCGGTGACGATGCGCGCCGGCCTTGCCTCGATGCGGGCGCTGACGAAGGAGAGCTTCGCCCATCTCGATCGTCTCGGCGCGTTCCTGCGCCAAGGCGTCGCCGCCTCCTTCGAAAGGCGTGGTCTTGCCGGCCAATGTGTCGGCCTGGGCTCGCTGTTCAAGGTTCATTTCACGTCGCACCCCGTCACGGATTACCGGTCCGTCTATCCGGGCCAGGCCGAGCGCGCGAAGTCCGACGCCTTCCACAAGGGCCTGCTCGACCGCGGCGTGCTCTCCGCCAGCTACGGCCTGTTCGCCCTGTCGACGCCGATGACCGAGGCGGATGCCGGCGCCATTCTTCAAGCGATCGACGAGACCCTGGGCGACATCGCCGCGCAATCCTGAGAGCAGGCCACAGATGACAGCTTCTCCTCATGTCGTGGTGATCGGCGCCGGCACGCTTGGCATGTGCACGGCGCTCAATCTCGTCGAGCAGGGCGCGCGCGTCACGGTGCTCGAAGCGCAGTCGATCGCGTCGGGGTCGAGCGGCCGCTCGGTCGGCGTCGTCGGATCGCAGCTGACCGATCCGTTCGAGATCATGCTGCGCGTCCATTCACTGCGCCGCTTCTGCCAATGGGAGGGCGAGGGGCTTCGCTTCAACCATATCGGCTATCTGCGGCTGGCCCGTACGCAAGCGCAGATGGCGCTCTTCGCGAGATCGGTCGAAATCCAGGGCGAGGCAGGTCTGAGGTCGCGCTTGGTCCGCGCCAACGAGCTCCGGGACCTCGTGCCGCACATCAATCCCGACGGCCTCGAAGGCGGGTTGTTCGGGCCCGACAATGGCTTCCTCGATCCGCACGAAATGTGCAATTTCCTGGCCGGCATCGTGCGCGCCAAGGGCGGCGAGATCCGCCAGTATCGCAAGTTGCTCGGCGTGGAACGGCGGCCGGGCGGCTACAGGCTGGAGACCAGTCATGGCCCGATGGATTGCGATGTCGTGGTCAATGCGGGCGGCGCCTGGGCGCCGCAGGTGGCCGCAATTTTCGGCCAGCGCCTGCACATCTGGCCAGAGCGCCACGAGGCCGTCGTTATCCATCTCGACGAGCCGCTCGGCTACACCATGCCGATGGTGATGGACTTGGTGAACGGCGAGGGCAGCGGCCTCAACTTCCGCCACGAAAAGCCAGGCGAGCTGATCGCCGAGATCCACAAGGTGAAGTCGATCGCGCCGGAAGATCCCGACGATTACAACGACCAGTGCGAGGAGCAGTCGAAGGTCGATCTGGCCGAGCTGCTTCTGGAACGCGTGCCCGACCTGCCGGGCGCGCGGCTCGGCCGCGGCTGGGCGGGCCTTTATCCGGTGACGGCCGACCATCGTCCCTTCATTGGGCCGATCGATGCCTCGGAACCCACGCTGATCACCGCCGCCGGCGCCGGCGGCTACGGCATCCAGCTCGCCCCGGTCATCGGCCAGATCGCCGCCGACTGGGTGATTCAGGGCGCGCCGGTTTCGGTACCTGGTTCGCAGAGCCTCGCGCCATCGGCCGAGCGCAACAATCCCGGCCACTGACCGATGTGTTTTGACGAGGCCGAACGTCTAAGATGCGACCGTTCGCGTTAACCATCAATTAACTATCCGGTCGCCTTCAATAGTGTTCTGGAGGATACTGAGTCTTGCCGCGAGCGATGGTCTCGCGACGCCAGATTTATAAAAGAAGCGGCGCATGTCGCCGCCATCTGCCGGGGAGGCGCCCAGCATCTTTGATGAGGAGCGCCGGCATGAACATAGAGGAAGCAGTCACTGCGGCGACGGCGGGGTCGGGAGCGCTTCTCTCCTGTCTTGGCCAGCCGGTCGTGGCCTATCACGTCACGGCCATCATGCGCGAAACCGACAGGAGTCATGCGCGGCAGATGCAACTCGCTTTGCTGCGCCGAAGCATCGAGGCGCTTGTCGACGACGGCCTCGAAGGCACCGAGGCCGAACGCTTCGCATCGCAGTTCAGCGGCCGCGTCGGCTCGGCCTGGGATTCGTTGCACCCGGCCGGTGACACATCGCACTGATCTTTGGATGGTGGTCCTCCATCGCCGGCCATAGGGAACAAGCCCGGGATGAGGTAGACTGCCGCCTACGTCTGGCTGGCGTTCGTCGAACGGGGGCATGCGATGCAGGCGATACCGATAGCGCATCCGGCGGAGCAACCCGCCGCGATACCCTCCCTGGGCGGCTATCCCACCGCCGTCTTGTGCTGGCTGCTTTCGGCCGGCGTCTATATCGCGGCCAAATGGGTGGCACCGGAAATGCCGCCCTGGGGGTTGTGCTTCTGGCGGCTCTTGCTCGCCTGCGCCATCCTGTTGCCGATTGTGCACCGCCATCACGGCGCGATGCTGGCGCTCCTCAAATCCCGGCCGCTGGAGATCGTCGCCGTCGGCGCCATCGGCCTGACGTTTTGCCAGGGCATGATCTACCGTGGCCTGAACGACACCGACGCGACCACGGCCGGCATCATCATGGCGATGTCGCCGATCATGACCATGGTGCTCGCGCGCCTCGTGCTGGGCGAACCGCTCGGCCTCTGGAAGGCGCTCGGCGCGGTTGCGGCACTTGCCGGCATGCTGGTCATCGTCGCGCATGGCAATATCGGCGCGCTGGTGCAACTGCGCTTCAACATCGGCGAATTGTGGATCGTTGGCAGCGCCTTCTGCTGGGCGCTCTACACGGTGCTCCTGCGCCGCTCCAAATTCGGCCTCGAGCTTCTGCCGCTGGTCGTGCTCCTGCTCGGCGCCGGTGCGCTGGTGGCGCTGCCGTTCCACCTCTGGGAAATCTTCAACGACGAGCGCTCCGCCCTGAATGGCAACGGCCTGCTCGCGCTCGCTTATCTGGCCGGCCCCGGCGGCGCGCTGATGTATTATCTCTACAACAAAAGCGTCGAGACGCTGGGCGCCAGCCGCGCAAGCATGCTGCTCTATCTGCAGACATTGTTCGTCGCCATCCTCGCCTATTTGCTGCTAGGCGAGAGCCTGCATGATTACGATCTGATCGGCGCCGCCTTCATTGTCGTCGGTGTCGTGCTGGCAACGGTCATCAAGCCAAGGGTGGTCCCCTCCAAGGCGTGAGCAGGCCCCAAAGCAGCTCGCTTAACATATGTGGATGTCTCCGCCGCCAAGTCGATCTATCGCCTTGGCGGGGCGGAGAGAATCGACATGGACTGCTTCACCAGGCTCGAAGCGTTGATCGACACCGGCAGCGCCGACGCGGTCGAGGAAGCTCGCGCTCTGCTCAAGCATCTCGCTGCCGGCTCACGCGCCACTTTCGACGCGGCCGACGAATTCCTGATCGAGTTGATGACCTTGGCCTTCCTGGTCGAGGCCGGCCTGGAAGCCTTTCACAACCCGGCGCGGCGCCTGGCGCGCCTCAGGCTCTCACGATTGAAGCTGCTGCTGCCTTGAACCGCCAAGCTTTCCTAAATTAGCCATTCTTGCTATTGGCTGCCCTTCGCAGCGGCGGCCTCGGCCGAAGGGGACCATGGCGATCGACAGGCGCGTGAACGCATGAACGGCCCTCAGCACAGGCTGGAGCTGCGCGTGCTTGGCGATTTTCAGGTCACGCGCGACGGCCAGCCGCTGGACCTGCCGCCGTCGCGCAAGACGCGGGCGCTGCTTGCTTACCTCGGCGTCACCGGCAGGCAGCATCAGCGCGAGCGGTTATGCGAGATATTCTGGGACATTCCCGACGACCCGCGCGGCGCCTTGCGCTGGAGCCAGGTGCTGGCCGCCGACGAATCCGCTTTGAGCGCCGACCGCAACGCCGTCGTACTGAACATCGCGACGGACTATGCGCAGCTGGCGCCGCTGGTGAAGGCTGACCTTTCTTCACACTCGACCGACGAGCTCGAAGCCGTCCTGGCCTCGATCCGCGGCGGCTTTCTCGCCGACCTCTCGCTCGAACGATGCTTCGAATACGAGTCCTGGCGGCAGGCGATCGCCAGCGAGGTGGAGATCGTCGAGCTCGGCATCCTGCGCGAGCTGGTCGAGCGTCTGCCAGGTGAGCCGCGACGGGCGCTGCCCTTCGCCCGGCGCTTGCGCCGCCTCCTGCCGGACGACACCGGCCTCGCCGCCGAGACCGAGGCGCTGGAGGAGAAGGTTCGGTCGGCTGCCGCTCAGGCAACTGGCCGCGCGCCGCAGTCTGCTCCCCCCACGCCGCCGCCGTCGAAACCCGCTGCGTTACCGCAGGATCCCGGCCGGGCCGTGCAATTCTGCCGGGCTCTCGACGGCACCAGGCTCGCCTATGCCAGCACCGGCAGCGGCTCGGTGATCCTGCGCGCCGCGCACTGGATGTCGCATCTCACCTTCGATTGGGACAGCCCGATCTGGCGGCACTGGATGCGTGAACTGTCGCGCCACAATCGGCTGGTGCGATATGACGAACGCTGCAACGGCTTGTCGCAGCGGCAGGTCGTCGACATCTCGTTCGAGACCATGGTGTCCGACCTCGAACGCGTGGTCGAGGCGACTGGGCTCGACCGCTTCACATTGCTCGGCCTGTCGCAGAGCTGCGCGGTCTCGATCGCCTACGCCATCCGTCATCCCGAGAAAGTATCGGGCATGATCCTCTATGGCGGTTACGTCAAAGGCTGGCGGGCGCGGGGCGACGCCGGCGAGATCGCGACGCGCGAGGCCGTGGCGACGCTGATGCGCGAGAGCTGGGGCAAGCCGAACCCGATGTTCCGCCAGGCCTTCTGCTCCATGTTCATCCCCGGCGCCACCCACGAGCATTTCGCCTGGATGGACGATCTGATGCTGCGTACTGTCTCGCCCGACGATGCCTGGCGCCTGCAGAGCGCCTTTTCAGTGATCGACGTCAGCGATTTGCTGGAAAAGGTGAAGGTGCCGACGCTGGTGCTGCACGCGCGCGACGACAACGTCGCTCCGGTCGAATCCGGGCGCACCATGGCCGCCGGCATTCCCGGCGCGCGTTTCATCGAGCTCGAGAGCCAGAACCACATCCTGCTCGAAGGCGAACCCGCCTTCGAGGAGTTCATAGACCACGTTCGCGCTTTCATCGCCGAGACGGCGGGCAGGTAAGCGATACGCGAAGTCCTCAACCCTTGGCGAGCGGCACGGTGAACACCGTCGCGGTGCCGGTGAGGCAAAGCTCGCCGGCTTCGTTGCGCACCGATGTCTCCAGCTTGGTGATCGGCTTGTCGGCACGCACTTCCTTGACCTCGACGCGGCCGGTGATCTGTTCGCCGACGCCGACCGCCTTGATGAATTTCCACGACACTTCGAGGAACACCGAGCCGGGGCCGGGAAGGTCCTCCGCCACCACCGCGTTCAGGATGCCGGAGGTGACGCCGCCCTGCACGATGAGCTTGCCGAACACCGAGGCCTCGGCCAGCCCCTTGTCATAGTGCAGCGGGTTACGGTCGCCGGTCATGTCGGCGAAGGCGTCGATATCCTGCGGCTGCGTGCGCCGCGAGCGCTCGGCGAAAGCGCCCACCTTTGGCCGGCCCTTGACGACGCCGACCCAGCCGTCCTGCATCAGATGCCCGTCCTTCATCAACTGCAAAGTCATGGTCTTGCTCCTGTTCGGTTGTGTGAAAGGTCGGCCGGCGGCCTGTCCTGGTTGGCCGGCGCCCGATAGGTCGAGGGCTTCGAGGCGCGGCGGACGGGCATGGGTTGCCCGGCCAGCGCCTGCACCTCAGCCTTCAGCACCGCGCTGAAGCGGCGATGCCGCCCGCCGAGATTGTCGAGCGTCCATTCGAAGCCGGCGATCGCGTCGGTGGTATCCAGGATCTGGTTGGCGATCATGTCGCGCTGCTGCTGCCAGATCGCGAACGCCGCCTCCGAGCCGTCGAGGATGGCGCGCGCCAGGCCCTCGGCGTCGCGCAGCGCATCGGAAATGCCGTGCGAGGTGATCGGGTCGCGGAAGAAGCCGGCGTCGCCCACCAGCGCCCAGCCGGGGCCGTGCGGCTGGCGGATATAGCCCGGCACGCCGCGGAACGCCTGCAGGCGAGTGTCCTTTGGCGCGCGGGCCGCCTGTGCGGCAAGAGCCGGCGAAAGCGCTTCGAGCACATCCATGCGGGCACGCGCGTGGCCGAGGCGGAAGCGCTGGTCGAACAGGCCCGTCGGCACCGAGGCGACAATGCAGGCGAGGCTGTCATTGGTCGGGATGAAGGAGCCGGCGATCCGGTCGCGGAAATACCAGTGATAGCCTGCGCCCGGCTCGACTGGCGCATAGCCGTAGACATGGGCGGCCGACACCGAGCCGCGTCGCAAGATCTGGGCGTCGACGCATTTCGCCACCAGCGAGCCGACGCCGTCGGCGCCGACCACGATATCTGCGCTGACCCGCAGGGACGATCGGCCGGCGGCTCGGATCTCGATGCCGCGCACCCGCCCGCGCGTGTCGGCGAAGAGATCGCCGACCGCGACTTCGTGCAGGATCTCCGCGCCGGCCTTGCGCGCTGCGTCGACCAGGATGCGGTCGAGCACGGTGCGCCGCGGCGCGATCAGGCCGGGAAGCTCCGAACCGGAGGCGAGGGGGATGGTGATCTCGTTGTCGCCATAGTGGAAGGTCGTCGTCTCGATCAGCGGCGTGCCGGCGTTGAGCAGCGGCTCCAGCAGGCCCCAGCGCCATAATTGCAGCACCGCTGGCCGCATCAGCGCATGCGTCGACAGCGTGTCGGAGCCATAGGGCTTGCGGTCGATCGCCAGCACCTTGAGGCCCGCGCGGGCAAGCAGCATCGCGGTCGCGGCACCCGCGCAGCGCGCGCCGACGATGATGGCGTCGTAGTGGCCTCGCCTGGGGGAGGCCATGAGGGAGACGGGATTGCTTGTCATGGTCGTGGTTCCTCAGGCCGCCTTGCGGCCATTGCGGTCGAGATGATGGGAGATTTCGGCGGCGATCGCCTCGGCGTCCGCGCCGACGCCGCCGATGAAGTTGGAATCGCGCTTGCGCAGGAAACGGAAGCCGAGCGCGTAGAGGCCGGGCACGCTGGTGACGCCGCCCTGATGCGCGAGCTCGCCGTCGCCGCCGAGCGCCAGCGGCTCCAGCCAGCCGAACGAGCGCGCATAGCCGGTCGCCCAGATGATGGTGCGGATCGATCCGTCGGTCAGCGACAGCCGCTCGCTCGAGGCCGATGGCAGCGCCACCGGCTCGGGGCGGTAGGGTGTCGGCGTGCCAGCAAAGCGGTTGATTTGGTCGAGCAGGCGTGCCTGCTTCGCTTCGGCTGCCGCGATGTGCTGGCCGAGATCGCTGGCGAAGCCGATCTTGCGATCGCTGACGCCACGTACCCGCCCGGCGAGTTCCACGCCGAGCGCCTGCAGCGTGGCGAGGTCGACATCGGCCCTGTCCGGCCGGCCGGCGAGCTGCAGCGATGGCTGGCGCCGGGCGCCTTCCGGATTGGCCAGGTCTTCCGGGCGCTGCGCCATCAGGCCCATTGCGCAGAGCCAGAAGAAGATGTCCTGGCCGCGCCATGTTCTGGGCAGCCGCGTATGCTTGCCGACCGAAAGCACCACGCGCCGCCCGGCGCGGGCGAGCTCGTCGGCGATCTGCACGCCGGAGGACGAGGCGCCGACGACCAGCACGCCGCCGCCCGGCAGCTCGCCGGGCGAGCGATAGTGCGACGCGTGGATGCTGAGCGGTCCGCGAAGGGTCTCAGTCGAAAAAGGGATGACCGGCCGGTCGCAATGCCCCGTCGCGACGACGACCGCGCGTGCCGACCAGTCGCCTGCGTTCGTGCCCAAGGCGAAGCCGTCGCTGGTTCGCTTGGCGGCGAGTACCTCGACATTGGTCTCGACCGGCGCATGCCATTGCCGGGCGTAGCGCTCCAGGCATTCCACGAAAGCCCCTTTGCTCATGAATCCGTCGGGATCGCCGCCCTTGTAGGGCGAGCCGGGGAGCGCATTCAGCCAGTTCGGCGTGAGCAGCCGAAGCGAGCGCCAGCTCTGCGAGCGCCAACGCTCGCCGATGCGGCCGCGCTCCAGCACGGCGTGGTCGATGCCGGCCTGGCCGAGGCAGTGGCTGAGGGCAAGGCCGGCCTGGCCCGCGCCGATGATGACCACGTCCGCGCGTCTCATGGTTCAGTTCCGTCCGAGGAGAGGGAAGCGGCCCGGATCGGTTCCGGACCGCCTGTCGGCTTACTGGATGCTCTTGATGCCGACGGTGACCGGCACGCCCTTGGTCAGCACGTCGAAGACGGCCGAGCGGGCACGCGACTGCTCGACCAGCTGCTGGAGCTTTTCGGCCGGCGCGTCGCCTTCGATCTCGAACGAAACATGGATGTTCTGGAAGCCGTTGCGGACCTCATCGGAGATGCCGAGGATGCCGCGCAGGTCGATGTCGCCGTCCACCGAGCACTTCACCTTGGTGAGCTTGATGCCGCGCGCGGCGGCGATGTTGGCGACGCCGGCCATCAGGCAGCCAGCCAGCCCGTGCAGAAGCCACTCGACCGGGGTCGGCGCATTGTCGGCGCCGCACAGAATCGCCGGATGGTCGGCGTCGGCATAATGCGGCTTCTCGTGCTTCTGCTCGTTGCCGGCGCCGAAGAAGCCATGCATGACGGTCTTGCTGTGCGTGCCCTCGATCCACTCATTGTGGGCGCGGAACTGGAACTTGGCGAGCTCCGGCTGCCCGGCGACGAAATTGATCGTCGCCATCAGGTTCGGCGTGTCGACGCCATTGAGAGGAAGCCGTGCAGGTTTGGTGTTGGGTTGCATCATCATCTCCAAGGTTGTTTTGCGGCTTGGTTGCCGTGACGGCCTCTGCTTGCCGTTGGAGCGTTTGAACGAGAGTGGATGCGACCGTGGAATTTTTCATACGCCCACCGTGGAAATTGGCATCGACGTATCGTTTGAAACGGACTGGCACACCGCTTGAGCCTATGCGCCGGAATGCAAAAACCCCGGGCGTTCGGAAGAGCCCGGGGCTTTTCGACGGCGTGGCCGCAATCGCTATCCGCGATTAGCCGATGGTGCGGATGTCCATCCCGCCGGTGCCGGAGGCAGCGCGGCGCGTTGAGGTGTAGTAGTCGATTCCCGAACGGGTGATGCCCATGTCCTTGAGCAGATAGTCAGGCATGGCGTGCAAGGCGGCGCGGTCGCTGCGCATCCTCATCGCATGATAGAAAAGCCTGAGCGCTCGGCCGGCAAAGCCGATCGGGCGGTAGCCCGCGGTTCTAAAGGCAGTATGTTCCAAACTCGTCATCGTCGTCTCCATCCTTTGCGGCGCGACCATTTCGCGTCGTCGATGGCAGGACTGTCGCTGACGACCGGGGAAGCCAGCGTTGGAGCGGGCGTCGAAACTGCCGTGGAATCTGGCGATTTCTCGGTTTGAAATCATCCTTTGCCAATGGGCACGGAGCGCGTCCGCGTCGAAGCTGGATGAGGCTGGCGGCTCGCACCCTGGCCGAAACCCATGCAGCAGGCAAACAGCCGCTCGAACCGGTTCAGGAGCGAAACAGGCAGGAGAAGCAACCAGATGCCTGTCCTGGCGTTGAATGGCAGCAGCCGGCTCATGAGGCCGCAAAGCCGTGGGCCGCCGCGAAATGCTCTTTGGGAGCCGCGCTCATGCCTCCACTGGTGCTCTTTGTCGTCAAGAACCTCGCCATCGGGGCGATCATCGGGTTGGCCGTAGCGTGCTGGCTCCTGGCTTTCGGCACGCTCGGCAGCCATCTGTCGTCAGGCGGGGGCGACTATGTGGCTGCCGGGATGATCGCTTATTCGATGGCGTCTTGCTTCGGTATGGGATTCCTGGCCACGGCCCTGATGTTTCTGGAGTAAGCCGTCTGCCTAGCGCCGTTGCCCGGGGACGTATCCGGCACCTGGCCATGAGCCTGCCGCCCACCGCGAATGGCCGCCGGCAACTGTCCTCCGCCCCTACCTTTCCGCAAATGCCCGCGCGAAGGAATCCATCATCGGCCGCACCAGATATTCGAAGAAAGTCCGGTCGCCGGTGCTGATGAAGGTATCGACCGGGGCGCCGGGATAAAGCTGTTCTCGCTTCACGCCGGGCGGCAGGGCATCGGCGATCTTCAGCCTGGCGCGGAAATAGGGCTCGTGGGTGGTTTCGTCGATCAGCCGGTCGGCGGAGATCTCGCTTACCGTGGCCGGCACTTCTGGCGTGAGCCGGGCGTTGAGCGCCGAAAGCCTGAGCTTCGCCTTCTGGCCGACATGCACCTGGTCGATGTCCCTAGGCCTGAGCTTTGCGTCCACCACCAGGCCCGATGACGTGGGCAGGAGCTCCATGATCTTCTCGCCGGGCGCGACCACGCTGCCTTGCGAATTATAGGTGGAGGACACGACGATGCCCGCCGCCGGCGCGGTGATCGTCGTGCGCTTCAGCACGGCTTGCGCGGCGCGCATCTGCTCCTCGATGTCGGCGAGATTGGTGCGCACGTCGTCTAGCTTGGTCAGGGCCTCCTCGACGCGCTGCGTCGTGGCGCGTTCGATCTGCGCCTCGGCCTCCACGATCTGCGTGTTGGCGGAGGCAAGGTACGCCTCCAGCGCGCCGGCCTGGCCGACAAGGTCGGCCTCCGAGCGCAGCAGCTGCGAATATTCGCTGCGGTTGGTGAGGCCCTTGCCGAGAAGGTCGGTCTTGATGCCGAGCTCCTTCTTCACCACCTCGTCCTGCTGCTCGATTGCTGCCTTCTGCGCGTTCAGGCCCTTGACCGACTCGCGATGCATGGCGACCCGCTGCGCCAGGATCGACTGCTCCGAGCGGAAGCGCGCAAGCCTCGCGTCGAACTCCTTCTGCTGTTCGCGGATCAGGTTTTGGAACTCCTGCTGGAAGGGCGCCGGCGCGGGCTCGCTGATCGGCGCCAGCGTGGCGAGCCCGTCGCGCTCGGCCTCCAGCCGCGCGGCATTCGCCTTGAGCGCGATCCACTGGCGGGACAGCCGGTTTAGCTCGGCCTCCGGGGCGGTCCGGTCGAGCAGGATGAGCTCCTGTCCTTCGCGCACGCGGTCGCCCTCGTGCACCAGCAATTGCCTGATGATGCCACCCTCGCGATGCTGGATCAGGATGTTGCCGCCGGTCGCCGCGATCGTGCCTTGCGTGATCACGGCACCCGCCAGCGGGGCGCTCGCTGCCCAGTAGCCGAAGCCGCCGACCAGCAAGGCGATTGCCGCGTAACCGGCTAAGGCCGTGCGCCGGAAATCGGTGCGCGGGCGATCGTCGAAGCTGAGGCTTGGCGCGGACATCGTCTACGACCCGTGGCGGATGGTCTGCGAGGCGCGAATGACCGGAGCGAACGATCCCGTCACCACCGTGCTCCGCTGCGCGCCTTTGCCCTTGTCGACAGTCGACTGGCGCAGCACCTCGGCACTCGGTCCGAACGCCTCGATGACGCCGCCACGCAGGACCATCACGCGGTCGCAGGCCGCGGCTATGGAGGGGCGATGCGTGATCACGATCGTGGTGACGCCCGCGGCGCGCGCGGCCGCCAGCACCGCTTCGAGCGCCGTTTCGCCGGCGCCGTCGAGATGCGTGCTCGGCTCGTCCAGCACCAGGATGCGCGGATTGCCGTAGAAGGCGCGCGCCAGCCCGATCCGTTGCCGCTCGCCGCCCGACAGCGTCCCGGCGACCATCGTCTGGTAGCCGTCGCGCAGCGAAAGGATCAGCTCATGCGCCTCGGCCCGTTTTGCCGCCTCGACGATCGCCGCGTCGTCCGCGCCTGCCTCGAAGCGGGCGATATTCTCGCTGACCGAGCCGGGGAAAAGCTCCACCTCCTGCGCCAGATAGCCGATATGCCGGCCAAGCTGGCTCTCGTCCCAGGTCCTGAGTTCGGCGCCGTCGATCCGGACCGAGCCGCCGCTCGGCTGGGTCGCCCCGACAAGCAGCCGCGCCAGTGTCGATTTGCCGGCGCCGCTCGGGCCGACGATCGCTACAGCTTCGCCGGGCTGAATGGCAAAGCTCAGCCGCTTCAGGATGGGCTCGGCGCCGAACGTCGCATTCGGCCCGATGAAGAAAAGATCCTGCGCGGCCATCGCGCCGGCCGGATCGGGCAAGGTCAGTTTGCTCGGCTGTGCCGGCTGCGCCGCAAGCGCGACCTGCAGCCGCGACCACGCGCGCCTGGCCTCGCCGATCTGCCGCCACGAGCCGATCAGCTGGTCGAGCGGCTGCAGTGCGCGCGACGACACCAGCGAGGAGGCGAAGATCATGCCGGCCGTCATCTCGCCCTTCAGCACCAGCCAGGCGCCGGCGCCGAGGATTGCCAGCTGCAGTATCATGCGCAGCGCCCGGGAAGCGCCGCTGAAGACGGCGTTGGCGCTGGCCGAACGGTCATGCAGCACGAGCGCCTCTGCCACATGCCGTCCCCATGCGCGCGCGGCGTTTTCCACCATGCCCATGGCGCGCAGCGTCCCGGCGTTGCGGGCAAAGGCCTGCTCGGCCCGGCTGGCCAAGGCCGAACGCTCCGCGGACAGCGCATCGTTCCTGCCGATCGCAAGCTGGTTGGCCACGACCAGCACGACCAGCAGCGCGGTGCCGCCGAGCGTCACCCAGAACAGCACCGGATGGATGAGGTAGAGCAGGCCGAGGAAGACCGGCGCGAAGGGCAGGTCGAACAGCACCGAGACGCCGCGCGAGCGGATGAACGCGCAGACCGCGGCGAGGTCGGCGAGCGGCGACGGCCCGCTCCGGTCGCCGAGCGAAGCGGCGAAAACCATCGCGCCCAACCTGTCATTGACGGTGGCGGCGATGCGCTGCGTGTAGACGGCGCGGACGGCGTCGAGGAAGCCGAGGAAGCCGAGCGCCGCGACCGCGATGACCGACAGATAGACCAGCGTTTCGACGCTGGAGGAGGGCAGCACCCGGTCATAGACCTGGAGCAGGTAAAGCGGGACCACCAGCAGCAGCAGGTTGATCAGCAGCGAGAACAGGCCGACATCGCTGACCGCGCGCAGGAACACGCCGCGCAGGGAAACGGGCCGCAAGCTGGTCGGAGGGCGCTCTCGCAACATTGCCCTGGACGCCTAGGCTGTGTGTTCGGCCGTGACGTTCAAATGGCTCTGCTGCAGTTCATCCAGCGTGTAGGCGTGGATATAGTCGATCTTCATCTGGGCCGGCGTGGCGAGATGATCCGGCGGCGCGCCGGCCTGGCCGCCGACCGCGAGATCGACCAGCATGTACATCGGCTTGTTCATGTCCGACGGCGTCGCCGCTTCCGCGACCTGCACGCCGTCATAGGTCCAGACCAGCTTGTCCGGCGTCCACAACAGGCCGTAGGTATGGTAACCAGCGGTATCCATGACGTTCACCGTGGATCCGACCGTCGTGTGCTGGCCCGTCTCGAGGGTATGCGCGGTCATCAGCAGCGAATTCGGCTTCTGGCCATACATCTCCACCACGTCGAGTTCCGGCGGCCACGAACCGTCTTCCGGCAGCAGCCAGAAGGCCGGCCAGGCGCCGGCGTTTTCCGGCAGGTCGGCGCGCATTTCGAAATAACCATAGGTCTGCGAGAACGAGTCATGCGTGGTGAGCAAGCCGGAGGTGTATTCGTAATTGTTAATCAGGGGCTTGATGTCGGCCGGCGCCTGCGCCGCGGTGATGGTGAGCACGCCATTGTCGATGCTGAAGGGATGCACCGAGCTGGTCGGGGCGTAATTGGCGTCGATATACCACTGCAACTCGCCATTGCGGGTCAGCGTGCTGCCGTTCGCCGCGCCCCACCAGAAGTTGGTGTCCCAGGTGCCGCCCTGGCTGGTGTGAAGATTCAGCGTGTTGAACTCGTCGCTGAAGGACAGCGTCATGCCGGACTTGTCGATCGGCAGCTCGAACTGGCTGGGCTGGAACTTGTCGATGGTCGTGTTCTTGAATTCGAGGATCTCGCCCGATCCGAGGTTCAGCACCACATTGGGGCCCGCCTGGATCATGCTGTCGTGGATGGCGGCGAAGGAAGTGAAGCCGTAGCCATCCAGACGCACGGTGTCGTTCGCGGCGAAATTGACGATCGAGTCGCTGCCATTGCCCTTGGCGATGATGAAGGTGTCGGCGCCGCCGCCGCCACCATCGATCAGCACATCGTTGCCCGCGCCGCCGTCCAGGGTCTGGCCGCCGCCCTTGGCGGTGATGATATTGTCCAGCGCATTGCCGAATGCATAGTTGTGGGCGTTGGTGACGACGAGGTTTTCGACATTGTTGGGCAGCGTGTAGCTCATCCATGTGTTGATGGTGTCGACGCCCTGGCCGGCGTACTCGACCACCTTGTTGCTCGCCGAATAGAGGTAATAGATGTCGTCGCCTTGGCCGCCATACATGGTGACGTTGACGCCGCTGGAGGCCCAGATGGAGTCGTTGCCGCTGCTGCCGTTGAACGTCCCGGGCGAGGACGCCGAAAACCAATGGTTGGAAGCGCCGCTATAATAAAGAGGAACGCCTATCGCGTTGACGACGAAGCTCATCGGACACTCCTTCCTCGGTGGTGGCTGATTTTCAGGCCAACCTGCAAAGCCGGCCTATGGTTCCAAGGAATCGCGTAACAGTACAGATAAAAAATTACCGTTCATCGATTAATGATTAGAAATGATTATGATAAGGTGCCTCTAATGCAATTTAAGCGCGATAATTACACCTAGAATTACTCAATTTTACTCAATATTGCGAGGCTCATGCCGAAATATTGGGCATTATGCTGCGCGTGATCGCAATTGACCAGCGCAGCCGCGTGCAATGAGCGACAGCTGAGTCGCCAAGCGCGACGGCGGACATTCGAGCCAGAATCCCGATCGCAGCACCTGCGGGCTGTCCCCGTTACAAAGCGGCCCGGTAGCCGCGGGGCAAAAAATTTGACAGCCTCTGTCGGATCGGCTGGAGGCCGCCCGTCCTTGGGGCATCGATCAACGAAACCAGAGAGGATATCGAGATATGCCGAGCACCATCCACCTGCACCGCGTCCTGGCGACCAAGCCGGAGAAGGTCTATCGCGCATTCGTCGAGGCCGACGCGCTGGCCAAGTGGCTGCCGCCGAACGGCTTCACCTGCACGGTGCATGAGTTCGAGGGCAAGGTCGGGGGCAGCTACAAGATGTCCTTCCGTAACTTCACCACCGGCGGCAGCCATTCCTTCGGCGGCGAGTTCGTCGAGCTGGTCCCGGGCGAGCGTCTGCGCTACACCGACCGCTTCGACGATCCCAACCTTCCGGGCCAGATCGAGGTGACGGTGACCTTGAAGAAAGTTTTGGTCGGCACCGAGATCAACATCACCCAGGCCGGCATCCCGGACGCCATTCCCGCCGAGGCCTGCTATCTCGGCTGGCAGGAATCGCTGCGCAACCTGGCCAAGCTCGTCGAGCCGGAGATCAATCAATAGTTCCCGGGCAACCGCGGTTGCTGTGATCCTCCCGCCTGGAATTGCGTCAAACCGAAAAACGTGGCGGCCGGGTTCCCGGCCGCCGCGTTCCCCAAGGTAAGCAATATTTCACCAAGCGCTGATAAAAGCCGCTGCCATGGATCGCAACAAGAACAATGACCTGTTTGTCCTGATGGCCGCGCTTGCCGCCATCGCGATCTACAACATTGCCTGCGGCATCAAGATGGGCGAAGTCCGGGGCAAGCTGCACTGGGTCGCGCTCTCGGATGATCCGACACGGTTCTGGAACATCGTGGTCGGCAATTCGATCGTCCTGGTGGGCTCGATAGCCTTCCTGTGCGTTCTGTGGGTGATCAATTCTCGCAGGCCGGGATGAGCTGAGGCGCCGTCCTCACCGCCCTCATACCGCCCTTGTAATACCCCCATCCACGCGGATGTTCTGCCCTGTGATGTAGGCGGCCCCATCCGAAGCCAGGAACGAGATCGTCGCGGCGATCTCCTCCGACGTGCCGTAGCGCTTCATAGGCACGCTGTCGCGGCGCTCGTTCGTCGTCGGCAGGCTGTCGATCCAGCCGGGCAGCACATTGTTCATGCGGATGTTGTCGGCCGCATAGGTGTCGGCGAAGATCTTGGTGAAGGCGGCAAGCCCGGCGCGCGCCACGGCCGAGGTCGGGAACATCGGGCTCGGCTCGAACGCCCAGGCGGTCGAGATGTTGATGATGACGCCGGACTTCTGCTTCTGCATCACCGGCGTCACCAGCCGGGTCGGGCGCACGGCGTTGAGGAAATAGGTGTCGATGCCCTTGTGCCAGTCCTCGTCGCTGATCTCGATGATCTGCGCGCGCGGCCCGTGGCCGGCGCTGTTGACCAGCACGTCGATGCGGCCCCAGCGCTCCAGCGCGCCGTCGGCAAGGCGCTTCAGGTCTTCGTTCGACTGGTTGGAGCCGGTGACGCCGAAGCCGCCAAGCTCCTTGCCCAGCGCCTCGCCCTTGCCGGAGGAAGAGAGCACGCCGACCTTGAACCCGTCGGCCGCCAGGCGCCTGGCCGCCGCCGCCCCCATGCCGCTGCCGCCCGCCGTCACCAGAGCCACTTTTTCGCCTGCCATGTCGCTATCCATTGGTTGAGATTGTTGAAAGCGATCCTGTTAGCATGCGCGGGGCAAGTGATGAACCGGATTGGATTGCGCCAACGTATGAGGGCTTAGGTTCCTCGCCCCCGCCAAAGGCGGGGGAGAGGTGTCCGCGAAGCGGACGGAGAGGGGGCTTCGTAGGGCGCTCCCCCTCTCCGTCTCGGCTTCGCCGAGCCACCTCGCCCCCGCCTTTGGCGGAGGCGAGGAACAGCACCTCACACCCTGAACACACCCATCACCGCCTTCGAAACCCTCGCGCAGCGCCCCGCCTTCACATCGCCCGGCTTGAGCGGCGCGCCCTTTCCCCGCGCCACCGCCGGCTGGTACCAGCTCCGCAGCGCCTGGTCGGCGGCGCAATAGCCCCAGTTCACCAGGTCGACCGTCTCTTCGCTACCCAGGAAATGCAGCGAGGTGCCGATATCGGCCGGCGCGGTCGCGGCGGTCTGCACGAAGTTCGGCTCGGTCGCGTCCGGCTTGCTGGCGATCGACCAGAAGACGCCGCGCGTCGCCGCATAGTCGGGCCGGGTCGTGTCTTTGGGCAGGCCGCGATCGTCGGCGTCCTTGGCCGCCTGGAAGCGCGCCACCAGGTCCCGTCGCCTGAGCGAGCGAACCTGGTTGTCGCTGGTGTCCAGCACCCGTTTCAACTGCGAGAACCAGTTCCAGTAGCCGGCATTCGAAGCCCGCCAGGGCGCGCCGGCATCGCTCACCAGCAGCCAGCGGCAGCGCTTCAGCGCCGGCTCGATGCCGTGATTGTCGTAGACGCCGCCATCGGTGAGCACGGCTCGGGAAGGCGGCACCGGCGCGCCGACCGAAGGGTCGAGCTTGTCGTTGGTCCACGCGAAGGGCGTGAGGTCGAGCCGGAGCGGCGACAGGAAAGGCGGGAAGGCCGAGGAGGCGGCTACCGCGAGAGCCACCGGCAGGTCGGCGTTGTACGCGACGCCAATGCGATAGTCGGCCACATAGCGCCGCGACAGGCGAAACAGCGAGCCGGTGCCGAGATTGCTCGAGCAGAACACGAACCAGGGCCTTTCCGGCAGGCTCTTCAGCATCGGCCTGGAGCCGTCGAACAAATTCCGCTCGTAGCAGGCGGCAACTTCGCGCGCGGCGCTGGAAAACGGGTTGAGCAGGCCCTTGAAGATCGACGGCGCGTCGAGGAAGACCTGCGAGAACTTCAATATCCTGTCGAGATAGATATCGAAATTGCTGGCGACGCCGCCCGCGAAGACGAAGCGTGGCCAGAGCACCGCCAAGAGCCCGGCCGCAATCGAGCCGCCCGAAACCGAGCTCACCATGTCGAGCTTCTGGAGCAGTCCCGCCTCGTTGAGGCGGCAGAGCGCGCCCGCATGAAACAGCATGGCGCGATAGCCACCGCCCGAGAGGCAGAGGCCGAGGCCGTAGCGCTCGGCCTTGCTGTCGATGCTGGCGGCGGCTCCTGGCGCGGCCCCGGTATCCGGCGCTGCCGTCTCACTGGCCATGAATGACTCCGATCGGTCGGGCGCGGCTGTTCCGGCGCCTAATCCAGCCCAGCGCGGCCGTTCTGGCAAGCGGCGGAATCGCGGAATTTAGGGGGGTGTGCTGATGATTGGCGAAAATGCCGGAAGCTGCTGATCTTCGCCGCAAGGGGGAGATTAAGCACTCCGTCCTCTACAGCTCCTTCTCCGCCAACTCCCGGAATCCATCCGGCACCGAGCGCGGGCCTTCCAGCGCCACCGTGCCGTAGCCGACGGCTTCCTTGCCGAAGCGCTGGCGGATCTTGTCGATGGCGCGGTCGGCGCCGAAGCGGGCGAGGCCCTTGCGGCTGCCGGGCTTGCGCTTCTCATCCATCAGGCCAAGCGGCAGTTCGAGCTGCAGCTCGGCATGCTCCTCCAGATGCGAGACCGAAATGGCGAGCAGCGATATGTCGCGTTCGCCCGGATGGGCGGCCAGCACGCCGCGCACCAACTCCTCGGCGATCTCGGCCAGCATCACTGTCGCCTGGATCGGCTGCTCCAGCGTCACCGAGCGGGTGACGGCGCGCAGATCGGCGAAGCGCACCCGCACCGTCACCGTGCGGCCGGGCCGGTCCTTGGCGCGCAGGCGGCTCGCCACGCGGTCGGCCAGATGCAGCAGCGTCGGCACGAAGACGCGCGGCACCGCCGGCTTCCTGCCAAGCGCCGATTGCGCGCCGGCCGAAATCGCGCGGCGATGCGTCTCGAGCTTGCGCGGGTCGCGGTTCCAGGCGAGCGCGGCGAGCTTCTGGCCGGCGGCGTGGCCGATCAGCCGCTCCAGCGCGCCGCTATGCGTGCGCGCCAGCTGGCCGATGGTCTCGACGCCGATCTCGGCCAGCCTCGCCTTGGTCGCCGGGCCGACGCCCCACATCAGCGTGACGGGCAGGTCGTGGAGGAAGGCGAGCTCGGTGCCGGGCTCGACCACCACCAGACCGTCGGGCTTGGCCACCTGCGAAGCGATCTTGGCGAGATGCTTTGTCCGCGCCACGCCGATCGAGATCGGCAGGCCGAGCTCGGCCATCACGCGCTCGCGGATTTTCCGCGCGATCTCCTGCGGCGGCCCGAACAGATGCGTGCAGCCGGCGACGTCGGCGAAGGCCTCGTCGATCGAGATGCGCTCGACCACCGGCGTGAAATCGTCGAGCACCTTGATCGCGGCGTCGCCGAGGCGCTGGTACTCGGAAAAACGGCCGCCGACGAAGATGAGCTGCGGGCAGAGTTCGCGCGCCTTGCGGCCGGGCATGCCGCCGCGCACGCCAAACACCTTGGCCTCATAGGAAGCCGCCAGCACCACGCCGCCGCCGACGGCGATCGGCTTGCCGCGCAGCGACGGATCGAGCAGCTGCTCGACAGACGCGTAGAAGGCGTCGAGGTCGGCATGGAGAATGGTGGCGGCCGCGGCTTCATTCGTGGCGGCCATCGCGCGCTCCCATGGCCATTTGTGTGGCGTTGCAGCATTAGCTGCGTCTTTTGTAAGGGGAATTAATAGAACATAAAGAGAACAAAAGAAGCTCGCTGTCAAGCCGCCACGCTTGAGCGTGCAAGTTTCCACAACCTGAAGCCACAGATGCGGATAGAGCTCAGCTTGCACGATCACCCGTGAAGGAGATCGTGCAAACTTCACAGGAACGCCCACGGCGCCCGTTTCCCGCTGCCGAAATGAGGCGACGGTCCGCGCTATGCCGGCTTGGCGTATTGTTCGGCGCTCAGCACCTCGATGCACTGGAACGGCTGGTTGCCTTCCACCCAGGCGTCATGGCCGGCCGGGATGGTGTAGGAGGTGCCGGCCTCGAAGGTCTTTTGCGTGCCGTCGGTCATCCGCACGGTGATCGATCCGGACACGACATAGCCGACATGCGAGACTTGGCAGCTGTCGGTCCTGACCACCGGCTTGACGCATTCGGACCACTTCCAGCCCGGCTGCATGTTCATCCGCCCCAGCGTGTAGCCCGGCAGCCGCACGATCTCGACACGCGTCTTGGCGGGCGCGCGGACCTCGTCGGGATTGTTGTGCGATTTGGATTCGAGTTTCGTCACCTGCATTGCAACTTCGGCCATGGTTTCCTCCCATGTGAAGCGGCGCCTGACGTTGCGATCGTCGGCGACCGCAACCGGATTCATACACCTTCTTGTGAGGGGCCGCTAATAATTGAGCGCTCCCGGCGCTCGAAGAATTTGAAAGATTTTTTTGGCGCCTTATCGGAAGTTAATGCGGAACCTGCTCGCCGCTGCTTTCCTGTTCTTGCGCTGGCACGGCGGTGGTTGAGGGACCATCCATTTTCGCCCGTTAGGGAGAATTCGATGCGACCCTCGGCAACAATCAAGGCGATATCATCGCAGCCTCGCGCGTTCCCCCATCGGCATCATATGGAACCTGCTACAGCGCTGGCCGAGGGCCGCGGCGGCACGACATGCCGGCTAGGGGAGGAAGCTTTGGGCGGGGATAATCAACAATCACCAGGAGGAAACCATGCTTGATCAAGCCGTCAAAGCCTATTCGCGTCCGCCGGTCACTGCCGCTCGCCGTGGGGCGCCGGCGCTTCGCCAATGCTGCGACAGCTACATCTGTCCGGTCTGTACGCAGGTCGTCGAATTGACGGATTATCGCCAGGTGCTTTGGCACCAGCAGCCCGGCCATCAGCCGATGGACCTCGAGGCCTAATTCTACCTTGAATTTGGAAGGAGCAGTTGGAACGGCCAGTCAAAAAGGCGGACCCGTCAGCAGGCCGTGTTTTTTCTCTTTTCGCCGATTTTGATGGCCGGGCAACGACAGCCGAAAGCAATTGTCCGGCCCTTGGGCGACGGTCCGAGGCCGTTTTCAGACTGAAGTCTCAGCCGCCGAACGCAGAGGCCCGAGCCGCCGGTTTTCAAGAAACAACAGCGCCATCAATGCATTTGGTTAGCAAGCCGCCGGACAAAGTCCCTTCATCGGCGGTCGACCGAAGCGTGCCCGCCATTCCTGCGATATGACGGGCACGCCTTTCCCTTCAATCGCTCCTGGAGTTGTTGGCCGTGCAACCCGGCAATATGATCGCGAACCTGTTTGCGGCGCTGCTCCTGGCGGTGTTGATCGGCGGCGTCTTCCTTCTCTTCGGCAGGCCGTTCTGGCCGCAACGCCATGCTCAGATGATAGTCCTTCTTCCAATCGACAGCATGGCAACCGGATCGGTGCGCAAGGCCTGTGTCGAGCCATGCCTGCCGGCCCGCTTCGACCTCAAGCTCGCGCCGGCAAGGCCGCAGGGATGAAGCCGGCCTGGGAACCAGTCCGCGCCACACGCCGTTGACAGGGCGAAGGGATGGCCGCAGCGGAGGCCGCCATGGATCATTTCGAACTCATCGATCTTCTGTGCGTCATCGACGCATGCGTGAGCGACCGTTCGGCCGGGCGCGTGGTGCCGATGTCGAGGGCCGTTGAGGAACTGCGCGTGCTGACCGGCGATTTCGTCTCGTCGGACGAGGATGCGACCAGCGCCTTGACGCAGGTTGCGCTTGAGCGCGGCTGCGCGGTGCTCTTCGACGAGCAGCCGGGCGCCGACATCATCTCGTAATTCGGCGCGGCGGCCTGGCCGCCGGTTCCCGCCAGGGAGACCGGTCATCGCGGCCCTTGCGAGCCGCTGCCGCTTTCCGTCTTACTTCGCCAGGGTGATCATGCGGCCCGCATACATTTCCCGGTTCCCCAGTTCGGCCGTGCAGTCCGACTTCACCGCCGAGTTTCCCGTCATCGTCACGGTGTCGCCCACCAGCCGCAGGCAACTGCCCTGGGCGCTCATGTCCGAATTTCCGGTATAGGTGATGGCGGCGTCCGGAGCGTAGATGAAACCGCTGATCAGCGAGCCGGATCCGCCGTTCAGCGTCAGCGCCTGTGTGTTGCCATGCGCCTGGTAGATGGTGATGCCGGCATAGGGGCCGATCGTAGGCGGCGAGAGGTTCACCTGCTCGTTGGCATTGATGTAGAGCTGCGAGTTCTCCATCAGGAAGATCGTCACGCCCTGGCCGCTCAGGCTGCCATTGCCGCCCGGCTTTATGACGACGTTGCGCATGATGTAGGTGCCCGGATTGAGGGTGATCTTTCCCGACAGGGTCTTGTCGCAATAGGTACCCGGCGAGAGCGTTATTGTCTTGCCGTTGGGCACCGGCAGGCAGAGCGTGAAGGCGGGCGGAACGACGTCGGCCAGCGGATCGAACGAGGCGTACTGGTTCTCATGCGGCGTGCCGCAGGAAAGTGTGGCGCTGGGCGGCGTCAACCCTTGCGTGGCGCCGACCGTCGAAACGCAGCCGGCGCTGACGACCGCCGAGCCGCCGCGGTTGACGGAGTCGGCGGCGTCCGAATTGGCCGCGATCACGCAGCCGGCCATCGCCACATTGGTCGAGCCCTGCAGGTTGACCGCGTTGTCGGCATGCTGATTGAGCGCCAGCACGCAGGCCTGCGCGCCGGGCTTTATCTTGACCGAGGCGGTCCGCGTCGCCTGCCAGGCCGGCATGGCGGCGAGGAAGGCCGGCCGGCTGATGCTCGACGATGCCGTGATGAAGTAGGCGCCCGGATCGCCGCTGGCGGCAGCCTGGAAGGCGGCGAGGCTGCCCGACAGCTCCTGCGCGTCGGCGGCGCTCATATTGGCCGTGAAGAAGGTCTGGCCGAGTTGCCGCAGGTCGGCCACCGACATGCCCGGCTGGTATTTGGTGCCCATCGCGATGCTGGCGGCGTCGAGCGAATTCTGCAGCTGGGCGGCGTCGTCGCTGGTGCCGATCAGGTCGATCGAAGCTGCCACACCAAGCATCAGCGGCACCATGGCAATCGCGGTCGCGACCGCGAAGTTGCCGCGCTTCGAAACCCAAAACCGTCCAAGCATGGCGCCCGCCCCTGTCGTATTTCACAGAGTGATATGCGTGCCGTCTCTACGGGCGATTTCCAAAAAAGTTAAAATGCAGAAAGTGCTAAAATATTAGGTTCTACCGATAGTTACACCTTAAGTCCTAAGGTGGATAAGCCTTAAGTCTGAGGACGGGCGGCGTAAGTTGGAGGCGGCGTCCCGCTGCGGTCCTACCGGCTCAACTCGACCGAAATAATTAGGCATTCGTTCATACGGCAATGATTGACGTGATGGCTGGGATATCTTGGGCGCGCTCGGCCATGGCCTCTTCAGGTCGGTTCTTGAAACATCTGTTTTTCCGGCGCTTCATTCGACGCTTTTGCGAAGGCAAGGGCGGCAATGTCGCGACCATCTTCGCGTTCACCCTGCCGATCGTCGTCGGCGGCGCGGGGCTCGGTGTCGAGACGTCCTACTGGTATTATTCGAGTCTGAAGCTGCAGGCGATCGCGGACGCGGCCGCCTATGCGGGCGCGCTGGAAAAGATCCAGGGATCCGACACGGCGACCATCACCGCGGCCGCCACCTCGTCGGCGACCTCGAACGGGCTGGGCGGCGGCACCATCGTCGTCAACACACCGCCCAGCTCTGGCCCAAACACGGCCAATAAGGCAGTGGAGGTGATCCTCAGCCAGAATCTCGACCGGATATTCACCTCCATCTTCACCCAGACGAAGGTGCCGGAACAGGCGAGGGCGGTCGCGCTGATCACCGACGCTTCGAAGGCCTGCGTGCTGGCGCTCAATCCCTCGGCCTCGCAGGCGGCGCTGTTTTCCGGCAGCACGAGCGTCAAGTTTACCGGCTGTTCGGTCATGTCGGATTCGATCGCCAGTGACTCCATCAAGGTGCAGGGCTCGGCAGGGCTGCAGACCGATTGCCTGATTACTGCCGGTGGCGTTGTGCTGAACAATGTGGTGACCATGGACCCTACGGTCTGCAAATCGCCTATCACCCAGGCCCTGCCGGCGTCCGATCCCTTCTCCAGCGTGCCGGCGCCCGCGGCCACCAACCCATGCAAGAACGTCAACGGCAACAAGACAGCGCAGACGCTGCAGCCCGGCACCTATTGCAGCGGCATGAGCCTCAACGGCGTTGTCACACTTTCTCCCGGGGTCTATGTCGTTCAGGGCAATATGAAGATCAACGCCAACGCCGTCGTTGTTGGCAGCGGGGTCACCATCTTCATGTCCGGCAGCAACACCGTCAGCATGAATGGCAACGCCACGGTGACATTGAGCGCGCCGACCTCCGGCACCTATTCGGGCTTGCTGTTCTACGGCGACAGGACGGGCACTGCGGCGCAGAGCACTTTCAACGGCACCGCGGACTCGTTGTTGACCGGCGCCATCTATTTTCCAAAGCAGCAGGTCAATTATCTTGGCAATTTCTCGGGCGTGAACGGCTGCACCCAGGTCGTCGCCGATACCATCCAGTGGTCGGGCAATTCGACAATCAACCAGGACTGCTCGAGTCTCGGAATGAAGGACATTCCGGCGGCGCAGTCGGTTGCGGTCGTCGAGTAGCGGTCATGGGGCTGCCGATAACCCGTTTCGGTAAAGACCGCGACGGCATCGCCGCGGTGGAGCTCGCTTTAGTCTTGCCGGTCCTCTGCGCGGCGTTGCTTGGTACCTTTGACGGCTGGTCCTATGTCACCAGCTCGATGTCGATGCGCGCCGGCGTGAAGACGGCCGCCAACCTCGTGATGGCCGGATCCTCCGACGACACGGCGATCCAGGCCGCCGCGCTGGCGAGCTGGGAAAACAAGCCTTCCGATGCCCAGGTCGTTATCAGCCGCATCTACCAATGTGGAACGACCATCGTCGATGCTTCAACCCTGTGCAGCGGCTCGAAAGCGCCGTCTGTCTATGTCCAGATCCAGGCGACCGGCACCTGGATCCCACCCTTCACCTTCGGCCCTTACCCGGACAACACCACGCTCGGTCATTTGCAGGTGGTCCGTGTCCGCTAGGGCAGTTTCAGGAGAAGCGCGCGGCGGTGGGACCCGGCGGCCCTGGGCATTCGCCGGCGACGTGTCGGGCGGAAGCGGCATTGAATTCGCGCTGATCGCGCCTGTCCTGATCATGCTCTTGTTCGGAATCTTCGCCTTCGGCTGGTCGATGAACACCACCTCCAGCGTGCGCTATGCGCTGGAGGCCTCGGCGCGCTCGCTGCAGCTCAACAACACACTGACGCAGGCCGACATCCAGGCGGTCGCCACGCAGAAGCTGAAGGCGCTTGGCCTTCAGAATGTAAACGTCACCATCGTCACGGATCCGGCGAGCGGCGGCTTCCGCATGGCCCATGTCAACGCCAGCTACGCCTTCGTCATCAACTTCCCCTATTTCAGCGATTATCCGATCAACTACACGACATCCGTGACCGTGCCGCTGGTCGGCGGCTAGAACGGCACAGGCAAACCGGAGATAGAACCGTCGCCGGGTGGTGACGGGCCGGCGGCATAAGTGCCGTCCCATCCGCTCCGGCCGGTCGACGCATCATCTTAGCAATCGCTAAAGTCGCAAGCTTCACGCCAGCCAGGAATGCTAGCGATTTGCCGTCGTCCTATCAGGAGCGCAGCAATGACCTCCCCCGTCGGAAGCCAGCATTCCGCTGGCGTCGTGCATCATTCGAGCAAACCTCAGGGATCGTCGGAAACCTTCCCCGGCAAGAGCGCGGAAAGCGTCGGCCACCTTGCAAAGGCCTCGGTCTCCGGGACGGATGCGGACGAGCCGAACGCGCAAGGAAAAGCCGCGTCCCGCATCGCCCGCATGGACCTGACGGTGCTCTCTCCAAGCGGCTCGGGTGGGGAATCGGATACCGTGACCGAGGCGCCGGACACCGCCGGCGACGTGGAAGCCGCGTGAAACGGCTTTCCGTCGCACTTGCGTCAAGACAAAGAGCCAAGCCGTTTCACCCTTTCCGTGAAACGGTGAACTAGCAGCCTTGCGTCGTCGTCTTCATCTGGCCGGGAGCGTTCGATTTGGCGCTGGTGTCCTGTTGTCCAGGGGCCGCCTGCTTCGCGGTTCCGGTCGTCTGTTGTCCGGGGGCGCAATCCTTCGCCGAGTTTGAATTGGTCGAGTTCGTTTTGGTCTGATCCGTGTCCTGGGTGCTGGGCATCGTCGTCGTGGATGAAGAACCCGACGAAGTGCCCGACTGCGCTGTCGCCAGACCCCCCGATAGAGCAAGCATGGCGGCGGCAAGAAGAATTCGTTTCATGGCGATTGGTCCTTTCGGGCAGCGTCCCTTCAGTCATTTAATCCCGGCGGGGCAGGAGTGTTCCAACGGTCGGAACGTGCTCGATCTGCGGGACTTTTCGTGTACCCAAATGACCCCTGGGACCATGGTCCGGCGAGACAAGGGCCCTCATTGTTCCAAACGGCCCAAACACGCTCGGCCCTTTGTATTTCTGTTTCATTTCAATAAGTTAGTGTGGCTTTTTGCGAAAAATGCAACGCAATGGCCGCAATGCTCTCATTTGGCGACCGCAATTGCCTAAAGTTTATCCGACGCCGTTAGGAAATTCTCATATGAGGCTGCCTAGCGGTTGGGCCCTGTGAAGATTCATCTGCGGAGAAGCACAATGACATTGCGTAAGACACTTCTGGCGTCCCTTGCCATTCTGGCGCTGGCGGCGGCCCCGGCGCTCGCCGGCAACGGCCATGGCGGCGGCAATGGCGGCAACCACGGCGGCAATGGCAATGGCGGCAATGGAAACGGCGGCGGCAATGCCGGTGGCAACGGCAAGAGCAGCGCAGAGCACGGCAAGTCGGCTTCTGCCCACGGCCACAACAAGGGCGCCGACGACAGCTCGACCGACGACACGACGACGGCCGCCACGCCGAAGGAAAAGAACCTTCACGCCAAGCTCGGCCGGCTGAACTCCCTGCAGCGCAACATTAACGCCTACATGAATTCCAAGAGCAAGAAGTTCGCCGGCATCCAGGCCTATGTGACAGCGGCAGCGGCAGCTCAGAACGCGCAGGCCAAGCTCGACGCGGCAAACGCCAAGCTGGCCGCCGACCAGACCCAGCTCGACGCGCTCAATCAGCAGCTTGCCGACCTGAATGCGATCGACCAATCCAGCATGACGGACGAGGAGAAGGCGGCCCTGGCCGCGCAGATCGCCGACGTCAACGCGCAGATCGGCACCCAGAACACGGCCATCGCCGATGACACTCAGGCGGTCGCGGATGCCCAGACCGAGGTTGACAATGCGCCTGCCCCCGACGACGCCTCGCTCGACGCAGCCCTGCAGGACATGGCCAACAAGCCGGTCGACCAGCAAGTGACGGACTGGGCCAAGGGCGTGCTTGCCGACAAGATCGACCAGGCCGCCGCAGCGACGACGACGCCGTAAGTCCAAACGAACCGACCAGAGGTGGACGAAACGCCGCCGGGCCTCGCCCGGCGGCTTTTTTGCCCGCCACCGCCTCGGCGTGAAGCCGTTCTCTTCGGCGCGCCCGGCCGGGCCTATTTCGGCCGCGTGTCAGACCTCAGTCGTCTTGTCTTCGGCGACGCACAGCGCGTATGTCATCGTTGCGCTCCCTGTTCTTGCCCTCCATGGCGCATGGTTCGGGCTCCGCTCCCCCCGCGGAACCGAGCCCAGATATGGGGAGTTCAGGAGACGACAGTCGATTCCCCCCGGGATGTAGCTGCTCCTTCATCGAGCCCGCCACTGGTTCAGGCACCAGTCGGCGGGCTTTTGATGCCGGACGGAGCCGGCCGAAGTCAGTTCCAGTGAACGGTCGGGCCCGGCGGCTTCGCCGCAACCTTCGGCCTTGTTCGATTGAACAGATGCAGCGTTTCGTCTTTTCCCTGAAACGGTGAAACGCCCTAATCGGCGTGATCGAGCAGGCGGGTGGCGTCCGGGCGGTCCCGGCCTTGTTTGCTCCCGGCGTGGTCGATGCCCTCGACCGTGATGGCGAACGTCCCGTTCTCGGTCCTGCCGATGAAGCCCTTCGCCTTGAGGTACCACAGGTGGAATTCGAGGTGCTCGCGCGGGCAGCCCGACAGGCGTTCGAGCTCATCGTCGCCGATGCCCGGATTGTTGACGTCGCGCCGGCGCCGCACATAGAGAAGCGACAGCAAATTGGCCTGGATGGCGGCATCCCTGGCGATGCCGCCGCCGTCCCGCGCGCCATCCGTGAGTTCCTGGCGAAGGCCCAGATGCTCGCGGTAGAGAATGTCGTACTGGGCCCGCTTGACTGGATCCCGCAGCGTATTGTGGGCCTCGACGATCTCGCTGAAGCGCGATTCATTGCCTGTTTCCCGATTATCGGGATGATAGCGCATAGCAAAATAGCGGAAAATCCGCTCGATTGTCTCAGAATTGGCGTTCGGGCTTATTTCCAGAACTTCGTAGTAGTCAGTGAACATGTAATCGTGCTTCCGAAATTACGGAAACCACTCCCCGAATCCGAGCATTGCCCAAATGCCGCGCGCTTGCAAGGCGCCACCGGCCGGTTCCGAACGGGCGCAAATGCCCGCCGCAACTGCGCGAACTCGAGCCGCATTCGGGACGCTGAAGCGCATTGCTTTCGGCGCACTGGTTCGTGGGCGCCCGATCGGCGAAAGGGCCTGCTCTGCTGTGCGGATTCGAAGCTTGCGGGACTGATCGGCGATCGCGGTGGCATAAATTCCGCACTCTGCTACGTTAACCATGTCTGAAATTCAGGTGGCAACCTGGATGGGGGCCGACCTCAAGCCCGGCTCCCTTTTTGGCTCGCCTCGAAAGAGGCGAGCCATTTTTTCGCGAAGCCGCCTCGCGGGCTTTCGTCCGAAGGTTTCACCGACCTAGATGTGAGCTTTCGAGAGGTTGTCCATTCGGACCGGACCGAGGAGACTGGAGTTACC
>NZ_SUGA01000018.1 GCF_004963255.1 Mesorhizobium sp. | reverse complement strand
ACGAGCCGGCCGCGGAACATGCCCATCGGGCATGAGAATCCGAACTCGCCTGGTTGCTTGGGTATCAGCTCGACGGCGACGGTTTCACCGGTCGGCAGATCGGCGCTCTTCTGGAAATCGGGAAAAATCACCTTGTCCGAGCAGGAGGCGGTTTCCTCACGGCGGAAATTCAGCCGGACCGGGCGACCGCTGCGGACGACGATCGTGTCTGGCGTGTAGCCGCCCTTCACGAGGATCATCGCCTCCTGGTAGCCGCCGCTCGTTTCCGCCGCCCGCATGCCCTTCGAACGCTTGAGCCAGAAGAACCAGATGATGAAGGCGACCAGGCCGATCCCGGCCACGGTCACTGTCCAGCGGTCGGGTGTCATGAGCCTGTCCTCCTCGGCTGAAAGAAGCGCAAACGATTGGCGTTGGTGACGACGGTCACCGAACTGAACGCCATGGCGGCGGCTGCGATGAGGGGAGAGAGCAGAAGCCCGATGAACGGATAGAGCACGCCCGTCGCGACCGGGATGCCCAGCGCGTTGTAGCCGAAGGCGCCGACGAGGTTCTGCCGGACGTTGCGCATCGTCGCCCGGCTGATCTCGATCGCCGTGACGACGCCCATTAGGCTGCCCTTGATAAGCGTCACGTCGCTTGCCTCGATGGCGACGTCGGTTCCGGTGCCGATGGCGAAACCGACATCGGCTTGGGCGAGCGCCGGCGCGTCGTTGACGCCGTCGCCGACCATGCCGACCGACTTGCCTTCGAGCTGCAGCTTCTGCACCTCGTGCGCCTTGTCGTCCGGAAGGACTTCCGCTAGCACACGATCGATGCCGACTTCGCGCGCGATCGCCCGACCCGTGCGTTCGTTGTCGCCGGTCAGCATGACGACCTCGATGCCGAGCCCTTTCAGGATTTCGATCGCCGCCCTGGAATCCGGCTTCACGGTGTCGGCGACGGCGATCAGCCCGGCCGCCTGCCCGTCGACCGCCACATACATCGGCGTTTTGCCTTCATTGGCGAGGCGCTCCCATTGCGGCAGCAGCGCGTCTGCGGGAACACCGCGGTCGCGCATCAGCTTGGCGTTGCCGAACAGCACATCATGGCCATCGATGCGTCCACTGACGCCGTGGCCCGGGATCGCCGCGAAACCTTCAGCGTCGACCAGCTCGATCATCCACGCCTCGGCGCCCTTCACGATGGCCGAGGCCAGCGGATGCTCGGAGCCGCGCTCAAGGGAAGCGGTGAGCCGCAGCACGGCGCTCTCTTCGTGGCCCGGCGTGACGACGACGTCGGTCAGCGCCGGCTCGCCCTTGGTGATCGTGCCCGTCTTGTCGAGAATGATCGCGTCGAGTTTCTCAGCTGCCTGCAACGCGTCGCCGGAGCGGATCAGGATGCCGTTTTCCGCTCCCTTGCCGATGCCGACCGTAAGCGAGGTCGGTGTGGCAAGGCCGAGCGCGCAGGGACAGGCGATGATCAGCGTGGTGACCAGGATGACCGTGGCATAGATCAGCCGCGGTTCAGGCCCAAAGTCGTACCAGGCCACGGCTGCCAGGATCGCGACGATCATGACCGCGGGCACGAAGTAGCCCGACACGGTATCCACGACGCGCTGGATCGGCGCCTTCGACCCCTGCGCGTCCTTCACCATGCGGATGATACTTGCCAGCGCGGTATCCTTGCCGACCTTGGTCGCGGTGAAGCGGAAGCTGCCCGTCTCGTTGAGCGTGCCGCCGATGACCTCGTCGCCGGCCTGCTTTTCGACCGGCATGGATTCGCCGGTGATCATCGACTCATCGATAGCGCTCGATCCGGCGCTCACCTTGCCATCGACCGGGACCTTTTCGCCGGGACGGACGATCACCGTGTCGCCGACCAGCACCTCCTCGACGGGGAGGTCGATTTCCTTGCCGTCGCGCACAACTCTTGCGGTCTTCGCCTGCAGCCCGATCAGCTTCTTGATCGCTTGCGAGGTCCGGCCCTTGGCCTTGATCTCCAAGGCGAGACCCAGCACGACGAGCGCGACGACGACATCGGTCACGTCCCAGAAGACCTCGGCGAGCGCCATGTCGGGAAAGATCCCTGGCCATGCGACCGCCACGACCGAATAGAGGAACGCCGCCGTGATGCCGATCGCGATCAGCGTGTGCATGTTGGCCGCGCGGTGCTTCAGCGCGTCCCACATGCCAACAAAGAACTGCGATCCCGACCACAGCAGAACGGGCAAGCTCGCCAAACCGAGCAGCGCCCAAACGATCCGGCGCGTGTCGCTGCCCATGGGCATCCACTCGCGCAGTCCCGGAATGAGATCGGGATAGCTAAGCGCCATCACCGGGAGGGAGATGACCGCTGCGAGCCAGAACCTCCGCATCAGGCCGCGGTATTCCTGCTCGGTCGCCGCCTCGGCTGGATCTAGCGTCTCGCCCGTGGGTCTCACCTTCGGCTCGGCTACCCTGTAGCCGGAGGATTCGATCGACCTCCTCAGTTCCTGGAAATCAGTCCGTTCCGGCTGATACTCTATGTCGACGGCGTTGGGTGCGAGGCTGGCGCGGGCGGCGATCACGCCAGGGGTCGTCTTCAGCGCCAGCTCGACACGTATGGCGCACGAGGTGCAATGCATGTTCTTGATGGGAATTCGCGTCGTCGCCGTACCGGCGGCGTAGCCGACGGAGCGAATGGCGCGCAGGATTTCCGCAACCTTCGCCTGGGTCGGGTCATACTCGACCTTCGCCGTCTGCGTTGCGAGATTGACTGAGACGCCCTGCACCCCTTTGACGGCCCGAATGGCCTGCTCGATTGCCGGCGGGCAGTGGGCGCAGTTCATTCCTCCAATGCGGAGGGTGAGTGACTCGCGCGCCTCGGCCAGGCCACCAGACGTGTGATCAGGGATTGGGGCTTCTGTCCGCATGTTCATGCGTTTTCTCCTCGAAATACATTCGCGACCGAAGCCAGCGTAGGCCCGGCACAAAGAGCGATCCTGTTCGGCAAGCGCGAGATTTGTCCGCCGAACAGGGCGTCAGAGAACGGAACGAGGGGGCCGAAAGGCTTCGTCAGGCCTGGTCAGTGCGAAACCCGATTGTTCGGGGAAAGCTGGGGCGCCAGGCTCAGCTGCGGAGGCGATATCAGGGGAGGCTGCCAGAGCAACTGCCGAACAACCGAAACAATGTCCGCCCATGCACAAGCCGCAATGGCCGTCATGGCAACCCGACTCGTCCAGGGTTGATGCCGACAGAGAGGCCGCCGAGGCCAGCCGATCGGCCTTGCCATCGGCAACCGACTGGACGACCCTGACTGACGAGAAGTCTGGTGATGCGCCGAACGCGTGCGCTTGCGCTGAGCCCGAAGGCGTCAGCAACAGAAAAAGGGCAAGCCCGAACGCAAGCATGATCGCACCGAGGGTGCCGCTTGCAGTCTGATGGCGTCGCTGCCAGATGTGACAAGATTGTCCAAGCACGGCAAGGCTTCCGAGCTATTCACCATGTGCATGATCGCCTGCTCAGTCCAAATGCGCTTTGATGCACGTCAAATCCCGCCCGGCCGGTTGCAAGCTGCCATCCTCCAACGTCCGCGCGAAACCAGCAACGCCAGCCCGTAAGGCAGCGCGCCCGATCCAGCTACCGGATGTGCTGATAGGTTAAGCCGATCCGGACGGCAGCAGGTTTCCGACCCGGAACAGTGATGTCCAGCTTAATATCGTAGCGGTCATTGCCCGGCAGCTCGACGAAGTTGCCGTAGGTGACGGTTCCGGCAATCGACATCGGCTCCAGCTTGATATTCTGCTGGCCAACATGGCCGAGCGCTGACACATTCGCCGTCACCTCAGCGTTCTCGATCCGTTCGCCGGTCCTGGCATCGAAGACGGCGACGACGACGTGGTATTGATGCGCGCCCCGAGGTGCGCCACCATGCATGCCGCCCTCCGGGTGGCTTTCCAAGTGGCCTCGCAAAATTGCAGCGGGCAAAACCCCAAAATAGACGCTCAGGCCGTGTGCCTCCTTGTAGTTTTCATCGGCGGCCGAAGCCCTACCTCCGGTAGTGATCCCCACTAAAAACACGCTGACAACGAATCCGAGAATCCTAATCAACGTCCCAAATCGCTTTGCTCGGGCGCGTGGCAGTCCAGTCCTTTCGATCGCGATCGAGTATTGTCCCCTAGTGAACATGATCCTTCTCCACGATCTCCCAACCGCCTGCGTTCCAGTGATTAGATCATCAACTCCCTCACAGCCTCCGCAATGACCGGCGTCAAATCGATGGCGTTCGACGGATGAGGAACTGCGTTGGTCGTCACGACAGCCGAGGCGAAGTCCCTCAGACTGCGGTAGCTCTCGGCGGAAAGTAGAGCATGCACGGCAACGCAAACGACGAAATGAAAGTGCTGTTCGCGCAGATGTCGGGCGGTTTCCATCATCGTGCCGCCGCTCGAGATGATGTCGTCGATCAGCACAGGGATACGGTCGGAATAAAGGTGGAGGTCGGGAACACTGATCCTCACGTCGCGGTCTCCCCGCCGCTCCTTGCGAAGAACTCGGTAGGGTGCGCCCACCATGTCAGCGACGGCGGCAACCCACTGCTCGCTTTCGATGTCCGGACCGACCAGAAGCGGCCGTTCCACGTTCGACCTGATCCAGGCGGCGAGAAGCGGTGCCGCATGTGCCGTCCGTGTGGGGATGGGATAGATCGCGCCGAGGGTTGGATAGCGGTGGAGGTGCGGATCGACGGTCGCCAGCCAGTCGACCTCGGCCGAGAGCTGGCGGGCAAAGGCAACCGAGGTGACCGCTTCGCCGGGATGGAAGCGCTTATCTTGGCGCATGTAGGCCAGATAAGGAGCCACGAGACCAACGCGCCGTGCTCCAAGCTCGCGAGCGGTGGCGGCGGCGAAAGCGAGCGTCAGGAACTTTGCGTCTGGGCGATCGAGCGTGCAGACGATAATCATGGAGCGGTTCTTCACATCCGTGTGGAAGCGCAGATAGGTTTCCTCGTCAGGAAAGCTCCGCACCTCTATGACGCCTATTTCTCCTTCTATCTCGCCGGCCAAGACCCTGGTCATGGCTTCGTTACCGGGCAGCGCAAAAAGCAGCGGGCGCGTCATGACTTCATGCTCCCGCCGCTGTGCCAAGGGATATCGCCTGAATCATCCTGCCCTCTGATTTCGAAAACCTCAGCATTAGCGGTGGCGTACCCGAATGCGTATTCGAGTTCCCCCGGCGTTTGAGCGTGGATCTGAAACAGCGGTTCCCCGGAACGGACGCTGTCTCCAATGCGGACGCGGCAATCGACTCCCGCGGCAGCGCTGCCGGGTGCGCCGGCGAGCTTGGCGATCCTTGCAACCCGGCGGTTATCGATCCGCCCGATACGACCAGTCCTGTTGGCCAGGACTGGGCGGGTATGCGGCGCGGTTTTCGGTTCGGTGAAGCCTCCCTGCGCCTCGCAGATCGCGAGGAATTTGGCGAGTGCGGCCCCGCTGTCGAGCAGCATCCGGGCTAGCACGCGTCCCTTGCCGGGCCCCGAGCCAGGCACAGCATCCAGCAGCGCGCCGGCTATCTCGAGCGCGCGGTTGCGCAGGTCTCTGGGGGCTTCCGCTTCGTTGCGCAGGACGCTCAGCACGTCGCGCGCCTCAAGGGCCGGACCGATGCCATATCCGACGGGCTGGGAACCATCGGTGCGCAGTACCGTAAGCTGCAATCCGAGAGCCTGCGCAGTCACAAGCAACCTTGCCTCGAGAGATGAAGCCGCCGCCGCGGAACGCACCTTCGCGGTCAGCCCGACAGGAACGTCGATGAGGGCGTGAGTGGAGCCGGCCGCGACCTTCTTGGAAAGTACGCTGGCGACCAACTGGCCGTCGCTGTCGAAGTCGAGCGGGCGCTCGATACGAACCAAGAGATCGTCGGCCGGGCTAAGACGGGCATTGCCGCCCCACACGATACAGCCTCCTTCCCGCTCGACGACGCGCCGCATGGCATCGATATCCAATGTGACGGGGGCCATGACTTCCATGACATCAGCAGTGCCTGCCGGCGACGTAATGGCGCGCGAGGATGTTTTGGGGATCCGATGCCCTGCCGCGGCGACGATCGCGACGACTATCGGCGTGGTGCGATTTCCCGGCAGCCCGCCGACGCAGTGCTTGTCCAGCACCGGCCCACCGCCCCAATCGATGCGTTCACCGACTGCCACCATTGCCTTGGTGAGCGCGATCGTCTCGTCATTGTCCAACCGCTCGCCGGCACAGGCCGTGACGAAGGCCGTCAGTTCGACGTCGGACAGGCGATTTGCGACCGCGTCGCGCATGAGGGCGAGGAAATCATCATAGCCGAGCTGCCGGCCAAAAACTTTGGCTCGCAGCGCCGTCGTCGACACGGGCGGCTCAGCGTGGGAAAACGTCGCCCACGGATCAGGGCCGGGATCCATCACTTTCCAGGCTGCCTCCGACAGCGCGGCGACATCCGGTGCAAGATGATCGTCGACAACCACGTTAAGCGTGGCAATAACCTCGCGATCGCCGCTGCGCGCTAAAACGCGGGTGAGCGCGGTGAAACCTTCGGAGCGGCACACATGGCAATCGCGATGCATGTAGACCACCGGCTGCTGGTACGTGTCGATGCCCGCCCGGACGAGGCGGAGCCTGTCGTGTGGGTCGCTCATGTCTGCCACTCCCGATCGATCCGTTCGATATGCTCATGAACGCAGGCCTGCCGTCCCACTTCCCCACAGATACGGCCATGCAATATCTCGGGATAATTGCTCATCTTGCGATGCTCTTCCCGCGAGCCGTTGTCCGAGTGACCTCAAGCTGCCGTGGCAACTGCAGGCTTGCTATTGCGGCAATAGCCAGGACTGCGGCAGGCACGAGGGACGCAATCGAGACATCGAAAGACTCGAAAAGCAGGCCGGCACCTGCTGAGCCGAGTGCCTGGCCCGCGCTAGTCACGGTGCTCTGCAGACCAAGCTCAGCAGCATGGCCGCGTCTGGTAATCCAGGATATCCAGTAGGTGAGTGTAGGAGCCAGCAGGCCTCCGGAAGCCGCCACCGTGCCCGTGGGGATCAGAAGCCCGTCGGACCTGCCCGCGACGAGAACCAGCGCCAGGCCGATGGCCATCACCCCAAAAGCTGGAGCGACTAGCCACCGTGTTGTCTCCGGCTTCACCGATCGCGAGAATACGATGCCTTGGGCGACCAACATTACCGCCATGCACATAGCAAACATCGACCCGAGTGCCGTCGGCGTTACGGAAAGGGCGCGGCTCCGCAGCGTGAGATACACCTCGAACAGTCCAAGTCCTCCGGCCAGAGCGGCTGCAAGCCCCAGCAAACGGAACTCAACAGATCTCGCCACACCCTCGGATTCGATGTCGGTGCGCTTCCGCTGCGGCGGCGGACCGCCCTCGATGGCGCGCGCGACCACCGCGGCGGCAACCGCGGCCCCTCCCGCAACGAGAAGGCTCAACAAGAGCGCTCCGTCCGGCATCGCACCAAATGGTATAATAGTGCCGAGCCACTGCCACGAGAGGCCGCCTATCATCGGGCCGGCAAGAAGCCCGAGGCTGGACGCCACGCTGATTTGCCCGAAGGCTCGAGCGCGTCTGCTCTCGTCGGGTTGGATGTCCGCGATGAACGCATAGGCACTGGGAAGCACTGCCGCAGCGAAGCAGCCGTTGAGCAGGCGCATCACGTAGAGAAACGTTAGGTTTAGCGGAATTGTCGTGGCTGCAAAGGTGACGGCAAATCCGGCGAGGCCGAGAATCAGTATCGGCCGCCGCCCATGGCGATCCGACATGCGACCCCAGGGAAACGCTGTCGCCAACGGTGCGACCGCAAATGCAGCGGTCAGCAATCCCGTGTGACGAGCGATGTCAACCGGGTTCGGCGATGCCAGCAATCGCTGTACGATCATTGGCAGCACTGGCAGCATCGTCCCGTAGCCAAGGGCTATCACGAATGCGCAAAAAACGAGCGAGGCAAGCGCCTGGGAGCGACGGCGTCCGAGCTGTTTTGTCAATTGGATCACGCTACAACTCCTGTAGGGCTCTCGCCAGGGTCAAACATGTCGCTCGCAAATGCCGCCGCTCGACCCGCGGGAAAAACAGCGCTCAAGAAGGCGGAGCCTGCCCCAGCCAGCCGCCTTTGAACCCGGCGCGGCGCAATCCGGCAACGATGTGGGGGCAACCGCGCATCAAGCGCCAAACTTGGTCGCTCAGGTAGTTCTCGATCATCAGCACGATGGGGCCCTGGTTGATGCCGAACTGCCAGGGCGATACCCACCATCCGTACGAATTGCCGGGCTCTCCTGGATGGGTGGGATTGAAGGCGGCCTTGAAGCCGTATCTGTTGAACTCCTTCAGCTTCGCCTGATCGATGCAGAAGTCGAGCGCCTCCAGGACGATCTCCGGAGCGAATGGCAATGAAGCCGCGACCGCCCAAGGCGCGAGCGTGCCGTCATCCGGTCCATAGGGAACGCCGCGGCCGACATAGTCGTAGAACTCCCGCTGGACACCATTGAGCTTGAGAGTGACCGGACCTGGTCCCTCGCTTGCAGTGATCCCCCAGCAGCACTCGCGGTAACCTTCGAACTTCCGCGGATTCATGATGGCATAGCATTGCTGGAGATAGGTCGCCCGCCGGCTGTTCTCGAAATAATCGATGCCCTTCCCGCGCATGAAAGCGTCCTGGATCCCGCGAAAGTCGATCCAGACATGCGACAGCTGGTGCGTGAACAACGGCCCGGCATAGAGATATCCATAGCCGTAGCAGCTTTCCCAACGGTAGCTCGACGTCCAGGCGGCGTAACTGCTCTCGGGAAGAGAAAGGTCGGTGAGCCGAGCGCCAGAACGTAAAGCAGAAGGGCCTCGTCGTAACCTTCCCCGCGGTATTTGATGAACCCGTTTTCCGGGCTCCAGCCATGCGTCACCGTAGCGCCCTGGTTCTGGGCCCATTGCCAGTCGGCACGCCGATAGAGCGCATCGGCAAGCGTGCGGATTTCCTGCTCGTCGGCGGTCTCTTCACCGAAATACGCGGCCGCCGTGAGAGCCCCTGCCAACAGGAGGGCGCTGTCGATCGTGGACAGCTCGCACTGCCAGGCGCGCCGTCCTGTCTGCATGTCGAGGAAATGATAGTAGAACCCACGGTAGCCGATAGCGTCGGGCTCCGGCCCCTGGGGACTCGTCCAGAAGAAGCGGAGCGTAGCCAGGGTTCGTGCGACGGCTTCTGGCCGAGTCATGTATCCGCGCTCGACGGCGACCGGATAGCAGGTGAGAGCGAGACCCGTCGCCGCTATGCTGGCCGGCCAATAGGCGGCGGTCTTGTCGCGGATGAGGCCGTTGGCGGGATTCACCTCGCCCAGGAAGTACTCGAAGGTTTCGCGCTGCAGCTGCAGCAGTTCCTCCGTGCGGACGCTCCGCTTCGTCTTCATGGTCCAACCTGGAGATCTCGCGTTGATCGAAGGGGCCGCTGCGGCGTAACGCAACGGCCCCTTCGAGTCTCACATCATGCCCATCGGCGCCGGCACGAGCAGCTTGTCGGCCACGGCCTTCTGGGCATCGTCTAGCGACGCGTAGAAGGGCTCCAAAGCGACCTTGAGCCGCCTCAGTCCCTCGAGCCGCGTCGACAGCATTCGCTCCTGGACCTCGATCCGCTTCACTGGCGTTTCGGGGGCGGTATCTCCGCCCGTCATGCCGCCCGGCATTTTCGCCATCATGTCCTTGGCCGAACGGGTGTTTGCCCGCAGCGCCTCGGCGACGGCGTCCCACAAGGGCCGCTGCGCTTTGGTGAGTTTCAGTTCGGTCGAGAGGAAGGCGATCCGCCCCTCGACATGCTCGGGCGACATCATCTGCCCCATGGGGGTGTCGCCGCCCGCCATCATGTCCATCATCATCTTCATCATGTCGTTCGGCATCATGGTGTTGGACATCGAGCCGCCCATCATCATGGGCATCCCCAAGCCAGTGCCTCCGTCCTCCGCATTCTCCGTCGCGGCAGGTGGCGGCGAGGCATCTCCGCTGCCGGCTGGATGATGGGCATCGTTCGCGAGAACGGGCGCCGAGAAGGCGAGGATTGCTCCGATCGCCAGGGTCCTGAAGAGGGTATTCATATGGTTCTGTCTCATGGTCCTGTCCTTGAAATCGGTTAGGCGGTGTAGTCGACGACGGTCATCATGCCGCTCGCCATGTGATAGAGGTGATGGCAGTGAAACGCCCATGTGCCTGGGTTAGCGGCATCGAACGCCACCGTCACCTCGCGCATCGGCGGCAACCAGACGGTGTCGCGCACAGCTCCCGCGAAGCGGCGTCCGTCGATCGCGACAACCTGGAAATGATGGCCGTGCAGGTGCATGGGATGGCCCATCATGCTGGCGTTGCGCAGGACGAGTTCGATGCGCTCACCCTTTCGCACGGCGATCGGCTTATGGTCGTCCCATGTCCTGCCGTTGAGCGTCCAGGAGTAGCCCTGCATGGTGCCGCCAATCTCGACGGACTGGTTCCGGTCCACAGACGCCACGGCCAGGGGCTTGGCAGCGACGAGGCTGGACTCGAATGCAAGGTCGAACGCGGCTGTCGCCTGGTCGCCAGCCAGCGCGATGCGCTTTACCGCGCCGCCCCTGGTCGCCAACACGAAGCCAGTGCGCTCGACACTGCCCTCCCGCAGCGCCAGGATCGGCCAGGCTCCCGCCTCGTCCGGAATACGCAGCCGGATATCGAGGCGCTGGCCCATGGCGAGCGGAAAGCGGCGACCGCGCACTGGCGTGACGGGATTCCCGTCGACAGCGATCGCTTCGCCCTCGATCGACCCGGTGTCGATCCAGAATGCCGTGGCGGTGGCGCCGTTGATGAGGCGCAGCCGGACCGTGCCGTTGCGTTCCACAGCAAACAGCTGTGGATCGTCGAGCGTCCGGTCGTTCGCCAGGTAGGCGTCGTATTGGATGTCGTTGACGTCCATCGGCATGGCCATGCCTTGCCCGTCCGACATGCCTTGCCCGCCTGACATGTCTTGCATGTCCATGCCTGACATGCCCGACATCGAATGTCCGGCCATGCCGTCGTTTCCCGATCCGGGCACTGATCCGGTCAGCCCGGCCAGCAATTCCTCAGGCGTCTTGAAGCTGAAGTCGTGGAACAGCACCACCAGGGGCTGCTCGTCCGCGCCTGCCTCCGCAGGATCCGTAACGACCAGCGGCGCGGCAAGCAGCTGCTGTTCCTGCAGCGTGTGGGCATGCATCCAATGCGTGCCCGGCGTCGCGACGGGGAAGCTGTAATCATAGGACTGGCCCGGCTGCAGCAACGGTTGCGGCAGGTCGGGCACGCCGTCCTGTCCGAAGGGCGGCGTCAGGCCGTGCCAATGGATCAAGGTCGGCGCGTTCAGCCGATTTTCGAGCCGGACCTGGAAGTCATTGGCGGCCGAGGTGACGAGCCCTGGGGTGCCGTCGGGCTGGACGAGACCGAAGACTTTGGCGGCACGGCCGGCCACCTCGATGATGCGGGTATCTGCCCGGATGACGCTCGGGGAGGCCGCCTGTACAGCGCGGGGATAGATCAGCGGCAGGACGACGCCCGCGGCGCCGGCAGCCACCGTGGATGCCAGGAACTGGCGACGGGATATGGATTGCATTGCAAAGCTCTCATGTTCGTGACTCAAGGGCCGGATTAACCGGCGGCGAAGCGCACGAACGGAAGGCGCGCGTGCGCTCAGGCGGTCACGACAAGATTCGGAGGGCGCAGCCCGACTGGCACGTCACTTGGAGAGGATACGAAAGGCGGCGCTATCGCGACAGGATGGCTTCCCGAAATCGCGACGAAGAGATGAACGTCAACCGGGACGCAGAATGAGCAGCTTGAAGCCGAGATGCAGCATGTGCCTTGATGGCGCGCATGGCCGAAATCCTTGCACGGGGCGGAACCATCATGTCGGATCGCTGCGGAGCCATGATTATGCTCTGCGGCCCAATGGGCGCCAAGCGGAGACGCGGCCGAATTGGCATGGCTGGCAAGGACCGTGGTGAACGCCATCAGCAAGGCGAGGCAGATGCCGAGCCAACGCGAACCGTCGAATCCTGACGAGCGCTTCATGGAACAGCCAAGCCTTGGTCGGATGCCTTTCCGATCCACAATCAACCCTTCCCGAGCCTCGGCGAACGCCATCTTGGAATTACTCTATCCCGCAGACGTGGGCCGGAATTTGCCAAACTCGTTCAAGCACAATGCGGCTTCCAAGTTCTTCACATTAATGATTACTTCTTCAATCAAAAAGCGCTTTGACATACGTCAATCCGATCGAACCGGCTCTAGGGGACAATTCCGCGACAAATAAGAGGATCTCTGATGGAAACATCCCGCGGAGGACCATTTTCGACATACGCCCTGGGTCGAATCCAATCGACGGTTTCACGATGGGTGATAGGATGACCGCGCGAACCATCATGGCAGCCCTGGCAATTGCGTTTTCCCTCTCGCCTTCGCATGCAGCACAGCATCGTCTGCCGACCGGTTACAAATGGGGCCGCTGCCTGCTCGTCGTTCACGGCGAGACCCGCATCTCCGGAAAATGCTCCTACCAAATCGAGCAGGGCGGCGATTTCAACATCCAGGGCCCCAAGCAGGTTTTCGCGGGTATCGACTATCCCGACACGCATAGCGGGGCTGGCGAGATGTCCAAGGATTACTGGGCGGTTATCTACAAGGACGGAGATTCTTGGGCAGGCTATGCCAACGGGGATATTCGCGAGACGCACGGCGAGGTGGGCGATTGGGGAGACCTTCGCCGCGAAGGCGCCTGCTATATCGGGAAGGACGTCAAGGTCTGCCTTTGGCGTTAGAGCAATTCCAGGAAAAGTGTGAGCGGTTTCCGTCCGGAATTGCGTGAAAACAAAGAGATAAGTGGTTCGCCGTTTCCGTGAAACGGTGAACCACTTTACCCGGCTCAAGGCGATTGCGGAGTTCCTTGAGACCTAAAGCGCGTTGCGATCCTTCGGATTCGCTCCATGCGCTTTAGGTTTTTTGATTTTACGCATGTCTTTATCCCGAAACCGGTCCCACTTTCGGGAGACATGCTTTAACGGCCAGCTTTTTCAGACCCCGATTGATGCGCGGCGATCGCGCTCAGGAAAACCTCGCCGAACTCCTTCAGCTTGGCTCCGCCCACGCCATTCACCTCGGCGAAATCGTCGAGGTCTTGCGGGCGGCGCTCGGCCATGTCGATCAGCGTGCGATCGGAGAACACAACATAGGCCGGCACCTGGCGTTCCTTGGCGAGCCGCAGCCGCAGCGTCTTGAGCGTCGCCAGAAGCGATGCATCGACGCCTTCGCCACCCATGGCCGAGCCTTGCGCGGCGCGCTTCCTGCCGCGCGCAAGACGGTCCCGGCCCTCGACGCGATACTCGAAGGCAACCTCGCCGCGCCCGAGCGCGCGGCCGCTTTCCGAGATGACGAGGCCGCCATGGCCGTCTGGATCCGGCACCAGGAAGCCGCCGGCGACCAGTTGCCGGATCAGCGACAGCCAGACCGGCTTCCTGTGCATGATGCCGGTCCCGAAGCTGGCGAGCTTCTGATGGCCTCTCGCCAGCACCTTCTCGGTCTCGTGGTCGAGCAGGATATCGATGACATGGGCGGCTCCGAAGCGCTCGCCGCTCTGCGCCACGGCCGCAAGGATGATGCGCGCCTCGGCGCTGCCGTCGGCGCGCGGCGCCTGGTTAAGACAGTTGTCGCAATTGCCGCAGGCCTTCGCCTCCTCGCCGAAATAGCCGAGCAGCACCTGGCGCCGGCACTGCGCCGTCTCGCAATAGCCGATCAGCGTGTCGAGCCGGCGATGCGCCCGTCTCTTGTGCTCGGGCGAGGTATCCTCCTCGTCGATGAACATGCGGCGCGTGCGGATGTCGCCGGCGCCGTAGAGCATATGCGCTTCCGCCGGCCGGCCGTCGCGCCCGCCGCGGCCGATCTCCTGGTAATAGGCCTCCAGGCTGCCCGGCAGATCGGTGTGGAAGACATAGGCGACATCGGGCTTGTCGATGCCCATGCCGAAGGCGATGGTCGCCACCATGACGACGCCCGGCAGGCTCATGAAGGCGTTCTGGTTAGCTTCCCGCGCCTCCTTGCTCATGCCGGCATGATAGGCGAGCGCGCGCACGCCGTTCTTCTCCAGGAAGGCCGCCATTTCCTCGGTCTTGCGCCGCGACAGGCAGTAGATGATGCCGCTTTTGCCCTGGTGCCGCTCGACGAAGCGCAGCAGCTGGCGCTTGCTGTCCTGCTTGGTCTCGATCGCCAATTTGATGTTGGGCCGGTCGAAACCCAGCACCAGGGTTTCGGCGCGTCCGGCAAACAGCCGCGCCTCGATATCGCCGCGCGTCGCCTCGTCCGCCGTCGCCGTCAACGCAATGATCGGAACGTGCGGAAACACGCCGCGCAGCTGCGACAGGTCCTCATATTCGCGGCGGAAGGCCGGGCCCCATTGCGAGATGCAATGCGCCTCGTCGATGGCGATCAGGCTGACATCGAGCCGCGACAGCGCGTCCAGCATACGCTCCGTCATCAGCCGCTCCGGCGCCAGATAGAGCAGCCGCGTCTGCCCGGATGCCACGCGGCGCCAGGCCGCCACGTTGGCCTCGCGATCGAGCGAGGAATTGATCGTGTCGGCGGCCACGCCGGCGAGACGCAAGGCGGCGACCTGATCCTGCATCAGCGCCACCAGCGGCGACACCACGATGGTGAGCCCGCCCTTGACCAGCGCCGGAACCTGATAGCAGAGCGACTTGCCGGCGCCCGTCGGCATGACCGCCAGCATATGGCGTCCGGAGAGCAGCGCCTCGATCACGGTCGCCTGCCCGGGACGGAAATCGTCGTAGCCGAACACATCCTTCAGGACGCGACGCGTGGGATCCTCGGCCCGGATGCTTGCTGCCTGTGGCATCAACTCGCTTCCGCGGTCAACATGTGGCCCGGCATATCGTAGCCGAATTCGCGGCAGAAGCTTTCCACGCGGGCGAGAAACGTCGCAGGCAGGCTATTCAGATAGGTCCGGAATTCTTCATTGCGCTCCCATTTCCTCAGCGACGTCGCCCGTATCGGATTGTCCGCATCCCGGCTATACAGGGTGACCGGTGAAAGATCGAACGATCGAGCGATCCTGCCCTGGACGATATCAGGTTCGGCGATCAGCTCTTCATAGCGCAAATAGAAAACGGCTCTTTCGGGCTGAGCCCGTCTAAGGCGCATCAATCCGGCGTACTCCGCCTCCCAGCGTTCGGTCGTTACATGGAAACGCCGCTCGTTCACCGTCTCCGGATGCGAGCTGGTGAGCACATCGAAAGGATGCCTCACACAGTAGATCAACCCAACCGAGGCAGGCAGATGTTCGATATCCTTGTGGCTTTCATGAGTGCGTTTGACGACCAGATTGAATTGGGGGCGATCGAGTTCGAGCAGCGCCTGATAGGGCGCTTCGTCCGCATGGACATAGGTATCGTCGAAACACGCCATCAAACGACGGCTGAGCGTGGTTCCGCTGCGAGCACAGCCTGCGATGAAGATTCGTTTGCGAAATGTCATTGCCGAGGGCAGCCGCCGCGCGGCCTTGCGCAGGCGCCAAAAAAATCGCCTTGCGCCGCGGCCCAGAATGGTGACCCGGGTTGGGGCTCGGGCAGGGACGTCCTTCGACGTAATCTCGGCCAAGGCGATGCCGCTCTCTCCCGCGACGGAGTAGAGAAGCCAAGTGCGGCCATTTTCCTCGAAAATAGCGGGATCGCGCAACGCGTTTTCCTTGCCTTCGGCCGCCCCGTCCCGGCTGGGACGGACCGGCAAACCCGCTCCTTCGAAGTCCGTCTGCGGCCGCAGCAGTTCCGTTTCGCCCTGCACCGTCCAGTTTCCCCAGTCCTCGGCGAGATCTATCGCGCCATGAAGGATTCGTTCCGGCGCATCGCCCCTGCGCGTGTAATAGATCCGCAGCCAGCGGCCGGACTTCTGCAGCGCAAGATGCCGTAGGGTCGGGCCGCGCTTTACGGGAGGCAGGATGACCGGGCCTTGTTCGAAATCGGAGATGCCAGTCCCGGAACGGAAGACGGTGACGGTTCCCGTCCCCAGAAAACCGTACCACCATTGGTCGTGGTGGAAAAAGCGCGCATAAGAAGGCCCAAGCGGCTCGGGAAGCGGATTGAAATGAAGGCCGTCAGCGGATGTCGCGGCAAAGGTCATCTGGCCTTCCCCGCTTTCTGCCGGTCCATGAAAATACATGACAAGGCGGTGGTTCCGCTGATCGACATGAACGTCGGGAGACGCGATGTGCTCCTTGATGAACGGACATTGCTCAAGGGACAGCACGCCGCCGGGATGGATGTGCCACGGACCTTCGATCGAATCTGCGTGGGCGAGGCGAATATAGGAGCCGCCATGGTCGGCGAAGTAGAGATGGTAAGCGCCTAGCCGCCCCTGCGCCCAGTCGGGCATGCGGATCAGCGACGGCCCGTTGATGTTGATTCCCTCGTTGCCCGGCAACATGTCCGGCGTCACGATAAGTCCATGCCGCGTTGCGGTGAGGATGGGCTGCGAGATCATGCGTCGGGATGCCTCCGGCCGGCAGCGCCCATCCGACGACAACTGCGCCTGTTTTGGGGGCCCGCACGTTCCAGCCCGGCTTCGCCGGGTCTCACCCGTCGCTTGCTCTTCCAAGCCAGCCCCCTTCAAGGATAAATCCGGGCTCGCCGCGCGCGGCAGGCGTCTTTGCCCGATTGCCGGTTCTGGCATCGTTCGGTCTTGTCGTTTCGATACAACGACATGCGTAGAAACGGAAGGTCTAGAGCAATTCCGGGAAAAGTGTGAGCGGTTTTCCTTCCGGGATTGCGTAAAAACAAGGAGATAGCGCGGTTCGCCGTTTCCGTGAAACGGTGAACCGCTCTAAGCCAATGCCGATCGATCCCGACCAGACACCGCGCAGGCGAAGTAATGACGCTCGTGAAATCGTCGCAGCCTGGCAGGCCGGCGCGTCATGCCGCTTCGAGCCGCGGCGACGGTGACATCGCCGCTGGTGGGAGTTCCACCGGCGCCTTGTGCAGTGCTATAAGGCCAAGCCGTCCGCTGCCGACAGCCGGGATCCAAAAGGAACCTTCACATGATCGATCCCGCCACGCTCATCACCTACATCGCGATCGTGTTCGGCTTCGTCTTCATTCCGGGACCGGCGACGCTGCTCACCGTGTCGCGCGCGACGAGCTCGGGCACGAAGGTCGGCATCGCCACCGGCGCCGGTGTCGCGGCGGGCGATGTCATCCACACCATCATGGCCATTGTCGGCATCTCGGCCATCATCGCCGCCTCGGCGATGCTGTTCAGCATCATCAAATATATCGGCGCTGCCTATCTCGTTTATCTCGGCATCCGCGCCATGCTTGAAAAGGTGCCGGCCGATCTCGCGGGCAGGACGCTATCGATCTCGGCGGGAAAAGCCTTCCGGCAGGCGATCCTGACCGAAGTGCTCAACCCGAAGACCGCTCTGTTCTTCCTCGCCTTCCTGCCACAATTCGTCCACCCGCAAGGCGGCTTCGTGGTGCTGCAATTGATGCTGCTGGGCATCATCTTCGTCCTGCTCGGTCTCTTCAGCACGGTGGTCTTCGCCGTCAGCGCGGGTGGCCTGGGCTCCTTCCTGCGCCGCCATCCGGCAGTTCTGAAATGGCAAGGCAAGGTGGTCGGCGGCATCTATTGCGCGCTCGGCCTGAGGCTCGCGCTGCAGCAGCGCTGAATTTTTGCCAGCCTGCCTCCAGCCAGTCGTCGTTAAACCTATCTTCACCATGCTGCGGCACAGTTGCTGTCCTGCGGCAATGTTAGAGTACCGCGGCGGCGCAACCAGCGCCCAGGCAACAGGCCCGCGCCCGACGGCGCGGGCTTTCCTTTGAGCGGCGGATACTCAGCCGAGGAAATCGGCGCGGTAAGGCGCGAAGCTGTCGACCAGGCGCCCGGCCTCCAGCGCCCTGACGCCATGCACGAGATTGGAAGGCACGATGAAGCTGCTTCCGGTCTCGAGGATCTCCGATCGGCCGTCGATGGTGACCTCGAAGCGGCCCTCGGCGACATAGCTTGCCTGGACATGCGGATGCGAATGCAGCACGCCGACGCCGCCCTTTTCAAAAGCGAATTCGACCATCATCAGTTCGTCTGTATGCACCAGCACGCGCCGGCGATTGCCATCCGGCGTCGGTTCCCAGGCTTTTGTGCCCGCGTGTGAGAAAATATCGCTCATCGTCCAATTTCCATTCGAAGCATGACGTTCCTCCCTGCCAAGACCATGGGCGCCAGGTTCAGAGCCGGTAGGCCTTCTTGGCAAGCGTATAGGCAAGGTCGCGCGCCAGCTCATGCGCCTCGTCCTCGCGCAGCCGATGCTCGGCGACCAGCCGCGCCAGGAAGGCGCAGTCGACGCGGCGCGCGACGTCGTGGCGCGCCGGGATCGACGGAAAGGCGCGCGTGTCGTCGTTGAAGCCGACCGTGTTGTAGAAGCCTGCCGTCTCGGTAGTCATCTCGCGAAAGCGGCGCATCCCTTCCGGACTGTCGTGAAACCACCAGGCCGGGCCCAGCTTTAGCGCCGGATAGACGCCGGCGAGCGGCGCCAGCTCGCGCGCATAGCTCGACTCATCGAGCGTGAACAGGATGATCGTGAGGTCGCGCTCCAGCCCGACGCAGTCGAGCAGCGGCTTCAGCGCCGTCACATAGTCGGCGCGCGTCGGGATATCGAAGCCCTTGTCGCGGCCGAATTTCTGGAAAACGGCAGGGGAATGATTGCGCCATGATCCGGGATGGATCTGCATCACCAGGCCGTCGTCGCGGCTCATCTTGGCCATTTCGGTCAGCATCTGCGCCCTGAACAGCCGCCGCTCGCGCTCGTCGTCGGAGCCGCGGCGGATACGGTTGAACAGCTCCTGCGCCGCCGGGTCGGAGAGATTGGCGGTCTCGGCGGTCGGATGGCCGTGATCGGACGAGGTGGCGCCGAATTGCTTGAAATAGGCGCGGCGCTGCCGATGCGCATCGAGATAGCCCGTCCATGTGCCTGTATTGCAGCCGGTGATGTCGGCAAGGCGATCGAGATTGGAAGCAAATCCCTCGAAATCGGGATCGACCACCGCGTCCGGCCGATAGGCCGTGACGACGCGGCCGTTCCAGCCGCTGTCGCGGATCATCCGGTGCCATTTGAGATCGTCGAGCGCGCCGTCGGTCGTGGCGATCACCTCGATGTTGAAGCGCTCGAACAGCGCGCGCGGACGATAGTCGTCGCGCTGCAGCAGCGTGGCGATCGTATCGTAGGTGCGGTCGGCGGAAGCGGCGGTGAGCAGCTCCTCGATGCCGAACAGATGCGCGAACACATGGTCGAGCCAGAGCCGGGTCGGCGTGCCGCGGAAGAGATAATAATGCTCGGCGAAGCGCCGCCAGATCATCCGGCCATCGGTCTCGCCCGGCGCGCCATCGAGCGTCGGCACGCCGAGCTCTTCCAGCCGCAAGCCCTGGCTGAGCAGCATGCGAAGGATGTAATGATCGGGCACGATCAGCAATTGCGCCGGATCGGGGAACGGCTCGTTGAGCGCATACCAGCGCGGGTCGGTATGACCATGCGGGCTGACGATGGGCAGGTCCTTCACGCCGGCGTAAAGGGCGCGGGCCAGCGCGCGCGAATTCGCCTCGGGCGCGAACAGCAGATCGGGATCGGTTAGTGCGGCCACTTGGCTCCTCCCGGATTGCGTTGGAGCATGATCTCGAACCGAGGGTCGGTGAACGCAAGAAGCGGGACCCGCTTTGCAAAAGATCATGCTCCGACAAAGAGTTAGATCGAAATGGCGATTCAACGAAATCGCCATCCTGATCTAACGGTGAATCTGTCGGAGGCAATGTCAACATGCAAAACGATCGATTGCATGGCGGCTCTCGAAAGCAACGCAGCCATTGTGCGCGCCGACAGCGGATGTTACGTCGCTGCCATCGTTTTCGCCCGGCATCAGGCGGGCAACCCGATCGGAGACTTTGCTTCCCATGAACGGTCGCCTGTCCAACGCCACAATCGCCAAGCTGCCGGCCGAAGTCCTGGTTCCTCGCTATCCCCGCAATTCTGTCACCCCCGGCATCGTCCATCTTGGTGTCGGCGCTTTTCACCGCGCGCACCAGGCCGCCTATGTCGATGCCTGCCTGGCGGACGGCGAAAGCGATTGGGGCATCGTCGGCGTCTCGCTGCGCAGCCCCGACACGCGCGACGCGCTCAAACCGCAGGACGGGCTCTACACGCTGGCGATCCGGGACAGCGCCGGCGAACAGCTACAGGTGATCGGTTCGATCCAGTCCTTGCTCGTCGCTCCGGAGGACCCCGGCGCGGTGCTCGCCGCGCTGTCCGATCCGCGCACCCGCATCGTGACGCTCACCATCACCGAGAAGGCTTATCTCAGGGCGGCCGACGGCAGTCTCGACAGCGCGCACCCCGACATCGTCCACGACCTCGCCAACCCCGGGTCGCCGAGGACGGCGCATGGCTTTCTCGCCGAATCACTGGCGCGCCGCAGCATTGCCGGCACACCGCCTTTCACCGTGCTCTGCTGCGACAATCTTCCGGCCAACGGCGCCACGCTGCACCGGCTGCTGATCGAATTCGCGAAGCTGCGCGATGCCGATCTCGAGCGCCATGTCGCCGACGAAGTCGCCTTCCCGTCCTCCATGGTCGACCGAATCGTGCCGGCGACCACGGATGCCGACCGGACGCGCATCGGCCAACAGCTCGGCGTCGAGGATGCCTGGCCGGTGATGACCGAGCCCTTCCGCCAATGGGTGATCGAAGACCGTTTCCCGGCCGGTCGGCCGGCCTGGGAGAGATTCGGCGTCACCATGGTCGAGGATGTCGGCCCCTTCGAGGATATGAAGCTGAGGCTGCTCAACGGCGCGCATTCCGGCATCGCCTATCTCGGCCTGCTCAGCGGCCATGCCACCGTCGACCGCGCCTTTGCCGACTCGGCAATAAGGCAATTCGTCGACCGGCTCTGGGCCGAAGCCATCCCGACGCTGCCGCAGGATGCCGGGCTCGACACAACCGCCTACACAGCCGAGCTCGCAGATCGGTTTTCGAACACCGCGCTCGCCCACCGCACCGCGCAGATCGCCAATGACGGCAGCCAGAAGCTGCCGCAACGCATCGTCGCTTCAGCGCTTGCGCGGCTTGAGGCGGGACTGCTTCCCGAACATCTGTCGCTGGTTGTCGCCGCCTGGATCGCGGCATGCGCCGCGCGCGGCGGTGCTTTGCCAGAAGGCCATTTCACCGATCCGCTCGATGCCGCCCTCAGCGAGCTGTTCGGCCGCAATCTGCCGACGGCGACAATGGCCGAGGCCGTGTTCGACCTCGCCGGCTTCGCCATAGGCCACGCGGAGCGCCAGCGGTTGATCGAGTTTGTCGCCACGCATCTCGTCCATTTCAGGCAGGGCGGCCCGAAACTGGCCTTTGCCGCGCTCGGCATTGGCAACGAGCCGCCCAGGCTGGCGGAGTAGCAGTTCGCCCGCCGACCCGCCCGGGATTGCGCCCCAAGCAGCGCGAACTTTATTGCAAACAACAAACAAAAAAAGCGGGGCAAGCCCCGCTTTTTCAGTCTCGTGTCCTATCCGCAATCAGGCCGGCAGCAGCGCGCCTTCCAGCGTCGTGAGCTGGGCGAGGAACTGCTCGGCGCGGCTGCGCGCCATGTCGTCCTTGGCGTCGGCGGCGTCTTCCCTGGCGTCCTGGATGCGGCGGGCAAGGTCGGCGCGGTCGATGTCGTTAACATGCACGGCCGATTCGGCAAGCAGCGTGCAGCCCGACGGCAGGATGTCGGCGAAACCGCCGAACACGACATAGCGGTCTTCCTTGCCGCCCGCGGCCTTCACCGTTACGACGCCGGGCTTGATGGTGGTCATGACCGGCGCGTGCTGCGCCATCACCGTCATCTCGCCTTCGGCGCCCGGGATGACGACGGACTCGACCTGCTCGGAAACGAGCAGCCGCTCCGGCGAGACCAGTTCGAACTTGAAAGCTTCAGCCATTGTGCTTCACCTTGCCGGCGATACTTTTGTCAGTCTGCAATCCTGTCCCACAGAAGGGACAGAACATGACCGCTTGATCGAAATACCCAAGACCGTCTTCCGTTTCCACAGTCCCAACGGTCATCATCAATATCCCATCGTCGGTCTCGAAGAACGACGGCGACGGAAGCTCTGTCATCACCTCTTGCAGGGTGGAGCAACAGAACTTCCTGTCCATGGATTACGCCGCTTCAGCCGCCAGGCGCTGTGCCTTCTCGACCGCTTCGTCGATACCGCCCACCATGTAGAAGGCGGCTTCCGGCAGGTGGTCGTAGTCGCCGGCGCAGAGGCCCTTGAAGCCCTTGATGGTGTCGGCGAGGTCGACCAGCTTGCCCGGCGAGCCGGTGAACACTTCGGCGACGAAGAACGGCTGCGACAGGAAGCGCTCGATCTTGCGGGCGCGGGCCACCGTCTGCTTGTCCTCTTCCGAAAGCTCGTCCATGCCCAGGATGGCGATGATGTCCTGCAGCGACTTATAGCGCTGCAGGATCGACTGCACCTGGCGGGCCACCTGATAGTGCTCCTCGCCGACAACCATCGGGTCGAGCATGCGCGAGGTGGAATCCAGCGGATCGACGGCCGGGTAAATTCCCTTCTCCGAGATCGCGCGGTTGAGCACGGTCGTCGCGTCAAGGTGCGCGAAGGAGGTCGCCGGCGCCGGATCGGTCAAGTCGTCGGCCGGCACGTAGATGGCCTGCACCGAGGTGATCGAGCCCTTGGTCGTCGTCGTGATGCGCTCCTGCAGCGCGCCCATGTCGGTGGCTAGCGTCGGCTGATAGCCCACGGCGGAAGGAATGCGGCCGAGCAGCGCCGACACTTCCGAGCCCGCCTGCGTGAAGCGGAAGATGTTGTCGACAAAGAATAGCACGTCCTGGCCCTGGTCGCGGAAGTACTCGGCGACCGTGAGGCCGGTCAGGCCGACGCGGGCGCGCGCGCCCGGCGGCTCGTTCATCTGGCCGTACACCAGCGCCGCCTTCGAGCCCTGGCCGCCGCCCTTCTTGTTGACGCCCGATTCGATGAACTCGTGATAGAGGTCGTTGCCTTCGCGGGTGCGCTCGCCGACGCCGGCGAACACCGAGAAGCCGCCGTGAGCCTTGGCGACGTTGTTGATCAGTTCCTGGATCAGCACGGTCTTGCCGACGCCGGCGCCGCCGAACAGGCCGATCTTGCCGCCGCGGGCGTAAGGCGCCAAGAGGTCGAGAACCTTGATGCCGGTGACCAGGATCTGCGCTTCCGTCGACTGGTCGACATAGGCCGGAGCCGGCTGGTGGATGGCGCGCATTTCGATGCCGTCGACGGGGCCTTCCTCGTCGACCGGCTCGCCGATGACGTTGATGATGCGGCCGAGCATGCCCGGACCGACCGGAACCGAGATCGGCGCGCCGGTGTCAAAGACGTCCTGGCCGCGCACCAGACCTTCGGTCGAGTCCATGGCGATGCAGCGCACGGTGTTCTCGCCGAGATGCTGGGCGACCTCGAGCACCAGGCGGTTGCCGACATTGTCGGTTTCCAGCGCGTTCAGAATGGCCGGCAGGTGATCTTCGAACTGCACGTCGACGACGGCGCCGATGACCTGGCGGACCTTGCCGGCGGCGCCGACGCGCTTGGCCGCGACGCTGGCCGCGGAAGCCGCGGCCTTGGCCGGAGCGGCCGCCTTCTTCGCCGGAGCGGCGGCCTTCGCGGCCGCTGCCGGGGCCTTTGCCGCCTTCGGGGCCGATGCCTCCTTGGCCGCGGTCTTCGGGGTAGCTGCTTTCGCCATCGTCTTTGCCCTTTTCGTCTATCCGTTGTTCACGCCGCTGCGAGGTCCGGGACCCCGCCCGCGCGCGCCTAGAGCGCCTCGGCGCCCGAAATGATTTCGATCAGTTCCTTGGTGATCTGCGCCTGCCGCTGGCGGTTGTAGGTGATCGACAGCCTGTTGATCATGTCGCCGGCATTGCGCGTCGCATTGTCCATCGCGCTCATCTTGGCGCCCATCTCGCCGGCCGCGTTCTCCAGCAGCGCCCGGAAGATCTGCACCGCGATGTTGCGCGGGATGAGGTCGGAGAGGATCTCGCCCGGCTCCGGCTCGTATTCGTAGACCGCGGTGGCGCCATTGCCCGTCGCGGCGGCGGCCGAAGCCTGTGCCGCCGGGATGATCTGCTGCGCCGTCGGAATCTGGCTTATCACCGACTTGAACTGCGAATAGAACAGCGTGCAGATGTCGAAGCCGCCCTCGTTGAAGAGGTGGATGACCTTGCGCGCGATTGCGTCGGCGTTGACGAAGCCGAGCGTCTTGACCTCGCGCAGATCGACGCGTTCGAGGATCAGCGCGCCGTAGTCGCGGCGCAGGATGTCAAAACCCTTCTTGCCGACGCAGATGATCTTGACCTGCTTGCCGTCGGCCAGAAGCCTGCGGATGTGGTCGCGGGCAAGCCGCGCGATCTGCGAGTTGAAGCCGCCGCACAGGCCACGCTCGGCTGTGCAGACGATGAGCAGATGCACGTCGTCCTTGCCGGTGCTGGTCATAAGCGCCGGGGCATCACCGCCACCGCCGATCGCCTGCGTGATGTTGGCCAGCACCGCGCCCATGCGCTCGGAATAGGGACGCGCCGCTTCCGCCGCTTCCTGCGCGCGACGCAGCTTCGCCGCGGCGACCATCTGCATCGCCTTGGTGATCTTCTGCGTCGCCTTGACCGAGGCGATGCGATTACGAAGGTCTTTTAACGAAGCCATGCTTCAAACCTGATCCCGTGCGTCCGGCTTCGTTCAAGCGAAGGTCTTGGCGAAGGCGTCGATTTCCGCCTTCAGCTTGGCGCGCAGATCGTCCGACAGCGCCTTCTCATTGCGGATGCCGTCGAGCACGTCCTTGCCGGCCGAGCGCATGTGGCTGAGCAGGCCATGCTCGAACTTGCCGACCTGATTGAGCGGCAGCTTGTCGAGATAGCCGTTGACGCCAGCGAAGATCACCGCGACCTGCTCTTCGGTCTTCAGCGGCGAGAACTGCGGCTGCTTGAGCAGCTCCGTCAGGCGCGAACCGCGGTTGAGCAGGCGCTGCGTGGCGGCGTCGAGGTCCGAGCCGAACTGCGCGAAGGCCGCCATTTCGCGGTACTGCGCGAGCTCGCCCTTGATCGAGCCGGCGACCTGCTTCATCGCCTTGATCTGCGCCGACGAGCCGACGCGCGACACCGACAGGCCGACATTCACCGCCGGACGGATGCCCTGGAAGAACAGGTTGGTCTCGAGAAAGATCTGGCCGTCGGTGATCGAGATGACGTTGGTCGGAATGTAGGCCGACACGTCGTTGGCCTGCGTCTCGATAATCGGCAGCGCGGTCAGCGAGCCGTTGCCGTTGTCGTCATTGAGCTTGGCGGCGCGCTCGAGCAGGCGCGAGTGCAGGTAGAAGACGTCGCCCGGATAGGCCTCGCGGCCCGGCGGGCGGCGCAGCAAGAGCGACATCTGGCGATAGGCGACGGCCTGCTTCGACAGATCGTCATAGCTGATGAGGGCATGCATGCCGTTGTCGCGGAAATACTCGCCCATGGTGCAGCCGGCGAACGGCGCCAGGAACTGCATCGGCGCCGGGTCGGACGCTGTGGCGGCGATGATGATGGAGTAGTCGAGCGCGCCGCGCTCCTCCAGCACCTTAACGAACTGCGCGACGGTCGAGCGCTTCTGGCCGACGGCGACGTAGACGCAGTAGAGCTTCTCCTTCTCCGGGCCGTTGTCGTGCACCGACTTCTGGTTCAGCATCGTGTCGAGGATGATGGCGGTCTTGCCGGTCTGGCGGTCGCCGATGACCAGCTCGCGCTGGCCGCGTCCGACCGGGATCAGCGCGTCGATGGCCTTGAGGCCGGTCGACATCGGCTCATGCACCGACTTGCGCGGGATGATGCCGGGCGCCTTGACGTCGACGCGCTTGCGCTCGGTCGCCTGGATCGGGCCCTTGCCGTCGATCGGGTTGCCGAGCGCGTCGACGACGCGGCCGAGCAGGCCCGGACCGACCGGAACGTCAACGATAGCGCCGGTGCGCTTGACGGTGTCGCCTTCCTTGATGTCGCGGTCGTTGCCGAAGATGACGACGCCGACATTGTCGGCTTCGAGGTTCAGCGCCATGCCGCGGATGCCGCCCGGGAACTCGACCATTTCGCCGGCCTGGACATTGTCGAGGCCGTAGACGCGGGCGATGCCGTCACCGACGGACAGAACCTGACCGACTTCGGAGACCTCGGCCTCCTTGCCGAAATTCTTGATCTGGTCTTTCAGAATTGCGGAAATTTCCGCGGCGCGGATGTCCATCAGCCGACCTCTTTCAGTGCAAGCTTGAGCGAATTGAGTTTGGTTTTGAGCGACGTATCGATCTGGCGCGAGCCCATCTTGACGATCAGGCCGCCTAGCAGCGACGGATCGACGGTCATGGCGATGGCCACATCCTTGCCGGCGATGCTCTTCAGCGTCGCCTTCAGTTCAGTCTGCTGCGCGGCCGTCAGCGCATGCGCCGAGGTGACCTCGGCGGAAGCCTCGCCGCGATGGTCGGCGGCGATCTGGCGGAACGCCTTGATCATGCCGGGCACCGCGAACAGGCGACGGTTCCTGGCGACGACGCGCAGGAAATTGGCAACGAGACCGGTAATGCCTGCCTTGTCGGCGATGGCGGCGATGGCCTTGGCCTGGTCCTCGCTGGAGAACACCGGGCTGTCGATCAGCCGCTTGAGATCGTCGCTGCTGTTGAGCATCGCCTCGAAGCTGGCGAGGTCGGCCTCGACCTTGGCGACCGAATTGTCCTGCAGAGCAAGCTCGAACAGCGAGCCTGCGTAGCGTTCTGCGACAGCTGAGATTGGCGATGACGATTGGGCCACGGACCGTCTTTTCTCTTGTCTGACAGGCCGCAGATTGTTGGCGCGAGCGAGAACTCTGGCTAAATCTTTGACCTTACTGCATTTTTCCAAGCACGGAGGCGCGGCTTCCGCTATCCCCGGTCGAAAGTCGATTGCCGTCTAGCACAGGCTTTTTAAGACCGCAATGCATCGTCCGGCATGGTTTTCAGGCACTTTTGTCGCATCAGGCGGCAGAGTCCAGCGGAAGTGCTGGATTCATGGCACAAAGCCGAAGGCGAAGGCGAGGGGCAGGGCCGCAAGCGCCAGCTCGACAACGATCGAAACCCAGTTGAACGGCGTGTTGGCGCCATCCGACATCATCGACAGCAGGCGGCCGAAAGCGGTGAAGAGCCACGAGAAGCCCAGCGCCATGTAGAGCAGCGGCTGCGCAAGCAGGATGCAGCACAGGCTGACCCCGAGATAGAAGCCCGACATGCGGCCGCGCCCTTCGGCGATCGCCGCCGCTTTCTCTGGCCTGGACTGCAGCCGCAGCACGCGAAAGGCAAGCCCCGGCGCCAGGAACAGGAAGAGGCCGAGCGCCAGAGTCACGACGGCGCTCGACCAGGCCAGCCATTCGCCCTGGCTCACGGGCCACGGAAACGCGAAATCCATAAAGTCCCCCTCATATTTCTTGCTCTGAAACACCGGCATTCTAGCGGGGGAATGAAAGCGCGCCAGAGCATGGCCGGCACATTAGGAATCGCGCATCAGGAGAGCGCGAAGTCGACCGCGGCCTCGGCATGGATGCGTGTGGTGTCGAACACCGGAATGTCGAAATCGCCCTGGCCGATCAGCATGGTGATCTCGGTGCAACCCATGATGACGCCGTCCACCTGGTCGGCGCGCCGCATCCGGCCGATCTCATCGAGATAGGCGGATTTCGATTCGGGCCTGACGATGCCCTGGCAGAGCTCGTCATAGATCACCTTGTGCACCATCTCGCGGCCAGCCTGATCGGGCACGATCGGCTGCAAGCCGTATCTGTCGGCGAGCCGACCCTTGTAGAAATCCTGCTCCATGGTGAAGCGCGTCGCCAGCAGCGCCGGCCGCTTCACGCCGGCCTTGACGACGGCGCGACCGGTTGCGTCGGCGATGTGAATGAGCGGGATCAAGATGGCCGCCTGCGCCGCGTCGGCGAGCTTATGCATGGTGTTGGTGCAGATCACCAGGCCATCCGCGCCGCCCGCCTCCAGCTTGCGCGCGGCCTCCACCAAAAGCGCGCCGGCGCCTTCCCAGTCGCCCGCATGCTGCCGTTCGGCGATCTCGGCGAAATCGAACGACCACAACAACAGCTTTGCCGAATGCAGCCCGCCCAGGCGCTCGCGCACGATCTCGTTGAGCAGTCGATAGTAGATCGCCGTCGATTCCCAGCTCATGCCGCCGATCAGGCCGAGGGTTTTCATCTGGACTTGCTCCTTTCCTGTGCAATCTCTATATTGTGACCACATGAGACTACAAGGGAGATCGCCTTGAAAACCGTCCATCTTCGGGAAGCTAAGGCAGGGCTCTCGGCGCTCGTCGAGGCCGCGGGAAATGGTGAGCCTACTACCATCACAAGGCATGGCAAAGCGATTGCCATGGTTGTTCCGATTGATGAGGGGCGAAAGCTTTATCCGCAGGGCGGTCAAAAAGCCTTTGTCGACTTCTTGCTTCAGTACCCTGGCGGTATCGAATTCGAGCGGAACGAATCGCCGTCACGGGACGTCGAATTTTGAGCGGTTACTTACTCGATACGTCGTTCCTGTCGGCCTTCGCGCCTGACCGTCCCCGACTTCCCTCACATATGCTGACCTGGATTGATGAACAGCGGGAGCGCGGCTCCTGGCACATCTCGTCCATCGTCGTTCTTGAGCTGGAAAAAGGCATCGCAAAACTGCAGCGATCGGGCGCAAGTTCGAAGGCGGCACGTATCGGCGACTGGTTCGAACGGCTGCTGACGGAATTCGATCAACGCATTCTGCCGGTAGACGTCACAATCGCAAGAGATGCCGGCAAGCTGGAAGATGCCGCGATCGCCAAAGGCTTTAATCCTGGCTTGGCGGACGTCGTGATCGCCTCTACAGCCCGTGTGAACGGCATGTCTGTCTTAACCGCCAATGTCCGGCATTTCGCAATTCTCGATGTGCCCTACTTGAACCCGTTTGCCGAGGGCGGCGCGGCATAATCTCGCAATCTCAGAGGAAGCTCTGCGGGTCGATGTCGACTTGCACGCGCACCGAGCCGCGCAGCTTCGGGCCCTCCGCCAGCATGGTGCGGATGAAGCCCTGCATGTCGGAGCGCCGCTCGCCCTGGACAAGCAAGCGAAAGCGATGCCGTCCGCCGATCAGCGACAGCGGCGCTTCGGCTGGGCCGAGCACGAACAAGTCCGAAGCCTGCGGCGCCGCGCGCCGCAAGCCTCGTGCGTGGCTTTCGGCCTCGCCCCGCGTCGCCGCGCTCACAATGATGCCGGCGAGCCGGCCGAAGGGCGGCAGTCCCGCCCGCTCGCGCTCGGCGATCTCGCGCTCGTAAAAGGTTTCCGAATCGCCCGAGACGATCGCCCGCATCACCGGATGGTCGGGCTGGTAGGTCTGCAGGAGGCCGAGGCTCTTCTTGCCGGTGCGTCCGGCGCGCCCGGTCACCTGGCTGAGCAACTGGAAGGTGCGTTCCGCGGCGCGCGGATCGCCATTGGCCAGTCCCAGATCGGCGTCGACCACGCCGACCAGCGTCATGCCAGGAAAATTGTGGCCCTTGGCCACGAGTTGCGTCCCGATGACGATGTCGGCCTCGCCATTGGCGACGGCCTCCAGTTCCAGCCGCAGCCGGCGCACGCCGCCCAGGAGGTCAGAGGAAAGCACGATGGTGCGCGCGTCCGGGAAATGGGCGACCACTTCCTCGGCGATTCGCTCGACGCCGGGGCCGCAGGCCACCAGATGGTCGAGCGCGCCGCATTCCGGACAGGCCTCCGGCCGCCGTTCATTATGGCCGCAGTGATGGCAGACGAGCTGGCCGCGAAAGCGATGCTCGACCAGCCAGGCTGAGCAGACCGGGCAGCCGAAGCGGTGGCCGCAGACGCGGCAGAGCGTCAGCGGCGCATAGCCGCGCCGGTTGAGGAAGAGCAGCGACTGTTCCTTCCTCTCCAGCGTGCGCTGCATCTGCTCCAGCAGCACCGGCGAGAGGAAGCCGCCGCGCGCCGGCGGCGAACGCCGCATGTCGATCGACTTCAGGTCAGGGAGCGCGGCTTCCGCGAAACGCGACGACAACACGGCCCGATCGTAGCGACCCTGGCTGGCATTGACCCGGCTTTCGACCGACGGCGTGGCCGAGGCGAGCACCACGGGAAAGCCGCCGATATGGCCGCGCACCACCGCCATGTCGCGCGCATTGTAGAAGACGCGGTCCTCCTGCTTGTAGGCGGGGTCGTGCTCCTCGTCGACGACGATCAGGCCGAGTTCCTTGAACGGCAGGAACAGCGCCGAGCGCGCGCCGGCGACGACGCGCACGCCGCCTTCGGCAACCTGGCGCCAGACGCGTTCGCGCATCCTGGGCGGCAGGTCGGAATGCCACTCCGCCGGCTTGGCGCCGAACCGGTCCTGAAAACGTTCGAGGAAGGCATGCGTCAGTGCGATCTCCGGCAGCAGGATCAGCACCTGTTTGCCCTTGTCGAGGGCTGCCGCCACCGCTTCGAAATAGACTTCCGTCTTGCCCGACCCGGTGACGCCATCGAGCAGGGTGACGTTGAAGGCATCGGCCGCAATTGCCGCGCGCAGCTTGTCCGCCGCAGCTTCCTGGTCCGGCATCAATTCCGGCACGGCGTGAGAGGGGTCGGGCGCCGCCACCACCGGACGCGGCGGGATCATCACCGTCTCGAAAACGCCCTGCGCCCTCAGACCGTCGATCACGGTCGAGGAAACGCCCGCGGCATGCGCCAGCCCTGAGCGTGTCCAGGCTAGTCCGCCCTCGGCCGTCTCCAGCACGCGTCGCCGCGCGTCCGTCAGCCGGTCGGGCTCGGCCAGCGTGCGCTGCAATCCCTCGATCCAGGGCTCCGGGTCGAAAGCCTCCGGCGCCCTGAGCAGCATGCGCGCCACCATGCCCGGCGCCGACAATGTGTAATGCGCGATCCAGTCGACGAAACGGCGCATTGCCTTGTCGATCGGCGGACAATCGAAGACCTCCTCGATCGGCCGCAATTTCTTCGCGTCGACCGTCTCGACCGCGCCATCCCAGACGATGCCCGCGACCTGGCGCGGCCCGAGCGGCACGCGCACGATCGAGCCCGGCACCACGCGCATGCCCGGCGGCACGGCATAGGTGTAAGGCCGTTCGGCCGGCATCGGCACCAGCACCGGCGCGGCCGCGACAAAGGGCGAATCTTCGATCATCAGGCGTGACCTTGCCCTGACTTTGGTCTAGATCAAAGGGGACCCTCTCATCTGCCTGGCGCCCGCCGGGCAATCCCCAAGGAGACAGCCATGAAGTTTTTTGTCGACACCGCTGACATCAAGGAAATTAAGGAGCTGCACGATCTGGGGCTTCTGGACGGCGTCACCACCAACCCGTCGCTGATTCTGAAATCGGGCGGCAAGATCGCCGAAGTCACCAAGCAGATCTGCGACATCGTCGAAGGCCCGGTCTCGGCCGAGGTCGTCGCGACCGAATTCAAGCAGATGATGGCCGAGGCCGAGGTGCTGGCCAAGATCGCGCCGAATGTCTGCATCAAGGTGCCGCTGACGCTGGATGGCCTGAAGGCCTGCAAGACGATCCGCACCGAGATGAAGCGCATGGTCAACGTCACCCTCTGCTTCTCGGCCAACCAGGCGCTGCTCGCCGCCAAGGCCGGCGCCTCCTTCATCTCGCCCTTCGTCGGCCGCATCGACGACACCGGCTCGGACGGCATGGAGCTGATCTCGGAAATCCGCACCATCTACGACAATTACGATTTCAAGACCGAGATCCTGACCGCCTCGGTGCGCACGGTGAACCATGTCAAGCAGGCTGCGCTCATCGGCGCCGATGTCGTCACCGCGCCGCCGGCGACGCTGAAGGCGCTGGTCAACCACCCGCTGACCGACAAAGGCCTCGCCGCCTTCCTCGCCGACTGGGCCAAGACCGGCCAGAAGATCGGCTGAAGCCGGCATCTCGTCAGACCAAAAAAGGCCGGGCGACCGGCCTTTTTTATTTCAAACGGTGCGAAGGCGTGCCGAGATTCAGGTCAGGCTGAGCCGAGAACGGTGGTTTTCGAGAACCGGAGCGGAGCGTACTGAAGTACGTGAGCACCGGAAGCGGAGAAAACCGCCGTTCGCAGGCCGGCCTCACCTGAATATCGGTACGGCTCTAGGCTTTCTTGCCGTGCTTGGCCAAATCCTGGGCAATGGAAAGCCGCAGCAGATCGGCCAACTCACGCGCGGCGCGGTTCTCGGCGTCGATCTGTGCCCGATAGGCCGCGAATTCCTGGCGCGGCCGGTCGAAGGACGACGGGATCGAGCGCTTGCCGACGGCAATCACAGTGTTGGTCGCGGTGTCCCTGAGCACGTAGTTGGCGGTCAGCGTGACCGTGCCCGCCGTCGGCTCGTCTTCCTGGGTCTGCACCTGCACGATGGCCGCCGATTCGACCAACTCGCTGACGCCGAGATCGAGCGTGTAGACCGGCGAGGCCGGCTCGCCCGAGCCTTGCCCGAAAGCGAAGATCAGATTGTTGCGCACCTGCTGCGCGTAACGGGTGTTGACCGGCTTGATCGAAATCGAGGCAAGCTCGGCGGAGGCGCTGAGCTGCGATCCGGGCGACAGCGGCTGGTTGGAATAGAGCGGCCGCACCGTGCAGGCCGAGACCAGCGCAAGCGCGGCGGCCATGCCGCAGACCGCCAGGCGGCCACGCAGGCGGGCCGCTTGTGACTTCACCGGATCAGGCAACGACATTGACGATCCTCTGCGGCACGATGATCACCTTGCGCGGAGCCTTACCTTCCAGTGCTTTTTGCACGAAGTCGAGAGCCAGCACCGCTTTTTCGACGGCACCTTGATCCGCGTCGCGGGCAATTGTCAAATCCCCGCGCTTCTTGCCGTTGACCTGCACCGGCAGCACGATCTCGTTGTCGACGACCAGCGCCGGATCGTAGACCGGCCACGGCCGCTCGGCGACCATCTCGGTCCCGCCCAGCGCCTCCCAGCATTCCTCCGCCAGATGCGGCATGACCGGCGCGATGATGTGCACCAGGATCTCCACCGCCTCCCGGCAGGCGCCCTTCAGCGCGGCGTCGGCCTTGCCTTCGGCGACGTCGTTGAGCGGGCTCGCCAGCGCATTGGCAAGCTCGTAGATGCGGGCGATCGCGCGGTTGAAGCCGAGCTTCTCGATGTCCTCGCCGACCGCCTTCAGGATCTTGTGCGCGGCCTTGGACACGGCGCCCGCATCGCCATCCTTCGCCGCTGCCGGCTTCACACCGGGCAGAGATTCGGCGGCGATCTGTACCAGTCGCCAGATGCGCTGCACGAAACGGTGCGCGCCGGCCGCGCCATCGTCGGTCCACTCGACGTCGCGCTCCGGCGGCGAGTCCGACAGCATGAACCAGCGCGCCGTGTCGGCGCCGTAGCCGTCGGTGATCTCTTCCGGGCTCACCGTATTCTTCTTCGACTTCGACATCTTCTCGAGCGCGCCGATCGTCGCCTCCTCGCCGGTGGCGATCTCAAAGGCGAGGCGCTTGCCGCCGACATCCTCGAGCCTGACCTCGCTCGGCGACAGCCAGCGCCCGTTGTTGGACGGGCCGCCGACGCGGTAGGTCTCGTGCACCACCATGCCTTGCGTGAACAGGCCCTTGAACGGCTCGGCGAGATTGAGGTGACCGGTCTCGCGCATGGCGCGGGTGAAGAAGCGCGAATAAAGCAGGTGCAGGATCGCGTGCTCGATGCCGCCGATATACTGGTCGACAGCCAGCCATTCGTCGGCCGCCTTCGGTTCGGTCGGCTCGTTCGCCCAGGGCGCGGTGAAGCGCGCGAAATACCACGACGAATCGACGAACGTGTCCATCGTGTCGGTCTCGCGCCGCGCGTCGCGGCCGCATTGCGGGCACTTCACATGTCGCCAGGTCGGGTGACGGTCGAGCGGATTGCCCGGGCGATCGAACTCGATGTCGTCGGGCAGCTTCACCGGCAGGTCGGCCTTCGGCACCGGCACCACGCCGCAGGCCTCGCAGTGGATCATCGGGATCGGGCAGCCCCAATAGCGCTGGCGCGAGATGCCCCAGTCGCGCAGGCGGAAATTCACCTTGCGCTCCGCCATGGGCCGGCCGCCGATCGTCTTTGCCTCCAGCAGCTTCGCCACTTCGTTGAAGGCCTTTTCCGGCTTCATGCCGTCCAGGAAGCGCGAATTGATCATCACGCCGTCGTCGACATAGGCCTCCTCGATGACCTGGAAGGTCTTGGCGTCGCCGTCTTCCGGCATCACCACCGGGATCACCGGCAGGCCGTATTTGTTGGCGAAGTCGAGGTCGCGCTGGTCGCCCGACGGGCAGCCGAAAATGGCGCCGGTGCCGTATTCCATCAGCACGAAATTGGCGACATAGACCGGCAGGGTCCAGGTCTCGTCGAACGGGTGGACGACGCGGATGCCGGTGTCGAAACCCTTCTTCTCGGCCGTCTCCAGCGCCGCCACCGAGGTGCCCATATGGCGGACCTCCTCGATGAACTTCGCCAGCTCGACATTTTCCTCGGCGGCTTTCCGCGCCAGCGGGTGGTCGGCGGCGACCGCCATGAAGGAAGCGCCGAAGATGGTGTCGGGCCTTGTCGTGTAGACTTCCAGCTCATGCGCGTCGCCAACCGGCTTTGCCAGCGGCCAGCGGATCAGCAGGCCTTCGGAGCGGCCGATCCAGTTGTGCTGCATCAGCTTGACCTTCTCCGGCCACTCCTCGAGCAGGTTGAGCGAATCCAGCAGATCCTGCGCGAAGTCGGTGATCTTGAAGAACCACTGCGTCAGCTCGCGCTGCTCGACCAACGCGCCCGAGCGCCAGCCGCGGCCGTCGATGACCTGCTCGTTGGCGAGCACCGTCATGTCCTCCGGGTCCCAGTTGACCTTGGAGGATTTGCGCGTCACCAGCCCCTTTTCGACGAAGTCGAGGAACAGCATCTGCTGGCGGTGATAGTAGTCGACGTCGCAGGTCGCGAACTCGCGCGCCCAGTCGAGCGACAGGCCCATCATCTTGAGCTGCTCGCGCATCACCGCGATGTTTTCGTAGGTCCAGTCCTTGGGATGGACCCTGTTCTGCATGGCGGCGTTTTCGGCCGGCATGCCGAAGGCGTCCCAACCCATCGGATGCAGCACGTTGAAGCCCTTGGCACGCTTGTAGCGCGCCACCACGTCGCCCATCGTATAGTTGCGGGTATGGCCGATATGGATCTTGCCCGACGGATAGGGGAACATCTCGAGCACGTAGTATTTCGGCTTCGGATCGTCGTTCCTTGCCTCGAACAGCTTCTTTTCGGCCCAGGCCTTCTGCCATTTGGGCTCTGACGTGCGCGGATTGTAACGTTCGGTTGCCATCGGATGTTTTTCACTTAAAAGCGGATACGCGGCGCCCGGAAAAGACCGGCAGCCGAGACAATGTCGTCGCGGTGTTCACCATGGATTGCCGGACCCGTCAACTGCGGCGAGCCGGCCCGGCCATGAAAACTATAGGCAGGATAGCGGCATGACGAACGCCGTAGAGCAGCTTCACGCGGTCAAGGCGAAGATAGCGAGCGCCGAACGCGAGGCAAGGCGCGAGCCCGGGACTGTGACGCTGGTGGCGGTGTCAAAGACCTTCGCGGCCGAAGACATTCGCCCCGTGATCGAGGCCGGCCAGCGCGTGTTCGGCGAGAACCGCGTGCAGGAGGCACAGGGCAAATGGCCGGCGCTTAAGGAGGCATTTCCCGATCTCGAGCTGCATCTGATCGGCCCGCTCCAGTCCAACAAAGCCAAGGAAGCGGTCGCGCTTTTCGATGTCATCGAGACGGTCGACCGCGAGAAGATCGCCGTCGAGCTTTCGAAGGAAATGGCCAGGCAGGGCCGGACGCCAAGACTCTATGTCCAGGTCAACACCGGCTCCGAGCCGCAAAAGGCGGGCATCGAGCCGCGCGAGGCGGTCGCCTTCGTCAAGCGCTGCCGCGACGCTCATGGCTTGGCCATCGAAGGCCTGATGTGCATCCCCCCGGCCGATGAAAACCCCGGCCCGCACTTCGCGCTGCTGGAGCAGCTCGCTCGCGAGGCCGGTGTCGAAAAACTGTCGATGGGCATGTCCGGCGATTACGAGACCGCGATCGCCTTCGGCGCGACCAGCGTCCGGGTGGGCTCGGCGATCTTCGGCAGCCGGTGAGCGCCCCGTTGCGCTCGTAACGATCTCGTTACCGATCGGCCAATCGAACGATAACGCTTGCACCAGCGCTTGAAACGAAACGGGCCGTTCCTATTTGCTTGTGGTCACTCACTCCTTCTCTCGGGGAATCCCAACCATGCGCTACAACCAGCTCGGCAATACCGGCCTTTTCGTTTCCGAACTCTGCCTCGGCACCATGACCTTCGGCGCCGCCGGCGAAAATGCCCAATGGGGGCTGATCGCCAGTCTCGACCAGAAGGCCGTCAACGAGATCGTCGCCCGCTCGATCGCCGCCGGCGTGAATTTCTTCGACACCGCTGACGTCTATTCCTTCGGCCAGTCCGAGCAGTTGCTGGGACAGTCGCTCAAGGACCTCGGCATCAAGCGTTCGGACGTTGTCATCGCCACCAAGGTGCATGGCGCCATGGGCAACGGCCCGAACGAGCGCGGCTCCTCTCGCGGCCACATCATGGATTCGGTCGACGCCAGCCTGGAGCGGCTGCAGCTCGATCATATCGATCTCTACCAGCTGCATGGCACCGACACGGCGACGCCGATCGACGAGACGCTGCGCGCGCTCGACGATCTCGTCGCCAGCGGCAAGGTGCGCTATGTCGGCGTCTCCAACTGGCAGGCCTGGCGCATCGCCAAGGCGCTGGGCATTGCCGAGCGCAAGGGCTTCGCCCGCTTCGAGACCATTCAGTCCTATTACTCGATCGCTGGCCGCGATCTCGAGCGCGAGATCGTGCCTTTGATCAATGAAGAGAAGCTCGGCCTGATGGTCTGGTCGCCGATGGCCGGCGGACTGCTCTCCGGCAAATACGGTCCCGGCGCTCCCGGCAATGGCGAGGGCCGCCGCGCCTCCTTCAACTTCCCGCCCGTCAACGAAGACCGCGCCTGGGCGGCGGTTGCCGTCATGCGCGAAGTGGCGAAGAAGCATGACGTCAGCGTTGCCACGGTGGCGCTGGGCTACGTGTTGGCAAAACCTTTCGTGATGAGCGTCATCATCGGCGCCAGCCGCATGGACCAGCTCGAGCAGAACCTGGCCGCCACCGGTCTGAAGCTCGACGCCGACGACTTCGCCCGGCTCGACGAGGTGAGCGCGCTGCCCGCCGAATATCCCGGCTGGATGTTGGAGCGGCAAAGCGCCGGCCGGCGTCCGGCGCCTTTCGTGCCGAAAGCCTGATCCGTCTTCAAATAGGCTGACTTTTTCGGGAGCCGCGCTGTCTAAGCGCGGCTCTTCCGTTTCAGAGGCGGACAGTCTCCGCGAGAAAGTCGAGAAATGCCCGCACCCTTGCCGGCAGGTACTTGCCCTGGCCGACATAGACGGCGTGCGTCGGCTCCTCGTCGCCGGGATTGAATTCCTCCAGCAGCGGCACGAGCCGCCCTGCGGCGATGTCGGGCTCGACATGCCAGCGCGCCAGTCTTGCGATGCCCACTCCGGCCAATGTCGTGAGCCGCATCGCCTCGCCATCGGTCAGCGACATATTCCCGACGATCGGCACGATGATCGATTTGCCAGCGGCATCAAGGAAAGGCCAGCCGTCGATATGCCTGGCAAAGCCAAAGGCCAGCATGTTGTGGCGGGCGAGGTCTGGCAATGCGCGCGGCGTGCCGCGTGCGTCGAGATAGGCAGGCGACGCGACCAGCACCATCCGGCTCTGGCCGAGCTTGCGCGCAACCAGCCGTGACTCGCGCAGCGGCCCGGCGCGGATGGCGACATCGGCGCGCTCTTCCAACAAGTCGATGACACTATCGGTCAGCACGGCTTCGACGAAAATCTCGGGATAGCGCTCCAGGAAACGCGGCAGCAGCGCCATCAGCCGATGCTGGCCGAATGGCACATAGGAATTGACCCTCAGCCTGCCACGCGGCGCCGCGCCCGCCGCGGCTTCGCGTTCCGCCGCATCGAGATCGGCAAGGATGCGCAGGCCGCTGTCATGGAAGGCCACGCCTTCCGGCGTCAGCTGCAGCTTGCGTGTCGAGCGGCTGACCAGCCGCGCGCCGAGCCGTGCCTCCAGCCGCGCGATCAGCTTGCTCACCGCCGACGGCGTCATCCGCAGCGCCCGCGCCGCGGCGGAAAAACTGCCCGTCTCGGCGACACGGACGAACACTTCGATCTCGCCGGAGCGGTTGATGTCGGGTCTCGCCATTCGTGAATCTATTTCACAGAAAATATGCCTGATGCAAGGCTGGTTCACAGCTCGACGGATCACGATCTTTCGCGTCGGGGCGCGGGACTTTGGGCGTCCTTCAGCACCAAACGGATCCTGCCATGCCTCTTGCACTCTATGCCCTCACCGCCGGCGCCTTCGGCATCGGCGTCACCGAATTCGTCATCATGGGCCTGCTGCTCGATGTCAGCGCCGATCTCGGCGTCTCGATCTCGGCTGCGGGCCTGCTCATTTCCGGCTACGCGCTGGGTGTCGTCGTCGGCGCGCCGCTGCTTGGCGCCTTGACCGGCCGCCTGCCGCGCAAGACCTTGCTGCTTGCGCTGATGGTGGTCTTCACCGTCGGCAACCTCGCCTGTGCGCTGGCGCCCGACTACTGGACGCTGATGGCGGCGCGTGTGCTCACCGCCTTCGCCCACGCCTCCTTCTTCGGCGTCGGCTCCGTCGTCGCCACCAGCCTGGTCGCGCCCAACAGGAAGGCCTCGGCCATCGCGCTGATGTTCACCGGCCTCACCGTCGCCAACATCCTCGGCGTGCCCTTCGGCACCTGGCTCGGCCAGGCCTATGGCTGGCGCTCCACCTTCCTCGCCGTCGCGCTGGTCGGCGTCATCGCCTTTGCCGTGATTGCGCTGCTCGTGCCGCGCGACGAACCGGCCGCAGCAGACGAGGAGGAAAGCTCCGAAGGCACGCTCGCCGTGCTCGGCCGCCGGGCGGTGCTGCTCGGCCTTCTCACCACGGTGCTAAGCTGGGTCGGCGTCTTTGCCGCCTTCACCTATCTGGCGCCGATCCTGACCCGCGTTACCGGCTTTTCCGAGGGAGCCGTCTCGCCGATCCTGCTCGTCTTCGGCGGCGGGCTGGTCGCCGGCAACCTGCTTGGCGGACGCCTCGCCGACCGGCACCTTGTGCCGACGGTCGTCGGCACTCTGGTCGCGCTGTCGGCGGTGCTGTTCGTCATGACCGCGGCGATCCATCAGCCGGTCACGGCGATCATTGCCGTGGGCCTGCTGGGTGCCGCCGCCTTCGCCACCGTCGCGCCGCTGCAAATGTGGGTGCTGGAGAAGGCCAAGGGCGCCGGCCAAGGCCTGGCCTCCTCCTTCAACATCGCCGCCTTCAATCTCGGCAACGCCATTGGCGCGTGGCTCGGCGGCTTCGTCATCGATCACGGCCCAGGCCTCGGCGCCGTCCCCCTCGTCGCCGGCCTGGTGCCGATCGCCGCGCTCGGCGTGGTGCTCATGGCGCTGCGTCTCGAACGCGGCAGCGCGATCGGCAAGCCGGTCACGGCGCAGTGCTGAGCGCTGATCCCTTCGACATTCAATCAGGAGAAAAAAGATGGACTATCGACCTCTCGGCGCCTCCGGCCTGAAGGTGCCGGCGCTTTCCTTCGGCGCCGGAACCTTTGGCGGCTCCGGCCCGCTCTTCGGCCATTGGGGCAACAGCGGCGCGCAGGAGGCGCGCCGGCTGGTCGACATCTGCCTGGAGGCTGGCGTCAATCTTTTCGACACGGCCGATGTCTATTCGAACGGCGCCTCGGAGGAGGTGCTTGGCGAGGCGATCAAGGGCCGCCGTGACGCGGTGCTGATCTCAACCAAGACGTCGCTGCCGATGGGCGACGGCCCGGCCGACTGGGGCTCGTCGCGCTCGCGGCTGATCCGCTCCGTCGACGCGGCGCTGAAGCGTCTCGGCACCGACTACATCGATCTTTTACAGCTCCATGCCTTCGACGCCTCGACACCGATCGAGGAAGTGCTGTCGACGCTGGACGACCTCGTGCGCTCCGGCAGGCTGCGCTATGTCGGGGTCTCCAACTTTTCCGGCTGGCAGGTGATGAAATCGCTCGGCCTGGCCGACAAACACGGCTACCCGCGTTACGTCGCGCATCAGGTCTATTACTCGCTGGTCGGCCGCGACTATGAGTGGGAGCTGATGCCGCTCGGCCTCGACCAGGGCGTCGGCGCTTTGGTGTGGAGCCCGCTCGGCTGGGGCCGCCTGACCGGCAAGATCCGCCGCGGCCAGCCCTTGCCGGAAAAGAGCCGGCTGCACGGCACCGCCGATTTCGGCCCGCCGGTCGAGGACGAGCTTCTTTTCAAGGTGGTCGATGCGCTGGAAGTGGTCGCGGCCGAGACCGGCAAGACCGTGCCGCAGGTGGCCATCAACTGGCTCCTGCGGCGGCCGACCGTGTCATCGGTGATCATCGGCGCGCGCAACGAAGAGCAGCTCCGCCAGAACCTTGGCGCTGTCGGCTGGGCATTGACGCCCGAGCAGATCAAGGCGCTTGACGACGCGAGCGCGGTGACGGCGCCCTACCCGTACTTCCCCTATCGCCGCCAGGAAGGCTTCGCCCGGCTCAACCCGCCGGCGGTGTGAGTGCCAGCGTTGAAGCTGCCCCTCAGAGCGAGCGTGAACGCTCGAGATTATCCGCAGCCCTCTGAACTTCGTCACCCACGGGCGAAGCAGCCGCAAAGCGACGCAGCGCAGACCCGTGGATGACGAAGCGGGGAGCGTTTCCGCCTAACGCTCGACGTCCAGGACCCTCTGCGCCGCTCAGTGCAATACGAACTCCCCATCCACCTTCCGCCACTCATTCGGCGCGATCAGCTTGTGGTGCGTATACGTCACCGAATGCAGCGGCCCGTCGAGCTTGGTCTTCCAGAATTCGATGAAGCGGATCAGCACCGGGAATTGCGGTGCTATGTCGTAATCCTGCCAGACGAAGCTTTGCAGCAGGTGCGGATGGTCCGGGTAGTGGTAAAGGATCTTGGCCGTGGTCAGCCCATATCCCCTGAGCATCAGGTCCATTTCGGAATTGTCGCGCATTGCGTTTCCTTGGTTGATTCTCCTTCCTCCCAACGCCGAATTGTGCGCACGGTTGCTTAACTGTCTATGGTTTTTTGCGCGGTCCCTAAAAATTTTTCTCATTAAAACAGGCGGTTAGCAGCCGCCAAGCGGGAGTGCTAATAGCCTTGAGCGCTTGACCCTGCGTCATCCCGCCGCGCGAATCCAACGTCTAATATTGCCGTCGCCGCGGAACTGTTAATAATGCCCGCGAATTCGCGGCCGCTTCGCCGCGATGCCGCTGGCGGCTCAAGCCGGCGGAGTGGTTTGGGAGGAAAGCAGGAAATGTCCGACATGCATGTCCACCGCGTCCAGCCGGCGTGGAAGAAGAACGCGTTGATCGACAACGATACCTACCTCAAATGGTATGCCGACAGCGTGAAGAATCCGGATAAGTTCTGGGGCAAGCACGGCAAGCGCATCGACTGGTTCAAGCCTTTCACGAAGGTCAAGAACACCTCGTTCGATGGCAAGGTCTCGATCAAGTGGTTCGAGGACGGCCAGACCAACGTCTCCTACAACTGCATCGACCGGCACCTGAAGAAGCGCGGCAACCAGACCGCCATCATCTGGGAAGGCGACAATCCCTACGACGACAGGAAGATCACCTACAACGAGCTTTACGAACATGTGTGCCGGCTCGCCAACGTGATGAAGAAGCACGGCGTCAAGAAGGGCGACCGCGTCACCATCTACATGCCGATGATCCCGGAAGCGGCCTATGCGATGCTCGCCTGCACCCGCATCGGCGCCATCCATTCGATCGTCTTCGGCGGCTTTTCGCCGGACGCGCTCGCCGGCCGCATCGTCGACTGCGAATCGACCTTCGTCATCACCGCCGATGAGGGCCTGCGCGGCGGCAAGACCATTCCGCTGAAGGACAATGCCGACAAGGCGATCGACATCGCCGCCAGGAACTTCGTGATGGTCAACAAGGTCGTGGTCGTGCGCCGCACCGGCGGCAAGGTCGGCTGGGCCCCCGGTCGCGACGTCTGGTACCATGACGAAGTCGCTTCGGTGAAGGCGGACTGCAAGCCGGAGAAGATGAAGGCCGAGGATCCGCTCTTCATCCTCTACACCTCCGGCTCGACCGGCAAGCCGAAGGGCGTCCTGCACACCACCGCCGGCTATCTCGTCTATGCCTCGATGACGCACCAATATGTCTTCGACTACCATGACGGCGACGTCTACTGGTGCACCGCCGATGTCGGCTGGGTGACGGGCCACAGCTATATCGTCTACGGACCTCTGGCCAACGGTGCCACCACGCTGATGTTCGAGGGCGTGCCGAACTATCCCTCCCAGGCGCGCTTCTGGCAGGTCATCGACAAGCACAAGGTCAACATCTTCTACACCGCGCCGACGGCGCTGCGCGCCCTGATGGGCGCCGGCGACGGCCATGTGAAGAAGACCTCGCGCAAGTCGCTGCGCGTTCTGGGGTCGGTCGGCGAGCCGATCAACCCGGAAGCCTGGGAGTGGTATTTCAACGTCGTCGGCAACGGCAAGGTGCCGATCGTCGACACCTGGTGGCAGACCGAGACCGGCGGCATCCTGATCACGCCGCTGCCCGGCGCCACCGACCTGAAGGCCGGTTCCGCCACGCGGCCCTTCTTCGGCGTTCAGCCGCAGCTGGTCGACGGCGAGGGCAAGGTGCTGGAAGGCGCCACCGACGGCAATCTCTGCATAACCGATTCCTGGCCGGGCCAGATGCGCACCGTCTATGGCGACCACGAGCGGTTCGTGCAGACCTATTTCTCGACCTACAAGGGCAAGTACTTCACCGGCGACGGCTGCCGCCGCGACGAAGACGGCTATTACTGGATCACCGGCCGCGTCGACGACGTCATCAACGTCTCCGGCCACCGCATGGGCACGGCCGAGGTCGAGTCGGCGCTGGTCAGCCACGACAAGGTTTCCGAGGCTGCGGTCGTCGGCTATCCGCACGATATCAAGGGGCAGGGAATCTACTGCTACGTCACGCTGATGGCCGGCGAGACGGGCAGCGACGACCTGCGCAAGGAACTCGTCGCCCATGTCCGCAAGGAGATCGGCGCCATCGCCACGCCGGACAAGATCCAGTTCGCGCCCGGCCTGCCCAAGACCCGTTCCGGCAAGATCATGCGCCGCATCCTGCGCAAGATCGCCGAGGACGATTTCGGTTCGCTGGGCGATACCTCGACGCTTGCCGATCCGGCCGTGGTCGACGACCTCGTCGCCAACCGCCAGAACAAGAAAGCGTAACGCTTGAGCCGACTTGCTCGGCCTCACGATTCACGTTGGTAACTGCTTGAAACGACTCGACAAAAATCGGGATCGGAGTCACGACTCCAAGGGTGCCCTGATTCGGGGGCGCACCCAATAGCGCCGAGGCTGCAACCTCGGCGCTATGTCGAAACCGGTTGCGGATTCGATGGTTGAGCAGTGTTGGCCACTCAGCGTCTGCATTCAAGCAGAAGCCTTCCCTGTCGTCCAGCGGAAACGTGACCTCAGAAAGAAGGTTGAACTGCAATGACATCCAAAATTCGCATACTCTGCGTCAACAAGACGGACCGCTATGATCCCCACGACAGGATCAAAAACATCGGCGGCCTGAATGGCGACGGAACCCGATGGAAACTCACCCAGCCTGACGCGATCATTGGGATCGAACAGGGGAAGTGGGCCTTCTATGTTTCAGTGAACGGGCAGTCTGTCGACGTCGTCGTCGCCGTAAGCAGATTCGGACACAAATATCTGAAGACCACTTCAGACGGCGAGCAGCCCAACAATCTTCTGTCGCTACCGGAGTGTCCCTGAGTAGATTAAGTAGGCGGTGGTTTCGAACCTCCGCCTACTTTTTTGAAAGAGTCGTTTGCGATGGCTGTTCTTGGTTCCGTCACTGAGCTCTGGCGCTATCCGGCGAGCTCGCTCGCCGGCGAGCGGCTCAATGCCATTGCCGTCGGCACGACGACTGTCGATGGCGACCGGCTGTTTGGACTGGTCGATGCTTCCGACGGCGAGATCGCAAGGCCAGACCGCGAAACAAAGTGGCACAAAGTGCCGCTTATTCGCACCCGGCTGAGCGGGGCCCCGATGAGCAGGCAATGGCGCCTGGAAGTCGCCGTGCCCGGCGGCGGCTGGCTGCCGGCGCCCAACCCGGAAAGCGACCGCGCGATTTCAGCCTTCCTCGGCTTCGCGGCCTCCATCCGTCCGTTCGGCGCCGAGAACGCGGCGCCCTTCTATGCCGGGCCGCTGACCGCAGCCCGCTATGCCAAGGCGCCGATCCATCTGCTCACCACTGCCTCGCTGGCCCGCCTGAAGGCGCTGCATCCGGAGGGCGCGCCCGATCCGCGCCGCTTCCGGCCCAACATCGTCGTCAACATGGCGCCTGTCGAAGGCGCCTTCCCGGAAACGGAATGGATTGGCAGGAAGCTCGCCGTCGGCGATCTCGAGCTCACCGTCTCCGAGCCCTGCCGCCGCTGCGGCTTCACCATCATCGCCCAGGACGGGTTCGACACCGACCCCGGCATCCTGCGCAATCTGGTGCGCCATAACGCCCACAATCTCGGCGTCTACTGCACCGTCGACCGGCCGGCGCGGATCGAGATCGGCGCGCCGATGCGCTTCCTCTGATCCGCCCCTTGTCTTTTGCTGCAACGCACCCCATCATTGGGGTGTGTTCAACAAACCGAAAGGAGGTGATCCGATGTCGAGTGATTTCGTTTTCCATAACGTGAGCTCAGCGGATTGCACTTCCGGGAAGCAGTCTTCCCGTTAAGGCGCGAGACGCGCGGCAGGTAGCCCGAAGGGGCTGCCGCCAGGAGCCGCGTCATGGACGGAAACACGGAAGGCCGCCGGCTTCGTCAAGGAGCGGCGGCCTTTTCCGTTTGAAGCATGTCTTCCGAAAGTGGGAACCGGTCTCGGGATAAAGACATGCGTTAAATGAAAAACCTAAAGCGCATGGAGCGAACCCAAAAAATCGCGACGCGCTTTAGGGTCGGCGCTGCAGGTCAGCGGCTGATTGTGAGCTTCTCGATATTGCGGCTGATTTCGCCAAAGGCATAGGACAACTCGGCGCCGTTGGCAGCCTCGTAATAATGTTTGAGCGACGAGGTGTCGTCCGTCGCGCAGTCCTTCAACACCGACTTGGCCTGATCGCGTTCGGTTCCGGTCATCGCCGGGTCGTTGAGATCGAAGCCGATGGTGAAGATCTCGATGCCGTCGCGCTTCATGTTATCGCAGATGTTTTCGGCATTGGCGCGCGACTTCTGACCTTGATCCTGCGACCTCGACGCCCCGCGTCCGCCGGCGAAGGCCGTGTTGAACTGGCCGTCCGTCATCAGAATGGCGATCTTGGCCACCCTGTTCCGATCGAAGTTGGCGGGGCCGGCGCCCAGGCGGGCGCCCGAGATTGCCGTACGCCAGGATGGCGAGAGCATGTAATAGCCCCATTGCACGGCAATGCCGCCTGCGGTCACGCCCCCGGCCTGGAAATGATCGATCGCCGTCAGCAGCTTGTCCTCATCGGCAGTCAGCGGAATCAGGGTAGCCGTCGGGCATACTTTCACACGGTAGTCGCGGTTGACTTTGGCCAGATAGATCTTGCCCTGATTGTCGCGCCGTTGCGTGTAGGGCCCGTCCGACGAATAGTCGGCATAGCCGTCCTTGTCTTTGCGCTCGGTTGCGCAATTGTCGGACACCGTGGCGGAAATCGACACCGCGGCATCGATCGGCGGCGGCACTTTCGGCCCCAGCTCTGTCTCGACGAAGACGGTATCGGAAAGGCCGCCGGTATTGACGGCTTCGGCATAGGGGATGACCGACACCCGAATCCGGGGATCGTTGGGGTCCCGATTCTGATCCAGGAGATCCTTGACCGTCTGTGACGCGGCGGTCCTCAGGTCGCCGATCTTGTTGGTCTTGGCGCGCCGGTCGGGAGCCATCGAACCGGTGACATCGAGCATCATCGCCACCTCCACCGTCTTGTCCGAGTAGAGCGCGGTCGTCGAAGCGGTCACGCGGCGCATGCTGTCGGTGCTGAACAGCGGAAAGAAGAGGCCTACATCGGCATGCGCGTCCGCCTGCACGGTGTTGGCTGTCCTGTTGACCGTAAGCTTGTCCAGCACCACCTGGTCGGCCTGCAGGATGCCGGCGGTGCTGTTGGCGTCGAGGAATGCCTGCACCGTTTTGTTGGCGTCGGCTTCCGTGATGACGCCGAGGGTGAGATCGCGGGCCGTCGAGGTCACCGCGGCGTCGACGACGCCCTGCAGGCTCGACCTCGCATTGTAGAGTTGCGAGATGTTGACCGCGAATCCCACCCCCAGCGCGAGGACAGATACGGCAGCTCCGAACAGAACCGCGAAATTGCCTTCGCGATTCCGGGTAAAGCCGTCCACCCCACGAACGACACCTCTGAACTGCCGCATCCCTTCCGCCTCCACTGTCTGCGGCTTCGTGCCGCTCGGCAAAGGCGTTGCAGGATTTCGGCCGAACCCGGAGAGTCCGCCGCCAAAAGACGCTTAACAGGCAGTTAACACGTTGTTTTCACTGACTTTCGGCGGATTTGTGGGTAAACCGGAAGTAAACGAAAAATGCGCCGTCGAAGCGACCTTAATGAAGCGCTTACCATGATCTCGAGGGCTGTCGCAGCCGTTCTCTCTTCGGCACAATCGCACTGTGCCGAAGCGGGTCAGCGGCAGCCATGAGCCGCGATGAAACAGCAGGGCGCTGGGTCTTTGGGCACTCGAAGCGCAGGAGGCCATCCTTCGCAGGCCGACCTAATATAACCCGACCTCAAGCCAGCATCTGCGCGCTGACCGTCCGGTCGACGCCGTGGTGCGGCGGATTGAAGCGGTTGCCTTCCTGCTCATAGGTCCAAACCTTGAACAGGGCGAGCCGATGCGGACCGAAACTGTGCAGCAGCGGCACGTCGGTGGCGTCGCGGCCGCGCGCGATGACGACCCGGCCGATGCGCGGCCGGTTGTGGCGCGGATCGAACGTGTACCATTTGCCGTCGAGGAAGACTTCCATCCAGGCCGAGAAATCCATCGGCGCCGGATCGACCGGCACTCCGATATCGCCGAGATAGCCGTTCACGTAGCGAGCCGGAATGTTCATGCATCGGCAAAGCGTGATCGCCAGATGCGCGAAATCACGGCAGACACCAACCCGCTCCTCATGCGCCTGGGCCGCCGTGCGGGTGGCGCGTGCATAGCCATAGCCGAAGGAGAGCCGGCTGTTGACATAGTCGACGATTGCCTGGACGCGCGCCCAGCCGGGCGGCAACTGGCCGAAACGCCGCCAGGCGACGTCGCTGAGATGATCGGTCTCGCAATAGCGGCTGCCGAGCAGATAGACCAGCACGTCGTCGGGCAGTTCCGCGACCGGCGTTTCCCGCGCCAGCGTGTTGACCTCGTCGGTCTCGCCGCTGTCCTCGATCGCCGCGTCGTAGAGGATGCGGAAGCCTCCGGCCGGCGCAGTGAAGCGACGGCAGATATTGCCATAGCGGTCATGGTAGGTCCGGGTCGGCACCGACGGCGAGGTCAGGACCCGCGTCTGCCGCTTGATGTCGGCTTGCCGGTCGGGATGGATGTCGAGAAGCGAGATGATCGGCGTTGCCGCCGCGCATTCGATGGCGATTTCGTAGCCGAGCCGGATCAGCATCGCATCCCCCCTTGGTGGTTGTGGCCCTTGGTGATTTTGGAAGACAGCCCTTTCAACGCAACGAACCGAAGGTTGTTCCCGCGCGGAATCGAAATGCGCGCATCTCGCCTTCTCAGCCAGCGATGGCCGGTCTAGACTGGGTAGCACGTTTCGCCCTCCCCGAAAACGATTCTCCAGGAAAACCCGATGTTCGCAGGCTCAAAGTTCGCTGCCTTCCTGTTCGACATGGATGGCACGGTGCTCAACTCGATCGCGGCGGCGGAACGGGTGTGGACGAAATGGGCCGAGCGTCACGGGCTCGACGTGGCAAGCTTCCTGCCGACGATCCATGGTAAGCGGGCGATCGAGACGATCGCCGGACTGAGGCTCGCTGGCGTCGATGCGGTTGCGGAGGCCGATGCGCTGCTCAAGGCCGAGGCGGACGACCTCGAAGGCATCGTCCCGATCCCCGGCGCCGTCGCGTTCCTGGAATCGCTGCCGCCGGAGCGCTGGGCCATCGTCACCTCGGCGCCGCGCGAGCTGGCGCTGCTGCGCATCCAGGCGGCCGGCATCCCGGTGCCCGCCATGATGGTGACGGCGGAAGACGTCACCCATGGCAAGCCGGCGCCTGACTGCTTTCTCCTGGCCGCAAGCCGTCTCGGCGTCGAGGCGCGCGACTGCCTGGTCTTCGAGGATGCGCCGGCAGGCATCGCGGCGGGCGAGGCTTCCGGCGCCTCGGTGATGGTGATCAGCGCCACGCACGTCCACCCGCTCGTCACACCGCACCCGACGATCCGTTCCTATGACGAAATCGGCATTGCGACGGACGAAAGTGATTTCATCGTTTTGTCGCCAACCCAGGCAGCGGCCTGAGGATGTGTTGAGATTCAGGTCAGGCCGAGCCGAAAGTGGTGGGTTCCGAGAACCGGAGCGGAGCGTACTTAAAGTACGTGAGCACCGGAAGCGCAGGAAGCCGCCATTTGCAGGCCGGCCTCACCTGAATATCAGCACATCCGGCTAGAAGTCGCTGGTGAGGCCTTTCACCTCCCAGTCGCCATAGCGGCCAGGTTCCTTGCCGCCGCGGCCGCCGATTTCCTTCGGCAATTTTGCCTCGGCCTCGCGATATTCCCTGCGCCTGGCCTCGGCCTCCGCCAGCGCACGACTCGCGGCCGGCGTCAGCATCTTTCGCGGCCCGTCGCCTTCGCCCGCGGTTTCGGTCTTGTTGGTCAGTTCGGTCATGCGATATTCCCTGCCGATTGAAACGGGGGCCGGCCTTTCCCATCATATAGCCATGACCACAAAAGGATCGACCCCAATTCTCCATCGCCCCGAACGGATGAAACGATGAACACGCTTCGCACCGCAATGCTGCTTGCCGCGATGACGGCGCTGTTCATGGGCGTCGGCTATCTGATCGGCGGCTCGGGCGGCATGGTCATTGCGCTTCTGATCGCCGCCGGCACCAATTTGTTCAGCTACTGGAACGCCGACAAGATGGTGCTGTCGATGAACCGCGCCGTCGAGGTCGACGAGAAGAACGCGCCCGAATATTACGCGATCGTCCAGGCGCTGGCCAAGCAGGCCGGCCTGCCAATGCCGAAGACCTATCTCATCGACAACCCGCAGCCCAACGCCTTCGCCACCGGCCGCAATCCCGAAAATGCCGCGGTGGCCGCGTCCACCGGCCTGCTCCAGCGCCTCTCCCACGAGGAGGTCGCGGCGGTGATGGCGCATGAGCTTGCCCATGTCCAGCATCGCGACACGCTGACCATGACGATCGTGGCGACGCTCGCCGGCGCCATCTCGATGCTCGGCAATTTCGCCTTCTTCCTCGGCGGCAGCCGCGAGAACAACAATTCCTTCGGCTTCGTCGGCGTGCTTGTGGCGATGATCGTTGCGCCCTTCGCCGCCATGATCGTGCAGATGGCGGTGAGCCGCACCCGCGAATACGAGGCCGACCGGCGCGGCGCCGAGATCTGCGGCAATCCGCTGTGGCTGGCTTCGGCGCTCAACAAGATCGCGCGCGGCGCGGAACAAATCCCCAATGAGGATGCCGAGCGCAACCCGGCGATGGCGCATCTTTTCATCATCAACCCTCTGCATGGCGAGCGCATGGACAATCTGTTCTCGACCCACCCGAGCACCGAGAACCGCATCGCCGCGCTGCAGGAGATGGCAAGCGAGATGGGTCGTGCGTCGTCGGCCAATCGGCGCGAGGCTTCCGCGCGGCCCATCCAGCCCGAGGAGGAGTCGGCCGGTCCGTGGGGCAAGCGGACGGAACCCGCGCCGCCTGCCGAACCACCGCAGCCGAAACCCAATCCCTGGGGCCGCAACCCGACCGCACCGCGCCGGTCGAAAGGTCCCTGGTCGTGACGCCGCCGAGGCGCGGACAGCCAGGTAATGCGCAACACAAGGCCGGTGACGAGATAGCCGGCCTTGCCGCGCGCAAGACGGCGGCGCGGCTGCTGGCCGCCGTCATCGACGCCCGCACGCCGCTCGATGGATTGACCGACAACGAGCACGGCCACCCGCAATACAAGGCGCTGGACGGCCGCGACCGCGCGCTGGTGCGCGCCATCCTGGTGACCGCGCTGCGCCATCGCATGACCATTGCCGGGCTGCTGTCGAGGCGGTTGGAAAAGCCGCTGCCGCCCAATGCCACGGCACTCTCGCACATCCTGCATGTGGCCGCCGCGCAGATCCTGTTCCTCGATGTTCCGGACAGCGCCGCCGTCGACCTTGCCGTCACCCACGCCAAATCCGATCCTCGTACCACCCGCTTTTCCGGCCTCGTCAACGGCGTGCTGCGTTCGCTGGCCCGCGCCAAGGACGCCGAGCTTGCCCGGGCGCCTGCCGCGACCAGCGAGGCGCCGCAATGGTTCGCCGAGCGGCTGACCGCCGCTTACGGCGCCGACAAGGCGCGCGCCATTCTTGCCGCGCATCGCCACGAGGCGCCCGTCGATTTCAGCGTCAAGGCCGATCCTGCGCTCTGGGCCGAGCGCCTGGGCGGCATCGTTCTGCCGACCGGCACAGTGCGTGTCGAAAAGCTGGCGGCCAATGTCATCGACCTGCCCGGCTTTGCCGACGGCGCATGGTGGGTGCAGGACACGGCCGCCAGCCTGCCGGCGCGCCTGTTCGGCGACATAAGTGGCCAGCGCGTCGCCGACCTCTGCGCCGCGCCCGGCGGCAAGACGGCGCAGCTCATCTTGGCCGGCGCCGACGTCACCGCGGTCGACACCTCGAAGAACCGGCTGGCGCGGCTCAAGCAGAATCTCGACCGCCTCGGCCTGACGGCCGATCTGGTCCAGACCGACCTCATGGATTACCAGCCGGCGGACCTGTTCGACGCCGTGCTGCTCGACGCGCCCTGCTCCTCGACCGGAACCGTGCGTCGCCATCCCGATGTGCCCTGGACCAAGACCATGCCGGACGTCGAAAAGCTCGCCGATCTCCAGCGTCGCCTGCTTGCCCATGCCGTCGGTCTCGTCAGGCCCGGCGGCCGCGTCGTTTTTTCCAATTGCTCGCTCGACCCGATCGAAGGCGAGGAGCTTTACCGCGCCTTTCTTGCCGAAACCCCCGGGGTGATCGACGACCCGATCCGCCCAGGCGAGTTCGCCGAGCTCGACCCATTCCTCACGCCTGCGGGCGCGCTGCGGACGACGCCCGCCGACCTGACGCTTGAATCGCCGGGGATTTCCGGTCTGGACGGCTTCTTCGCCGCGCGGATGAGACGGGTTGCATAGGATCTTCCTGGTGGGAGGTTTGCTGTGCCCCTGTCAACCGATCGCACGCTTTCGCGATTAGCCGAAGCTTTCGAACCTCGTCATCCACGGGCGGAGCAAGGAGCGAAGCGACGCGCGCAGACCATAGAATCCATTCCGTTACGCCGAAGCGACGCCCAACGATGCAGAATTCTACGCCGCGGCGCTCTTCAGTGAAAGTCACGGAATGGATCCTCGGGTCTGCGCTCCGCTTCGCGTCGCTCCGCCCGTGGATGACGACGTCACGGAGGCATAGGCAAATCGCGAAGAGCTCAGCATAGAAAGGAGACGTGAGATCCTGGCCGCGCCGACCCAAATCCCAGTCCGCCTTGAGGTATCGTCAAGACTCCGTCCGCTCCCCCCAGCAGGTGTCGATTTCATCATCGACACAATTCGGTATGCCTCGGAAAGCCATGACTTTTTTAGGGACGACCCCGCCGTCGCGGCGTGAAGCGGTTCACTTCGGCGAAATCCGCCTTCGCATAAGTTCTTGAATCGCATAAGCTTGCGCTTGGGTAATGGGGACATCTGGAGGGCTATTGGCACTTGTTGCCGGCAACACGACGCGTCTATGGACGCTCGTCGCGAAGGAGTTCTGGCGCAAGACGCGCCGGCGTTTGCGCGCCGGTCCGGTCTATCGCTGGCGCTATTCCGGCCGCACGCCCGAACGCGTCCTGATCGCCCCGCCGGATTTGCGACTCGCCGATCCGCAGATCGCGCTGGAGATTTATTACGGCCGCTACCCGCTGTCCGGCCATCTGGTCGAGACCGGCGGCACCTCGCCCTTTCAGCTCGACGTGCCCAATCGCGGCTGGCAGAAATCGCTGCATGGCTTCCGCTGGCTGCGCCACATGCGCGCCGCCGGCACCGAGCTCGCCGCCGCCAACGCGAGAGCCCTGGTGACCGACTGGATCGCCATGCACGGCAACCAGATTTCGGGCATCGCCTGGGAGCCTGGAACGACGGCCAAGCGCGTGATCGCCTGGCTGCAGCATTCCTCGGTGGTGCTGCAAGGCGCCGAATTCCCGTTCTATCGCGCCTTCCTCAAATCGCTTGCCGTGCAGATTCGCTACCTGCGCTCGGTGGCGCGTGAGATGCCGGACGGCGAGGCCAGGCTGCGCGCCCGCATCGCGCTCGCCTTTGCCGCGCTGTCGCTGCCGGCGCCGGCTTCGGCGCTGCGTTCCGCGACGCGCAACCTGGCCGAGGAGCTGGAGCATCAGATCCTGCCCGATGGCGGCCACATCTCGCGCAAACCGATGGCGGTGCTGGAACTGCTGGCCGATCTCCTGCCGCTGCGCCAGACCTATGCCAACCAGGCCGAGGCGCCGCCGGCGGCCCTGATCGGCGCCATCGACCGCATGTTGCCGGCGCTGCGCTTCTTCCGCCATCAGGACGGCAGCCTTGCCCGCTTCAACGGCATGGGCGCCACCATCCATGACCGCATCGCCACCATCTTGCGCCATGACGACACGGTGGGCGCGCCGCTGCTGCACGCGCCGCATTCCGGCTATGAGCGCCTTTCGATGAGCGGCGTGACGGTGATCGCCGACACCGGCCTGCCGCCGCCGATCGACGTCTCCAACGCCGCGCATGCCGGCTGTCTCGCCTTCGAGCTCTCCTCCGGGCGCCAGCACTTCATCGTCAATGCCGGCATCGATACGTATGGCGCCCCGGAATTCCGGCCTCTGGCGCGCGCCACCGCCGCGCATTCGACCGCGACGATCAACGACACCTCGTCGGCGCGCTTCAGCCACTCGCTGCGCGTCAGCGACCTTTTGGGTTCGCCGCTGATCGGCGGCCCGCAGCATGTGCCCTGCAAGCGCCTCGACCAGAAGGGCATGCAGGGCTTCGTCGCCCGCCATGACGGCTATGTCCAGCAATTCGGCTTCCTGCATGAGCGCGAGCTGAAGCTCGGCACGAACGGCAACGTGCTTGCCGGGCGCGACCGTTTTCTGCGCCCGGGCAATGCCGCGATCCGCAACAACGGCCGCGACTTCGTCACGGTGCGCTTTCATGTTCACCCCGACATCAGCCTGCTGCAGGACGATCACGACCGGCTGACGCTTGCCGCCGCGCAGGGCGACAGTTGGGTCTTCACCTGCGCGGAAGTGGTGCCGGAGGTCGAGGAATCGATCTATTTCGCCGGCCTGAGCGGTCCGCGCCGCAGCCGGCAGATCGTGCTCGCCTTCAAGGCCTCGGAGATTGCCGAAGTGCACTGGCAGCTGACCCGCACCGTTATCGCCGGCTATCCCGAAAACAACTGAACCTGCCCGGCAAACGGCTGCGCGCCTGATCCCGGATTCACTTGATTTCCGGGGCTCATATGCTAGGGCCGGCCAACGTCCCTTCCAACAGCTCTGAAAGGCCGCCCGCCATGGCCGTGCCCACAAAAAACATTCCGGCGCCGGATCTCGTTCCGGTGCGCCGCGCCCTGCTTTCCGTCTTCGATAAGACCGGGCTGGTCGACTTTGCCAAGGCGCTCGCCGCCGCTGGCGTCGAACTGGTTTCGACGGGCGGCACGGCAAAGACCATCGCCGAGGCCGGCCTTGCGGTGCGCGATGTTTCCGAGCTCACCGGCTTTCCCGAGATTATGGACGGCCGGGTGAAGACCTTGCATCCTTCCGTGCATGGCGCGCTGCTCGGCATCCGCGACGATGCCGAGCATGCCAAGGCCATGCGCGATCATCACATCGAGCCGATCGACCTCGTCGTCTCGAACCTCTACCCGTTCGAGGAGGTGCGCCGCTCCGGCGCCGGCTATGCCTCGATCGTCGAGAACATCGACATCGGCGGGCCGGCGATGATCCGCGCCTCGGCCAAGAACCACGCCTATGTCGCCATCGTCACCGACCCGGCCGATTATGCTTCAGTAGTCAACGCATTGGAGATGAATCTCGGCTCGCTGTCGCTCGACTTCCGCAAGAAGCTGGCGGCCAAGGCCTTTGCCCGCACCGCCACTTATGACGCAGCAATTTCCGGCTGGTTCGCCGAAGAGCTCCAGATCGAGCACCCGACATGGCGCGCTTTCGGCGGCCGGCTCGAGCAGGTGATGCGCTATGGCGAGAACCCGCATCAGAATGCGGGCTTCTATCTCTCGGGCGACAAGCGGCCCGGTGTCGCCACCGCCAGGCAATTGCAGGGCAAGCAGCTCTCCTACAACAACATCAACGACACCGACGCCGCCTTCGAGCTCGTCGGCGAGTTCGATCCGGCCCGCTCGGCGGCGATCGCCATCATCAAGCACGCCAACCCCTGTGGCGTCGCCGAAGACTCCTCGCTGAAGGCGGCCTATGCCAAGGCGCTGGCCTGCGACCCGGTCTCGGCTTTCGGCGGCATCGTCGCCATGAATCGCGTCCTCGACGTCGAGGCGGCGGAAGAGATCGTGAAGACCTTCACCGAGGTCATCATCGCGCCGGGCGCGACCGATGAAGCCGCCGCGATCGTCGCGGCGAAGAAGAATTTGCGCCTGCTGGTCACCGGCGGCCTGCCCAACCCGCGCGCCGTCGGCACGACGGTGAAGTCGGTCGCCGGCGGATTGCTTGTGCAAAGCCGCGACAATGCCGTGGTCGACGACCTCGAATTGAAAGTGGTGACGAAGCGCGCGCCGACGCCGGCGGAACTGGCCGACCTCAAATTCGCCTTCCGCGTTGCCAAGCATGTGAAGTCCAACGCCATCGTCTATGCCAGGGACGGGGCGACGGTCGGCATCGGCGCCGGCCAGATGAGCCGCGTCGATTCCTCGCGCATCGCCGCCCGCAAGGCGCTGGACGCGGCGGCAGCCGCCGGTCTCGCCGAACCGCTGACCAAGGGTTCGGTCGTCGCCTCGGACGCCTTCTTCCCCTTCGCCGACGGGCTCTTGTCGGCGATCGAGGCCGGCGCCACGGCGGTGATCCAGCCCGGCGGCTCGATGCGCGACGACGACGTCATCGCCGCCGCCGACGAGCACGGCATCGCCATGGTGTTCACCGGAGTCAGGCATTTCAGGCATTGATGCTCGGCGCGGAGATGCTTCAAGAATTCGCTCCGCTGAGTCGATTGGTGCGGTTTTCGAGAACTGGAGCGGAGCGGACTTTCGGGTCCGTGAGCACCGGAAGCGCAGAAAACCGCGGCAAGCGGCCAGCGGAGTAGAATTATCGAAGCGTCTCCCTCGGCTTGTCCGCCGGATAGGGCGTCCCCACCAGTATCGCCATACCGATGCCTAGGAACAGGATGATCGCCGCCATGCCGAGCCGCGGCGAATCGCTCATCGTCGTGATGGTCGCCACCATGAACGGCGCCAGGAAGCTGGTCGCTCGGCCGGCCAGCGCATAGATGCCGAAATAGCGGCCGGATTCGGCAGCGGTCACGCTGCGCGCCATGTAGGATCGCGACGAGGCCTGCACCGGTCCGAAGGCGAGGCCGATCAGCAGGCCGTAGAGGATGTAGGCCTTTTCGGCCGCGGTGCCGAACAGGCCGCCGGAGTCGGCGGTCGACAGCGGGATCAGGCCGAGCAGCGTGAAGCCCGGGCCGGTCGAGACAACGCCGATCGTGGCGACCGACAGCATCACCAGCGCGATCATCACCACGTGCTTCGAGCCGAAAGCCGTGTCGAGCCGCGCCGCGATCCAGCAGCCGAAGATGGCGACGATGTTGAGGATGATGCCGAACAGACCGATCTCGGTGATCGACCAATGGAACATGCCGGCCGCGAAGGTGCCGCCGAGCGCCAGCAGCGCATTGACGCCGTCCTGATAGATCATCCGCGCCAGCAGGAAGCGCAGGATGCCGCTGCGCTGGCGCACCTCGGCGAGCGTAGACTTCAGTTCGGACAACCCCTCGCGCACCGCCGGTCCGATCGGGATGCCCTTGGTGGCGTCGGGCGTGAAGAAGAACATCGGCAGGATGAACAGGAAATACCAGCCGGCCGACATCGGTCCGGTGAAGCGCGCATCCTCGCCGAGCTTCGGGTTCAGCCCGAACAGCGGATCGAGGCCGATGAGGGTCTTGCCGGTTTCGAGATTGCCGGCCAGGAACAGCACGACGAAGATCAGCGCCACCATGCCGCCGAGATAGCCGAGTCCCCAGGCGACGTTGGAAATGCGGCCGATCTCCTCCTTCGGCACCAGCCGCGGCATCATGGAATCGTTGAACACGGTGGAGAATTCGGCCGCCACCGAGGCCAGCGAAAACAACAGCACGACCAGGAACAGGTTCGAGCCGGGTGCGGCGAACCACAGCAAGGTGAGGCTGACGATCTTGATCGTTGCGAAGAAAGCGATCCAGGGCTTGCGCGGCCCGGTCTGGTCGGCGATCGAGCCGAGCACCGGCGACAATACCGCGATGACCAGGCCCGCCGCGGCGATGCCGTAACCCCAGGCGGCCTGCCCGGCGGTCGGGTCGCTCGCCATGCGCGAGACGAAATAGGGTCCGAAGATGAAGGTGGTGACGACGGTGAAGAAAGGCTGCGCCGCCCAGTCGAAGAACATCCAGCCCCAGATGCCACGCCCCGATGCCCGCTGCACTGTCTCTACTGCCGCCATGCTGATTCCCTCGGGCCGCTCGTGCCGGGCGCCATGTCTGCATGTTTTCCGGCGGTGGCGCAACAAGCGCCAATTCCTCGCCCCGCGAAGTGGGGAGAGGTGACTCGGCGAAGTCGAGACGGAGAGGGGAATGCGGCGACTGGAGCTTGGAGGATCGTTGGAGGGAGGGGGTTCACCTGATGAAGACCCCTCTCCGCCTCGCTACGCTCGGCACCTCTCCCCACTTCGTGGGGCGAGGAACTTCACATCCCCGTCAGGTCGGTCATCAGCCCGGACGCCACCGACAGCCGCGACACGGTGATGTCGCCGCCTTCGGTCAGCGCCTGCAGCCGCTCGCGGATACGGGCAACGCGCTCGCCGCCGGCTTCCAGCCACGCCGCGACCGGATCCGCCGCCGCGCCATGCGCCGTCAGAGCCGCCACCGCGATGCCGCGACGTGCGACGCCGATCGTGTCGGTCGCGCGTGACAGCGCCAGCTGGTCGTAATAGTCGGGCGGCATGATCGAGCGCGCCGCTTCCTCGACGCGCGGGATGCGGAAGGCGTCGCTGACGGCGAAGAAGGCCTTGGCCGCGCTGACGATATCGGCATTGGCGGTGCGCGCGGTGAGCGCGACGTCGGGGATCAGCTCGGCCACCTCGGCCAAGGCGAGCTGCCCGGCGAGCTTCTCCGGCGCGCCACCCTTGAACAGGCCGTGCCGCCGCTCCTCGATGCGCTCGCGCGAGAAGGCTGGCAGCAGCGAGACGAGCTTCGGCTCGAGCGCCTTGCGGGCCTCCTGCAGCTCGTCGATCCGCTGGCCGAGCGGCGCGGAGCCGGCTTCGTTCTTCAGGTACCAGCCGCTGGTCACAAAGATGAGCCGGCTGACGGACTGGTAGAGATCGAGCTGGGTTTGCCCGTCGATCTGGTTGTCGAGCGCGTCGATCTCGCGATAGAGCGCGGGCAGCGCAAAGCCGTCGCGGACCACGGCGAAGGTGCGCACGACATCGGCCGCCGGCCGGCCGGTGGCTTCCTGCAGTCGGTTGACGAAGGATGGCCCACCGCGATTGACGAGATCGTTGGCGACGACGCGCGCGATGATCTCGCGCCGCAGCCGGTGGTCGCGGATCTCGCCGGCGAATTTCTTCGCCATCCGCTCCGGGAAATAGCCCATCAGGTCGCGGTCGAAATGCGGATCGTCCGGCACATCGCTGGCGACGATGTCGGAGAACAGCACGATCTTGGCATAGGCGAGCAGCACGCCGAGCTCGGCCCGGGTCAGCGGCTCGCCGCGCGCCTCGCGTTCGGCAAGCGCCGCCGGCGAAGGCAGCGTCTCGACGGCGCGGTCGAGCAGGCCGCGCGCCTCCAGCGCCGTCATGAAGCGGGCCTGGTGCGCGATGTCGGCCATGCCCCGCTTGCGCGCGAGCGACAGCGCCAGCGTCTGCTGGTAGTTGTTGGAGAGCACCAGCGCGCTGACCTCGTCGGTCATCTCGGCGAGCAGCTTGTTGCGCGCTGGCCGCGTCAGCGAGCCTTTGCGCATGGCGGAAGCCAGCGCGATCTTGATGTTGACCTCAACGTCGGAGCAGTTGACGCCGCCCGAATTGTCGATGGCGTCCGAGTTGCAGCGGCCGCCATTCAGGCCGAACTCGATGCGCGCCCGCTGCGTGACGCCGAGATTGGCGCCCTCGCCGATGATCTTCGCCCGGACATCGAGCGCGGTGACGCGGATGGCGTCGTTGGCGCGGTCGCCGACATCCTGATTGCTTTCGCCCGAAGCCCGCACATAGGTGCCGATGCCGCCGAACCACAAAAGGTCAACCGGCGCCTTCAGGATGGCGCTCATGATCTCGACGGGCGTCGCCGTGGTCTTGGCGAGGCCGATGGCGGCGGCGGCCGCCTGCGGCAGCGTGATCGATTTCTGGTTGCGCGAGACGATGACGCCGCCTTCCGACAGCTTCGACTTGTCGTAATCCTGCCAGGACGAGCGCGGCAGGGCGAACATGCGATGGCGCTCGGCCAGGGAGGCCGCCATGTCCGGATCGGGATCGATGAAGATGTCGCGATGATCGAAGGCGGCGATCAGCCTGGTGGCGGGCGACAACAGCATGCCGTTGCCGAACACGTCGCCCGACATGTCGCCGACGCCGACCACGCTGAAGGGCTCAGCCTGGATGTCGCGGTTCATCTCGCGGAAATGCCGCTTCACCGCTTCCCAGGCGCCCTTGGCGGTGATGCCCATCTTCTTGTGGTCGTAGCCTGCCGAGCCGCCGCTGGCGAAGGCATCGTCCAGCCAGAAGTGATGCTTCTCCGAAATGGCGTTGGCGGTGTCGGAGAAGGTTGCCGTGCCCTTGTCGGCGGCGACGACGAAATAGGGATCGTCAGGATCGCGCCGCACCACGCCGGCCGGCGGGATAACCCCGTCGACGCCGATATTGTCGGTGATCGACAACAGGCTGGAGACGAAGTTCTTGTAGGCCGAGGTGCCGGCCTCGAAGATGGCGTCGCGCCCGGCGCTTATCGGCAGCTTCTTCGGATAGAAGCCGCCCTTGGCGCCGACCGGCACGATGACCGCGTTCTTGACCTGCTGCGCCTTCACCAGACCCAGCACCTCGGTGCGGTAGTCCTGGGCGCGGTCCGACCAGCGCAGGCCGCCTCGCGCCACCGGGCCGAAGCGCAGATGCACGCCCTCGACCTCTGAGCCGTAGACGAAGATCTCGCGCCATGGCCGCGGCGCCGGCAGTCCCTCGACCGCCTGCGAGTCGAGCTTGATCGCCAGCGACTGCCCCTTCGCTTTCGTATCGGCGACGAAATGATTGGTTCGCAGCGAGGCTTCGATGAGGTTGAGGTAGCGGCGGATGATGGTGTCGTCATCGATATTGGGCACCTCTTCCAGCGCGTCCTTGATCTTGGCCTTGAGGTGCTTGGCCGCCACCGCGCCGTCGCCTTCCGCCGCCGGCCCAAGCCGGGCGACGAACAGCGAATGCAGGCCGCGCGCGATCTCCGGATAGCGGTTGAGCGCGGCGGCGATGAAATCCTGGCTCTGCGGAATGCCGACCTGCTGCAGGTAGCGGCCATAGGCGCGCAGGATGGTGATCTCGCCCGACCACAGGCCGGCGGTCTGCGCCAGGCCGTTGTAGCCGTCATTGTCGACGTCGCCACGCCAGACCGAGAGGAAGGCATCCTCGAACAGCGCCCCGCCATCGGCAAGGTTGATTGGGTTGCCGTAGCTGTTCTCCAGTTCCATGTCGTGGATGAATACCGTTGCAGCCGGGTCGCCGGCGACCTCGAAGGTGCGCTCGCTGATGACGCGGAAGCCGATATTCTCCAGCACCGGCACGCGCCGCGACAGCGCCACCGGGCTGCCATGGTGGTAGATCTTCAGCGCCGCCTGGTTCGGCTTCTGGTCGGCATGGCGGTAATAGTCGATGGCGATCGGATTGTCGGCGCTGATTTTGGCGATGCGCCCGGCATCGGTCAGCGCTACGGCAGCCGAGAAGCTATCGCGATAGCTTTCGGGGAACCGCGCCGCGATCGCCTTCAGCGCCGGATCGCTGCCGGCCGCTTCCGCGGCCTCAGAGAGCGCGTCTTGCCAGGTCCGCACGATGTCGCGGATCGCCGCCTCGATCGTCGACGGCTCGATCTTCGGCGTCTTGCCGCCGGAGCGGCCGATGATGAAATGCACGCGCGCCAGCCCGCCTTCAGGAAAGGCCGGGTAGTAGGCCGACAGCCGGCCCTCGAAGACGGTCTTGAGATATGCGCCGATCTTCTCGCGCACGACGCTGTCATAGCGGTCGCGCGGCACGAAAACGAGGATCGAAACGAAACGATCGAACTGGTCGGCGCGCACCAGGGCTCTGATCCGCGGCCGCTCGACCAGGCCGAGAATGGCATTGGCATGCTTTCTCAGGACCGGCACCGGAACCTGGAAGAACTCGTCGCGCGGATAGCTCTCCAGCACGTTGATCAGCGCCTTGCCGGAATGGTCGTTGGGATTGAACCCCGACTTGGCGATGATCGTTTCGGCCTTTGAGCGCAGATAGGGGATCTTCATCACCGAGCGCGTGTAGGCGGTCGAGGTGAAAAGGCCGACGATGCGCAATTCGCCAGCGAGCGCGCCTTTCGCCGTGTAGGTCTTGACCCCGACATAGTCGAGATAGATGCGGCGGTGCACCAGCGACTTGGCGTTCGCCTTGGTGACGATCAGCGGCTCCGGCCCGTGCAGGAAGGCGCGGATCTCCGGCGTCGTCGTCACCGCCTCGGTGCCGCGCCGCAACACCAGCACGTCGGGATCCGACAGAATGCCGAGGCCGGGCTTGTCGGCGCGCTCCAGCGTGCCGCTCTCCTCGCCGCCGACATATTTGAACTCGCGCATGCCGAGGAAGGTGAAATTGTCGTCGCGCAGCCATTCGAGGAAGGCGATCGCCTCGGCGACACTCTTCTTGTCGAGCGGCACCGCGGAATAGCGGAACTCGGAAATCGCCTGGTCGAGGCGGGCGAGCATCCGCTTCCAGTCGACGACCGCGGCCCGGACCTGGGAGAGCATCTTGCGCAGCCGCTCGGTAAGGCTCTTCGCCTCCTCCGCGGTCAGCCTTGGAATGTGTACGTGGACGACGCTCAGCCGCTCGTGCTCGTCATCCTCCTTGCCGCCGTCGCCCAGAACCTCGACGACGCCGGCCTTGCCGTGACGGACGGTGACGATCGGATGGGTGACCAGCGTCGGCTGGCCGCTGCTCTCGGTGATCTCGCCAAGGATGGAATCGAACAGGAACGGCATGTTGTCGTTGACGACGGTGATGACCGTGACCGGCCGGCCGTCGCAGGCAACGCCCGAATCGGCATCGACGGCGACAACGCTTTCGCCCTTCCTGTGGCTGGCCACCGCTCGGGCTGCGAGCTCGCCTGCGCGTTCCAGGTCGGCGGCGTCATAGGCCGCGATATCCTCGGCGGGCGCCCGGGCAAGCAGATAATCGGCAAGCCTTGCGGGCTTCTCCTCCGCTTTCGCGGCGGCTGCCGCTTTCTTCTTCGGCTTGGATTTCACGCTGGCCATGACGCTTATTCCCTCCCGTCTTATGCTTTTGTGGCTATCGTAGCAGATGACCGCCGTTTCGCGACAAAGGTTTGACGACGCATTAAAAAATTCGAACTGACGCCATCGGCCTGCAGGAGAACCCATATGACCGGCAAAATAACCGCGCTTGACCTTGTCCAGGTGGAGCTGAGCGAGTCGACGAAAGCCTATTTCGCCAAATGCGAGGAGAAGCTCGGCCTCGTGCCCAACGTGCTGCTCGCCTACGCCTTCGACGAGAAGAAGCTGCGCGCCTTCACCGACATGTACAACGATCTGATGCTGGGCGATTCGGGCCTGTCGAAGCTGGAGCGCGAGATGATCGCGGTCGCCGTCTCCTCGATCAACCACTGCTATTACTGCCTGACCGCGCGTGGCGCGGCGGTGCGTCAGCTGTCGGGCGAGCCGGCGCTGGGCGAGATGATGGCGATGAATTTCCGCGCCGCCGATCTGTCGGACCGCCAGCGCGCCATGCTCGAATTCGCCGTCAAGCTGACGGAAGAACCGGCCAGGATCGTGGAAGCCGACCGCTCCGCCTTGCGGCAGGCCGGTTTCTCCGACCGCGACATCTGGGACATCGCCTCGACCGCCGCCTTCTTCAACATGTCGAACCGGGTGGCCGCCGCGGTCGATATGCGGCCGAACCCCGAATACCACGCCATGGCGAGATAGGCGGACGACTAAGCAGGGTGGCTGGCTATTGCCGTAAGATTTTCGAGGATCTTTAGAAATTCACCCGTCTCTTCAGACGTCACACCAACATCGAGTTCCCCGTGAATGAACCTATTGCGAAAAGTAACCAATGACCGCAGGCGATCCGCCTCAAAAGGAGTGAGCACTCCTTCGCTTGCCATGATTTCGATGATGCGGCCGGGCGTTTGAGGTCGAACGAACCTGCCCGCAAGGGCTCTACGGGCTATTGCTTCAAATATTGCCCACGACACTAGGAACGCCGCGGATGCGTGACCCTCGTCATTTAGCGCACTCGCCTGAGCAAGGGCATCCTTAATATCATCAATCGACTGAGCACGAAGCGGCGGCTCGGCCCTCGAGCCGGAGGCCCAATAGACCTTGAATTTCCAGCCCTTCTGACCCTCAAATAACTTCGCGATATCGTCCAGCTTCCGACTGTCAGGGTCATTTCCTGATGCGACTTCAATTGCCAGATTACCGTCCTCACGGAGTGCGATCAGGTCGGGAAGGTACGAGCCGAGAAACGGCGGAACTATTGAGCGTCGAGGCTCCCTAATAACCTGGTAGCCATCAGCTTCCAGTTCAGGCAGCAACCGATCCAAAATGGCCTTTTCGAGAACGTCCGACTTCATTGCAGGTCCTCATGCGGATCACTTGAAATCCGAACATATAGCGCGGGTTTAGCACCTTCGATCGCCTGTACAAATGTAGCAGAGGGGTTGCCGAAGCTAAACAGCCGGTCTGGTTCAAATTTCTGGACAACCACTCGTTCAACCTGGGAATCGTCAAGGTAGATGTGGGCGCAGCATGCGTCGAGAACAAGCTTGACGATGTTGTCTACGTCGCCCTGCATCGGTTCAGGTGGAAAGTAAAACAGCGTCACCGCAACCCGCTGGTCGCTCACAAAGTGCGGATTGGGAAGCGCTACGCGGCTCGAGCTGCGGACCTGTTCTTTCCACTGCTCCCGTGATTCCGGACGTTTGGCTTGATGCGAAACTGGCGTTCCATGAACAATAAATTCTACTGGAAAGACGATCTCCATCTTCCGCACCCCGGCAACCACCGAACCCGTTGGCGAAACTACCACAAGTCTTTGAGGAAGCCAGCGCAGGTGCAGCGTACGACAATATCGGTCGCCAGGTTCCGGTGAGCGCCAGGGCAACAAGGCCCAGTGGGTTATATTAGCAATTTCTCATTCTCATTGCTTGTTCCGCCGTTTGGGCCGATGATCAACGATTGCAGCGCAGCTGCATATCGCAAGCGGCGTGGCCGCGTGCCGGTTCGACGCCGCCGACAAGGGAGGAGAACATGGCGAAATTTCTTTATGTCTATCATGGCTCCGGCAAGATGCCGACCGATGAGGCCGAACGGAAAGCGGCTATGGATGCCTGGACCGGCTGGTACGGCAAGCTCGGCTCGGCCGTGGTCGATGGCGGCAATCCGGTCGGCATGTCCAGGACGGTTCTGCCCAGCGGCAAGGTCGAGAACAATGGCGGCAGCAATCCGACCGCGGGCTACACCGTCGTCGAGGCCAGGGACATCGACGATGCCGTCGCCAAAGCCAAGGAGTGCCCGATCCTGATGGACCCGGCCTTCAGCGTCGAGATCGCGCCGATCATCGAGATGATGTGAGGCAAGAGGGTCAGGCCGCCCGCGCGCGGGCACCCTGACCCGAACATCAACTACCGAGCGGCGATTGCCGCGGCCGCGCCCGCCATCGTCGTGGCGCTGACGCGGTTGGCGATCTTCATGGCGCGTTTGCTCTTCAGGAGCCGGCGCGCCTGCGAAGCGGCCAGCACCCAGGCAAGGTCGATGACCACCAGCACGACAGCCATGGTCAGCGTCAGCTCGACCCAGCCGACCACGCTGACCGAGGCAAGATCGATGATGGTTGGCAGCAGAGCCAGATAGAACATCATGATCTTCGGGTTGCCGAGCGTCACCGCCATGCCGGCAAAGAACAGTTTCACAGGCGAATCCTCGCGCGGCATCTCGCCTTCCTTGGCCTCCACCGGCGCCGTCCACATCTTGAACGCCAGCCAGGCGAGATAGGCCACGCCAATCCACTTCACGACGACGAAGGCGTAGTGGAAGGTCTGCGCCACGACGGCCAGCCCGAACACCGCCAGCGACAGCCAGATAGCCTCGCCGATCCACATCGCCAGCAGGAACGGGAAGACGTCGCGGAACCCTTTCGAGATCACCCGCGCCACAAGTGCCGCGATCGATGGGCCGGGCGAACCGGCGGCGACAAAGAGCGCGGCGGCGAAGATCAGCAGCGAGGCGAGATGCATGGCGGACCTCTTGTGGTGAAGAACTCAAGCCCACGAGATTAGCGCAACCACTAGGATGACGAAAGCCGACAGCTTGCCGGATTGGCGCCACCCGGCTAGAAGACCCGCCCGACATCCACTTTCGAGCATCACTTTGCCTCAGTAACCGCCGGTCTCGCCAACTCCTCTGAATGCACCGCAGGCGCAGCCACTGGCGCGGCCTGCTGCATTTTCACGTGTTCTTCAGGCGGCGGTTCGAGACCGGTTTGGCATTGCTGAGCCGCCGTCGTGCGCAATCCGCCCCGACGTCTGATTCCAAACAAAACAGTCTTTCGCCACGCCGTGCCCACACGAGCATGATCCCGAAAAGTGGCATCCGGTTTTCGGAAAAGATCATGCTCAACAAAAGAGGGCATCTCGGACATCGCCGGCCTGACGGACTTCCCGACGGGAAGGGCCTACCGGCATGTCTTCTACCTTGCGTGTCCGCTGGACGATCGCGCCCGCAATCGCGCCACGACCTTTCATCAACTGCAACCGCTGCGGCGGCTTCAGACCATACAAATGCAGCGAGAAATTCCGCGTCAATGCCAATGGCAAGCGCATCGACGTCTGGCTGATCTATCGCTGCGTGAGTTGCGACAACTCCTGGAATTTAACCATCCTGGAACGACAAAACCGCCACGATATCGAGCCGGCACTGCTGGCAGCGCTTGAAAGCAACGATCCGGCGCTTGCACGCCGCTTTGCCTTCGATGCCACCGCGCTGCGCTACCGGGCCGGGCGGCTCGAGGAATCTTCCGATGTCACCGTCCGAAAGGAGCTGCTCGACGGAGAGCCGGGACGCGCGGACGGCCTCGCGCTCGAGCTTCGGCTGGAGGGGACGACGCCTTTGCGGCTGGACCGCCTGCTTGCCGGCGAGCTTGGCCTCTCGCGGTCAAGACTCCAGGTCCTGGACGACCGAAGGCGACTGACCATGGAGCCGGATGGCGCGAAAACCTTGCGCAAGCCGGTTCGCGATGGCCTGGAGGTGCGCATCGATCTGGCCGGAGAGGCGGATTGCCGCGCCATCCTGTCGGCAGCGTGCCGCTGAAACGAAAAGAGGGAGCACGCGCTCCCTCTTTTGAACCCTTGGCTGGAAAGCTTACGCCGCGCCCATCACCTTGGCGGCCTTTTCGAAACGCTTGCGCTCGTTCGGGTCGAGATAGAGCTTGCGCAGCCGGATGGTCTTCGGCGTCACCTCGACCAGCTCGTCGTCCTGGATCCAGGCCAGCGCCCGCTCCAGGGTCATGCGGATCGGCGGCGTCAGCTTCACCGCCTCGTCCTTGCCGGCGGCACGGATGTTGGTGAGCTTCTTGCCCTTGAGCACGTTCACTTCGAGGTCGTTGTCGCGCGAATGGATGCCGATGATCATGCCCTGATAGACCTTGACGCCCGGATCGATGATCATCGGGCCGCGGTCTTCCAGGTTCCACATGGCATAGGCGACCGACTCGCCCTGCTCGTTGGAGATCAAGACGCCATTGGTGCGGCCGGGCAATTCGCCCTTGTAAGGCTCATAGGCGAAGAACAGCCGGTTCATCACCGCGGTGCCGCGCGTGTCGGTCAGAAGTTCCGACTGGTAGCCGATCAGGCCGCGCGTCGGCGCATGGAAGACGAGGCGCTGGCGATTGCCGCCGGAAGGACGCAGCTCGACCATCTCGGCCTTGCGCTCCGACATCTTCTGCACGACGACGCCGGCATGCTCCTCGTCGACGTCGATGACGACTTCCTCGACCGGTTCCAGCAATTCGCCGTTCTCGCCCTTCTGCATGACGACGCGCGGACGCGACACGGCAAGCTCGAAACCCTCGCGGCGCATGGTCTCGATCAGCACCGCAAGCTGCAACTCGCCGCGGCCGGAGACGAAGAACGAATCCTTTTCGGCCGATTCCTCGATCTTGAGCGCGACATTGCCCTCGGCCTCGCGCAGCAGGCGGTCGCGGATGACGCGGCTCGTCACCTTGTCGCCCTCGGTGCCGGCAAGCGGGCTGTCATTGACGAGGAAGGACATGGTCACCGTCGGCGGGTCGATCGGCTGCGCATGCAGCGGCTCGCTCACCGCCGGGTCGCAGAAGGTGTCGGCGACGGTGCCTTTCGACAGGCCGGCGATGGCCACGATGTCGCCCGCCTGCGCTTCCTCGATCGGCTGGCGCTCGAGGCCGCGGAAGGCGAGGATTTTCGAGATACGCCCAGCCTCGATCTGCGTGCCGTCGTGATGCAGCACCTTGACCGCCTGGTTGGGCTTCAGCGTGCCGGACTCGATGCGGCCGGTGATGATGCGGCCGAGGAACGGATTGGCTTCGAGGATGGTGCCGATCATGCGGAACGGGCCGGGATGGACCGTCGGCGCCGGCACGTGCTTGACGACGAGGTCGAACAGCGGCGCCAGGCCCTGATCCTTCGGACCTTCGGGGTTTTCCGACACCCAGCCGTCGCGGCCCGAGCCGTAGAGGATCGGGAAATCGAGCTGCTCGTCGGTGGCGTCGAGCGCGGCGAACAAGTCGAACACCTCGTTGACAACCTCGACATGGCGGGCGTCCGGACGGTCGATCTTGTTGATGACGACGATCGGCCGCAAGCCGACCTTGAGCGCCTTGCCGACGACGAACTTGGTCTGCGGCATCGGGCCTTCGGCGGCGTCGACGAGCACGATCGCCGAATCCACCATCGACAGAATGCGCTCGACCTCGCCGCCGAAATCGGCGTGTCCGGGCGTGTCGACGATGTTGATGCGGGTGCCGTGCCAGTCGACCGAGGTCGCCTTGGCAAGGATGGTGATGCCGCGCTCTTTTTCGAGGTCGTTGGAATCCATGGCGCGCTCGGCGACGCGCTGGTTGTCGCGGAAGGCGCCGGACTGTTTCAGGAGCTGGTCGACCAGCGTGGTTTTGCCATGGTCGACGTGCGCGATGATCGCGATATTGCGGAGGTTCATTTTTCTGGTCTCGGGAACGTTGCGGGCGGCAGGCTTAAAAAGCGCCGCCTTTTTCGGTTGCGCGGCTCATACAAGGTTTTTCGCAATTGCGAAAGGGGAGGCCCGACCCCAAATGATGGTCACTGATTCTTAAACGTCTTGGTGTGAAATGATTCTGTTAACCAAGGCGGAACCTTTGAGGGGCCGGGCAGTTCGATGTTCATGAGCGATCAGATGTCCAGATTGCGTCCGGTTTTCGCGTGGGCGGCGCTTGGCCTGCTCGTTGCGGCGGGCGCCGCGCAGTCGGCGGCTGCGCTCAGGCAAGCCGATCCGATCTCGCCGCCTGATGCCCAAACGGCGCAGCAGATGTTCGCCGATGCCCCCGACGGCGTCGACCCGATCGTCACCGGCCCGGTCAGCGCCGCCTTCAAGCAGCGCCAGAAGGATGCCAACTGCGACACGGCGGTCTGGCCGAACATTCCCCGGGCTTGTTATCCGGACTGACGCTCCCGATACGGCAAATGTAGCGATCCTTCGCGCCCCCCTCTGCCCTACCGGGCATCTCCCCCACTTGGGGGGAAATTGGCTGTCACGCTTGCTTTCGCCAATCGCCGGCGTTGCAGAAGGAGCGAGGCGCCGAAGCTGCTGATCTCCCTCAAGTGGGGGAGATGGCCGGCAGGCCAGAGGGGGGCGCTGTCCCGCCGACGGTTCCAGCTTTCACTTCAAGCCGATCGCACCGGATCCAACGTAACCTTGTAAAGCTCATCATCGTCGCGATCCATCAGTCGCACCGTGAGCTGCTCGGTTGCACCCGAGATATCGACCAGCCCGAAGAACTGCAGGCCTGCCGACGGCGGCAGGTTCTGGCCCTGCTCGGCGGTCGGCGCCTTGATGAACTTCAGCTCCGGCCCGAAGGTCATGTCGAGATCGTTGGGGCCGAACGTGCCGGCATGGATCGGGCCGGAGACGAATTCCCAGAACGGATTGAAATCCTGGAATTTCGCCTTGTCGGGGTTGTAGTAATGCGCCGCGGTGTAGTGCACGTCGGCGGTGAGCCAGACGGTGTTGGTGATGCCGGCAGTCTTGATGAAGCGCAGCACATCGGCGAATTCGAGCTCGCGCCCCTTCGGCTTGCCGTTGTCGTTGTTGCTGACGGCCTCGAAGCCGGCCTTCTTGGCCGCATCGTCCCACACGACCAGGCTGAGCGGCATGTCGGCGGCGATGATCTTCCACGTCGCTTTGGAGTTCGCCAGTTCCCGCTTCAGCCACTTGGACTGCTCTTCGCCGATCATGCGTGACTTTGGCGTCAACGTTTCATCCAGGTTGGCGCCGTTCGGGCCCCGATAGGCACGCATGTCGAGGAAGAACACGTCGAGCAGAGGCCCATGCGAGATCTTGCGGTAGACGCGCCCCGGCTCCGACGGCTCGTAGCGGATGGTGGTCATCTCGTGGAAGGCGCGGGCAGCGCGCGCCGCCAGCACATGGATCGACTTTTCCTTGTAACGGTCGTCCTTGCTGAGATCCTTCGAGTCCGACCAGTTGTTGAGCACCTCGTGGTCGTCCCACTGGTAGAAGGTCGGGCAAATGGCCGAGAGGGCAAGCACGTGCTTGTCCATCATGTTGTATTTCCACTGGTCGCGATACTCGTCCAGCGTCTCGGCGACCTTGCGCTTGCCGTCGAGCATGACGACGTTCTTCCACTTGCCGCCGCCGGGCAGGTCGACCTCGTCCTTCAGCGCGCCGTCGGCATAGATCGTGTCGCCGGAATGCAGGAAGAAGTCAGGCGTGTGCTTGGCGATAGTCGAATAGGTCTTCATGCCGGTCTCGTCGATGCCCCAGCCCTGGCCGGCGGTGTCGCCCGACCAGGCGAAGCGCACGTCGCGCTTTGACGACGGCGCGGTGCGGAAGCGGCCGACAATCGGCTCGGATACGGCGTTGATGTCGGACAGGTCGGCCGCGATCATGCGGTAGAAGATGTCCTGGTCGGAGGCAAGATCGGTGAGCAGCCGCTTCACCGTGTAGTCGCTGGCCGGCGACGTATCGAGCGGCGCAAGCCTTGTGGCGTTTGCAAAACTTTCGGTGGTCGAGACTTCGTACATCACGCGCGCGGGACGGTCGGTGCGGGTCCAGACCATGCCGGAGGTCGCATCGACATCGCCGGACTGGACGCCATGGGTAAAGGCCGGCCGCTGGTTGGCGCGTGAGTAGTAGGGCAGCGCCAGACCGGAGGCGCCGACAAGGCCGAAGGCGCTGGCCGAGGTGACGAAAGCGCGGCGGGTAAGGGAAAGCTTGTCCATGGCTGTCTCCGGATGGCTTTGAACGGGACCGCCAAGCTCTCGCCTCAATGTTTCAGGCGTGTCTCGGAACCATGAAGTTTTGATAACAGTCGACAGAACTGCTGATCTCCCCCCTTGTGGGGGAGATTGGCAGCTTAGACCATCTGCGGCTCCGGCTCGAAAGCCGGCTTGGTCGTATTGATCAGCAGCGAAATACAGGCCGCCGCGATGCCCGTCATGCCGGCGATGAGGAAGGCCAGTTCGTAATTGCCCTGCAGCTCGCGCATCGTGCCGCCGAAGGCTGCAGCCGCCGCGGCGCCCACCTGGTGGCCGGCGACGATCCAGCCGAAGACGATCGGCCCGCTACGGTCGCCAAAGGCTTCGTTGGCGAGCCTGAGCGTCGGCGGCACGGTGGCGATCCAGTCGAGCCCGTAGAGCACGGCGAAGATGATCAGGCTGGTTGCCGAGAAGCCGGAATAGGGCAGGTAGATCAGCGACAGGCCGCGCACCGCGTAATAGACGCCGAGCAGCTTGCGCGGATCGAAACGGTCGGTGAGCCAGCCGGACAAAGTAGTGCCGATCAGGTCGAAAATGCCCATCATCGACAGGAGCCCGGCCGCCTGCACCTCGCCGATGCCCATGTCGCCGCAAAACGCGATGAGATGCGTGCCGACGAGGCCGTTGGTGGTGAAGCCGCAGACGAAGAAGGTGGCAAATAGATACCAGAACACGCGTGTGCCGGCCGCCCGGCGCAGCGTATTCAGCGTGTGCGCCAGGAAATTGCCCTGCGATGCCGGCGACACCGGCGGAACATCGTCGGCATCGGCGCCGTAGCGCACCTGGCCGATGGAGGCGGGACGCTCGGGCACCAGCAGGAAGACCAGCGGCACGAGAGCGGCGGTGGCGATCGCGATGGCAATGGCGACCGGCTTCCAGCCTCCCGACTGGGCCAGCGAGGCGAGCAGCGGCAGGAACACCAGCAGGCCTGTCGCGCTGGAGGCGGACATCAGCCCCATCACCAAGCCGCGATTGGTCTTGAACCAGCGGTTGACGATTGTTGCGCCGAGCACGGTCGCGACCGCGCCCGAACCGATGCCAGAAAACACACCCCACGTGATCAGCAGATGCCACGGCTTGGTCATCAGCAGGCTGAGCGCGGTGGAACCCGACATGATCACTAGCGCGGCAAGCAGCGTGCGGCGCAGCCCGATCCGCTCCATCAACGCCGCGGCGAACGGTCCGGTCAGACCATAGAGGAAGATGCCGATCGCGGCAGCCACCGAGACGATGTCGCGCCGCCAGCCGAAGCTCTCTTCCAGCGGCAGCATCATGACCGACGGCGCTGAACGAAGCCCCGCTGCGATCAAAAGACAAAGAAAGATGACGGCGACGACGACGAAAGCGTAGCGCTGGCCAAACGGACGGGACTGGGCTATCATGTTACTGACCGGTACGTTGCAATGGGATGGCACCATACATACGTACCGGTCAGTAACATTGTCAAGCGAGTCGTCTGCATGCCATCGGACAATAAAATTGAAGGGTCGTTGAACGCGGCCGGCTCCACGCCGGCACCGAAAGCCGCCGACAAGATTCTCGATGTGGCGCGCGACCTGTTCTACCGCGAAGGCATCAGAGCGATCGGCGTCGACGAGATCGTCAGGCGCGCCGGCGTCACCAAGCCGAGCCTCTACCGCAGCTTCCCGTCCAAGGATGAGCTCGCCGCCTCCTATCTGCGCAAATACGACCTCGAATTCTGGGAACGATTCGACGAAGCCGTCGACGCGCATCCGGGCAATCCGCGCGCCCAGATCATCGCCTTCCTGACCCGTGTCGGCAAACGCACGCAGAAGCCGGACTATCGCGGCTGCGGCATGACCAACGCCGCGGTGGAATATCCCGAGCGCGGGCATCCCGCGCGCATCGTCAGCGAGAACAACAAGCAGGAATTGCGCCGGCGCCTGCGCGCCATGGCCACCGCGATGGGCGCGGCGGATTCCGATACGCTGGGCGACGGGCTGCTCCTCCTCATCGAAGGCGCCTATATCAGCGGTCAGCTTTTCGGCCATGGCGGACCGGCGGCGTCGGTTGCCCGCAACGCCGACCTCTTGATCGAAGCCAGCTTGAAGAAATAGGAGACGGCGTTACGCTTCCGGCAACTCGAAACGGAGTTGCCATCGATGCGTGCCCTTCTGATCCCGCTTGCCCTTGCCGGTTTCTGCCAGGCGACCCAGGCCGGCGACATCTCCAGCGCCTACACCGACCTCGACTCCAAGAAGGACTGCGTGACCTATGCCCAGGCCGCGGAAGGCGACGGCGACTGGGCGAGCCTCGTCTGCTCGGGCTATCGCGGCTACCCGGTGCTGATCGGCTACGACGACGCGCGCGAATCCGTCTATTACGGCTTTCCGTCCGACGACATGACCGCGGTCTGGGAGAGCTTCACTGCCTTCAACGGCTCAGGCCCGAAAGTGGAATGGCGCATCGAGACCAATGGCGACATCGCAATCCCTTTCGCCGCCATCCATCGCCGCTCGGTCAGCAACCCCGAGGACGACAAGAAATCGACCGACGTGCTGGTCGTCGCCAAGGTCGCGCAACCGGAAGAGCATCAGGGCTGCACCGTCGGCCTGGTTTTGGCCACCGGCAACCCGCAGGCCAACGACCAGGCGCGCAAGCTGGCCGATGAAAAGGCCAAGACCTTCGTCTGCGGCAAGGACAAGCGCGAAGTGATCGGCGACGTGCCGCCTTTCGGCCGGGTAGATAACTGACCGCCGGCCAAAGATTGGGCCAGGGCCGGATCGGGTTCCCATTGGCCGACGTGCCTAGTAAACCGTTGCGCGATTGCAGCCGGTCTCGGGAGGTTCCGCTTGTCCAGTTCTGTCAGCGTCGCGAATGACAACGGCGTGGCGGTGGTCACCATCGACAATCCGCCGGTCAACGCGCTGAGCTTTCATGTCCGCAAGCCGCTTTATGAGGCACTCGCCGCTTTGCGCGACGATCCTGCCGCCAAGGCCATCGTGATCGCCTGCGCCGGACGGACTTTTATAGCCGGCGCCGACATCACCGAATTCGGCAAGCCGGTCCAGCAGCCGGAACTGCGCGCCATCATCGCCCTGCTTGAAACGATTCCCAAGCCGACAGTTGCCGCCATTCACGGCACGGCGCTCGGCGGCGGGCTGGAACTGGCGCTCGGCTGCCATTTCCGCATCGCCGATCGCGTCGCCCAGCTCGGCCTGCCCGAAGTAAAACTCGGTCTCTTGCCGGGCGGCGGCGGCACGGTGCGGCTGCCGCGCCTTGTCGGTGCTGCCAAAGCGCTCGTCACGATCGTGTCTGGAACGCCGATTTCGGCCGGCGAGGCGAAGGCGGCGGGGCTTGTCGACGCGGTCGTCGACGGCGATCTGCTGGCGGAGGCCGTTCGTTTCGTCAACGAAATGACTGACCGAGGCGGCCCCTTCGTGCCGGTGCGTGAGCGCAAGGACCGCCTCGCCGAGACCGATCTCGCCACCTTCGATGCCCAGGCCGCCGACCTCGCCAGGAAGGCGCGCGGCCTCGAAGCGCCGCTTGCTTGCGCCGAAGCCGTGCGCAACGCCATCACCTTGCCGTTCGACGAGGCGCTTGCCGCCGAGCGGCAGCTCTTCCTCAAACTCGTTTCCGGCGACCAGTCGCGTGCGCAGCGGCATCTGTTCTTCGCCGAGCGCGAGGCGGCGAAGATCCCCGGAAAGGACCTGCAGAAGCGCCGAATCGGACGCGTCGGCATCATCGGCGCCGGCACGATGGGCGGCGGCATCGCCATGGCCTTCGCCAATGGCGGCCTGCCGGTGACTTTGCTCGAGACCAGCGATGAGGCGCTGCGGCGCGGGCTGGCGACGATCGAGAAGAACTATGCTGTCTCCGTTAGCCGCGGTTCGTTGACGGAGGAGGCCAAGCAGAAGCGCCTCGAACTGTTCAAGGGCAGCATCGACTATGCCGACCTTGCCGATTGCGATCTGATTATCGAGGCCGTGTTCGAGGACATGGCGGTAAAGAAGGAGGTGTTCGGTAAGCTCGATACCATCGCCAGGCCCGGCGCGATCCTCGCCACCAACACCTCCTATCTCGACGTGAACGAAATCGCCGCCTCGACCTCGCGGCCGCAAGACGTGCTCGGCATGCATTTCTTTTCGCCGGCTAACGTCATGAAGCTCCTGGAGATCGTGCGCGCCGAAAAGACCGCGCCCGAGGTGCTGGCGACGGTCGCCGATCTCGCCCGGCGCATCGGCAAGGCGGCGGTCGTCGTCGGCGTCTGCCACGGCTTCGTCGGCAACCGGATGCTGTCCGCGCGCAGCACGGAGAACGAAGCGCTGCTGCTGGAAGGTGCCACCCCCGCCCAGGTCGACAAGGCGTTCACCGATTTCGGCTGGCCGATGGGGCCGTTCCAGATGGGCGATCTCGCCGGCCTCGACATCGGCTGGCGCAACCGCAAGGCGCGCGGCCAGACCGCGGTGATTGCCGACACCCTGTGCGAGCAGAGCCATTTCGGCCAGAAGACCGGGCGTGGGTGGTATCGCTATGAGAGCGGCGCGCGAGAGCCGATCGCCGACCCGGAAGTCGAGGCGCTGATCCGCGCTAAGGCGGCGGAACTCGGAATCGCCCGGCGTGAGATCGGCGTAGAGGAAATCATCGAGCGCACGCTCTATCCCCTGGTCAACGAAGGCGCGAAGATCCTCGCTGAGGGCATCGCCGCGCGGGCGTCCGACATCGATGTCGTCTGGGTCAATGGCTACGGCTTCCCAATTGGCAAGGGCGGGCCGATGTTCTGGGCCGGGCTTGCGGGCGCGGGCAAGATCGTCGAGCGGCTGGAGTATTGGCACCGGCGGACCGGACGGGCGATCTTCGAGCCGGCGCCGGCGTTGAGAGGGTTTGCCGAGATAGGGGCGTGGGAAGGCGCAGCGAACGGATAAGGGCAGACACCGCGTTCCTTCGCGCCCCCCTCTGTCCTGCCGGACATCTCCCCCACGAGGGGGGAGATTGGCAGCTTGGGCGCCTCGCTCTTCCTGCCAAGCCGGTAATTGGCGAAAGCCGACGTGACAGCTGATCTCCCCCCTTGTTGTGGGGGAGATGGCCGGCAGGCCAGAGGGGGGCGCTGTCCCGCCAGCGTTCCCAGCTTCCACAGCGACCACACACCAAATTTGACCATGTGGACAAAACCCAACCACCGTTCCATAGTCCTCGGCGTCTGACATTTTTGGAACGGCCGGCTCGACACGGCTGTCGAACAGAGGGGCACTTCAATGGAAAACGACCGTAGCAAAACGCAACGCGCCGGCATGTCGCGGCGCAACCTGCTGGAACTTGGCGCGCTCGGCCTGGCGGCGACCGTGCTGCCCGGCGCGGCCTTGGCCAAGGACAAGAAGCTGAAGGTGGCGGCGATCTTCGCCACGCCGATCGAGGAGCCGTGGGACAACCAGATCCATGTCGCGCTGCAGAAGGCCGAGAAGGAACTGGGCATCGAATACAAATGGTCGGAAAAGGTGCAGACCGCCGACTTCAGCCGCGTCATGCGCGAATATGCGCAAGGCGGCTACCAGCTGGTGCTGGGCGACGCCTTCGCCGCCGAGCGTGAATCGCGAAAGACCGCCAAGCAGTTCCCCAAGACCGCCTGGCTGTTCGGTTCCGGCGCCGGCCCGGCCGAGCCGAATTTCGGCGTCTTCGACAACTGGATCCATGAGCCGGCCTATCTCTCCGGCATGATCGCCGGAAAGATGTCGAAGTCGGGCACGGTCGGCGCGGTCGCGGCGATGGGCATTCCGGAAGTGAACCGGCTGGTCAATGCCTTCTTCGCCGGCGCCAAGGAGGTCAATCCGAACATCAAGAAGAAGGTCGCCTTCATCGGCTCCTTCTTCGATCCGCCCAAGGCCAAGGAAGCGGCCGTGGCGCAGATCGATGCCGGCGTCGACGTCATCTATGCGGAGCGCTTCGGCGTCATCGAGGCGGCAGTCGAGAAGAAGATCTACGCCATCTCCAACATGTCCGACCAGTCGAGCCTCGGCCCCGATACGGTTATCACCGGCCCGGTCTGGGACATGTATCCGACGGTCGAGCAGGCGATCAAGCTGGTCAAGGCCGGCGTCTTCACCGCGCAGGACTATGGCGACTTCTCGCGCATGGCCAAGGGCGGCTCCTATCTGGCGCCCTACCACAAGTTCGACAAGACCCTGCCCGCCGAGGTCAAGGACCTGGTCGAGAAGAAGAAGGCCGAGATCCTCGAAGGCAATTTCCGCGTCGACGTCGACGAGAACACGCCGGTTTCGGATTGATGGCGGCGTTCCCCTCCCCTTGAGGGGAGGATGGCCAGCAGGGCCGGGAGGGGTCGCCCGCAACGCGCTCCATCCCTTTTATCAACGTCGAGGCGGTTGAGGTGACCCCTCCCGCCTCGCTTCGCTCGGCACCCTCCCCTCAAGGGGGAGGGGTACCAGCGCAGGAGCACCCTTGTCCGCCCCACTCATCGAAATGCGCGGCATCACCAAGAGCTTCGGCGCCGTCAAGGCGAACGAGGCCGTCGACCTCAGCGTCACACCCGGCGAAATCCTCGGCCTGCTCGGCGAGAACGGCGCCGGCAAGACGACGCTGATGAATGTGCTGTTTGGCGCCTACGCGCCGGACGCCGGCGAGATCCTGGTCGAAGGGCGGCCCGTCGCCATCCACAATTCCGCCGATGCGCTGGCCGCCGGCATCGGCATGGTGCATCAGCATTTCCACCTCGCGCCGCGCCTCACGGTGCTGGAAAACCTGCTGATCGGCATTCCGGGCAAATCCGGCCGCATCGATCGCGCGCGCGGGCTCGCCCGGCTCACCGAAATCAGCCGGCAGTATGGGCTGAGCCTCGATCCGAACCTGCCGGTGTCGGCGCTGTCGGTCGGTGAGCAGCAGCGGCTGGAGATCATCAAGGCGCTGTTTCGCGGCGCGAAGCTTTTGATCCTCGATGAGCCGACGGCAGTGCTGGCGCCCTCGGAGGTCGATGGCCTGTTCGCCGCCCTGCGCTCGATGGCGGCGCAGGGGCTCGGCATCATCTTCATCTCGCACAAGCTGAACGAGGTCCGGGCGCTCACCCACCGCTGCGTCGTTCTGCGCCACGGCAAGGTCGCCGGCCGCGTCGACCATCCGGCAGAAACCACCTCGGCCGAGATGGCCAGACTGATGTGCGGCCATGAGATCGTGCCGCCGGTCAAGGAGGCTTCGACGCCCGGCGCCGCCGTGCTGACGCTCGACGGCATCTCCACCGCCGGCCATGCCGGCACACCGCTGCGCGACGTCTCGCTTTCCGTCCGGGCGGGCGAGATACTCGGCATCGCCGGCGTTTCCGGCAACGGCCAGCGGGCGCTGGCCGACGTCATTTCCGGCATGCTGCCGCCAGGGGCCGGCGCGATGACGATAGCCGGCAAAACGGTGAAGCAATTCTCTCCGCGCGAGCTGCAGGCGCTTGGCCTCGGACGCATTCCCGAGGACCGGATGACCACCGGACTGGTCACCAACCTGCCTCTAGCCGATTCCATGGTTCTGCCGCGGATCGGCACCGAGGCCTTCAGCCGCAAGGGGCTGCTCAATCCGGCGGCCATCCGCGCCTTCGCCGAAGCGCAGATCAAGGCCTACGACATACGCTGCCCCGGCCCGATGGTGCGCGCCGGCGCGCTGTCCGGCGGTAACCTGCAGAAGGCGCTTTTGGCGCGCGAGCTCGCCTTCGATCCCAAGGTGCTGATCGTCTCGCAACCGACGCGCGGCCTCGACATCGGCGCCGCCCGCTTCATCCATGAGAAATTCCTGGCGATGCGCGCCAGGGGCTGCGGCATCATCGTCATCGGCGAGGATCTCGAGGAATTGCTGATGCTCTCGGACCGTATCGCGGTGATGTATGAGGGCCGCATCGCTGGCACGCTTCCCAGCGCGGATGCCACCGTCGCGAGGCTCGGCCTGATGATGACCGGCGCCGGGCAGACCGAGGAGGCGGCCTGATGTTTCGCCTCGAAGCCCGCACGTCGACACCCGCCTGGTTCAATCTGGCGCTCCCGCTGATCGCCATCGCCGCGACGCTCATTCTGTGCAGTGGCCTGATCGCCATCGCCGGCGCCGGCGTGATCGAGGCCTACGGCGTGATGCTGTCGGCCTCGCTCGGCGACAGCTACGCCATCACCGAGACCCTGGTGCGTGCCGCCCCGATGATCTTCACCGGTCTTGCCGTGGCAATCGCCTTCCGCGCCAAATTCTGGAACATCGGCGCCGAGGGCCAGCTGCTGGCCGGCGCGGTGGCGAGTTGTTTCGTCGGCGCGATCCCGATGCCGGGCACCCTTGCCATGCTTCTGATGGCGCTGGCCGGAGCGACTGCAGGCGCCCTCGTCGCGCTGGTGCCGGCGACGTTGCGCGTCAAATTCAAGGTCGACGATGTGGTGAGCTCGCTGCTGCTCAACTCGGTCATCTATTACGCGCTGATGGCGCTGATCGAAGGGCCGTGGAAGGACACCTTTTCCGGCTATCCGATCTCGCCGCCGATCGAGGATTCCGCCAACTTCCCGGTGCTGATCGAGGGCACCCGCCTCCATCTCGGCGTCATCGTGGCGCTGATCGCGGCACCGCTTTGCTGGTTCCTGATCGCCCGCACCACGCTCGGCTTCCGCATCCGCGTCACCGGCGAAAATCCGGAAGCGGCGCGTTATGGTGGCATCAACGTGCAGCGGGTGCTGCTGTCGACAGCCCTGCTCTCGGGCGCGCTGGCGGGCCTGGCCGGCGTCGGCGAGGTCGGCGGCGTGCACTTCCAGGTGATGAGCGACATCTCGCCGGGCTATGGCTATTCCGGCATCGTCGTCGCCATGCTCGCCCGGCTCAACCCGCTCGGCGTGGTGCCGGCGGCGATCTTCCTCGCCGCTGTCATGACCGGCGCCGAAGCCATGTCGCGCGCAACCGGCGTGCCTGCCTTCCTCAGCGACGTCATCCAGGGCACGGCGCTGCTTGCCATGCTGGTGGCGCTGCTCTTCACCGCCTACCGCATCCGCCGCGTGGGAGCGCAGACATGAGCGCGGTGTTCGAGCAGATTTTCCAGGTCGGCTTCCTCGCCGCCATCGTCCGCATCGCCACGCCGCTCGCTTTCGCGACGCTCGGCGAAATGTTTTCCGAACGCGCCGGCGTGCTCAATCTCGGCATCGAGGGCATCATGTTGCTCTCGGCCATGGCCGGCTTCACAGCCGCGAGCCTGAGTGGCAGCCTGTGGCTCGGCGTGCTCGTGGCGGTGCTTGTCGGCGCCCTCATGGGCGCGTTGCATGCGCTGTTCACCGTGGCGCTGGGGCTGAGCCAACATGTCTGCGGCATCGGCGTGACCTTGTTCTCATCCGGTCTCGCCTATTTCCTCTACCGGCTGATCTTCGGCCAGCAATCGGTGCCGCCCAGCATCGACGGCTTCAAGCCCGTGCCGATCCCGCTGCTCTCGGACATACCGATCCTGGGGCCGGCCGTGTTCAACCAGTTCACGCTGGTCTATATGGCGATCATCGCCGTTCCGCTCGCCGCCTTCGTGCTCTACCGCACGCCCTGGGGGCTGTCGGTGCGCATGGTCGGCGAAAACCCACGCGCGGCGGATTCGGCCGGCGTCAGCGTGATGGCCACCCGGTTCCAGGCGGTGATCCTCGGCGGCGCGCTGATGGGGCTTGCCGGCGCCTTCCTCACCATGGCGCAGTTCAATGCCTTCACCTTCGGCGTCGTGTCCGGCCGCGGCTGGGTGGCGATCGCGCTGGTCGTGTTCGGACGCTGGGACCCGTGGCGCTCGGCGGGTGCCGCGCTGCTCTTCGCCTTCGTCGACGCGCTGCAATTGAGGATGCAGGCGAGCGGTCTTGGCCACATCCCCTACGAAGCCTTCCTGATGCTGCCCTTCATCTTCACCATCGTCGCCATGGCCTTCATGTCGCGCAACGCGGTCGCACCCTCGGCGCTGCTGAAGCCGTTTCGAAGGGAGGAGCGGTAGGTACGGATTTCCTCGCCCCCGCAAAGCGGGGGAGAGGTGGCCGCGAAGCGGACGGAGAGGGGGCTGCGCCAACGGTCGAATGGTTGCTCCTTCGGCGACGCGTTTGCGCCAAATTCTCGGCCGGTTCCGGCTTCACGCAGGGCATCCCCTCTCCGTTTCGGCTTCCCCGAGCTACCTCTCCCCACTTTCGTGGGGCGAGGAAAAGCCTCAGATCGCCGTGAACGCGTTATCGACAAACAGATGCGCGCCGTTGACGAAGCTGGACTCGTCGCTGGCCAAAAACAGCGCCGCCTTCGCCACCTCTTCCGGCTCGCCGATGCGGCCCTGTTGCGCGGCCATGGCGGCATCGGAGACATCGACGCCGAGCTTGCCGAGATCCGCCACCTCGCGCAGGCCGTGCGGCGTGCGGATGAAGCCGGGGCAGACGGCGTTGCAGCGGATGTTGCGGTCGCGGAACTCGACCGCGACGGCGCGGGCGAACATGTGGCAGGCGCCCTTGGTGGTGTCGTAGAGCACTTCGTTCGGCGTCGCCGCCACCGCCGAGATTGAGGAAGTGCAGACGATCGAGCCGCCGCCTGCGGCGATCATGCCGGGCAGCACCGCGCGCGTCATCAAAAACATCGAGCGGACATTGACGGCATGCAGCCAGTCCCATTCCTGCAGCGTCGTCTCCAGGAAGGGCTTTATCACGATCGTGCCGGCATGGTTGAACAGCACCGTGACCGGACCGAGCTCATCCGTCGCCGCCTTCACCGCCGCCTCGACCTGCGCCTCATCCGAAACATCGGCCACGAAATGCTCCGCCACATGGCCCCGCGCCCGGATCGCCGCCGCGGTCTTGCCGGCCGCCTCGCCATTGCGGTCGATGATCGCCACCTTGGCGCCTTCGGCGGCAAACAGCTCCGAAGCCGCCCCGCCCATCCCCGTCGCGCCGCCCGAAACGATGGCGACCTTGCCCGCCAGCCTTCCACCCATTTTTGTCTCCCTGAATTCCGTGAGTGTTTTAGATGCTATCGCGTCGCGCGGGGAATGGCCAAGCGCCCAAAGGAGGCCGTTTTGCCGCTGAAAGTCCGTGGTTTCCAGGCATTTGTCGGGCAGCCCATGCTCCGCTTGCTCGCGGGATCTTCCACTCTGCAGGAGTACGAATTACCGGAATTGCGCCCTCTCTGAGAACATTCTCCCAAAAATCGCCGAAAAATAGCAATCGACAAAGTCTACTAACTTTATAGATTAAGCCTGAGACGGAGGCCGATATGTCCTATATCCAGAACGCTCAGACCGCTCGCAAGGGCCAAAGGCTGACCGCCGACCAGAGCTGGAGGCCCGCCTATGGCGGTACCTTCGCCTATCTCGTCTTCGCGCTTGCATTCGTGTTCACCGGCGCGGTGGTGCTGGGGTTGATCCCCTGATTTCAAGGCGGGCCGAGACCCGCCGTCAAAACAATCTGAGTTGCGTAACCGGAGTGGAAAGCTGGCCGAGCGCCGGGGCGCTGTCGCGCGCCTGCGTCCTCGGATTTGGTTCAAAAGGCTTTGGAGCGGGGCAAGCCGACGTGATGGAGGAGATGGCAATGCCGATCGAGTTCACGCATGTTCCCGGTAAGGCTGCCAATGGCGGCTTCTTCTATGATTTCGCCGAGACGGCGACCAAACTGTCGCTGATCGAGGATGCCGGTTTCCGCAGGCTGGTGGTCGACGATCCGGCCGGCCTGCTCACCAATATGGACATCGCCGCGCAAACACTCGACCGCACCGGTTCGCTGGAGGTGGTGTTGACGCATTGGGCCGGCGTGATCGAGCCGACGGTGGCGGCAAGGCAGCTTGCCGCGCTCGACCGCAGAGGCGGCGGACGCCTGTCGCTTCGCATGCTGAGCGAGCCGCTGGAAGACAGTGATGCCGAGGCGCGACCGGTTGGCCATAGCGTGGTTTGGCAGCGCATCGACGAATATCTGGTGCTGCTGAAGCGCCTGTGGTCGAACGACAGGCCGTTCGACCATGAAGGCGCCTTCTACAGCGTCAGGGGCGGCTTCGTGCCGCGCAAGGGTCCGCATGGCGCCGATCTCGTCATCCGGCTCGGCGGCCAATCGGGCACCGCGCTGAAAGTGGCCGGCAAGCATGCCGATGTCTTCGAACTGGCCGCCGGCTCGCCGGACGAGGTGCGGCATTTGATCGAGCGTGCGCGCGGCGCCGCCGCCGAGCACGGCCGCGCCGGCAGATTGCGCTTCACGCTGCCGGTCCGCATCCACGCGGACGGCTGGAGCGGAACCCCGGATCACAAGGCGGTCGAGATCGCCGGGCCGCCGGCGCGGATTGCCCTGGCGCTTTTGCCCTATACGGCGCTCGGCATCGAGGAATTCATGATCAGCGGCATCGACCGTCCGGGCGAGATCGCCCGCATTGGGCGCGAGACGATCACGCTGCTCGCGAATTCGCTGGCGCGCCGCGAGGCGGAGGTTCCGCAACCGGGTGCGCTTGCCTCATCCCCCTTTGCGGAACACCGTATAGGCTGAGTCACGGCGTGCCGGAGTACTCCAGCCCGTCCATCACGTAATCCGCGAACAGGAAATCGCGGATGCCGGCGATCCGGCCGTCCTTCCAATCGATGAGGATGAAGTAGCGCGGCGGTCCGTCCGGGCGCTCCGGGCTGGTGACCAGGATGGCGGGCCGGCCTTCGACAAGTCCGGTCGCGAAATGCCAATGCGTTTCGTCGGCGTAGCGGCCGAAATAATTGCCGACATATTCCTTGCCGTCGGCGCGCAGGCGATTGACCAGCTCCAGCTTGACGTCCTCGGCCAAAAGACCACGCAGCGTATCGAAATCCTTGGCGTTGAAGGCGGCCACATAGTCGCCCAAGCGGCGCATGTCCTGCCGGTCGAGCGCCTGACGGGGCGGCGCCATGCGCGGCGCGGCCGCCAGCTTGCGCAAGCCTTCGCGCCCGCGCTGCAGCGCGCCCTTGATCGCCGTGTCGGATGTTTCGAGGATGTCGCCGATCTCCTCCAGGCTGTGGCCGAGCACATCCTTCAGCACGACCGCGCACCGTTGCGCCGGCGGCAGCTGCATCAGCTCGGCAAGGCTCGCCTCGGCGGCGATGCGCGCGTCCAGCGCCGAATTCTCGTCGGCGATCGTGTCGAGCTCGACCTCGCTTTCGCGCCCCCGTGAGCGGGCGCGCTTGCGCAGGAAATCGAGCGCCGCGTTGTGTGCGATGCGAAACAGCCAGGGTTCGGTCCTGTCGGGCATGTCGCCATTCCTGATCGCCACGAAGCCTTTGGCCAAAGCCTCCTGGACGATGTCCTCGCCATCGATGACCGATCCGACCATGCGCGACGCGTAGCGGTGCAGCCTGGCTCTCAGCGAAGCGGCCTCGCGCTCGAAGGCGCGAAGCCGGGGCTCGGTCGCCGCAACGGCCTGATCCTGCGAACCGGTCACGCGTCCTCCTGGTGTTCAACGCCGCCCGTATGGGAATAGATGGTGTGACCCATCATGCTCTCGCCGGCGGCGAGCTCGACGATGCTCTTCATGTAATCGACGAAACGCGGATCGCTGCGAAAGGCAGCGATGTCCTCCGCCGAACGCCATTGCGAGATGTTGGCGACCTTGCTGCCGTCGCCGCCGACGACCACGGATGACGAGAGCGAGCCCGGCTGCTTGCTGAAGAAGTTCCGCGTGCCCTCGGCGAGCATCTTGGCGAGTTCCTGCTGCTTGCCCGGCTTGGCGGCGAAGACGTTGATCAGGGTCACTGTGGTCGACATGGCTTGGCTCCGTTTGTCCTGAGGGCGGAGGCCGTCGCGGCTCTCACACCTGTTACGACCCTCAAGACGAAGGCGGAACCGGAAACGGAATGGTGGGCCGCAAAAATTTCGATGAAACCCCAATAACCTTCAGCGCGCCGCGTCCGCGAGCTGCCGCAACGCGACAATGACGGCCTCCGAGTCCCCCAGCGCGCCGAAGATCCCGTCCTCGACCGTGACCATATGCAGCGCCGCTTCATGCGCATACTGGTCGCCGCTGGCGCAGGCGTCCGAAGTCGTCAGGCACTGGAAATTGCGGTCGCAGGCCTCGCGCAATGTGGTGTGCACGCACACATCCGTCGTGCAGCCGGTGAAAAGCAGATGCGTTATCCCCCGCGCGCGCAGCACCATCTCCAGATCCGTGTAGGTGAAGGCGCTGTTGCAGGTCTTGTCGATGATGATGTCCTGCGGCTTCACGTCGACATCGGCGCAGATCTGGAAACCCGGGCCGGAGCGCAGCAGGACATCGGTGCCGTCGAGGCCGGCCCGCTTGCGGCGCCATTTTTCATAAGGCGTCATGTCGGCCGTGTCGGCGCGGTAGCCTTGCCTTGTGTGGATGACGATGACGCCTGCCGCGCGAGCGGTGGCAATCAGCCGGTTCACCGCCGGCAGGATGGCTCGCAGCGGCGACGGATCATAGCCTTTCCTGGCGAAATAGCCGGTCGGCGACAGGAAATCCTCCTGCAGGTCGATGACCAGCAGCGCCGCATGCTGCGGCTCCAGCCTGCCGTCATAGGGAAAGTCGAACGGTATCGCCTTGATCATCCGCGGTCTCCTTCTTCGATATCGAGCATAGCCTGCCGCGCATGCGGCGGAAGCCCCTGTGGTGACGGCCGGCATGCACGCCGAAGCGATTGAACGCGGCTTTCGCCAGCTTTGTTGGCCTAGATTCCGATCTTAATCTTGACTATCAAAGTCATGTTTCATACTCAGTCGGCGGCGCATGGCGCAAAGCCGTGACCGAGGTTCGCACCAGCCAGCAGACGACCTGCCGGTTCGTGCCATGACAAAGCGAGGACGAGATTTGTCCCGGAGCGTTCTGTTCGCGGCGCTGGCCGCATCCGTGATCTTTTCGGCTGGGATAGCCGTGGCGCAGCAGCAGCCGGCAACACCGCCGGCGACCGGTCCGGCAGCGGCCGCCCCCGCGCCTGCCGGATCGGCCGCCAATCCACCGCAAACGCCGGTTCAAGCCGTGCCGGCCGAGCCGGGCCTCCAACCGGCTCCGAACGGCGCCACGAGCGGGGAGCCTTCCATCTCGCTGGTTCTGCCGCATGACCTGTCGCCCTGGGGCATGTTCATGAATGCCGACATCGTCGTGAAGGCGGTCATGGTCGGTCTGGCCTTTGCCTCTCTCGTCACCTGGACGATCTGGCTTGCCAAGTCGCTGGAAGTCTTCGGCGGCAAGCTGAGGGCCCGCCGTGCCGCCGATGCGATCGGCAATGCCGCGACGCTGATGCAGGCCCGCCGCGAACTCGGCCATAACGGCGGTCCGGGCGCGCTTCTGGTGCGGGCGGCGGAAGAGGAACGCGCGCTTTCGGCAGGCGCGCTCGACCACGTTTCCGGCGACGGCCTGAAGGAACGCGTCGCTTCCAGGCTCTCGCGCATCGAGGCGGCGGCGGCGCGGCGCATGTCGCGTGGCACCGGCCTGCTTGCCACCATCGGCTCGACGGCGCCCTTCGTCGGCCTGTTCGGCACCGTATGGGGCATCATGAACGCCTTCATCGGCATCTCGCAGGCGCAGACCACCAACCTCGCCGTGGTGGCGCCAGGCATCGCCGAAGCACTGCTCGCGACCGCGATGGGCCTTGTCGCGGCCATCCCGGCGGTCGTCATCTACAACGTCTTCGCCCGCTCGATAGCCGGCTACAAACAGATCCTCGCCGACGCATCAGCCGGCGTCGAGCGACTGGTCAGCCGCGACCTCGATTTCCGCACGGTGCCGCCGGCTGCGGCGATGGCGGCGGAGTAGCGACGATGGCGGCGCGCATTCGCGAGACTTCCGGCGAGGATCTCGAGGAAAGCCACGACATCAACGTCACGCCGTTCATCGACGTCATCCTGGTGCTTCTGATCATCTTCATGGTCGCGGCGCCGCTCGCCACCGTCGACGTCAATGTCGATCTGCCCGGATCGACGGCGACGCCGGCGCCGCGGCCCGAGACACCTTTGTTCCTGACGCTGAAAAGCGATCTGACCCTGGCGATCGGCAATGACAGCGTGCCGCGTCCGGCCTTCGCCGGGATGCTCGACAGCCGCACCAAGGGCGACAAGCAGACGCGCATCTTCCTGCGCGCCGACAAGACGGTCGGCTATGGCGACCTGATGGAAGTGATGAACCTGCTGCGGAGCGCTGGCTATCTGAAGGTCGCGCTGGTCGGCGTCGAAACCACGGGCAGTGCCGGCGGACAGGCTGCGCCAGGAACTCCTGCGGCCGGCGCGAACCCGGCTCCGCCACCCGGTGGAAGCCCGGCGCCATGACGGCCGCCGCCCTTTCCCGCCAGCCGCGCTTCGGCCCGCGTGACGCCGGCCTGTGGACGAGCGCCGCCGCGATCATCCTGGCCGCGCATGTCGTGGCCGGCTATGGCCTGCAGCGCTTGAGCTTCGCCGACGCCCAGGACGGCGGTTCGCTGCCCGCGCTGGCGGTCGAGTTGGCGCCGCTGCCTATCGCCCCTGTCAGCGCCGACGATGCCGCCATGCTGGACACGCTGACACCCGATCAACCCGACCCGATCGTCGAGCCAACGGACAAGCCTGTCGAGGCGCATCCCGTGACCGACCCGTCGCCCGAGCCGGTGGTGGAGGAACCCGAGCCCGTAGCGGAGCCGCCGGTCGAGACCGAGAAAGCGGAAGAGATCGAGCAAGCCGAGCCGGCGGACCACAAGATGGCGGCGCTGAGCGGGCAGCAGCCGCTGGAAGAGGTCGTGCCGGCCCCCTTCGAAGCGATCAATCCCGACATCGTCGTCCCATTGCCGGAGCCGAGACCAGTCGAAAGGAACGTCAAGGCGGACAGGCCGATCGAAGCGAAGAAGAAGGTCGATAAGAAGCCGTTCGACAAACCGAGGGAGCGGCCGAAGAAGGAAAAAACGGCGCCCCGGAGAGCATCCATAACAGCCAGCATCGATACAAAGGCGCAGGGCAAGGCGGCTGCCCCCAAATCGACCGGGGCAGCATCGCGGTCCGGCGACAGTTCCAAGTGGAATGCTCAACTGAGATCGTGGTTGGGCCGACATACGCGCTATCCGAGCGCGGCACGTTCCAGACGGGTCGAAGGTGCCGTCAATGTGACTTTTGTCGTTGGCGCTTCCGGCAAGGTGAGCTCCGTCCGGCTGGCGCGTTCCTCGGGCGACCCGGATCTCGATCGGGCCGCGCTGGGTGCCCTTCAAGGAGCGACCGTGCCCGCGCCCCCGCCCGAAAAGGCCGGCACCAGCGTAACGGCGCCATTGTATTTCTATGTTCAGGATTAAAAGAGATCGCCTTCGTGGATGTCATGCTATCGGCGATAGGTGCCCCAAGCGTTCGGCTCTATGTTGATTTGCGCCAAGAGCCTTTTCATCCGAAAGCCCTATGACCATGCTGACCCGTCGCACTCTTCTCAAAACCGCAGCTGTCGCCGGTCTCGCCGGAACCGGTGCCGCAGCCTTCGGCAGATTGACGGGACTCGCCGCGCCCTCGCCCGAGCCGCTGATCCTCAAGACCGCCAGCATCGAGGCGCGGCTGATGGACGGCGCGCCGACGAAGAATGTTCTGACTTATGGCGAGGCAGGCCCGCCACCGGTCGTCAGGATGCGGAAGGGCGAGGCGTTCGCCGCGCGCCTGATCAACGGCATCGATGATCCGACGACCATCCACTGGCACGGTATCCGCGTTCCCAACAAGATGGACGGCGTGCCGTTCCTGATCCAGCCCTATGTCTATCAGGGCGATCATTTCGACTATGCCTTCACCCCGCCCGACGCCGGCACCTTCTGGTACCACCCGCATTGCAACACGCTGGTCCAGATGGGTCGCGGCCTGACCGGCGTGATCGTGGTCGAGAACCCGAAGGACCCCGCCTTCGACGCCGAAATGGTGATCAACCTGCGCGACTGGCGGCTCGGCGACGATGGCCAGTTCATCGAGGCGTTCCGGCCACGCGACGCCGCAAAGGCCGGCACCTTCGGCACGGTGCGCACCGCCAATTGGCTCGACCAGCCGCAATTCGATGCGCCGGCTGGCGGACTGGTGCGGCTGCGCGCCGCCATCACCGACGTCACCCGCATCTACGCCTTCCGCGTCGACGGGGCCGAAGCTGCGGTGATCGCGCTCGACGGCAACCCGGTGCCGCAGCGTTTTACGCCGGACGCCTTGCAGATCGGACCCGGCCAGCGGCTGGAGCTTGCCATCCGTATGCCCGACGAGGAAGGCGCGATCGTCAGCCTGCGCGACGTCCGGGGCACCAAGCCGAAAATCCTGGCGACGCTGCGTTCCGTCGGCAAATCGCTCAAGCACGATCTGCGCGATCTCGGCCCGCTCGAAGTCAATCCGGTGGCGGAGGTGGACCTTTCCAGCGCCAGGCGCGTTCCGCTGGCGCTGAGCGCCACGGCGGAGAACGTTTCGGCCGACAGCATCTGCGGCTCGCTCGGTTACAGTTTCTGGGCGATCAACAAGGTGCCGTGGCCAGGCGACACGCCCGACCCGACGGCGCCGCTCGCCGAGCTGAAGCTCGGCAAGAGCTACATCATCGACATGGAGAACCTGACGCCGCACGCGCACCCGATCCATTTGCATGGCATGAGCTTCAAGGTCCTGTCGTCCTCGACCAGGCCAGTGCAGCCGCTCGTCTCCGACACCTACCTCATCCAGCCCGACGAGAAGGTGCAGCTGGGATTCGTCGCCGACAATCCCGGCGACTGGCTGCTGCATTGCCACATCATCGAGCACCAGAAGACAGGCATGACAAGCTATTTTCGGGTGGTGTGAGCGCATTGGCGCACTGAGCAATTCCGGGAAAAGTGTGAGCGGTTGAGCTCGGCGTCTTCGCCGTAGCCTTCCGTCCGGAATAGCGTAAAATAAAGAGATAACGCGGTTCGCCGTTTCCGTGAAACGGTGAACCGCTCAGACGCGCGGCATTTCCGCGTCTATCTCGGGTTGACGCGTTTGGCCGAGTGCCTAGGTAGGCAGGAGGGCGCTGGGGCGTCACGCAACTCCGACCGACGGCATGACATCCTTGCGTATTCGAAAACTTGCCCTTGTCGCGGCAGGCATCTCCATCCTGTCGTCCTGCGTCATCCCGGACGATACGTCCAGCATCGCCAAGGTCGACCCCACCACGGCTGCCGCCCGCAAGGAGATGGTCGGTCTCAGCGAGGCCGATGTTCGCATGTGCGCCGGCTTTCCGACCGCGGCCGCCGATGTGGGATCATCCGGCCAGATCTGGACCTATCAACGCACCGTGCAGCGCGGCAACCTCAGCATCGCGGTGCCGACCATGGCCGTGGGCGCGATCCCCGCGGTCGGTGGGTCAGTCAATGTCGCTCCCGGCGGCTACTGCAACACGCAGATCCGCATGGTCGGCGGCCATGTCGCCGAGGTGGCCTATGCCGGCGACAACAATCTGCCAAACAGCGTCGATGCGCTCTGCGTCAGCACGGTGGACGCCTGTGTCGCCTATGCGCGCCAACGCAATCACAAAGCGACGGCAATCTCCAGGTGAGTGGAGCGAGGCCGGTCCAAGACTCCGCTTGTGTCAGCGTTCTCCAGGGGCGCCGGGCTCCTTTTCGGAGGCGTTAGGCGAAACATGCCGGCCCCGGTGTCCGAGGGTTTCGGGCGGTGGAGCATCCATCAGGTTTCTCACCTTGGCATTGTTGTGAGCCTGGATAACCGCGCGGCTGAAATGAAGCAGGATCCCGAGCACTGACATTGGCACTTCCTCCATCGAAATGGCTGATATGTCGGTGGCGGGCGCCGGACCATGCGCCTGGTCTGTTTCGCGGAGATGGCTTGGAGGACGCCTGATCGTTTCCAAGTCATGTGCCTGGAAACATTCGCATGCAAAGGATTGGGCTCGCGGCAAATCGTCAGCGAGATCGTGGAACAATCCGCAATTCGGCCGATACGAGGCTCATGGTTAGGCAGGATTCAGTCGGGCGCCGGAAGCATGTATGCTCGACGATACTGATTCTTCCGATCATTTTTGGCTGGTCGATGTGAGAAAAATCGTCGCCGCACTCACCGTAGCTGTCGTTCTTGTCGTCGGGCTGCTTTTCCTTCTGCCCGCGCTGGTTTCGACCGACTGGGTTCGTGCTGAACTAGGCCGGCAATTGTCGTCCGCGACCGGAATGACCATTCGGCTGGACGGGCCTGTCAGGCTGTCGCTGCTGCCCAGGCTGGCGGTGGTCGCGGATGATATCTCGCTCTCGACCGGCGCTGGCGACATCGCGATATCCGCTCCGCGTTTCTCAACGTCGGTAACGCTTTCCTCGCTATGGTCGAAAAAGCTCGAGATACAATCCGTCGCGCTGGCGGATCCGGCAATCGCGCTCAAGGCCTCCGCGAGCGCGGAACCGGACCCGGAACAGAAGGATGTTCAGGCCGATCCGTTCGCGGCGATTGTCGATACGCTCGAGCGGCTGGCGATCAACCAACTGACCATTACGAACGGCACCCTTACCTCAGGCGCATCGCCCCGCAATGCCGCCAAGGTGACGGCAATCGACGCCGACCTGAGGGTTCCGGACCTCGACCGGGAGGTCTCGTTTTCATTGGCCGGCACCAGCAACGGCCGTCGCGTCGACATGAGCGGGAGCCTTTCCGCCTTGAGGCCGATCCTGAAACGACTGCCCGCCCAAATCGCCATCGAGGCGCGGCTCGATCCGGCACCCGTTGCCAAGTTCGATTCCTTGCAGGCGAGCGGCGAGATCCAGCTCAACGGCAATGGCAGCTATCAGATCAAGGGCGGGAAGTTCGAGGTCGGCGACCAGAGCTTCCAGATGGACGCGCTCTTTCAGCCCGGGCCGCGGCATCGCTTCTTCGCCGATCTGGCGGCCAAGCGCGTCGATATCGACGCGCTGAGCGATCTCGGAAACGGCGGTTCCAGCGCGAGCAAAACTGCTGCTGGCTCCGGAGAGCCTGACCTTGCCATGCTGGCCGCTTTCGACGCCGACATCAGCGTGACAATCGATGAGTTGCTCAGCGGCAACATACGGGCTTCCGATGTCCAACTCGCCGCAACATTGCGCGACGGGCATCTCGAGGCAAAGCTGGAGCATTTCGGCCTCGACGCGGGAAACCTCACGGCGAACGCCTCGACGAATGTCGCTGAAACGCCTCCGACCATACGGGGCAATATTGCGAGCTCGGGGCTGGACATCGGCTCGATAGCGAAGCTGGCCGGACAAGCCGTGCCGCTGTCCGGCAAGCTTACGGCCGATATGGGATTCGCTTTTCGTGGGCTTGCCGCGCAACGCATCCACAGCAGCCTCAATCTGCAGGGAACGGTCGGGATACGCGAAGGCAAGCTTCCGCTTGCGGCGCTTGCCGATGCCCAGGACCGGACCGCCAACGACATCACCGGGCTCACTCTTGACGCGAAGCTTCGCGACATCGGCAAGCCGGTCGATGTGACAGGCAAGCTCGCCTGGCGGGGGCAGGCTGTTGCGTTCAAGTCTCAGGTCGCGCCCGCATCCTTTCTGGCCGGCGGCTCCGTTGCCGATGCATCCGGCCCGATCAGCCTTTCGGTCTCCTCCAAATATCTCGAAGGCAGCATAAGCGGCACTGTCGGGGGTGGCGGCACGTTCAAGGGCCAGGTCTCGGCCACATCGCTCTCGGTCGACAGACTGATGCAATGGCTGGGACAAGGCGCTTCCCGCAACCTGCAGGATTTTGCCTTCAAGGGCGATGTCGATGCCGCCCCGACGCAATTCTCCTTCCAGAAGGCCACCATCGCTTTGAACGGCGTCAAGGCGTCGGGGCAAGGCTCGGTGAAACTAGGGGAGCCTCTCACGATCCGGACGTCGCTCAGTTTCGCGAAACTCGACCTTGCAGCGCTCGCCGGCAGCGGTGGAGCCGCGGCCGGCGGCAAGCAGAAACCGGGCGCGGCAACCGACGCGCCGGTCGATCTCTCCTTCCTCAAGGGACTTGATGCCAAAGTGGATATCCAGGCCGACAAGCTCGGCTATGGCAAGGTCTTCGCCGGGCCGGTGGCGACCAGCCTGACGGTGGCGGATGGGAAGGCTCACCTGAACGTGCCGCAAAGCCCCTTCTATGGCGGTACGATCGCCGCGGAGATGACAGCCGACGGTTCCGGCGACGGCGCTTCCCTGGACCTCGACACCGCAATCACCGGCGCGGCCGCGGCGCCCTTGCTGCGTGATGCGGCTGATTTCGACCGCATCGAAGGCACGCTTGAGGCGACGGTCGCGGTTTCAGGCGCGGGAAAGACCACCAAGTCGCTTGCCCGCTCGCTCGGCGGCAAGGCGGCGGCAAAATTCAGCGACGGCGCCTTCCGCGGCATCGACATAGCGGAGGTCTACAACAATTTGGTCGGGCTGCTCGCCGGCGGCTTCAAGCAGGATCAGGCCAAGAAGACGAATTTCACCGCGCTCGGCTCCTCATTCGCGATCGAGAACGGCATCGCGCAGACGACGGACATCAGTCTGCTGGGACCGCTGCTGCGGATGGACGGCTCAGGCACGATCGACCTCGCCGACCAGACGCTCGACATGCGGCTCAACCCCCGCGTCGTCGCTTCGCTTGCCGGGCAGGGCGGCGACATTGCCGTGAAGGGCATCGGGGTGCCGGTCGTGGTCCAGGGCCCGCTCTCCGCGCCTCGGGCCTATCCGGACCTGAGCGCCTTGGCCAAGGACCCGCAGGGCGCGCTGGATATGTTGAGCCGACTTGGGCTGCCGACCGGAAAACTCAATCTCGACAAGCTGATCCCGGGCCAAACGGGATCGAACGGCGACGGGTCCGGCAAGGGAGCGGCGGATCTGATCGGCGATCTTCTGCGCAACGCCGCGCCCCGGCCCAAGGCCCCGCCGGACGCTCCGGCAGCAGCCGTGGCGCCAGACAACGGCAATACGGAAAACGCGGCGCCGCCGCCAAGTTCGAACGCGGGTGGCGAGACCGAAACCGAGGCCGCCGCGCCTGCGGTGGAACCCGCCCCCGTCGACCAGCAAGCCGACCCGCAAGCCGCCCCTGCTTCGCCGGAAGCTCCGAAGAAAGGCGAAATAGACACGCTTCTCGATCAACTGGCGAATTAGCATTGCGGGACTTCGCTCGGTTCACGGAATTGGCGTGGAAGACACCGGTCGCTCTCGACCTCAAGGTTGAAGGCAGGCTTCGAGCGTCCCGGCGCGGTACATCATCTAACGCTCATATGTGCGACCGAAAATCAAAGTGATCTCGGCCGCCGCAAATCGCCCCCAATCAGGACGTTGTTCCGGCCTTGATCTGGAGAGGTTGGAGAGGCCGATGAAATTACCCATTCTTGCCCTTGCCGGGACCATGCTGGCGGTGATGCCGGCGGTGGAGGCGGCGCCGATCATCGGCCGGCCGGCTGGAAATAGCCTGGTGCGGGAGGCGCATGTCACATGCGCTTATCTGACCGATGACGGCTACTGCGTTCGGCCGCACAAAAGGCACCAATACTGGAAGCGGAAACACTATTACCAGCCCGCTTATCGCACCTACGAGCCGCAGCCGCCGGACGAGTATGACTGGCGCTATCAGCGTCCTAGGCCGATTATCCGTGTCGTTCCAAACTACCCGCCGCGGGACGAAGACAACTGGGATGATTGGGACGATTGAGGGCCCGAGGCCGGCCCTTCGGGTGTCAAACGGCCTGCTTGCGTGCCTCTTGCCTCCAATGGCCGGCATTCGGCGCCAGGCGGCGCCATTGCCGGCCTATCCATGAAGAGCGGGGATCTGCGCCGTCTACCGCTTCAGCGCGATGCTGATGCCGCTGAGGTCGGCGTTGACCTGCAGGCCGACCTGCCTGCCGGTGAGCTCGAGCTGGGCGCCCTTGTCATTGGTCATGACGATCACCTGGGCGCCTTTGCCGACCGCGCCGCCGCCGCCGGCAGCTCCATAAACTCCTGTCACGTCGCTTGCGCGCCTGATATGGCGCACCCTGCCCTGGAAATAGGTCTTGGACGCGCCGAAGGCGAGGCCGCCCGAGACGCCGCCGACCGAGATCGGATAACGTTTGCCATGGAAGGTCAGCGTGCCCTCGCCGCCGGAGCCGCCGATGAAGAAGGCCGCCTTGTAGACGGAGAAACGGATCGTGCCGCTGTCGGCATGCGCGGCGCTGGCAATGCTCACGCCCGCGGCGGCGATTGCCGCGACCGCGACGGAACGGAACCTGGATGAAATCTGCATGACGGAACTCCTCAAGGATCGCCGCTTGCCCAACCGGCCGCGCACGTCGGCTTCAAATGTATAGCTGAACCGAATTGCCCCGCCATTGGTTCCCGGCACGCGGAGCGAAATCCGGCGGTCACGAAATGGCGAGCGAGGAGGGCGATGAGTGCACAGGCGTGTGCCGGCTGGTGGAGCTGAGGGGGATCGAACCCCTGACCTCATCATTGCGAACGATGCGCTCTCCCAGCTGAGCTACAGCCCCGTTCCAGCGGATGGGCTTGTATCGGTCGCGGCCGTTTGATGTCAAGGCGAAACGATGGCCTGACGCTATGCGCGAAGTCTGCGGGCCATGCCGGCTCGCCAAGCCGGCGGGCCTTGCCCGCACGCCAAGCAATGGCTACATGTCGGCGACAATTTGGAGACCGGCATGATCGCCCTTATTCAGACCATCGTCATGGCGCTTGATATCTACTGGTGGATCATCATCGCCTCGGCGATCTTTTCCTGGCTCTACGCCTTCAATGTCGTCAACTCGCGCAACCAGTTCGTCGGCAGCGTCGGCAACATGCTCTACCGGCTGACCGAGCCGGCCTTGCGCCCGATCCGCCGTTTCATGCCCGATCTCGGCGGCATCGACATTTCGCCGATCATCCTGCTGCTGATCCTTTTCTTCATCCGGCAGTTCCTGGTCACCACGGTCTGGTCCTGGGTCGTGGCCGGCGGCTGATGAGCACGCCGTTTCGGCTGCGCGACAACGGCATCGACCTTTTCGTGCGGCTGACGCCGAAAGCGGCGCTCGACCGGATCGACGGCGTCGAGACCGCCGCCGACGGGCGCAGTCACCTCAAAGCCCGCGTGCGCGCCGTGCCGGAAAACGGCGCCGCCAATCAAGCGCTGGAACGGATGATGGCCAAGGCGCTGGGTGTTCCCACGTCGGCCGTTTCGGTGGTCGCCGGTGGCACCTCGCGGCTGAAGACGCTGCGGGTCGTGGGCGATGCGGCTGAGTTGGCGAAAAGCGTTGAGGCACGTTTCAAGTAAAAGCAAAATCTGAGAGGCAGGCGGGACAGCGCCCCCCTCTGTCCTGCCGGACATCTCCCCCACAAGGGGGGAGATCAGATTTCGCGGCGGCTTTCGCCAATCTCCAGCGTTTCAGGATGAGCGAGGCGCCGAAACTGCCATCTCCCCCCTTGTGGGGGAGATGGCCGGCAGGCCAGAGGGGGGCGCGAAGGTTCGCCAGCCTCGACGGCGCAAGCCGCTGCATCGCTCAATCCCCCAGCGGCAGCTTCGGATCGTCCACCTTCAGCGTGTTCACGCTCTGCTTGATGCGGCGCAGGTTCTCCAGCACTTTCGGTCCGCGCGATTCCGCCACCGTGGTGGCGATCATGTCGACGATCGCCAGGAGCGCGTAGCGCGACGAGGTCGGCTTGTAGATGTTGCCGTCCTCGACCGACTGCAAAAGGATCACCGTGCCGGCGACCTTGGCCAGGGCCGAGTCAGGCGCGGTGATGGCGACGGTGGCGGCGCCATATTGCTGGGCGACCTCGACCGCCTCGATCACCGAGCGCGCATAGCCCGAGACCGAGAACGCAAGCAGCGTCGTCTCCGGGGTCGCGACGGCGGCATACATGCGCTGCAGCTGGCCGTCGGTCTGGGCGAGCGCCGAGAGACCGAGCCGGAACAGCCGGTTCTGCATCTCCGTCGCCATCATCGAGGAGATGCCGCCGGAGCCGATGCAGAGCACGTTGCCGGAGCTTGCAACCCGGGCGGCGACCTCCATCAGCGTCGTCATGTCGAGGTTTTCGCTGGCGCGCTGGATCGCGGCGATCGCCGCCTCGGTGATGGCCGAGGCGATGCGCTGCTCGCGCGCGTCGCGGCTGAGCGGCTCCGGCGACAGATACTGGCCGCCGATGGCGATCGCCTGCGCCAGGTAGAACTTGAAATCGCGCAAGCCCTCGCAGCCGAGATTGCGGCAGAAGCGGGTGACGGTCGGCTCGCTGACAGCGACGCGCGCGGCGATCTCCGAGATGGCCGCCTTCGACGCGAAATCGAGGTCGGAAAGCACCAGCCCCGCCAGCCGGCGGTCCGATTTGGTGCCGTCCTGCGATATCAGTTGCAGGCGGGTGATGATGTCGGCCGGGCTCTTCATCGTCTTCTCACAGCGGCAGGCCGGTCGCCTTGTCGAAGAGGTGGATGTTGCGCGGGTCGACACGCACCGGCAGCCGGTCGCCGGGCTTGACCTGCAGCCGGTCACGGAACACCGCGCGCACCGTGTCGTCGCCGACCGAGCCATAGACATGCGTTTCCGATCCGGTCGGCTCGACGACATCGACCTGGATGGCGATAGCATCATCGCCGGCGCCGACCATGAAATGCTCTGGGCGGATACCGGCTTCGACCGTGTCGCCGCCTGATGCCGCGTTGCCCGAGAGCGCCAGGCGGCCACCCCCACTGGTCTCGAACCAGGACTGGGCTCCGGCCGTCTTCAGCGCGCCAGAGACAAAGCTCATCGACGGCGAGCCGATGAAGCCGGCGACGAATTTGTTGGCCGGCCGGTCGTAAAGCTCCAGCGGCTGCCCGACCTGCTGGATGCGGCCGCGGTCCATCACCACGATGCGGTCGGCCATCGTCATCGCCTCGATCTGGTCGTGGGTGACATAGACGATGGTCGATTTCAGCCGCTGGTGCAGCGCCTTGATCTCAGTGCGCATCTGCACGCGCAATTGCGCGTCGAGATTGGAGAGCGGCTCGTCGAAGAGAAACACCGAAGGTTCGCGCACGATGGCGCGGCCCATGGCGACGCGCTGACGCTGGCCGCCCGAAAGCTGCCGCGGATAGCGGTCGAGATAGGAGAAGAGGTTGAGCACGCCCGAAGCCTTCTTCACCTTGTCGTCGATCGCGGCGCGGTTCTCGCCGCGGATCTTCGGGCCGAAGCCGATATTTTCCGAGGCCTTCAGATGCGGAAACAGCGCGTAAGACTGGAACACCATGGCGATGTTGCGCTTCTGCGGCGGCAGGTCGTTGGCGCGCGTGCCGCCAATGACGAGATCGCCGGAGGTGATCGTCTCCAGCCCCGCCAGCATGCGCAAAAGCGTGGACTTGCCGCAGCCGGACGGGCCGACCAGAACGACGAACTCGCCGGTCCGAATATCGAGGTTGATGTCCTCGAGGATTTTGTGCTGCCCGAAGGATTTCGACAGGTTGCGGAACTGGACGTCGGTCATGGTCACGCTCCCAATATGTCGTCGATGAATGGCAGGTAGCCGGCTGTCAGGCCGGCGTCCACGGGCACCACGGCGCCTGTTATGCCGGAAGCGCGGTCCGAGGCAAGGAAGGCGACAGCTTCGGCCACTTCCCGTGCATTGACGATGCGGCCGAGCGGATAGAGCCGCTTCAGCCGGCCGAGGATCTCCGGATCCTTGGCCAGGCGATGGTCCCAGGCGGCGGTGCGGATCGAGCCCGGGCACACGACATTGGCGCGCAACCCGCTGCGGCCGAGCTCGACGGCGACCGATTTGGCATAGGCGTTGATGCCGGCCTTGGCCGCCGCATAGGCCGGATTGCCGAAATGCGCGATAGCGTTGACCGAAGAGATGAAGACGACGCTGCCCGAACCGCGCCCCGCCATCGCCTTGATCAGCGGATCGGCGAAACTCATCACGCCGGTCAAATTGAGGTCGAGCTCCTGCTCGATCTTATCGGCCGTCAGCGCCGCCAGCGTCTCGGCGCGCGTCCAGCCGGCATTGTTGATCAGGATGTCGGGGACGCCATCTTGGTCGAGCAGCGCCGGGATCGCGGCTTCGATCGACGCCCGGTCGAGCAGGTTGAAGACATGGCGCGAGGCGATATGAGGGCTGGTCAACGCCTCCCCCGACTGGTCGCAGCCGACGATGCGCGCGCCGCGTTCGGCCATGAGCTCGACGATCGCCGAGCCGAGGCCGCCGCCGGCTCCGGTGACGACGACGGTCTTGCCTTCGAACTCGGCTGTCGAACCCACGCTGCGCCCTCCTCCACCCCCTCATTTTGAGCCAATAAGCTAACCAAGCAAATGTAATTAAGCAACATGATAATCCGCTTGCGTAGCGCCAAATCATGGATAATGTAGGAAAGTAACATAAATCCTGTGCTCACAAGGGCCAGGCGCCAATGTGCATCAATGGGAGAAATCAGATGAGCCTTGCGAAATGGACTGTCGGTCTGCTGGCCGGAATGAGCATGCTGGCGCTGGCAGCGCCAGCCGATGCGGGCGAGGTGCGCGTCACCGTCGCCGAATACAGCGCCAAGACCGGCCCCTATTTCGAAGCGGTGAAGAAGGAATTCGAGGCGGCCAATCCCGGCATCACCATCAAGTATGAAGTGGTGCCGTGGGATGTGCTGCTGCAGAAGCTCACCACCGACATCACCGCCGGCACCAATGCGGATCTCTCGATCATCGGCACGCGCTGGCTGATCGACTTCGTCCAGCAGGATGTCGCCGAGCCGCTCGACAGCTACATCAAGCCCGAGTTCAAGGACCGCTTTATCGACACATTCCTGCAGCCCTCCATCATGAATGGCCACACCTATGGCCTGCCGATCGCCGCCTCGGCGCGCGCCATGTATTATAACAAGGAGCTGTTCGAGAAGGCCGGCATCGCCAAGCCGCCGGCGACCTGGACCGAGCTGCAGGAGGACGCGCGCAAGATCAAGGCGGTCGGCGCCTTCGGCTTCGGCTTGCAGGGCAAGGAGATCGAGACCGACGTCTATTACTACTATGCGATGTGGTCGCAGGGCACTGAGATCCTCAACAAGGACGGCACCTCCGGTCTGAGCACGCCCGGCGCGCTCGAAGCGGCCAAGCTCTACAAGTCGATGATCGACGAGGGCCTGACTGAACCAGGCGTCACCTCCAACAACCGCGAGGACGTGCAGAACCTGTTCAAACAGGGCAAGGTCGGCATGATGATCACCGCGCCCTTCCTGTCCAACCAGATCAAGGAAGAAGCGCCGAACCTGAAATACGGCGTCGCCGCCATCCCTGCCGGCCCGACCGGTGCGCGCGGCACCTACGGCGTCACCGATTCGATCATCATGTTCAAGAACTCCAAGAACAAGGACGAGGCCTGGAAGCTGCTCGACTTCCTGTTCACCAAGGAGCAGCGCGCCAAGTTCACGCAGGGCGAAGGCTTCCTGCCGGTGAACAAGGAAGAGGCGAAGATGGACTATTACGTCAACAACGCCGACCTCGCCGCCTTCACCGCGTTGTTGCCCGACGCCCGCTTCGCGCCGGTCATCCCGGGCTGGGAAGAGATCGCCCAGATCACCTCGGACGCCATGCAGAAGATCTATCTCGGCGGCGACCCCGAGGCCGGCCTGAAGGAAGCGGCGGCCAAGGCCAACGCCGTGCTCAAGAAATAAGGGCGTATCTCCCTGCGCCCGTGGCGCGCCCTACCCCCGCGGGGCGCGCCACATCTTTGCAGCCTCCTTTCCTCTCCCTCCGGAGGGGGGAGAGGTGGCTCGGCAAAGCCGAGACGGAGTGGGGGAACCACTTGGCGACCGCCGCGGACGGACATAGGAAAGGGCAAGCCTCGCCTTGCGCCAGGGGTTCGACCCCCACTCCGTCGAGCTTCGCTCGACACCTCTCCCCCGATCGACGGGGGAGAGGAAGGGCTCTCGTCCGCGACCGCCGCGGGGGACGGGCAGACAGGCGAGGAGCAGTGCCGGCGCTTGCAAGGAGGCGATGTCCTGAGAAGAACGAGGCGGGATTAAGTCAGTCTGTTAAGCTCAATTTCCAACCGCAACGCGGTACCAACCAGCCGATGCAAAATCGTTTCCTGCCCTATCTGCTGACGCTCCCCAGCCTGCTGCTCGCGGCGGTCGTGATCTTCTGGCCGGTCTGGGACCTGATCCAGATCTCGACGCACGAGGTCAACCGCTTCGGCCAGCTTCGCGAATTCAGCGGCCTGGCCAATTTCTCGGCGCTTGCCGCCGACCCGGATTTCGTCGCGGCGCTCTGGCGCACCGGGCTGTGGACCGTGCTGGTCGTCGGCGGCGCGCTGCTCCTGTCGATCCCTGTGGCGATGATCCTCAACATGGATTTCTACGGCCGTGGCCTCGCCCGCGTCATCATCATGCTGCCCTGGGCGGTGTCGCTGACCATGACCGCGGTGGTCTGGCGCTGGGCGCTCAACGGCGAAAGCGGCATGCTGAATTCGGCGTTGATGAAGCTCGGCCTGATCAGCCAGAACATCCAGTGGCTGGCGAGCGCCGAGACCGCCTTCCCGATGCAGGTGCTGATCGGCATATTGGTGACCGCGCCCTTCACCACCACGATTTTCCTCGGCGGCTTGTCTTCGATCCCCGACGATCTCTATGAGGCGGCCGCGCTGGAGGGCGCGACACTGTTCCAGCAGTTCCGCGAGATCACCTTTCCGCTGCTCAAACCCTTCATCAACATCGCGATCGTGCTCAACACCATCTATGTCTTCAACTCCTTCCCGATCATCTGGGTCATGACTCAAGGCGGGCCGGCGAACTCTACGGACATATTGGTGACGCATCTCTACAAGCTCGCTTTCCGCATCGGCAAACTGGGCGAGGCCTCCGCCGTGTCGCTGGTGATGTTCGCGATCCTGCTCGTCTTCACCATGATCTATGTGCGCCTCGCCATGCGGGAGCAGCGCGCATGACGCCGAAGCTGAAACGCACCATCATCGCCTGGCTGCTGCTGGCCCCGTTGATCGTGGTGACGATCTTCCCCTTCGCGGTGATGTTTCTCACCGCCGTCAAGCCGCGCACCGAGGTGCTGACGCCCACCTGGTGGCCGAGCGAATTCCACTGGTCGAATTTTGCCGACATGTGGGTGGCGACCGGCTTTGGCCAGGCGCTTGTGAATTCGCTTTATGTCTCGGCGCTGGCGACGATCGGCGCGATCCTGATCTCGGTTCCGGCCGCCTACGCCATGTCGCGCTTCCGCTTTGCCGGCTATGGCGCCTTCCGCCAGTTCCTGCTGATCTCGCAGATGATCTCGCCGATCGTGCTGGTGCTCGGCCTATTTAGGCTGATGGCCGCCTGGGGCCTGGTCGAGTCGACGACCGCGCTCGGCTTCATCTACATGGCCTTCAACGTCGCCTTCACGGTGTGGATGCTGCAGAGCTATTTCGACACCATCCCGCGCGATCTCGAGGAGGCGGCCTGGATGGAAGGCGCCGGCCGCTGGCTGACCTTGCGCAAGGTGTTCCTGCCGCTCTGCCTGCCGGCGATCGCGGTGACGGCGATCTTCACTTTCATCAACGCCTGGAACGAGTTCGTGGTCGCGCTCACCATGCTGCGCAGCCAGGAGAGCTATACGCTGCCGATCCAGGTTTTCTCGCTCGTCGCCGGCCGCTATACGATCGAATGGCACCATGTCATGGCCGCCACGCTGCTGGCGACGCTGCCGGTGGCGATCCTCTTCATCTGGCTGCAGCGCTACCTCGTCCGGGGCCTTGCGCTCGGGGCCGTCAAATAGCAATCCCGGCAATTCCAGGAATACGCAGCGGTTTTCGTCCGGAATCGCAAAAACAAGAAGTCTAGGGAGCGTTCATGCGCATCTTCACCGCCTCGCTGGCGACGGAAACCAACACCTTTTCGCCGGTGCCGACCGACCGGGCTTCTTTCGAGATGGCCTTCTATGCCGGACCGGACAAACATCCGGAGACGCCGACGCTGTGCTCCTCGCCGATCGTCGCGCTGCGCAAGCGCGCCGCGAAGGAAGGGCTCACCGTCATCGAAGGCACCGCGACCTGGGCCGAGCCCGGCGGCCTGGTGCAGCGCCAGACCTATGAGGCGCTGCGCGACGAGATTCTCGATCAGCTGAGGGCGGCGCTACCGGTCGATGCGGTGATCCTTGGCCTGCATGGCGCGATGGTCGCGCAAGGCTATGACGATTGCGAAGGCGATCTGCTGGAGCGTGTCCGCGCCATCGTCGGGCCGAAGGTGGTGATCGCCTCGGAGTTCGATCCGCACAGCCACCTGACGCCGAAGCGCGTGGCGGCCTGCGATGTCATGGCCTATTTCCTCGAATTCCCGCACACCGATTTCTACGAACGCGGCGAACATGTCGTCGAGCTCGGCCTCGCAGCGGCGCGCGGCGAGATCAGGCCGGTGATCTCGACCTTCGACTGCCGCATGATCCAGGTGCTGCCGACCAGCCGCGAGCCGATGCGCTCCTTCGTCGACAGGATCAAGGCGCTGCACGGCAAGGACGGCGTGCTGTCGGTCTCGGTCATCCACGGCTTCATGGCCGCCGACGTGCCGGAGATGGGCACGCGCATCCTGGTCGTCACCGACAACGACAAGGCAAAGGGAGACAAGCTCGCCGAAACGCTGGGCCGCGAGCTCTATGCCTTGCGCGAACAGACGGCGATGACGATGCTTTCCTCCCCCGCCGGCATCGAGCGAGCGCTTGCCGTCCGCGCTTCGCGACAGGACAAGCCGGTGGTGATCGCCGACATCTGGGACAATCCCGGCGGCGGCGTGCCGGGCGACGGCACGATCGTGTTGCGCGAGCTGCTCAAGCGCGGGGTGAACAAGGTCGGCGTGGCGACGATCTGGGACCCGATCGCGGTAACCTTCTGCCACGCCGCCGGCGAGGGCGCGGTCATCGATCTGCGCTTCGGCGGCAAGGCCGGCCCTCAGGCCGGCGAGCCGATCGATGCGCGCGTCACCGTGCTGAAGACGACCAACGAAGGCTGGCAAAGCTTCGGGCCGAGCCGGGTGACATTGGGGCCGTCGGCGGTGGTGCGCATCGAAGGCACCGAAGTCGACGTGATCCTGAACACCAACCGTACCCAGACCTTCGAGCCGGATGTCTTCTCCAACATCGGCATCGATCCGATGGGCAAGGACATCCTCTTGATCAAGTCGACGAACCATTTCTACGCCGGCTTCGAGCCGATCGCCGCCGAGATCATCTATGTCGCGGCGCCGAGCTCCTATCCGAGCAATCCGGCGAAGACGGATTATCGGAAGCTGACGAGGCCGATCTGGCCGCGGGTGGCGGATCCGTGGAGCGCCTCCCCTTCTCCCCTTGTGGGAGAAGGTGTCGCCGAAGGCGACGGATGAGGGGTGTTCCAGCGGAGTGAGGCGCTGGCGTTCCCTGGAACACCCCTCATCCGTCTCGGCGCTGCGCGCCGATCCACCTTCTCCCACAAGGGGAGAAGGGGAAGCCGGCGCTACACCAACCCCCGCTTCACCATCATCGCGCCCGGCGAAGGCATCTTCCCCCGGAACGCGGTGTAAAGCTCCTCCGGATCCTTCGAACCGCCCGCGGCATAGATGTTTTTCCGCAGCCGCTCGGCCAATTCCGGATTGAAGGCATCGCCCGTCTCCTCGAAAGCCGAGAAGGCGTCCGCGTCGAGCACTTCCGACCACATGTAGGAATAATAGCCGGCTGAATATCCGTCGCCGGCGAAGACATGGCCGAAATGCGGGGTGCGGTGGCGCATCGCGATCGCGTCGGGCATATGGAGCTTTTCGAGCGTCTCAGCCTCGAACCGAAGCGGCTCCGCAGGCGCATCCGGCCTTGCATGATGGGCCATGTCGATCAGCGCCGAGGCGGTGAACTCGACCGTGGCGAAGCCGGCGCCGAAGGTGCGGGTCGCAAGCATCTTGTCGAGCAGCGCCTTCGGCATCGGCTTGCCGGTCTTGACGTGCAGCGCGTGCTTTTCCAGCACTGCGGGCACCGTCAGCCAATGCTCGTAAAGCTGCGAGGGCAGTTCGACGAAGTCGCGGCTGACCGACGTTCCCGAGACCGACGGCCAGGTGACGTCGGTCAGCATGCCGTGCAGCGCATGGCCGAATTCATGGAACAGCGTCTTCGCCTCATCGACCGACAGCAGCGCCGCTTCGCCGGCCGGCGACTTGGCGAAGTTCATGATGTTGTAGATCACCGGCTTGGAACCATGACCGAGCTTGTAGCCGGATTTCAGCGCGCTCATCCAGGCGCCGGAACGTTTTGACGGACGTGCGAAATAATCGGCCAGGAACAGGCCGCGCTCGCTGCCGTCGGCATTCTTCACCACGAACGCGCGGGCGTCCGGATGCCAAACCGTGACCCCCTTCTTCTCCTCGAAAGTGATGCCGAACAGTTTCGTGGCGACATCGAAACAGGCCTCGATGACGTGCTCGAGCTGCAGGTAGGGCTTCAGCTCCGCCTCGTCGAAGGCGAATTTTTCGGCACGCAGCTTCTCCTGGTAGAAGCGCCAGTCCCAGGCCGCGAATTTCTCGTTGCTGCCGGCTTCCGCCGCCAGCCGTTCCAGCTCTTTCTGGTCGGCGGCGGCTTTTTCCAGCGCCTTCTCCCACACCGGATCGAGCAGCTCGTGCACCGCCTTCGGGGTCTTCGCCATCGTATCGTCGAGCTTCAGCGCCGCGAAGGAATCATAGCCCAGAAGCTTCGCCTTCTCGGCGCGCAGCTTCAGCATGTCGCGCACGACATCGGTGTTGTCGGAGGCGCCGCCATTCTGGCCGCGCATGATGAAAGCTTTGAACGCGATCTCGCGCAGGTCGCGGCGCTCGGAGAAGGTCGAGAACGGCTCGTAGATCGAGCGCGACAGCGTCACCGCGTAGCGGCCCTTCTGCCCGCGCATCTCGGCCGCCTCGGCCATGGCGCTCTTCAAGAAATCCGGCAGGCCGGCAAGATCGGCCTCGTCGAGGAACAGCGCCCAGTCGCGTTCGTCGGCGAGCACGTTCTGGCCGAACTTGGTCCCGAGCGAGGAGAGCTCTTCATTGATGGCCGCAAGCCGCTTCTTGCCGTCGGCATCGAGCTTGGCGCCCGACCGAACAAATCCCTTCCAGGTCTTCTCCAGCACCCGCAGCGTTTCGGCATCGAGCTTCAGGCTATTGCGCCGCTGGTAGAGATCGTCGATGCGGGCAAACAGCTTCTCGTTCATCGAGATCGCCGAGAAATGCCGCGACATCTTTGGCGAAACCTCGCGTTCCATCGCCTGGATCGTGTCGTTGGTATGAGCGCCGGCGCGGCACCAGAAGATCGACGAGACATGGTCGAGCGGCTCGCCGGCGAGCTCAAGCGCGGCAAGCGTGTTCTCGATGGTCGGCGTCTCGCTGTTGCCGGCGATGGCGTCGATCTCGGCCTGATGCGCCGCCAGCGCCGCGTCGAAGACCGGGCCGAAATCATTGTCGCCGATGCGCGAGAAGTCCGGCAGGCCGAGCGGACCTTGCCAAAGGGTCAGCGGATGGGCGGCGAGGTCGACGGCTTTTGAAGATGACATGAGCGATTCCGGTGGACTGATTTGGAGGCGGGCTGCCTCGGATGTAGGGCGATGCCGCGCGCCGCGCAACGCGGACCTCGCCTCAATAGCCGCTGCAGTCCTGCGCCACCGCTGTCTGCGTGCTGGCGACGATGCGCCCGCGGGCGACGGTGAAGGTCTCGCGCATCAGCGTATCGTTGTTGGGAAAATCATAACAGGCGAGCACCGTGGTCTCGCCGTTCTCGCTCTTTTCGATGCGATGGCGGATCGCCGCACCCGCGACCGCGCCCTGCCATTCGTCGATCGAGGCGATGAAATCCTCTTTGGTCTGGACGACGCCGATGTCGTCGAGCTTCATGCGCACGTCGTCGGCAAGCAGGTCGGACAATTCGCTGCGGTCGGCGACCAGCAGCGCCGAGTACCAGCGATCGATGATGGCGCCATCATCGGCGCTGGCGCGGACGAGCGAGGACATGAGCAGCGTCGCCGCCAGAACGATCCTCCAGCTGATCCGGTGCATCACGCCTCCGTTAAAGCTCCGGCCGCTCGAAATCGCCGGTTTCCTTGTTCATCACCCACAGCTCCCCGGTCGAGATGTCGAACCACGCGCCGTAGAGCGAGAGCCTGCCCTTGCCTTCGAGGATCGAGACACAGGGAAAGGTCCTGAGATTGGCGATGGAGTAGCGGACAGAAATACGCTCCAGCGCCGTCTGGCGCTCGGTCGCCGTCATCATTGTGCTGGAGGCCACGGTCTCGGCGGCTGGCGCGATCAGGCTCATCCATTTGCCGATGAAGTCGCCGGGCGACAGCGGCGCGGAGTTGGCGTCGAGCGCGGCGCGGATGCCGCCGCAGCGGCCGTGGCCCATCACCACGATGTTCTTCACCTTCAGGCTCCGCACGGCGAATTCGAGCGCGGCCGAGGTCGAGTGGTACTCGCCGTCCGGCTCGTAGGGCGGCACCAGATTGGCGACATTGCGCAGCACGAAGAGTTCGCCGGGACCGGCATCGAAGATCGCTTCCGGCGCCGAGCGCGAATCGCAGCAGGCGACGATCATCGTCTCGGGCGCCTGGCCGTCGCGCGCCAGCGAGCGATAGCGGTCGCTTTCGGTGGGGTAGCGGCCACTCATGAAGTTGCGATAGCCGGCGAGGAGGTGCTCGGGGAGGTGAGGCATGGGCGGCTAGAGCCTTTCCGGGGGTTGGAGGCGGCAGCTCGTTGCGATCGAAAAAGCCTCTAGCGGCAAATGCAGGTCGTGGGCAATGCCGAATTGCGGATGGCGGCGTCGCAATCGCGTGCCGCCACAAAGCTGCGCGGCCGATTTTGCCTCAAGCCCAGATGGCGACGGGTATGCCGAAACGATCGGCCAGAGGTGGGTCGGGCGAAGGCCGCGCCGCGCCGCTGGCGATACGCCCGGCAATCAGCATCATCGCCGCCGCGTCGAGGAAGTCGTCGCTCGCAGCACCCCGCGGCGGCGCCTGATCGAGGAAGCGCTTCTGATAGCCATGCCGGCAAAGCAGCGTCTTGCGCTCCTCCATGCCGGCCGGGTTGACCGCGCCCTTTATCTTCTTCGGCAGCGCCATCGCAGTACCGCCATTCAGCCGGCAGAACGCCACTTCCGGATGCGATTCGAAGACGCGGCCGCGCAGTTCGGGCCGCGCGATCAACAGCTGATCGATCTCGCGGATCTTGGCAAAGATGCCGAAAGCCTGGATGGAAACGCCGCGCGGCGGGTCGGAGGTCCCCATTGCCACCGCGCTTGCCCGCCGGTGCGCTTCATACCAGGCCTCGATGGTGGTGAAATCGCTGGTGTCGGCATAAAGCGCGGCGCGCGAGGGAATGGCGAACACGCTCGATTGCCTTGCCCCGAGCAGCGGCCGCACCAGCGCTTCCGGCCCGCGGCCGCCCTTGCTCGAAAACTCCGGCAGGCCGATCGGCATGTCGACGGCGATCAATGCATCGGGCAGCGCATCGAGCAGCGTGTGAAAACTCGGGAAGACGGAGACGGATGGCGCGGCGTCCGCTACGCGGTGGACCGCGATCCAGCCGGCCTTGCAGCCGTCGACGCCGGCCAGCGCGTGGCCGACCAGTTTCACGCCCGCTTGTCCCGCCCCGGATGCAGCAGATGGCGCAGCTGCACCATGGCCATCGGATGCGACAGGCTCTGCGCATCGGTTTCGAGCTGCAGCTCGTCGCCGCCGCGTTTCGCGGTGCGGGCGAGAATCTCGTAGACGGCCGCCGTGGTCGATTGCAGCGCCTTGACCGGCGCCTGGCCGGAGAGAATCCGCGCCAAATAGACTGCGGCCGTCAGGTCACCCAGCCCGTTTGGCGGCCTCTCGATCACACGGTGTTCCGCAAGCAGCGCCTGGCTGCCGTCGAGCAGGAAATTGCCGATGCCGCCCGCCATCATCGCCGGCGCCGAGGTCACCAGCATGGTAGAGGGCCCGGCATGAAGGGCGGCCGCCGTCACCGCCTTGATGTCGGGCAGCGGCGCGCCCGCCATCCATTCCAGCTCATAGCGGTTCGGCGTCGCGATATCCGCGATAGGCATCAATTTGTCGCGCATGGCGGCGGCGGTCGACTCAGGCACATAGAGCCCGCCGGAATCGCCCATCACCGGGTCGCAGACGTAAAGCGCGTTCGGCGTCTTTTCCTTGACGGCGGCGACAAGCGAGGCGACGGCTTCCGCCTGGCCCGCTTCGCCGAGATAGCCCGAAAGCACGGCCCGCACCTCGCCCAGCCAGGGCGCCCGCTCGAGATCGGCCATCAGCGCCTTGAACTGGTCGAGCGGCGGCACGATGCGCGTGGCTCGGCTGTGCCCTGGATGCCAGGGCAGGATGACGGTCGGCACCGCCCAGACCGGGAAACCCAGCGTCTCCAGCGCGAACACCGCGGCCCGATTGCCGACCGAGCCCCGGGCGACATGGCTGGAGATGACGATGACCGCGCGCGGCGCGTCGGTTTTTTCTGCATTCATGAGGCTTGATTCCTAACCGCCACGCGTGGCGGCATACACCAGCCAGGCCAATAGCCCAATGGCAATGACGAAGCCGAGCGTTCGGCCAATGCGGGTTCCCCAATATTCGATGGGATCGGCGCGATCGGTGTCGGCGGCGGTTACGCGGTCGCGCGCGTCCTTCGCCGCGCGAGCGATGAACGACGCGCCGCCCGGCGACGTCTCCTGTTGCACGCGTTCGAGGATGCGGCGCGACTCGGCCTCGTCGTCCCGGCGCTCTGCCATGGCAATTGCCCTTTCCGGCCCGCAGCTTAACTTGTTCGCGCCGCCATTCACAGTGTCTCGCGGCTGAACCGGGACCGGCGTCATGCGCCGGACATTTTCTTGCGCCTGGATTGTGGTAATGCTTCGCATGCAACTTCTGTCGAGGGACCATTCATGATTACCGAGCGCCTCTCACCACCTTCCGTCTTCCGCAATCTGCCCGCCTTCCTGATGATGGCTTTCGTGCTGCCGCTGCTTGCCGGTTGCGGCTACAACACCATTCCGACCGCGGAAGAGAACGCCAGGGCGGCCTGGAGCGAGGTGCTCAATCAGTATCAGCGCCGTTCCGATCTGATCCCGAACCTGGTCGAGACGGTGAAGGGCTATGCCTCGCATGAGAAGGACACGCTCGACGCGGTCGTTCAGGCGCGCGCCAAGGCGACGCAGATCACCGTGACCCCGGAGACGCTGAAGGACCCGGACGCGCTGAAGAAGTTCCAGGATGCCCAGGCCGGACTGACCAGCGCGCTGTCGCGTCTGATCGCGGTCTCGGAAGCCTATCCCGACCTCAAGGCCAACCAGAATTTCCTCGCGCTGCAGGCGCAGCTCGAAGGCACCGAGAACCGCATCGCCGTCGCGCGGCGCGACTACATCCAGGCGGTGAGGGACTACAATCTGACGCTGAAGACCTTCCCGTCCGTGCTGTGGGCGACCTTCTGGTTCCGCGGCAACGAGCCCTTCGCCAACTTCACCGTCGACGAGGACAAGATGCAGGTGCCGAAGGTCGATTTCGGCACCAGCACCACCAAGCAGGGTGGGTGAGCGGACATTTAATCGAGCCTGTCAGCCTTGCGTTCCTTCGCGCCCCCCTCTGGCCTGCCGGCCATCTCCCCCACAAGGGGGGAGA
>NZ_SUGA01000017.1:32679-126389 GCF_004963255.1 Mesorhizobium sp. | reverse complement strand
GAGGGGTGTTCCAGCGGAGTGAGACGTTGGCGTTCCCTGGAACACCCCTCATCCGGCCGCTTCGCGGCCACCTTCTCCCACAGGGGGAGAAGGGAAGGCCCCGCCGACCATCTCCGCCAGCCGGCGCACTGTGTTCCAGTTTCGCGACGTGCCGACGCCGAAGCGCTTGTGATTGGCGGCTGCAAGCAGCCGCGAGCTCGGCCGCTCGCGTGAGAAGACAAGCCAGATGTCGCCGTCGACCAAAAGCACCTTCTCATCGTCGGACGCGCGGGCCTGAAGTCCCGATAGCGCTTCGTCGGCGACAGGTTGGCGCATCACCCGAATCGCGACCTGGTCGCCGGCTTCCGCCGATTCGGCAGGGAACGGATTAGACGCCGCGAGCTTCAACCAATCCTCTGCGCGGCGCACGATAATATCGACATGGCGGCCGAAAGTTTTCTCGAAGGCCTTTTCCAGCCGACGCTCAAGTCTCGAAATTTCGCCAGCTCGCGCCTCGAAGACCAGGTTGCCGGTCGATACCAGCGTGCGGATATTGTTGAAGCCGAGACCTTCGGCCATCGCCTTGAAGTCCGACATAACGAGGCGCCGGCCTTCGCCGAGGCCTATGCTGTAGAGCAGCGCGACATAGGTTTGCATAGCTGGTTCGCCAGCCGATGGTTCAAACCAGGCGCGACTGGTCCACTGCCGCCGAGATGAAGCTCGCGAACAGCGGATGCGGCTCGAGCGGCCGGCTCTTCAGCTCTGGGTGGTATTGCACGCCGATGAACCAGGGATGGTCCGGATATTCGACCGTCTCCGGCAGCACGCCGTCGGGCGACATGCCGGCGAAGACCAGGCCGCAATCTTCCAGCCGCTGCTTGTAGTCGATATTGACCTCGTAGCGGTGCCGGTGGCGCTCGGAAATCTGCGTGTCGCCGTAAATGTCCGCAATTTTTGAGCCCTTGGCGAGTTCGGCCTGGTAGGCGCCGAGCCGCATCGTGCCGCCGAGATCGCCGGTGGCCCGGCGCTTCTCAAGCATGTTGCCTTTCAGCCATTCGGTCATCAGGCCGACGACTGGCTCATCGGTCGGGCCGAACTCGGTCGACGAGGCGTGATCGACGCCAGCCAGCGAGCGGGCCGCCTCGATGCAGGCCATCTGCATGCCGAAGCAGATGCCGAAATAAGGCACTTTCCGCTCCCGCGCGAACTTGGCGGCCAGGATCTTGCCCTCCGAGCCACGCTCGCCAAAGCCGCCGGGAACGAGAATGCCGTGCACTTTCTCCAGCCAGGGAGCGGGATCCTCCTTCTCGAAGATCTCGCTCTCGATCCAGTCGAGCTTGACCTTGACGTGATTAGCGAGCCCGCCATGCGACAGCGCCTCGATCAGCGACTTATAGGCGTCCTTCAGCCCCGTGTACTTGCCGACGACGGCGATGGTCACCTCGCCTTCCGGATTGTGGATGCGCTTGGACAGCGCCTGCCAAGGCTCCATGCGCGGCTTCGGCGCCGGATCGATGCCGAAGGCGGCGAGCACCTCCGAATCGAGCCCTTCCTGGTGATAGGCCATCGGCACGTCGTAGATATGCGGTACGTCCAGCGCCTGGATGACGGCGCTTTCGCGCACGTTGCAGAACAGCGACAGCTTGCGCCGCTCTTCCTTCGGGATCGGCCGGTCGGCGCGCACCAGAAGGATGTCGGGCGCAATGCCGATGCCGCGCAGTTCCTTGACCGAATGCTGCGTCGGCTTGGTCTTCAATTCGCCGGCGGTCGGGATATAGGGCATCAGCGTCAGATGCACATAGACCGCGTTGTTGCGCGGCAGATCGTTGCCGAGCTGGCGAATCGCCTCCAGGAAGGGCATCGCCTCAATATCGCCGACCGTGCCGCCGATCTCGCACAGCACGAAGTCGTAGTCGTCATTGCCATCCAGCACGAAATGCTTGATCTCGTCGGTGACGTGCGGGATCACCTGCACGGTGGCACCGAGATAATCGCCGCGCCGCTCGCGCTCGATGATGTTCTTGTAGATGCGGCCGGTGGTGATGTTGTCCTGCTGGTTCGCCGAGCGCCCGGTAAAGCGCTCGTAATGGCCGAGATCGAGATCGGTCTCGGCGCCGTCATCGGTCACGAACACTTCGCCATGCTGGTATGGCGACATCGTTCCGGGATCGACATTGAGGTAAGGATCGAGCTTTTTGATCCGCGCGCGATAGCCTCGCGCCTGCAGGAGAGCCCCAAGAGCTGCTGCGGCGATGCCTTTTCCGAGTGAGGAAACCACGCCGCCTGTGATGAATACATATCGCGCCATGGGAGTCATCGCTTAACGCGGCCTGATTGATTCCGCCAGAGAAAAAACCGCCGCGAAGGCTTTTTCCCAAAATGGCGCGGGTGCCGGTGATCGGCGTTTTCATTATTCAAAACAAAAGGGCCGGCGGTGCCGGCCCTTTCGGCAGTATGATTCAACGCGTCAGATGATAACGACTAGTTGTTATATAATAACAACTTTGGTGCCGATCTTGACGCGGCTGTAGAGGTCCATGACGTGCTCGTTGATCATGCGGAAGCAGCCATTGGAGGCGCTGGTTCCGATCGAGTTCGGCGCAATCGTGCCGTGGATGCGCAGATGCGTGTCCTTCTTGCCGTCATAGAGGTAGATGGCGCGCGCGCCGAGCGGGTTCTCGCCGCCGCCGGGCATGCCGTCCTTGTACTGGCCGTAATGCTTCGGCTCGCGCTTCTGCATGTCGAGCGTCGGGATCCAGCGCGGCCATTCCTGCTTGTCGCCGACCGCCACCGTGCCCTTGAACTGCAGGCCTTCGCGGCCAACGGCGATGGCGTAGCGGCGGGCAGTGGAAAACGACTCGACGAGGTAGAGGCGGCGAGCGCTGGTGTCGATCACGATGGTGCCCGGCTCATAGCCGGTGAACGTGACGTCCTGCGGCACGAATTCCGGCTTTACCTTGAAGGGTCGCTTGGCGTCCTTTTTGGCGAGCGCCGAATCAAGTGCGCGGGTCTCTGGCAGATAGCTGATCGAAGACACCGAGGCACCGCCGAAGAGGCCTGCGAACAGCCCGCCGCTGCTCTGCTTCTGCCCGGGCTGCTCGCTGCGCAGTTCGCCATTGTTGCCGGTGGCGGTGATGTTCATGGCTTCCGCCGGGATCGGCTCTTCGGCCTTGACCGGAACGAGCGGCGCTAATGGCTCCAGCGGCGCGATGATCTTGGTAGTCTTCTTGGCCGGCTTGGCGTCGGCGACTTCTGCCGGTGCGCTGCCCTTCTTGGCGAGCCATTCCTGGCGCAGTGCGTCTGCCTTGGCCTTGGCCGCCTCGCGCATCGCCAGCTTGCGAGCCTCGAGCGCCTTCTGCTTGGCCGCTTCCTTGTCGGCCACGATCTTGGCCTCGAGCTTGCTGATCTGCGCAAGGTCGTCCGGGGTCGGGTTTTTCTTCTTCTTGAGAAGCTTCAGCTGCGATGCGTCGCTCTTGGCGGCGGCGACTGGAATTGCGTCGGTCGTCTCTACCGACGGGGAAGTGGCCAGGTTTGCCGGTCCGGCAAAGGCCGCGGAGCCCATGCCGAGGACGGCACAGACTCCCAGAAGGATGAAGCTGCGAAGCTGCATGGCGAAGATCCGATTGTCAAAGCAAGTTGCCCACGGCATCGCCCGGCGCCCCCCAAGGACGCCGATAAAGTGCCGCGGGCAATCTATAATCGATTAGCCGTCATCGCCTCAAGCTGAGGCAGGCGCCACGCCCGGTTGAATCTTTGTGATCGGACGCGCATTTGCCGCGACTGTGTTCAAAGAACAACAGATCGCGGCCCGGTCCTTGGCTGGCTACTGGTTCGGAACCTGCGGCGTGACCGGCAAGGTGACGCCGTTGGCTGCTGGCGCCGGCGCAGCCGGAGCAGGCGTTGTCGCCGGAGCCGGCGCAGGCGCCATGGTGCCGTTGGCAAGAGGCGTCGTGGTCGCCGTACCGCCCGACGGAGCCGCGGGAGTCGTGCCGCTGGCCGGAGCCGCGGGCTTGGAGGTGCCCACCGGCCCATTGGAACCCGGCAGTTGGTTGAGCACGCCGCTGCCCTGGCTTGACGTCGCCGGCCGGTCGAGAATGTCGATCGGCTTCTCGCCGTAGCGGGCAAGGATCGACAGCGCCAGCGAGGTCACGAAGAAGGCCGCCGCCAGGATCGCTGTCGCGCGGGTCAGCGCATTCGCAGCACCGCGCGCGGTCATGAAACCGGAACCGCCGCCGATGCCCAGGCCGCCGCCTTCGGAGCGCTGCAGCAGCACCACGCCGACAAGGGCGAGCACGACCATGAGGTGGATTACGATCAGTACGGTTTCCATAATTTATCCTGGCGAGGCCAAGCGCTGCCGCGCATACGACCGGTGTTTTGGAGGCGGCTCCTTACAATGCTTTGCCGGCATTTCCAAGCCCGTGGCCGGGAATATGGGAAGCAATGCGGCCAATACAACGATTTATGCCGCTGAAGCCGAGAGACCGTTTCGAAATTCGCTCCGGCGAGTCATATGGTGGTGGTTTCGAGAACCGGAGCGCAGCGGACATTCAGGTCCGTGAGCACCGGAAGCGCAGAAAACGCCGCCAGATGGCCGCCGGAGTAGAATTTCCAAACGGTCTCTAGGAGATGTTCATGTAGGCTTCCGCGATAGCGAGGAAGTCGGCCGCCTTGAGGCTGGCGCCGCCGACCAGCGCGCCGTCGACATTCTCGACGCCGAGCAGTTCCACCGCGTTGGACGGCTTGACCGAGCCGCCATAGAGAATGCGCATCCTGGCCGCGGCATCGCCGAGCAAGCCGGTCAGCTTGCCGCGGATATGCGCATGCGCCTCGGCGACGTCGGCCGCCGTCGGAGTGAGGCCGGTGCCGATCGCCCACACCGGCTCATAGGCAATGATGGTGTTCGCCGCGGTGGCGCTGGTCGGAACCGAGCCCTCGAGCTGTCGCGACAGGACATCGAGCGTCGCGCCCGCCTCGCGCTCGGCGCGTGTCTCGCCGATGCAGATGATGGCCACCAGCCCTGCCCGCCAGGCAGCCGAAGCCTTGGCATGGACCGTCGCATCGTTGTCGCCGAACAGTTCGCGGCGCTCGGAATGGCCGACAATGACATGGCTCGCGCCGGCGTCCTTCAGCATCTCGGCGGAAATCTCGCCGGTAAAGGCGCCGCTCTCCTTGGGATGACAATCCTCTCCACCGGCCCGCACCGGCGTGCGCGACAGGATCTCGGCGGCGCGCTGGAGCAGCGTCGCCGGCACGCACACCACCGCTTCGGTCTCGGCGTCGAGTCCGCTCATGAAACCGTTGCCGATCGACCGCAGCTCGTTGAGCGAGGCGCTGGTGCCGTTCATTTTCCAGTTGCCGGCGACAAGGGGGCGGATTCCAGGGGTCATGGGACGCGTTCTCCGAGCGACATTAAGCAGCGCCCTCACTACCAAAATCAGGTCACAAAGCAATCGACAGTGGACCGGAAGGGCGCTATTGCGCTTGTTTCAGACTCGGCGCATGCGAAAATGCGCAAAACTCGGAAGTATGCATGCTTGGTATATTGAGAAGCGCGGCGGGCACCTGGGTCGCGAAGGCGTTGCTGTCCTTGCTGGTGGTGAGTTTCCTCGCCTGGGGCGCCACCACACGCATGGTGGGTGGCGTGCTGGGCGGCCATCACGCGGTGATCACCGCCGGCGGCACCGAGGTCTCGATCAACGAGTACCGCCTCGCCTATGATCGCCAGCTCAGCCTGCTTTCCCAGCAATATGGCCAGCGCGTCACCCAGGACCAGGCCAAGCTGCTCGGCGTCGACAACCAGGTGCTGGCACAGCTCGTGTCGGGCGCCGTGCTCGATGAGCAGGCGCGCAAGCTTGGCCTCGGCCTTTCCAAGGACCGGCTGGCCGAACTGACGCGCGAGGATCCAGCTTTCAAGGGCCCCAGCGGCCAGTTCGATCGCCGGACGTTCGAATACCTCCTTCGCCAGCTCAACATGCGGCCCGAGGATTATCTGAAGAACCGCTCGCAGGTGGCCGTGCGCCAGCAGATCGTCGAGGCGATCTCCGACGGGCTGAAAGTGCCGCAGACCTTCCTCAAGGCGGTCTCGCTCTATCGCGGCGAGGATCGCACGATCGACTATCTGGTGCTGCCGAAAACGCTGGTGCAGCCGATCGAGGCGCCGTCCGACAGCGCCCTCAACGCCTATTTCGACGCCAACAAGAAGAACTACGCCGCGCCGGAATACCGCAAGTTCTCCTATGTCCGGCTGGAACCGCAGGACATCGCGGACCCGTCGGCGGTGACAGACCAGCAGGTGAGCGAGGACTACAACAAGAATATCGCGCGCTACACGACGCCCGAGATGCGCACCGTCGAGCAACTGGTGTTCAAAACGCCGGATGCGGCCAAGGCGGCTTTGGATTCGCTGAAGGCCGGCGCCACCTTCGACAAGCTCGTCACCGCCGAAGGCAAGACGCAGGCCGACACGCTGCTCGGCACGCTGTCCAAGGATAAGATCGCCGACAAGGCGGTCGCCGACGCGGCCTTCTCGCTCAATGCCAACGAGGTAAGCCAGGTCGTCCAGGGCGCTTTCGGTCCCGTGCTCCTGCGCGTCACGGAGATCAAGCCGCAGGTCGTGAAGCCGCTTTCGGAAGTGTCCGCTCAGATTCGCAAGGACCTGACGCTCGGCGAGGCAAGCCGTATCCTGCTCGACGTGCATGATAGTTACGAGGATACCCGCGCCTCGGGCGCCTCGCTTGCCCAGGCCGCCGACAAGCTGAAGCTCAAGGTCGTCACCATCGACGCCATCGACCGCACCGGCCAACGGCCGGACGGCACCGTAGTCAATGACCTGCCGCAATCGGCAGATCTCATCAAGGCGGTGTTCGCGGCCGAGCCCAATACCGAGAATGAAGGCCTGACGACCGCCGACAATGGTTTCGTCTTCTACGAGGTGCAGTCGATCACGCCGGCGCGCGACCGCACGCTGGATGAGGTCCGCAAGAAGGTCGTGGACGACTGGACGGAAGCCGAGACCGACAAGCGGCTCGACGCGAAGGCGCAGGAGCTCGAGAAGCGCCTCAAGGCCGGCACCACGCTCGACGTCATCGCCGGCGAGCTCAAGCTCGAGAAACAGACCAAGCGTGGCCTGAAGCGCGAAGCCGACGATGCCGATTTCGGCAAGGAGGGTTCTGCGGCCATGTTCGGCGTCGGCGAAGGCGGCACCGGCCTGATCCCCTCGCCCACCGGCGACGGCCAGATCCTGTTCAAGGTCGCCGAGGTCTTCGAGCCGGCGGGCGCCGACGGCAGCACGGTGCCGGAAGAGGCGCAGAAATCCTTCGGCGCCGGCATGTCCGACGACCTGCTCGACCAGCTGGTGGCGCAGTTGCAGTCGCAATATGACGTTCGCATCGATCCGAACGCCGTTTCGCAAGCACAGACACGATGAGCGCGCTGAAGACACATATCGCCAAGGTCGCTACCGGCACCGCGCTTTCCTTTGAGGAAGCACGCGAGGCGTTCGACATCATCATGTCGGGCGACGCGACGCCCGGCCAGATCGGCGGCTTCCTGATGGCGCTGCGCGTGCGCGGCGAAACGGTGGGCGAGATATCCGGTGCGGTCGCCACGATGCGTGCCAAGATGCTGCGTGTCGAGGCGCCGCAGGGCGCCATCGACATCGTCGGCACCGGCGGCGACAATTCGCACTCGGTCAACATCTCGACCGCTTCGGCCTTCGTCATCGCCGCCGCCGGCGTGCCCGTCGCCAAGCATGGCAATCGCGGCCTGTCCTCGCTGACCGGCTCCGCCGATGTGCTGACGGCGCTGGGCGTCAGAATAGATATCTCCCCGGAAATGATCGGCCGCTGCATCCATGAGGCCGGCGTCGGCTTCATGTTCGCGCCGGCGCATCATCCGGCGATGAAGCATGTCGGGCCGACCCGCGTCGAGCTCGGCACGCGCACCATCTTCAATCTGCTCGGACCGCTGTCGAACCCCGCCGGCGTCAGCCGCCAGATGGTCGGCGTTTTCCTGCCGGAGTGGATCATGCCGGTGGCCGAGACGCTGAAGGCGCTGGGCGCCGAGCACGCCTGGGTCGTCCATGGCGATGGCTATGACGAGATCACAACCACCGGCGAGACCCAGGTTGCGGAGCTTGCTGGCGGCGAGATCCGCACCTTCACCCTGACGCCGGAAGCCGTCGGCCTGAAGCGGCACACCAAGGAAGAGCTGCGCGGCGGCGACGCGGCCTACAACGCCAGGCAACTGCGCGATATGTTGGGTGGCGCCGCCGGCGCCTATCGCGACACGGTGCTGATGAACGCTGGCGCCGGTCTGGTTGTGGCCGGCAAGGCGACGACACTTGCCGACGGTATCGCGGCGGCGGCGCAAGCGATCGACAGCGGCCGCGCCCTTGCGGTGCTGGACAAGCTCGTCGAGATTTCGAACGGATAAGGCCTTGTCGGACATCCTGCGCAAGATCGAAGCCTATAAGCGCGAAGAGATCGCGGCGGCGAAGGCGAAGATACCGCTGGCCGAGATCAAGGCGCGCGCAAAGGATGCCGGTGCGACGCGCGGTTTTTTGGCGGCGCTCGAGGCGAAGCGAAGAGCGGGGAGCTTCGGGCTGATCGCCGAAATTAAGAAGGCCAGCCCTTCCAAGGGGTTGATCCGTGCCGATTTCGACCCCCCGTCATTGGCGCAGGCCTATCAGCAAGGTGGCGCCGCGTGCCTTTCGGTGCTGACCGACGCACCGTCTTTCCAGGGCGCTCCGGAATTCTTGACGGCCGCGCGCGCAGCGGTGCGCCTGCCGGCCCTGCGCAAGGATTTTCTCTTCGATCCCTACCAGGTCTATGAGGCGCGCGCCTGGGGCGCCGACGCGATCCTGATCATCATGGCGAGCGTCGACGACGCGCTGGCCAGCGAGCTTGAAGCGACCGCCTTCGAGCTCGGCATGGACGCACTGATCGAGGTGCATGATGAGAAGGAAATGCAGCGCGCGCTTACTTTGTCATCGCGGCTGATCGGCATCAACAACCGTGATCTCAGAACCTTCCAGACCAGCCTCGACGTTTCGGAGCGGCTGGCCGCCATGGTCCCGGCGGACCGCCTGCTGGTCAGCGAGAGCGGCATCTTCACGCATCAGGATTGCCGCCGGTTGGAGAAGAGCAAGATCGGTACTTTCCTCGTCGGCGAGAGCCTGATGCGCCAGGCTGATGTGGCGGCGGCGACCGAGCTTCTGCTGACAGGCAAGGCAGCGGCCGAGGCCGTTTGAGAATGCCCACCCTCACGCATCTCGGCGCCAAGGGCGAAGCCAACATGGTCGATGTCGGCGACAAGGCCGAGACGACTCGCACGGCGATCGCCGAGGGCTTTGTCTCGATGCGCCCCGAAACGCTGGAGATGATTCTGGCCGGCGACGCCAAGAAGGGCGATGTGCTGGGCACCGCCCGTATCGCCGGCATCATGGCCGCGAAGAAGACGCATGATCTGATCCCGCTTTGCCATCCGCTGCTTCTGACCAAAGTGGCCGTCGAGATCGAGCCGGACCATTCGCTGCCCGGCCTCAAGGTCACAGCGCTCGCCCGCGTCACCGGCAAGACCGGCGTGGAGATGGAAGCGCTGACCGCCGCCTCGGTCGCCTGCCTCACCATCTACGACATGGCCAAGGCGGTGGATCGCGGCATGGTGATTTCCGGTGTCCGGCTGGTCGAGAAGACCGGCGGCAAATCCGGAGACTACAAGGCGGATGCCTGATGGCGCTGGTACCGGTCGCCGAAGCGCTCGCGCGCCTGCTCGACGGCGCAACGCCTTTGCCGGGCGAAAGCATTCCGCTGGCGGAAGCGGCCGGACGGGTCCTGGCGGAACCGGTTGTGGCGCTGCGCACGCAGCCGCCTTTCAACGCCTCCGCGATGGACGGATACGCCGCGCGTTCCGCCGACGTCGCTTCAGCGCCGGCGCAACTGGAAGTGATAGGCATGGCGCCTGCCGGGCGCGGCTTCTCCGGAACAGTCGGAGAAGGCCAGGCCGTGCGCATCTTCACCGGCGCGCCGCTGCCTGAAGGCGCCGACACCATCGTCATCCAGGAAAACGTCCGCGACTTAGGTGGCGGCAAGATCGAGGTGACGGAGCCGACCGCCGAAGCCCGCAATGTGCGGCGCCGCGGGCTCGATTTCGGCGAAGGCGATGTGCTGCTCGAAAAAGGTCGCTTGCTCGATGCGGCGGCTCTTTCGCTGGCGGCTTCTGCCAACCACCCTGCCTTGAATGTCGTACGCCAGCCGGTGGTCGCGATCATCGCCACCGGCGATGAATTGCTGCCGCCGGGCAGCACGCTCGGCCCAGATCAGATCATTTCCTCTAATGCCTATGGCGTTGCCGCCGCCGCCCAGTCGGTCGGCGCGCGGGCGCTCGATTTCGGCATCGCCGCCGATCGCAAGGAGGCGATCGCCGCGCTGGTCAGGAAAGCGGTCGAGGCGGGCGCAGATGTCATCGTCACGCTGGGCGGCGCCTCGGTCGGCGATCACGACCTGATCCATGACGTGCTGACCGGCGAAGGCATGCGGCTCGACTTCTGGAAGATCGCAATGCGCCCCGGCAAACCGTTGATGTTCGGCCGGCTTGGCAATGTCCGCTGCATCGGCCTGCCAGGCAATCCGGTGGCAAGCATCGTCTGCTCGCAGCTCTTCCTGAAGCCGCTGCTTGCCCGGCTCGGCGGCCGCAATTTCAGGCAGGACGTGCGAACGGCCAGGCTGGGCGCCGCGATGCCGGCCAACGATCTCAGGCAGGACTATGTTCGCGCCGTGGTGCGCGAGGACGCCGGCACCCTGGTTGCGACCCCCTTCGGCATCCAGGACTCCTCGATGCTCAAGATGCTCGCCGACGCCAACGGCCTGATCGTGCGTGAGCCATTCGCGCTGGCTGCGGAGCTTGGCGCCGAATGCAGCGTGCTTATGCTGCGCTGATAGATCGACAACGCCGGTCGGTCAGCCGATCGTCATACGTCGACGAATTCGATCGTTATTCGTCCACCAGCGTTCGGGTCAGGGGATGGTCCGGATCTGCGAGACCATCAGCGACGTTGAAATGATGCCGGTCCGGCTCGACAACTGACTGGGTAGCGGCGCCGAGCCCCGTCCAGATATTGGCGAGCAAGGCGCTCTGGCGCAGGAATTCCGAGCGCTCGCCGCCGCCGACCCAACAGGTGATGCGGGTTCCTTGCACGGGCCGCAGCAGCGCTGGGCTTTCGCTCAAGGCTTCCCGTTCGTCGATGTTCAGCGTCTCGTTCAAAGCCGTGAACATCAACGGCCGAAGGTCGTGCAGGCCTGAAATCGAAACGACCTTGCGTATGCGTTGCGCCACCATGGCGCCCAGCGGCGAAGTCGCCGTCACCATCCGGCTGGCAAGATGTCCGCCGGCCGAGTGACCGGTCAGCATCAGCGGGCCATCGACCATGGCCGCCGCCTTGCCGATCGCGGCCGCGACTTCATTGACGATGCCGCCGATCCTGGTCTGCGGGCACAGCGTATAGGAAGGCATGGCGACGGCAAAGCCGCGACCGACAGCGCCGGCGGCCAGATGTGACCAGGATGTCTTGTCCGATTCCATCCAGTAGCCGCCATGGATGAACACGACGAGCCCCTTCGGCGCGGCAGGCGGAAGGAAGAGATCGAACCGGCTGCGCGGCGCCTCGCCATAGACGATGTCGAGCCGCGCCCTGCCCTCTGCCAGCAGCCTTTCGCGAAATGCCTGAGCCGGGCCGTCCCAGGCCGCCGGCCAGCGGTCGCCGCCAGCGATGTTCGCGCCGTTGGCATAGGCGTCATCCCAGTCGACAATGCGGTGTCCCAGCATCGGCCCCTCCAGCGATCAGATCAATTTCGAGTTGTCTTTGTTCGGCATGCCATTCGAAGTCAGGTGACGGCCTCCTTGATCGCATAGCGCGCCTCCTGCCAGGCGCCCGTGCGTAGTATGTCTTCCAGCACCTCGACGGCGTTCCAGACATCCCGGTAGCCGACATAGAGCGGCGTGAAGCCGAAGCGGACGGTCGACGGCGCACGGAAATCGCCGATCACGCCGCGCTCGATCAAGGCGCGCATCACCTGGTAGCCATGCGGATGGGCGAACGACACTTGGCTGCCGCGCTCGGCGCCGTTGCGCGGGCTTTCCAGCTCGAGACCGAAAGCGCCGCATCTGGCTTCGACAAGCCGGATGAACAGATCCGTCAGCGCGACGCTTTTCTTCCGCACGGCCGTCATGTCGACCTCGTCCCAGAGATCCAGGGAACCTTTCAGCGCGCGCATCGACAGCACGGGCTGCGTTCCGCACAGGAATCGCCGGATGCCCGTGCCGGCGGCATAACCCTGCTCGAACGCGAAGGGCCGGGCATGGCCCCACCAGCCGCTGAGCGGCTGGCTGATGTCGGGATGATGGCGGGTGGCGCCGTAGATGAAGGCCGGCGCGCCCGGTCCGCCATTGAGATATTTATAGGTGCAGCCGATGGCGAAATCGGCATTCGAGCCGTCGAGATCCACCGGCAGGGCGCCGGCCGTATGGCAGAGGTCCCAGACGATCAACGCGCCGGCGTCATGGGCCTTGCGGGTCAGGGCCGCCATATCGCGCAACCGGCCGGACTTGTAGTTGACGTGGTTGACCAGGATGACGGCGACACGGTCGTCGATCAGTTCCGCGATCGTCGGTGCATCGACGCCTTCGAGCCGCAGCACCGTGCCGGGCCGCGTCGAGGCCACCCCCTCCGCCATGTAGAGGTCGGTCGGAAAGCTGTCGCCTTCGGCAACGATCACCGGGCGGTCGGGTCGCATTGCGAGCGCCGCATGCAGGACCTTGTAGATGTTGATCGAGGTGGTGTCGCATACCACCGTCTGGCCAGGCGCGGCGCCGATCAGACGCCCGAGCCGGTCGCCCAGATTGACAGGCATGTCGAACCAGCCGGCGGTGTTCCAGGCGCGGATGAGGTCCTGCGCCCATTCCTGCTTCGCGGCCGTCTCGATCTCGTTGAAGACGTTGATCGAAGCAGCGCCCAGCGAATTGCCGTCGAGATAAATCACTCCTTTCGGCAGGACGAAGCGATCGCGCAAGGGGCGCAGCGGGTCCGCGGCGTCCATCGCCTCGACCTCGGCAAGATCGGGAATTCCCCTCATGTGCTACCGCCTCCATTTCGACCCAGGCCGCTACACCCCTCCGGCGACCAAGGCGGTTGTCCCATCACCGTCCGCAACCCGGCAAGAACCTTCTGTCCTATGTTAGCTGGTCCATAGACGGCAAAGGCTGAGGATCGGAATCCTAGCCAAGGTTGGCATTTTGAGTTCGTTTCGTTCACGTTACGGTACGTGGTTGGGTCAGCTGACTGGATCCCTTCAGCACCTTTGCGACGATGTCGCCTCTCAATTTCAGCATGAGGAGAATTGCAAAATCGAGCGGAATCAATGACACAGCCCAACCGGTGGCGACCGGGCAGCGTCCGATGCAACATTCTTTCGGCAGCGTTAAGAAATTCATTAAACTTTAAACGGTTGCGGAACACAACTGGAACAGATAGTGTTTGTTCTGGGTTTGTTTTTCTGATTCTGGTTTCGGAACCCGTGGGGGCCGCCAATGCTGACGCGCAAGCAACATGAACTCCTGATGTTCATCCATGAACGCCTGAAGGAGAGCGGGATTCCTCCATCCTTTGACGAGATGAAGGAAGCGCTCGACCTGGCCTCGAAGTCCGGCATCCATCGGCTCATCACGGCGCTGGAAGAACGCGGCTTCATTCGCCGGCTACCGAACCGGGCGCGCGCGCTGGAGGTCTTGCGCCTGCCCGACTCGATCGCTCCCGGCCTCAACGCCGCGAAGAAATTTTCGCCAAGCGTCATCCAGGGCGGCCAGGGCAATCTAAGCCGACAGGTCAAGCCGGCAGCGCCCTCGCGTACACCGACACCCAGCAATGATGACGACGCCGCTTCGGCGGTGTCCATTCCGGTGATGGGCCGCATCGCCGCCGGTGTGCCGATCGACGCCATCCAGCACCAGACGCATTCGATCTCGGTCCCGCCGGACATGATCATGGGCGGCGAGCACTATGCGCTGGAGGTCAAGGGCGACTCGATGATCGAGGCTGGCATCTTCGACGGCGACACCGTCATCATCCGCAACGCCAGCACGGCAAGCCCGGGCGAGATCGTCGTGGCGCTGGTCGATGACGAGGAGGCAACGCTCAAGCGCTTCCGCCGTAAGGGCGCTTCGATCGCGCTGGAGGCCGCCAACCCGGCCTACGAGACCCGCATTTTCGGGCCGGATCGGGTCAAGGTGCAGGGCAAGCTCGTCGGGCTGATCCGCCGCTACTGATCCGGCTGCGAGGGCTTGGCCCTCTCGGGCTTTTCATAAGGTGGCAGTCCCCTCGCCTCGCGGGTGTATTTGCGCTGCTCGTGCCAGGGCCGATATGGCTTTTCGACCGCATATTGGATGGCTGCTCGCGCGGTCGCCGATTGTGGATCGAAGAAGACCGCGGCGCTGCCGTCGCGCGCCAGCTGGCGCTTGGTGACGACAAGCACGCGCTGATCCCAGCAGGGATTGTAGGCCGTCGCATCGTTGATGACGATGAGGTCGGCAAAGCCGCAGGCGGGCCGTGCGCTGTCGCGGTTTTCGGCGAGCGCGACGATCGCGCCGGACGGATGCCGGCCAATGCAGAGATCGCCGGTGCAATAGAAGGGCGAGCCGGGCGGCAGGTCGACCGGGTCGGCGATATCGAGTGCATCCTTGGCAAATGTCTCGGGCGGCACGATGTCCTCAGCCTTCAGCGCCCGCTTCCAATTGTCGGTGGTGAACTCGTTGGAGCGTTCGCGGTTGACGGCAAGCTCGCCGCCGCCGATCGGCATCGCCACGAGATGCGCGTCCTCCGAGATCAGCACATCCGGCGTGCGCACATGCGGGATGGCCAGCAGCGCGGCGAGCGCGAAGGGCACAGCGGCAAGCCTCAGCCAGGTGGTGGCCATGGTTGCGATGACGAGCGCGATTGTCGCCAGCAGCACCGACTGGATCGAGATCAATCCCACGGCATCGACTGGCGAGCGCTCGGAAATCCATGCCGAAATGGCGATCATCGCTGTCAGGCCCTTGCCCATCACATAGAGGAAGGGACCGTCGAAGCCGAACGGCATGGCGAGCGCGCTTAACACGGCGAACGGCATGACGATCAGCGAGACGATCGGCATGACCGCCAGATTGGCGAGCAGGCTGAGCGGCGACACGCGCTGAAAGTGCCAGATCGCAAACAGCAATGTCGCGCTGCCGGCGATGAGCGAGGTCACAGCAGCGCCGCCTACGCCAACCGCCAGTTTTCGCGACAGGAACCTCAGGAACGAACGCTTCACCGGCGGCGCGGTCGTTTTGCCGGCGCGATAATCGGCAAAGCCGGCATAGGCGCCGACCAGGGCCGCAGTGGCCGCGAAGGACATCTGGAAGCTCGGGCCGACCACTTCATGCGGCGAGACAAGGATGACGGCAATCGCCGAGATCGCCAGGTTGCGCATCGTCAACGCCGCGCGGTCGAAGAGCACCGCTACAAGCATGACCGCAAGCATGATGAAGCTTCGCTCGGCCGCCACCACGATGCCGGAGATGACGAGGTAGGCGGCGATCGAGGCCAGCGCGATTGCCGCGGCGTATTTCTTCACCGGCCGGCGCGACGAGAAATCGGGAAACAGCGCGAAGGCGCCGCGCAGCAGGAACATGATCGTGCCGGCGACCAGCGCCATGTGCAGGCCGGAGATCGAGATGATGTGATAGATGCCGGTCCGTCGCATCGACTCGTTGATCGCATCCGGAATGCCGGCGCGCACGCCGACGATCAGCGCCGCCGCGATCTCGCCTTCGGACCCGCCGATGCTGCTCCGGATGTGGTCGGCGATCCCTTCGCGCGCGTTTTCCACGGCCGACGCAATGCGCGCTCCCAAGGGAGCCCCCGTTGTCGCCGTCGAAGGCGGAGCCAACAGCTTTGGGTCGCCCAGGAAGAAGCCGCTGCCGCCGATGCCGCTAAAGTAGCTGTCGAAGGAAAAATCGTAACTCTCCGGCCGGACCGGACCGGTCGGCGGCAGCAGCTTGGCATAGCCGGTCAGCATCGATCCGGCGGTCATACCGGGCGGGATCCTGCGCGCCGACAGCCGAACGCGGTCGGGCGCGTAGCGCAGCGTCGGGTACTCGGTGGAGACGAGATCGATGGTCAGCCGCACACGGCCATTGGCCATCGCTTCGGCGGTGACCAGGCGGCCGGTCAGCCGGGTCTGGATTTCGGACCCCAGCATCGGCGTCGCCATCCGCCAGGTCTCCACCTTGGCCGCGAGAAACCCGAGCGCGCAGAAAAGCGATGCCATGAAGACAAGGTGCGTCTTTTGCCAGGAGCGCGACACCGCCGCGCAGAGAGCCATCAGAGCCACCGCGGCAAGCGGCCTGTAGAGGTCTGGCTCGGTGTTGAGCGAGAAGTAATAGATGACACCGGCGGCCAGGAACACCGGCACCAGCAGGAAGCCGACGCCGCGGTCGAGCTCGGTGGTGGCAGCGACCGCAACGCTTCGCCGCAGCGCAGGAAGCGAAACGCGGCCAAACTGTTTGGGGATTTGGCCTACGGTACCCGTTGGCGACGCTGGCTGCAGCGCACCGCCACCAGGCGGCGGTAGCTCGGCGGGCGGATGGAGTTCTGGAAGCGAAAGCGGCGCTTCTTCAGCGGGCGCGGCATGGGCAAACATCAGGCGCTCGCTGACGCCTGCTGTCGATTCCCCGTCCTCCCTCACGCCCCGGCCACGTCCAGCCATCGGGTCTGCCCCTTGCGCCCCAGACCGCCTATGGTACATGAACGCCGACTGCGCGAAAGCCCACGCGAAATATGCCGTTTCAGTGCTTCTTCGAGAGTTCCATGTCCGACAAGGTCGTCACCCGTTTCGCCCCCTCGCCCACAGGCTACCTGCATATTGGCGGGGCGCGCACGGCGCTGTTCAACTGGCTCTATGCCAGGCACACCGGCGGCACGATGCTGCTGCGTATCGAGGACACCGATCGCGAGCGCTCCACCGAAGCCGCCACGGCCGCCATTCTCGACGGATTGACCTGGCTTGGCCTTTCCTGGGATGGCGACGCCGTATCCCAGTTCGAGCGCGCCCCGCGCCATCGCGAGGTGGCCGAGGAGCTCGTGCGCCTGGGCAAGGCCTATTACAGCTACGAGACGCCCGCGGAGCTGGAGGCGATGCGCGAGGCGGCCCGCGCCAAGGGTCTGCCGCCGCGCTACAACGGTCAGTGGCGCGACCGCGATCCCTCCGAGGCGCCGGCAGGCGTCAAGGGTGCCATCCGCATCAAGGCGCCGACCGAGGGCGTGACGATCGTCAACGACCGCGTTCAGGGCGAGGTTCGCTTCCCGAACAAGGATCTCGACGACTTCATCATCCTGCGCTCGGACGGCAACCCGACCTACATGCATGCCGTCGTCGTCGACGACCACGACATGGGCGTCACCCACATCATCCGCGGCGACGATCACCTGACCAACGCCGCGCGCCAGACGGTGATCTACAACGCCATGGGCTGGGCGGTGCCGTCGATGTCGCATATCCCGCTGATCCACGGCGCCGACGGCGCCAAGCTTTCGAAGCGGCACGGCGCACTGGGCGTCGAGGCCTATCGCGCCATGGGATATCTGCCGGAGGCCTTGCTTAACTACCTGGCGCGGCTCGGCTGGAGCCATGGCGACGACGAGGTGATGTCGATCAAGGACATGATCGCCTGGTTCGACATCGGCGACGTCAACAAGGGCGCTGCCCGCTTCGACTTCGCCAAGCTCGAGGCGCTGAACGGCGTGCATATGCGCAAGATGGACGATCACGCGCTGTTCGATATCTTCGTCGCCACCCTGCCCTATCTCGAAGGCGGTCCGACGCTCGCCGCAAAACTCGATGACAAGCGAAAGGCGCAGCTGCTTGCCGCCATGCCCGGCCTCAAGGAGCGGGCCAAGACCCTGGTGGAGCTGGTCGACGGCGCGGCTTTCCTGTTTGCCGAGCGGCCACTGCCCCTGGACGAGAAGGCAGCGGGCTTGCTCAGCGCGGATGCGCGCGCGATTCTGCGCGGCGCGCATGGCGCACTGTCTTCTGTCCAGGGCGAGTGGAGCGCCGCCTCGGCGGAGGCTTCGATCCGCGAGTTCGCGCAGGCTGGCGGATACAAGCTTGGCGCGGTGGCACAACCACTTAGAGCCGCACTGACCGGCCGCAGCACATCGCCTGGTGTGTTCGACGTGCTGGCCGTGCTGGGCCGCCAGGAAAGCCTGGCGCGCATTGGAGATCAAATCGATTAGGAGCGGACTGGCCCAAGAAGATTGGCATTGAAAGGTGTGTTTCGCAGTGCAACATTAGGCCTTGGCCCAATCTGGCACGCACCTCCTAAAATGCGGTGGCGAGTTCGCGCATTCCGGTGACTTCGACGTGTCGTTTGCAGGAATTGCCTTGCCGGCATGAGGATACAAAGGGAGTTTGAGAATGAGCGAAGCTGCGACAAAACTGGAACCGGGCAGCAAGGCGCACGAGTCGACCGCCAGGCTCGAACTCGCCGGCAAGACCCATGAATTCAAGGTGCGAAGCGGGTCGACCGGGCCTGACGTCATCGACATCGGCGCGCTCTACAGCACCACCGGCGCCTTCACCTACGACCCCGGCTTCACATCCACCGCAAGCTGCGAGTCGGCAATCACCTTCATCGACGGCGACGCCGGCATCCTCTTGCATCGCGGCTATCCGATCGACCAACTTGCCGAGCATGGCGACTTCCTCGAAGTCTGTTACCTCCTGCTCTACGGGGAACTCCCGACCAAGGCGCAGAAGGAGGACTTCGACTATCGCGTGACGCGCCACACCATGGTGCACGAGCAGATGTCGCGCTTCTTCACCGGCTTCCGCCGCGACGCGCATCCGATGGCCGTCATGTGCGGCGTGGTCGGCGCGCTGTCGGCCTTCTACCACGACTCGACCGACATCTCGGACCCGTATCAGCGCATGGTCGCCTCGATGCGCCTGATCGCCAAGATGCCGACCATCGCGGCGATGGCCTACAAATACCATATCGGCCAGCCCTTTATTTATCCGAAGAACGATCTCGGCTTCGCCGCCAATTTCCTGCACATGTGCTTTGCCGTGCCGTGCGAGGAGTACAAGATCAATCCGGTGCTGGCGCGCGCCATGGAGCGCATCTTCATCCTGCACGCCGACCACGAGCAGAACGCCTCGACCTCGACGGTTCGCCTCGCCGGCTCTTCCGGCGCCAATCCGTTCGCTTGCATCGCCGCCGGCATCGCCTGCCTGTGGGGCCCGGCGCATGGCGGCGCCAACGAAGCGGCGCTGAACATGCTGGGCGAGATCGGCCATGTCGATCACATCCCGGAGTTCATTGCCCGCGCCAAGGACAAGAACGATCCGTTCCGGCTGATGGGCTTCGGCCACCGCGTCTACAAGAACTACGATCCGCGCGCCAAGATCATGCAGAAGACCGCGCACGAGGTGTTGGGCGAGCTCGGCATCAAGGACGATCCGCTGCTCGACATCGCGATGGAACTGGAGAAGATCGCGCTGACCGACGCTTACTTCATCGAGAAGAAGCTCTACCCGAATGTCGACTTCTATTCCGGCATCACGCTGAAGGCGCTCGGCTTCCCTACAACCATGTTCACCGTTCTGTTCGCGGTTGCGCGCACCGTCGGCTGGATCGCGCAGTGGAAGGAAATGATCGAGGACCCGCACCAGAAGATCGGCCGTCCGCGCCAGCTCTACACCGGCGCCACCGAGCGCGACTACGTGCCGATTGCGAAAAGGTAATTGAGCGAATAGCGAGATAGCGAGTAGCGAATAGGGGAAGAAGGCAAACCGATAGCCCCACTCGCTATTCGCTACTCCCTATTCGCTCTCTTGATACACCCCATCACCACTTCCGCGGCGATCTCGCCGGAGGGCCGTTCGGTCGCCATGCGCCGGGCAATTTCGGCAAAGCCCGCCTTTTGCCAGGCGCGCATGCCGGTGTCGGCAAAGAGGCCCTCAAGTTGCCGGGCAAGGTTCTCCGGCCGGACATACTGGTCGTAGAATTCCGGAACCAATGTACGGTCGGAAATCAGGTTGGGCAGCAGGGCCGACCAAGTCGTCACCATATGCTGCAGCAGCTGGCGCGCGATCGGGTCGAGCTTGTAGCAGGACACCATTGGAACGCCTGCAAGCGCCAACTCGAGCGAGACCGTTCCAGACGCGATCAATGCCGCATCGGCCTTGCCGAAGGCCTGCCATTTGCGCTCCGGCTCGGTGATGATTTCCGGCTTGTCATCCCAACTGGCTACCGAAGCCTTCACCAGCTCGGTGACATGCGGCACTGTCGGCAACAGCAGGCGCAGGCGATGGCCGCGTTGGCGCAGCACAGACATCGCCTTGCCGAACGGTTCCATCAGCCGGCGGACCTCGCCGCGGCGCGAGCCGGGCAGCACCAGCAGCGTCTTGACACGGTCGTCGGAGAGGTCGCGCGGTTGGCTCTGCGCCTTGGCGGCGCTAAGCACGCCCGGATCCTGCGTCAGCCGGTGACCGACATAAGTGCCCGGTGGTCCGCCGAGACGGGCAAGCGCCTTCACCTCGAACGGCAGGATGCAGAGAATGTGATCTACATAGGGCTTCATCGCCACCGCCCTGCCCGGCCGCCAGGCCCATACGCTCGGGCAGACATAGTGGACGATCGGGATGGCCGGCGCCGTTGCGCGGACCTTCTTCGCCACGCGCAGCGAGAAGTCCGGGCTGTCGATTGTGACGAGGCAATCGGGCCGCTCGGCCGCGATCATTTCAGCAGTCTGGCTGATGCGGCGCATCAGCCGCGGCAGGTCGCGCAGCACCGCGCTGAAACCCATCAGCGCGATCTCGCTGCCGTCAAACAGCGGCGTCAGCCCCAGTTGCTGCAGGTGCCGGCCGCCGATGCCGACAAGCTGAACCTTGCGGCCGGTCGTACGCTCGAGCGCCCGCACGATATCGGCGCCGAGCAGATCGCCTGATTCCTCGCCGGCGACGATCGCGAGCTTGATCGGCTTGTCAGCGGCCATCAGCCGGCTCCCCGTTTCTCCAGCTCCGTCGCGGGCAGGCCGACGATGAAAAGGCCAAAGGCGTTCGCGCGAGCAAGTGTGGTCGGGCCTTCAAGGATAAGCGAACGGCCGGCCTCGACGGCTATGCCGGCAAGGCCGGCCGCATGAGCGGCCTCGACCGTCTGCGGGCCAATGGTGGGCAAGTCGGCCCGCAATTCCTGACCCGGCTTGGCGCATTTGACCAGCACGCCGCGCGCCTTGCCGGCCAACCTGCCATGACCGCGCAAATCCCGCATTCTGTCGAGCAGACCGGCTGTGCCCTCGATGCCTTCCAGCGCCACGGCGCGACCTCCGATCGCAATCGCCGCCTGGCCGATATCGAGCGCGCCGATGGCCTTGGCCGCCTTGCAAGCGGCCTCGATGTCACGCCAGTCGGACTGGTTTGGTCCGGTCGCCGTCAATGTGCCTTCGCCCGCCGTCAGTTCCGGAACGACCTCGTGCGCGCCGACGACCTTGACGCCGCGCGTTTCGAGGGCTCGGGTCAACATCTTCAACAGGCCATCATCGCCGCGCCGCAAGGCTCTGACCACTAAGGGAATTATCGCCAGCAGACCAAATGTCGGCCTTATCTTGCTCAACTGCGGCCTGCGTTTGATCTCGCCGGCAAGGACGAGGTGAGTGATGCCCTGGCGCCTCAGCAACGGAAACAGCCGCCCGATATCCTCCAGCGCAAGTTTTTCCTGATCGTAGGCCGCAAAGTCGGCCTCGCGGTCGACCTCACCGGCGGCGATGATGATGAAGGGCGCAAAGCCGTGCTTCACCAGGCCGTCGGCGACTTCGACTGGCAGGCTGCCACCGCCGGCAACGATGCCGACCTTCGAGCCCGGCGCGAGTTGGAACCCTGATGCGGCGCGCTCAGGCCTCGTCATCGCCGCTGTCATCGTCGCCGCCACCCTTCAGCGGCGGGACCGCATAGTGCCGCTTGCCGCCGCTGGCGATGAAGTCGATCATCTTCGTGGCGGCAGGAGACGAGGAGCCGAATTCCGCCCTGGCGAGATCGATATTCTCCGCGACGCTGCGGGAACGGTCGAAAATCGACCGGTAAACCTTGCGCAGCAGGTAGATTTCCGAGCGCGGCAGGCCGGAACGCTTCAGCCCGACGATGTTCAGGCCGCGCAGCTTGGCGCGATTGCCGGCGGCGATCGCATAGGGAATGATATCGCCGACAACCGCCGAGCAGCCGCCGATGAAGGCGTTGTCGCCAATTCGCACGAACTGATGAACGGCAGTCAGCCCGCCGATATAGACGTTGTCGCCTATCTCGCAATGGCCGCCGAGCGTCGCGCCATTGGCGAAGGTCGCGTTCTTGCCGACGACGCAATCATGGGCGATGTGGGCATAGGCAAGGAAATTGCCGTTGTCGCCGACACTCGTCTCGCCGCGGCTGGAATCGGTGCCGACATGCATCGTGACACCTTCACGGATGGTACAGTTCTCACCGATGACGAGCGTGGTGCGCCCGCCCTTGTGCTTGGTATTCTGCGGCGGCGCGCCGAGCGTCGCCATCGGATAGACTTTCGTCCCCGCTCCGACGGTCGTGGCACCCATCACCGACACATGGCTGACCAGCTCGACGCGGTCGCCGATGATCGCATCGGCGCTGATATGGCAGAAGGGTCCGATGCGGACGCCCTCGCCGAGCCGGGCTCCTTCTTCGACGACCGAGGAAGGATGAATGAATGTCGCGACTTTCATGAGCATTTCGAACCGTCAGCCGGTAACCATCATGGCCGAAACCTCGGCTTCGGCGGCTTTCGCCCCCTCAACCATCGCCTCGCAGGCGAATTTCAGCAGATTGCCGCGTTTCTTGATCTTCTTGACGTGGATCCTGAGCTGGTCTCCCGGAACCACCGGCTTGCGGAATTTCGCGTTGTCGATGGTCATGAAATATACCAACGAGGGCTTTTCAGCGTTGAGGGTGCGAATGCAGATCGCGCCGGCGGTCTGCGCCATCGCCTCGATGATCAGCACGCCGGGCATGACCGGCTGCTGCGGGAAATGGCCTTGGAAGTGCGGCTCGTTGATGGTCACGTTCTTGATGCCGACCGCAGATTCGTCGCCATCGATATCGACAATGCGATCGATCAGCAGGAACGGATAGCGATGCGGCAGGAGCTTCATCAGCCCCATGATATCGACCGCCTCGAGTGTCGTTGCCACGATGTCAGCCATTTCCGTCGCCTTGCTTGCGCGTCCTGGCCATCTTGCGCAGCATCGCTATCTCGCGCATGGCTTCCGCCATCGGCTGTGCCGGATAGCCTCCCCAGATCTCGCCTGCCGGGACGTTGTTCATGAATCCACTTCTCGCAGCAAGCTTGGCTCCCGGCCCGATGGTCAGATGATCGGCGAGGCCGACACCGCCACCCATGGTGACGTTGTCGCCGACGACGACGGAACCGGAGATACCCGAAAGGCCCGCTATAATGCAATTGCGGCCGATGCGAACATTGTGGGCGATCTGCACCAGATTGTCGATCTTGGTGCCCTGGCCGATGATGGTATCGGACATCGCGCCGCGGTCGACGGTCGAATTGGAGCCGATCTCGACATCGTCCTGGATGATGACGCGGCCGATCTGCGGCACGCGTTCAGGTCCCTTGGCGCCGCCCACGAAGCCGAAACCATCCTGGCCGATCCTTGCGCCGCCATGGATGATGACACGATTGCCGACAAGCGCATATTGGATGCTGGCCCCGGGGCCGATGAAGCCGTCCCGACCAATCTGGCAGGAACGGCCGACCACCGCGTGAGGTGCAATGACCGTGCCGCTGCCGATGGACACGCCGGGACCGATCACGGCCCCCGCTTCGACGATCGCCCCGTCCTCGATATGGGCGGACGGATCGACGAAGGCATGCGCCGAGATGCCGGTTTCTCCGGTCATTGGCCCCGGAGTTGCGGCATGCGGAAACAAAAGGCGCCCGACCATCGCGAAAGCCTGTTGCGGACGAGGATGCATAAGCACCGCGACCCCTGGCGGCGCCTTGCTGGCAAAATCGGCGGGGCACAGGACTGCGGCCGCCCTCAGCGACTGCATCAGCGCGAAATTGCGCTTGCCGTCGACAAAGACGAGCGCGCCGTCGCCTCCCTCATTGGCGGGAGCCAGCGCTTCGATGGCAATTTCAGCCTGCGCGGTATCAAGCAGGCTGGCGCCGGTCAGATTCGCGACCTCGCCAGCCGTACACCGGCGTGAAGGCGCGAAGAACACCGGATCGGTCATTCCAGAAGCAATATCCAGCTGGGTCGGAACAGTTCACTCCGGGCCGTCAACCGGCCCGGAACCATTGCAACCACGAAATTAGAAGCGGGTCGCGATACCGAAGTTGAATTCCTGCACATCGTCGGTCGACTCTTTCTTGACCGGGATCGCATAGTCGATGCGGATCGGGCCGAACGGCGAAGCCCACATCAGGCCGACACCCACCGAGGCGCGCAGCTTCATGTCGGTCGATGCTTGAACGACACCAGGGGTGTCGACCTTGCTGCCGTACAGAGTTGCGGCATCAGCGAAAACGGCACCCCGCAAACCGAAACTCTCCGGGATCACCGGCAATGGGAATTGCGCTTCGGCCGAGGCATTGAAATAGGTAGTGCCACCAAGATGGTCTCCAGTTGCGGTGTCAACGGGACCAATGCCACCATACTCAAACCCGCGGATCATGCGATCGTTGCTTTGGAACTGATCGAAAATGCGCAAACCATTATCGCCGTAGCCCGCTATGTAGCCGGCGCCGCCCGACACGAGACCGACAAGGTCAAGCTGCTCCGACAATGTCTGATAGACACTTGCTCGGCCAGTCACCTTCACCCATTTGGCATCGCCGCCAAGACCGGCGAACTCGGTCGCGCCGGTAACGAAGAGACCCTCATGCGGGTTCTTCATGTCGTCGATCGTGTTGTAGGTAAGACCCAAGCTGACCGAGGACTTCAGCCACGAGCCCTCATCGATGGCTTCTATGATGGCCTGCGAAAGATTGCAGTCGCCTTCGACGCCGTCATTGTTGTTGTCACAATTATTGAACTCGTACTTTTCCTGCGAGATGTTGTACGCCAGCTGCGTCGAAATGCTGTCGGTGATCGGCAGGCCGAACCGGACGGTCGCGCCGGTGGTGTCCGTGTTGTAGTGGTCGTACTCGCGGGTCGACTTGTAGATGTCGAAGCCCGCCGCGATGCGCCGGCCGAGGAAGTAAGGCTCGGTGAAGGAAAGGGCGAAGTCGCGCGAATTCTTGCCGCCGCCGGCCGACAGCTTGATGTACTGGCCGCGGCCGAGGAAGTTGCGCTCGGTGATCGAGCCTTCGATGGATGGGCCGGGCGTGTCGCCACCGGTCGAATAACCAGCGCCGACCGAGAACTCGCCAGTCGACTTCTCAACCACGGTGACCACGAGCACGACCTGGTCTGGCGCCGAGCCCGGAACCGTCGAGATGTCGACGGACTGGAAGTAATCAAGGCCTTCCAGCCGCTTCTTCGCGCGCTGGATAAGGACTTGGTTGAAGGCGTCGCCCTCGCTGACATCGAATTCGCGACGGATGACATAGTCGCGCGTGCGGTCATTGCCGCGGATCTCGATGCGCTCGATATAAGCCTTGGTGCCCTGGTCGATGGTGTAGACGACCGAAATGGTGTGGTTCTCGAAATTGCGGTCGCCGCGCGGCGTCACCTGGGCGAAGGCATAGCCTGAGCCCGCGACCTTCTCGGTCAAGGCGACGATCGAATCCTCGACATCCTTGGCGTTGTAGACATCGCCCTTGTGGGTTTCGACAGCCGATTCCAGCGTCTTGGAGTCGACCTCCGGAATGGTGCTTTCCACGCTGACGTCGCCGAACGTGTAGCGATCGCCTTCCTGAACGGTGATGGTGACCGTGTATTTGTTGGTGGCGTCGTCAAGCTCGCCGACAGCCGAGACGACCTGGAAGTCGGCATAGCCATGATTGTAGTAGAAGCGGCGCAGCAGCTCCTGGTCGGCGCGCAGCTTGTCCTCGTCATAGACGTCGTCGCGCAGCACGAAGGACAGCCAGGACGAACGCTTGGTGTTGATGACATCGGACAGGCGGCGGCTGGAATAGGCGTGATTGCCGACGAAATTGATCGCCGCGATCTGGGTGCGGCCGCCTTCGTTGATGTTGAAGACCACGTTCACGCGGTTGTCGCCGAGATCCATGATCTGCGTGGTCACGGCGGCGTCATCGCGGCCAATGCGCTTGTATGCCGACTTGATCGCCTCGACATCGGCATCGAGCGTTTGCTGCGAGAAGGTCGCCCGCGGCTTCAGCTGGATACCCATCTGAAGCGCGTTGTCCTTGATCTTCTTGTTGCCCTGGAACAGGACCTGGTTGACGACCTTGTATTCGGAAACCTTGACCACCAGACTCGAACCGACCTGGTTGATCTGGACGTCCGAGAACAGGCCGGTTCCGAACAGCGCCTTGACGGCGTCGTCAATATCGGAGCTGGAGAAAGGCTTGCCCGGCTTGATCGTAATGTAATTGCGAATGGTCTCGGCATCGACGCGCTGGTTGCCGCTGACCTCGACGCGCGAAACGACCGCGGCCTCGGCCACCGAGGTGGCTGCGAACTGCACTGCGAGCGCGCCTGGCACGACCAGAGCGGCGGACAAAGCCGCCGCGGAAGCGGCGCTCAGAAACTTGGATGCTGCCTTCATCGGGCTTTTGTACCTTTTTCTCGTAGTCCCCACGGCGAGAAAACCGGACGTGCGGTATTTTCCCTTACCGTATTAACCGGATTTTCCCTACACGCAAGGCTCCCGGTTAATTTGTATTTACTTAACCGTACCGCGTGGCTTTCGCGTCACGCATATCCCCACGCATGGTAAACGGCATCTCAATATGACCGGCGCTGAAGCCAAATTTCTTCATGATTTCAGCACCCAAACAGATCATTCCAAAAAACGAAGCCCATGAAACCGAGCACCAGGAACAGCCCGGTCCGATAGGCCATCTCCATCATTCGCTCCGAAACAGGCCGCCTTATGACGGCCTCCACGCCGTAGAACAACAGGTGGCCGCCGTCGAGAGGGGGAATCGGCAGGAGATTGAGAAATCCTATTCCGACTGACAGAAATGCAACAAGCTGCACCAGCCACTCGAAGCCGAGCTTGGCTGCCTGGCCCGACATCTTCGCGATCTTGATCGGGCCACCCAACTGGCATTTGTCCTCGCGTCCAAGCGCAAAGCGCTGCAGGAACTGACCGGTGCGCTCGATCACATGTCCGGTTTCCTCGACCGCCGCCACCACGGCGCCGGCCGGCGTATAGGAGATCAGACGTGGCTGGCCGAGCTCGGCATTGTTGACCACGCCTATAACCGCGACTTTGATCTTGTTGCCCAGCGCATCCTGCTGCTCCATGGGCTCCGGTGTCGCCGTGACGGCGATTTCCTTGCCGTCGCGCAGCATCGTGAAGGTGATGGCATCGCCCGCCCGGCCTGAAACCAGGCGCTGCACATCGGCGAAGGTCTCCACCTTGCTGCCGTCGACTTTGACGAATCGGTCGCCAGGCTGGATTCCGGCTTTCTCAGCTGGACTGCTCGCGGTGACCTGGGCCACCGTAGGTTCCAGAACCGGACGGCCATAGAGGGAAAACAGCACCGCAAACACGGCGATCGTCAGCAGGAAGTTGAACAGCGGCCCCGCAACGACGGTCGCGGCCCGTTTCCATATGGGCTGCGTGTGGAAGGCAACCTCGCGCTCGGCGTCGGTCAGTGATTCGATCTCCTCGGCGCTCGGCTGGCTCGACGTCGCGTTCATGTCGCCGACGAATTTGACGTAGCCGCCAAGCGGAATGGCGCAAAGCTTCCAGCGCGTCCCGCGGCGATCGTTAAAGCCGACGAGCTCGGGGCCGAAACCGATGGAAAAGGCCTTCACGCCGATGCCGCACCAGCGGCCGATGAGATAGTGGCCCATCTCGTGGACGAACACGACCACGGTCAGCACGAACAGAAACGGCACGAGCGTGCCAAGGACGAAGCCCTGCGTGCTGAAGACCGCGTGAAAAATGTCGTTCAACTCATGCCCTCAAATTCGCCCGCACACGACGCTCCGCCGCGACTGTGGCATCAATCCGGGCGAAACCGTGGCGCGCGCCGTTTTTCGCCTTGACCATTAGCGTCGTTCAGTTCGGAAACAGCCGCAGTGCCGGATGCTCGGCGCCCGCCGCGACCCAACCAATGACGTACAGCGCCATCGCGGCCGCGACAAGCCCATCGACCCTGTCCATGACGCCGCCATGGCCGGGAATGAGGTTGCTGGAATCCTTGGCGCCATGCCGGCGCTTGACCCAGGATTCGAACAGATCGCCGATCTGCGAAACGATCGACAGCGCCAGCGCGGCGAGGCCGAGCTGGCCGAGATTGCCGGCGCCGGCTGCAATGGCCAGCAGCAGCCCGGCGGCAAGGCCGCCGACGGCGCCCCCAACCGCGCCGCTCTGTGTCTTGCCGGGCGAGATCGACGGCGCAAGTTTCGGGCCGCCTAAAGCGCGGCCGACGAAATAGGCCGCGATGTCGGTTGCCCAGACCACAGCGAACAGGAAGAGAATCGCAATCAGCCCGGAATGGTTGTCGTCACGCAGATAGGCGAGCGAGAAGCCGGACAGCGCCGCATAAGCCACTCCGGAAGCTTCCCACTGGGCAGCATCCCTGATGCGGGCGGCAATGGCCGCGACCGCCACAAGGATCACGAGGAGAAGCAGCAGCCACAAGGCCGGCAGTCCGGCGATCAGCGCGACGATGAAGACCAGAATTAGCGCTTCCGGCAGGAAGCCGAGCGCCGCGCCATTCCCGGGACGCGCCATGCGCGTCCATTCATAGAAGATCAACGCCGCGATTGCCCCACAGAACAGCCGGAACGGCAATCCGCCGAGCCAGGTGAGCGCAAGCGTCAAAGCCGCCATCACGATTGCCGAGATGACGCGCTGCTGGAGGTTGCTCATGCGTGGCGTCGCCTAAAGCGCCACATCGCGGGCGGCGAGCCCGCCGAAGCGCCGTTCGCGGCCGGCAAAGTCGCGCAAGGCATCAGCCAGATGTTCGCGGCTGAAATCCGGCCAATAGCAAGGCAGAAAGACAAGCTCGCTATAGGCCGCCTGCCACAGAAGAAAATTCGACAGCCTGAGCTCGCCGCTCGTCCGGATCACAAGTTCAGGATCAGGAATGCCCTGCGTGTCGAGCGAAGCGGCAAAGCTCTCCGCCGTGATCGCGTCGCTCGCGATGTCGCCGCGCGCGACGGCATCCGCCAGCTTGCGGGCCGTGCGCACGATCTCGTCGCGGCCGCCATAGTTGAAGGCGATCACCAGCGTCAGCGCCTCGTTGCCGGCGGTCAGCGATTCGGCCTCCTGCAGCAGGCCCCTGATGTCGGGCTGCAGCCCTTGCTTGTCGCCAATTATCCTCACCCGCACGCCGTTCTGATGCAGTTCGGCAAGGTCGCGGCGGATGAACAGCTTCAACAGACCCATGAGGTCGCTGACTTCGGATTTCGGCCGCGACCAGTTTTCCGAGGAAAAGGCGTAGACAGTCAGGTAGGAGATGCCGAGATCGGGCGCGGCGCGGACTGTCTTGCGCAGGGCCTCTACGCCCGCCCGGTGGCCGGCAAGGCGCGGCAGACCGCGCGCCTTGGCCCAGCGTCCGTTTCCATCCATGATGATCGCGACATGCGCGGGCGTTGCCATAATCTCGCTTTCGAGCCGGAAAGCCCGACCCTAAACCTGCATGATTTCAGCTTCCTTATCGGAAAGCAGGTGATCGATCGTGCTGATCATCTCGTCGGTCAGCTTCTGCACCTGGTCGGAGCGCTTGCGCTGATCGTCCTCGCTGATGGTGCCATCCTTCTCGGCCTTCTTGAGGAAATCCATGCCGTCGCGGCGAACATGGCGAACCGCGACGCGCGCATTCTCGGCGTAACCATGCGAGATCTTGACCAGCTCCTTGCGGCGCTGCTCGTTGAGCTCGGGCAGCGGAATCCTCAGCGTGGTGCCATCGACGATCGGGTTGAAGCCCAGATTGGCCTCGCGGATGGCGCGATCCACCGCGCTGACCATCGACTTGTCCCAGACCGACACCGAAATCATGCGCGGCTCCGGCACGGACACGTTGGCCACTTGGTTGATCGGCATCGCCGTTCCGTAGGCCTGCACCTGGACGGCGTCGAGCAAATTGCTGGAGGCGCGGCCGGTGCGCAGCGAAGCCAGATCGTGCTTGAAAGCGGCGATCGCCCCATCCATGCGTCGCTTCAGGTCTTCGTACTCGCCACTCATGATCATCTCCTCGACCCGTTCGCCGGGTTCACTGTTTCTATCGTTATTCGGTTCGCGGTTCCGCAGTCGCTTAACGGATTCCGGGGCCTGTTACTTGTCCGTGACGACCGTGCAATGGCCGCCGCCCCTCAGAATATCGCCGAAACCACCTTTTTCGTGGATCGAATAGACGATTATCGGGATGTTGTTTTCGCGCGCAAGTGCAATCGCGGCGGTATCCATGATCGCAAGCCCGCGTTTGATGACTTCGGCGTGGCTGATGCGATCGAAGCGGACAGCGTTCGGATCTTTCTTGGGATCTGCCGAATAAACCCCGTCGACCTGCGTGCCCTTGAACAGCGCGTCGGCGCCGATCTCGGCGGCGCGAAGGGCCGCGGCCGAATCGGTGGTGAAGAACGGATTGCCGGTGCCACCGGCGAAGATGACCACCTTGCCCTGATTCATATAGGCGGTCGCCTGGCGCTGGGAAAAGCTCTCGCAGAGCTCCGGCATGGCGATCGCCGACAGCACGACAGCGTCGACGCCGATCTTGTTCAGCGAGGTGCGCAGCGCCAGCGAGTTGATGACGGTGGCGAGCATGCCCATGTGGTCGCCGGTGACGCGGTCGCCGCCCTTCGAGGCGACGGCGACGCCGCGAAAAATGTTGCCGCCGCCGATGACGACGCCCACTTCAACGCCCATCGCGCGCGCCTCGGCGATGTCGGCGGCGATGCGGTCGACCACCGAGACGTCGATGCCGAAATGCTGCTCGCCCATCAACGCTTCGCCGGAAGCTTTCAGCACGACACGTCGATAGAGGGGCTTATCCGTCATCTTGATCCTCGAAAATCTCGGCGCGGCAATTTTGGAGGCAAAACCGCCCCCGCTTCATCCGGCGATGCTGTCATGACGGGTTGACCCGATACACGAAGGGCGCGGCGATGTCACGCCGCGCCCTCGTGCAAAATTCCAGGCTTTTTCGGTCAGTTGCCGCCTTTTGATCTTTGCCCTTCTTCAATCAGTCGCTTGAGATGCTGACCGCTTCGCCTTCGATGATGACGGGAGGCGAATAGCCGGCCGGCTTGTCGCCGGTCACCGCGCCGCCGGTCACCCGCACCTGGATCTCGGAGCCGAAATAGGGATGCGGGAACGGAGCGGGCGTGGCGCTGACCTTTTCCAGCCGCGCGCGAAGCTCGGCGGGTATAGAAAAATCAAGCGCGCCGAGATTGTCCTCGAGCTGGTTGAGCTTGGTTGCTCCGAGGATGACGGAGGCGACGCCCGGCTGCGTCGCCACCCAGTTGAGCGCAACCTGCGCCATGCTGCGTCCAAGCTCAGCCGCCACCTTCTCGAGCTCCGCCACGATCGCCCAGTTGCGGTCACTGAACTTCTGGAAGCCGGGATGCGTGGTGTTGCGGAAGCCGTCGAGCCGGCCGGCATTCCCGGCTTGCGTCGGCCTGTATTTGCCGCTGAGCAGCCCGCTGGCCAAAGGGCTCCACACCATGATGCCGGTGCCATGACGGGCGGCGAAAGGCACATATTCATGCTCGATGGCGCGCTCGGCGAGCGAGTATTCGAGCTGCAGCGCCGAGACCGGCTCATAGCCGCGCAATTCGGCGATCGCCTGGGCGCGGCCGGCATACCAGGCCGGCACGTCAGAGAGGCCGATATGGCGCACCTTGCCGGCGCGTACGAGGTCATCCAGGGTGCGGAGCACCTCTTCGGCTGGCGTGACCCTGTCCCAGACATGCAGAAGGTAAAGGTCGATATAGTCGGTGCCGAGCCGCTTCAAGGAGGCATCCACCGCACGCATGATGTTCTTGCGGCCATTGCCTCCGGCATTGGGGTTACCCGGTTCCGAGTTGAAGGTGAATTTGGTGGCGATCACCGCCTTGTCGCGCAGGCCACGCTCGGCGACGAACTCGCCGAGCCAGGTTTCGGCCGTGCCGCCGGTATAGAGATCGGCCGTGTCGAAGAAGTTGCCGCCCACTTCGACATAGGCGTCGAACATGGCGCGGGCGGTGTCCCTGTCCGCGCCCCAGCCCCATTCGGTGCCGAAGGTCATGGTGCCGAGCGCCAGCCGGCTGACGCGCAGCCCGCTGTTGCCAAGCGTGTAATAGGTCATGGTCATGGTGGTCTTCCGATTCTGAACTGATGTGCTGCGTTTCACTGGCCGGGGGTCGCCTTGACCCAGGGATTGCCGCGGTCATGCGTCATGCGGAAGGTGAAGCCATCGACCTTCCACCCGGCAGCCGAGCGCGTCAAATGGTGCTCATAGGTCCCCCAGACCTCCCAGAGCGGGTCGCCATTGCCTTCCATCCGGTTCCAGGCATAGCCGTTGGAGCGGACGGTCGCGGCATCGGCTTCGAGCACGACCTGATGGTTGGTGCGCAGATGCAGGCTGGTCTTGCTGCCCTTGAGGTTGCCCGCCCAGGCGCCGATCAGGTCGTCGGAGGCGATGTTGGCCGCGGGCTGGCCGGAGAGGCTGCTGAAATCGGCGGTGACACGCTCGGCGAAATAGCTGCGCGCCAGCTTCCAGTCCTGCGCATCCACCGCGCGGTCGATGGCGTCGGCAACGCGGATCACAGCGAGCTCATCGGCAAGCGCCTGCCAACCGGCCGGTTCGGCGCCGCCGGCGTCGACCGGCGCCAATGCCACGCCCGCTGCAAAGGTTACATGTCTCAACGCATTCATTTTGTCTCTCCTTGAGGCATCAGCCCGCCGCCGATGTGTTGACGCCAATATGGGTTGGTTTGAGAGCATCGATAAGGTTGCATGATCTGCAAAGACTATGCGATATCATTCACGAATGGATCGCGATCTGCTCACACATTTGCCGGTCATCGTCGCCGTGGCGCGGCGCGGCGGCTTCGCGCTTGCCGCGGCTGAGCTCGGCATGAGTCCGTCTGCGGTGAGCCATGCGGTGCGGCTCGTGGAAGAGCGTGTCGGCCAGCCGCTCTTCGCCCGCACGACGCGCAGCGTCTCGTTGACCGAAGCCGGCAAGGCGCTGGTGGAGACGGCGGCCCCTGCCCTGCAGGACATCGCCGAGCGGATGGACCGCATCCGCGGCGTGAAGGGAAGGCCGGCCGGCCTGCTCAGGATCAATGCCTCCAACATAGCGATCCCCCTGGCGGTGACGCCGGTGGTCGCGGCGATGGCCGAACGCTACCCCGATGTGACGGTCGAGATCGTTGCCGACCAGGGACTTATCGATATCGTCGGCGAAGGTTTTGATGCGGGTATCCGGCTGGGCGAGATGATCGCGCAGGACATGGTCACCGTCCGGGTGACGCCGCCGTTTAAAGCCGTGATCGTCGCCTCTCCCGCCTATGTCGGAAAGCATGGCCGTCCGCGCGACGTTGCCGATCTCGCCAACCACAACTGCATCGGCTACCGGCTGGTTCGGTCCGGCGCGCTTTACCGCTGGGACCTGAACGACAAAGGCAAGGATGTCGTTGTCGAGACACGCGGCACGGCCGTTGTCACGGATTCGCTTGGCGCCATCGATCTGGCGCTGGCCGGCGTCGGGCTCGCCTACGTTTTCGAGCCGCTGGTGCGCGCCGACCTTGCAGCCGGCCGCCTCATCCAGATCCTGCCGCAGACGGCGATCGAGGAGCCGGGCCTCTTCCTCTATTTTCCACGCCGCGCGTCGATGGCGCCGAAGCTCAGGGCCTTTATCGACACCGCGCAAGAAATCGGCCGAGCATCCATGCGGACACCCGGCCGAGTTGCCTGAGCTCGTGAGCTCTTCACCTTAAGGGAAACGCGATGCGCTCCCCTTGGATCGGAGCTATTTCTTGACCGCTGCCGCGACTTCCGCCGCGAAATCGGTCGTTTCCTTCTCGATGCCCTCGCCCAGCGCGTAACGCAGATAGGCGGTGATCTTGGCCGGAGCGCCGATCTCCTTCTCGGCATCCTTCAGCGCCTTCTCGACGGTGATGTCGGGATTGAGCACGAAGGCCTGCTTCAAAAGCACCACCTCTTCATAGAACTTGCGCAGGCGGCCCTCGACCATCTTCTCGATGATCGCTTCCGGCTTGCCGGACTGGCGCGCCTGATCGGAGAAGATCGCCTTCTCGCGCTCGACGAGCGCCGGGTCGACTTCCTCGGCCGTCAGCGCGACCGGGTTGCTGGCGGCGACATGCATCGCGACCTGGCGGGCAAAGGCGTTGGCGGCATGCTCGTTGCCGGTGGTCTCGATGGCCACAAGCACGCCGAGCTTGCCGAGGCCGTCGGCAACCGCGTTGTGGACATAGGTCGCCACCACGCCATGCGGCACGGTGAGCTTGGCCGAACGGCGGAAGCCCATGTTCTCGCCGATGGTGCCGACAGCGTCCTTGATGGTGTCGGTGACGGACTTGTCGGAGCCCGGATACTTCGCGGCGGCGACTGCCTCCGTCGTGCCGTAGGCGAGCGCGACCTTGGCCACGTTGGCCACGATCTCCTGGAAGGCCGCATTGCGGGCAACGAAGTCGGTCTCGGAATTGACCTCGACAACCGCGGCTTCACGCACGCCGGCATCGACGCCGATCAAACCCTCGGCGGCAGTGCGCCCGGCCTTCTTGTCGGCCTTCGAGATACCCTTCTTGCGCAGCCAGTCGACGGCCGCTTCCATGTCGCCGTTGGTCTCGTTCAACGCCGCCTTGCAGTCCATCATGCCCGCGCCGGTCAAGTCGCGGAGTTCTTTGACCTGTGCAGCCGAAATCGTCATTGTCGCCTCTTTGTCTCAAATGCGCCGACGCACCAACCGGGACTCGGGTGATGCGCTCGGCAAAAGCGCTTTAGCGCGCCAATTTATTGGAAAGATGAAGGCCGGGATCCGGCCTTCCTTATCAAGCTTCCGGAGCTTCGGCAGCCGGAGTGTCGAGCGCCGGCTCGACCGGAGCCTCGGCCGAAGCGCCGATATCGACGCCAAGCGCGCCCTGCTGGCGGGCAATGCCGTCGATGGCAGCCTTGGCGATCAGGTCGCAATAGAGCTGGATGGCGCGGGCCGCGTCGTCATTGCCGGGGATCGGGAAGTCGATCTTGTCCGGGTCGCAGTTCGAATCGATGATGGCCACGACCGGAATGCCGAGGCGCTTGGCTTCGAGGATGGCGATCGCTTCCTTGTTGGTGTCGATGACGAACATCAGGTCCGGCGTCGAGCCCATGTCCTTGATGCCGCCGAGAGCCTTGTTGAGCTTCTCGCGCTCGCGGTCGAGGTTCAGGCGCTCCTTCTTGGTGAGGCCCTGGGCCTCGCCGGCCAGCGTCTCGTCAAGCTTGCGCAGGCGCTGGATGGAGTTCGAGATCGTCTTCCAGTTGGTGAGCATGCCGCCCAGCCAGCGCGAGTTGACATAATACTGGGCCGAACGCTGCGCGGCGTCGGCGACGATGTCGGAGGCTTGGCGCTTGGTGCCGACGAACAGCACGCGGCCGCCCTTGGCGACGGTGTCGGACACCTGCTTCAAGGCCTGGTGCAGCAGCGGCACCGTCTGCGACAGGTCGATGATGTGGATGTTGTTGCGGGCGCCATAGATGTAAGGCGCCATCTTCGGGTTCCAGCGATGGGTCTGGTGGCCGAAGTGAACACCAGCTTCCAAAAGCTGGCGCATGCTGAAATCTGGCAGAGCCATTCTTTAGTTCCTTTCCGGTTGGCCTCCACGGACACAGGCATTTCGGACGGGATGTCCTGATGCCACCGGAGGTTTCAGCCGGATTTCTCCCGGGCAGACACCAAAGTCCGTGTGTGGAATGAGCGCGCATATAGAGGGGAAGTCCCTTAAACGCAAGCCGTGCATCGCTGCGCGGCTCAACGTGCGGCAATCAGCGCACCGGTGCCGATCATCGCGCCGCCGGCGAACCTGTTCACCAGGCGCATGCGCCTCGGGGTGTTGAACCAGCCGGCTGCCCGGCCGGCCATCGCGGCGTAGATGCCCATGGTGATGACATTGACGCTGATCACGACGAGCACCACCAGCAGGCCATCGGCGAAGGTCATGGTATCGAGGTTCAGGATCAGTGGCATGATGGAGGCGTGGAACAGGATCGCCTTCGGATTGCCGAGCGCAATGGAAGCGCCGAGAACGAAGGACCGCGACAGCCGAGCCTGCGACTGAGGAGATTCGTCCTGTTGTTTGGCGGCGGCTCGCCACATCCTCATCCCGAGAAAGACGAGGTAAGCGGCGCCCGCGTATTTCAGCAAAAGAAAAATCCATTCGAAGGTCTGGGCAATGGCCACCAGTCCGAGCAGCGCCAGGGTGACCAGCACGGCGTCGCCCGCGGCGACGCCCACGCCGGTGATGAACGCCCGGCCGAAGCCCCGCGACAAACCGTTAGTGATGACCGCGAACATCGCCGGCCCAGGCGTGGCGGCTGCCAATGTGATTGCGACGCAATATGCCAGGAACGCCGTCACCGTCATCGTCTCACCTTCCCATTCGGCACTCGCACACGGCGGAAGACCGCCACGATCTCCTCGCGGCTGCATTCGATGGCCCCGAGCCGCACCGCGCGGTCGCGCTCTAAGCCGGTTATATCGTAGTGCGGTGCCGACGTCTTGGGCGGCCCCTGGTAGGACGAGCGTTTGATGCCGAGTTCGGCAGCAAAGCGGTGCAGTTCATCCGTATCGTCGGCAAGGAGATGGCACCAGCGGTGGCCGGCCCATTTCCAGATCACCGCATCGACATAGACCGCCATCAGGCTCGCCGCACTTGGTAGGCCTCACACATGGCGCCTGGAGGTCAAGGCTGCAAGCGCGATCGCCGATCGTCCGGAATCGCTATTTCGAAGCCGGGCAAGGCTTGGTCTGGTCGAACAGCGACAGGTTCACCAGCTTGCCGGTCATCGAGAAGTCGCCATAGTCCATGACGAGGTCGCGGGTGATGCCGTTCTCGTGCAGCTTGAAGCTGATCCGGTACTCCGGCACCTCTTCGCCGCTTTTGTCGGTATCATCGAAATAGGCGATGTCGACCGGCCAGTATTTGTCCGAGGCGAGCTTGGCCAGCGCCGGCGCTTCCGGATCCGTCTTGTCGGATTCGGTCTTCTTGCCGACGATGACGGTGGTGCTCATCACCTTGTTGGCGTCCTCGGAGCCGTCGAACAGATTGGTCTGGTAGAAATTCTCGCCCTTCTCGGCCTTGCCGATCAGTTCGACCAGATGCTGGGTCGGAAACTGCGTGGCCGCAAGCTCGAGACTGCTCTTCTCCGGCTTGTCGATATCGACCTTGAGGCCCTTCGCTTCCCTCGTGGCCACCCCCTTCACCTCCTTGTCGAGGTTCTGGTCGACAAAGGATTTCGTCACGAAGGAAAAGGTCTTGCCTTCGGCATCCTCGAAAGTGGTCGTCTGCTGATCGGTGAGCCTGGTGTTGTCACTGGTGACGATCTGGGTGACGAAACGGAACTTGACCGTGTAACCCTCGCAGGCGGAGCCGTTGAACTCATAGACCATGCGGCCGGTGATGCCCGTGATGCCCGAACGATCGGAGGCCTTGTTGAGTGTCAGATCGTAGACCGCGCGATGCGCCTGCAGCGCGGGCACCGCAAGGGCCGGCGCCATTGGGAACGCTGCCGAAAGACAGGCGGCGGCGAGAAAAAGGCGCGTTGCGCGCATACGTTGCTCCGATCGTCGCGGCCGCGAGACAGGCCGCAGGGAAAGATGGTCCAGCTTAAAAAAAGTCGTGGCGGAAGCGAGGCAAAAATAGCAATTTCGGCCCGGCCAACGCGGCGCCTTCCAGCAATAGGGAAAACCAATGAGCGAAACAATCGAAAAGCGGCTAAGCGATCTTGGCGTGGCCATTCCGGCCGCCGCCGCGCCCGCCGCCAACTATGTGCCCTATTGCCGGACCGGCAACACGCTGTTCACCGCCGGCCAGCTGCCGCTGAAGGACGGCAAGCTGCAGGCAAGCGGGCTGCTCGGCCGCGACATCGACACCGCCGCCGGCAAGGAAGGCGCGAAATTCTGCGCCATCAACATCCTGGCGCAGGCCAAGGCGGCGCTCGGTGATCTCGAAAAGATCCGGCGTCTGGTCAAGATCACCGTCTTCGTCGCTTCGGCTCCTGATTTCGTCGAGCAGCATCTTGTTGCCAACGGCGCCTCCGACTTCCTGGTCGCGGCACTCGGCGAGCGTGGCAAGCACGCCCGATCCGCCGTCGGCACCGCCGCGCTGCCGCTCAACGCCGCGGTCGAGATCGAAGCGATCTTCGAAGTTGAGTGAGGGTTCCTGATGACCGATCTCTCCTGGCTGATTGCCCGCCCCGTCGCGCATCGCGGCTTTCACGACATGAACAAGACCCGCTGGGAGAACACGCTGTCGGCCTTCGCCGCGGCGGCCGAACGCGGCTATGCCATCGAATGCGACGTGCATCTCTCGTCGGATGGCGTCCCGGTGATCATCCATGACGGCGACCTGAAGCGCCTGACTGGCGAGGACGGCTTCCTCTGGCAACGCACCGCAGCCGAACTGGCTACGCTCAGGATCGGCGGCACCAAGGACCATGTGCCGACGCTGCAGGAAGCGCTCGACCTGATCGACGGCCGCGTGCCGCTGGTGGTCGAACTGAAAGGCGTTCCCGGCCATGACGCGGGCCTGGTGGCAGCCGTCGGCCGGCTGCTCAAGCGCTACAAGGGCAAGGTGGCCATCATGTCGTTCGATCACTGGCTGATCCGCGACTTCGCCAGGGACGCGCCGGGCATCCCCGGTGGGCTGACCGCCTATGGCAAGGACAACCAGCTGATCGAGGCGCATTTCGCCATGCTCGCGCATGATCTCGCCTTCACCTCCTACGCCGCGGGCGACCTGCCCAACCCCTTCGTCAGCTTCGTGCGCGAGAAGCTCAAAATGCCTGTCATCACCTGGACCGTACATGACCAGCCGGCGGTCGACCTCACCTTCAAATACGCCGATCAGATGACCTTCGAGGGTTTCGAGCCGGACCTGGTGAAGGTCGCCTGAGGAATGCCCGAAACGTGACTTGCAGCGTCCTTGAGGACGCTTAAATAAGCCCCATGGATCAAGGCGACGACGATGATGGACAGGCAGCGAACGCGGATTATGCGATCCGCGTCGCGGCAGGCATCGGCGCGTTCACCTGCGAGGAATGGGACGGCTTTGCCGGCACCACGCGCGGCGATAAAGAAAACGGCTACAACCCGCTGGTTTCATTCGCCTTTCTGAGCGCCTTGGAAGATTCCGGCTGTGCTGTTCGGCGCACCGGCTGGCAAGGTCATCACCTTAGACTTGAAACGGCGCAAGGCAGGCTTCTCGGCGCTGTTCCCTGTTATCTTAAATCGCACAGCCAGGGCGAATATGTCTTCGACCATGGCTGGTCGGACGCCTTCGAGCGCGCCGGCGGCCGCTACTATCCCAAGCTGCAATGCTCGGTGCCGTTCACGCCGGTGACCGGCCCTCGCCTGCTCGTCAGCAAAGGCGAGAATGAAGGTGCGGTACGGGCAGGCCTGGCGGAGGGGTTGAAACTCTTGACCGACAAGCTCGGCGTCTCTTCCGCGCATGTCACCTTCGCAAACGAGCCCGACGTCGCGACGCTGGAAGCGGCGGGCTTCCTGCATCGCACCGACCAGCAGTTCCATTTCTTCAACGAAGGCTTTTCGACTTATGACGACTTCCTCGCCACGCTTGCCTCACGCAAGCGCAAGGCGATGAAGAAGGAGCGCCGCGAGGCGCTTGTCGACGGCATCTCAATCGACTGGCTGACCGGCAAGGACATCACCGAAAGCGCCTGGGACGATTTCTTCGCCTTCTACATGGATACCGGCGGCCGCAAATGGGGCCGGCCCTATCTCAACCGGCAGTTCTTCTCGCTGATCGGCGAGCGCATGGCCGACGACATCCTTCTGGTGATGGCCAAGCGAAATGGCCGCTACATCGCCGGCGCCATCAACTTCATCGGTTCCGACGCGCTCTACGGCCGCAACTGGGGCTGCATCGAGGACCACCCTTTCCTGCATTTCGAGGTCTGCTACCACCAGGCCATCGACTTCGCCATCGAGCGCAAGCTCAAAGTGGTGGAGGCAGGCGCGCAGGGTGAGCACAAGCTGGCTCGCGGCTACCGTCCCGTGACCATGCATTCGGCGCACTACATTTCGCATCCCGGCTTGCGCAATGCCGTCGCCGATTATCTCAGGCGCGAGCGGCGCGAGGTCGAGCGCATGGGCGAGTATCTCGAAGAGCACACGCCCTTCCGCAAGGATCTCGGCGAATAAGCGGCCCGGCTGTCACTGCGGCTTTCCGGCGACCGGAACCAGGAATGAAAAGCAGGCGACCAGGAACAGCACGGCGCCGTGCGCGCCAGAAGACGCCGGCTGTTTACCGGATCGGTGGAATCCGCTAGTCAATCGCCAGGGGTATTGGTGCGCGAGCACCGCGGGGTTGGCATGCTGCTTTTGGCATCTTGGGGCGTCGGGCAATGGCTCGGTGTGGCGGGGCTCGTGGCCGCGCCGTTGTTGACCGCCTGGCTCGAAGGCAAGCCGGGAACATGGCCGATCGGTTATTCCACCTTCTTCCTTCTGTTTGCGTTCCTGCATCTGCTATTCCCGTGCAAGGTCGTCGCGCTTTGGATGACGCTCGTGCTGACGGCCATCATCGGCATCGCTTCGAAGCTCAAATATCGCTATCTCGGCTTCAATCTTCTGGCCGGAGATCTCTATCATCTGGCCGTAAGCAGCTGGCGCAGCGTCTTTGTCGACCACGCCCGCATGGCGATCCCTGCCCTCTTCGCCGGGGCGGCGATCGTTGCGGCGGCCGTGCTTGTCGACATGACTGTGGCGGAACAGGCGACGCCGCTCTCGATGCGTCTCGCATTGTTCGCCGTGGCGGTCCTGGTCTACATGGCAGTCTACCGGCTGAGCGGCGGAGCGCCTCGCTTCCGCTTCGACCTGCTAACCAGGGATCGCGCGCATCTTTCCGCTTTCGTGGCGTCATGGCTCGGCGCTGGGCCTTCGCGACGGCCGGGCTTCGTCGATATCACGCCCGATCCGCTGCCGCTTCTGCCGCCTGTGCCGGCAAGGCGGGAGAACGGCGAGGCTCGGCCGCACATCTTCATGATCCTGCATGAATCGACCTTTGATCCGAGGCATCACGGTGTGCCGATCGGCCGTTCCTTCGAACGGTTCTTCTCGCCCACGAACAGCCTGTCGGGGGCTTTGCATGTCGATGTTTTCGGCGGCAGCACGCTGCAGACCGAATTTTCGGTGCTGACCGGCCTGTCCTCGCTTTCCTTTGGGAACGACAGCCGCTTCGTCTTTCATCTGCTGGCCGGGCGGGTGCGCCACTCGTTGCCGTCGGTGCTTTCCGGCATGGGGTATCACGTGTCGCATGTGAGCTGCGACCGTCCCAACTTCGTCAACTGCGATCGCTTCTACAAATCGATCGGGTTCGAGGAGGTAACCTATGCCCCGACCTTGCCGCCGCCCTTCGATCTGGAGCGCTGGCGCCGGGAGCGTCATGACGAACAGCTTTACAGCCAAGCGCTGAGCCGGATCGCGGACCGCTTGGAAGGCGAGAAACCCTGTTTTCTCTCGATAATGACGCTGATGAATCACGGCGATCATCGTCGCCGTATTTTCCCCCCCGAGCTTCGAGCCGAAGTCCGACGTGAAGCCGTCGCGCTGACGGGCAATGAGAATTACGGCGAATATGCCGTGCGACTGGCTGAAAGCGTCGAGGCCTACGCCGCGTTTCGCGAGAAGCTTGAAACCGCGCTGAATGGTCGGCCGGCCATCATCGTGCGTTATGGCGATCACCAGCCCTCATTCACGGCCGCCCTCACCGGCCTGCCGCCGTCCGACAGGGCCTTGCACAAAACCTTCTACGCGATCGAGACGATCAACAGCGCGTTGCCCGGCGATCTGGCGGCCCCCGCCATGCTCGATGCGGCGTTCCTGTCGACATTGACGATGTCCGCCGCGCGTCTGCCGCTCGATCCGGTATTCGCGACCAGGACAGCCCTTCTGGCGGACTGTGCCGCGCCCTATTTCGCGAGCGAATCCGTGGGCAAGAAACGCTTCCACCGGGCTCTCGTCGAAGCGGGCATGGTCGATCTCGCCTGAACGCCTTGCCGCCCGTCTGCGGCTTCGCTACACCGGACGGCGAATGCAATTGGGAGTGTCACCCCATGGCCGAAGCCTATGATCCCGGCAACATCTTCGCGAAAATCCTGCGCGGCGAGATCCCCTCGCACCGCGTCTATGAGGACGATGCAATCGTCGCCTTCATGGATGTGATGCCGCAGGGCACGGGCCACACGCTGGTGGTGCCCAAGGCGCCGTCGCGCAACATGCTCGACGCGGATCCGGCGACGCTCGGCCCGCTGTTCGCGGTCGTCCAGAAGATAGCCGTGGCGGTGAAAAAGGCCTTGGACGCCGACGGCGTCACCATCATGCAGTTCAACGAGCCGGCTTCCGGGCAGACCGTCTACCATCTCCATGTCCACGTCGTGCCACGCTTCGAGGGCGTGCCGCTGAAGCCGCATTCCGGCCAGATGGAGAAGCCGGAGGTGCTGGCCGAGAACGCCGGTAAGATCCGGGCGGCGCTGGGTGGCTGAGACGGGGCGAAATCAGAAGTTCAGATAAAGTCCCGCCAGCAGCAGAGACTCGGCTGTGGCGATACCGACGACCATGCGCTTTCCCGACACCAGATAGCCCACGAAACCCAGAGCCGCCGCCGCTATCCTCAAGTCAAGCGAAGTGTGCGCAAGCGCGCCGCCTGGAAAGACAATCAGGTTGCCGATGACGGCTGCAACAAGCGCCGTCGCCATGGTGCGAACCAGTACCAACAGGTCTGAATCTTCGGAGAGCTTGCCGCCAAGATAAACGCCGAGGAAGCGCCAGATATCCGTCGCGGCGAAACCGGCGACGAGAATGAACATATATGGCCACCACCAGGCGCCGCTAGAAAAGTAACTCACGCCGCGCGCACCTTGCGCCGCCACAATTGCAAGCCATAGGCGACCGTGCCGCCGATCAGTCCGGCAACCAGCAAATCGATCTGCGGCAACACTATGTGGAAGACCGGTCCGAGGACGAGGCCCAGGACCATTGCGACATGCCCTGCCCGTTCGCGTGCGGAACCCCACAACGAGGTCAGGAAATACATCGGCGTCAACATCAGCAGCGCGGCCGAAACGGCGGACGGCAGCGCATCCGCCACTGCATAGACGACGGTCACGACGATGACATTCGTCGTCACCAGCGTGCCGCCGAGGCCGGCATAGTAAGTCGTACGCATTGGAGGCGGGACGCGCTTGAGGCGCTCCATGGCCAGCACCCAGGAGGTCACGGCCACGAAATGCGCCAGGAGGTAGAGCACGCATTGCCGGGTTTTCCCGGTGCGCATCTCGGGTGCCAGCGCCATCACCATCGGCATAAGACGTATGGCGGACAACGTGACGGCGAACATCGCCGCCGGCAGCGCCGCTCCAGATCCGATCGCGCCCACCAGCACGACCATGGATGGCAGCGCCCACACCGTTCCGGTCATGAAAGCCGCCTGTGCCATCGTGACCCCGGCGTCCTTCGCCAAGGCGGCAAAGCCAATGAACGAGCTGACGAGGATCAGGCCAGGCAGGGAAAAGGCCGCGCGGACACCACGCAGGAACCAGGTGGAACGAAGCGCTGCGGCGTCCGAGGTCCAAGTCGACATGTGCCGGCCATAGCATGCGCGGCCATAGGATGCGACCGCAGCGAAAGCGGCGCATCGTCTTTCCATTGATCCAGCAGAATCCGTTGGCGGTTGGAGGACGTCGGCCACGCGCAGCCACAACCCTTGCCGGCAAGACCCGTGCGGCGTTGGGAAGTTGCCCTTTACTTCAGCCAACCGGTAGTTGCGCGAGGATCCGAAATGCCGATGGCTCCGGTCCGCTGGACAGGTGCAGCCGAATTGCCTCAGCGCAATCCTGCGGGCTCAGCGGCGACGTATCGACTTCCAGATCGTAGATACCGGGTTTGTGCACCTCCTCCTGCCAGAGGCGGACAGGCAGCGGCACGGGATCGTCGTCCGTTCCGACGACATAGGGTGTATCGGTCTCGCTTGTGGCGCGCCTTCGCAGAACCACCTCGATCGGGCATTGGACGCCGACGAACAGGACCGGCAGGCCGGCCAAGCGCCGGGCACATTCGGGAAGGATGTTCAGGGGCCTAGAATAGGCGTCGTGGTGACCGACATCGACGACGACATTGAGCCCCAGCCGGCTGTGGGCCGCGATTGCGTTGTAAAGCGCCGCGTAGAGCAGCGGCACGAAAGCCTCGATGTCGGGGCGTTCGCCGCCGGGGCGCAAGCCGATGCCGGGGCGCAGCCGCGGCGGTGTACCATGGGCGTACGCATCGACGCCAAGATTGATCCAGACACCCTCGAATGTCTCCTGGATCGCAGCGGCGACGCTCGACTTTCCCGAGCGCGGTGCCCCGTTGAGGATGATGATCTGTCCGGCGTCCAAGCAGCGCTCCCTTCAACGAAAAAGGCCCCGTTGCCGGGGCCCTTTGTATTTCAAGCGAGCGCCGATCAGCCCTTGCGCGGCAGTTGCGGCACAAGGCTGCGCTTGTTGCCGTCCTTGCCCTTCGGCTCCGGCTTCTGCGCCACCGCCTTCTTGGGCGCAGGCTTCTTGGCCACCGCCTTCTTCGGCTTCGGCGCGTCTTCCGGCTCTTCCTTCTTCGGCTGCACGGGCGACTCGTCGGCGAGCGATTCGAGCTTCAGGCCGGATTCGCCGGTCTCCTTCTTCTCGACGGTGACGCGCACCGTGCCGCCCTTCTTGAGCTTGCCGAACAGCACTTCGTCCGCCAGCGGCTTCTTAATGTGCTCCTGGATGACCCGGCCGAGCGGACGCGCGCCCATGCGCTCGTCATAGCCCTTGTCGGCCAGCCATGCGATCGCGTCCTGCGACAGGTCGAAGGTGACGCCACGCTCGGAGAGCTGGGCCTCGAGCTGCATGACGAACTTCTGCACCACCTGATGGATCACCGGCACCGGCAGCGAGCCGAACGGGATGATCGCATCGAGACGGTTGCGGAACTCCGGCGTGAACAGCCGGTTGATCGCCTCGACGTCGTCGCCTTCGCGCTTGGTCGAGCCGAAGCCGATCGCCGCGCGCTGCGCATCCGACGCGCCCGCATTGGTGGTCATGATCAGGATCACGTTGCGGAAGTCGATCTGCTTGCCGTTATGGTCGGTCAGCTTGCCATGGTCCATCACCTGCAACAGGATGTTGAACAGATCCGGATGAGCCTTCTCGACCTCGTCGAGCAGCAGCACGCAATGCGGGTGCTGGTCCACGCCGTCGGTGAGCAGGCCGCCCTGGTCGAAGCCGACATAGCCGGGAGGCGCGCCGATCAGCCGCGAGACGGTGTGGCGTTCCATATATTCCGACATGTCGAAGCGGATAAGCTCGACGCCGAGCGAGGCGGCAAGCTGCTTGGCTACTTCCGTCTTGCCGACGCCGGTCGGACCCGAGAACAGGTAGGAGCCGATCGGCTTCTCCGGTTCACGCAGGCCGGCGCGCGCCAACTTGATCGCCGAGGTGAGCGCGGTGATCGCGGTGTCCTGGCCGTAGACGACGCGCTTCAGCTCGACGTCCAGACCCTGCAGCACCTTCTCGTCATCGGCCGAGACCGTCTTCGGCGGGATGCGCGCCATGGTGGCGATCGTCGCCTCGATCTCCTTTATGCCGATCGTCTTCTTGCGCTTGGCCTCCGGCACCAGCATCTGCGAGGCGCCGGTCTCGTCGATCACGTCGATCGCCTTGTCCGGCAACTTGCGGTCGCTGATGTAACGGGCCGACAGCTCGACCGAGGCTTTGATCGCCTCGCTGGTGTAGCGGACCTTGTGGAACTCCTCGAAATAGGGTTTGAGGCCCTTCATGATCTCGATGGCGTCCTCGATGGTCGGCTCGTTGACGTCGATCTTCTGGAAGCGCCGTACAAGCGCGCGGTCCTTCTCGAAGAACTGGCGGAACTCCTTATAGGTGGTCGAGCCGATGCAGCGGATCGCGCCGGACGACAGCGCCGGCTTCAGGAGGTTCGATGCATCCATCGCGCCGCCCGAAGTGGCGCCGGCCCCGATCACGGTGTGTATCTCGTCGATGAACAGCACCGCGCCCGGGTAATCCTCGAGCTCCTTCACGACCTGCTTCAGCCGCTCCTCGAAGTCGCCGCGATAGCGGGTGCCGGCCAACAGCGTGCCCATGTCGAGTGCGAAGATGGTGGCGTCCTGCAGCACTTCCGGCACATCGCCTTCGACGATGCGCTTGGCAAGGCCCTCGGCGATCGCCGTCTTGCCGACGCCGGGGTCGCCGACATAGAGCGGGTTGTTCTTGGAGCGGCGGCACAGCACCTGGATGGTGCGGTTGATCTCGCTGTCGCGGCCGATCAGCGGGTCGATCTTGCCGGCGCGGGCCTTGTTGTTGAGGTTGACGCAGTAGGCCGTCAGCGCGTCCTGCTGCTTCTTCTTGCCGTTTTCCTCCTGCGGCTCGGCGCCGTTCTGGCCGCCCTGCTCGTCCTCGGCGCCGCGCGGGGTGCGCGATTCCGAAGCGCCCGGGCGCTTGGCGATGCCGTGCGAGATGTAGTTGACCGCGTCATAGCGGGTCATCTGCTGTTCCTGCAGGAAGTAGGCGGCGTGGCTCTCGCGCTCGGCGAAGATGGCGACGAGCACGTTGGCGCCGGACACTTCCTCGCGGCCGGACGACTGCACATGGATCACGGCGCGCTGGATGACGCGCTGGAAGCCTGCCGTCGGCTTGGAATCCTCGTCGTAACCGGTGACGAGGTTGTCCAGCTCGGTGTCGATATAGGTGAGCACGGTGTGCTTGAGCTCGTCGAGATCGACGTTGCAGGCGCGCATGACGGCGGCCGCCTCTGTGTCGTCAATCAGGGCAAGCAGCAGATGTTCGAGCGTCGCATACTCATGATGCCGCTCGTTGGCGAATGTCAGCGCCTGATGTAGCGCCTTTTCCAGGCCTTGGGAGAAAGCCGGCATGTTACCTCACTTCTTCTCCATCACGCATTGCAGCGGATGCTGATTCTGTCGGGCGAAATCCATGACCTGGGACACTTTGGTCTCGGCCACCTCGAATGTGTAGACGCCGCACTCGCCCACTCCATGATTGTGAACATGAAGCATGATGCGTGTGGCGGCCTCGCGGTCCTTTTGGAAAAAACGCTCCAGGACGTGAACGACGAACTCCATGGGAGTGTAGTCGTCGTTCAGAATGAGAACCCGGTAGAGGCTGGGCTTTTTGGTCTTGGTCTTGGTGCGCGTGATGACAGCGGTACCGCGACCGGGATCGTTGCGGTCCCCGTCACTTTGCATTCGCACCACGCCTGCCGTGGCAGTCAAACCGATCGTCACGTAGTCCAGCCTTTTCGAATCCTCATGCGAGTTCAACATGTAGGTTCTCGATGGACGATTTTAAGCCCTTCTGTTTAGCTGACAATATGGCTAGGTGGGCAAACCTCAGCGAATTTCTCAATCGTGAATGCGGCAATGTGCATCGGGTTGCGATCGGCCACGAAAAAACCCGGCCGCGCTACCGCGACCGGGTCCTTTTCACAGGCCGGCTGGGCGTATCGGATATGATCCGGCGAAATTACTTCGCCTTGGCAACCACCGATTCGAACGGCTTGTAAGCCTCCTTGGCGAGCTCGGCATAGAGATTGCCGATCTTGCTGGCCTCGGCCACGAAGCTCTCATAGCTCTGCTTGGCGTAATCGGTCTGGATCTCGATGGCCTTCTCGATCGACTTGGCCGCGAACAGCTTCTCGAAGGCGGCGCTGCCGGCCTCGAAGCTCTTCTTGGTGTATTCGCCGGCTTCGGTGGCGATCGCCTGCGCGCCCTTGGTGAGCGAGGCAAAGCTCTTCAGCCCGGTGTCGGCAAACTCCTTGCCGTATTTCGTGAAGTCCTCATAGGTCTGGGTCATTTCATACTTCCCTTGGTTGAAACGCCCTTTTTGCCCCGGGCGCCCTTGTGCAATGCACCTTAATATATTGTGCAACGCACAAAAGTCAAGAATCCCTTGTTGCGCAGGGGCTCCAGCGCCGCCGGCCGGTAAAATTCGATTAAAGAGAAGCTCGATTTGCCGAAAAATGGTGAACGCGGCGGTTACCATAAACGGATTGGTAACGCTGACCGCGATAGCTTGGCCGGAAGTGAGGCAGGCATTCCCGTAGCCGCCTCCGGGGCAACGAAAATTTCAGGGTAAGTAACGGTGCGTCAGGCGTTGTCGGGGCTGGTCTCCAAATCCTCATTCTCCTTCAAGGCAGTCATGGTCGCCGCGCTGGCGATGACGATCGTCGCCGCCGATGTCGCGTCGGCCCTTGCCGCAAAGTCCGCGGCCATTGTCGTGGATGCCAAGACCGGCAAGGTGCTCTATTCGGCCGACGCCAATGGCCGGCGCTATCCGGCTTCACTCACCAAGATGATGACGCTTTACCTCACCTTCGAGGCATTGGCGAAGGGCCGGATCAGCAAGAACACGCCTGTTCCATTTTCCGCGCATGCCTCCGCTGAGGCGCCTACCAAGCTTGGCGTGCGCGCCGGCGGCTCGGTTCCGGTCGAGACCGCTATTCTCTCGATCGTGACGAAATCGGCCAATGACTCGGCAACCGCGCTTGGCGAGATGCTCGGCGGCAGCGAAGACAATTTCGCCCGCATGATGACCGCCAAGGCGCGCCAGCTCGGCATGAACGGCACCGTCTTCCGCAACGCCAACGGTCTGCCCGACCCCGGCCAGTTCACCACCGCGCACGACATGGCCATGCTTGGCATCGCGCTGCGCGAGCACTTCCCGCAATATTACGGCTATTTCTCGCAACGCTCGTTCCTGTATGGCCGCCAGCGCATCAACGGCCACAACCGTCTGCTCGGCCGCATCAAGGGCGTCGACGGCATCAAGACCGGCTACACCCGCGCCTCGGGCTACAATCTCGTATCCTCCGTCGCAGACGGCGACCGCCGCCTCGTCGCGGTGGTGATGGGCGGCGCTTCCGGACGCAGCCGCGACAACCAGATGGCCGCGCTGATCACCACCTATCTGCCGCGCGCCTCGACGCGCGGCGGCGGCGATCTCATCGCCAAGGGCAACGACAACCCGATCAAGACGCTGGCCAAGGTCTTTTTGCCCAAGCATGACGCACCGACTCCGGACGAAAAGCCGGCGACGGACGACACTGTCGTTGCCTCGGCCGATGACGTCCAGGACGACACCCAACAGGTCGCCGAAGAGACGAAGCCCGTGATCCAGGTCAGGAAGGTTAAGACGGTTGCGGTGGCCGCCATGGCGCCGGCTGCCACGCCGCAGGAGACCACATCGCAAGCGGTCACGGCCTATGCCGAACCGACACCCGCCGCGCCGGCGATCGATCCGGTGAAGACCTCGTCGGTGCCGTCCGGCTGGGTGGTTCAGGTTGCTTCCTCGCCCACCAAATCCGGAGCTCAGAGCCTTCTCGATCAGACCGTCAAGCAGGCGCCGAAGGTCCTCGCAGATGCTTCCGGCTTCACCGTCGCCTTCGACAAGGACGGCGTCACCTATTACCGCGCCCGCTTTGGCGGCTTCGACTCGAAGAATGCCGCCTGGAAGGCCTGCGATGCCCTGAAGCGCAAGAAAATCTCGTGCTACGCCGTCGAGCAATAGGCGGCTGTTCAATCTCCCGGAAGGTACCGGCGTCGAAGGAGACTAATCGTGATTGGAGAGCAGGACGTCCTTGGCTTCATTGATCCGCGCCGCCAGGACAGACGTGCCGCCGACATCGGCATTCAGGCGCTGCATCAGGCGGCGGTGCGCCTTGCGGATATCCGCCGCGGCGGCCCCCGCTTCAAGACCAAGGACCTTGTAGGCCTCCTCCTTAGTCATGGCGCCCGCACCTGGCGCAACACTCAGCCCTTCGCCACCGTGCGGCTGCGCGTCCTTGCGCCAGACGGGAAAACGGCCGTCAAGATACGTCTCTAGGAGCTGACGACTCTCTGGATCGGGGCTGAGCTCGCCATAAAGCTGGCGCAGATCCGTCAGCCCCATCGCGCCAAGCATCTTGCCTTCATAGCGCCCGGCCAGAACAAGTCCCTCGAGCCTGCCGCTGTCATGGTCGAGGTCCATTTCGAGCGCGGCGGTGCGCACCGTCGAATGCTTGGAAGCGGCGGCCCGCGCCGGAGGCCGTCTCGTGCGAATCCAGCCGACCCAGGCGAGCGCCGCGAGCAGAAGCAGTCCGCCGATGAGGCTGCGGCCGAAGACCAGCATTGGCGCGCCGACCAGCCCCAGCAAAGCCGGCCCGAGCGATCGCAGACCGTCGGCCATCCTCGCCGCATCAGCACGCACAAAGAGCAACGCGGCGCCAAAAAGCACCACAAGGATTGCCGCCAATGCGAGGATCACACCCATCGGTTTGCGCCGCCATACGGATGACTGAGCATGGGAAATAGGATGGGACCTAGGTCCGGCGCTTGCAAGCCCCACGCTGGGCGAGCCGAAGGGCCAGCGCTTAGAGCAGGCCGAGTTCGGCGAGTTCGAGCCTCAGCTTCGGCGGCATCTCGGCGAGTGCCGCCCTGCCCTTGCCGAGATCGGCCGGCACATCGGCGGGCTTGAGGTAACGCCAGCCCTGGAAGGCGCGCCGCGGCTGCCAGTCGGTGCGCACGACCTCGGGATCGAGCACCAGATGACAGCGGCCGATACCTTCAGCGTCGGTGAAGGGCCTGATCTCGGTGATCAGCTGCCGGCACTGGACGCTGCCCTTGATCACCCAATAGAGCGAGCCGCCGTCCGTGATCTCGCTGCCGCGCGTCGGTACCATGCGGGTGGTGTGCCAGTGCTCGGCTGGTTCGCCGGCGCGGCGCCGCTCGTCGAGGCGGAAGGCGATCCACTCTTCGAGGTCCTCGACGCTGTCGCAGCCGACGCACAGTTTTAGGAGATTGAGCATGGTCGCAATCTAGCGACGGCATGATGAGCGTTCAACGCCCCGAGAAGTTTTGCACAGGCGAGAGGTTGCCGGCTCAATGGTCTCGCGCCGCCGTCTTGATGCCCTTCTCCCTGCAAATTTGGTGGAAGATAGCCAAAGATCTCGCCCCTTCCACGCAGAGCTGCTCGAGGTTCTGAGCATAGAAATCAGCGCCGCCAACAAGTCCGAGAAACTCGCCCCTCAGCATTCCAATTTTCGGATCGAAGACCACTAGCGCCTTATGACCATCGATTTCGATTGAGTGCTTCATCGTTTCGCCAACGCCTCCATTGGACTCAGCACTCCACCACGTTCACCGCCAGACCGCCGAGGCTGGTTTCCTTGTACTTCTCGTTCATGTCGAGGCCGGTCTGGCGCATGGTCTCGATCGCGGCGTCGAGCGGCACGAAATGCGTCCCGTCGCCCTTGATGGCCAAGGAGGCGGCGGTGACTGCCTTCACCGCGCCGAGCGCATTGCGCTCGATGCAGGGCACCTGCACCAGACCGCCGACCGGATCGCAGGTCATGCCGAGATGATGCTCGAGCGCGATCTCAGCGGCGTTCTCCACCTGCTCAGGGCTACCCCCCATGACGGCGCAAAGACCGGCGGCGGCCATGGCCGAGGCAGAGCCCACCTCGCCCTGGCAACCGACTTCGGCGCCCGAGATCGAGGCGTTGGACTTGATGATGCCGCCGACGGCGGCGGCCGTCAGCAGGAAATCGCGGATGCTCGGCTGGTCCGCCTCGGGATGGAAATGCAGCCAATAGCGCAGCACCGCCGGCAGCGTGCCGGCCGCGCCATTGGTCGGCGCCGTCACGACGCGCCCGCCGGCGGCGTTCTCCTCATTGACCGCCATGGCGTAGATCGACAGCCAGTCATTGGCCAGCAAAGGATTGGGCCGGTTCTGCTGCCACTGTTCCTGTAATTTGTCGTGCAATTGCCGCGCACGGCGGCGCACCTTCAGTCCGCCGGGCATGATGCCGTCCTGCGACAGGCCGCGGTCGATGCAGCCTTTCATCGCGCCCCAGATCGCGTCGAGGCCCGCATCGAGCTCCTCGCGCGACATGTGCTTTTCCTCGTTGGCGCGTTTCATCTCGGCGATCGAAAGCCCGCTCTTTGCCGCCATCGCCAGCATCTCGACGGCATTCTTGAAGGGATACGGCACTCGTCTGCCCTCGGTCGTCACCGAACCCTTGGCTTTCATGCGCTGCAATTCTTCCTCGGAAACGACGAAACCGCCGCCGATCGAATAGTAGATGCGCTTGAGCAGCAGCCGGTCGGACACGTCATAGGCATAGAAGGCCATGCCGTTGGCGTGGCCGGTCAGCGGCGTCTTGCGGTCGAGCACGAGGTCCTTGGCGGGATCGAAACGGTATATCGGATGCCCCAGCGGCGAAATCCGTTTTTCCGCGCCGATGCGGGCGACGATGCCGTCGGCCTCGTCCGGATCGACCGTCTGCGGCGTCTGGCCGGCCAGGCCGAGGATGACGGCGCGGTCCGAGCCGTGGCCGATGCCGGTATAGGCGAGCGAGCCATGGAGGCTGGCGCCGATGCGATCGACTTTGACGCCTGCCGGCCGCGGCCAGTCGCCGGCCAGGATCTCGTCGAGGAAGCGGCGCGCAGCCGTCATCGGCCCCATCGTGTGCGAGCTCGAAGGGCCGATGCCGATCTTGAACAGGTCGAAAACCGAAAGGAACACGGGCCGTTGTCTCCTGAGCGCCGGTCAGAAACTTACATATAGGAATTCCCTGGATGTTTCCGCTGTTTTGCAAGTCGCGGCGCGGCGGCTGCCGACCTTGTTTGCTCCGCCAGCGACATCACCTTGCCGGCACCTGCTGCCCGTCGAAGCGCCGGCGTCGCCTGTGTTACAAGAACGCATGGGCGACTCACTCCATCTCTCAATGGCAGATCTGGCGGCTTTGACCTTCTTCCTGGTCGTCTGGGTGCTGCACACGCTCGCCTCCGACGGCAAGCTGATCAGCCGCGTCTCGCTGACGACCGCCATGAATGCCCAGCGCGAGGCCTGGATGCGCAATATGGCCGAGCGCGAGATACGCATTGTCGATACCGCTATCATGGGCGGCCTGCAGCAAGGCACCGCCTTCTTTGCCTCGTCTTCCCTGATCGCGCTCGGCGGCTGCTTTGCTTTGCTCGGCGCCTCCGACCGCGTGCTTGAGGTTCTGGCCGACCTGCCCTTCGGCGCGGCTGCGTCACGTGAAGCTTTCCAGACCAAGGTGTTCGGCCTGGTGCTCATTCTCGCCTTTGCCTTCTTCAAATTCGGCTGGGCCTACCGGCTGTTCAACTATTGCTCGATCCTGATCGGCGCGGTGCCGACCCCGCATGGCCCGGCCTCACGCAATCCGGTCAGCGAAACCGCGGTGTGGCGGGCGACGCGCATGAACGTGCTCGCCGGCAAGCACTTCAACGCCGGGCTGCGCGCCGTCTTCTTCTCGATCGGCTATCTCGGCTGGTTCGTCGACCCGGTGGTCTTCGTGATGTCGACGCTGGTGCTTCTGGCGGTGCTGGTGCGCCGCCAGTTCTTCTCGGCGGCGCGGCAGGCAGTGCTCGGTCAGCCGCCCGGTCCGGGAAAGAGCTGATCGATCCTGCCGGACAGCCGGTAGGCGAAAAGCCCGATCCATTCGCGGACTGCGACGGTGGTCGCCTGTATGGAGTCCATCGGATTGTCGCGGTAGAAGCCAACGCCTTCCTTGCCCGAGGTGCGATAGTCGACGGGCCACGGAATGGTCGCAAAGCCCGCCTTGTCGAACAGCGCCTTGGCGCGCGGCATGTGGAAGGCCGATGTGACCAGCAGCCACGTCTCGCCAAGCTTCGGCTCGACCAGTTTTCGCGAGAAGACCGCATTCTCATAGGTGTTGCGCGATTTGTCCTCGAGGATCAGGCGATCGGCAGAAACCCCGAGCGCGCCAAGCAGGCGCGGCGCCGTGTCGGCATCGCCCTCACCGTCGAGGAAAAGCGAGCCATTGCCGCCGGACACCACGATCTTCGCCTGCGGAAAGCGCCTGGCGAGGATCGCCGTCTCCACCATGCGGTCGCCGCCGCTGTTCAGCTCATAACCGCCGCGCGCGAGATTGATGGCGCCCTCGAAGCCGCCGCCAAGCACGACGATGCCATCGACCTTCTCGGGCAATGGCGGCTTCGGAAAGCGCTCTTCCAGCGGGTTGAGCATCATCGCACCGACCGACGTCCAGGCCGAAAGAACCAGGATAGCGATGCCGAGCACGCTGCCCGTCGTTGCCAGCCAGCGACGTCCGAACAGCGCCGCCGACAGTCCGGCAAGCAGCAGGAAGATCGCCAGATTGATCGGCTGGCCGAAGAACCAGAAGATTTTCGACAGATAGTAGAACATCCCTCACCCTCTGTGAGATGAGGTATGAGCCTACCACCACTTTTCCGGCTGAAATTTGCCCGCCGCCTGCTCGATAACATGCGCCGTCTGGAACAGCGTTTCCTCGTCGAACGGGCGGCCTATGAGCTGCAGGCCGAGCGGCAAACCCTTGCCATCGAGACCGGCCGGCACGGAAATGCCGGGGAGGCCGGCCATGTTCACCGTCACGGTGAAGATGTCGTTGAGGTACATCTTGACCGGATCGGAGGCCATGTCCTCGTCGGCGATGCCGAAGGCGGCCGACGGGGTTGCAGGCGTCAGGATGACGTCGACGCCGGTGGCGAAGACATTCTCGAAGTCGCGCTTGATCAGCGTGCGCACCTTCTGCGCCTGCAGATAGTAGGCGTCGTAATAGCCGGCCGACAGCACATAGGTGCCGATCATGATGCGCCGCTTGACCTCGCGGCCGAAGCCGGCGGCGCGGGTCTTCTCATACATGTCGATGATGTCCTTGCCGGGCGCGCGCAGGCCGTAGCGCACGCCGTCATAACGGGCGAGGTTCGACGAAGCCTCGGCTGGCGCCACGATGTAATAAGCCGGCAACGCATATTTGGTGTGCGGCAGCGAGATGTCGACGATCTCGGCGCCGGCATCCTTCAGCCAGGCAATGCCTTTCTGCCAGAGCGCCTCGATGTCTTGCGGCATGCCATCGACGCGGTATTCCTTCGGAATGCCGACCTTCATGCCCTTGATCGGCTTGCCGATCGCAGCTTCATAGTCCGGCACCGGGCGGTCGACCGAGGTCGTGTCCTTTGGATCGACGGAAGCCATGGACTTCAGCAGAATCGCGGCGTCGCGCACGTCGCGCGCGATCGGCCCGGCCTGGTCGAGCGACGAGGCGAAAGCAACGATGCCCCAGCGCGAGCAGCGCCCATAGGTCGGCTTGATGCCGACCGTACCGGTGAAGGCGGCGGGCTGGCGGATCGAGCCGCCGGTATCGGTCGCGGTTGCGCCGGCGCAGAGAAACGCGGCCACGGACGACGCCGAGCCGCCCGACGAGCCGCCCGGCACCAACTGGGCGTTGTCGAGCGTGCGCTGGGTCTTAGTGCCGCCGGCGGAGACGAAGCCGCCATCGCCCTGATGCGTCGTCGGCATCACCACCGTGTCGAGGCGCGAACGCCGCCACGGATTGATGACCGGCCCGTGATAGGAGGTCTCGTTGGACGAGCCCATGGCGAACTCGTCCATGTTGAGCTTGCCGAGCATGACGGCGCCGTCGGCCCACAGATTGGACGTTACGGTTGACTCGTAGCGCGGCCTAAAACCGTCCAGCACATGGCTGCAGGCCTGGGTGTGGATGCCTTCCGTCGCGAACAAATCCTTGATGCCGAGCGGAATGCCTTCCAGCGCGCCGCCCTCGCCCTTGGCTAGCTTGGCATCCGAGTTCCTTGCCATGTCACGCGCCTTGTCGGCGGTCACAGCTACATAGGCATTGAGCACAGGATTGGCGCGATCGATCGCCGCGAGATAGGCCTCGGTGATCTCGGCCGCGGTGATCTCCTTGCCGCGCAGCTTGGCGCGGGCCTCGGAAATGGTGAGATGTGTGAGATCGCTCATCAGGCAAGGCTCTTTTCGTAAAACACCGACCATTCGGAGTCGGGATAATCCAGCACCGGTCCGCAACGCGTGAATCCGGCGCGCTCATAGACGGTCCAGGCGGCGGGATGGCGATCGCCGGTTTCGAGCACCAGGCGCGTCAGCCCTTCCTGCCGGGCAAGCGCCTCGACCCGCCCGACGATCTCGGCGCCGATCTTCATGCCGCGATGCGAAGGCCGCGTATACATGCGCTTGACCTCGCCGGTCGCCTCGTCGTGGCGCTTCAGCGCGCCGCAACCGACGGCAAGGCCGTTGTCGCGCGCGATGAACACCGTCGTGTCCAAGCCGGCCATCTGCTCGACCGTCAGGTGATAGCAATGCTCGGCCGGCGTCAGCTCGAGCAGCGCGGCGTTGAGTTCGGCGACCAGCGCGCGCACGTCGTCCTGCAGAGGCGTCTCGACGGCGATCTCGACAGCCACGGCCTACTCCACCACCTTCGGAACGAGGAAGAAGTTCTCTTCCGTCGCCGGCGCGTTGGCGACGATGTCGGCGGGCTTGTTGCCGTCGGTGACGACATCCTGGCGCTTCTTCATCTCCATCGGCGTGACCGAGGTCATCGGCTCGACGCCCGAGACATCGACCTCGTTCAATTGCTCGACGAAGCCAAGGATGGCGTTCAATTCGCCGGTCATGCGCTGGGCATCCTCCTCGCTCACCGCGATACGGGCAAGGCGCGCGACGCGCTTCACGGTCTGAAGATCAACGGACATGTTCTTTTCGCCTCGGGAAAACCAGTGCGGGCTATAGCGGCGCGGCGCTCAGCGCGCAACATGGATCATGTTGGCCCGATCCGCCCGGAGATGCTCAGGGGCCGCCCAAGGCAGTGCGACCCCATCGCAGAAGAGCGAAGCGCCTTAGATCGTGATCGCCTTGCCAATCTCGGGCAGCGCCACGTTGACGCCCGAGCCTTCCATGCCGGCGACGAATTTGTCGGCGGTCTGGTCGATCATCGGGAAGGTGCCGAAATGGCAGGGAATGACGGTTTCGAAACCGAAGAACCGGCGGCAGGCAAGGGCCGCCACCGCGCCCCCCATGGTGAAGCGGTCGCCGATCGGCACGATGCCGATCTTGGGCTCGTGCAGCTCGTTGATCAGCCCCATGTCGGAGAAGATGTCGGTGTCGCCCATGTGGTAGAGCGTCTTGTCTTCGGGAAAATGCAGGACGAGCCCACCCGGATTGCCGAGATAGGTGTTGGTGCCACCTTCGCCGCCGAAGGAGGACGAATGCAGCGCCTGGACGAACGTCGTGGTGAACGGCCCGCAATCGACGGTGCCGCCGATATTGCCCGGATTGATCTTGTCGCCGCTGACGCCCTGGCCGACGAGATACATGCAGATCTCGAAATTGGCGACCAGCATGGCGCCGCTTTTCTTCAGCACTTCGACCGCGCCGCTGACATGGTCGCTGTGGCCATGGGTCAGGAGAACATGCGTGACGCCTTCCGCCGGCCCCTCCCAGCCGCCCTTCCAGGACGGATTGCCGACCAGATAAGGGTCGATGAGAATGGTGGCGTCCTTGGTCTCGACGCGGAATGCCGAATGCCCGTACCAGGTCAGTTTCATGAATGCTTCCTCGATTTTCCCGTTGCCGGAAGATAGAACGCTGGTGGCAAATTGAAAGTGGCGCCCCACTCCTAAACGTCAAAAGGATGTGACGCCTGGATGTCAGGAAAAGCCGTTGGGCATTGTTTCGATCGAAGAACTGCCGGAGCGTCTCGCCGACGGCAAAACGCTCGCCGGGCTCGATCTCGGCGACAAGACGATCGGCGTGGCGGTCTCCGATCGCGGGCTGTCCTTCGCCCATCCGCGTCCGGTCATCCTGCGCAAGAAATTTTCGCTCGATGCCGCCCAACTTATCGCTCAGCTCGCGAAGGACAATGTCGGCGCCGTCGTGCTTGGCCTTCCCGTCAACATGGACGGCTCCGAAGGCCCTCGTGCGCAAAAATCGCGCGCCTTCGTCCGCAACATGGCGCCGCTTTCGGACCTGCCCTTCGTGCTGTGGGATGAACGGCTGTCAACGGTGGCGGCCGAGCGGACGCTGATCGAGATGGATTTCTCGCGCAAGAAACGCGCCGGCAAGATCGATTCGGCGGCCGCCGCCTTTATTCTGCAGGGAGCCCTGGACCGGCTTCAGTCGCTTGGGCGAGACGGTCTTCGCTGACCGTGCCTTGCCGGCGCTGCCTTATCCATTCGGCGATGTTGCGCCGGCGGCGGAAGGCCCACAGCCCCATGAGCAGGAAGAAGTCGAAAACGCAGGTCCGCGCCACCATGCCCGGAATGATGGCCGGGTCGACACCGAGCATCTGGCCATAGAGCTGGAAGGCGAAATCGTGCACCTGCCGGCTCAGCATCGCGTAGCCGAAATTCATGTCGTTCGCCGACAGGAAGAACCATCCCCAGAAGATGGCCATCGGAGCAGCCCAGAGTGTGAATATCGTGCGCATCAGCGCCTGCCTCCAGGCTTGTTTTCCGGACGGCCTGATATGCGCGAAAGCAAGGAGCTGTGCGCGGCCCCCATCGCCATGCGCGAGGCGGCGCGAACATCGCCCTGGGGCAAATTCATTGCGGCGGCAAGGGCGGAGCGGCGTTCGGCCGTCACCGCGACATAGGAGGCAAGCAGTGCCGTCATCTGAATGCCGACAATCACGAACAGGCCGTCGATGCCTTGCGCCACGCCGCCGATGAGAATCAGCGAAAGCAGCGACGATGCGAAGATGAAAGCGAGCCGCGCAACGCTTTCGCCTGCGTCCGGCCTTGCCGCGCCGTTGAGCAGCGTTTCGACAAAGGCCCAGCAGAACAACACCGCGACGGTCAGGAGCGCGACCGAAAGCGGCGCGACCACGGCGACATTTTCAAGCTGCGGAAACCGGCCGCCCTGGATCGAGAGGCCAAGCACGCCAAGCGCCGCTGTTATGCCCCGGCTGCCGTCCATGCAGACATAGGCAAGCAGGGCAAAGACCACCGCCCAATGCAAGGCCAGAACTGAGCTCAACACGTGCCGCATACGCATCCTGCTTCGCGGAGCCCGGGCCATGGTTAACCCTTCCCTACTCCAGCAAGCGGAGATTGGGCTTTGCGAAGGTCCGCCGCAATGGAAACCATTTGTTAAGGTTAACGGCTATCCACAGGCCGGCATTTGGCGGATGACGTCATGCTCTACCGCCAGAGCTGGATCAGGTCACCGGCGGATAGAGCGTGTCGATGATGATGCGCGCGTCGTGGCGCGTATCGAGCATGCCGTAGGTGGTGCGCCACTGGCCGCCGAGCCGGGTTTCGACGAAGGCATCGGCGATCCGCCCTGCTCCCAGCCTGCGCAGCTCCGCCGCGGCGGCCGAAAGCGCGAGCTGTTCCGTCAACAGGCGCGCCGACCCTTGGTCGGTCGCGGCGACCTGCATGGCCGCCTTCAGCACGCCGATCGTGCCGCGTCCGCCGGTGCCGAGATCGCGGTCGATCCCGGCCAGCACTTCCTCGAACAGGCCGGGCGCGCGGCCAAGCACGCGCAGCACATCGAGCGCCATGACATTGCCCGAGCCCTCCCAGATCGCATTGACCGGCGCCTCCCGGTAGTAGCGGGCTAGCGGCGCTTCCTCGACATAGCCATTGCCGCCAAGGCATTCCATCGCCTCGTAGAGCAGCGCCGGCGCGATCTTGCAGACCCAGTATTTGACCACAGGCGTCATGGCCCGGGCAAAGGCCGCCTCGCCGCGATCGCTGGCCGCCTCGTCGAAGGAGCGCGCCAGCCGGAACGACAGCGCCGTGGCCGCGGCGACGTCGAGCGCCATATCGGCCAGAACCCGCTGCATCAGCGGCTGGTCGATCAGGTTCGAGCCGAACACCTGGCGATGGCGCGTGTGGTGCACGGCCTCGGCAAGGCCCGCCCGCATCAGCGCCGACGAAGCGACCGCGCAGTCCAGCCTCGTCAGCGTCACCATGTCCATAATGGTCTTCACGCCGGCGCCCGGATCGCCGACCATCTCGCCGATGGCATTGACGAACTCCACCTCCGACGAGGCGTTCGAGCGGTTGCCGAGCTTGTCCTTCAACCGCTGGAAGCGGAAGCCATTGCCGGAACCGTCGCCCAGGATGCGTGGCACGAGGAAGCAGGACAGCCCCTCCGGCGCTTGTCCGAGCACAAGGAAGGCGTCCGACATCGGCGCCGACATGAACCATTTGTGGCCGGTGAGCCGATAAAAACCGCTGCCGGTGCGCTCCGCCCTGGTGGTGTTGGCGCGGACATCCGTGCCGCCCTGCTTCTCGGTCATGCCCATGCCGAGCGTCAGTCCGGTCTTCTGCACCGGCGGCTTCTGTGTCTGGTCGTATTTGCGCGTCGTCACGCGCGGCGCCCATTCGCGGAAAAGTTTTGGGCTCGCCATCAGCGCTGCCAGCGAGGCGCTGGTCATGGTGATGGGGCACAGATGCCCGGTCTCGAGCTCGGCGGTCAGATAGAAGCGCGCCGCCCTTACCTGATGGCGGCGGCCGATCTCGGCATCGCCGTTCTCCCAGACTGAAGAATGCAGGCCGCCGGCAACCGAGCGGCGCATCAATGCGTGATAGGCCGGATGGTATTCGACAAGGTCGAGGCGTCGGCCCTGGCGGTCATGCGTGCGCAATTTCGGCGTGTCGGTGTTGGCGAGGCGGGCAAGCTCCTGCGCCTCCTGCGTCATCACGAACCGGCCGAGCCCGTCGAGATCCTTGCGCACGGGATCCGAAAAACGTTCGGCAAGCTGGATGAGCAACGGATCGCCCCGCCAAGCGTTGCCGCCTGTCAACGGCGGCGGCTGGTTGATCACCTCGTCGGTCACGCGTCTTCCTTACATCCCCGGCCGCGATCACGAATCCGAGGCCATCCGGCCTTATAGCCCAAGCGTTGCGGCACGCGCGACGAAAATACCGGGGAGAACGCCCGCAATCCAAAGCTGGCGCTTGCGGCGGGCCGGACCGCACCCTATAGCAGCGCCTTGAGATGACCGACGCTTCGTCCCTGCCGCTCTTTCCCCACCGCCACCTTCTGGGCATCCGCGATCTTTCCCCCGCCGATATCGAGCTGTTGCTTGATCGTGCGGACCAAGCCGTGGCGATCTCGCGGCAATCGGAAAAGAAGACCTCGACACTGCGCGGCCGCACCCAGATCAACCTGTTCTACGAGGCATCGACCCGCACGCAGTCGTCCTTCGAGCTCGCCGGCAAGCGGCTCGGCGCGGACGTCATGAACATGTCGGTGGCGAGCTCCTCGGTGAAGAAGGGCGAGACGCTGATCGACACGGCGATGACGCTGAATGCCATGCGGCCGGATATCCTGATCATCCGCCACCAGTCGGCAGGCGCCGCCGCCCTGCTCGCCCAGAAAGTCGGCTGCTCGGTGGTCAATGCCGGCGACGGCGCGCATGAGCATCCAACCCAGGCGCTGCTCGACGCGCTGACCATCCGCCGCGCCAAGGGCCCGCTGTCGAAGCTGATCGTGGCGATTTGCGGCGACATCCTGCATTCGCGCGTCGCCCGCTCCAACATCATGCTTCTGAACGCGCTCGGCGCGCAGGTGCGCGTCGTCGCGCCCTCGACGCTGCTGCCTTCCGGCATTGATCGGATGGGCGTCATCGTCGCGCGCTCGATGGCCGAGGGGCTGAAGGACGCCGATGTCGTGATGATGCTGCGCCTGCAGCGCGAGCGCATGGAAGGCGCCTTCGTGCCGTCGATCCGCGAATATTTCCGCTATTTCGGTCTCGATGCCGAAAAGCTGAAAGCCGCCAAGGACGATGCGCTGGTTATGCATCCCGGTCCGATGAACCGCGGCGTCGAGATCGCCTCCGAAATCGCCGACGGACCGCAAAGCGTCATCCAGGAACAGGTGGAGATGGGGGTCGCCGTGCGCATGGCGGTCATGGAAGCGCTGCTCGACCCCCGTCGGAATTATGAGGGCCGCAACCATGAGGGGCGCGGCGCATGAGCGTGACGGTCTTCAGCAAGGCGCACATTGTCGACCCGTCGCGCGGCATCGACGAGATCGGCAGCGTCATCGTCGACGGCCGCAAGATCGCCGCGGCCGGAAAGGCGGCATTGAACCAGGGGGCGCCGGAAGGCGCCACCGTCATCGACTGCGCCGGCAAGACGATCATTCCAGGCCTTGTCGACGCGCGCGTCTTCATCGGCGAACCCGGCGGCGAGCATCGCGAGACCATCGCCTCGGCAAGCGTGGCGGCGGCGGCCGGCGGCGTCACCTCCATCGTCATGATGCCTGACACCGACCCGGTGATCGACAATGTGGCGCTGGTCGAATTCGTGCTGCGCACCGCACGCGATACAGCGAGCGTCAACATCTTCCCCGCGGCCGCGATCACCAAGGGCCTCGAAGGCCGCGAGATGACCGAGTTCGGCCTGCTGCGCGAGGCCGGCGCCGTCGCCTACACCGACGGCCGCCACACCATCGACAACGCGCTGGTGATGCGCCGCGCGCTGACCTATGCCCGCGATTTCGGCGGTGTGATCGCGCATGAGACGCAGGATGCCGACCTCGCCTCATCCGGCGTCATGAACGAGGGGCTCTACGCGAGCTGGCTCGGCCTGTCGGGCATTCCGCGGGAGGCCGAGCTGATCCCGCTCGAACGCGACCTGGCGCTGGCGCGGCTGACCGGCGGCGCCTACCACGCGGCAAAAATCTCGTCGGCGATGGCGGTCGGCGCGGTGAACCGGGCCAAGACGGACGGCGCCAATGTCACGGCGGGTGTGGCCATCCACAATCTTTCGTTGAACGAGAACGATGTCGGCGAATACCGCACCTTCTTCCGTCTGACCCCGCCCCTGCGGGCCGAGGATGACCGGCTGGCGATGATCGAGGCGATCAAGGACGGCACGATCGACATCATCGTTTCCTCGCACGACCCGCAGGACGTCGACACCAAGCGCCTGCCCTTCGCCGACGCGGCCGCCGGCGCAATCGGGCTGGAGACGCTGCTTGGCGCGGCGCTTCGGCTCTACCACAATGGCGACGTGCCGCTGCTCAGGCTGATCGAGACGCTGTCCACGGCGCCAGCAAGACTGTTCGGCCTGCCGGGCGGCACACTGCAGCCGGGCGCGCCGGCCGATCTCGCGGTCGTCGATCTCGACGAACCGTGGATCGTCAGCGAAAGCGGCCTGCGCTCGCGCTCGAAAAACACCTGTTTCGAAGGTGCGCGCCTTCAGGGCAAGGTCCTGCGGACGGTGGTCGCGGGCCGCGCGGTCTTTTCCGCCTAGGCTATCCGACGCGTTGAGCGCTGCCAAATCTGCCAGGCACGGAGTTGCTTGGCGAACCCTCTCGACTCTACCATTATGCTCGACTGATGCCCGCGCAGCGCCAGCTATTGCAAATCAGAGTTGCATAACGCAAATTGCATCAATCTTAAGGCGAGAGAGCCAAAGAAGGAATACGGGGGAAACAATGGGAGATGCAATCGCGCTCGTCTTCGGCTATCTGCTCGGCTCGATACCGTTCGGACTTCTGATCACTCGCGCGGCCGGTCTCGGCGACGTCCGCAACATCGGTTCCGGCAATATCGGCGCGACCAATGTGCTGAGGACAGGCAACAAAGGGCTCGCCGCCGCCACGCTGCTGCTCGACGCGCTGAAAGGCACCGCCGCCGCCCTCATAGCCGGCCATTTTTCGCCGGACTTCGGACTTCTGGCTGGCTTCGGCGCCTTCCTCGGCCATCTCTTCCCGGTCTGGCTCGGCTTCAAAGGCGGCAAGGGTGTCGCCACCTATCTCGGCGTGCTGCTCGGCCTTGCCTGGCAGGGCATGCTCGTCTTCGCCGTGGGCTGGCTCGCGATGGCCTTTCTGTTTCGATACTCCTCTCTGGCCGCACTGGCGGCGGCGGTCATTGTGCCGGTCGCGCTTTATTTCATCAGCACGCCACAGATCGCCGGCCTGTTCGCCGTGATGAGCCTGATCGTCATCATCAAGCACCATGCCAACATCTCGCGGCTGCTGGCCGGCACCGAAGGCAAGATCGGGGCGAAGGGATGAGCGCTCAAGCCGCCGGCCCGCGCCTCAGCGACCGGCAGCGGCTTGCCTGGCTTCGGCTGATCCGCACGCCCAATGTCGGTCCGGCTTCGTTTCGCGAGCTGATCAACCGCTTCGGCTCGGCCGAAGCAGCGCTTGAAATGCTGCCCGAATTGATGATCTCTGGCGGCGCCAATCGTATCGTCCGCATCCCCTCCGTCGCCGAGGCGGAAGCCGAGCTGGACGCAGCCCGCCGCGCCGGCGCCCGCTTCGTCGGCATCGGCGAAGCCGATTATCCGCCCTTGCTGAAGACCTTGGACAATCCGCCGCCGCTGCTGGCGGTGAAAGGCGAAGGCGCGGTCTTCCGCATGCCGGCAGTGGCGATTGTCGGCGCCCGCAACGCGTCGCTGGCCGGCATCAAGATGGCGCGCATACTGGCCGCCGACCTCGGCCGCGAAGGTTACGCCATCGTTTCCGGCCTGGCGCGCGGCATCGATACGGCCGCGCACAAAGGCAGCGTTTCGACCGGAACCATCGGCGTGCTGGCCGGCGGGCTCGATGTCCCCTACCCGCCCGAGAATGCCGGACTGTGCGACGAGATCGCCAATCGCGGCGGCGCGATCGTTTCGGAAATGCCCTTCGCCTGGCAGCCGCGCGCCCAGGATTTCCCGCGCCGCAACCGCCTTGTTGCCGGCATGGCGCTCGGCCTCGTGGTGGTCGAAGCCGCGCAACGTTCCGGCTCGCTGATCAGCGCACGCCTCGCCAATGACATGGGCCGGCTGGTCTTTGCCGTGCCGGGCTCGCCGCTCGACCCACGCGCCGCCGGCTGCAACGCGCTGCTCAAGGACGGCGTCACGCTGGTCACCGAAGCCGCCGACGTGCTCAGCGCGCTGGCGCCGCTTGCCGGCACCCGCCCTCCAAGAACCGCGCCGCTTGCCGAAGCGCCCGACATCTCGGCCCTGCCGCCGCCCGGTGAAAACGACCGCGCCGATGTGCTGGAGGCGCTGGGACCCACGCCGACAGGCATAGATGAGATCATCCGCCACACGGGACTGAGCGCCGCGCAGATTGCCATGGTGCTTCTGGAACTCGACCTCGCCGGACGAATCGAGCGTCACGCTGGCGGGAATGTATCGCTCATCGCATGACTTTGGCGCACGCGGGCTGAGCCAACTTCCCTACCGAAACAGATATTTCGACACTTCCGGATTGCCGCGGCGCCACATCACATTGTCGAGGAAATAGTGGTGCACGTTGATGAAGATCAGCACGATGAAGAAGAACAGCGACGAACCGAGCACCTGTTTGTCGTAGGGGACCAGAGCGGTCAGCACGAAGGGGATCAGCCAGAAGCCGAGATAGCCGAGCGCGCCGCCGCCGATGATGAAACCGAGGACCCGTAACCTGTAGCGAGGCCCGAGCACCGATAGGATTTTCGGCTCCGGGTCGCTCGCGGCATCCGAGACGTCTCGCTCGACATTGGTCTGGTAGCGCCAGACCACGGCCAGGTATTGCAGCGAGTGCAGCGCCGGCACCACCAGCAGCCAGAGCGGGTTTATCCTCGCAATCAGGATCCAGAGATAGAGCGATGCGACATAGGCAACGATGCCGTTATACGGCAGGCCTCCATTCTTTCGCCAACGTCTGGCCAGCATAAGGAGCGTGGCCGCGGTCGATCCGACGGCCGCCAGCACCGCAATATCGGTAATCCAGGACGGCGCGGCAAAAGTGTAATACTGGAGTCCGTAATACTGCCCCTGCGTCACAGCCGTATTCGTCTGCAGCCAGGCCAGGATCCACACCGCGTAGCTGTTGACGAGCAGCACCTTCTTATCCCGGTCATCGAAGAATTTGCGCTTCAGCACGGCATCGACCATCAGCATGCCGTAGCCTTGCTTGACGTAGTGCCAGCCGACGAAGAAGAACATCGCATTGGCCGCGAAGCCGAGCAGCCGCGTGTTCGACGTCGCCGCGCCATAGGCGAAGAACAGGGCCATGATCACCGGAACGATGACGCCGGCGAAAATGTAGCGAAGCTGCAGGCTCCTATCGTATCCCTCGCCACGCGCCTTGCGGCCGAAATTGCGATAGAAGATCTGGTAGGAATGGGCGAAATGCGGGTAGTTCACCACATAGGCCACGACGACCATCGTCGCGGCTAGCGCACCCTCATAATCGCGCGGCACGAAGAATAGCACCGGCAGGATTAGAAACGCGCTGCCGCCGAGCATGAGGAAATCGGCGACCGGGCCGAAGAGATATTTGCCGGGCGGCGTCGCCGCTTTACGGGCGGTGGTCTCTACCGAAAGGTCAAGTGCCATCCTGGAGCCTCCCTCGGAGGCCCGAGTTTAACCATGACCCTGTCCAGGAACAAGGCAACGCGGCAGGATCTCCATTGTCTCAGGAAGTCACACCGTCAGGCTGAGGCGGTCGAAGCGATCTTCACCAGCCGCTTCCTGGCCTCCGCGACCCGTTGCTGTTCCGACCTTATGCGGTCGCACAGCACAAGATTGATCCCGACGCCGCATTCCTCGTCCAGCAGTTGTTTTGCGTGATTAAGCGAAATCTCCGCGCGCTTGACGCGTTGCCTGGCCCTGGCCAGCTCCAAGTTCAGTACGTCCACTGTATCCGCATCCCGATTTGCGGTCCCTTCGGCAAGGAAACAGCCGTGCCTGGCTTTTTGTTCCGATTGCCGGGGATGCTGACGGGGCGCCTGATTTCGACCAAGGCGCAAGTTAGCCCGCTGCTCAATGGGGGGCGGGCTATTCCTTATGCGGAACAACATACCTGGCAGCCTTCCCGCCACGCGAAACGATAACTGTCGTATAGCCGGCTGGCAGCGAGCCTGTGACGATCGGATCGACGACTTGGCATCGGCCGACCATTCTTCCGATGGGAGCCCGCGCGAGCTCTTTTGCCAAGGAAGAACGGCATTCGCTGAGGGATGAGAACACACGAGACGAAGCCGCATTGACCGATTTGCAGACCGGCGCATCGCCTTGGCTGCACAAAAGCAAAACCATGACCGCTGCTGTCGATGAGTCCATGTTCGAAGCTCCTTTTTCGGAGCTTCAACGTCAGCGAAATCGCTTTGTTTCACATTTTGCTAAAATACCGGGGAGCGGCTGGCGACTCTGGCTCCCCGGGCCTTTGATCCCCACATGAAGCCGGTGAACGTGTCGCTATGATGATCACAGTTTTGGCTTTCGACATTCCTAGCTAAGCTATTTCAGCGTCGAGCAAGGCGGGCACTTGCAGGCGGTCTGAGCCTGTAGGCGGCCCGGACCATGGAGCAGTCCGCGATGACTCGGGTTCGCCAGAATTCGCCTGACATTGGCAACGACATTCGCCGCGAAACCCACCCTGGATACATGAACATATTCAGATACCGAGCTGGCAAGGGGCACGAAATCTTCCCGGATCCACTTCGCCCAAATCTGTGGGGCACCGAGACGTTAGGCGGCGATTGGAACGGGCGACTTCTAATCGTGCTTAAAGAGTTTGCGCCACTCCACGATCTGTTGGAGCGAACAGATGGACGACCCTTATATAGCCATCGGCCGGACTTCAAGACGAACAACACCTTGTCGGCTTGCTCCGGGAGGCCGCCAACGTTCGACTGAACATCGATTCGCTTGTCAATCGGGATTGCGGTCTGCTCATCGCGAGTGCGAACTTTTTGCTGCCAATTGGAAGCAAACGAAGTGGTTCGACTGTTCCGGATGTTGTGCTCGCCAAGAGTTGGCCGGCGCTGCAATTCACGATTCAGAACATGCGAAGCCTGACCGACATCGCGCTCTGCGGCGTCGAGGCGTTTCGCACGTTTGAGGCCAATGGTAGTCTCCGGGGCGATCGCCTTGCTATTCAGGCCTCGCGGCGCCCTGTTCAATGGCGCAAATATCGCGTCCACTGCACTACCCACACACAGCCGACAGCAATCAACACGCGAAAGGATAGTCGTCATCCGCACTGGAGCGGGTGGGAGATTGCTCGTAGGGATTGGGTGGCCATCTTGCGGGCGGCCTTTGGCCCGGACGAGGCGGGTCCTATTGAAGGCAGCTCTTAGGCGATACCGGCCCCTGTGAGCGTGCGGTCCAGTTCGAAGGCTATTTGGCGCATAGTCGGCAAATGCGGAAATGGCTCCAGAGGCGACCAGCCCGGTTTGCCCGCCTGGTCTGTCATGACGGTCATGTCTGCGATGTTTTCGAACCAAACGGGGCGCCGAGAAAACTCGACATAGGCTTCGTCGGTCAGTTGCGGATCGACATGACCGCCCCCATCCTGATTTCGTAGGGAAAATACCAAACGACGTCGGTTCATCGACGCGCCTCTCGGCGACTGAAAGATGGGCTCCTTTTCCCACCAATCGTGGAACTGGAGTTTCCTCTCGGCCATCGGCCCTTGGTCGAGCACTGGCTCCCAACTGCTCTTTCCGCCACCTACCATACGCATAAGGGCCAGCGGTTCTTCCGGCAAAAGATTGTCGGGCCTAGTCGGCGTCGCAAAACTAGAAAACCTAAGTCCGCTGCGCAGACCGAGTTGTGTGAGCAGGCTTTTTTGAGAGCCATCATGCACAAGAATGAAGACTGGTACCGCCAACCGAACCGCCTCAGCGTGTTGTCCCGCGTCATAGGCGGCAGCCGACGTGCGCATAAACGAGACTTGATCTTCCAGCGCTTGCTCAATCTCTTTGCGGGGGCGTACCCAGCCGGGATTACTTTTCGGTTTCCTAGACATCCCTTTGCATAGCCGCAAAAGATATCCGATCAAAGGTTCGCGCTCACGCAAGGCAACAGATGCCCTTTGACTCTTGAGGAATACCCGACGGCGGCTCAGCGAGCCCGCCCTGCCAAAATCTTCACCTACGCTTGGCGAACTTTCTAGCGTCTGAAATCTTTGGTGAGCGCGATGGGATTCGAACCCATGACCTACTGATTAAAAGTCAGTTGCTCTACCGGCTGAGCTACGCGCTCCCGCGGGCTCGAAACGCCGCCCTCGAAATTGCGCGGAACATAGGGAGAGTGCCGCGACCGGTCAACCGGAAAAAGACGAGCGTCCAAGGCGGATTTTTGAACGGGTTCGAACGGACGCCGAGAGGTTGGTTGCGAGCGATTTTCGATGCCCGCGCCAATGATCCGGGTCCGCATTGCTTCAGAGAGCTCCACAACAACGGGTTGAGATTGAAAGGGGAACAATTTGCAACCCGGACCCGTTTCGCAGCAGGGACGTCGATCAACCTCGAGGAGAAGAGTAATGAACAAGATCGCATCGGGCCTGCTGGCAACCGCTCTCTCGGCGTCGTTCATCGCGGCGGAGATGGTGCCGGTCAACGCTCAGCCGGCTTATGTGCCGCAACCGCAGGCCCTGTCGGATGTCCAGACCGTGCAGTATCGGGATTGGAGAAGGCACCGCGGCTTCAACCGGGATTTCTCGCGTCGTGGTGACGCTGTCTACTGGAACGGCCATCGCGGCTATCGCGAATACCGCCACGGCTATCGGCGTCATGGCGACTATTGGTTCCCGCTGGCTGCTTTCGCCACCGGCGCGCTGATCACCGGCGCCATCGTCAACAGCGAGAACAACCGCGTCCGCCGCGGCGATGCGCATGTGCAGTGGTGCTATGACCGCTACCGTTCGTATCGCGCCTCGGACAACACATTCCAGCCCAACAGCGGCCCGCGACGGCAGTGCGTGTCACCCTACTGACGGCCTCCAGTCGGTACCAAAGCAATTCCAGGAAAATGCGTAACGGTTTTCCGTCCGCAATTGCGGAAAGCACATATTTTGACCGAGCCCGTGCCTTGATAGGCGCGGGCTCCCTCGCTATGCCTCGTGGCGACGGACCATGTCAGTTCGCCCACCGTATGGTCTTGAAGACCAGATAGAGAGCGCCGCCCTCTCCCCGCGAGGAGCGATAAGCTCCAAGCGCGTTGCAAACCCGAACCATCGCTGCCGTCAGTTCCCAGCCGAGCGCATCCAAATCGCCGCTCGCATCGTCCACATAGGCCTGGGCCAGGTCGCCCACGCCCTTTTTCTCCCCGAACGCCCGCACCAGCTTCGCGTCGCCGAGAAGTTCGCCCGGCAAGTTCGAATTCCCCCAAGCCCAGAGCCAATTGCCCGCCTTGGCGCTGGTAGAGCCCGCAATCTGGATTTCCGAGATAACCTTGGCGCCTGCTTTGTCGGAGAAAATCAGCTTTCCGGCCGCCAGATCGTAGTTGTAGCGCATCCAGTGGCCGAGGCGGAAATCCTGCTCCAGGCGTGCGTTCTTGGCGGAGAGCTGTTCAAAAGCCTCATCGCGCCAAGCAGGATACCAATCCGGTTGCATTCTCCCCCGGCCCAGTGATCGTTACTGCGCGCTCAGCGTCCTGCGCACCGCATCCCGCCATCCGGCGAGCTTCGCCCCGCGCGTAGCCGCATCCATCTCCGGCTTGAAGCGCCGCTCCAGCGCCCAGCTCCTGGCGAATTCCTTCGATTTCGGCCACACGCCGGCCCTCGATCCCGCGAGCCACGCCGCGCCCAGGGCGGTCGTCTCCAAGATCGTCGGGCGGTCGACCGGCGCGTCGAGAATGTCGGCCAGCCGCTGCATGGTCCAGTCGGACGCCACCATGCCGCCGTCGACACGAAGCACCGTCTTCGCGGAAGCGCCTTTCCAGTCCTTGCGCATGGCATCGAGCAGGTCGCGCGTCTGGAAGGCGACGGATTCGAGTGCGGCGCGCGCGAACTCGGCCGGGCTGGAATTGCGCGTCAGGCCGAAGATCGCGCCGCGCGCCTCCGCGTCCCAATGCGGCGCGCCAAGACCGACAAAGGCCGGGACCAGATAGACTTGTTGCGCCGGATCGGCGGTCGCCGCCAGCGCGCCGCTTTGCTCGGCCTTGCCGATCACCTTGATACCGTCACGCAGCCACTGCACGGCGGCGCCCGCGATGAAGATCGAACCTTCCAGCGCATAGGTGGTCTTGCCGTTCAACCGGTAGGCGATCGTGGTCAGAAGCCGGTTCCTGGAGCGCACAAGGTCGGCACCGGTGTTGAGCAGCGCGAAGCAGCCGGTGCCGTAGGTGGATTTCATCATACCCGGCTCGAAACAGGCCTGGCCGATGGTCGCCGCGTGCTGGTCGCCGGCAACGCCGAGGATGCGCATCTCGGCGCCGAACAGGCTCTTTTCGGTGACGCCGAAGTCGTCGGCGCAGTCCTTAACCTGAGGCAGGATCGCGGCCGGTATGTTCAGGATCGAGAGCAGCTCTTCGTCCCAGACATTCTTCTCGATGTTGTAGACCAGCGTGCGCGAGGCATTGGTGGCGTCGGTCGCGTGCACCTGGCCGCCGGTCAGCCGCCAGATCAAGAAACTGTCGATCGTGCCGGCGAGCAGTTCGCCCTTCTCGGCGCGCTTCCTGGCTCCTTTCACCTTGTCCAGCATCCAGGCGATCTTGGTGCCGGAGAAATAGGGGTCGAGCAGCAGCCCGGTCTTTTTCGTGAATTTTTTCTCGAGCCCCTGCTTCTTCAGCTTCTGGCAGAGCGGCGCCGTGCGGCGATCCTGCCAGACGATCGCGTTGTGGATCGGCTGGCCGGTCGCCTTGTCCCAGATCACGACCGTCTCGCGCTGATTGGTGATGCCGATCGCGGCAACATCCGAAGCGGTACGGCTGGCGGACTTAAGCGCCGACTTCACCGTGGCGAGAACGCTTGCCCAGATGTCTTCCGGATCATGCTCGACCCAGCCGGAGGCCGGATAATGCTGCGCGAATTCCTGCTGGCCGGTACCCGCGACCTTCATCTTGTCGTCGAACAGGATCGCTCGGGTCGAGGTCGTTCCCTGGTCGATCGCCAGCACAAAACCGCTCATTCCATTCCCTCCACTACTCATGCAACAGGGGAGACGGCCAAGCCGCCTCCCCTGCATTTCTTACGCGGGCGAACGCGCCCACGTCATGCAGTTACTTCTGCCAGCTCTTCACCAGCTCGTCGTAGTTGATGGTGATCGGCTTTTCCTTCTCGTTCTCGATCTTCAACTGAGGCGCGAGATTGCCCTTCTTGACCGCATCGGCGTTCCAATAGGCGAGGTCATGCTCTTCGGCCATCTTCGGGCCGATGTCGCCCTGGACGCCCGATTTCTCGATGCGGCTCATGACCTTTTCCTGCTCGGCGCAGAGCGAATCCATCGCTTCCTGCGCGGTCTTGGCGCCCGACGAGGCATCGCCGATCGCCTGCCACCAGAGCTGCGCCAGCTTCGGATAGTCAGGCACGTTGGTACCGGTCGGCGACCACTGGACGCGGGCCGGCGAACGGTAGAACTCGATCAGGCCGCCAAGCTTCGGAGCGCGCTCCGTGAAGCTCTTGTCGTGGATCGTGCTCTCGCGGATGAAGGTCAGGCCGACATGGCTCTTCTTCACGTCGACGGTCTTCGAGGTGACGAACTGCGCATAAAGCCAGGCGGCCTTGGCGCGATCGGTCGGCGTCGACTTCATCAGCGTCCAGGAACCCACGTCCTGGTAGCCGAGCTTCATGCCATCCTTCCAGTAGACGCCATGCGGCGACGGCGCCATGCGCCATTTCGGCGTGCCGTCGTCGTTCATCACCGCCTTGGCGCCGGCGTCGACCATCGAAGCGGTGAAGGCCGTGTACCAGAAGATCTGCTGGGCAACCGCGCCCTGGGCCGGAACCGGGCCGGATTCGGAGAAGGTCATGCCCTGAGCTTCGGCCGGAGCATAGGCCTTCAGCCAGTCGAGATATTTCTGGATCGAGTAGACCGCCGCCGGTCCATTCGTGTCGCCGCCGCGCGCGGTGCAGGAACCGACCGGGCGCGAATTCTCGTCGACCTTGATGCCCCATTCGTCGATAGGCAGGCCGTTCGGAATGCCCTTGTCGCCGTTGCCGGCCATGGAGAGCCATGCATCGGTGAACCGCCAGCCGAGCGACGGGTCCTTCTTGCCGTAGTCCATGTGGCCATAGACCTTCTTGCCGTCGATCTCGCGGCCGGTGAAGAACGCGGCGATGTCCTCATAGGCCGACCAGTTGACCGGCACGCCGAGGTCGTAGCCGTACTTGGCCTTGAAGTCTGCCTTGTTCTTCTCATCGTTGAACCAGTCGTAGCGGAACCAGTAGAGGTTGGCGAACTGCTGGTCGGGAAGCTGATAGAGCTTCTTGTCCGGCGCCGTCGTGAATGACGTGCCGATGAAGTCCTTCAGGTCGAGATTCGGGTTGGTGACGTCCTTGCCGTCGCCCGCCATCCAGTCGGTCAGGTTGCGCACCTGCTGGTAGCGCCAGTGCGTGCCGATGAGGTCGGAGTCGTTGACCCAGCCGTCATAGAGGTTCTGTCCCGTCTGCATCTGGGTCTGGATCTTCTCGACGACATCGCCTTCCTGGATCGTGTCGTGCGTGACCTTGATGCCGGTGATGGCCGAGAAAGCGGGCGCCAGCACCTGTGACTCATAGGAATGGGTGGCGATGGTTTCCGACACCACCTTGATTTCCATGCCGGCGAACGGCTTGGCGGCGTCGATGAACCACTGCATTTCCTTTTCCTGATCGGCGCGCGAAAGCGTCGACAGGGGGCCTATCTCCTTGTCGAGAAAGGCCTTTGCCTCGTCCATCCCGGCGTAGGCGTGCCCCGCTCCAAGCAATAGGACAAGGGCGGTCGTCGATGTAAGAAATTGCCGTCGCATGTGTCTCCTCCAGTCTTAGGTTTTGAAGTGTGATCCGAAGTGGCCGCCAGCACGCGGCCGCTCCGACTGTTTCCCCCTCTATACGTATCGGAACACGCCAATGGCGTAGACTACGGAGAGAGCGAGAGCCCACCACAGGTTGGGCCCAACCAGACCCAGCCAAGCGAGATGGATGAAGGCGCTGCCAAGCAGCGAAAGGAAGAGGCGATCGCCGCGCGTCGTCTCGAAACGCAGGACGCCGATACGCGGATTGCCGCCCGGCGAGACGTATTCCCAGGCCGCCATGCCGCACAGCAGCAGCAGGATGGTTCCGAAGAAGGCCGCTGTCGGCCAGGTCCACGCCATCCAGGAGAAGTCGAGATTCATGGTCACACCCTCCCCAGGGCGAAGCCCTTGGCGATGTAGTTACGGACGAACCAGATAACGACCGCGCCGGGGATCAGCGTCAGCACGCCGGCCGCGGCGAGCAAACCCCAGTCCATGCCGGCGGCCGAGACGGTGCGGGTCATGGTTGCGGCGATCGGCTTCGCGTCAGTCGTGGTCAGCGTGCGCGCGATCAGGAGCTCCACCCACGAGAACATGAAGCAGAAGAAACAGGCGACGCCGATGCCGCTCGCGATCAGCGGCATGAAGATCTTCACGAAGAAGCGCGGGAAGGAGTAGCCGTCGATATAGGCGGTCTCGTCGATCTCCTTCGGCACGCCGGACATGAAGCCCTCGAGGATCCACACCGCCAGAGGCACGTTGAACAGGCAGTGGGCGAGCGCCACGGCGATATAAGTGTCGATGAGCCCGAAGGCCGAATAGAGCTGGAAGAACGGCAGCGCGAACACCGCCGGCGGCGCCATGCGGTTGGTCAGCAGCCAGAAGAACAGATGCTTGTCGCCGAGGAAGCGGTAGCGCGAGAAGGCATAGGCCGCCGGCAGCGCCACCGCCACCGAGATCACCATGTTCATCACCACATAGGTGATCGAGTTGATGTAGCCCGAATACCAGGATGCGTCGGTGAAGATGGTGCGGTAATTCGCGAGCGTCGGATTGTGCGGGAACAGCGTCAGCGACGACACGATCTCGGCATTGGTCTTGAAGCTCATATTGATGAGCCAGTAGATCGGCAGGAGCAGCACGACGATGTAGAGCGTCGGTACGATCCACCACCAGCGCGATTCCTCGCCGCGGCGGCGCATCAGCTTCGCCACCTCGTCCTGCGACAGCGTGCTGCCGACTTCGGTGATCGCAGTTTCGCTCACGCGTGTCGTCTCATTGGCGCCTGTCATCTGTCAGCGCTCCGCGTCGTAGTTGGTCATCACGGTGTAGAACACCCACGACAACAACAGGATGATCAGGAAGTAGACCAGCGACATCGCCGCTGCCGGTCCGAGGTCGAACTGGCCGAGCGCCGTCTTGACGAGGTCGATCGACAGGAACGTCGTTGAATTGCCGGGGCCGCCGCCGGTGACGACGAAGGGCTCGGTGTAGATCATGAACGAGTCCATGAAGCGCAGCAGCACGGCGATCAAAAGCACGCGCTGCATCTTCGGCAGTTGGATGTAGCGGAACACTGCCCAGCGCGAGGCACCATCGATCTTGGCCGCCTGATAGAAGGCATCCGGAATGGAGACCAGGCCGGCATAACAGAGCAGCACCACCAGGCTCGTCCAGTGCCAGACATCCATGATGATGACCGTGACCCAGGCGTCGAACGGGTCCTGGACATAATTGTAGTTGAAGCCCAGCGCATTGACGTAATAGCCGAGCAGGCCGATGTCGTTGCGGCCGAACACCTGCCAGATCGTGCCGACGACATTCCACGGGATCAACAGCGGCAGCGCCATCAGCACCAGGCAGACCGGCACGCCCCAGCCCTTCTTCGGCATGTTGAGCGCGATGAAGATGCCGAGCGGCACTTCGATCGCCAGGATGATGAAGGAGAAGATCAGGTTGCGCACCATCGCTTCCCAGAAGCGGTCGGAGTGCAGCAACTCCTCGAACCACTCGGTGCCTGCCCAGAAGAAGACGTTGTTGCCGAACGTGTCCTGCACCGAATAATTGACCACGGTCATCAGCGGGATGACGGCCGAGAAGGCCACCAGCACCAGCACCGGCAGGACAAGGAACCAGGCCTTGTTGTTCCAGGTCTTGTCCATCTAGGCCCCCATCTCGACGCGCGCCATCTCAACCAGCCAGGAATCGGCATAGATGTTGATGCCGGCCGGATCGAAGCGGACTTTCGGCTCGGCAGGCACCTCGTCGTCCTCGCCGATCACCGCGGCGATCTCCCTGCCTTCCAGATTGGCGCGCACGACCTTGTGGCGGCCGACGTCCTCGACCTTGGAGACCTGCACCGCCATGCCTTCGCGGCCGAGCCGCACATATTCGGGACGGATGCCGAGCTCGACGGCGCCTGCTTCGGCCTTTCCGGTAGCGGTATGGGGCACGCCCGGAAGCTCGATGCGCTGCGCGCCGAGCTTCGCCGTCCTGCCTTCCAGCGCGACCGGCAGCACGTTCATGCCCGGCGAGCCGATGAAATAACCGACGAAAGTGTGGCGCGGCCGCTCGAAGAGTTCGGCCGGCGTGCCGATCTGCACGATCTCGCCGTCATACATGACCACGACCCGGTCGGCGAAAGTCAGCGCTTCGGTCTGGTCATGCGTGACATAGACCATGGTGTAGCCGAAGCGGCGATGCAGCTGCTTCAATTGCGAACGTAGCACCCACTTCATGTGCGGGTCGATCACCGTCAGCGGCTCGTCGAACAGGATGGCGTTGACGTCCGAGCGCACCAGGCCGCGGCCGAGCGATATCTTCTGCTTCTGGTCGGCGGTGAGCCCGCGCGCCTTCTTCTTCGCCAGCGAAGCGAGATCGATCATGTCGAGCGTCTCGCGGACCTTGCGGTCGACGTCCGCCTCCGGCACGCGGCGGTTGCGCAGCGGGAAGGCCAGATTGTCGTAGACGGTCATGGTGTCGTAGATGACCGGGAACTGGAACACCTGCGCGATGTTGCGCTCCTGCGTCGACAGATTGGTGACGTCCCGGCCATTGAACAAAAGCTGGCCGTGCGAGGGATGCAGCAATCCCGAAATGATGTTGAGCAAGGTGGTCTTGCCGCAGCCCGACGGCCCAAGCAGCGCATAGGCGCCGCCATCCTCGAAGGTGTGATGCACCTCCTTCAGCGCGAAATCCGAATCCTTCCGAGGATAGGGCAGGTAGGAGTGGCGGATATGGTTGACGTCGATGCGCGCCATCTGATCCTCCTCAGGCCGCCAGCTTCGACGCCGTCACGGCGCGGCCGTTGTGGTCGAACACCAGGATGTGGCGCGGGTCGATAAACACCTCGACCTCGTCGTCCGTCTCGAAGTCGAGAATGCCATGCGCAAGCATCACCCAGCGCGCATCGGCGAAGTCGAGATGGACGAAGCTTTCCGAGCCGGTGATCTCCGTGATGGTGACCTTGGCCCGCACCGGCACCGCGCTGGCGTTCGGCCGCTCCAGCGACAGGTGATGCGGCTGGAAGCCGATCGTGTAGCTGGCATCCGCAATGCCGGCGAGTTCCGGCGGCACCGGCAGCTTGACGCCGCCTTCGAGCAGGAAGTCCGCGCCCTTCTTGGAGAGCACGATGGTGTTGAGCGGCGGGTCGGCGAAGGTCCTTGCCGTCACCAGGTCGACCGGCTTGCGGAAAACCTCGACGGTTGAACCGAATTGCGTGACGCGGCCCTCCGAAAGGGTCGCCGTGTTGCCGCCCAGCAAAAGCGCCTCGTGCGGTTCGGTCGTGGCATAGACGAAGATCGTGCCCGCGGCGGCGAAGATCTTCGGCAATTCGGCGCGCAATTCCTCGCGCAGCTTGTAGTCGAGATTGGCGAGAGGCTCGTCGAGCAGCACCAGGCTGGCGTTCTTGACGATGGCGCGCGCGAGCGCCGTGCGCTGCTGCTGGCCGCCCGAGAGGTTGAGCGGGGTGCGGTCGAGGTAAGGGGTGAGCTTGAGAAGCGCGGCGGCATTGCGCACTTCCTTGTCGATCCTTGCCTGGTCCACGCCTGCAACCCTGAGCGGCGACGCGATGTTCTCGTAGACCGTCATCGCCGGGTAGTTGATGAACTGCTGGTAGACCATGGCGACGTTGCGCTTCTGCACCGGCTGCCCGGTAACGTCCTTGCCGTCGAACCAGACCGAGCCGGACGTCGGCGCGTCGAGACCCGCCATCAGCCGCATCAGGCTGGTCTTGCCGGAAAGCGTCGGCCCCAGCAGAACATTCAGCGAGCCGTGCTGAAGCGTCAGCGACACGTCGCGGATATGCTCCTGCGCACCGATCGTCTTCGTCACGTTCCTCAGTTCCAGCATCACGCCTCCTCCCAGGCCTTGCGCTTCAGCAGTCGATCGTCATTCCGCCGCCGCGACGTGAAGGCGGCTCAGCCCTCGCATGAATTCTTCCAGTGCCGCCGTCTGCTCGCGGCTGAAATGCAGGCCGCGCTTGGTGCGTCGCCACAGCACGTCCTCGGCGGTGACCGCCCATTCGTTTTCGGCGAGATAGCGAACCTCCACCTCGAAAAGATCGGCGCCGAAATTGCGGCCGAGATCGGCATTCGACTTGGCGAGGCCGAGCAGCTTCTCAGCGCGCGTGCCGTAGAGCCGCGTAAACCGGCGTGCCAGCCTCTGGTCGAGGAACGGATAGGTCTTTTTCAGCCTGGCGACCTGCGCGTCGAAACCGGTGGCCGGAAAATCACCGCCCGGCAGCGGCGCGTCATGCGTCCAAGGCTTGCCGCGCTTGCCGAGAAAGCCTTCGATCTTTTCAAGCATCGATTCGGCAAGCCGACGGAAGGTCGTGATCTTGCCACCGAAGGCGTTGACAAGCGGGGCGACGCCCTCCCCGCCATCGGCCTTCAGCACATAATCGCGCGTCGCTTCCTGCGCCTTGGAGGCGCCGTCGTCATAGAGCGGGCGCACCGCCGAATAGGTCCAGACGATGTCGGAGCGCTTCACGGCGACCGCGAAATATTCGCTTGCCGCGGCGCACAGATAATCGATCTCGGCGTCGGAGATCTTCACATCGTGCGGGTCGCCTGGATAGTCGCGGTCGGTCGTCCCGATCAGCGTGAATTCTTCCTCGTAGGGAATGGCGAAGATGATGCGGCCATCCTTGTTCTGGAAGAAATAGGCGCGCGGATCGTCGAACTTCTTGGCGACGACGATGTGGCTGCCTTGGACAAGACGGACATTATGGACTTCGTTCTGGCCGACGGCTGTCTGCAGAACGTGATCGACCCACGGGCCGGCGGCGTTGACAAGAAGCCGCGCGCGAACCTCTTCGGTGTCGCCGGTCAGCACGTTCTGCACCTTGATGGTCCAGGTCGGACCGTCGCGGCGCGCGCTGACGACCTTGGTTCGGGTGCGGATGATCGCGCCTCGGTCGGCGGCGTCACGAGCGTTCAGCGCCACCAGGCGAGCGTCATTGACCCAACCATCCGAATATTCGAAAGCTTTGCGGAACAATGGCTTGAGCGGCTTGCCTGCCGGATCGCTCGCCATGTCCAGCGTCTTCGTCGCGGGCAGCAGCTTGCGCCCGCCGATGTGATCGTAGAGGAAGAGCCCGAGCCGGATCAGCCAGGCGGGCCTCAGGCCCTTGGCGTACGGCAAAACGAAGCGCATCGGCCAGATGATGTGCGGCGCGTTCTTCCACAGAACCTCGCGCTCCATCAGCGCTTCGCGCACCAGCCGGAACTCGTAGAATTCGAGATAGCGAAGCCCGCCATGGATAAGCTTGGTCGAGCCGGAGGACGTCCCGCTCGCCAGATCGTTCATCTCGGCAAGGTAAACCGAAAATCCGCGGCCAACGGCGTCGCGGGCGATGCCGCAGCCATTGATGCCGCCGCCAATGACGAAAATGTCATGGATCGGGGATGTGTCCAAAAGTTCCTCCAACGATTTCGCATTGCACCATTTTTGTGTTTTTACGAAACCGTGACGGAATTATTTCGAACTCAAAGCGAATGTCAAACGAAATTTCATGGCTGCGTGAAACAGCCATGAAGCGCCGCTATTCGAGCGCCGTCTCGATCAGCCGGACCTCGGTCTCCTCGCAAATCCGGCGAATTGAGGGGATGTCGCAACGATCGGTGATGAAGGTATTCACCTGCGAAAGATGGCCGATCCGGACTGGCGCCGTGCGCTCGAACTTGGTCCGGTCGGCGACCAGGATGACGTGGCGCGCATTGGCGATGATCGCCTGCGCCACCTTCACCTCGCGGAAATCGAAGTCGAGCAGCGCACCGTCATGATCGATGGCCGAGGCGCCGATGACGGCATAATCGACCTTGAACTGGCGGATGAAATCGACGGCCGCTTCACCGACGACACCGCCGTCGGAACCGCGCACCACGCCGCCGGCGATCACCACCTCAATCGTAGGATAGATGCGCATCCTATTGGCAACATTGATGTTATTGGTGATGACCATCAGCCCGTTATGGTCGAGCAGCGCCTTGCTGACGGCCTCGGTGGTAGTGCCGATATTGATGAACAGCGAAGCATTGTCCGGGATCAACCGCGCCGCCGCGCCGCCGATCGCCTCCTTCTCGTCGGCCGCGATCTTGCGCCGCGCCTCGTATTCCATGTTCTCGATCCCGGACGGGAACAGCGCGCCGCCATGGATCCGGGTGAGCAGCCGCTGATCGCACAAATCGTTGAGATCCTTGCGGATGGTCTGCGGCGTCACATTGAAATGCGTCGCCAGATCCTCGACCAGAACCCGGCCGTGGTCTTTCGCCATCTGGATGATTTCGGCGTGGCGTGGCGAAAGAAACATCCGGCGTCCTCCATTTTCGTTTTTCTCCTCTATATCGGAAAACGAAAGCGAAGAAAAGGTATGAGCCGGCTAACGAAAATCACCTGATTGCAAAAGGCAAACCAGCGCAGAACGCGTCCGCCGCCTCAGGACGGGCGCCGGGCAATCTCGGTTATGACGTCGAACGCGGCGTCGACATCGGCCGCCGTCGACTCGAACTGCCCCGCCTGAAAGCGGATCGCGACGCGCCCGTCGACCCGCGTTTGCGTCAGATAAAGGCGGCCGTCGGTGTTGATGGCGTCCACGAGGCGCAGATTGTGCTCGTCCTGATCGGTACCCGATGGCGCTTTGTGCCGGAATGAGAACAGCGACAGCATCGGCTCGCTGACGAGCTCGAAATCCGCTTCGCCGGCCAGCCGCGCGGCAAGTCCTTCGCTCCAGGCGACATGATTGCGGATCATGGCGCGCAAGCCCTCGAGGCCATAGGCCCGCAGCAGGAACCAGAGTTTCAGCGCGCGGAAACGGCGCCCGAGCGGCACCGACCATTCCGAATAGTTGATGATGCCATCGTGCCCCAACGTCTTCAAAAACTCCGGCTTTATGGCCAGCGTGCGGACCAGGTCTTCCGGCTGGCGAATGAACTGGATCGAGCAGTCGAACTGTGCGCCGAGCCACTTATGCGGATTGAAGACGATGGAATCGGCGCCTTCGACGCCCGCCCAGAAATGCCGGTATTCCGGGCAGATCATCGCTGATCCGGCCCAGGCGGCGTCGACATGCAGGTAAAGCCCGTGCCGCTTTGCGGCCGCGGCCACCGCGGCGATGTCGTCGGTACCGCCAATGCTGGTGCCGCCGACGCAAGCGATGATACCTGCGGGTAGCAGGCCGGCCGCGCGATCGGCGACGATTGCGGCATCAAGCGCGGCCGGATCCATGGCGCGAAAACGTCCTGAGACGGGGATGCGCACGAGATTCTCCTCGCCGATGCCCGAGACCCAGATGGCGCGGTCGATCGAGGTATGGACCTGGTCGGAGGAATAGACGCGCAGCCTGCCCTGGCCGGCCAGCCCCTTTTTGTTGCCCTGCCAGTCGAGCGCCCGCTCGCGCATGGTGAGCACCGCCGCAAGCGTCGCCGACGAGGCCGAATCCTGGATGACGCCGGAAAAGCCCTCGGGCAAGCCAAGCGCCTGGCGCATCCAGTCGACGATGCGCGTCTCGAGCTCGGTCGCCGCCGGCGAGGTCTGCCACAGCATGCATTGCGCGGCCATCGCCGAGACCAGATACTCCGCCACGACCGAGACCGGCGCCGCATTGGCGGGGAAATAGGCGAAGAAGCGCGGATGCTGCCAATGCGTCATGCCCGGCACGATCTTTTCTTCGAAATCGGCGAAGATCTTCTCCATCGATTCAGGCATTTCGGGCGGCGAAGCCTCGATGCTCCTGAAGATCTCGCCCGGCGCGATTGCCGGACGCACCGGACGGTCGCGCAGGCCGGCGCGGTAATCGGCGCCCCAGTCGGCCGCCCGCCTCGACCAGTCGCGGAAAGTTTCGTTGTCCATCTATCCTCCAGAGCCCAGCCGCAATGCGGCCGGCAAGCTAGCTTCGCGATTGATTAACATGTTAAGCGCGCACCGGCCGCGAAGTGCGGACCCTAACCGGGAAAATCCGGCAGGCTGGCAAAGGCCGCCTTCAAGGCGTTCGACCAGCCGTCGGAGATGGTGCGGTAATAGGGATCGTCCTGGCCGATGCGCCTGTTGAGCCCGACCTTGAAGCTGTCGTTCTCCAGGAACAGCAGATCGAGCGGCAGCCCGACCGAAAGGTTCGATTTCAGCGTCGAGTCGAAGGACACCAGAAGCAGCTTCACCGTCTCGGCCAGGCTCATGGCGCGGTCGTAGGCGCGGATGATGATCGGCTTGCCGTATTTCGTCTCGCCGATCTGGAAGAAAGGCGTGTCATCGGTCGACTCGATGAAATTGCCTTCCGGGTAGATCATGAACAGCCTGGGCGGACTGCCCTTGATCTGCCCGCCCAGGATGAAGGAGGCGTTGAAGTAGGAATCCGCCTTGTCGCCGTTCGGCGAGGCATGTTCGATGACTTCCTTGACCGTATCGCCGACGAGCCGCACCGTCTGATACATGGACGGCGTTTCGAGCAGCTTCGGGTGACGGTCGCCAACGGCCTTGTTGCGCTCGTCGAGCAGGCTGACCACGGCTTGCGTCGTGGCAAGGTTGCCCGCCGACATCAGCACGATCACGCGCTCGCCGGGCTCTTCCCAGACGTGCATCTTCTTGAAGGTCGAGATCGAATCCATGCCGGCATTGGTGCGCGTGTCCGACATGAACACGAGCCCGCGATCGATCTTGAGGCCGACGCAATAGGTCATGATTCTTCTTTAACAGCGAATCTCGTCGGAAATTACTGCTCTACCGTGACGGTGACGGCAAGCTTCTCTTGCGCCTGCCCCAGCAGTATCCCCGAGACAGGCGAGGCGTCGCGATAGTCGCGCCCCGTCGCCACCCGCACATAGCGTTCGTCGGGAGAAATACCGTTGGCCGGATCAAAGGCAACCCATCCGAGCCCCACCACATAGGCCTCGGCCCAGGCATGGCTGGCGGCCTGCTCGACGGCGGCATCCGTCATCAGATAGCCGCTGATATAGCGGGCCGGAAAGCCAAGCGCGACGGCCGCGGCGATGAAGATATGGCTGTGGTCCTGGCAGACGCCTGACTGGAGCGCCAGGGCCTCTTCGGCCGGCGTCACGACGCTGGTCGCGCCTGGCTTGTAGGCAACGCGTTCGTGGATCGCGCCCATCAGCGCGTGGAGCCGCTCGATCTCCGTCCCCTGCCCGACCTTGCCGGCCAGTTCACGAATGCCCTCGCCGGCGGCGGTGAGCGGCGTCTGCTGCGTGAACAGCCAGAGCGGCGCGTAGCCTTGATGCGGGCCCGTCACGCCCGCCGTGTCATGCGTCGTCACCTCTCCCCGCGCCTCGACGACGATGGCGGTGTGGCCGCTCTCAGCGCTCACCAGCCGCGTGTCGTTGCCGAAATGATCGGTAAAGCGCACCTCCTCGCGCGCGCCTTCGACCTTGATCGCCCAGGAGCCGACGGTCTGCGTACGCCCGCTCAGGGGCAGCAGGCGCAGCCGCTGCAGCAGATATTGCACCGGCGCATCGTAACGGTACTCGGTGCGATGGGTGATCTTGAGCCGCATGACGCCGCCTTCAGCCCTGCTCAATGGAACCGGTAATCCTGGGCGATCTCGTCGCCCAGCCTGGTGTTGTCGCGAATGAACTCTGCCAGGAACTCGTGCAGGCCGTGATCGAATATGTCCTTGATCGAGCCTCGTTTGAGCAGCGCCTGGATCTTCTCGGCCGTGGCGTGGCAGGCATGGCGCTCGCCATAGTCGTCGGCGAGGAATTTCAGGTGCTCGCCGAGGAAGCGATAGCAGAAGGTCAGTGAGCGCGGCATGCGCACATTGAGGATCAGATAGTCCGCGATATTCGTCGGCTTGTAGTCGGCCTCATAAACCCAGCGATAGGAGCGATGCGCCGACACAGAGCGCAGGATCGACTCCCACTGGTAATTGTCCAGCGTCGAGCCGACCCAGGACAGCGAAGGCAACAGCACATAATACTTCACGTCGAGGATCCGCGCTGTGTTGTCGGCGCGCTCGACATAGGTGCCGAGCTGCGAGAAATCGAAGATCTCGTTGCGCAGCATCGTGCCGTAGAACGAGCCGCGGATCAGCGCCGTCTCGCGCTTGATGGCATCGAGCACCGTCGGCAGGTCGCGCTCATCGATCGGCCTCGCCAGCATGCGCTTCAGCGACATCCAGGCTTCGTTGATGCTTTCCCAGGTCTCGCGCGTCAGCGCCGTTCGCACCATGCGGGCATTGTTGCGTGCCGTCTCGATCGACGACATCGTGCTCGACGGGTTCGAGGTGTCGCGCAGCAGGAAGTCGGAGACGTTGGCAGCGGTATAGTCCTGGTATTTCTGCGAGAACGCATAGTCGGAGCCGGCGCTGAGCAGCACCGAATTCCATTCCTCCGACGCGTTCTGCGTGCGCGTCAGCGCCATGCGCAGGCCGGCATCGACGAGGCGCGCCATGTTTTCGGCCCGCTCTATATAGCGGTTCATCCAGTAGAGACCGTTTGCGGTGCGGCCGAGAAGCATGTCAGGCCCCTGGGGCTAGCGAATAGGGAGTAGCGAATAGCGAATAGGGAAGAATGCGTTTCATCAGTGCTGCGTCCCCCCTGCCCGGCTCAATCATCCAGGACCCAAGTGTCCTTGGTCCCGCCGCCCTGTGAAGAGTTGACCACCAGCGAGCCCTGCTTCAGCGCGACTCGGGTCAGACCACCCGGCACGATCTGGATTCGGTCCGAAACCAGGACGTAAGGCCGAAGATCGACATGGCGCGGCGACAGGCCCTTTTCGGTCAGGATCGGACAGGTCGACAGCGCCAGCGTCGGCTGGGCGATGTAGTTCGATGGCTTCGCCTGCAGCTTCTTGGCGAACGCCTCACATTCCTTCTTGGTCGCGGCCGGGCCGACCAGCATGCCGTAGCCGCCGGAGCCGTGCACTTCCTTGATCACCAGCTCGCTGATGTGCTCGAGCACATATTTGAGGCTGTCCGGCTCCGAGCAGCGCCAGGTCGGGATGTTGCCGAGAATGGCCTTGCGGCCGGTGTAGAACTCGACGATCTCCGGCATGTAGGAATAGATCGCCTTGTCGTCGGCGATGCCGGTGCCGGGCGCGTTGGCGATGGTGATGTTGCCGGCGCGGTAGACATCCATGATGCCCGGCACGCCGAGCGCGGAGTCCGGGCGGAAAGTCAGCGGATCGAGGAAAGCATCGTCGACGCGCCGATAGAGCACGTCGACCTGCTTGTAGCCTTCGGTCGTGCGCATCGCGACATGGCCGTCAACGACCCGCAGATCCTGCCCCTCCACCAGCTGCACGCCCATCTGATCGGCGAGGAAGGCGTGCTCGAAATAGGCCGAGTTGTAGGAGCCTGGCGTCAGCACCGCGATGGTCGGCGCGCCCTTGGCGCTTTGCGGCCTGACCGCTGCGAGCGACTGGCGCAGGAGCTGCGGATAATTCTCGACCGGCCGCACCTTGATCTTCTGGAACAGCTCCGGAAAGAGCTGCATCATCGTCTCACGGTTCTCCAGCATGTAGGAGACGCCCGACGGCGTGCGGGCATTGTCCTCCAGCACGTAGAACTCGTTCTCCGATATGCGCACGATGTCGACGCCGATGATATGGGTGTAGACGCCGGCAGGCGGCTTCACCCCGATCATCTCGGGCAGGAAGGCTTCGTTCCTGGCAACGAGATCCCTCGGCACGCGCCCGGCCCGCAGAATCTCCTGGCGGTGATAGATGTCATCGAGAAAGGCGTTCAGCGCCTGCACGCGCTGCTCGATGCCTTGCGTCAGCCGGCGCCATTCGTGGCCGGAGAGGATGCGCGGCACGATGTCGAAAGGGATCAGCCGCTCGGAAGCTTCCTGCTCGCCATAGACGGCAAAGGTGATACCGGTCTTGCGGAAGACACGCTCGGCGTCCTGCATTTTCTGGGTAAGCCTGGCCGGGTCCTGCTCCTTCAGCCAGCGATCGTAAGCCTCATAAGGTCTTCTCAATCCGGAAACTTCCGGAAGCATTTCGTCAAACGCTGCCAATCGCGTACTCCCCTCTGAGACCATTTCACTGGCCTAGAAGGAGAAAATCAAGCGCAATCGATGATTTAGGAAGCCGTGACGGCCACTCTATGCAAATTGCCTAAATTTAAGGCACAGGCGGCAAGGTCGGGTCAGCCCCTGCTTGCCGACGGGGCATCGCCCGACCGATCAAAATGCCCGGAAGGTCACGATGGTGAAGGTGTCCTTGATTCCGGGCAGGATCTGTACCCGCTCGTTGACGAAGTGACCGACGTCCTCCTCGTCGTCGACGTAGAATTTGGCAAGCAGGTCGTAGTTGCCGGCGGTCGAGTAGATCTCGGAGGCGATCTCGGCATCGGCAAGCGCGCTGGCGACCTCATAGGCCTTGCCCAGATCGCATTTAATCTGCACGAAAAATGCCTTCATTGCCCGGTCCTGCCGCCTGCATCGTGAATAAGCGGCCCTTGTGGCAGACTGCCGCCCGGCTTTCAAGCTTCACGCGCCGCGCAGCTCAAAGAGTGGCTGATCCCGCCTGCCGGCGCTGAAATGGCGCAATCTTCGCAGCTCGGTGAAACCACGCCATGCCGCAATGCGTATTTTAGATAGCGTTCGCCAAGCGAATTCCGGGAGACAGCCCATGCGCCGAGCACTGTTCGCGTTAGCTCTTGTTCCAATGCTGATGACCTCGCTTGCGTTCGCCGGCGATGCGGAGGTCAAGGCCGCGCAGACGGTCATCGACAGCCAGTTGAAGGCCTTCATCGCCAATGACGGCGCCGCCGCCTACAGTTTCGCCGCGCCCAATGTGAAGCAGATCTTTCCGACCGTCGACACCTTCATGAACATGGTGACCAACGGCTACGCGCCGGTTCGAAAGCCCCAATCCTATTCCTTCGGCAGGGCCGAGCAGACCGGGCCCGGCTCGATCGTCCAGCAGGTGCTGATCGTCGGGCCCGACGGCAAGGATTACGAGGCGGTCTACACGCTGCAGCAGCAGGCGGACGGCAGTTTCAAGATCACCGGCTGCAGCTTGCGCGCCTCGACCTCGGTCAGCACCTGAGCAATTCCGGAAAGGCGCGCGACGGCCGGAATTTGGCCGGGCTCGTTCTCAATCCCGGCGCTGATACAATGTCCAGGCCAGGCCCGAAAGACCCCAGCTCGTTGAGGCGTCGACACGCTCATAGGCCGACCTGCAGGTCGGCACGGCCTCGACATATTGCGGCTGCCGGTCGATAGGCCCCTCGAGGATCAGCCAGGACGGACGCTCGTCGCATATTTTGTCTAGGGAGACAAACGATGCCTGGCGCCCAAGGCGTTTGGCAAAATAATCGACGGTCATCACGGTCCGGAATTCCTGGTTGCTGGCGTAATTCGCCGCGCCGTCACGCGTCATTCTGACGACCATCGCTGCGTAGGACCCCCGCCCATATTCGTAGAATGGCATCAGAAGCGTCGCCGTGCCTGCGAGGATTGCCACTGTCGTGACCGCCGCGCACAGACGGTACTTGCCACCGGCGGCGAAACCACGCCCAAGCAGCTCCCCCGCCCACAGCAGCATCAATGTTGCGGGGACGAGGAAGTAACGCTGGAATTCGGCATTGGGTAATCGCGCCAATGCCATGACCATCGGCAATCCGACGATCGCGAGGACGTAGAGGCTGGCCCGCCGGTCGCGCCAGATGGCGGCACTGACGCAGACGAGCCCACAGGCGGCAGCGATGCAGGGCCAGTCGCCGATCCAATCCGGCACGCCAAACAGATAGCGGATCATTCCGCCATAGCCCTGCGCGAAGGCCTGAAGCGAGAATGGCAAGGCACCACCGATCCTGAAGCCAAACAGCAGCCTGCCGATGAGCATGCAGGCGGCTAGCGGCAGCACAGCCAGGAAGGCCGGCGCGAAAATCTGACCGAGATCCACATTGACCCGCTCGAAGCTGCCTGTGCGGCGCCAGATGAGCCAGGCGGTCCAGGCTACAAGGACAGCAACGGTTTCCACCATGATGAGATGGGACAGAAAGCCGAGCAGGACGACCTCTGCGAACGCGATGCCCGAACCCTTTCCGTCGAGCCGGCGCTCGAGGAACAAAACGGCAAGAAGCGAGAACAAGACCAGGCCGGCATAGCCTCTCGCTTCCGAGCCATAGTGAACCATCGGATAGCTGATGGCGAACAGCAGGCTTGTGACGACAGCGGCCCACCGTCCGCGAGCAGCCGCCGCCGCGGCAAAGACTGCGCCGACGCCAAGCGCTATCGAAAGCCCGCGCTGAAGCAGTGGCGTCGCATCGGCGCCGACCAGGTAGAGGTAGATGGAATTGAGGAAATGATTGTTGTCGTGATTTATGCGCCAGAATATCTGGTCGATCGAGGTGAGCGGCTCAAGCAGTGCCAGGCTCCAGATCTCGTCGACCCAGAGGTCGCCCCGCGCGCCGAGCACCCGCAGCACGAGGCCGGCCACCCCGATGATCGCGACGGCGAGCAATACCGCTCCAGTCCATTGTTGGACGGCGGCTGCAGGCTCGCGGGGGCCGTTAGCACGGTTGGTTTGTGCCTCGCCCGACACCGAGGCTTGTTCCGAGACGACCAAGGTCTGCGCCTTTGCCTGAAATCATCCCGGCAATCTATACAATCGCAGTCGTTTCAAAATGGTTCGCGCACGCTCAAGCGGAGGCTTGAGGGTCTCGGGTCTCTCAGCACATAAACCGGTGTTCAGTAGCGAGCCCTGCCGCCGGACATGTCGAATACCGCGCCCGTGTTGAAGCTGACGGCATCGGAGCAAAGCCACAGCACCAGCGCCGCGACCTCGTCGACGGCGCCAAGGCGCTTGAGCGGACTTGCGCCGATCATGTCGCTGACGACTTGATTGCCAAGTCGCCTGATAAGATCGGTATCGATAGGCCCCGGCGCGACGCAATTGACGCGAATATCGGTGTCATTAACTTCGCGCGACAAGGCTTTGGTGAAGGCGATGATACCTGCGCTCGCCGCCGAATAGGCTGCAAGATTAGGCAATCCCTCCTTGCCGGCCAGCGACCCCATATTGACGATGCGGCCGCTGCCGGTCTTGCGCATGAACGGCAGAACCTGATGTGTGACCTCAAACGTGCCGATGAGGTTGACTCCGACGATGCGCTGCCACTCGGCCGGCTCGACAGCCTCGAAGCTACGATAGGGCCCGAGATAGCCCGCATTGTTGACGAGAATATCGACCCGGCCGCTCTCGGCGATCACTTCGTTCAGGGCTTTTCCGATATCCACTGCCTTGGTTACATCCACCGTTTGGCTGCGGGTTCCGTCGAGTGGCGCTGGATCGGCATCCCATACCCAGACGTCGCATCCTGATCGCGCCAGTTGCATGGCCACGGCCTTGCCGATGCCCCTCGACCCGCCGGTCACGATCGCCGTTTTGCCGGCGAAATCGAACGTCACAGCCATGGCTGATCCCTCAAGACAGGATTCTGCTCCCAGGCAGAACGTCCGTCAATCGGCGGGACCAGCGGCTAGAGCATGTCTCCTGAAAGTGGGAACCGGTTTCGGATAAAGACATGTGTAAAGTTAAAGACCAAAAGCGCATGCAGCGAATCCGAAGGATCGCGACGCGCTTTTTAGATCGCCTTGATGTCGCCCCTCGCCCAGCCTTCGGCGATCTCGGCGGCGCGCGCTTCAAAAGCCTGCGCCTCGATGGCTGCCCGGATGTCCTGCATCAGCTTCTGATAATATGAGAGATTGTTCCAGGTCAGCAGCATCGCTCCGAGCGACTCCTGCGAGCGGACCAGATGATGCAGATAGGCGCGCGAATAATCGCGCGCCGCCGGGCAATCGCTTTCCTCGTCGAGCGGCCGCGGATCGTCGGCGTGGCGGGCATTCCTGAGATTGACCTTGCCGCGGCGCGTATAGGCGAGGCCATGCCGGCCGGCGCGCGTCGGCATCACGCAGTCGAACATGTCGATGCCGCGCGCCACCGATTTCAATATATCGTCCGGCGTGCCGACTCCCATCAGGTAGCGCGGTCTGTCGGCCGGCAATTCCGGGCAGGTAATGTCGAGCATCTCCAGCATCACCGATTGCGGCTCGCCCACCGCCAGCCCGCCGACGGCATAGCCTTTGAGGTCCATCGCCTTCAGCGCCTGCGCCGAACGCACGCGCATCGGCGCGCTGTCGCCGCCCTGGACGATGCCGAACATCGCCTTGCCCGGCTGGTCGCCGAATGCCGCCTTGCATCGCTCGGCCCAGCGCAGCGACAATTCCATGGCGCGCTCGATCTCCTTGGGCTTGGCCGGAAGTGCCGTGCACTCGTCGAGCTGCATCTGGATGTCGGAATCGAGCAACCCCTGGATCTCGATCGACCGTTCCGGCGACATTTCATAAGGCGCGCCATCGATATGCGAGCGGAAGGTGACGCCCTGCTCGGTCAGTTTCCTGAGCTTCGACAGCGACATGACCTGGAAGCCGCCGCTGTCCGTCAGGATCGGATATGGCCAGCGCGCAAACTCGTGCAGGCCGCCAAGCCGGGCGACGCGCTCGGCGCCGGGCCGCAGCATCAGATGATAGGTGTTGCCCAAAATGATGTCGGCGCCGACGCCGCGCACCTGATCCATATACATGGCCTTGACGGTGCCGCCGGTGCCGACCGGCATGAAGGCCGGCGTGCGGATTTCGCCGCGCGGCATCGAGACAAGGCCGCGCCTGGCCCTGCCGTCGCTGGCAAGCACCGTGAAGGAAAAAGTCTCAGCCATTGAATTCCTTGTCGTGCACCGGCGCATCGGGCGCCTGCTCGTCGAGTGACTGCCGGTAGCGGATGCAGCCGCGCATGAATTTCGGCCATGGCGGCACGGCGATCGACGGCTCGGTCTTTTCCGGCAAAAGGTCCCAGAGGTCGGGATGATGCCAGCACAGATCATGCCCGGTCGTATCGCGATGCGCGCGGATACCGGCGCGCAGCTTTCTCACTTCCGCGATCAGCCTGTCGCGGTCCATGCCGCCGAGATCATCGTCCATCGCTCGTCTCCGCTCGGTAAAGCAGGCTGGCGTCGCCATAGGAATAGAACCTGTAGCGGTTCTCGATGGCATGCGCATAGGCCGAGCGCATCGTCTCCAGGCCGCTGAAGGCCGAGACCAGCATGAACAGCGTCGAGCGCGGCAGATGGAAATTGGTCATCAGCATGTCGGCTGTGCGGAAGCGATAGCCCGGCGTGATGAAGATGTCGGTCGGTCCGGACCAGGGTTCTATCCTGCGGTCCGCGCGAGCCGCGCTCTCCAGAAGCCGCAGCGATGTCGTACCGACGCAGATGATCCGCCCTCCTCGCGCCTTGGCCGCGTTGAGCGCCGCCGCCGTCTCGGCACTTACCGAGCCGGTCTCCGCATGCATCTTGTGGTCGGCCGTGTCGTCGGCCTTCACCGGCAGGAAGGTGCCGGCGCCGACATGCAGCGTGACGAAGCGGCGCTCGATGCCCTGGGCGTCGAGCGCGGCAAACAGTTCCGGCGTGAAATGCAGCCCGGCGGTGGGGGCAGCGACCGCGCCCTCTTCCCTGGCATAGATGGTCTGGTAGTCGGCACGGTCGCGCTCGTCGTCATCGCGCTTCGAAGCGATATAAGGCGGCAGCGGAATGTGGCCGACGGCATGCAGCGCCTCGTCGAGGAACGGCCCGGAAAGGTCGAAACCGAGCAGCGCCTCGCCAGCCTCGCCCTTTTCGAGCACCGTCGCGTCGAGCTGACCGAGGAAGCAGGAACTGCCGTCATGACCGAAATGGATGCGGTCGCCGGCCGCGATGCGCTTGCCCGGCCGCATGAAAGCCTGCCAGCGATCCGGCGCCACGCGCATATGCAGCGTCGCCTCGACCTGCGCCACCGCCTCGCCGCGCTTGCGCAGTCCCTTCAGTTGCGCCGGGATGACCTTGGTATCGTTGAACACCAGCACGTCGCCTTGCCTTAGCAGCGAAGGGAGGTCGCGGACGATGTGGTCCCGCAATGGTTCGCCCGGCTCGACGACCAGCAGCCTGGCGCTGTCGCGCGGTTCCGCCGGGCGAAGCGCGATGCGCTCCTCCGGCAGGTCGAAGTCGAACAGGTCGACACGCATCAGAAAAGCCGGATGAGCAGCGCCCCGGCGAGCAGCATTACCGCGCCGGCGACGCGGCCAAGCGAGATTTCGCGCACCGCGACGCCAAGGAAGCCGACGCGGTCGATCAGCATGCCGGCGAGCAACTGCCCGGCGACCAGGAAGGCCATCAGGGCCGCGGCGCCGATGCGTGGCGTGAGAATGGTGGAGAGCGTGACATAGAAGCCGCCGAGCATGCCGCCGGCGATGAACAGCCAGGGCGCCGGCGCCTTCCAGTCGAGCGAGATGCCCTGCAGCCTCACCACCGCGAAGGCAATGATGCCAAGGACGATGGCGCCCGACAGGAACGAGAACGCCGCGGCGGCCACGGGAAGGCCGAGGCCGCGCGCAAGTTGCGAATTGATCGGCGCCTGGATGGCGATGAAGGCGCCGGACAGGATGCCGAGCAGGGACCAGACAGCGCCCATCATCGTTATGCCCTTACTTGACGTCGGCCGCGACCTTCAGCGACACGATCTTGTCGGGATCCTGCACCGGCTCGCCGCGCTTGATCTTGTCAACATTTTCCATGCCCTCGATGACCTGTCCCCACACCGTGTACTGGCGGTTGAGGAAGGCGGCATCGTCGAAGCAGATGAAGAACTGCGAATTCGCCGAGTTCGGGTTCTGGGCGCGCGCCATCGAGCAGGCGCCGCGGCCATGATTGGCGTTGGAGAATTCGGCTTTGAGGTCCGGCTTGTCGGACCCGCCCATTCCCGCGCGCGACGGCGCATAGGTGGGCTTGCTCGAATTGCCGAACTTGACGTCGCCGGTCTGCGCCATGAAGCCGTCGATGACGCGGTGGAACACGACGCCGTCATAGGCGCCCTCACGCGCCAGTTCCTTGATGCGGGCGACGTGGCCGGGGGCCAGTTCGGGATACATTTCGATGACGACCTTGCCCTTGGTCGTTTCCATGATCAGCGCGTTCTCGCGATCCTTGATCTCAGCCATGTCAGAAATCCTTTTTGAAAATTGAGGGGTTTATTTGCCGTCGGCGGCGATGCGAACCTTGATCATGCGGTCGGGGTCGCTGACCGTGCCGTTGTCGGCCTCGTCGCCCTTCTTGATCTTGTCGACGAGGTCCATGCCACCCTCCACCTTGCCGACGATCGTGTACTGGCCATCGAGGTTCGGCGCCGGCGCGAACATGATGAAGAACTGCGAGTTGGCCGAATTCGGGTCCTGCGAGCGGGCCATGCCGACCACGCCGCGGGTGAACTGCTCGCTCTGCGAGAACTCGGCCGGCAGGTCGGGAAGATCGGAACCGCCGGTGCCGACGGCTTGCGGGTCGAAGCCCTTCTTCATGTTGCCGAACTTGACGTCGCCG